>NZ_OZ034701.1:0-1466785 GCF_964026815.1 Wolbachia endosymbiont (group A) of Andrena fulva
TGGAAAGCGGCAAAACAACAATAGCGAAAATTATTAAGAGAAATGAGCCGGGTGGAAGAGTGCCTATCTGGCTAATGCGTCAGGCTGGCAGGTCTCTTCCTGAGTACCGCAAAGCAGTAGAAAATATGAATAATTTTATGGAGATATGCTACAACACAGATTTAGTGACAGAATTGACGTTACAGCCGGTGACAAGATTTGACATGGATGCGGCGATAATTTTTTCAGACATTTTAATAATAGCTGATGTTTTGGGTTGTGACGTGAATTTCGTACGCGGTGTAGGTCCAATAATAAAACCAGTGGAAAGTCCTAAGGAATTGAAGGGTCCACAAGAAATTGAAACTAAAACCTTACCAATTCTAAACGCTATAAAAAAAGTCAGAAGCCAATTACCAAAAGAGAAATCTCTCATAGGATTTGCTGGTGGACCATGGACAGTAGCCTCATACATCATAGAAGGTGGGAGCAGCAAAACTTTTTCCAAAGTATTAAATTTTTATCCTTCGTGTTTGAAGGAAATAATTGAACGAATAACGGAAGTAACGATTATTTATCTAATTAAACAGATAGAATTTGGAGCAGATGTTATTCAGCTATTTGACAGTAATGCTGGTGCGTTATCGGAACCATTGTTTAAAGAATATGTTATCGAACCAACAAAGAGAATTATCTTGGCAATAAAGGATAGATTTTCTGATTTTCCAATAATAGGTTTTCCAAGGTCTGCTGGAAATCTTTATAAAGATTACTGCGAACAAACAGGTGTATCTGCAGTAAGTATAGATTATAATGTTCCAATAAAATGGGCGAAAGCGAATCTAAACATCCCTCTACAAGGAAACCTTGATCCTAATCTTTTAGCCTATAATAAAACGGAAGCAATCAAAGAAGCAAAACGTATAATAGATTGCTTTAGAGATTTACCCTTCATATTTAATCTCGGACATGGAGTACTCCCTGATACTCCAGTTGAAAATATTGCTGCGTTGGTAAACCTGGTAAAAAGCTACTAATACAATACACAAAATTCTAGCTTTTTTGTTGTACGGGGTTTATCATTTGAATTTAGCTTCAGTAAGATATGTCAGACCTTGCAAAAAGAATGTCCCTAATAAAACCATCACCTACGATTGCTGTAACTGATAAGGCAAATAAGTTGAAAAATGAAGGAAAAAAGATCTGTGTTTTAGCTGCAGGAGAACCGGATTTTGATACTCCAGATCATATAAAAAAAGCAGCTATTCAAGCAATAAGTGAAGGTAAGACTAAATATACTGCTGTTGATGGAACGCGTGAGCTGAAAGAAGCAATAATTAATAAGTTAAGAAAGGATAATAACCTCGAGTACACGCTTAACCAAATCTGTGTTGGTACAGGTGCTAAGCAGGTGTTATTCAATTTGTTCATGGCAACAATTAACTCTGGAGATGAAGTTATTATTCCAGCTCCTTATTGGGTTTCATATGTTGATATGGTAAGTCTTTTTGGCGGCTTGCCAGTTGTAGTAGAATGCAAACAAAATTTTAAACTGACAGCGGAATTATTGAAAAGCAGGATAACTAAAAAAACTAAATGGTTAATTCTTAACTCACCGAACAACCCTGCAGGAGCTGTGTACACATGTGATGAATTGAAAGACATAGCACAAATATTGCTTGAATATCCACATATGAATGTCGTTACAGATGATATTTATGAGCATATAATATACGACGAAAAGTTTTTTACTATCGCTCAGGTTGAGCCGAAGCTTTATGATAGAGTTTTTGTAGTCAATGGAGTATCAAAAGCCTATGCAATGACAGGCTGGAGAATAGGGTATATTGCAGGTAGAAGTGATGTGGTAAAAGCTATCTCTACGCTGCAGTCTCAAAGCACTTCTAATCCAAATTCGATAGCACAAGCAGCAGCAGCAGCAGCATTAAACGGTGATCATAGTTTTTTGAAAGAAAGAACAAGGATTTTTAAGAGTCGTAGAGATTTTATGGTGAAAGAGCTAAATTCTGCCCCGGGATTATCAGCGTCTGTTCCACAAGGTGCGTTTTATTTATTTGTCTCATGTGAAGGATTGCTCAGTAAAAGCACAAAAAGTGGTAAGATAATAAATAATGATTTAGATTTTACTGAATACTTACTGGGAGATCATTTGGTTGCTGTGGTTCCAGGAATTGCATTTGGTCTAGAAAATTTTATCAGAATTTCTTATGCAACCTCTCAGGAACAATTAGAAATTGGATGTGATAGTATTACTAAAGCGTGCCAGGAGTTAAAATGAAATAGACTATCCATAAGTTGTATATTTTGCCATACTTTGCCAAGGTTATTTTGAATGTTCTAACTTGTGTTTTTCTATGGAAGGCATTTTTATTGATTGAGCAAGTGTCTTTCTAATATTGAATTCCTCATTTTTTTCATTTTGTTGCAGTAAGTTAATGTTATTTATTTTATTTACTAAATCTTTCCCCTTTTCCAGAGTCTTTAAATCACTTTCGTTAATGTGATGTTCATTGTAAAATTCTGCAACAATTTCTTTTCTTTTCGGATAAGTATTTAAAAATTCCGACACCTGATGTTTAGCAACAGCTTGAATAAATTTCTTATTAAATCTTGAATCGTTATATAGATCTTCTAAATTTTCATCGTAGTGTTTTGCTTCATTTACAGCAAGCTTTATTATCTCTTCTATACCACTTAGAAGTTTCCTATACAATTTGTCGTATCTATTGCCTAGCACGTGTGTAGCGAATGTTTGTTCAATGTATTTTGTTATGTAATTTTGCAGCGTATTATCTATCGTGCTTATATTCATCAGCCTGCTTTAATATTATATTAACTATTTTACACATAAAAAGGTTAATATTGAATTAATAGAATACTTCTGAAGTCAAATTTTACTGAAAATTATGGTATTTAAGATATAATTGTCAGCATGAAATAAAAACATAAATAAAATGGATCTTGTAACAAAAGTGAAGCTCAAGATAAAGATGAATAAGGGTAAAATCATAAATATACTTATCATTTGTGGTGTAATTTTTTTCATATACCTTATTCATGAGCCAGTTGTAGATATGGTAGAAAAAATTATAAGTAAAATAAAAGGTCTCTTTTAAAAATAGAAAAAGTGAACTTTTTCCATCATCCAAACTTGAACCTGGAAAATTTAGTTAATGCATAAACTACTTATGTTGGCTATGAGTTCAACTGTATAAAATTCCGGTAAATTAAAATAAGTATTCATAAAAATATTGTTTTCTATAAACAGAGTATCTATAATGCTAGCTTTGGGGTAAAGTATTGCAGAGGAATTTTTTAATCTGGTTGTTGGCGTCACTGTTTTATGCATACCAATATATATTACGCGTAATTCCAAATATTATAATTCCTGAATTGGTAGTAAGGTTTAATATAGGAACAACAGAAATAGGACAATTTTGTGGACTGTATTATGTAGGTTATGTGTTAGCACATATTCCTGTAGGTATTCTTTTAGATAGATTTGGTTCTAAAGTTGTTATACCGATTTGTATTGCATTAACATCTTTAGGTGCTTTACCTTTAGTCAGTTCTAATGATTGGAGTTATTCTATTATTGGAAGAATAATTACTGGTATTGGATCCTCTGCTTCAGTACTTGGACTCTTTAAAATAATAAGAATCTATTACCATAGAGAAAAATTTGCCATGATGTTCAGCATATCGGTTATTATTGGCATTTCAGGTGGTGTATTTGCCACCAAACCATTACATGTCTTACTTGATAAGTTTGGGTGGGATTATTTATTTACTGTGTGTATAATGCTTGGATTATTGCTTGCTTTAACTACCTTTATATCTATACCTAAAGTTGGCACCTCAGACGAAGAATTAAATATTAAAAATTTAAGCAAAGTTATATTTAATAAAGATATTTTATTGATAGGTTTGTTTGGCGGTTTTATGGTTGGACCATTAGAAGGCTTTGCAGATGCGTGGTCCGCAACATTCTTGCATGAGATGTACGCTATAGATAGACACATTGCATATAGCATTTCAAAATGGATACTAATAGGCTTTGGCTTTGGGCATTTATTACTTCCTTACATATTAGCAAAAAATCCAACCAAGCACTATGAAATAATAATTTCTTGTGCTATGGCCATGATAATTGTGTTCTTATTACTTTTTATATGCAATATTAGTGAACTCCTGGCATGTATATTACTATTCATTATTGGTCTTGCTTCTGCATACCAAATTGTTTTTACTGCTAAAGTTGTAAGTTGTGTAAAAAACGAAGCAGTAGCAAGTGCAGGATCTGTAGGTAATTCCATAGTTATGAGTTTTGGTTATTTTTTTCACGTCATTATTGCAAATATAATGAATTTTTATTGGAACGGTGAAATTATCGATGGAAAGCCATTTTATGGAACTGATGTAATGGTTAAGTCTATGTTAATAATACCTATATGCCTACTAATAGGAATGATAGGCTTTTGGTTACTTAAAGTTATAAGCTGTAAAAAGAGCTAAGCAGATTTAGATGATTAATATAGTATTGTTTTTTATAACTAAAGTATCTATAATCCTAAATTTTAGCTGAGATTCATGTTGCAGAGGAATTTTTTAATCTGGTTGTTGACGTCACTGTTTTATGCATACCAATATATATTACGCGTAATTCCAAACATAATTGCGCCTGAATTAATAACAAAATTTAACATAAGTATTGCAGATGTTGGCCAGTTTGGTGGGTTATACTATGTAGGCTATACGCTAGCTCATATACCTATTGGTCTTTTCCTTGATAGATTTGGACCAAAGTTTGTTTTACCTGCTTGTACCGTTTTGACGTTTACCGGAACACTACCGCTTATATGCTTTGATGAGTGGAGTTATTCAATAATTGGAAGAATAATTGTGGGAATTGGGTCATCCGCTTCGGCAATTGGAATCTTTAAAGTTGCAAGCATGTATTTTGCGCAAGAAAAATCAGCAAGAATGGCCAGCTTATCTATAATTATAGGAATTTTGGGAGGGATATGTGGCGGGTTACCTTTAGACTTCTTACTCGATAAATTTGGCTGGAATTATGTTATCTATACATTCTCAGCATTTGGGTGTTTACTTGCTCTGTTGCTGTTCTTAGTAACGCCTGAAAGCAATGCTCAACAGGAAAAAGTTAGCATTAGAGACTTAAAAAACATACTTTTCAACAAGCATATTATTCTAATTAGCTTTTTTGGTGGACTCATGGTCGGTCCAATGCAAGGTTTTGCCGATGGTTGGGTGAAAGCATTCTTTTTTGAAGTATATAAAATGAATGAAGACTTGGCATCTTCTCTCTCTTCCGTAATATTGATAGGAATGTTAACAGGATCATTCTCTTTGGCTTATTTATTGGAAAAATATAAAAATAAGCATTATGAAGTAATAATTGCATGCTCATTTGCAATGATCGCTAGTTTTCTTTTGCTTTTTACTCAGATTGGTGGCTTGTATGTTGTATTACCTACGCTTTTTATTATTGGCTTCACATCTGGATATCAGGTGGTTACCATTTACAAAGCGATAAGTTATGTAAATAATAACTTAGTAGGCCTGGCTACAGCTGTGTCAAACATGATAGTTATGGTTTTTGGCTATTTTTTTCACACTGGGATCGCAAAAATAGTAGATTTGTGTTGGGATAGAACAATAATACAAGGAAATCCTGTGTATGGTGCTGAATTGCTGATAAAAGCAACATCAGTTATTCCTGTATGTTTGCTGGTGGCTGTTTTTGGGCTCTTATGGTTAAAAAATAAAGATTTTAGAGAAGTTGATTGTAATAAGTAGATAATTTATCGAAGGCTCGTATGATAAAATCGTTAGATGTACTAATTTAAGGCTCTTGTTATTATGAAATATAATACTTTATTTTACTTTGATATTTTTGTTTTAATTGTAATTGGGTTTTATTAGGTGGTAGGTATGTCGAAAAGTAATTTTTTTGTATGGTTGATAGTATCTCTTTTCTATGCATACCAGTATGTGTTACGTGTCATGCCAAACATAATTGCGCCTGTATTAATAACAAAATTTAATATAAGCATTGCAGATTTAGGGCAATTTAATGGTCTCTACTATGTGGGATTTACACTAGTTCATATCCCTGTTGGTCTTTGTTTTGATAGATTCGGTCCAAAAATTGTTTTACCTATTTGTGCTGTCTTGGTATCTATTGGAACATTACCTCTTGTGTGCTTTGATGAGTGGTATTATTCAGTATTAGGTAGAATAATTGTTGGGATTGGCTCGTCTGCGTCAGTAATAGGAGTATTTAAAGTTGCCAGTATGTATTTTCCGCGAGAAAAATCAGCAAAAATGGCAAGCATATCTGTTATTATAGGGCTATTAGGGGCAATATATGGTGGTCTACCAATAGAACTTTTACTTGATGAGTTTGGTTGGAATTACGTAATTTATATTCTTTCAGGGTTTGGTTTCTTACTCGCTTTATCTTTATTTTTAGTTATTCCTTACAATGCTTACGACTTTCGAAAAGAAAAAATTAGCATGAAGGATCTAAAAACTGTGCTTTTCAATAAATATATCATTCTAATTAGTTTTTTTGGTGGCTTAATGGTAGGTCCACTAGAAGGTTTTGCTGATGCTTGGACAAAAGCTTTTTTATGTGAGGTATATCAAATGGCCGGTGATCTAGCGTCTTCAATTTCTTCTGTTATATATGTAGGATTTGCAGCTGGATTGCTCTCTTTTGCTCACATATTAGAAAAATATCCAAATAGACATTATGAAGTTATTATTGTCTGTTCCTTTGCAATGATTGCTAGTTTCCTTTTACTTTTTACACAGGCTGGCGGATTGTATATTGTATTGCCTGCACTTCTTGTTATAGGTTTCGCTTCTGGATATCAAATAGTAACACTGTACAAAGCATTAAGTTATGTAAATAATAACTTAATAGGATTAACTACAGCTGTGTCAAATATGATAGTCATGGTTTTTGGCTATTTTTTTCACACTGGGATCGCAAAAATAATAGATTTGTGTTGGGATAGGACAGTGATACAAGGAAATCCTGTGTATAGTGCTGAATTGCTGATAAAAGCAACATCTATTATTCCTGTATGTTTGCTGATAGCTGTTTTTGGGCTCTTATGGTTAAAAAAGCAGGATAAGCAGTCTTAAAATTGCTTGTGCATCTTAAAATTAAAGCGAGGTTTGATCTATGATGAGTGTTTTAAAAAAAATCTGTGGCTCTAAAAATAGTTTAAAGTCTTTTGATAACGAGGTTTATCAGTCTATAGAAAAAGAATTACAACGCCAAAAATCACAATTGCAATTAATTGCATCAGAAAATTTTGCAAGCAAAGCGGTAATGGAGGCACAAGGCTCTTTTCTGACTAATAAATACGCAGAAGGTTATCCAGGTAAAAGATATTACTGTGGTTGTGAGCATGTGGACAAAATTGAAAGTCTGGCTATAGAGAGACTTTGTAAGTTGTTTGGTGTAAAATTTGCAAACGTTCAACCTCACTCTGGTTCTCAGGCGAATCAAGCAGTGTTTGCTTCACTACTTGCTCCAGGTGATACGATACTTGGATTGTCACTGAATTGCGGTGGGCATCTAACTCATGGTGCGGCACCAAGCCTTTCTGGTAAATGGTTTAAGTCAATTCAATATACAGTGAATAAAGACACTTACTTGCTGGATATGGATGAGATAGAAAAGCTGGCGCTGGAGCATAAACCGAAATTGATCATAGCTGGTGCTTCTGCTTATCCGAGAAAAATGGACTTCAAACGCTTTCGCGAAATTGCAGATAAAGTTGGTGCTTATTTGCTTGCAGACATTGCTCACTATGCAGGGCTTATTGCAGCGGGCGAATATCCATCCCCTGCTGAATATGCACATGTTATGACTTCCACAACTCACAAAACTTTGCGTGGTCCTCGTGGTGGAATAGTGATGACCAATGATGAAGCATTACACAAAAAAATTCAATCTGCAGTTTTTCCAGGATTGCAGGGCGGGCCACTTATGCATGTGATAGCTGCAAAAGCTGTTGCATTTAAAGAAGCATTGGCGCCAGAATTTAAAACTTATAGCAAGAAAGTCGTGGAAAATGCGAAAGTACTAGCTCAAGAATTGCAAAAGCATGGACTCGACATTATAACCGGTGGCACTGACTCTCATATAGTGCTAGTTGACTTAAGATCGCAGAAATTAACTGGAAAAGACGTTGTAGATAGCCTTGAGAGGGCTGGCATTACCTGCAATAAAAACTCTGTGCCATTTGACACAGAAAAGCCAACCATCACCTCAGGGCTCCGTTTTGGCACCGCTGCTGAGACAACACGCGGACTTGAGGCAGAAAATTTTAAAGAAATAGCTGGTCTAATGAATGAAGTAATTCAAGGATTAATCAGCGGAAATAGCCCTGATATTGAAAGAACGGTGAAAACTAAAGTTGAAAAGATTTGTAGTAATTTTCCTATTTATTAATTTATGTGGTGTCATCCAAGTAGCTGGTAGAAACGAAAAAACTTACTTGACACCCTTCGCCAGCCCTCTTATCATGAAACTGAAGGTATTCATTTATCTTCAATCTGTGCAGATTAAACGACAACAGTATTACGTAATTGGCGTCTTATTTTTAATTTTTTGCACTATGCGCACCCTACGTCTTCACAACATTTCTGGGTTTTTACCTATATAAGCTGAAACGCGCTTATAAAGCGTTTAAGACAGTATAGCACGCCAATTTGCAGGATTAGAGAGTGACAACTAGCTAATACGGGATTTCTTTTGCCTTTTTTTCTGCTTAGTAAATTTCTTAAACATTTAAACTAAGATGGGTTGCATTTAAAAGCAGCTAAATTGCAGTGTTTAAGACTTAAAAAACGCCAATACTGAAAATAGACAATGACTAGGGCTTCTTTTGCCTTTTTTTCGTTTGGTAAATTTCTTAATGTTTGTAGCTAACATGAACAAACATTTGAGAGTAACTTCTGCTAGTAGGGTGTCATCCCAGTGCTTGACACTGCTCTCCTTTGTCATCCCAGTGCGTGACACTTGTATCTTTATGATGTGAGGCATTAGAGCTAAAATACCTCACAGGGAGGGTGAAGCTGATGCGACACTAATGCCATTAAGCCAGATTTTGCTTCCCTCCCATAGAGTTAAAGACTGAACAGTATCTTTTGGAATTATATCCCGTATTACAAGGTTAGTCTAAACTCTCAGTTTATTTATAGTCTTGGAGGCAATTTTATGCAAGTATAGCTCTTTCCATAAAAGTCCGGATGTGATAGGATAAGGGTAGATGATGATAAGGAGGTTGAATGCCAGCAGCATATAGTTATGATTTAAGAAAAAAAGCAATGGAAGCGCTAGACGAAGGAGAAAGCAGAGAAACAGTGGCAGCAAGATTTAAGATTGGACGAACTACTTTATGGGAGTGGCAGCAAAGAAGAAAAGAAACAGGAGACTTTCAATCAAAAAAACTTGGAAATGGGGGTTACAATCACAAAATTACCGACTGGGATACCTTTGCCAAATTTGCCAGAGAACACGGAGGAAAGACTCTATCGGAAATGGCTAAACTTTGGAACAACATTAGTATCCAAACGATCTATCGAGCCCTTAAAAAAATTGGATTTACGCGCAAAAAAAGACATATGGATACAAGGAAAGAAACGAAGAAAAACGTGCTGAATTTTTGAAAATTATAGCGACAAAAGAACCTAAAAACTTAGTGTATATAGATGAGTCTGGCATTGATAACACCGAAGACTACCCCTACGGATATTGCCAGAAAGGACAGCGGTTTTATGCCTTAAAATCTGGAAAGAAAACTCAACGAATCAGTATGGTTGCAGCCTTAAGTGGAAGAAAGATAGTTGTTCCGTTAACCTTTGAAGGCCACTGTAATATGGATGTTTTTAATGGATGGTTTGAGCAATTTTTGACACCGATCTTGGAACCTGGACAGACTGTCATTCTTGACAATGCTACTTTTCATAAGTCTGATAAGATTATCGAGCTTGCTAAAGGGGTTGGTGCAGAAATTTTGTATCTGCCGCCTTATTCTCCAGATTTCAACAAAATTGAGCATCATTGGTTTGCTATAAAAAACAGAGCCAGGAAAAACATTCCTCTATTCGAATCCTTTCGTCGTGCTGTTGATTCTGCCTTCCTATGACCTGTTCGGACTATTATGAGAAATGCTATAAATGCTATTTTGGGTGTGGATATTTCAAAAAAGAAATTTGATGTTTGTTAGTGGACAGTAAAAAACGACACAAAGTCTTTCAAAATAATCAAGATGGTTTTGCAAAACTTGTAGTTTGGTGCAATGGCCATGGAGCAAATCTTACTCATTTATGTCTTGAAGCAACTAGTTGGTATGGAGAAGATTTGGCTACTTTTATGCACGATTTAGGACATAATGTCAGTATAGTAAACCCAGAAAGCTTTTGGCAAAAGTGAGCTGCTCAGAAATAAGACAGATAAATCAGATGCAGCTATGATAGCTAGATTTTGTATCGCCAACAAATCTGCTCTTTGGAAGCCCATTGCACCTGAAATGAGGCATTTGAGGGAGCTTTACCGTTGCATGCAATCGCTAAAAGATGATAAGGTGCAACAGACAAATCGCTTGGAAAACAAAAATATGCATTCCAGTTGCAAAGAAGCTATATCTAAAGTAATTTTGGCAATAGAGGAGCAAATTATTGTTCTCGAAAAAGAAATTAATGAGCATATAAATAACTATCCACATCTAAAAAATATGGTGGAAAACCTTAAGACTATAAAAGGTATAGGATATCTTACTGCTGTTGCTGTTGTCGCAGAAATGCCATCAGTTGATAACTTTGACAATGCTAAACAATTTACAGCTTTTGCTGGTCTAAATCCAGGACATTATCAATCGGGATCGTCAGTAAGTAAGAGAAGTTGCATATGCAAAATAGGATCTGAGCGTATTCGAAAAGCTCTTTATATGCCAGCTATAGTAGTCAAAAACCATAATAATCATTTTCAAAAGTTTTGTCAGCGTCTAGCAAGTAAAGGCAAATGTCCAAAAGTCATAGTTCTTGCGTTAATGCGAAAATTAATGCATGTCTTTTTTGGTATTCTTAAAAATAATCAACCATTTAATTGTAATTTTGTTGGATAATTTGTTTGACAGCAGAGACAGTATCTGGGATCCAGGAATTTTATTAAGTTGGTAAGCATAAAAGTAGCCGTTTTATGTTAAAATACAACATTTTAATGATTATGAAAAGGCTGGATTCCAGCGTCACGCGCTGGAATGACATTGTAGGGTGTTATCCGAGTCCTTTTTCCGTCATCCGAGGACCGTATGACGTCATCCAAGTAGCGTGACTACTTGGATCTAAGCTGTATTACCAAGTCCAATTAAGTGCAGCATCATCACTTGTTGGAGGCTCAAAATACGGTTGTGACATTTCCTCTTGCACAGCTCTTTTAAATTCCGGACTTTCTATGCTTATCTTTGTTACATGCTCTTGTAAGGCTTTCTCAGCAGCTATTTCAGCAGCTGTTGGACTTTTACCATCTGCTCCTGGATCCCCTTTCTCTCCTTGTGGGCCTTGAGCTCCATCTTTACCATCTGCTCCTTTAGGACCAGTATCCCCTTTATCTCCTTTTAGCCCGGTGTCTCCTTTATCTCCTTTTAGCCCTTGAGCTCCATCTTTACCATCTGCTCCTTTAGGACCAGTATCCCCTTTATCTCCTTTTAGCCCTTTAGCTCCATCTTTACCATCTGCTCCTTTAGGACCAGTATCCCCTTTCTCTCCTTGTGGGCCTTGAGCTCCATCTTTACCATCTGCTCCTTTAGGACCAGTATTCCCTTTATCTCCTTTTAGCCCTTTAGCTCCATTTGCTCCTTTTAGCCCTTTACCTACTAAGAACTCCTTTACTGTTTGGTTATTTTGACCATCATACTTTGCTTTATCTGGGCTATCAAGAAAGTTTCCTAATGTATCTACTAGAACATTCATTATTATCTTTTGTACTAAGTAAACTTCCCAGAGCTGTTGATAGACCAGTTATTTTGTGCTCTGTTATTTGACCACCATTTGGTGTATATCTCACTTTAAGATCATTTGTGGTTATATCCAAAGTATATTCATTACCCGTATTATCTGCCAAAGTTACAAGTTTGACTTCTGCCAGAGTTGCTGCTGCTGTTCCTGCAGCACTTTCAAATTTTAAACTAGCTGGCATATCACACTCCATTAATTACAAAAACCATAGCATGCATGAAAATAGTATAATTTTCGTTAATGCTAGATTTTACATAAGATTTCCTTGAAACTTGTTGTTTCAGAATTCTTCTCTTGTCATTCAAGTGTGTAGCAGATGATGTCATTCCAGTCTGGAATCCAGCCTTTATTATGCAGCCACTTATTTAAAGTTAAGTTTTCTGGATCCCAGTGTCTGGGCACTGGGATGACACCGAAGGGGCTACTCGGATGACAAACCCTGTCATTCCAGGGCGTGACGCTGGTTTCCATCCAAGACGGCAGTGCTTGACACTGGAATGACAAGAAGAGGGCACTGCCCTCCTTGTATGTATTAGATATAGGCCGAGTTGTGGTCGTGATAAATGTGATCGCTTGCGCAATCGAACATTTTCACAAAACCATTCTCTAGATAAAGATTATATTCGTGATGTTGATCTGATAATACAATATTATCTTGCTCCCCTGAATTGAAATGACTTGAATCTGACAGCAATTCGTAATTTGGATTATCTATTTTACTAATGCTGTTTATTACTTTGCCATTACCACTTGATATAGCTAAACTATAACTATCACCATCCTTCATTATCTTGATGGACACCTTATCTTCAGGTAACACTATAAGCTTTTTTGTGCCACTATCGTGGATTACGAATTTGCCTTTTTCAAAATAGTATTTGTCTTCCGGCAAAGCACCAACCTTATAATCTGATGTGTGCAGTTTGTTCCAAAAATCTAACACAGATTGCTTTTCTGCTCCTTCCGCTCTATCATACAAGGCTTTCACATCATTATAATTTATCGTTACATTTGCCTTATGCTTCCCTTCTGAGTCCTGCTCGTAGCTCTTTTCTATTTTGAGAATTGTGTCTTTTAATACTACCTGTTCTTGCTCTTTCTCCTCCACTGAAGCTGACCTTTTTGCCCTTGTTGGAATTTGTGGCTGATCAGACTGCATTTCACTATTGTCGTTTGATGCAGTTTTCTCTTCAGCAGCTTGTGCAACAACATTAGTAGTACTATGAACTTCTGTCTTAGTTTCACTTACTTGCCCTTTTGGACTTTCGGTTTGTTTCTCTTTTGTAAATATTCTCTGATAGTCCGTGTAGCCTCTATTAGTATCACCGATATCGCCACTGCCTTGATCAAAAGTTATTTTTTTACTTCCATTTCCCATATCTTCAATTTCAACTTGAGGAGAAACAGATGCTAGGAAATCGTTATAACTGTAGTTGTAGTCAGCAGAAAAGAATATTTTCCCTTTGAAGTTATGGAAGTTATTAGATAACATACCAATTTCTTCGTCGCCATCAAACAATTTTACTTTAGTGAAATATGTTTGATCTTTTATTCTAACTATTTCACCGCTAGAGTTTTTTTGTATGTAGTAATCATTTGGGTCGTGCTTTATAGCAAAAAGTTTGCCAGAGCCATATTTCTCTAAGTTTATAAGGCCCACATTTACATGTTTATGGGAATAATCTCTCTTTTCATATTCATGTGCAAATATTGGATCTATGTATCTATATTCGTCTGATATATTTGGCATACCTACTGGATGTTCATTCCCATCTTTCGTCACCGGAACAAGCTTATATGCTCCATCTTTTTCCACTAATTTTAGGTGAGTAATACTTTGTGGTAGTTGAAACCTTACATTTGCTCCATGGTCATGAATAAATAGATCACCTTTCTCAGTAATATAAAAGCCCATATTTTTGAACTCATGTAAGCGCTCGTCTCCTTGCTTTACAACCGCTTCGTGTACATCATCGTCTGTTCTATCTGTTCCCTTATTATCCAATAATTTTCCTTTTTCCACGATTACTCCATTTGCCTTTTGCTCATTAGAATATTGAGCATGTTCTGAATCCTGATGATTCAAAATTTTGGTACCTCTAAGGAGCAGAGAATCTAAATCTTTTTGGATGTGTCCAGTGCTAGGATGCAACAATTCATTTTCATGTAAATGCGCCTCATCAAAGTATTCATCACGTTCAACTGTTCTGCCATCTATTAGGGAAGCTTTATAATGACCGTTTTCTTTTGTAACTGCCATGTAAGCACCACCTTCGTATGAAACATTTAAGTTGTGTAATATATCCTCAAAAACGAAAGTTTCTTTAGTTTGGCCTTCAACTTGCTTAAAAAATCCTGATTCGCTCAATAATTCTCCAAGCTTTGTATTTCCGTCATATATAGACAGTGCACCCATATCTCCTTGACCATGAGCTTGCATAGAAAAAATCTTACCTTCTTGTAGATCAATATGAGTACCTCTGATTAAGTTTGGATCGATATTGACCAGCCCATCTAATATTTTTGCTGCTTGGGAATTATTTTCAATCTTATCAACAGCTTTGTTTTTTAGTTGATCAAACTTTAAAAATGCTGGTCTGTATTTTGTATTTTCCTCATTACGTAACTCTTCAATAGTAATCTCTCCTTTATGATATTTTTGATACATTTCACCACGTTCTTTATTCAAATTATCAAATTCATCTACCTGATTCTTAATTTCTGTATCATATTTTGATAATATCCTTAAAGCCTGATTTTTATACTCTTGACTGTTTCGATATTCATTACCTTGTTGGTCAGAGTAAGTTAGTTTATCCTGTCCATCGGAAGTTTTTACTACCTTGAGGAAATGATATTCCTTTGATATATCAAGTGTATCATTTGTTGCCCTATTTATAGCACGAGCAACATCATAAAATGCAACGTGTTCTACAGGAGAAAAACTTCCAACGTTTTCTCCATCCATTTTTTCTATATTTGCTTTATAGTAGGATACGTTTTTAATTTCTCCACCCACTATTTCTTGACCAATTGCTATGAAATCTCCTTTTGTAACTTGCAAAGCGTTGAGATGTTCCATTGCAGTTTCTGTATCATTCTCAGCAAGCCAACTTTTGAAGTCAGTATCGTGTCCTTTTATGTCTTTCAAGAAACTTTTTGACTCATCTGAGTTACCTTGACGTAAAGCATCTAGGTAGTCTCTTAATAAACTAGGATCTTTTTCCTGTAAGTACATTATCAACGCATGACCTGTTTTATAAACTAGGCTATTTGCTTCGCTGTCCTTTAAGTATTCTAAACTTAAAATTTTATCTAAATCCAAATTTGCAGCTTCAGTTTTGTCGATACTTGATCCTTGAGAATTGAATTTATGATCTGAATGATGCTCAAAGTAGTCTGCAATTCCTTCCATTAATACTGTAGGTAAAGATTTGCCTCCTGTAGCCAAGTAAGTTAAACCATGTGCAAATTCATGCTGAAGGTTATGAATGCCACCTTGCTGGTAGACGTACATTTCAGCAAAAACGTCAGCTTTCCCTTTGTAGTAACATTTACCACCTTCGTCTCCAAGGTAAGAGCCGAAACCCTCGCTTCCACCAAGGTGAGTGTAATCATCCTTGTCATCAAACATGTAAATTTTAAATGTTTGTTCTGAACTGCCGCGTTCTAACTCGAATGCGTTTTTAAAATTAGTAGCTGTTTCTCTTATCTCACTTTCAATGTTAGCAACTTTACTTGCTCTTAAATTGTGAGAATAAACCTCTACTTTAATATTTAAATCTTCAACTTCTATAACATGTGGCGAATTAAACCCTTTGCCGTTATTGTTGAAATATTCTGCTTTAGTTATATTTTTATTTACTTGTTGACTAATTGTCATAATTTTAACCTCTAATTTGCTGATCTTTCAATATCAAGCATAAAGTAATTTCCCTAAAAAAAACGTAAATCCCTGTATTAATATAATTTATATCTTAATAAATAAAGTATAGATAGTTAACTTAATATGTAAAATTTAGAATATGGCTGAAATTCTATACAGCTATATTCCGGAATCACATTGGACAAGGACAAAAGCAAAGTGGTTTATTGACTTTCATTCCACCAAAGCACTATACTAAAACCACGATGGGTAATTAGCTCAGTTGGTAGAGCACTTGCTTGACGTGCAAGCGGTCGCTGGTTCGAACCCAGTGTTACCCACGTTTTTGTTTATGAGAAGATTTTATATGACAGCAGTGCACAACGGCAAACACTCAGCAGCGCAGTCCAAGCGCTTAATCTATTCCATAATAATAGTTGCGATAACAATGTTTATGGAAATAGTAGGTGGAATAATTTCACATTCGCTTGCTCTATTGTCAGATGCAGGGCATATGCTTACTGACCTCTTTGCCTTAGTTTTAAGCTGGGTAGCACATAGGTTTTCAGCTAAGAAATCCGATTTGCAGAGATCATACGGATATCATCGGTTGCAGATAATTGCAGCATTTGTTAATGGTTTAACTTTATTCTTCATTGCAGTAATTATTATAATTGAATCAATAAAGAGGTTTATTTTTCCAGTCAATGTTGAGTGGAAAGTAATGTTAATAATTGCTACACTCGGTCTTGTCTCTAACATAATAGTCTTTTTTATATTACATAGTAAATGCGAGAGCAATATAAACATAAAAAGTGCTGTACTACACGTTATAGGAGATATTTTAGGTTCTGTAGCTGCTATACTTGCATCCATAATTATCATGTTTACTGGATGGCAAATGGTGGATCCGATTTTATCGGTATTTGTCAGTGTAATCATTTTGAATAGTGGCTACAAAATTCTAAAGAATTCTTGCCACATACTTCTTGAAGGTACACCTGAAGGGATATCTACTGAGGAAATAAAAAGTAAGATCACATCAGAATTACCTGAAGTGATAGATGTGCACCACATACATGCATGGTCACTGTCTGATAATTATTTTATAATTACCATGCATGCCAAAGTAAAGCAAGATGCACAACACACTGATATTTTGTATGAGATAAAAAAAATACTACTAAATAGGTTCGAGATAGCACACTCTACAGTCGAGATCGAATACGATGAGTGTGCGGATAATAAAATACTTAAACATTGACGTTTTAAATTATTATGCTATTACTAGAGTGTAATGATGTCAAAGGTAGGCTATGATAGGCATTTCTCAAATACAATTTCCTTCAAAGGAATCTAGCAAGCTAAAGTTTGTTAGTTATTTTGCAACTTTTGTTTCTTTAAGCATTATCACTAATCCCGTTAATGTTCTTTTTTCTCTTGGTACTATATTCTTCAGGTCTGAAATTAAAACTCTTTATATCTACAAAGAAATAAAAACGGCAAAACAGCAAAAAATGAGCAAAAGGGAATATTGGGAAATATTTTTTAAGAACAATACAATCAAGGTAGCAGCCTTCCTCTTGTTTTCTGCTTTCATAACATATCTAACTTTCACTACCACTTTCTTGCTTATTTCGTTACTGGGAACTATACCACTTACAATGCTATTAATTTTATTGCAGAGTGAACTAAGGCCAAAAGATTTTAACCCATTTACGCTGCTTAAAGCTTCTATAAATTTCTTTTTGGAAGGTATAAAAGAGAATTTACGTGGTATGGTTAATAGTTTTGATGTTAAGCTCGAACATTTGCTTCCTCATCAATTAAATGATGGTATCAATAATAACGTTCACGAATTAAGACATAAGTATGGTGAAGAAGTATCCGAAGACGTTATTAATGATAGAGAATTTAAGCAATTTATTGAATATATAAATGATTTATATAAACTTAATTATCGTCAATTTAGTGATGAAGATAAAGGAAGAGTAATTGCATTTTTAAATGACTTTTGCAAAGATGATCAAAAGCATAGCTCTGGTTTCACAGGTGGGCAGATTTTACTTCTAGTTCTGAGAGCCTGCAATGATGGAGAGAGAGAAGCTGTAAAAAATAAAAAAGACGCGTTAATTACAAATTTGCTTGATAGCCAAACTTTCTCTAGACAAGAGCGTATTCCTAACACCTGCTTTACCGGTATTGTTTATAGGATGTTAAGTACATTAGAAGGTATTCATCCTGATCCAGAAATTAGATTTACTCCTCCAAGGCAAATATTACTTCCAGAAGCACAAAATGAAGCACGTAAGTTCATGTTAGACAGGTTAAAAAACAAGAAAAACAATAAAGAAATTTTTAATGCTTGGTATAAGGTTCAGAACAATCCTGGTGACAATGAAAGTCAAAAAATAGTTGATGATTTTATTTCAGAAGTAAGTATTCCTTTAATGAGAAAATTATTGAGTATTACTTCTCAATATAGTGAACAAATTGTGCTGACGTTAATGAAAAGCATTGGTTTTATGGAATTAAATATGCTAGAAGATTTTCTTCTTGACCATATAAGAAATAAGCTGAAGGAAAATAGTTTAGATAATCAAGAACATTTATTAAAAAACGTTAAAGAAAAAGTATTCTTAGGGCTATTAAATCGAGATCTACTCAAGACAGATTTTTCTCTCAAGGATTCATCTTTGGATGGAGCTAAGAGAATAGCTAATAAGATAATAGAAGAAGAAGTAGCAGAATTTAAATTAAAGGCTGAGAAGACTATTGAAGGTCAGATAATTAGCATGTTAGATGGGTTAAGAATGCTCCCAAGAGAAAAAAGATGTTATAGGGTATATGTAGAACTCAGTAAAAATAACGAAAATGATAAGGAAAAAATAAAGAAAATTTTGCAAGAAAGGTTAAAAGTAACAAAAGCAGCAATGGATGAAATGTTAAAAAAAGGAGCTTCACATAAGCTAGAGTTAGAAATTGAAAGTGTATATGAAGGAAATAAAGATCACGTTACTCAACTTTATGAAAAAATAAGAGAAACAAAAAAGGAATTCATTGAAGATGGTCTTTTAACACCTCAAGAAGTAGAGAATATAACAAAAGCAAAAATCATAGACTTAAACAAAGAGGACAAAATCATACCGTCAAGCAATTTGTCTCGTAGTTTAAGTGTCAATAATTTGGCAGTACATTATCTATAAAATTTATACTCTTTACCTTGCAGAAGATTCACAATATTTCTGTGGTGTTTTAGGAAGACCAGTGCTCCTATAATTAGTAATGTTACGAACAAATTCCTCTGAAAAAAAAAGGACCATGCTACAGCCGTTGAAGTAGCACTGAGTGAAGCAAGGGAAGAGTATCTAAAGGCAAGAAAGACTATTATCCAAATTATTACGAATACTAAAGTAATATCGATGTTAAATGCTATCAGTATCCCTAGAGTGGTTGCAACGCCCTTTCCTCCACTGAATTTTAGCCAAATAGGAAACATGTGTCCTAAAACTGCTAAAATTGCAGATACATATATATAAAAATCGTTATTATCACAAAATTGTTGTGCTATATAAACGGCAATAAATCCCTTAAAGGAATCCAGAAATAATGCCAAAGCAGCAAGAAATTTATTTCCCGTCCTTGCAACGTTTGTAGCACCAATGTTTCCTGAACCTACTTCTCTTAAGTTTATCCCTTTTATTCTTGTAATGATTAAGCTAAACGGTATTGAACCGAGTATGTAGGACAGTATAAGGACTACATGCTTTTCCATTATACCAAGAACCTAATTAATTTTATTATTCCTCAGCCTTTTTAGGTAGCACTGAACTTCATCGTTAATCTGATTACTAAACAGTATAAGCGCTGTCATGTTGATGAGAGCTAAACAAGAGAATAAAGTTCCACCGATATTGGCAATAGCCATTATATCTTTAGAAAGACCAGAGAAAAACGCCACAATTATTACCGCTATGCGGTATATCACTATACTTTTTGCACCGAATAAATATAGCCACCCCATTTCACAACAATATACAAACGAAATTACTGAAGAAAATGCAAACAAAGGAGCAGCTACTGTTAGAAGGATAGGAAACCATGGAGAAACTGTCTCAAATGCTTTGTGAGTAATTAATATTCCCTCACCAACACCTGTTTGGTATGCACCTGTTATTACTATTGTTATTCCTGTTAAACAGCAAATTAACATTGTGTCAAAGCATGGTTCTATCATAGCGACTAGTCCAGTTCTTACTGGTTCTTCATCTTTAGTTGTTGCATGAGTAATTGAAGCAGAACCAACACCTGCTTCGCTGGCAAAGATTGCCCTTTGAATTCCAGCAACAAATGCTCCTACCATCCCTCCGCCAACAGCATTGAAATCTATCATAGTGGAAAATAATATTTTCAACGTATAACCAAGGTTATGAATATTAAATGCAATAATAATAATACAACTAAAGATATATATAAGTGACATAATAGGCACTAGTGCAGAAGATACTCTAGCTATCCTTTTAATTCCGCCAATAATCACTAGAGCAAGCAGCGCAGAAATTATGGAAGAAAGAAACCAAGAGTGACCATCTACCCAACTTGAATAGCCAGATAATATTGAAACCATTTGGTTGGTTTGAAACGCTACACTTCCACCAAGACCTGATAATACAAAGAATACTGCATACATGGCAGCCAGCACAATACCAAGTTTTTTAAATCCAAATTCCTCCAGACCATTCCTTATATACTGAAAGGGACCACTAAACAATTGGTCCTGATCTTCTGTTCTATGTCTAAACGCCAACGTTACCTCAGCAAATTTTGCTGACATACCAAAAAAACCTGTAATCATCATCCAAGGCACCGCTCCTGGTCCACCCATTGAAACTGCAATTGCGACTCCAGCAACAGTTCCAAGGCCTACTGTGCTTGAAAGTGCAGTCATAAATGCCTGAAAATGCGTAATATGACCATCATGGTGATTCGTGTCATATTTTCCACATAAAATAGCAAACGCATGCTTAAACATTCTTATGTTGAGAAATCCAAAACGTAATGTTAGAAACACATAACCAAAAACTAGTAGAAGGATTATAAATGGCACGTAAAGGATCTTGAAAAACAGTACTTCATTCATGAAGTTATTTATTCCATTCAACACAGCGTCATAACTTTCGTAAAAACCTGAAGCAGCGTACACATCATTAAACAATAGGCAAAATAACACCATACAAAGCAATCTATAAATCATGTTAATACCCTTTAGAATTGTAATAAGAATCTATTGTATTCAAAACTTCCCTTCTTAGTGGATATATTGCAACAGCATTTGGAATCATAAGGCACATAAACAAACTGTCACCTAGATAAGATATAAATTCTATATTCTTTGACATACAGCTGATATACACTGAAACCACTATAAGAATTTGGAACGGTATCAGTATTTTTTTACTACCAAATAAATACAGCAAAGCAACTTCACAGTAGTAACAATAAGCTATTATTGTGGAAAATGCAAAGGAAAACATCATTAGCGGAAAAACTAACTTGCTGAACAAGGGCAAAGCTGTTGAAAATATCGAACTAATTAGTGTAATATCACCCACGTTATCAGTGCTATGCATACCAGTGATAATTATCACAATACCAGTCAAAAATGAGATTAATATTGTGTCTATAAGTGGTGCAATCATTGCAACGCACCCAACTTTAATTGGATCTTCTTCTTTTACAGCTGAATGTGCTATAGCTGCTGTTCCGGTACCTGCTTCGTTAGCAAACACTGATCTTCTCACTCCGGCTATTAATCCGCTCAATACTCCGCTTCCTATAGCTGATTTATTGAAGATATCTTGGAATATTATGGATAGAGCATTCAGCAAATTACTTCCGTTTACATAAATTAAATATATACACATACCCACATATAGCACTATCATAATTGGTGTTAAGCTCGTTGAAACGAAAGCAATGCGCTTTATTCCTCCCAATATTACAATAAAGACAAGCAGGGATATAATAATGGATGCGTTGTATTCTAGGAGGTTATTTGATAGTGCTGCTATTTGATTTGCTTGAAATGGTATACCGCCCAAAATCATTGCAATAAGTAGCATAATCGCATAAGTGAAGGCAAGAAATCTACCAGTTTTTGCAAATCCAATTTTTGCAAGCCCGTACTTCATGTAATAAAAAGCCCCGCCAGTTGTATTTTCAGAGCGATAAGTAAATGCAAGCACCACCTCGGCAAACTTTATCGACATACCAAGTATTCCGGTAATTACCATCCAAAAAACTGCACTTGGGCCCCCTATTGTGATAGCTATTGCAACTCCTGATATTGTTCCAAGACCAACTGTTCCTGAAATTATAGCATTTCTCATAATAGTCCGAACAGGTCATAGGAAGGCAGAATCAACAGCACGACGAAAGGATTCGAATAGAGGAATGTTTTTCCTGGCTCTGTTTTTTATAGCAAACCAATGATGCTCAATTTTGTTGAAATCTGGAGAATAAGGCGGCAGATACAAAATTTCTGCACCAACCCCTTTAGCAAGCTCGATAATCTTATCAGACTTATGAAAAGTAGCATTGTCAAGAATGACAGTCTGTCCAGGTTCCAAGATCGGTGTCAAAAATTGCTCAAACCATCCATTAAAAACATCCATATTACAGTGGCCTTCAAAGGTTAACGGAACAACTATCTTTCTTCCACTTAAGGCTGCAACCATACTGATTCGTTGAGTTTTCTTTCCAGATTTTAAGGCATAAAACCGCTGTCCTTTCTGGCAATATCCGTAGGGGTAGTCTTCGGTGTTATCAATGCCAGACTCATCTATATACACTAAGTTTTTAGGTTCTTTTGTCGCTATAATTTTCAAAAATTCAGCACGTTTTTCTTCGTTTCTTTCCTTGTATCCATATGTCTTTTTTTGCGCGTAAATCCAATTTTTTTAAGGGCTCGATAGATCGTTTGGATACTAACGTTGTTCCAAAGTTTAGCCATTTCCGATAGAGTCTTTCCTCCGTGTTCTCTGGCAAATTTGGCAAAGGTATCCCAGTCGGTAATTTTGTGATTGTAACCCCCATTTCCAAGTTTTTTTGATTGAAAGTCTCCTGTTTCTTTTCTTCTTTGCTGCCACTCCCATAAAGTAGTTCGTCCAATCTTAAATCTTGCTGCCACTGTTTCTCTGCTTTCTCCTTCGTCTAGCGCTTCCATTGCTTTTTTTCTTAAATCATAACTATATGCTGCTGGCATTCAACCTCCTTATCATCATCTACCCTTATCCTATCACATCCGGACTTTTATGGAAAGAGCTATACTGTTGCAAACGCTTGAATATGAGTGATTATGCCATTGTTGCTGTTATTACACTTTAGATTGAATAGCGTCTGTATTCCATATTTAAGTAACCTAAAGTTAATGAATTTGAACTGGGCAGTACAAAAGATTCCAGTTGCAATTACCCAAATAATTATAAATGGAATGTTGAATATCTTTATATACAGAAATGAATTTAATAGTTCACTTATCTTCAAAATCATGCAGTTTTCTATTTTTTGTTAGCTAACGAGTTTTATATGTAAAATATATGTAAAACCCGATGCTTATTGGAATAGTAAGTGTATACACTATACCTAAAATTGGTAGAGTCATCCAGGGCTTACTGATGAAAAATACAATAAGTACTCCAAAAAATGACACAAATATATAGGATAGGCTTTTGGGAATATAAATATATTTTGCAGAGAAAGTTGGAATGTGACTTATCGAAAAAAATGAAATGGCCAGAAAGTAACAAGCTACGTTTCTTGTGTTAAAAAATCGCTCTATGAGAAGTAAGTATTCACTCTCATGAGATTGAAAGGTAATAATTATTGGTAACAAAGAAAGTAAAGCACACACTGGAGCTGGAACACCAGAAAAGAAAAATTTTTCCCAGTATGGTTGTTCTGAGTGTAGCGAAACATTAAATCTTGCAAGTCTTATTGATATGCAGATTACGTATATCATTACTAAAATCCAACCTATGACTTTGATTTCGTTTAGCTTCCAAAAATACAAAAGAAATGCAGGCGCTGCACCAAAATTTAGAAAATCTGCAAAAGAATCAAGCTGGGCTCCAAAATCGCTAGTTGATTTTAGAATTCTAGCTATTCTGCCATCCATTCCATCTATTATTGCTGCAATGATGATAAAAATTACTGAGAATTCCCATTGTTCATTAAATGTAAATTTAAGTGAAGTGAGACCAGAACATAAACCCAATAAAGTTATAAAGTTTGGGAATAATTTAGTAATAGGTAAGAATCTACTGTTACTTCCATCGTTATTCATATAACGTCAAAAGTAAGCTTCTCTTGAACGTTTTCCTTATTTAAGTTTGCTATAATTGTTTCACCACCAATAACAGTTTGCCCTTCTGAAACTCTGACTTCTGTATCAGCAGGAACATAGATATTCACTCTACTGCCAAACCTTATAATTCCAAACCTTTCACCTGCTTTTACGTTCTGGGATATTCCTAAATTACAAACGATACGACGTGCAATTAATCCAGCTATTTGCTCCACAATAATTTCTTTCCCCTTTTCGTATTCAATTACAATAACCTGCTTTTCATTTTCATTACTAGACCTATTGCTCATTGCGGATACAAACTTGCCTTTTTTATAACTCATTTCCTTTATCGTACCAGATATTGGTATACGGTTCACATGGACGTTCAAAACACTTAAAAATATGCTAACAAGCGTAAACTTCTTCTCCTCTCCGTTTTCTGCTGATAAAGGATAATTAACTTCTTCAATTTTTGAAATCACACCATCAGCAGGACTTAATATAAGATTCTTATTGTTTGGCACAGCTCTTGCTGGATCACGAAAGAAATAAGTACACAATAATGTCGGAAACAAGCACGTAACGCCAAACCCCCAAGATATAGAGAATGCTATACACGTTACTATAAAGGAAACTACTATAAATGAATAACCTTCCCTGTTTATATTAGGTAAACCAAAACACATAATCTTATTAACAATAACCTATTGTTAACAATTTATCATTTATAATTTCTCATGAAAAGCTTTTTTTAACTGCTTCAGCAAAGTCTTTTTGATACAAGGTAACATTACAGATTGTTATATTAGCACATAGAATTACCGTCATACTGTAACAACCCGTCCAACACAAAATCTAATGCCTAAGTTTAGATCAGAAAACTGATTCTTCTAAAAGTTGCTCACTATCCTCGTCTATTATGATAGAATTATCATGATTTCTGAGTAAATCTCTGATTTTCGTTTCTATTTCATTTGCGACTTCTTTGTTTGTTTTTAGGTAAGTTTTTACATTCTCTCTTCCTTGCCCAAGACGTGTGTTGTTATATGAATAGTAAGCGCCTGCTTTTTCAAGCACACCAAGCTTTGCTCCCATATCTATTATTTCTCCGAGTTTTGATATACCTTCATTGTACATTATATCAAATTTCGCTTCTCTAAATGGAGGAGCAACTTTATTTTTTACAACTTTAACTCTTGTTTCATTACCTGTAATATTTTCTTTGTCTTTTATTACACCAACTTTTCTTATATCAAGCCTTACAGAAGTATAGAATTTTAATGCATTTCCACCCGTGGTAGTTTCAGGATTTCCATACACTACTCCTATTTTCATACGAATTTGATTAATAAATATCAATATACAGTTCGCTTTTGAAACGGCAGAGGTTAGTTTCCGTAGCCCATGACTTAGAAGCCTTGCTTGCAGCCCCATATGTTGATCACCCATATCACCTTCAATTTCAGCTCTTGGAGTTAATGCTGCGACAGAGTCAATAACTATCACATCAACCGCACCAGAACACACTAAATACTCAACAATATGCAACGCCTGCTCTCCAGTGTCTGGTTGTGAAATCACTAAATCATCAGTGCTTACCCCAAGTTTACGAGCATATAAGACATCCAATGCATGTTCTGCATCGATAAATGCGCATGATCCTCCTTTTTTTTGTGCTTCAGCAATCACGTGCAAGGCAAGAGTGGTTTTACCAGAACTCTCGGGGCCAAATATTTCAATTATACGCCCTTTTGGCAGACCTCCAACACCTAGAGCCGAATCAAGCGCAATTGATCCTGTGGATATTGTGTCTATTTTTTCTACAGGGTTTTGCTTCAACTTCATTATTGCACCTTTACCGAATGCTTTTTCAATCTGGCTTATTGCGTTATCTAGCGCTTTTTGTTTATCACTATTTCTTTCTTCTGGGTTACTTGCCATAGATCATTTATTAATTTATATAATTCTCTATGATAATCAAACGCGAATAACCTGCCAAGGTTTTTCTAGTATTTATGTATTATTTCAATGAAAAATATTAACGTTTTCATAAAGCAGATATTTGTTTGCCTTCGTTAGTAACACACTATACTTTAGTGTACGAACGTTGCAATTTGCAGCATAGCAGGTGGTGTCATCCAAGTAGCCAACACTGAAATGACTAAATTCGAAATGGCTACATGAATTTATTGTAAATTACTACCGTATAAGGTGCGATGCAACAAAGCCATTCCAGTGTCAGCTACTTGAATGACACCTCTTAGATGGGTCAGCTACTCAGATCTGCCATGAAAACTGCAACCCTAAATGTTGGAGCACTGTCGTACACTAAGCGCTGTAATGACAATTTTAGTCGCTTCATACACTTATCATGCTAGTCATAACAGAAATAATTTTTACCAAAGATATTTATGAAATAATTGACATAGTTTGGAAATATGTATATTATAGAACATTAATAGTTAGTTAATTTGTAGGTGTAATGTGGCTAGAAATGTTTTGAATGAAAATGAGTACCACGCTTTAAAGCAGTTGTTTTTAACATTTAATATTCAAAAGGAGGATGTGGTAAATTCTGACATTAAGAATATTAAGAAAAAGCTTAGTCAACAATACCGTAAATTATCGTTAAAATATCACTCAGATAAAAACCCAAACAATAAAGAAGCGGAGGAGAAATTTAAGGTTATTGCATTAAATAAGCCATTTTTTGAAGAATTTATAATAGAGCCATTGGAGAAAGGTCTCAATAAAAGAAATAATTTAATAAAAGAATTACGCGGTAAGTTGTGGAGTCGCAGTTATGAAGAATTGCAAAAATACTTAGATGATAAGTGCAGAAATAAACTCTATAATAAGCAGCAGTCAATTAACAATAATGTAACTGCTTATGTAAAATATTCTTCTTATTCAAATCTCTTAGGAGTTCTTTTAGTATCCTTCACATCAATTGCATTTTTAATAATTAATGGTATCAACTATGTTTTTTAAAAATTTTTTTATTTGTGTAATTTTGCAAATTATATGGGCAATAAAAACCCGTTTGTCATAGAAATAGAATTTTATATCAAACAGCTACCACAGCAATTTCTGCTTAAGCTAATGAATATGTGCTTTAAGTCTGTGTGGACGCACATATTCATTAGCCAATTTCAGTTACCGTTGTGAAGATTTTTAAGTATGCAAATTAATTGCTTCTTTAAGTCTTGTATTAGCAATTACTATAATTTTACGCATTAGGGCTGTTATAGCCACCATCTTCTTCTTACCACTTTCAACAAGCTTAGAATAAAAGGCGCCAAGTATAGATTTTGACCTTGTAGCAGCCATAGCGGCTGTAAAGAGCTTTGAACGAACGTTACTTCTACCACCTGTAATCCTTCGGTAACCAACAGCTTTACCACTTTCTTTTGGATGCGGTGCAACTCCGGCAAGACTTGCTACTTCTTTTCTATTTAAGTAACCAAGCTCTGGCATTAAACACAAAAAATCTTGTGATAACTTTTTACCTATTCCAGGAACTGTTTTAAGAATTTTTTGGCGTTGTTGTAATTCGCGGCTTTCATCAATAATCTTTTGTATAGTATCATTGAGTTCGTTTATTTGACTATCGAAAAACTCAATGGTCTTTTGACAGCTTTCTTTTATATGATCATTTTCCGGTGCTTCAAGTCTGCATTTTTCTTGAGTTCTCATTTGCGTAATATCATCACGACGTTGACAAAGTGCAGCCAAAGTTGATTGTTCTGTAGAGGTAGGTACAAATAGAGAGATAGTTCTATGGCGTTCAAATCCATATTGAGCAAGAGCTCTTGCATCTGATCTATCAGACTTTGCTAAAGTTCCGTGAGATAAAATAAAGCTTTTTACTTTACGAGTATTAGCTCGATGCACGGCAATATTTTTGTCGGTAAGAAAATGTGATAAGCCAAGCTCATATTTCCCTGTATTTTCTAAAGTCACTAAAGCATTAGGTAGAATATCTGAAAACTCTTGAAATAATTGTTGCCAACCAGAAGCATTATTATCAAATTCGACAGCATTCTTCTGTTTGTGAATTGCAACGACATTTTTAAATTTTCCGATGTCAATGCCAATAAAATTTTGATAAGATGTAACCATAATAAACCTCGATAGTTTTAGTTAATTTAAGATTGTAAACGGGTGCATATATATGTCCCAAGCAACTATTCAAACGTATCGAGAGATAGGGCTAGCGTACCTTGATACCAA
Source organism: Wolbachia endosymbiont (group A) of Andrena fulva (assembly GCF_964026815.1). Classification (NCBI taxonomy): domain Bacteria; kingdom Pseudomonadati; phylum Pseudomonadota; class Alphaproteobacteria; order Rickettsiales; family Anaplasmataceae; genus Wolbachia; species Wolbachia endosymbiont (group A) of Andrena fulva. The sequence goes on from NZ_OZ034701.1 coordinate 28,509, forward strand.
CGGTTGTAATACCAATTTCCTTTCGGTCGCGCACGCCCGCTATTCCTAGTGAGCAGGGTTATCTTTCTCTCTTATCTCTTTTATATCACGTTTTTAACTTACAATTGCCTTAGATGGAAAATAGAGATATTACATAAAATTTTAAATTCGGTCTCAAAGTTGAAGAATGTAGGCTTGGAATAGCAGAAAGACTAATGAGATATCTAACAGTTGTGAGTATTATTGCTTGGAGGATCTTCTTTATTACATCAATTGCAAGAGCTAACCCAACATTACCATGTACTACCTTATTAGCTGAAGAAGAATGGAAAGTTTTATACGTTAAAATACACAGAAAACCATGTCCAAGTGTAGTTCCCAACATAAAAGAAGCTGTTTCATGAACTTGGAGGCCATTTAGCAGGAAAAAATGACCCAGAACCAGGACCTTATGTTCTTTGGAAAGGATATAAACGTCTCTTTGATTTAGCAGAAGGATGGCGACTTGCTCACGAACTTTATATTTGTGGGTAATAGTAAGTTGTTAGGGGGATCTGGAGATACCGCGGCGGTATGACGTAGGGAAATCTTACTTATTATAGCTATAGTTCTACATGAATTACAAAAGTAATATTTACTAGATCTTAATATTTTAGATCTATATTTTAATAAATAATGAGCTGTAATTAGTATGAATAATCCATTTAAAAGTGAGAACTATAAAAAAAATCTCGATTCTCTGATCAAAGCTGTAAAGCTAGGAAATGCAGAGAAACAATATAACAAAACGTTAAGGGATTTATCTCATGCATTAGAAGGTTTTACAGGTGAGGCAAAAGGTATAGCTGAGTTTGTTATATATACTGACTTGAACAATTATGTAGAACAGCCATTAGGTCTTTTTAAAACATTAATGAATAGAATTTTGGGAAAAAATTTTCCAACCAAGAACAGTAGTATAAGTAATTTTGTAAATGATGAGTTGTCAAGTTTCACTTTAGAAACAGCAGCTAAGTATACAAGAATTTTAAAAAAAATTGATCTCTTGGAACAATTAGAAAAAGATTTCAGAAAAAATAATATTTTAAAAGATTCTTTAAATTTAGAACAAAGTGAAAAGAGTCAAGGAAAAGATAGATCACACGAAGTGAGTTTGGAAGGTAGAAAGCAAAAGGAAGGTACTTTTGAGCTGCGAAAAGAAGAACAGCCGAAAGAAAAATTAGGTGGTAATCGCATGAGGCAAATAAAGCGACCAACAACAGCACCTCCGGCTGCTCCAGATTCGAGGAAGGTACGCTTTAAATCAGAAATATCCTCAGATGGAGAAAGCAAGGCAAAGTCTACATCTTCTTTACTAAAAGGAGCTAATAGTTTTAGTATGCCTGATGCTAAGGAAAATCCTTCTGAGGATTCAGGCTATGAAAGTTCATTAGATCAGGGGTCTGAATATGAAGACATATCAAATTATCAAGAGAAAAAGCAAAAGGAAAATCCTTTATATGAGCAGAGAGAAGATTCAGGCTATGGAAGTTCATTAAATGAAGAGTCTGTATACAAAGAGATATCAAATTATCAAGAGAAGAAGAGTAAAATTTTAATAGAAAATTCGCAGAGTTCAAAATCGCCCAAAGAAGAGCCAATTTATGCAACAGTTCCTAAAGAACATATAGAAGCAAAAAGAGAACGTAAGCAGAAACAACAACCTCAATCCCTCGTACCACCAAAACCACCGCAAGTGCCAAAAAAAATGTTTACTACTGGTCAAGAAGTTAGACAAGAATCGAAAGTGGTAATCAAAGATAAACCTGCAGTACCGCCAAAGCCTAAAAATCTAAGCCGTGCTAATCAAAAAGTAAGCACAGAGCCAAAAGTAGTAGGAGTAATTCTTAAAAAATCAGCTGAAAGAGTACCACTAAAATCTGAAAATCAAGACAATAGGAAATCAGCACAAAAAGCTGCTGGTAAGGCGATACCAAAAGTAGCAGCAGCTACTATGAAAGGAGGAGCTAATCGCGAGATGGGCAGTAAAGTAAAGGCATTAAAAGAAAAATTTGAGCAAAATCAAGCAAAAGGAAATGCTAATGTACAGCTTGCTGAAAGCAAAACCACTCCAGCAGCACAAGCGGATATCGGTGTGAAGAAAAAACAATCTCATTCATTTCTAACAGAGAATAAAAGATCTGCAACGAAACACGTAACAGCAAAATCTGATCCAAAATCTCATGTCAGCAAAAATTCCCTTCTCACGCATGCAAATGTAAAGGAAATGGTTGCACAAATTGAGAAAGGAAAAGGAGGAAGATAGTAACATTTGGGAAAAAAACATATGTGTCAAGTCAAGAGATTGTGAGCAAATTTAGGAAATTATAGCTAAACTGACTTAGATTTACCGACAATTTGAAAAACCGTCATTCCGCTAACTATAGTATTTTCAAAAGCGAATGATAAAGGTATAATATGTTTTTTTAAAGTAGGGAAAGCGATGGTATATAGTGTAGATTTAAGGGAAAAAGCAGTGTCTTTGGTAGAAAAAGGAAAGTCAAAGGTTGAAGTTGCAGAGGTTTTTGAGATAGGGATAGCAACACTATATAGATGGCTAAAAAAGAAAGCTACTGGCCAAGGTCTCAAAGCGGTAAAAAGTACTGGTTTTATTCGAAAAATAGATCCAGAAATACTCAAAGAATATGTCAAAAAACACCCAGATCACACACTAGCAGAAATGAAACAAAACCTTGGCTTTGGGATAAGTGCAATTTGGTATAGGTTAAGACAGCTAAAAATAACCTTAAAAAAAAGTCACATTCTATCAAGAGCGCAATCAAGAAGATAGGCAGCAATTTATCGATAAAGTCTCAAAAATAGACCACTGTAGCATTTTATATATAGATGAAGCAGGAGTGACTATACCGAGAATATGCACGAGCTCCAAGAGGAGAAAAAATATATGCTGATGTTCCAGGAAAAAAGCGGGAAAGAGTGAGTATAATAGGTGGATGAGAAGTTTATTGCACCAATGACCTTCACAGGAGGGTGTAATAAAGATATATTTAATGTATGGTTAGAGCGAAGATTACTTCCACAATTACAGCGTGATACAACCATAGTTATGGATAATGCTACATTCCATAAAACTCCCAAAACAAAGTCATTAATAGAGTCTTTTGGCTGTCATTTGCTTTATCTTCCAACATATTCACCTGATCTAAATCCGATAGAGCATTGTTGGCACACCATCAAAAGTTGCCTCAGACCTCTAATGCATCAATGTACAGACTTACACCTTTTAGTTGGTAATACCATTTTAGACGTTTATCATTCGTTTTAGAAAATACTATAGTTGAAATAGCGCAGTTACTCACCCCATAAATTTGGTGCTCTCTTTCAATCAAAGGTGTCTTGCTGCTTGAAATGTTTTCTTTGTAAAAATTTGGCTTATCTTTATATCATCTCATTCAAACAGCATTAACATAACTTATGCCTTTTTTGGATGTAGAAATTTTCTAGGAATTGTCTTTTTGAATTCTATGGTATTTTGTTTAACATTGAAACAAGAGGCCAGTGTCACGCACTGGCATGACACCCATTTGTTCCTATAGTTGTCTTTTCTCGTCTACCTTATTTTGCCACTCTGCTGAACAGATACATAAAGAAAGTGGAAAATTGGACATTCTCAACTCGGCTCCTGCAGATTAAAAATTAAGTTGAATAAAAATTGGATTTGACGCAGTTTTTTCCCATAGTTTAAGAAATTAAAAGTTTGACGATTAGAATTATAATTACAAACCACAATAAAAAATAGACTTTTCCATTTGATTTATTTTTAATTTGGATGTTTTCTAATTTTTTATCAGCTATTAGGTTTAATTTTTCTATAAGGCTAAATATCCCTTGGATTGTTTTTACAGGATAAGAACTTCTAATTTTTTCCCTATACCCTATTTTACTTTCATGTTGACTGCTTATCCACGCTTCAACTACTTTCCACATATTGATTTCTGGGTAGATCTTTCTACATGTCCCTTCCAGTAAAATCATAGTTTTCTGCAGCAATAACAATTGTGTTTGAACTTTCATATCAAAATCACCAGTTATTTTTAATAGCTGAGCAAGTAAACTAGCAAATGAAATCTTCTGTATAGGCTGCCCAATAATGGGTTCACCTATTGCCCTGCAAGCTGTGACAAAATTTCTATGCTGTGATGAAACGTAACCAGCTTTAAAGTGCATTTTTGCAACGTGATCATAATCCCGATTTAAAAAGCCTTTGAGTATCTCTATAACGTAATAGCATGTCTCACGATCTATTCTACCCATGATTCCACAATCCAGAGCAATAATATTGTTATTACTATCAACCATTAGATTTCCAGGATGCATATCAGCATGAAAAAAACAATCCCTGTATACCTGATTACAAAACGATTCTATAAGATTGATAGCTATTTGCTTATGATTATTCAGTTTTTCAACTTCGTATATTGGCGTTGCTTCTATCCATTCTAATGTTAAAACCTTTTTCGAAGTTCTATTCCAATCTACTTCAGGTACGTAAAAACCTCTGTCATTTTTTGTGTTTTCCTTTAGTTCCGAAGAGTAAGCAGCTTCAAAACGTAGATCTAACTCTAATCGGCAAATTTCAGCAAAAGTTTTGACTAATTCAATCGGCTTCAGCCTTTTTGATTGTTCGCTAAATTTTTCTGCAATTTCCGCAAGCCAAGAAAGCATCTTTATATCCCTTGAGAATGTTTTCTCAATATTTGGCCTTAAAACCTTCACAGCAACTTCTTTACCCTCAGTTGTAACCGCTCTATGCACCTGAGAAATCGATGCTGCTGCAATTGGCTTTTCAGAAAAGCTTGAAAAAATGTCGCTCAATTTACAATTAAACTCACTTTCTATAGTTTTAACTGCTATTTTATGTGAAAATGATGGCAATCTATCACATATCAATAACAAGTTATTTGTTATATCTTCATTTAAAACATCAGTACGTGATGAGATAGACTGCCCAAACTTAATGAACACCGGACCTAATTTTTCAAGAGCACACTTTAGCTTGTGGCCTTGTATTTTATTTATTGATTTTTTTGATGGTGGAAGTAAATAAGGTAATATATTGTAACGTGTCAGCACCGTAGTTATGTGCAGAAGACGCAAAATATTTTGAATCATTTCGCTGCGTAACTGCTAAATATTTCATTTAGGGTTCTATTTTTCATAATCTCATCAGGCTTGCCTTGGCAATAGATAGTATTATTTATACAAATTATGTAATCTGAGGATGGTAGAGCAGAGTTAAGATCATGAGAAGTCATAAGAATCGATACCAATCGTTTTTTTGCTATTTTATTTATAATATCATAAAATTTAGCCCGCGCGTTAATATCCATTGCACTAACTGGTTCATCTAGAATGATCAAGTCAGGCTCTGCAATTAAACAACGTGCAAGTAGCAATAATTGTGTTTGCCCTGCAGAAATTTCTAACACTTGATTCTTCAAAATGTTACCGATACCAACCAACTCTATCGTTTCTGTAATAATGGATTGATTTTTCTTTAGTCTTTTCAAGGAGCTATTTAAAAGGAAATATTCAACTGTTATTGGCATCAAATTACTAATACTAAAATTTTGCGGCATATAGCCAATTTTTATGTTGTCAGCAAATACGATATTACCGGTACAGCTTTTATTTATGCCAGCAATTGCTTTCACTAAAGAGGTTTTACCTCCACCATTTGGACCAAGTATTGTAATTATGTCTCCTCTTTCCATGAACATATTGATATTGTCAAGGATTCTTTTACCATCATATGCGAGAGCAAGATTTTCTATTTTTAGAACACGATTATTGACATTATTCAATTTATTGACAAAATTTAACTTCTTCTCAACGTTTATATGAGACATTTACTGACTTTTTTTCTATTACTTTCATTTACACTATACTATAATATCGCCTTTTCATCCAATTTAAAAGTTGTAGCTACAATCAAACCTATCCACTCACTTGTAGCTTCTGTTACAGAAGGGATTTTAGAACCGGAATTGCTTGGCTATGCAACATCTGCACATAATTATATATTAAAGCCATCTGATGCGAGTAATTTAGAATCAAGTGACGTTATATTTTATGTTGACGATAACTTAGAGACGTTTGTTCAAACTTTCGCCAAAAATAATAAAGAACTAGTGCAATTGTCAAAGGCAATCAACCTACTTCCTACTCGGCCACATTCATTTTCTAGAAAAATTACTCACATTAAAGATGAAAAAGATTTACACATTTGGCTGAGTCCCGAAAATGCAAAGAGCATGATACTTTCTGTAAGTGCAACATTGTCTAACATAGATAAAGAAAATTCCCATCGATACAACTCTAATGCAACAAAAGCTATAAAAAAAATAGACCAAGAAGTAAAAGAAATTATGAAAGAACTGAATGATTTTAAAAATCAAAAATATATCGTCACTCACGATGCTTATCAATATTTTGAAAAATATTTCGGTCTAAATCATCCAAGCGCTATTCTTTCCATAGAAGAGGATTCTTACATAGGTATGAAGAGTTTAATGAAGCTAAAAAAGATAATGAAGGAAGAAAACGTTAAATGTATATTTGCTCATTCACAGGAAGATAGCATAAAGCCTAACGCCCTTTCTAATGACGCAAAAATGGTAGTTCTTGATCCTATTGGATCAGACATAGAGCCTGGAAAAGATGCATATCTAGCTATAATCAATAGCATTGCACAAAATTTTAAGTCTTGTTTTGTTGAGTAATAAGTTCCCTTTTAGCTTACTGTTTTATTGTTCTACAAATCAAGAAGAAGTGAGTTTACAACAAATGGTGTCATTCCAGTCTGGAATCCAGCTTTTTCATAATCATCAAAACGTTGTATTTTAACATAAAATGGCTGCTTTTATGCTTACTAACTTAATAAACTTCCTGGATCACAGTGGGCTTTGTTGCATCGCTCTTCGGATAGTAGGTAACGCACAATAAATTTATGAAGCTATCTCAAATTTAGCCATACCAATATCAGTGAACTTATTGAGCAAATAGCATTTAACAAGTAGTTCCTTCTCTCTATTTGTCTCAGATTTATTCCTAAAACTAAACCCGAATGTTTGTTTCAGTCGCGAGAAAAAACTTTCTATATAAGATCTTTTTCCATAACTCATCTCTTTTTTCCACTTCTTTATACCATCTTCATCATATGACTTTATGAGCTTGACTGCAGAATTTCTCTCAGCCATATAGTCTAACTTTGGATGCTCTGCTGCGTTGTTTTTCGGAGGAATTTTCGTTTTTATACCATATTGATTACACAGCTTATAGAGCTTTTCTCTGTCATATGCCCTATCTGCATATAGTACTTTTATGACATACTGAAAATCGACTTCTTTTAGCAAATCACAAGCTCCATAGTGATCAGCCGTTACTGTATTTTACAGCTATGGCTTTTTTGCTGTTTGTATTCAACATTACATGCAATTTTCTTGTCTGTTCATAGCTGCGATACTTTCTATCTTCGCTATTTTCTTTGCTATGACCAGGAGTGTTGTTGTATATACTAATTCCTGTACTGTCTATAGCAATTTCGATATCTTCCATATTATTTTCTGCAATCATTGATCTTAATATTGAGTTTCTTAAACCTTCTTGATGATTGTGAATAGCTGATAACTTGCAAATTTTTCCCAATTTGCTCAAGGTATCCTGCTATAAACCCAACTGTTTGCCTCAGGCCTATTCTAAATAAACAAGTTATTATGTGCACCAAAATTACAACTTTATCGCTATAAATATTGTTGCCACCTGGTATTTTTGGACCATTCTCGTACCACTTTTCTATGGCTTCGTTGATATAATGAAAAATATTTCCTCTTTTTTCTAGAAATTTGTTATATTCGCTATGGTTACTGACCCTCATTTTTTGTGGCATATTTTTTCTTTCAAGGTTAAATGGCTATTTTATAATGAATTTTGTCAGTAGCCACCAGATTTTTTCAGTTGCTATGCAACAAAGCCATCCCAGTGTCAAGCACTGGGATGACATCGTAGGGGTGCTGGCCTGATAACCGTCATCCCGCTACTTGTTAGCGGGATCTAGAGATACCGCGAATGAATCGCAGTATGACGGTTCGCGGCGGCATGACGATAAGGTTTATACCTTGTCATCCCAGTGCTTGACACCGAGATTGATTTATCTTGTCTACCTTATTTTGCCACTCCGCTGAACGGATACCATATTATGCAGGTTTAGAATTATGCTTTATTCTTACGTTTATGTCTTGGCCCAATACAATCAATAAGTTAAGCAAGTATTCTAAGGAGAACCCTTCGATTTTTGACCTATTGATTTGAGATACTTTAGGTTGATCAATCTTTAGAGCGTTTGCTGCTTTTTTCTGTGTTGTGTACTTCTTACTTATTAATTGTGCAATGACCTTTATTAATTTCAGTTTTGTATCTTTCACATCCCCCAACTCTACTATTATAGGATAACTTAATTGTAAATTTTGCATAATAATAAAGTTCCTTATAAAAAAATTACTTTAGTTTTTCTTCTTTAAATAACACATGCCTTCTGACTACTGGGTCATACTTCCTAAACTCCAGTTTTTTGGTGAGCTTTTTTGGATTACGCTTTTTTACATAAAAATAGCCAGTTGATTTTTCTTCACCAGTTTTTGTTATCTTGATTGCAGTGCTGACTAACTTAACGAGCAAAGAAGCATTTTTTTTCGCCATACTTATAATGATATAATAAATTCTATGCGAGTTTATTACGCAAAATACTAAAAGTCAATCGAATAATGCAGATTGCAAAATCCTTGACAATCAACAGTGCATTAAGTAGCATAAAGTTAACTTCAGAATAAAAAGCAAACGGTAAATAAGTGACAAATAGTGGTAAAAGGGTATTATTGATAGAAAATTCTATCTGTTCTAATGAGGTAAGAGTTGCCTTGTCAATTAATAACAAGGTTGTAGAATTTGAACAAGAATTCAAGGAAAAAAAACAATTAAGAGGTAATATATACGTTGCTTATATAAAGCGTATAGAGCCTTCTTTGCAAGCCGTATTTATTGAATATGGGAAAAATAAGCAAGGTTTTTTGTCTTTTTCCGAGATATCTCTAGATTACTTCAACATTCCAGAAAAAGAAAAGGAAACTATCTTTGAGGGCTACTCAAATGACGATTGTATAGAAGAAGCCTCAGCAAATGTTTCTTCAGATTCTGCAGCTAGTAAGAATGTCAACGGATCAGGTAGTGGTCTTGTAAGAGAGGTACCTTTATATAAAAAATACAAATTACAAGATGTTATTTCAGTAAATCAAAAAGTATTGGTCCAGCTAACTAAAGAGGAACGAGGCAATAAAGGAGCTTCATTTACAACATACATAACTTTAGTGGGTAGATACTGTGTTTTCATGCCAAATTCCATGAGCAAAGGTGGAGTGTCCCGCAGAATTGAAGATGCTAATGTCAGAAAGCAGTTAAAGGAGATACTGAGTTCAATAAACTTGCCAAAAAGATCAGGTTTAATAGTAAGAACTGTTGGTTCAGGAAAAAATAAGAAAGAAATTGAGCAGGATTACAATTACTTATCCTCATTATGGCAGAGCATTCAAAAAAATGCCTTCTCTGTAAACGTTCCATCATTAATTTACAATGAAGCAGATGTAATTATGAGATCTGTTCGTGATTTTTGTAGCGATGGTATAGAAGTTATAGTGTCTGGAAAGGAAGCTTTTGAGGCAGTTAGGCAATATGCTAACAATGCACTAAAAGGTAGTAAGTTGCGCTATAGATTGTATAGAGGTTATGCTCCGATCTTTACTTACTACGGAATCGAAGATCAAATTTCTGAGTTATATAGCAATAGAGTAGAATTGCCATCTGGTGGGTCTTTGATAATAACTTTAACTGAGGCGTTTGTTTCAATAGACGTAAATTCAGGAAAGATGACAGGAGAAGATAGCATAGAAGAAACAGCTTATAGAACCAACATGGAAGCAGTACCTGAAATATCAAGACAGGTGAATCTTAGGGGCCTATCAGGATTAATAGTAGTCGATTTTATTGATATGTTGAAATATCAGTATTGCAGAGCTGTTGAGTCTGCTATAAAGCAAGCGTTTAAAGATGATAAAGCTAAAGTTCAATTTAGCTACATAAATGACTTTGGTTTAATGGTATTTTCAAGACAAAGAATTAAACCAAACATACAAGAAATTAATACTACAGAGTGTTTACACTGCAAAGGTACTGGAAGAGTAAAATCAAACGAAGTAATTGTTTCATCAATACTAAGGGATTTACAACATATTGCTAACAAGAATCGAAATAAGTCTTTTGATTTAGTAGCACACAGTGCAGTTATAGCGCACATTTTTAATAACAAACGCAATACAGTTTCTACAATCGAAAAAGAGTTTAATATTACATTGAACGTTAGTATTGATAACAGTTTAGATGTAAATACATTTGTTTTAAAACAAGGAGATGATGTTAATTTAAACGGTTATAAGCCATTACAGAACTCTGGATACCAAATTGGGGATAGCAGCAATGAAGAAGCTGATAATTCAAATAAACTACGAGGCAATTTTTGGCTGACTAAGTGGCTTTCGCGCCTTTTAAGTTCTAATAACTAATTAGAAACCTAAATTGGGCTTGTAATTAATGAGCCCTATACTTATATATTCTTATATCAGATAATATTTACAATGGGGTACTCATTATGGGAAGAGCAATAGGCATAGATCTCGGAACAACAAATTCTTGTGTTGCAATAATGCAGGGCAAGGATACAAAGGTAATAGAAAATAAAGAAGGGGCAAGAACTACTCCATCTATAGTTGCATTAACTTCTTCAGGAGAAAGGTTGATTGGTGCTCCAGCAAAAAGGCAAGCAACCACCAATGCAAGTAATACCTTTTTTGCTACTAAGAGATTAATAGGCCGTCAATATAGTGATCCTGAGATGAAAAATCTAAGTGTACCATACAAAGTATTTGCAGCAAAAAGTGGTGATGCATGGGTTAAAACAACTGATAATAAAGAATATTCTCCTAGTCAAATTGGTGCATTTATACTACAAAACATGAAAGAGGCAGCAGAAGCTTATCTTGGAGAGGAAGTAAAAGATGCTGTGATAACAGTGCCAGCATACTTCAACGACTCTCAACGTCAAGCAACAAAAGATGCAGGAAAAATTGCCGGATTAAATGTACTCAGAATAGTAAATGAACCGACTGCTGCAGCACTTGCTTATGGTCTTGATAAGAAACATGGGCACACAATAGTAGTATATGACCTTGGTGGTGGTACATTTGACGTTTCAATACTTGAAATAGGTGATGGAGTTTTCGAAGTGAAAGCAACAAACGGTGATACCCATCTTGGAGGTGAAGACTTTGATAATGGAGTAGTGAGTTATTTACTAGATGAATTCAAGAAAAGTAATGGCATTGATTTGAAAAATGATCCAATGGCTATGCAAAGAATCAAAGAAGCTGCTGAAAAAGCGAAAATTGAATTATCAAGTGCAATGGAAACGGAAATAAATCTACCGTTTATTACAGCTGATGCAAGTGGTCCAAAACACTTAAATATGAAATTAACGAGAGCAAAACTTGAAAGCTTAGTGAATGATTTAATCGAAAGAACTATGGCTCCTTGTAAAAAAGCTCTTGAGGATGCTGGTTTATCTGCTAGTCAAATTGGCGAAGTGGTTCTTGTTGGTGGCATGACTCGTATGCCAAAAGTCATAGAGAAAGTTAAAGAATTCTTTGGCAAAGATCCACATAGAGGAGTTAACCCTGATGAAGTTGTAGCAATTGGAGCTGCAATACAGGCGGGGATCATTCAAGGTGATGTAAGAGATGTGTTACTACTTGATGTGACCCCACTTTCTCTTGGTATTGAAACTCTAGGAGGAGTATTCACTCCACTTATTGAGCGTAATACTACAATTCCTACTAAAAAATCTCAGGTGTTTTCAACTGCAGAAGATAACCAAACAGCTGTTACAATTAAGGTGCATCAGGGTGAAAGAAAACTGGCAGTTGATAATAAGCTACTCGGTCAGTTTAGTTTGGAAGGGATACCTCCTGCTCCGCGCGGAAGGCCACAAATTGAAGTGACATTTGATATAGATGCAAATGGAATAGCACACGTTTCTGCAAAAGATAAAGCTACTGGAAAAGAGCAAAAAATACGCATTCAATCTTCAGGTGGTTTATCTGATGATGAAATAAATCGCATGGTAAAAGAAGCTGAAGAAAAAGCGCAAGAAGATGAAAAGCGCAAAAAGTTTATTGAAGTGAAGAATCAAGCGGATAGCTTAGTCCATTCTACAGAAAAGTCTCTGACAGAGTATGGTGATAAAGTTTCACCAGAAGATAGATCTGCTATTGAAAATGCAGTTAACGAATTAAAAGAAGTTAGTAAATCTGATAACATTGATGACGCTGATTCAATACAGCAGAAAGTCACTAATCTTTCTCAATTATCTATGAAACTTGGAGAAGCTATGTATCAAGCATCTCAACAAAATAGTGCTGAAAATGGCTTTTCATCAGAAGGAAATCCAAATGATAAAGAGGAAAAAGTAGTAGATTCTGATTATCAAGACATAGATAATAAAGAAGAGAATAAGTAATTGCGATTGTCATCCAAGTAGCTGATACTAGGATGACAAGAGGAGCATATTGTTGCTTAAAGAAACCATTATGGATATTATTAAAACAATAGAAGAAAAGATACGCGATTCGATAGATGTAATTGATATCAACATTATCGATGAATCAGCAAAGCATGCTGATCATTATTTTGCTTCATCTTCAACATTACCTTCGCACATTAAATTAATATTAATATCTGACGGCTTTATTGGAATGAGCGTTCTAAAAAGACACAAGTTGATTTATGAGTTATTGAAGGGTGAGATAGAGCTAATACATGCAATTTCTCTTCACTTGTATACGCAAGATGAGTACAATTTAAAAAATAAATAATAAAAATGTGAAGGAAGAGTCTATATTAGTTAAAGCAGGAAGAAAATTTAATGACTATAAAGGTTCCATGAACCCGCCAGTTTATCATTCTTCTACCATATTATTCCCTACTTACAAGGACTACTTAAATGCAGCAAATGGAGAAAGTATATACGATGTAATCAACGATGGTGTTGCAAGGGATTATAGCTACAGTAATGTTGGTACTCCTACTGTTCATTATCTTTCAAATGCACTGGCTGAAATTGAAGGGAGTGGACAAGCGCTTATTTATCCTTCCGGACTATTTGCACTTACTTTTGCTATTCTAACTTTCGCTAAAGCAGGCTCGCACGTTTTAATTCAAGATAATAGTTATTATAGGCTTAGGAGGTTTGCAGAAAATGAGCTACCAAAAAGAGGAACAGAAGTAACTTTTTATGATCCAACACAGGATATAACTGATTTAATTCAGAGTAATACTTCATTGATAATGATCGAGACTCCTGGTTCTGTAACGTTTGAGATTTCGAATATAGAGCATATAGTAAAAGTTGCTAAGGAACATAAAATTGTGACCGTTTGTGACAATTCATGGGCCACTCCTTTGTTATTTAAGCCGCTTGATTATGGAGTTGATGTTGCACTATATGCGGTGACAAAGTATCTAGCCGGTCACTCAGATTTAGTGATGGGAGCTATGGTTGCTGAAGGTGAAACTTTTAAATTGCTTTATGAGAGCCATAAAAATTATGGGGTAACCATTCAATCGCACGACTGCTACCTTGCACATAGGGGACTAAGAACACTGCACACACGTATAAAAAGGCACCAAAATACAGCAATGGAAGTGGCAAAGTGGCTAGAAAAACATTTAAAAATCAAAAAAGTTTTGTACCCAGCACTTCCCTCCCATCCTCAACACGAATTATGGAAAAGTTACTTCAAAGGAGCAAGTAGCGTATTCAGTATAATACTGGATAGAGAATATTCATGTGAAGAACTAAGCTGCATGGTTGATCATATGAAAATTTTTAGTATTGGTGCTTCTTGGGGAGGGTGCGACAGTTTGATATTACCAATAGATCGTAGATCTATGTCAAGATCTGTAATGAATTCAGATTATGGTGGAAGTTTCATGCGGATATTTTGTGGACTAGAAGATTCTGAGGATTTGATCTCTGATTTAAATGCTGCACTAGCAAGACTGCCATGTTTGAATATCAAAGCTGGCAGATGAAACTGAGAGAATTACTGCATAACATTATTGATGTTAACTTTGATATTGAAATCAAGGGCGTTACATGTAATCCCAAGAGAGTCAAGGAAGGTTATCTTTTTGTTTGTGTGTCAGAAAGGAGTAAAGAATACGCAACATGCGATACTGGAATCCATATCCTTCCTACTGAATCACAGTGTTACGTACACAACTGTGTAGACGTTGTGATACAAGGGGCCAAGAAAGATGTCATCCCAGTGCTTGACTACTTGGATCGAGAAAATTTAATTGCAAATGAGCACACTAGGCAATTGTATAATAGAAACTGGATTCCAGTGTCACGCACTGGAATGACAGATACTTCGAGCTTTGCAGTGCTTGAACACCCAAACCCTCAAGAAATATACAGCGAAATAGTCAGCAGGTTTTATCAATTCAAACAGCCCAAATATGTTGCGGCTGTAACTGGTACAAATGGTAAAACTTCAGTAGTAGAATTTTGTCGCCAGATCTGGCAAAACTCTGGCTACAATGCTGCGTCTATTGGAACACTTGGAACATGCATCAATAATGGCAGAAAAGGTAATAGCAACAGCCTTACCACTCCAGGTGCAGAAGACCTTTACGCAACATTGCGTGGTATAAGTGTAGAACACTTAGTGTTGGAATCATCAAGTCATGGGATTGATCAATACAGAATCCATGGATTAAAGTTGAGTGCTGCAGCTTTTACTAATTTCTCGCAAGATCATTTAGATTACCATAAAAATCTTGGTGAATATTTAGAAACTAAAAAAAGGTTATTTTACGAGGTATTACCAGAAGGAAAAACAGCGATTTTAAATGCGGATATAGATGAATACTGCGCATTGCTTAAAATAGCTGAAAAACGCAGCAATAAAATTATCACCTATGGAAAAACAGGCTCTGATATTACTTTATTAGAGCAAACACCAACCCCTAATGGTCAACATCTTACAGTAAAAGTTGATAACCAAATTTACAATACATTTTTCCCAGTTTTAGGAAAATTTCAAGCATATAATCTGCTATGTGCAATTGGTATATCTGGATTAAATTACAGAGAAATATGTGTGGATAAACTCATTTTCCCGTCAGGAAGAATGGAGAAAGTGAAACCTTTTGCATTCGTGGATTACGCTCATACTCCAAGTGCGCTTAAACAAGCCCTATTGTCTTTAAAATGGCATATCAACAAAAAAATAATTCTAGTTTTTGGATGCGGTGGAAATCGCGATCAGACGAAACGTTCAGAAATGGGCAAAATAGCACAAATGTATGCAGATAAAGTAATAATTACAGATGATAATTCGCGTGATGAAGATCCGGCAAAAATTCGCCATGATATTTTGCTACATTGCCCTGATGCACTGGAGATAGGAGGTAGGAGAGAAGCTATAGAGAAAGGCGTAGATATTGCCTATAACGAGGGTATGATTCTGCTAGTTGCAGGAAAGGGAAATGAGAAATTTCAAATTATAGGCAACCAAACTTTTGAATTTAGCGATGTTGAGGTTATTAAAAATCATGCCTTAACATACTGATTTTCGCAATGGGCTTACCTCCGCTAATGTGCGAATATTGAAGCAAAAGTGATGTCATCCCAGTGCTTGACACTGGGATGGCTTTGTTGCATAGCAACTGAAAAAATCTGGTGGCTACTGACAAAATTCATTATAAAATAGCCATTTAACCTTGAAAGAAAAAATATGCCACAAAAAATGAGGGTCAGTAACCATAGCGAATATAACAAATTTCTAGAAAAAAGAGGAAATATTTTTCATTATATCAACGAAGCCATAGAAAAGTGGTACGAGAATGGTCCAAAAATACCAGGTGGCAACAATATTTATAGCGATAAAGTTGTAATTTTGGTGCACATAATAACTTGTTTATTTAGAATAGGCCTGAGGCAAACAGTTGGGTTTATAGCAGGATACCTTGAGCAAATTGGGAAAAATTTGCAAGTTATCAGCTATTCACAATCATCAAGAAGGTTTAAGAAACTCAATATTAAGATCAATGATTGCAGAAAATAATATGGAAGATATCGAAATTGCTATAGACAGTACAGGAATTAGTATATACAACAACACTCCTGGTCATAGCAAAGAAAATAGCGAAGATAGAAAGTATCGCAGCTATGAACAGACAAGAAAATTGCATGTAATGTTGAATACAAACAGCAAAAAAGCCATAGCTGTAAAATACAGTAACGGCTGATCACTATGGAGCTTGTGATTTGCTAAAAGAAGTCGATTTTCAGTATGTCATAAAAGTATAGCTCTTTCCATAAAAGTCCGGATGTGATAGGATAAGGGTAGATGATGATAAGGAGGTTGAATGCCAGCAGCATATAGTTATGATTTAAGAAAAAAAGCAATGGAAGCGCTAGACGAAGGAGAAAGCAGAGAAACAGTGGCAGCAAGATTTAAGATTGGACGAACTACTTTATGGGAGTGGCAGCAAAGAAGAAAAGAAACAGGAGACTTTCAATCAAAAAAACTTGGAAATGGGGGTTACAATCACAAAATTACCGACTGGGATACCTTTGCCAAATTTGCCAGAGAACACGGAGGAAAGACTCTATCGGAAATGGCTAAACTTTGGAACAACGTTAGTATCCAAACGATCTATCGAGCCCTTAAAAAAATTGGATTTACGCGCAAAAAAAGACATATGGATACAAGGAAAGAAACGAAGAAAAACGTGCTGAATTTTTGAAAATTATAGCGACAAAAGAACCTAAAAACTTAGTGTATATAGATGAGTCTGGCATTGATAACACCGAAGACTACCCCTACGGATATTGCCAGAAAGGACAGCGGTTTTATGCCTTAAAATCTGGAAAGAAAACTCAACGAATCAGTATGGTTGCAGCCTTAAGTGGAAGAAAGATAGTTGTTCCGTTAACCTTTGAAGGCCACTGTAATATGGATGTTTTTAATGGATGGTTTGAGCAATTTTTGACACCGATCTTGGAACCTGGACAGACTGTCATTCTTGACAATGCTACTTTTCATAAGTCTGATAAGATTATCGAGCTTGCTAAAGGGGTTGGTGCAGAAATTTTGTATCTGCCGCCTTATTCTCCAGATTTCAACAAAATTGAGCATCATTGGTTTGCTATAAAAAACAGAGCCAGGAAAAACATTCCTCTATTCGAATCCTTTCGTCGTGCTGTTGATTCTGCCTTCCTATGACCTGTTCGGACTATTATGAGAAATGCTATACTATATGCAGATAGGGCATATGACAGAGAAAAGCTCTATAAGCTGTGTAATCAATATGGTATAAAAACGAAAATTCCTCCGAAAAACAACGCAGCAGAGCATCCAAAGTTAGACTATATGGCTGAGAGAAATTCTGCAGTCAAGCTCATAAAGTCATATGATGAAGATGGTATAAAGAAGTGGAAAAAAGAGATGAGTTATGGAAAAAGATCTTATATAGAAAGTTTTTTCTCGCGACTGAAACAAACATTCGGGTTTAGTTTTAGGAATAAATCTGAGACAAATAGAGAGAAGGAACTACTTGTTAAATGCTATTTGCTCAATAAGTTCACTGATATTGGTATGGCTAAATTTGAGATAGCTTCATAAATTTATTGTGCGTTACCTACTATCCGAAGAGCGATGCAACAAAGCCATCCCAGTGTCAAGCACTGGGATGACACCCTCCTTGGCAAACAATGTTCGTACAGCTATGTGCGTGACGCTGGCGCTGGAATCTAGAAAAAAATAGATCCAAGTAGTCAAGCTACTTGGATGATACTGACTGCTAATTTTTTATGCAAGAGGTCCAATCATTCACCGTTCTTGCAAGTGATAGCACTCTCACTTCTTTTGCACCGGAGTTTAAAATTTCCTGAGAGCAAGATCTTACAGTTGCTCCGGTTGTTACCACATCGTCAACTAATATCACGATTTTATTTTCGATAATTTCTTTGTTGCTTATACTAAAAGCCTTCTTTAAATTTTTTTCACGCTGTTTAAGTGAAAGACCAGCTTGAGGCGCAGTATGGCGAAGGCGTTTTATTGCAAATGGCGTATAGGATAAATTGGACAACTTACTCAATTCTTTTGCAAGCAGTGCTGCTTGATTATATTTACGTTTAAACAAGCGCATTTTATGTAACGGTATAGGAATTATGATCTCTGCGTTCTGAAATGTATCCTGATTAGCTTGGTGTATCCACTTTGCATAGATTTTTACGTAATTCAAATTATCAAAAAATTTGAAATTTATAATCATGTTTCTACTATGTTGATCATAAGCAAAAACTGATCTTAATACTTTAAACGGTGGAGGATTGATGATGCACTTACCACACGTATAAATATTGTCTGAGATTACTACGCCACAAACATTGCAGTAATGCTTAGTTAGAAAATTGATTTTTTTGTTGCATTCACTACACAGATTAAGATTTTCATCAATGATACATTCGCAACTTACGCATACGCTTGGAAATATGAGATTTGTAGCTTTTTTTAGTAAGAGAAGGTTCACAACTCATTAAATATATTATAAAATAATTTATATAGTATAGCTAAAGTAACTTAAGCTTACACTCTTTCACTTTTTATTCCATTTCAATATAGTTCATGCTGCTGAAAAGCAGAACTTATAACTCAGTTTGTGGTATACCATTGACTGAAGTAGTCTTTGAATTATCCTTAGATAAAAATTGATGTTTTTCTGGCTTCTGTACTTCACTCAACTTACTTTGCACTTTGTCACAAGCCCACACAAGTGGCGTTATGATTGACGCGGCAGCCCAAATGATAGCAGCGCAAGCATAACTTACAATCTTGTTAAATACTCTAGCTACTGCATTAGCACAATCTTGCCCCATTTCTAAAAATATGTTTGAATAATTAACGAATGATTTTGTATCCGTTTTAAAACAATAGTCCCCTGTTATTTTTGACAATAACTTGACTGGAAAGTATGACAAACATACGCGTCAAGTTAAGAGATTGTGAGCAAATTTAGAGAGGTTAAAGTGGATACTCTAGCCCTTCTACGTTTGTCTTTTAATGAAAATCGCGACCAAGTTATAGTGAGTTTTTTAAGAAATACTTTTAAACTATTAATCTTGGTTAATACTAAAAATAACTCTCTAACCCGTCTTTTTAGCTCAATAAATGCCTTTGTTAAGCTAAGTTCTGTATTCTTTTTCACTTCTGTGCAACCAACTATGCCGTGAAATATAAGAATTGCGCACAATTTAGCATATAGTTCACATAATACTCTGCATGGCTTTCCTTTTAGCTTATCAAGTCTGATATGGCTTTTATACAATTTAAATAATAACTCAATTTGCCACCTTACTCTGTAAATCGTTAATACTTGCTCAGCACTAATTTTATTTTCTGGAACATTAGTTATAAATATTGACCAGTTCAACAATTTTTGATTTCTTTTAGAGGATGTATATCCCTGCGATCTTGCTAATCTATTAGCTTTCCTTCTTCTGGCTATAGACTGTTCTTCAGTTAGTTTCTGACATATAATTCTTACTCTAATTTTTGCTTCTTTTCCTAACAATACCTCGTTTTCTAAAAATAACTTATCCTCTAAACATTCTAATAACTCCATTTTTTGATTTGTTTCTACATCATATACGTTGGTATCGGATTTATAACGACTTATGAAATAAGCTCCTATTTCATTGATTTGTTTAAAAGAACTTGGCACAAAATAACCGAGATCAGATATTAGCAAATCATTGCTTGATATATTACTTAAATGTTTCCTATATCCCTGGTCTGATCTTATTCCCTCCGTTAAATTAAGTTGGTCTATTATCTGATTCATGTAATCGAAAACTAATTGTAACTTTATTCCAGACTTAGTATTGCTTTCATAGCCACTGTAGCTAGTACCATAACCTTTATACATCTCTTCCATACTGTTAGGTAGAGTAATATAGCTACTGTCCAATAATTTAACACTATTAAATTGCTGTAAGATTTTGCAATCAACTTGCAAGATATTTTTAAAGAGAACCACAGATTCATTATACATCCTTTTCATAAATTCCACTGCTTCTTCAGTAAATCTAAAATCCAAACCTTGTTTTGTTATATCTATCGAGTCCTCGTTTAGTAATTGACACATTGTTTCTACGCTACAATTATCAACTCCTATATTACCCAAGACCATGGCTTTTACGAATGATGAACCTTTTAGCTTTCTCTTTCTTTTTATAAACCTTGTTGTAATTGAGATTTTCTCTGCTTTTTCATTAAAAAATTCTTTGAGCTTTTTTGATAAGCAAGTTATTTTATTCATTGGTTCTCTCACTAAAAGTATATCTGGGAGAACTTATACCTTATTATTCTATCTCTTTCATACCTTTATTTCCTTAACTTGACGCGTATGTATGACAAACATGCCACTATCAAAAATAAAGGTTGCAATATTATGTTGGCTGCTAAAACAGCACCCAATGTACACAATGAATACACTCCCTCTGCTCTGTGGCCCACGTATTCACATTTATCATTATCTTGATAATACTTGTTATAATTGTCTTTACTCTCAGCTCCACAAATTACATCTTTCACAGGTCCTAGCACATTATCAACGTAACGTACAGATTTATAGAAACTATTTTCTGGAACTAGTGTGTTATCTTCTGCTTTCTTAGCAGGTACAACTCCATATTCAACGTACCTTCTAAAGTATCGATATACTGACATTCTTATCTCCAAATCATAAATATGCAACCTAGCCTAATATAATTAAGAAATAGTTTATAATAAATACGTTTTAAGATACCTGCCTGTAACACTTTCTGGAATTTTTACCACTTCTTCTGGAGTTCCAGTAGCAATCACTTCTCCGCCTTTTATTCCGCCCTCTGGTCCGATGTCTATTATATAATCTGCAGTTTTTATAACGTGCAAATTGTGCTCGATAACTATAACAGTGTTTCCCAAATCGACTAATCTATGGAGTATTTTTAGTAAGTTATTTATGTCTTCAAAGTGTAATCCAGTTGTTGGCTCATCAAGAATATACAATGTTCTTCCGGTAAATCGTTTTGATAGCTCTTTGGACAGCTTTATTCGTTGTGCTTCACCCCCAGACAACGTTGTTGACGACTGTCCGAGTTTTATATAGCCAAGCCCCACTTCCTGCAAAGAAATCAACTTTTCTTTTACCATTGGAAGGTTTTCAAAAAAATCACAAGCTTGATCTATCGTCATATCAAGGACATCAGAGATTGATTTTTCTTTATAAGTAACTTCCAATGTTTCCCGATTATACCTTCGCCCTTTACACTGCTCACACTTCACATAAACGTCCGGTAGAAAATGCATCTCTATCTTTAAGTGCCCATCACCTTTACAAGCCTCACACCTTCCCCCTCTGGTATTAAATGAAAACCGGCCTATATTATATCCCCTTGCTTTTGACTCCGAAAGACCTGCAAACCAATTTCTTATATGAGTGAACATACCAACATATGTTGCTGGATTTGACGCAGGAGTTCTACCAATTGGCGACTGATCAACTTCTATAACTTTATCTATATATTCAAGGCCTTCTATTCTATCACACTGACCATACCTTGCAGACGAATGATGTATCTTATGTGCTGAATATTTATATAACGTTTCTATGACTAAACTTGATTTTCCCCCTCCTGATATTCCAGTAACACAAATAAGATTCCCTATAGGAAATTTAACGTTCACATTTTTTAAGTTATTTTCACATGCATTTATTACTTTTATGAACTGAGTTGCTTGCTTTCTTCTCCTTGGAATTAAAATTTTTTTCTCTCCACTCAAATATTGCCCTGTTATGCTCCCCGAATTTCTTTGCACCTGGTCTGGTGTTCCTTCTGCAACAACTTTTCCACCATTTACGCCAGCTCCAGGACCAATATCAATCGCATAATCAGCAGCCATTATTGTATCTTCATCATGCTCAACAACGATTACAGTGTTACCCATGTCTCTTAAGTTTTTTAGTGTGGCAATTAACCGATCATTATCACATTGATGAAGGCCAATCGAGGGTTCATCAAGAACATATAAAACCCCCGTTAATCCTGAGCCAATTTGCGAAGCAAGTCTGATCCTCTGACTCTCGCCGCCAGAGAGAGTGCTAGATTCTCGATCAAGCGTTAGGTAATTCAACCCTACATTCTTTAAAAATGTTAGCCTCTTGATTATTTCACTTAGTATTTTATTTGAGATTTGCTTCTGTTGTTCTGTGAGCTTGTCTGGCAAATTTTCAAACCACTTAAGGGATTCATCGATACTAAGCCCTGATATTTCACCTATATGTTTGCTATCAATTTTTACTGTAAGCGCTTCTTTTCTCAATCTATAGCCAGTGCATTCTCTGCAGTGAGTAACAGAGCAATATCGCTCAACAAGCGTTTCATCATAATCCATCTGGTTTTCTAAGATACTGACCAAACCTTGAAATTTACCGAAGCCAAAGAGTATCATATCTTTTACTTCTTGATCTATGTTCTTCCACGGAACATCAAGGCTAAATTTACAATTTTCAGCCAGTGATAGAATTGCACTTTTTAAAAATCCATAACCTGTGTGCACTTGACGGAACATTGATCCCACTGGCTTTAAAGCGCCTTCAGATATTGAAAGAGTTTCATCTGGCACTATCAGCTTCACATCAATAGCCAGCTTTTTACCAAGCCCATTACACGAACCACATGCACCGTAAGGGCTGTTAAAAGAAAATAATCTTGGTTCTATTTCCTCAAGAGTGAAACCAGACTCGGGGCATGCAAAATTCTCTGAAAAAGTCAGAATTTGACCATTTTTATACTCGGAATTATGGTTGTCAGGTAGGTTTACTATTTCTACATACATTAGACCATTACCAAGTTTTAGTGCGGATTCTATACTACTTGGTAGTCGATTTCCTATATCGTCCAATATTGATATTCTATCTGCAACCACAAAAACGTCGTGTTTCTTGTTCTTATCGAGTTTAGGCAAGTCATCTACATTGTATACTTCACCATCTATTTTGAACCTTACGTAACCTTGTCTTTTAATTTCCAATATCTCTTTGAGATGTTCTCCCTTTCTACCACGCACAACAGGGGCAAGTATATATATTTTAGTTTCTAAAGGTAACGCGATTATAGTATCTACAATTTGAGATACAGTTTGCTTTGTTATCGGTAATCCAGTTGCAGGTGAATAAGGAACTCCTATTCGTGCATACACTAAGCGCAAGTAATCGTAAATTTCGGTAACAGTTCCAACTGTTGACCTTGGATTTTTTGAGATCGATTTCTGGTTGATAGATATTGCAGGAGAGAGACCTGTAATCGACTCAACATCTGGTTTATCCTGAATATTGAGAAATTGACGCGCGTAAGCTGATAGGCTTTCAACGTACCGGCGTTGGCCTTCCGCATAAATTGTATCAAAAGCGAGACTAGACTTGCCAGAACCACTTAGCCCAGTTATAACAACTAGCTTATTTTTCGGTATATTGACGTCTACACCTTGCAGATTATGTTCCCTTGCGCCCTTAACTCTGATAAAATCGTCCATATTATACCATATAGCGTATTAACCATTATAGCCTCAAAATACGTGAATTTATAGTGATATATTGATTTTCTATTGATTTTTTCAACTGTTACGGAAAATTAAGCAGCGTTTGATAAATCGTCATTCCGCTACTTGTTAGCGGCTGAGATACCGCGACGGTATGACGGTTAAGTAGGCCAGTGCCCCTATGATGTCATCCCAGTGTCAAGCACATAGCTGTACGAACGTTGTAGTTTAGGAGCAATTCCCACCAGTGGGCCAGTGCCCAGACACTGGTTCTATGCAACTTAATTAAAAACGTTTGTTTTAGCGTAAGACAACTACCTTTAGCTCATCAGCTCAGTTATAAGCAAAATTTCTGGATTCCAGACTGGAATGACACCATTTGCTGTGCAATTTACCTTCAAAAATGAATGTTCGTACAGCTATGTGTCAAGCACTGGGATGACACCATTCTTTTTTCTGGATTCCAGTGTCTGGGCACTGGAATGACACCCCCCTGATAGGCTCAAATCATAGTGTTTGTACAGTTGTGGGTTTAGGCTACCTATAAATTCTAAACTGTTGTTACGTATTAGGACCACCAAATACACCCCCAGGACCCAAAGTCAGTTTAGCTATATCAGAAAACAGGTTATGTGGAAATCTTAAAATACTTCTTGTTCGCCAAGCAAAATAAATACATTCCTACAAACAAGCAGATGCTCAATACTGACACATAAGAAAACTTAAAAATTAAATCTCTAATGTATATTGATAAGCATTTACCTGCAGAAAATTTGTATAGTAATCCAACACATACAACGGCACTATCAACCACTGATGCTATAATTAAAGTAATGAAATTTGCCATATGAAAATTCAACTTGGACTTCAATTTTTCAAAAATAATTATGCTTGAGAGAAGAGATACTAAAATTGCAGTATATGAAATCAATATCATCAAATTAAAACTTTGCCATTTAAAAACACAACATAGCGCT
The DNA here is from genome assembly GCF_964026815.1 of Wolbachia endosymbiont (group A) of Andrena fulva. Taxonomy (NCBI): domain Bacteria; kingdom Pseudomonadati; phylum Pseudomonadota; class Alphaproteobacteria; order Rickettsiales; family Anaplasmataceae; genus Wolbachia; species Wolbachia endosymbiont (group A) of Andrena fulva. The sequence goes on from NZ_OZ034701.1 coordinate 53,284, forward strand.
GTACACACTATTAAGTTGTACGTAGCTTTGCTTCTGCCATAAAATTCAACCATTGAATTTACAACTAAAGCAGCTCCCACAAATAAGGCAGCACATATCATCAATTTATTTGAAGTGTTGAGTAAAGAAAGACTGATAAACAGGAGTATCGATAAAATAGACATAATTACCTACCCAAAATTAATAACATACATTCATTCTAAATAAACATTACATATAGTAAAAGAGTTATTTAGCATAATAAGAAAAATATTTTATATTAGCATGCCACATCTTTCAGATCTACTTTTAAAACATCCTTTATGTTTAGCACCTTTTTCTCTGTTACTTTGCCAATACATGAATAAACTGCACCTTCAAACAATTCTTCAAACCTCTTCTGATTTTGTGGTGCAATAGTAACCAAAATTCTACTTTGCGATTCAGAAAACATTATTATCTTGTTTATTATGTCTGTATTTTGTATTTTTCCTATTGGCACTAGTGAAAGATCGATTTCAGCACCAAGGTCTCCTGCAATTAGCGATTTTGCCAGAGCAATAACTAATCCGCCTAAGTTTGGTGCAATTGCAGAGGCAATTATGCCATCTTTTATTGCTTGGTTGTAACGCTCATACAACTTCCTAGCGCTCTTTGCATCGACTTTTGGTACGTTGTTATTACCTATTCCACTGTATAATTGATATTCAGATCTACCAAGCTCATCGTGGGTTGTACCAAGCACATATATCAAGTCCCCCGGCATTTTCACATCAAGCGATACCGCATTTTCAATATTCTCTATAACTCCAATTGCTGAGATGAGTAATGAAGGTGGTGCAGAGATCATCACTTTCTCGCCATTTTCGTCATATCCCTTAAAGTCGTTAAACATACTATCTTTTCCGGATATGAATGGTGTTTTAAATGCAGTTGCAAAGTCGTAACAAGCCTCTGCAGCTCTCTTTAGTTGCCACAGCCTTTCTGGATTATAAGCATCACACCAGCAAAAATTGTCGAGCAACGCTAGATGATTTATATTTCCTCCTGCGGCTACATAGTTGCGTATCGCGGTGTCAATTGCACATGCTGCCATGTGGTAGGTGTCAATTTCTCCATAACTCGAGCCAAACCCCTGTGATTTCACAACACCTTTGTTTGAAGAAAAGATTGGCCTTGAAACAATAGCTTCACTGCACACTCTTCCCTTGCCCTGCAATGGTTTTAGCACTGACGATCCTTGAACTTCATGGTCATATTGCACCACTATAAACTCTTTGCTGCATATGTTTGGTCTGCTCAGCATTTCTTTTAGCTCGACTTCTAAAGATGCTGGATTTGTTGTCATTCCAGTGCATGGCGCTAGAAGCCCCTTAGACCACGGCTTTGTCTGTAAATGCACTTTGGGATTACCATCATGCAGAAATTCAGTTTCGATGTCCATTATTGGTGGAGCAGAAGAAAGTTGAACCTTAGCCCTCTTGCTATCACTGAACTCTCCAATCACACAAACCTCCACATCGTGTTTTTTCATGATTTGCTTGAACGTAGGGAGATTTTCTTCTGGCACTGCTAAGGTCATTCTCTCTTGTGATTCTGATATCCATATTTCCCATGGAGCCATACCATCGTTTTTAAGGAGAACCTTGCTCAAATCAACTTCAAATCCGTCTTTTCCCATTTCACCAATAGACGATGATAGACCGCCTGCTCCATTATCCGTTATTGCATTATAAAGACCAAGATCTCTTGCTTCCAAGACGGCATTGGATAATTTTTTTTGTGTTATAGGGTCACCAATTTGTACAATTGTTGAAGGGCTGTTTCCCGACAAAGCCTCTGAAGAAAAAGTTGCGCCGTGAATTCCGTCCCTTCCAACTCTTCCACCAATAATTACGATTTTATCGCCATTTTTTGGTCCTTTAATGTGTGAAGGTGCGTTATTTATGTTGCGTGGAATAATTCCTACACTTCCAACAAAGACTAACGGCTTTCCACAAAATCTATCGTCAAAATATACCGATCCAAGTTGTGTTGGAATACCAGAGCAGTTACCAGCAACATTAACGCCATGGATCACTTCTTTCATTATATATTTTGGCGGTAAGATCTCATCAGTGCGCTCTTTATCCCTATAAAACTTGCCTTTTGCTTCTTTGGCAAAGCAAAAGTAATAGGTATTCATTATAGGCTCTGCGCCTTTACCGAAACCAACTATATCACGATTTACTCCAAGCACTCCGGTCATTGCTCCACCAAAAGGATCGAGAGCTGAAGGGCTATTGTGAGTTTCAACTTTATCTACGATTAAGTAATCGTCATCGAAGATTATTCCTCCGGCATTGTCGGAGAAAACTGACACACATATGTCAGAATTTATCTCACGCGTTGCACGCTTGATATAATGTGCGTATAGGCCATCTTTTATTTCATCAATAGGAGAGCAGAAAATGTTGTGCTTACAATGTTCAGACCAAGTTTGTGCTAGGGACTCAAGTTCAATATCATATGGATTTCTATTAAGTTTTTTAAAGTAATCCTTTATAGCTTTCATTGCTGCCAGCGAGAGCCCTAAAGTGCCGTTACCATCAATTCCATCTCTGCTGATTTTCTCAAGTTCTTGGTCACTTACATTGAGGTCAACAGACTTAGCCCCATTACTACTTGATATCACTCCAGTGCTCTCTTTTGTCATTCCTGTTTCCCCCTCTGTCATTCCAGTGCTTGACACTGGAATCCAGTTTTCATTATACAATTGCTTGAAATTTTCTGGATCCAAGTAGTCAAGCACTGGGATGACGCCTTTTAACTTACCGTAATGCCTCCAATAGCAATTGCCGTTTTCTTTATAAACAAGCGTGCAATACTCAGTGATAGGGTTGAATTCTTGCTTTATATAATCTTCGGTTGGCATGCTTCCTTTACCCAAAATCAATTTTGAACTTCTTGCTTTGATCTCAATTGGTGTCATTCCAGCCTTTTCGTCCGTCATCCCAGTGCCCCGACACTGGGATCTATAGATTCCAGCGTCACGCGCTGGAATGACAGAGGGGGGAATTTGCATGACAGATGGATCGATATAGCCTTTGCTTATTAAATACTCCCTAACAATTTGTTTCGCTGTGTTGCCTACATTATCGGTCATGCCAGGTAAAAAGCTTATTTCCAAGCCCCACTCAGCTTGTGGTTCTATGAAATCATATTGAACTTCTTCAAGGTTTTCGTTGTAGGAATAATAACGGCAATCTTGTATGACTTTATTATAAAATAGCCCGCAAATTTCTTCATATAATTTGGATGGTAATCCTTTGCGTATGTAAATCGAGTAAACGTTGACTAACCATCTGCGGCCAATTTGCTCGCATTTATTTAAAACTTCTATTCTAATGTTTGCCATGTAATGTTATAAAAAATTTTAATATATAATAGCATACAAGCACGTTTATATTTTGAATAATTTCTATACAATAAAATATTGTATTAATTGTTACTGTTAGTGGGAAGAGTTTTTACCGTTAATGTGGATGAATCTCTTTTTGATGTGCTGGTTCAGCACATATTTTCTGAATATGAAAGAGAAAAAATTCCTGAAGTAAAAATCATACTTCCTTGCAAGAGGGATGTGATAGCGCTGCTGAGTGCATTCAAGAATCATAACGCTAAAAAATGCATAATTTTGCCAGAGATAGTTTCGCTAGAGAATATTGATGAGGAAGATTTAATATTAAATCTTGATAGGGTTAAAGTTATCAAGCCAACAAAAAGGACACTGCTACTCATTCAATTCATATTGGAGTGGAATAGAAAAAATAATGATAATTTTCCAATTGATTTAGCTTATAGCCTGCCATCACTGCTTGATAAAATTCAATCTACCCAAACAACGGATTGTTATCAATTTGATGAACATTCAAAAAAAATAGAGAATTTCATAAGCTTACTCACTGAGACTTGGAGTAAAACTTTAAAAGATTTAGAAGTAGTAGATATATTAAAACATAAGAGTGATTACATAAACAATATGATAATCTCTTTACAAAAAGACCAACATATAATCTTTGTTGGAATTGGAAAGGATAAGTCGTTAATTAAGGCTATATATGACCTGCCGTTTGGAGAAATAATTTTGCCTAACCTGAATTTGAAAATTAAAGAGAAAGACTGGAAATTGCTTGATAAAAAACACTATCAATATTGTCTGAAAGATCTGCTAGGTTATTTAAGTATAGGCAGAGAGGATGTAAGTTTTCTGCCAGAAGCGTGTTCTCCAGTGCCCAGACACTGGGATCCAGAAAACTTAACTTTAAATGAGCGCACCAGGTGGCTGTATAATGAAAACTGGATCCCAGTGTCAAGCACTGGGATGACAGAAGAAAGGGCTGGGATAACAGGAAGTCCTGAGGAATATCTAGATTACGTCTTTGATACAACTGCCGATCTAAGCAAAGTTAGTAGTGGACATGTTGGCAATATTGAAGTCATCACTTGTGATTCCAGAGAGGAAGAAGCACAAGTGACATCATTAATTATAGAAAATGAAGGTTATGAAAACATTTCTTTGGTCGTCTTTGATAAATTACTTGCAGCTCGTATAGCATGTTTATCAAGGCAACACAGTGCCATACCGGAAAATTACCCTTATATAACGCTTCTGCTTTATAGTATCGAAGTTTTGACCTCAAATTGGAGCAGTGTGTCATTACTTTCGCTCCTTAAACATAGGCTAGTGACTTTTGGTTACACTCAAGAAGAGTACACTCGGATTTTATCTGAATTTGAAATAGAGATATTACGCAACTTTAGTACAAATGGCCTGAGCGATATTATAAATGCTATCAATGCCCATAAAAAGCTAAAACATAAAGAAGATATATTACTTATTATCAATAAGTTAGAGGCTATATTTAATCCTTTGCTTAATTCTATAAATTACTCTATTTCTGATGTGGTAGCAACTCATTTGCAGTGTATTAATATATTATCTGGTATAAATTTTTCAGAGCTAAATAGTGAAATAGGTAATTTCACCTGTAATTTCTTGAATGCATGTGAGGGTGTAGAAATTAAGTGCTCCTTAGAGTTATATAGCCAAATTCTGACCTTATTTTTAGAGAAAGAGTTTTTCTCTGTAGCAAGTGACTTGAATAAATTCAGCTTATATCACAACAAAGTTGTAATACTTGCTGGATTTAATGAAGCGCCAAGCTTTCAAAATCCGCTTTTGAATGCATTTACGAGAGAAAAATTTAATCTTCCTTCCGTGCAAGAAGAGCAGGGGTATTTTTTTTATACTTTACACAATTTGTTTTGTGCAAGTAAGGTTTATATTACAAGATCGCTAAGCCATAGAAAACCAATTCTATTGCAGCGTTTGGAAATTCTACTCAAGGAGGGGAAGCAGCCGTATCGTGATTGGCTAAGGATATTAAATACGCCTGAATGTACTGTTCCATGTACTCAGCCTATGCCAAAACCTCAAACCGAAGTTAGAAAAGAAAAAATGCAGGTGATGTCTTGCAGTGCAATAGAAAAGCTAATTCGTAATCCTTATTCATTTTACGTTGAATATATACTGGGCCTTAAACAATTAAGAGACTTGAATTTTAAGCCATCGATATTGGAATTTGGCACTATGGTACACAACATTCTTGCAAGATATTTACGCAACAAAAAATCTCCAATGAGCATTGCACGAGAAGCATTCTCGACTAGTCAGTTTAATTTTTCAAATATGTGGTGGGTAAGACTACAAAAGATAATTCAATCTTTTGTCGAATTTGATGAAACTCGAAGCAATTATGTTGAGTTGGAAAAGAACTTTTCCTGTCCGATATTTCATATTCCAGCGCGTGACACTGGTTCTTGTGATCAGTATGAAACTGCTTGGATGACAAATAAGCCACAAGAAATTTCACTGATAGCAAGATGTGATAGAGTTGAGTATCTACCAAGTGGGCAAGTGGCAATTATAGACTATAAGCTTGGTACACCACCTTCCAATGAAGAAGTAATGTCGGGATTTTTTCCGCAATTAATTTTACAAGCCTTAGCGGTAGAACATATAACAAAAAGAGAAGTCTCAGAACTTGCTTATTGGAAACTTGATTATGATAAAATAAAAGTTATTTCTATACAAAATTATAGATACAAAATGCAAGAATTAAAAAATGATCTGCCTGGTTTTTTATCTAACTATTTAAGTAATTCCACACCCTTTATTGCCTCTCCATATTTTGATAAATTCCTGAGATTTAACAGTTATAAACAGCTAGAAAGGGTAGGAGAGTGGTTGTAAATGGTGTCATCCGAGTACCTGACACTGGTTTCCATCCAAAAGGGTGTCATCCCAGTGCCCAGACACTGGGATGGCTTTGTTGCATCACACTTTATGAGATGGTGATTTATGGTAAATTCATGTAACTATCTCAAATTTAGCCATACCAATATCAGTGAATTTATTAAGCAAATAGCATTTGATTAGCAGTTCTTTTTCTCGATTTATCTCAGATTTATTCCTAAAACTAAATCCGAATATTTGCTTTAATCTTGAGAAAAACCCTTCAATATAAGATCTTTTCCCATAATTTACTTCTTTTTTCCATTCTTTCATGCCATCTTCACAGTATAATTTTATTAACCTAATAGCAGCATTCCTGTCAGACATATAATCTATTTCTGGATGTTCTGCCGCATTGTTTATTGGTGGAATTTTTGTCTTTATATCATATTCGTTACACAACTTATAAAACTTGTGCCTATCACATGCTCTATCTGCATATAGTGCTTTTATGGCATGCTGAAAATCAACTTCTTTTAGCAAATCACAAGCTCCATAGTGATCAGAGTAGACACCGTTACTGTATTTTACAGCTATGGCTTTTTTGTTGTTTATATTCAACATTACGTGCAATTTTCTCGTTTGCTCATAGCCACGATATTTTCTGTCAGTGCTATTTTCCTTGCTGTGACCAGGAGTGTTGTTGTATATACTAATTCCTGTACTGTCTATAGCAATTTCGATATCTTCCATATTATAGCTCTTTCCATAAAAGTCCGGATGTGATAGGATAAGGGTAGATGATGATAAGGAGGTTGAATGCCAGCAGCATATAGTTATGATTTAAGAAAAAAAGCAATGGAAGCGCTAGACGAAGGAGAAAGCAGAGAAACAGTGGCAGCAAGATTTAAGATTGGACGAACTACTTTATGGGAGTGGCAGCAAAGAAGAAAAGAAACAGGAGACTTTCAATCAAAAAAACTTGGAAATGGGGGTTACAATCACAAAATTACCGACTGGGATACCTTTGCCAAATTTGCCAGAGAACACGGAGGAAAGACTCTATCGGAAATGGCTAAACTTTGGAACAACGTTAGTATCCAAACGATCTATCGAGCCCTTAAAAAAATTGGATTTACGCGCAAAAAAAGACATATGGATACAAGGAAAGAAACGAAGAAAAACGTGCTGAATTTTTGAAAATTATAGCGACAAAAGAACCTAAAAACTTAGTGTATATAGATGAGTCTGGCATTGATAACACCGAAGACTACCCCTACGGATATTGCCAGAAAGGACAGCGGTTTTATGCCTTAAAATCTGGAAAGAAAACTCAACGAATCAGTATGGTTGCAGCCTTAAGTGGAAGAAAGATAGTTGTTCCGTTAACCTTTGAAGGCCACTGTAATATGGATGTTTTTAATGGATGGTTTGAGCAATTTTTGACACCGATCTTGGAACCTGGACAGACTGTCATTCTTGACAATGCTACTTTTCATAAGTCTGATAAGATTATCGAGCTTGCTAAAGGGGTTGGTGCAGAAATTTTGTATCTGCCGCCTTATTCTCCAGATTTCAACAAAATTGAGCATCATTGGTTTGCTATAAAAAACAGAGCCAGGAAAAACATTCCTCTATTCGAATCCTTTCGTCGTGCTGTTGATTCTGCCTTCCTATGACCTGTTCGGACTATTATGAGAAATGCTATACTACATAAGGCCTAATTTCCGGAAGATCAACTTTTTGGTGAACATAAGGTTTTTCGCATATTACAAGCTCTCCTCCGCATTCGCAAATATTAGGCAACTCTATTTTTACTACTTTATCCGCTTCCATTGTAGCATGAAAATTTCCTTTATGCCCAACCTGATCGCCAACATTCCTTTCGCTTTTTGGCTTGTCCTTTTTTGTTTTGTACAATTCTTTAGAGCTCGGTAGAGATGAATTTTTCGAGTTTAAACCAAGCCTTTCCTTTAATTCAGCGTTCTCTATCTTTAAAGCTTTATTTTCTGCTTTTAAGTTTTCTATCTCTGCTTTCAGTTTTTCTATTTTTTGCTGTAAATTTTTGCAAAGTTCTAAAAGGTTTACCACATTACCTCACTTTTGCTCTATGATTATCTTTTTAGATCACTTTGTCTACCTTATTCTACCACTCCGCTGAACGGATACCTTGGGTTAGCTATAGCTAACACCACAATTGTACTAACATTGTGATTTGAGAACAACCTTCACCAGAAAGGGTGTCATTCCAGTGTTAAGCACTGGAATGACGAGAGGTAACGCAAGGTGCGCCAAGGTGCGCCAAGAAGTGCTTGGAGAACAGTTGGTGAAAATCCAACACAAACAAAGTCTAGCCAACAGTTTGGAACAGACCACTATGTTGCATGAGGTAACGAGTGTAATAGAGCTAGTGGGATGGACAATGCAGGGCACAACGGAAGTGAAGGAGTGGAGTCCCGAAATACCTGAAGACATAGAGGTCGACATGTTCATGGCCATGGAAGACAGCATGAAGGATAACGTAAAGGCAAGTTATCACTCACTCTATCGGGATCTGAGACCGTGCCATGTATTGAAATGGACTTCAAGTGAACTTGGGAGATCCCATGCATTCCTATTAAGGTACGTTGGAACAAGTCAACAAAGGCAAGAACTAGCGGAAGATGCAGGGGAAGTCGGACTGATTGATAGTACTCAGAATGTGGGAAAGCCACGTACAAGGGGAAGCGATCAGCAATATAGTAACTGGAATAGGGATTGCTATGCCAATACAACGGAGGTAGGAATAACATGCGATATAAACTAAACCAGATAGCAGTAAGAGCAAAGCAAGATAAGCGACTAAAATTCACATCGTTAGTCCATCTGATAAATACAGAGAATCTTGCGAGATGTTATAAAGAACTGAAGCGTAACAAGGCTTGTGGAGTAGACCAGATAACAGTGGAATCATACGGAGAAAATCTGAATGAGAAACTCGAAGTGCTAGTAGAAAGTATGAAGAGGAAGCAATATCAACCACAACCAGTAAAGAGGGTATATATACCGAAAGCTGGAAGTAAAGAGAAACGCGGACTCGGAATACCATCGACCGAGGATAAATTAGTACAGATTATGCTGAAGAAGATATTAGAAAATATTTACGAGGCAAACTTTCTGGACAGCTCATATGGATTTCGACCAGGAAGAAACTGTCATCAAGCGGTAAATGCACTAGATAAAGCAGTTATGTACAAGCCAATAAACTACATTGTAGAAGTGGATATCAAGAAGTTCTACGATAATATACAGCATAAATGGCTAATGAGGTGTCTAAGGGAACGAATAACTGACCCAAATTTGCTGTGGTTAGTAAAGCGGTTTCTCAAGGCAGGGATAGTCGAAGCTGGAAATTATGAAGCAACAAAACAAGGTACACCACAAGGCGGTATAGTAAGTCCTGTATTAGCAAATATATACTTACATTATGTGTTGGATTTATGGATAGAAAAGAAATTTAAACCAAGATCCAGAGGATATATACAAGTAATAAGGTTTTGCGATGATTTTGTGGTTTGTTGCGAAAGTAAGGTAGACGCGGAAGAATTTCTGGAATTACTGAAACAAAGGCTAAATAAATTTGGGTTGGAAGTATCTGAAAACAAGACCAGAGTAGTAAAGTTTGGCAAGAGGGAGTGGCAACGAGCGATAAGAGAGAAACGAAGGACGGAAAGTTTCAATTTTCTGGGGTTTACGCACTATGGTGCAAAAAGTCGTCGTGGTAGATTAATGATGGGACATAAAACCTCTAAGTTAAATCTAGCCAGAAAACTAAAAGAAATCAAGGAGTGGTTGAAAATAGTCCGCGGAAGTATTCGACTTAAAGATTGGTGGCAAGTACTGAAGGCTAAATTAACAGGACACTATAACTACTTTGGTATTAGCGGAAATTATTGGTGTTTGAAACAATTTTACACATCAGTAAGAAAGCTAGCATTTAAATGGATAAATCGGCGTAGTCAGAAAAAGAGTATGACCTGGGAACAGTTTGTACACTACGTAGAAGTAAATCCATTACCAAAGCCAAAAATACATTTTTCTTTATATGCATAAGAGGGACGACTGTGAAAACTAATATTGATGAGCCGTGTGCGGGAAATCTGCAAGCACGGTTCTTTAGGGGGAGTTGTAGTAATAAAACTCAAACGAGAGGAGTAAAGCTACAGCTTCTACCGAACAAGTTTACTCTTAATAAAAACCTGATGATGAATCATTATTACCAAATTTCGGCCTATTTCTGTTGCTGAAACCAGAACGAGGACGAGGAGGCCTCTTATGGTGACTTCCTCCAGGTTTTCTACTAAATGAATTATTGTAATAATTATCCCTGTCATTTGGACCATCTTTCCTTTCCTCGTTGTAAAGCTCACCTTCAAAAAACTCTCCCGTCTCTTGATCAACCCGACGTCTTGACAACTTTGGACACCCACCTTTTTCGAAGTCAATTACTAGTGCTTTGAAAGTATCATCTTGTTTAAGTACGCTCTCTATAGAATCTATATGTTCATTAGCTACTTCACTTATGTGCATTTTTCCTTTTCTGCCATTAAGAAATTCAAGCTCTACAATAGACTTCTCTATTCTTACAACCTTGACATCAACTATAGAACCTTGTTCTAGTTCTGTTATTGAATCAATCATCATACTCTTTGCAATTTCAGCTTCAGTGCCACTCGTAGCAAAAACAGAAACTTTACCATCATCTCCTATTTCAATTTTTGCATTACTTCTTTCACACACACTGCGTATATTTTTCCCCTTAGAACCTATAGCAGCAGAAATTTTGTCTTTATCTATGTAAAATGATAACATCCTTGGTGCATGGTCTTTGACATCATCACTGTGTTCTGAAATCACTGCATTCATTTTTTCTAAAATATGTAATCTTCCAGCTTTTGCCTGTTCTAAAGATTTTTCAACAATTTCAAAGCTTATACCAGAAATTTTCATGTCCATTTGTAGCGCCGTAACCCCTTCACTAGTTCCTGCTACTTTAAAGTCCATATCACCAAGATAATCTTCATCACCAAGTATATCGGAAAGTATTACATACTCGTCTTTATCTTTGATGAGACCCATAGCAATTCCAGCAACAGGGGCCTTTATTGGCACACCCGTATCCATTAAAGCAAGAGAAGTCCCACAAACTGTTGCCATAGAAGAAGAACCATCAGACTCCAAAATTTCGGACACTACTCTTATTGTATAAGGAAATTCAGACTTATCGGGTAAAACAGGATGAATTGCTTTCCAAGCAAGTTTGCCATGACCGATTTCTCTTCTTCCTGGTGCACGCGCAGCAGAAGTTTCTCCAACAGCAAATGAGGGAAAGTTATAATGCAACATGAAATGCTCACGTCTATCCCCTTCAATATCATCCACAATTTGCTCATCTTGAGTGGTGCCAAGAGCAGTAACAACCAGTGCCTGAGTATTGCCTCTTGTAAATAGTGCAGAACCGTGAGTTTTGGACAGAATATCAACTTCAACTTCTATCTGACGTATCTCATCATGCTTACGACCGTCTATCCTTACACTTTTCTTCCTAATTATTTCACGTACTAAAGATCTTTCAAAGTTTTTTACTGCATACGTAATTAACTTTTCGTCTTTTCCAGTTTCTTTAAGAGTATTCAATATATTCTCTCTGATCGCTTCTAGAGCTTGAACTCGCTCTTGTTTTACTGTTTGCGAATATGCTTTTTCAAAATCTTTACCGTATTTTTCGAGCTCTTGTGTTATATCTGATGCATCAATAGGGGCAAAGCTCTCAGGTTTATTGCCAATTGTATCAGCAAACTCTTTTATGAGCTTAATGACAGGCTTAAGGTGTTCATGGCCAAATTTTATTGCATTAAAAACATTTTCTTCAGAGAGCTCTTTCACTTCTGATTCAACCATTAAAATTGAATTTTCATCACCAGACAAAAACAGATCCAAGCTGCTTGCTTTCATCTCTTGAACAGAAGGGTTGAGTATATAGTTATTATTTTCATCACAACCAACCATCACTCCAGCTATAGTAAAGTGAAAGGGAACACCAGAAATTGCAAGAGCTGCAACAGCACCAATCAATGCTGGCACTTCAGGAGGATTGACTGTATCATAAGTTAATAGATTGCACACCACACTAATTTCATCATGAAATCCTTCTGGGAATAGTGGTCTTATACTTCTATCTATTACTCTTGAGATTAAAGTTTCTCTATCAGATGGCTTGCCTTCTCTTTTAAAAAACCCGCCAGGGATCTTACCCATGGCATAGCTTTTTGCGATAAACTGCACATTTAAAGGTAGGAAATCAACGCTTTCTTCCTTCTTTTTACGTACAACAGTTACTAAAACAGAAGTATCACCGTAATTTACAACTACTGAACCATGAGCTTGGCGTGCTATTTTTCCTGTTTCTAAAGATAAGGCACGACCACCCCACTCTATAGATTTTTTTATAATTTTAAACATATTAAATTCCTCGATTATTTTCTAATGCCTAACTTCTCTATTAATTCCTGATAGGCTTCATTACCAAATTTACGCTTTATATAATTTAAGTGCTTGCGTCTTCTACCTATCAATATAAGTAAACCACGCTTAGAGTGATGGTCATGCTTGTGCACTTTAAAATGCTCAGTTAAGTTACTGATCCTCTCGGTCAAAATTGCACATTGTACAAAAGATGAGCCTGTATCATCTTCTTTAATTGCATATATATTTATCAAACTCTTTTTCTTTTCGGATGTTATCGACATCTAAACCTCATTTTAAATATTAAAAACACGAATAGGTTTCACACAACCATAAATAAAACTGCAGATTGCAATAGGTACACTACCCACCACCGTACAACAAATATCATGATTCTTTAAATTACGCAAGTTATTTAATACAACTTCCTGACCTTTTCTGATTTTCCCCGAATCTTCTAGGGAAATTTCAACTTTGAACATCGATTTTAAAGCCGATTCAATGGGGATGACGAAACTTTTTGTATTACTCCCTGTCACTCCATCATCTTCTGTCATCCCACCCCCCTCTGTCATCCAAGTAGCTGACACTGGGATGGCTTTGTTGCATCGCTCTTCGGATAGTAGGTAACGCACAATAAATTTATGAAGCTATCTCAAATTTAGCCATACCAATATCAGTGAACTTATTGAGCAAATAGCATTTAACAAGTAGTTCCTTCTCTCTATTTGTCTCAGATTTATTCCTAAAACTAAACCCGAATGTTTGTTTCAGTCGCGAGAAAAAACTTTCTATATAAGATCTTTTTCCATAACTCATCTCTTTTTTCCACTTCTTTATACCATCTTCATCATATGACTTTATGAGCTTGACTGCAGAATTTCTCTCAGCCATATAGTCTAACTTTGGATGCTCTGCTGCGTTGTTTTTCGGAGGAATTTTCGTTTTTATACCATATTGATTACACAGCTTATAGAGCTTTTCTCTGTCATATGCCCTATCTGCATATAGTACTTTTATGACATACTGAAAATCGACTTCTTTTAGCAAATCACAAGCTCCATAGTGATCAGCCGTTACTGTATTTTACAGCTATGGCTTTTTTGCTGTTTGTATTCAACATTACATGCAATTTTCTTGTCTGTTCATAGCTGCGATACTTTCTATCTTCGCTATTTTCTTTGCTATGACCAGGAGTGTTGTTGTATATACTAATTCCTGTACTGTCTATAGCAATTTCGATATCTTCCATATTATTTTCTGCAATCATTGATCTTAATATTGAGTTTCTTAAACCTTCTTGATGATTGTGAATAGCTGATAACTTGCAAATTTTTCCCAATTTGCTCAAGGTATCCTGCTATAAACCCAACTGTTTGCCTCAGGCCTATTCTAAATAAACAAGTTATTATGTGCACCAAAATTACAACTTTATCGCTATAAATATTGTTGCCACCTGGTATTTTTGGACCATTCTCGTACCACTTTTCTATGGCTTCGTTGATATAATGAAAAATATTTCCTCTTTTTTCTAGAAATTTGTTATATTCGCTATGGTTACTGACCCTCATTTTTTGTGGCATATTTTTTCTTTCAAGGTTAAATGGCTATTTTATAATGAATTTTGTCAGTAGCCACCAGATTTTTTCAGTTGCTATGCAACAAAGCCATCCCAGTGTCGGCTACTTGGATGACACCATTTATTGTAAGGACTTACCTCACATTTACTCTATGATTATCTTTTTAGATCACCTTGTCTACCTATTTTGCCACTCTGCTGAACGGATACAATTTATTGCTATTTTTGTTTACAATAATAATATTGAGCTATAGAATTAGATCTAAAGGGGCAATTAGCTCAGCTGGTAGAGCATCTCGTTTACACCGAGGAGGTCGGCAGTTCAAGTCTGTCATTGCCCATTTGCTTAACTGAATGTTAGTATTATTAATTACTTCAATTAAAGTGTAGAAAATGCAGGATAATATAGTACCAATCTCAATAGTAAAAGAGCTGGAAGATTCTTATCTTTCCTACGCAATGAGCGTTATCATAAGCCGGGCTATACCTGACGTGCGGGATGGATTTAAACCTGTTCACAGGCGCATATTATATGCAATGTCAAGAGCTGGATTCGATGCCGGTAAGCCATATAAAAAGGCAGCTCGTATAGTTGGGGATGTAATGGGGAAATATCACCCACATGGTGATGCAGCTATTTACGATTCCTTGGTTAGAATGGCCCAAGATTTCTCTCTTCTTTTACCACTTGTTGATGGGCAAGGTAACTTTGGTTCGATAGATGGAGATCCACCAGCTTCAATGCGATACACAGAAGCAAGACTTCAAAAAGTGTCGCACTTTTTACTGAATGATATTGATGAAGATACAGTTAATTTTAGGCCAAACTACGATGGAAATGAAACAGAACCAGTTGTGCTGCCTGCAGAGTTTCCGAATCTATTGGTAAACGGTGCAAGTGGTGTTGCAGTTGGTATGGCAACCAATATTCCTTCTCATAATCTTGGAGAAATAATAGATGCTTGTATATTATATGTAAATAATCCTGAAGTTACTTTGGATGAGTTACTTGAAGTGATGCCAGGGCCGGATTTTCCAACTGGGGGAACAATTCTTGGAAGGTCTGGAATAAGATCAGCATTTGCAACTGGTCGTGGATCAATTGTTGTGCAAGGCAAGACTCATATAGAAGATCTGCCACAAGATAGGCAAGCAATAGTGATTGATGAAATACCTTACCAGGTAAATAAAGTAAAATTAATTGAGAAGATAGGTGAGCTTGTAAAAGAAAAAAGAATTGATGGTATAACAGAAATTAGGGATGAGTCCGATAAGTCTGGTATTAGAGTAGTAATTGACCTCAAAAGAAATGCTGAAGCAAGTTTTATACTTAATCAAATATTGGGGCTAACTCCACTAAGAAGTAGTTTTAGTGTTAACACTTTAGTGCTCAATAACAACAGGCCTGCTTTGATGTCATTGAAAGAAATCATAGAGGCCTTTATTGATTTTAGAAAAGAAGTGTTAATCAGGAGAACAGAATTTCGTCTAAGAAAAACGAGAGAAAAAGCTCATATATATATAGGGCTCTACATTGCGGTCCTCAGCATAGATGAAGTGATAAAAATCATCCGCGGTGCAAAAGATCCTGCGGAAGCAAGTAGAGAACTTTTAAATAAAGAATGGAAAACTTCGAATGAAATCAACACTATTATCGAGTTGATTTCAGATAGCGCAAGTTTTTTGAAAGATGGAGTGTATAGATTAACTGAGCTACAAATTAAAGCTATCCTTGATATGAAACTGCAGCGTTTAACAGGCCTTGAAAAAGACAAATTAGAAGCTGAGCTAAGTTCAATGATCAACCTGATAAAAGAATATATCGCTTTTCTTGGCTCAGGAGAGAAGTTGATGAAAGAAATAAAAAACAATCTACAAGAAATAAAGAACAGATTTGCTGTGCCGCGAAAAACTTCAATAGAAGAGTCAGACGCGGACATTGAAGCTGAAGATCTAATTCCACAAGAGGATATGGTGATAACCGTAACTATGAATGGTTATATCAAGCGTGTAAAACTTTCTCACTACAGAACTCAGCGTCGTGGTGGAAAAGGAAAGCTAGGACAGGGATTAAAAGAAGAGGATGTAATCACAGAATTATTTGTTGGAAATACCCATACTAGCTTTTTATTCTTTTCTAACATTGGTCGAGTTTATAGATTAAAAGTTTATAAGTTACCTCTTGCAGAGCCAACCGCACGTGGAAGAGCACTTGTTAACATATTTCCGCTTAGCGATGGTGAAACTATAACTAATATCATGCCATTGCCAAGTGAAAATGACGAAAATCAAAACATAGTTTTTGCTACTGCCTATGGAAACATAAGGCGTAACTCCTTAGCGGACTTTCACTATATTCCAAGCAATGGAAAAATAGCAATAAAGCTCGATGAAGGAGACAAATTAGTATCGGTTAAGGTATGTAATGAAATTGACCATGTTTTACTTTCAACAACGCTTGGAAAAAGTATCAGATTTGTTGTAAGTGATGTGCGTCAATTTAAGAGTCGCAATTCAGATGGCGTAAGAGGTATCAAACTTGTAAAGAATGACAGCGTGATATCCATGACCATATTAAATGGGATAGGTGTAGCAACAGAAACAAAAGAACTTTACTTAAAAGTTCCACTTGCAAAAAGACTGGGGACTGCAATTAATAACTCCATTGATTCTAAATTGGAAAAGACTTTGAATGATTTAGGAATAGATAACGAATTATTCTTAAAACTTGCAGTGAATGAGGAGTTTATATTAACTATTACTGAAAATGGCTTTGGTAAAAGAACTTCTGCGTATGAGTATAGAGTAACTAACAGGGGTGGTGTTGGTATCACCAATATTCTTACTACTAGCAGAAACGGTAATGTTGTTGCTAGTTTTCCAGTTGAGCAGGGTGATAATATAATGCTTATTACAGATAAAGGAAAGTTAATTCGCATTTCGGTCAATGAGATTAGAATTGCAGGACGCAGCACTCAAGGAGTCACTCTGTTTAAAACAGAAAGTAGAGAAAAAGTGGTGTCAGTAGCGAAAATTGAAGATCCTGATTCCACTGAAGATAGTATTTTTGAAGTTGAAAACTCTATCGCTTCTTAACCGTAGTATAGGTTAAACAAAAAGCGCAAGTTTTTGTTGATTAATACGCAGTATTTAAATTAAAATATATACTTATGGCTAAGTAAAGATCAATGGACAAAAAATTAACTAAAAATAAAAAACCACTGGCAGACAAAGAGGATAAAAAAACACCTCCTGTTAAAGATCTTACTAAAAATAAGAGTAGGAGAGATTTTATAACATTAACTACATGCGCTATGGCAGGTATAGGAGCTGCAAGCGGACTTTGGCCACTGGTTAAATCTATGAATCCTTCTGCTGAAGTTCTAGCAACTTCCACAGTGGAGGTGAATTTGTCTGGAATTCAGGAAGGACACGGAGTAAAAGTAAAGTGGCAAGGTAAACCAGTATTCATTCGTAGACGCACAAAGCAAGAAATTGAGGCTGCAAGAGCTGTGAATGTGAAGAGCTTGAGGGATCCTCAATTAGATGAGCAGAGAGTATACGAAGGAAAAGACGAATGGTTAATTATGCTTGGAATATGTACACATCTTGGGTGTGTACCGGTTGACCACGCTACAAGAGATGGTAATGGTTGGTTCTGTCCTTGCCACGGTTCATATTATGATACATCAGGCCGAGTGATTGGGGGTCCTGCACCGAAAAATATGGCTGTACCTGATTATTTTTTTCCCAGTGAGAATGTTGTGGTAATTGGCAAGAAGGCTTAACGGAACTCGTTAAAAAAAACTCACAGGATCAACATCTATTATCACTGCAATACTCGAATTCAAGTTACAATTTTTAATCCAATATTTCAGCTTTTTTTGTATAGATAAACTGTGTTTATTGTGTATTTTTAATAATACCCTATGCCGATACTTATTATTTAAAAAATTTATTGCTGCTGGTGATGGGCCAAGAATTTCAAATTCCTTTTTGTCTACACCTACATTTTTTTCCTGGATACAAGTAGTTAAGCTACTTGGATAACAAAGAAGAGATTTTACTATTTCATTCGCTGCTTTTTGTGTTGCAATCTGATTCTTACCACAAATTATAAGCGCTATTAATCTGCTAAATGGTGGCATTTTGGCTTCGCGTCTTGACTTAAGTTCGATTTCATAAAATGAGTCTCTTTTTTGATGCAGCAATGCTTTTATTATTGAACTTTCAGGATTATTAGTTTGCACTATTACCATTCCTTTTTCATTAAACCTTCCTGATCTGCCTGCAACTTGGTGCAATAATTGATACGTCTTTTCCGCTGCTCTTAAATCAGAATTTTCGAGGCTCAAATCTGCATTTATTACTCCAACCAAAGTTAATTTGGGAAAATTGTGCCCCTTAGCAATTATCTGTGTGCCGATTATAATGTTCACCTCTTCCTTTAACACTAAATCAATGATGTTACTAACCGACTTCTGATCGCTGCTTATCATCGCAGTTTTTGCGTTTGGTATTAATTTCACCATTTCTTCAAGTAACCTTTCAATTCCTATGCCGTAGAGGGACAATGGCTGTTCACTTTGGCAATTAGAGCATTTTTCTGGAAGTTTCAATTGATAAGAGCAGTGGTGGCACAAAAGAGCATTTTTTTTCTTGTGATATGTAAGCCAAACAGCACAATTTAAGCAGGAAATTTTATATCCACACTTTTTACAAATTGCCAGTTGTGCATACCCTCTGCGGTTTAGAAAAAGCATAACCTGCTGTTTTTTCTCTATGGTTTGTTTGATGCTTTCAAAAAGCTCAGAGGAGATCCATTGCTTGTTGTTCCTCATATCTACTACTTTAATGAGTGGCAATTCTGCACCACCAAATCGCTTAGTTAGCTTTACATGATTGTAATTCCCGTTTTTAACATGATGAATCGTTTCAAGCAGTGGAGTAGCTGATGATAAAATAATCGGAATATTTTCAAATTTGGCTAAGATTATCGCCATATCTCGAGCATTATATATAATTCCCTGTTCTTGTTTAAAAGATGAGTCGTGCTCTTCATCAACGATAATCAATTTTAGGTTTTTATAAGGCAAAAAAAGCGCTGACCGTGCACCAATAATTATCTGCGCATTTCCATTTGCTATATTGAGCCAATTATTCCGGCGAGTTTTTGGAGTGAGCCCTGAGTGCCATTCAACTAAGTTTTTTGATATCTGACCGCGAACACGATTTACCAATTGTGAAGTTAAAACAATTTCAGGTAGGAGGATTAAAATTTGTGTATTACCTTCTCCTGATGTCATTTCAACATATTCTGGTGTCATACTAGTACGTGGCAAAGACGGTATGCTAAATGTTACAGTGGGTTTTGCCTTGAGTATAAAGGTGTCATTCCAGTGCTTGACACTGGAATCCAGGAATTTTGATTGTAAATTAGGTATTGGTTTTAAGTTAAAATAAACATTTGTAATGAGGTTATATGAAAAACTGGATCCCAGTGTCAGGCTACTCGGATGACACCCTCTTGGTAGACCCAAATCACAATGTTCGTACAGTTGTGTCTCTGGGCACTGGGATGGTAAAGTCTGAGCAGCATTTGGAACGGCAGTGTAATTCTTAATCAATTGTGCAATCACAGAGAGATAAACTTCCGTTTTTCCAGATCCTGTCTCACCGTCAAGCAAAGTCACTGAATACTCGTTCAAATTGCTGATTATTTTATCACTAGCTATCTGCTGTTCAGGGCTTAATTGGCAACTTATTTCACTTGTTTCCTGCTTTTGTTCAACACAAACCAATTTATCTATGTGATTTACTTTTAACACTCCTCCCATTATCACTTTGGCAAGCATACCAATAGGTATTAAATTGTATTGTGCAACCCACTCTGCAAATGCAATCAATTTTGGTCTAATATTTGGTAAATCGATTTTTTGCTCAATAAATTTTAATTCTCGGTTACTTTTATCACTGTATTTCCAAACTATTCCGATTAAGCGTTTTTTGCCAAATGGCACCACTACGTAATCTCCAAGTAAAATCTCAGTATTTTCCTCAATTGCATATGAAAATAACTGATCAATTGGAAGTGATAGTAATACGTCAACTGTTTTTGCCATAGTGATTGAGTTTAACATTGTTTTAAAGAGCTTGTAACTTTATTAAGCTTGGCAATATAGATGAATCGGTACAGAGAAAATCTTAACGTTTAACACATTTTTCATAGTACAGACCGTATGATTGATAAATAAAATGATTTATAGAATTTGTGGAGGCTACCAATGGTCAACGACAAGATTAATTTGAACTTTGAAATAGAAAAAGGCGAACCTATAGATCGATACTACTTTTCTGCACATATAAAGCTTACAGATGAAAGCAAAAATCTTTTGCGCGAGAAGCTTGGCAGTACAATTCAATTCGATAATCTAGATGATCACTTCAATCTTAACCATGAGAATTTTTATATCTACTACAACAAATATAGTGAGCACAATGGTAGAAGTGAGCTACACGTTAGGGATGATAACGGTAAATATTTAACCTCCAATCTTCCACTTAATTACTATGGATTCTCAATGGAACTATCACCTGACGGAGCGTCAATTGCAGATTATGGTTTTTATCCTCTGTATGCAATCTATAACCCAAATCACTATGATAAAGCAAAGGAAAAAGTATTTGATGATCACGGTGAATTGTCACCAATTGCATCAAATGTGTTAGATAATTTTTTAAGCAACACAAATAGCTTAACCACACAAGATATATTACAAAATGTATTCTCACAACTGCAGAAGAAAGCTGATGAAGAAGCAGAAAGATTGGCAAGAGAGAGAGAAGCAGAAAGACAAAGGGAGGAAGAGTTAAATGAAAAGAACGAGGAGTTAAAAGAACTTGTAGAAAAGGATGAGATTAAAATATTCAAAGTGGTAAAAGGTAATGATTTAGGTAATGGGCATTCAGCAGTAGTTTTACAACTTGATGGGGAAGAAGGTGACAAGATACCTCTCGACTCTAGTAAATACTACATAGCAGAGTATAGACACCACCCAGAATGGGAAGGCGATGAATATTTAAATTTTGTTAGCCCTGATAGTGATATGCTGGTTAATTATGAAAACTTATTTTTTGTGCTCAATCAAAGCTCCTACTCAGACTTTGAAAGTGGGTTTTATTCAGAAAACAGAACCGATCCCCATAATTATGCTAAATATTCAAAGGAACCATATTTGAGTGGTGACCAGCTATCTGAAAAATTATCTAATGAATTGGAGGAAGATAGCAATCAGATAGGTACTGAATTTACAATTGATGATGAGCAAGTAGACGAAGAAGTTGTGGTAGAGAGTGAAGCCAAGTCTGGGGAGAAAGGAACGGTTGGTGAGGATAACGCAAAAAATACTATACAGGAAGAAGAATCTAACTATATAGATCAAATGCAAGCGGATGATAGCAGCAGTTATAAACCAGCTTTGCAAAGCAATCGTGATGATTATGCTGATACGAAAAAAGCTCTGCAGGAAAAATTGCATGGAGATGAAATACACAAGCAAAGTAATGAGAAAGCTCAAAAAGATATAGAAGTAAAAAAAGTAACTGTGGAAACTGACAGTAGCAGTAATAAGACTGAAAAACAAACAAAACCAACAGAAGATGAACAAGAAACTGTTATGGCAAGTGTGATAGAAAATATGGATAAAAATTCTGATATTGAAGCAGAAACTTCTAACAGTGTTGCAAATTCACAACATCCCTTAAAAATAAAGACAGGAAGTCCTCTTGAAGTGGGAAAGTATAAGGTGGAGCTGCAAGTGACATATGATGATGTAAAGAATTTTTATGATACCGTACGTGGTAAATATCATGCTGGCGATGGATATAACTACGAACAAGTAATGGTTTTATATAATGAAATTGTTAGGCCCGCTCACAATCATCATTACGAGCTGTTTACTCTTGATGAAGCACATGTTGCTAATGATCACCTGTTTATCAAGGGTCAGGATTTTGGAACTCTAAATGATTTTAATGAGATGTTCTATAAAAGTGATGAGTTAATGTGATGTAAAAAGCAAGATTCAATCTGGTGAACGAGAGTTAACTGACAGAGGAGATTGACACGTATGCCTTTATCTTTAAGATTGTTTATCAAGTATAGACATCAGCTCGCCCCATTCTCTTTTACCAATATTACTTTCTTCTCTAGTAACGTTTTCCCCTTTAATTAATTTGCGAATTATTTCTAGACCAGTTCTTGAAATACAGGCTGATTCTAGGCAATATTCAACAAAGGCATTGTAGGCCAGTGGAACCCATTTTTTTATTATATCCAGCATAACTTCTGCATAAACTCTGATTTCATATTGGGCATGCTTATCAGCTCTAAGCTTCAAAAAATGAAGGAGATTATGCAGATCTATTTTCCAATAAAATTGCGTGTAGTAATTAAGCATTAGGTTAGTTCTGGCAATTTCTCTTGCAAGACCCTGCTCAATAAATTTTTCATAATGAGAATATACTAAATTAGAGTCATTTGTTAGAGAATCTATTATTTCCTTTGAGGTATCTGGATCAAAAGCTTCCCCGCTACCTTGTTTATTATTGTCAGATTGTTTTGCAACTTGTTCTGGTTTAGGTGTATAAAATTCATTATCAAGTATTGAATACCTTGCTGAATATTCATTCACATTTGCAGTTCTATGCCTTATCCATTGCCTTGCAACAAAAATTGGAAGTTTCACGTGAAACTTAATTTCACACATTTCAAATGGAGTTGTATGATGATGTCTCATTAAATACTTTATAAGTGCTTCATCCTGACTTATCTGTTTTGTTCCCTTGCCATAAGAAACACGAGCAGCTTGAACTATAGCGCTATCAGAGCCCATATAATCCACTACTCGAATAAATCCATGGTCTAATACCTTATGTTCTTCATATAAGATTGCATCTATTTCTTTTACTATAGTTCGTTTGGTTGCTTCATTCATAAAATATCCTCAAGACGAAATGGAGATATCAGCTCCACATGAATTGAGTTTTTCATGCATTGCTTCATATCCTCTCCATAAATGATGTGAATTGTTTATTATAGTTTCTCCACCGGCTACCAAAGAAGCAAGCACCAAAGCTGCTGTTGATCTTAAGTCAGTAGCATATAGATTAGCTCCAGATAAGCTTTTTATTCCACTTATAGTAGCTTTGCTTTTCTCGATGCTGATATTAGCACCTAACTTTCTCAATTCATCTGCATGTGTAAATCTGTTTTCAAAAATGTTCTCTTCAATTACTGATATCCCATCAGCGATGCACATTGCAGACATCAGTTGTGGTTGCATATCACTGGGAAAATTGGGATATGGATCTGTCGCAACGTTAGCAGACTTAATAGAGCCATTTTTTCTGGAAATAACAATGCCTCCATCATACAGTTCAACCATAGCTCCTATAGTCTCCAACTCATTTGTAATACACCTTATATCAGATAGATTTATTCCTTCCAACTCCAACTTACCACCGGTTATTATAGCAGCTAGTGCATAGGTGCCTGCTTCTATGCGATCTGGTATTATTTTATGAACACATCCATTTAGTGCTTCAACTCCTGTTATTATGACCTTTGTATTATCAATTTCAATATCAGCACCCATTTTCTTCAGAAAATCTATTAAATCAAGAACTTCCGGCTCAGTTGCAGCATTGTTTATTGTTGTCACTCCTTCTGCAAATGTTGCTGCCATTATTACATTTTCTGTTGCGCCAACACTTATTTTCTCAAATGTGATTTCTTTTCCTTGTAGCTTTCCTTTCACTGTTGCAATTATATTATAGCCGTCAATTTCAATTTTAGCTCCCATTTCTTCTAATGCTTTAATATGCATATCAACGGGACGCTTTCCAATGTTGCATCCACCAGGAAATGCTGTTCTCGCTTTGCCAAATCTGCTAAGCATTGGACCCAATATTAGAAAAGAAGTTCTTAGCTTACTTGCGGTTTTATATGGCATCACGTGATTGTTGATATTGCTGCAGTCAATTTTCAAAGTATGGTTCGCTTTATAATTTTTATTGTGCATAAAGTTCACTTCTGCTCCAAGACTTTCAAGCAACTTAGACATTAGATGCACATCAATTAAATCAGGTACATTATGCAAAATTACCGGGGAGCTACTTAATAGACTTGCTGCCATTATTGGTAAAACAGCATTTTTTGAGCCATTAATCTTGATTTTTCCGACCAAAGGTTTGTAGTTATTTCTTATTAATATCTTGTGCATTTAATTAGATATAAAGTATAATTCATTAGTTTATTGAAGTCTTACTAAGTATAATAGATTGACCGTAAAAGGCAAAATTTGCTTTTTCTTCCTCATCATCCCAGTGTCATGCTACCTGCATGACACCTGATGCGAATTGCCCCCGAAATTTTATACTATGAATTACTCAAATGACGCTCTCGAGCTTTATCAAACCAAATAACACCAATTGCAACAATGAAATAACCAGCTGCTCCTAATGTAACGCGAATTACTGCATCGAAAGTTGACAGAGGAGGAGACGGCATTAGAATGCTCAAAACACTATACACAAGATTATTTGTTGCATGAGCAATAGTTACTGGCCAAATCGAGTTGTCTTTTTCAAACAACCAGGTAAACATTATAGACATTGCACAAATATAAAGGGTATAAGCACAAATAGTCGGGAATGTAAAGCCATCCTTCCACAAAGCTGAGCCAGCAACCACATAAGTTGGTATGTGCCATACTGACCAAATAATACCGACAATAATTGCTCTGATATAAAAATTTGATATTTTGCTTTTAAGATTTTTCAAAAGATAGCCACGCCAACCGATCTCTTCACCAAGAGACATAATGATCCACATCACAAAGGTTGATAATAAAACAAATAACATCACTAATGGACTCAAAACTGCACTCAAATCCTTTACACGGTCTAACGTAAAAGACTCTCGGAAAAATGAAAAACCGCAGTAAATTGACAAAAGACCATTGGAAATTAGCATACTTACCAGAATAAGTATAAACCCTAATAGACAGTTTTTTGGCGAACTAAGTTTAAAAAGATCCCTTACCTTCTGTTTATTATAAATGGTTAGCAAAATTGCAACTGAAGCCGGAACAAATGTTGTTAATAATGTTATGTCTTTGAAAGGTAAGCACCAAGCTATAATGCACGTCAAAAAATATGTAATTACAACAAATAATGTACAATTAATAGTGGTTAAATTGTTCGGTAGAAGCTGTAGCTTTACTCCTCTCGTTTGAGTTTTATAGCATTTCTCATAATAGTCCGAACAGGTCATAGGAAGGCAGAATCAACAGCACGACGAAAGGATTCGAATAGAGGAATGTTTTTCCTGGCTCTGTTTTTTATAGCAAACCAATGATGCTCAATTTTGTTGAAATCTGGAGAATAAGGCGGCAGATACAAAATTTCTGCACCAACCCCTTTAGCAAGCTCGATAATCTTATCAGACTTATGAAAAGTAGCATTGTCAAGAATGACAGTCTGTCCAGGTTCCAAGATCGGTGTCAAAAATTGCTCAAACCATCCATTAAAAACATCCATATTACAGTGGCCTTCAAAGGTTAACGGAACAACTATCTTTCTTCCACTTAAGGCTGCAACCATACTGATTCGTTGAGTTTTCTTTCCAGATTTTAAGGCATAAAACCGCTGTCCTTTCTGGCAATATCCGTAGGGGTAGTCTTCGGTGTTATCAATGCCAGACTCATCTATATACACTAAGTTTTTAGGTTCTTTTGTCGCTATAATTTTCAAAAATTCAGCACGTTTTTCTTCGTTTCTTTCCTTGTATCCATATGTCTTTTTTTGCGCGTAAATCCAATTTTTTTAAGGGCTCGATAGATCGTTTGGATACTAACGTTGTTCCAAAGTTTAGCCATTTCCGATAGAGTCTTTCCTCCGTGTTCTCTGGCAAATTTGGCAAAGGTATCCCAGTCGGTAATTTTGTGATTGTAACCCCCATTTCCAAGTTTTTTTGATTGAAAGTCTCCTGTTTCTTTTCTTCTTTGCTGCCACTCCCATAAAGTAGTTCGTCCAATCTTAAATCTTGCTGCCACTGTTTCTCTGCTTTCTCCTTCGTCTAGCGCTTCCATTGCTTTTTTTCTTAAATCATAACTATATGCTGCTGGCATTCAACCTCCTTATCATCATCTACCCTTATCCTATCACATCCGGACTTTTATGGAAAGAGCTATATTACTACAACTCCCCCTAAAGAACCGTGCTTGCAGATTTCCCGCACACGGCTCATCAATATTAGTTTTCACAGTCGTCCCTCTTATGCATATAAAGAAAAATGTATTTTTGGCTTTGGTAATGGATTTACTTCTACGTAGTGTACAAACTGTTCCCAGGTCATACTCTTTTTCTGACTACGCCGATTTATCCATTTAAATGCTAGCTTTCTTACTGATGTGTAAAATTGTTTCAAACACCAATAATTTCCGCTAATACCAAAGTAGTTATAGTGTCCTGTTAATTTAGCCTTCAGTACTTGCCACCAATCTTTAAGTCGAATACTTCCGCGGACTATTTTCAACCACTCCTTGATTTCTTTTAGTTTTCTGGCTAGATTTAACTTAGAGGTTTTATGTCCCATCATTAATCTACCACGACAACTTTTTGCACCATAGTGCGTAAACCCCAGAAAATTGAATTTCCGTCCTTCGTTTCTCTCTTATCGCTCGTTGCCACTCCCTCTTGCCAAACTTTACTACTCTGGTCTTGTTTTCAGATACTTCCAACCCAAATTTATTTAGCCTTTGTTTCAGTAATTCCAGAAATTCTTCCGCGTCTACCTTACTTTCGCAACAAACCACAAAATCATCGCAAAACCTTATTACTTGTATATATCCTCTGGATCTTGGTTTAAATTTCTTTTCTATCCATAAATCCAACACATAATGTAAGTATATATTTGCTAATACAGGACTTACTATACCGCCTTGTGGTGTACCTTGTTTTGTTGCTTCATAATTTCCAGCTTCGACTATCCCTGCCTTGAGAAACCGCTTTACTAACCACAGCAAATTTGGGTCAGTTATTCGTTCCCTTAGACACCTCATTAGCCATTTATGCTGTATATTATCGTAGAACTTCTTGATATCCACTTCTACAATGTAGTTTATTGGCTTGTACATAACTGCTTTATCTAGTGCATTTACCGCTTGATGACAGTTTCTTCCTGGTCGAAATCCATATGAGCTGTCCAGAAAGTTTGCCTCGTAAATATTTTCTAATATCTTCTTCAGCATAATCTGTACTAATTTATCCTCGGTCGATGGTATTCCGAGTCCGCGTTTCTCTTTACTTCCAGCTTTCGGTATATATACCCTCTTTACTGGTTGTGGTTGATATTGCTTCCTCTTCATACTTTCTACTAGCACTTCGAGTTTCTCATTCAGATTTTCTCCGTATGATTCCACTGTTATCTGGTCTACTCCACAAGCCTTGTTACGCTTCAGTTCTTTATAACATCTCGCAAGATTCTCTGTATTTATCAGATGGACTAACGATGTGAATTTTAGTCGCTTATCTTGCTTTGCTCTTACTGCTATCTGGTTTAGTTTATATCGCATGTTATTCCTACCTCCGTTGTATTGGCATAGCAATCCCTATTCCAGTTACTATATTGCTGATCGCTTCCCCTTGTACGTGGCTTTCCCACATTCTGAGTACTATCAATCAGTCCGACTTCCCCTGCATCTTCCGCTAGTTCTTGCCTTTGTTGACTTGTTCCAACGTACCTTAATAGGAATGCATGGGATCTCCCAAGTTCACTTGAAGTCCATTTCAATACATGGCACGGTCTCAGATCCCGATAGAGTGAGTGATAACTTGCCTTTACGTTATCCTTCATGCTGTCTTCCATGGCCATGAACATGTCGACCTCTATGTCTTCAGGTATTTCGGGACTCCACTCCTTCACTTCCGTTGTGCCCTGCATTGTCCATCCCACTAGCTCTATTACACTCGTTACCTCATGCAACATAGTGGTCTGTTCCAAACTGTTGGCTAGACTTTGTTTGTGTTGGATTTTCACCAACTGTTCTCCAAGCACTTCTTGGCGCACCTTGGCGCACCTTGGCGCACCTTGGCAATGCCCGTGCAATAAAGACAAATTTCCTATGGTATTATTGTTCCTATTTTTGTCTTGATGATGCACTTCAATTATGTCCTCTGACCTAAAATATAGCTGACAATAATTACATTTACCCTGTTGCATCTTCAGTAATTTTATCACTCTTAGTGACTTATCTGGTACTCTACGACTGCTCCAATATATCCAGTCTCCATCATATGGAGATTTTGCTCCTCTCACTTTGATATGCCGCTTAATAGCATGGTCTCCATGTTTGATAAGATATTTTCCATTACTTGTCATAAACCTCCAATTATCATTCTTATACCTTTTAAAGTATTTCCTCTTTATCCAGTATTTGCCTTTATTTGTATGTTTACGTACTGCCCATTTCCATAGTTTTCTAAACATAACGCTATCTAGTAACTCGAAGACTTTCCTTGAAATCACTGAAGTATAATACTGACACCATCCTCTAATAAGTGGATTTAGGTTTTTTATAATAGCTTCTTGTGGTGCTCCACACATTTCTTTAAGTTTGTACTTAGCGGTTAATGTATATCGTTTTATAGAGTTGCGGCTCGGTTTTATTAGTAACTTGTATGTTTTCTTACCTTGTTTTACTGTATGCTGTCGTATTGTAAATCCAAGAAAATCAAAGCCTGGTTTTTTTTCCTTTAGAGGATTCAATGAATGAGAAATTTTTGTCTTTGATGACTTTAATTCTAATCCAATGGTTTTTAACCATTCCTTAATTAAAATCTCTGCCTTAAGCACAATTTGCTTACTTTCATGAAATACCACAAAGTCATCGGCATAAGTAATTATGCTGAGTGATCTTTTTGCCTTTTCTCTACATGATCTACCAAGTTTTTCTTTTCTATAGCTTCTTATCTGATCTGCCATTGTTTCTTTTAAATAGCTTTCTAAACCATTTAGAGCGATACAGGCGAGCAATGGAGAAATTGTTCCTCCTTGGATAGTACCACTTTCAGTTGGTTTATATATTCTATTTTCCATAACACCTGCTTTCAACCACCCTCTTAATATTTTCTTTAACGTTGGTGTGGTATTGAGCTTTTCAAGTAGTTTATTATGGTTAATATTGTCAAAGCACCCAGATATATCAGCATCTAAGATGAATGCTGTCTTTCGACTCAACGCTTGAAATATTGCTTCAATGGCATCATGACATGATCTACCAGGTCTAAAACCATAAGTGTTTGGCTCAAATTTTGCCTCCCACTCAGGTTCTAAAGCCATTTTTACAAGTGTTTGTTTTGCTCGACACGATATAGTGGGTATCCCCAATGGGCGTTTCTCATTCTTTCCAGGTTTTGAAATCCAAATGCGTCTTGATGGCTTTGCTTTCTCCCTTATATCTAAGGAGTTTGCCAATTGCAATCTTTCTTTTTGACTAAGGTTAGCTTTTCCATCAATACCTGCAGTTTTTTTCCCTCTGTTGTCCTGAGTTACCCTTCTAACTGCTATCGTTCTTGCACTTGTTGATTTGAGTAATAATCTCTGAAGATTGTGCATCTTTTTGATATCATTACATTGTGAAGCTCGGTAAATTCGTTTTTGTAGCTTAAACGAAAATTTCTCTAGCTTGCGCCAAGGAATTTCATTCCATTCATACCTAACATTTTGTTGGCTCATAACATATTCACTACTATTTACAACTTTACCTTCCAAATTACAGTGTCCACGTCTGCATATCCTAGACATTACCCTAGGCATTAGCTTCTTAAACAATCCCTCCACACAGAGACTTGCGGTTGGCTACCTGCTTGTTACTCTTATAAAGATTAACAAGAGCTTCCATGTGGTTACTCCGTTCCATGAAACCATTTCGTGTTGGATTTAGGTTCTTACTTTTTGCCGAGAGATCGGAAACATCTTGATTAAACGTGAGCATTTTAATCATCCATTCTCTGTACCTTTTGGTTTATGCGTATCAACCTTTTTTTTCGCATATTTGCAATGACGACAATTCAAACATAAGTTTCTTTCGTAACCATATCTAACTCTTCTCGAGAGGATTTATTATAAGGTTTAATATTACTCCCTTTTAGTTCATGCTTGCACCCTAGAAAATTGCCAATTTCCTAAAATGTGAACTATGATTTCAACCAGATGTTATGGTGGATGGAATTTAACCATCATGATTTCATGACATCGGATCGCACACTCACTTTTGCTCTATGATTATCTTTATTATCTTGCTTTGTCTACCTTATTCTACCACTCCGCTGAACGGATATAATTTACTAAACAGAAAAAAAGGCAAAAGAAACCCTAGGGTAGCTAGTTATTCACTATCCATTTTTTAAGTTGGCGTTTTTTAATGTTTTAAATAGCGCATTTCAGCTTATATTAGGTAAAAACCTAGAAATATTGTGAAGACATAAGGTGCACATAGTGCAAAAAATTAAAAATAAGACGCCAACTACGTTGTTTTCTTGCTGTTTAATCTGCACAGATGAAGATAACTGAATACCTTCAGTTTCATGATAAGGGGGCTGGCGAAGGGTGTCAAGAAAGTTTTTATGATTTATCTAACGAACTTTGCACTTGCTAAAGTTGTACCATCTTGGTAACTTTAACTGAAAGAAGTTATTTTTTATCCAATATGAAAAAAGCCTTTATATTCACATCCTTAATAGCAATTATATTGATAGTTATTACTTATTTATACAGAAACGACGGAACTAATGACTCACAAGTGGTAAATGTTTATTCATCGCGCAAAGAAGAATTAGTACGTACTTTGTTTGATGAATTCACGAAAAATACAGGTATTAAAGTACGTTACATCATTGATGATTATTCTCAGCTACTTTCACGAATGGAAAACGGTGGTGAAGCTGACTTATTTTTGACTGCTGATGCAATCAACTTAATTCTAGCAAAAAAAAGAAGACTTTTATCTCAAGTAGATTCAGAGGTTTTAAAAAGTGTTATACCTGCAAGATTTAGAGACAGTGAAGATTATTGGTTTGGTCTTACAAAAAGAGCTAGGATATTGGTTTACAATAAAGAGTCAGTAGACCCTAAGGACTTAAGTACTTATGAAGATTTAGCAAATGAAAAATGGAAAGGAAAAATATTAGTGCGTTCTTCTACAAGTCCATATAACAGATCGTTAATTGCTTTTATGATTGCAAATAATGGTTTTGAAAAGACGAAAGAATGGGTAAGCGGAATTGTGAGCAATATGGCAAGAAAACCAAGTGGTGGTGATACTGATCAAATTTACGCCGTAGCAGCGGGTGAGGGAGATGTTGCAATAGTAAACAGCTACTACTTTGCGAGAATTCTTTCATCAGAAAATAAAAAGAATGTTGCAGACAAGCTAGGGGCTTTTTTTCCTAATCGCAACGATCACGGTGTAATGGTAAACATCAGTGGTGCAGCAGTAACAAAAAACGCAAAAAACAGGGAAAATGCTATAGTCTTATTGGAATTTTTAGTAAGCAAGCAGGCTCAAGAGTTATACGCTAAAAAAAACCAAGAATATCCTATTATTGAAGGCGTTGAAACTTCCGATATACTAAAATCTTGGGGAAATTATTCACAAAGTGATTTGCCTCTAAGTGAACTTGAGAAGCATCTTTTTGAGGCTGTTATGATAGCGGATGAGTGTAAGTGGAAGTAATCCCCAGCGCCACTAAACATTGGGATGAAAGATTTATGCTAATATACCTTACTCTTGACTCGCTGAACTTTTTCTTCCTTCTAACTTAATTTTGACTTTACTATCTTTTTCCGTTCTTTCACCAAAACAATTGCTGCACAAGAAGTCTATTGAAAAAAGGTAATAAGAAAGTAGAATAGGTTCAAGTAGTTGAAAAGGAAACTATGAACAAGAGAAGGAATTTGTTAAACATCTCAGACCTTACAGTCGATGATGTAGAAAATATAACTAAGTTGGCCAACCAGTACCTTAAAAAAGAAGTTACAAATGGTCATATCTTGGAAAATAAGACAGTAATAAATTTATTCTTTGAAGATTCAACGCGTACACTTGCGTCTTTTGAAATAGCAGCAAAAAGCCTTGGAGCAAATGTTGTAACTTTGCCAATAAGATCTTCTTCTATTAACAAGGGAGAAGATCTAAAAGACATGATCAAAACATTAAATGCAATGAATCCTGATTACATAATAATCAGGCATAAAAGTAGTGGTATCATTAATACACTGGCAAAGTATGTTAACTGCTCGCTAATCAACGCAGGCGATGGAAGCAGTGAACATCCAACTCAAGCTCTTGCAGACTATCTTGTAATCAGCAGTCATAAAAAGCAAATAAAGGATCTCAAAGTTGTGATATGTGGAGATATTCTGCACAGCAGAGTTGCAAGGTCAAATATAAGGTTGCTAAAAATGTTTGGAGCAGAGATAAGCTTGGTCGCACCACCAACTTTAATTTGTAAGCATTTTCCTGAAGTAGATTCAGTCCATTATTCATTAATTGAAGGTATAAAAGATGCTGATGTAATTATGCTTTTAAGGCTGCAGAGAGAGCGCATGAATAATAGTTTTTCAGAGAAAGAATATTTTCATTTGTATGGACTTGATTCACAAAAGCTATCATACGCAAAACCAGATGCGATTGTTATGCACCCAGGGCCAATAAACAGAGGGATTGAGATTAGCAGTGATGTAGCAGATTGTGTTATTTTACAGCAAGTAGAATTTGGATTGGCAATACGTAAGGCAGTGTTGCACTATTATAGGCCTTGCTAATATTAAAAGATGCTACACAACTAATGCAAAAAGGGGGGGGCATGAAATGACAAGGCTTGTAAATGGTTTGAGAATGGCCATTAAGATGTTAAGGCCGAGGATATGGTGTGGAAGTTTTTACGAAAGCCTGAAGTCAATCAACAACCTTGCAGAACGGCAAATTAGACGGCTATCGTAAAAACAGCTTTTTCACCTGGTCGGAACATGGAGAAAGATTTGTGGAAAGAATGTTGTCGATATTTTTGACATCACGTCTCAATGGCCAAAATCCCTTCCAAAAGTTACGACTGCTTAGTTCTTTATTCATTCTCACAATCCGTGAACGGTTACAACCTGGATTCCAGTGGGCTTTGTTGCATCGCTAGCTATGATGGATTAAAGATAAAAAAGATAGGGAATATCAGTAGCTTATTATTCTGGTATTTATAACAAGAACGGTCAATGAATACCTAAATTTGAGTAAAAGAAATTTCACTACCATTTACCAATCCGGCTAAAATTCAAGAATTTCAATGCTTTAGCTATTTTCAATAGAATTAAATTTATTAATATAAATAACAAATTACTATTCTTAAATTTGATCAGATTGATTGCAAAAAAACAAGATTTTCAATAGGTTGCTTATAATCCTAACTATAGTTAGCCTTTCATAAGTAGCGATGCAACAAAGCCATTCCAGTGTCAGCTACTTTCATAACACCATATTACCTTAACAAAAGCAAATGTTCGTACAGATGTGCATCAGCTACTTTCATCTGCCACCTGCAAATTGCAATGTTCGTACAGTTATGTGTCACGCTACTTGGATGACACCGTTGAAAGAAATGAACCGCCTTTTCAAAATTGTTTTGAATAGAGGAATAACATTCACAAGTAAAATTTCATATTACCATTTTTTAATTTATGTATTATAATAAGCTTAATTTATAAGAAAAACAAAGTTGGAAGAACTAAGCAAAAACTGGGTGATAAGAACGGGAAGATTTTTATCTTCATTGTTTTTTTTACTGTTGATTGCGCTATCAATACGTAGTTTTTTATTCGAGCCATTTCATATACCTTCTGGTTCAATGAAAAGCACCCTACTTGAAGGGGATTACATTTTTACTAGTAAATATTCATACGGTTACAGTAAACACTCCTTTCCATTTTCTCCAAACATTTTTAGCGGCAGGATTTTTTACACCCCTCCAAAGCGTGGCGACATAGTAGTTTTCAAACCCACAAGAAATGACAGCATCAGGTTTGTTAAGCGAGTAATAGGAACACCAGGTGACAAAGTGCAAATGATAGAGGGAGAATTATACCTAAATGATCAGAAAGTAGAGCGAAGGCAAATTGAAAGTTTTTTTGATTATGAGTCAAATCGTAACATACCAAGATATATAGAAACGCTTTTAAGTGGCAAGGAACATGAGATTTTGGTAGATGACATTTCTAATAAGCTATCATATAATACTCCGGTTTATTATGTACCTAACGATCAATTTTTTGTTATGGGAGACAATAGAAATAATTCTTTAGATAGTAGGTTTCCTGAAGTTGGTTTTGTACCAATGGAAAATATCATTGGGCGTGTAAGCATAGTTGGTTTATCGTTTAAATTGGGAAAGGTCGATTGGTTACCATTTAATTTCAGATTACCTGTTGCTTTGAGATTAAATAGGGTATTGCACAAGGTTGTGTAAGCTTTTTCTACCTATTTGTTAATTCACACAACTCTAAAGAAGAATTTTCTAACTCGGCGATAGTGTTGTTAATTTCATTCAAGTCATTGCCTTGTAAAGCTTTTTTTGCATTTTGTAATAGGTTTTTCAACTTTTGATCAGTGGAAAAGTTATTATTGTTTTCAACCAAGTGTATGAGTTTATTTCCATTAATTTTAGCACCTGCAAGGGAACGAGCCTTCATATCTTCATCAAAGCTGTTTATTGACTGGTTAACCATATTTTGAACATCAGCTTCACTCAAGCCAAAACTTGAATTTACTTCAACTGTCTGCTCGATTCCAGTAGTTTTTTCTCTTGCAGTAACAGTCAAGATTCCGTCAACGTTAACTATGAATTCTATTTCAACTCTTGCAGAACCTGCAGGCAGTGGCGGTATACCTTTTAGTTCAAACTGCGCTAGAGATTTGTTATCCTCTATCATTTCACGTTCTCCCTGACAAACGTGAATTTTCATTGCTGTTTGCCTATCAACATAAGTTGTAAACTCTTTTATCTCTGAAACTGGTAGTGGCGTATTTCTTGGTATGATTTTTTCAACTATGCCTCCCATAGTTTCTATGCCAAGTGATAAAGGTAGAACATCCAGGAGAATATTCCTATCTTTTGAGCTCGAAGTTAAATCATGAGCCTGCAGAGCTGCCCCAATGGCAACTGCTTTATCTGGATCCACGTCATTTAGTACTTTATTTCCAAAGAGTTTGACTAGTGAATTTTGAACCAATGGTGTTCTAGTTGCACCACCAACTAAAATTACTCCTTTTATATCGTCAATTTTAAGATCTATATCGCTTATAGTACGAGTGACTATATTGATAGTCTTATTGACCAAAGAACTGATTGCCTGCTCGAATTCTTCTCTGGTAATTTCACATTCAAATGGCTTGCCGTTAATGCTGAATTCAAAAATGCCTGAGGTGTTTTTGCTCAGATATTCCTTCACAGTACGCATATTGTAGATTCCAGCGTCACGCGCTTCAGGTTGCAATTTGCAGGTAGTTTGCGCAGCAGGTGGTGTCATTCCAGTGCTTGAAACTGGAATCCAGTTCTTACTATACAATTGCCTGGTGTGCTCATTTGCAATTAAATTTTCTGGATCCAAGTAGTCAGGGCACTGGATGACATCTTTCTTAATGGAAATCATACTTACATCACAACGTTCGTACAGTTGCGCGTCAAGCGCTGGAATGATATTTGATACTTTCTCTCTATACTTATCAATCACAATTGAACTCAGCAAATGATCAAAATCATCACCGCCGAGTTTGGTGTCACCACCAACTGCAAGAACTTGAAACACTCCTTGATGCAATTTCAATATCGAAATATCAAATGTTCCACCACCAAGGTCATACACTGCATATATTCCACTGCTATTGTTCTTTTCAATGGAGTAAGAAAGCGCTGCAGCGGTTGGCTCGTTAACGAGGCGAAGAACTTCTATTCCAGCTAATTTTGCCGCATATTTAGTTGCGTTACGTGCTGAATCGTCAAAGTAAGCTGGCACAGTAATCACTGCTTTTTTTACTTCCAGTCCCTTAGACTTTTTTACCCTCTCACATAAAGCTTTTAATATCTCAGCAGAAATCTCAATAGGAGTAAGATACTTTTCCTCTGCGCATTTTATTCTAATAACTTTTTCGCTTTCATGATCTATTTCAAAATTGACGCCTTCTTTATTTAATTCTTCAACACTTTTACCCATTAAACGCTTTATTGAGTAGATTGCATTTTGACCGACGTCACAGCCAGTTTTCAATGTATTATTTTCATACGAAATAACAGAAGGCAGTAGCTCTCTTCCCTGTTTATCTTTAAATATCTCCACATTGCCAGCTTTATTCACCATAGCAATCAAAGAATTGGTGGTGCCAAGGTCTATACCAAAAACTACTTCACTTGAATTTGGTTCAGAAATTTGAATTGGTTGCATTCTTTTTCACCTCCTCAAATGACTTATATAAATATTTCAATCTTAAGACTTGTGTAGCAGCTCCATCAAAATTCTTTACAGCAAAAGTGTTAATTAGGTTTTTAATGCAACCTTTTATTTTTTCATCAATCATCCTGCTTGCAAATTGTAGATCGTCGCAGTCTAGTAAGTACTCTCTTATTTCCATTGATTCACTTAATATTTCAGAATTTAAGTAGTCCTTTTGGCTTTTCACATTAAAAAAATCCAGCAAATGCTCAGCACGTTTTAGCGGTGACTTTAGTATCTGATAAGCTCTGTTAATATTTTCCATGTTTTGGGACTGTCTTTCATTTATATCAGTCCTGCTTAGCTCAATATATTTTTTCTCTAACTCATCAAAGCTGATATTGAAAGCTGGTTCAATTTCAAACAATGCAAAATAGTTGCTAGACATGAAAACTCTCTCCACAACCACATTTTCCTTTCTCATTAGGATTTTTGAAAACAAAACCCGATGAAAATTTTTCTTCTACATAATCCATTTCAGAGCCAAGAATAAACATGACGGATTTTGGGTCGATCAACACTTTAACTTTTTGGCCATCACTACAGTTTTCCTCAATTATCGACTCTAAAGGACGAGTATCATATGCATATTCAATGTCATATTTTAAACCAGAACATCCTTTTTGCTTAATTAGCACTCTTATTCCTATTGCTTCTTCCGGTTTCTCAAGGTTAGTATGCTTCTTTTGGTCCAATAAATACCTTATCCTTTCTACTGCTTCCGCAGTTATAGTGATAAGTTTTTTATTCTTTTTTACAGTTTCACCTCCGCCTACTTCTTGATATTCACCCATGTTCGTAGCTTCTTAATTCTTTTGTTTACTTTGATAGTCATGAATAGCAGCCTTTATAGCATCTTCAGCAAGTACCGAACAGTGTATCTTCACTGGAGGTAAAGACAACTCTTCCACTATTTGAGTATTCTTTATCTGTGTAACGTCACTGATGGTTCTTCCCTTTATCATCTCTGTTAACAAGGAACTTGAAGCAATGGCAGAACCACAACCAAAAGTTTTAAATTTTGCATCTTCAATAACACCTTTGTCATTGACCTTTATCTGCAATTTCATTACATCACCGCACGATGGTGCACCAACTAGACCAGTGCCAACACTTGGATCATTTTTATCCAGAGAGCCAACATTCCTTGGATTTTCGTAATGATCTAAAATTTTCTCATTATAACTCATAAAATTACCTGTGAACCGCTATTCTACATTATAACATATTTAGGTTAAAAACTAAAGTAAAATACACTAGCAAACAGTATATTTTACTCACAAAATATATGGGTTACGAGTGTATTTACTTTACAAATACATGTAGTGCATGTCATTCTCTATATTGTAATTAAAAAGGAGTATTCTCTTGAGTTTATTTGGTAACCTTTATAAAGGCTTGTTAAAAACTTCTTCTCGCTTTAGCGACGGGGTGAAAAGTATTTTTTCTGGCAAAAAAAAATTAGATCAGTCGCTTTTAGATGAGCTAGAAGAATTGCTAATTAGCATGGACATTGGTCATAAAACTTCCAAGTTGATTATTGACAGGCTCACAAGCATCAAGTTTGACAAGGAAGTTGAACATAATATTATCTCGCAGCAGTTAATGAACGAAATAGAAGCTATATTGAGCCCAGTTGTACAGCCGTTAATTTTAAATAAAAAACCACATATAATAATGGTATGCGGAGTAAACGGTAACGGTAAAACCACAACTATAGGTAAGCTCGCATATAAATATAAGGAGATGGGAAAATCCGTTATGCTTGTTGCATGCGATACATTTAGAGCTGCTGCTAGTGAGCAATTAAACATTTGGGCAGAACGTTCTGATTGCTTAATTGTTACTGGAGAGTACGGTAGCGACTCTGCAAGTGTGGCATATAGAGCTGTAAGTCAAGCTATAAAAGATAACATTGATGTTGTTCTAATTGACACAGCAGGAAGGCTGCAAAATAATGTGAACCTTATGGAGGAGTTATCAAAAATATATAGAACGATAAAGAAATTGGATGACACTGCCCCTCATGACGTTATTTTAGTTCTTGATGCAACTACCGGCCAAAATGCTTATAGCCAATTAGAAGCATTTAGCAAAATGGTTAATGTTACCGGGCTAATCGTAACAAAGCTAGATGGCACTGCTAAGGGTGGAGTGGTAATTGGACTCGCAGAAGCCTATAAGATAAAGTTATATGCTATAGGAATTGGCGAAAGTATAGAGGACTTAAGGGAGTTTACTAGCAAAGAATTTGCTGAAGCGTTATTTAATTGTAATTAAAGACTTCTCTTAATTCCCTTACGTGACCAAGCTTGATTATTTCAATATCATGAGAAGAATAATTGCCATTTTTAGGCATAATTGCTTTTTTGAATCCTAACTTTTGTGCTTCTTTTAGTCTGAGATCAGCATGCGAGATGTTCCTAATTTCTCCTGAAAGTGCAACTTCACCGCAGATTATTGAAGAAGTTGGCAGCGGTAAATTTACTACACTTGAAATAAGGGAAGCAGCAACAGCAAGATCAGCCGATGGTTCCTGTATTTTGAGTCCCCCTGCAATGTTTAGGTATACCTCTTTATCATGCAAAAACATTTTGCAACGAGCATTTAGCACCGCAATGATCATAGCCAATCGATTAATATCCCACCCAACTACTGCCCTTCTTGGGGTTGCCATATTAGTCCCTGCTATTAATGCTTGCACTTCCATTAAAATTGGTCTTGAACCTTCAATTCCTGCAAATACGGCGCTGCCAACTACTTCTCTGTCATGGGCCATCAGAAACAATGATGATGGGTTATCAACAGGCACAAGTCCTGCTTCAGACATCTCAAAAACACCAATTTCATTTGCAGGGCCAAATCTATTTTTAATAGTACGTAAAATGCGGTATTGATTGCTATTTTCACCTTCAAAATATAATACCGTATCCACCATATGCTCCAAAGTTTTAGGTCCAGCTATTTGTCCATCCTTAGTTATATGGCCAACTATTAAGAGGGAAATACCATATTGTTTCGCAAGAATGGTTAATTCATGTGCGCAAGTGCGGACCTGAGTTACAGTTCCTGGTGCTGATGTAATTCTGCTATCATACATTGTTTGTATAGAGTCAATTACTAAGAATTTAATACTTTTGTTTTCCTTTATTGTTGCTACTACATCAGTTAAAGACACTGTAGACAAAAGCTTAATTTTAGGTTCATTTATCTTAAGACGCTTTGCTCTGAGGCTCACTTGCTCTAAAGATTCCTCGCCGGATACATAAAGACATTCAAAAGAGGAAAGTTGCACAACATTAGCTGCAATTCTAAGCAAAAGGGTAGATTTCCCAATTCCAGGTTCGCCACCAATTAAAATGCTAGCACCTTGAACGATACCCCCACCAAAAACTCTATCTAATTCTTCTATTCCTGTTAAAAAACGACTTGGAGTGATAATTTCGCTACCCGATAACGTCTTTATTAAAATTGGCGCAGATATACTTCTTTTGCCCGTTTTTACTGCTATTTCCTCAACAACTGTATCCCAATTGTCACATGCAATACACTTCCCTACCCACCTACCAGTGCTGTGACCACAGGATTGACATACATATACAGTTTTCATCAAAGCCAAAATTATTTTGTTGTAATTGTAATAAAAATTAGCTGAATATGCGAAGTAAATCTATAGCTAACCCAAGAAAGGGTTCCCTATGTCATACCGCGATTCATTCGCGGTATCTCTAGATCCCGCTAACAAGTAGCGGGATGACGAGCTTATCGTCACGCCGCCGCGAACCGTCATACCGCGATTCATTCGCGGTATCTCAAAGCATAGATCCCGCTAACACGTAGCGGGATGACGAGGTCATGCCACCGCGCGAACCGTCATACCGTCACGGTATCTCTAGATCCCGCTAACACGTAGGGGAATGACGAGGTCATGCCGCCGCAAACCGTCATACCGCCGCGGTATCTCTTAGCCGCTAACACGTAGCGGGATGACGGTTGTCGTTTAGCTACAAACGTTAAGAAATTTACCAAATGAAAAAAAAGGCAAAAGAAGCCCTGGGGTTATTATCCGCTTTAAAATATTGGCGTTTTTTATGTTTTAAACGCTTGACAAGCAAGATTAAGCTGCTTTTAATTGCAACTAACTTACGCTGCAAATGTTTAAGAAGTTTACTAAGCAGAAAAAAAGACAAAGAATCCCCGAGTTAGCTAGTCTTTTACTATCTCTGTCGAGTATTGGCATTTTTTGATGTCTTGTAACGCTTTATAAGCGCGTTCAGCTTATTTAGATAAAAATCTAGATGTAGATGAAGTTTTGTAAAGACATACAGTATCTATGTACTGCAAAAAATTAAACATAAGACGCCGATACATTAAGTAATCCTTACCTTTTAATCTGCAGATTGGCGAAAGCAAATACAATAGCTTCAATTTTATGATAAGGGGGCTGGCGAAGGGTGTCAAGTAAGTTTTTTGTTTCTATTCCCAATGTTATATGGTTATGTAATACCAATTCTCATTACTAACGAATCAAATAAGCGGCATTGCAGAGTTTTTTAATTGTGGAGTGAGAAAGAGAGGTAATAAATTTGCACAAAGCGCTCTCAAGCAAAGCAATTGTGTCGTAGATTTTGTTACGCAAAATGTTCTGTTTTATATATAACCAAAACCTCTCAACAGGATTGAGGTCAGGTGAGTATGGTGGTAGGTATATAATGTCGATATTTTTAGGTACTTTTAAATTTTTTGACTTATGCCAACTAGCACAATCCATGATAAGAAATGCCTCCCTTGTTGCTAAATATTGTGACATCTGCTCAAGGAATATATTCATACAATCAGTATTGACGTTTGAGCTAGAACTTTCTCCATTTCTGGGATTAACTGCACTATAGAGATAAAAATTTTGCCTACCTAGTTTTACCTTAACCTGTGTCCTAATGCCTTTTTTAAACCACCCGTGTCCAATCTTTGAATGTGTGCCAAACCCCGATTCATCGAAGAAAAATAGCTCTTTTTCAGGATACATGACAATAGTTTCATTAAGATTTTTTTTTAAATTCCTCTTGTTTACTTTTATCTTGTCCGTTATGCACTGGTCTTGGTGTGATATATGAGAATTTCATTCTTTGCATATTACGGTGTACTGTAGATTTGCTGATATTCAAACCAAACTTTTCTTGAATTCTTATTTTCATTTCTTTTATAGTAATATTGGGGTTTTCCTCTATCCACACCTCAACTTGTTCACGTTGACTTTGATTCAATATAGTTTTTCTACGGCGTTGAGGCGGAGCAAATAATTTTTCTTCTCTGCCAAATTTTAGGTCATGCAGTAAGTGCCTTTCTTGAAATGCAGCATATCTTTGCTACGGCTGTTATACTGTGCTTTTTTGCTGCAATTACAGCATTTAGTTTTTTTGCAACATATGCGTTATTTCTTACTTTCTTCAGCATTTCTTTTGCTGATTCCACCACTTTTTCATCCAATAATTTTGATCTTAATGCCATTTAAACCTCGCTACTTTACTTACTTCAGTATGGCTTTTTTTCTATTATTGTCTATCCGTTACTTGTGTAGCGGGAATTGGTATAAGAAGTCTAATAGCAAATTTTTAAGTTCCTCTTTAACTCTTTAACCAGCGGGCTCGCATGAGGAGAGGAGAGTAAAGGTCCTCTTCCATAGATATCTTCACACTTTTTTCTTCTTCTGTAGTTGGCGGACGAGTAAGAAAGTGAATCTTTGGTGCGCCACTAATTATTGCCATTGGTGTTTGCTCCGCCCCTTCTCCCATAACTAAAACAGCAGACGTTGCCAGCGCATCAAGAAGATTGACTTGTGTTACTTGCAGTGGTTGATCATAAAGATCTGGCTTGCCTATATAGGAATAAAATGGTTCAAATCCACACCAACCAAGAGCAACGCCCGTAACCCCAAGGCGCATAGGTGTTATGTTACTATCTGTAATCAAAATACCAAGATGTTTTATGCAGTGTTTTGTCTTGAGATAGTTCCATATTGATAGAGCTGTTTTCTGAACATCCTTTGGGTATAAAATATACATTTCATTACCATTTGATTCATCAATACCAGCAGATGGAATTAAGATATTGTCTTTGATTGTTAAATAGATGCCGTAAGAATTATGGTCTACATCAACAATTGCATCAGCTTCTCTTTTGATTAGCTCTTCTTTAGAACAAGCAGTTTTGCAAACCACTTGTTTTTGACAAATAGAAATGATTTTTGATGTGATAGCAAGAACAACTTCCTCTCCTAGCAACTCTGAAACATAGCGATCAAGAACCTGCTCTAATACTTCCCCACATTCAATGCGGTGGGTATAAATTGCTTTAACATGCATATTAACGTATTAGCCTACATATAGTATAATCTTTCGTTTTGGTGAGAATAGTTTTATGCCATCCATCAAGAAGTGTTAAGTTGAAATATACATCACCTTTATAGGGTTTGTGAATTTCTGTTATGATAAATTCTGAGATTAGATCATACTCCAAAAAAAGATGCGCTATTTGTGCTCCACCAATCATGAAGACTTTAGAATTACTTTGGATTGACAAAAACTCTTGCATAGAAGAAATAATAGTGCATTTTACTCCTCTGTTAAAACAAGAATTTAATTTGTCACGAGAAAAAACAACAGGGATACAATCCTTTAATATGTTTTGAGACATAGTTTCAAATGTTTTTCTTCCCATAACAATAACTTGTTTGTCAGTCACCTGACGAAAATGATCTAACTCACTTGGATAATGCCAGGGCAATCCATTATTTATTCCAATTACCCCCTTGGGATCAACAGCCATAATTCCGATAACTATCATCCCTGTAAAGCAGCTTGAGCTACAAAGAATCGCATGTGATCACGCACATTATGCACTCGAAGGAAATCAACCTTGTTGTGCAATGCAGATGATAAAGCAATTGTTTCTAAATCTCGGTTAAAGACAGGTTCTATAGAAAAAGAAGAAATAAATGACTTTCTAGAATGACCAACCAGAACTTTGCAGCCAAAACTTTGCAATGCTTCTATATTGCGTAAAATCCAGATATTCTGATATAGAGATTTGCCAAAACCAATACCAGGATCAATAATGATCGAGCTTTGATCAAAACCTAGAGCTAGTAATCTATTAATGTTCCTTTCTGCCCAATTATTTATGGTATCAATTGGATCAATGTCACTTGGGATAATGTTGTCACTATATGGTGGTATGGAGAGTGAATGCATAATAACGATACTACATCCACTGCTAGCAATCGCTTTTAAGGTATTATCATCTAGATCTCCCTTCTGATCGTTTACCCAGGCAATGTTGTAGTG
The DNA here is from genome assembly GCF_964026815.1 of Wolbachia endosymbiont (group A) of Andrena fulva. NCBI lineage: Bacteria > Pseudomonadati > Pseudomonadota > Alphaproteobacteria > Rickettsiales > Anaplasmataceae > Wolbachia > Wolbachia endosymbiont (group A) of Andrena fulva. Next base: position 97,563 of record NZ_OZ034701.1, read on the forward strand.
CTCCAAAACGTTCAAAATAACATCTGGCCAGAAACTATCAATGCTGACTTTAATGTCACCAACTTTCATATATTGATTAAGGTCATCAAGTACTGGTTTTAAGCTTGCATACTCTGCTTTTGGAGTTTGTATTGAGGAGCCAGGTCTTGTTGATTGAGCACCAAGTTCAACTATGCTTGCACCATCTGATAACAGCCGCAGTGCCTGCTTGGTTGCTTGATCTGCATCATAATAAAGACCACCATCTGAAAATGAATCAGGAGTAATATTGACAATACCTATAAGCTCTGGTGAAAGCGTAAAACTCCTTAAAAAGCAATCCTTAATGTTAGGGTTAACAGTACCAAACGTTTTGTTAACTACTGCCATAGGGTTCAGCATTGTCATCAAGTGAAGCAAAAATGGTCTGTTTATCAATTCTGGGTGAGGAATCTTAAGGTAGGGTGTATCAAGTGTCAGGTCATCCCATAACAAAATATCCAAATCAATAACGCGAGGTGCCCATTTTTCATAGACCTGCAGACGGCCAATGTCACATTCAATTTGTTTAAGGCCCTTTAACAGCTCTTCAGGAGAAGAAGAACAACTTCCATACACAACCATATTTAGAAATGGCCTGTCCCACCCAGGTGGAGCATCATTTGGTAAAATAGCCTTAGTTTCCAGAATAATTGAAGATTTTAAATTTTTAAAATAGCGTTCCTGCAGTAACTGAGCAGCCTTTTGTAAATGGGAAAAGCGATTCCCCATATTTGAGCCAATAGAAATGTAAATCATTCTTGCAACGCATTACGATAAGTAAAGAAAACACCTCCATGCACACTGGGGACAGGTGGTGCAACTTTGTGAATAGTTACGCCTATAGAAGAAATAATAAGCTTTTTTTGCATCACAAGGTTATTAATGGTCCTGTATATATCATGAGTTAAATGCTCGATTAAGTTGAATTGCTTGCTTTGAACGAGAGATTGAATACTCTGAACTACCTCCAAGTAGCATATAGTATCCTCAAGCCGGTCAGTTGTAAGTCCTAAAGGGGGGGATTTAAAGGTAAAATCAATATTAACACTAACTAATTGAGAATGATACTTCTCTTCTGCACTATAGCCTAAATGAACCCAAAGCCGTAAGTCAGATATAAGAAGATTACATGCAAACATTGCATTCCAACATCACTGAGTTTAAGCTACTTACAACTACTAACACACGCTAGCATTCATCATTCCATCAAGAAAACCCCACAAGAGCCTTGCTCCCTTTTGAGCACCCTGCATAACTTTATCTTGCTCTTTTTCATCTAGATCTTCAATAAGATTTGCACATTCCTCAGAATGCCATTCATCAGCATGCATATGGACCGTAAAAAATTGAAGAGAACGCTCATCACTTATTGAATAGTGTTTTTTTAAACCTTCAATTTTAGACTTAGAAACCTCTGGAGTTTGACGTTCATAAGCATAAAGTGCACCCAAACCGGAAGCAAAATCTGATCGTACAATATCAAAGTAACCGTCAACTAATTCTTGTGTCTCCTTAACTTGTGCATCTTCAAGAAGATCAGACCGTGCTACTCCAAGTCCTTCAGCAAAACGCTTCCATAACTCTGGATGATTTTCATCACCTTGTTCTTCTTCTATCAAATTACCAAGCAAAACCTGTCGCATTTTTAGATCTGGGCACAGAAAATGTATACCACTGATATAACGAGGAAACGCAGCAACGTGGTGATAATATTCCTTAGCGTAGGTTTGTAGAGCTTCAAGGCTCAATTTTCCTTCATTCCATGACTGGTAGAATGGATGATTTAGTAAGTGCAATTCATCTAACTTGTTATTTAGAGACTTAGTAAATTCCATCATTTCCCCCATTACATTAATATATAGTTCATATACTATAGTTTTCTCATTGTTACGATCATGCTAAGATCAATACAATGGTGGGATTGGTAGGACTCGAACCTACGACCAATTCGTTATGAGCGAACTGCTCTAACCGACTGAGCTACAATCCCTTTTATCAATATTTATAATACACACAAAAGCAAATTTGTCTATTAGCTTATTTCACTATCAACCCAACTTGACAAATCATTTGTTGCACCAATTTTGCGTGCAATTTCCTTACCATCTTGAAATATGATTAAAGTGGGTATAGATTGCACTCCATACTTACTCGGCACTTCAGTCCCTTCATCTATGTCGAATTTGCAGATCTTAATCTTGCCTTTCCTGTCTTTAGCCAATTGTTCGATACGTGGCATTAGACTTTTACATGGCCCACACCATTCTGCCCAAAAGTCTATCAGAACAAACCCTTTATAGTCAGTGACTTCAGATTTGAAATTTTGATCATTTACCGATGTAATATCATCACTCATAAAATACCTAAATTTTTGTAAAATATAGCGTATCTATTAGCAACTAATCAACTAAATTCTTACCGCAGAGCTTGAAAAATTGCCCTAGAGTGTTTTGCACAAACAAAAAACTTCTATTACATCTGGTGGTTAAAGATATCCACGTTTTCCCAACCCATTAAATCCAACTCAATACGAGTAGGAAGAAATTCAAAGCACTTTTGGACCAATTCTTTTCTATTTTCACGTTCCAACATTAAATCTAGCTTTTCCTTTATCCTGTGGAGATACAAAACATCAGATGCAGCATAACTTTTTTGCTTGTCTGTCAAATTTTCATTTCCCCAATCAGAAGATTGCTGCTGCTTATTTAGTTTGGTATCAAGCAGCTCTAAGCACAACTCTTTTAAGCTATGATTATCTGTGTAAGTGCGAACTAAACGTGAAGCTATCTTTGTGCAATAGCACGGAAGTGCCCAAGTTTCCAAGTAATAACGTATTATGCTCACATCAAATCGCGCGAAGTGAAATATTTTAGTTATATTTTTATCCTCTAATATTTTTCTCAAATTTGGCGCTGTATAATCGTTCTTGAGTTGAACTAAGTGAGCGTTGCCATCATTAAAAGAGAGCTGCACAAGGCATAATCTATCTCTGCTATGAAGTAGCCCCATTGCCTCGGTATCAACAGCTATAGACCTTATATCATCTGGTATTGAACTAGCTGGCAAGTCGTCTTTATATAAAAATATTCCCATAAAGCTTTGTGGAATAATTAAAAACTTATGATAATCAAAAATAAGCCTTAAGTATACGAAAAGATCATAGAAGGAACCACGCAAATTTATGGGCTCTCACATTTTTCATGTACACGGGGTTTACAAATCGCTGTATATGCCTATAATTAAGTAAATTTAGGTTAATTTAATTGCGGGAGTAGCTCAGTTGGTAGAGCGCAACCTTGCCAAGGTTGAGGTCGAGGGTTCGAACCCCTTCTCCCGCTCTTTGCTTTCAAAATCATTTCGTCAAAAATCCCTTGACAAACTCCGCTAGCCCCCTTATCATGAAACTGAAGCTATTGTATTTGCTTTCGCCAATCTGCAGATTAAAAGGTAAGGATTACTTAATGTATCGGCGTCTTATGTTCAATTTTTTGCAGTATATAGATACTGTATGTCTTTACAAAACTTCATCTACATCTAGATTTTTATCTAAATAAGCTGAACGCGCTTATAAAGCGTTACAAGACATCAAAAAATGCCAATACTCGACAGAGATAGTAAAAGACTAGCTAACTCGGGGATTCTTTGTCTTTTTTTCTGCTTAGTAAATTTCTTAAACGTTTGCAGCGTAAGTTAGTTGCAATTAAAAGCAGCTGAATTTCGCTTGTCAAGCGTTTAAAACATAAAAAACGCCAATATTTTAAAGCGGATAATAACCACGGGGCTTCTTTTGCCTTTTTTTTCGTTTGGTAAATTTCTTAATGTTTATGGCTAAACGACAACCGTCATCCCGCTACGTGTTAGTGGGATCTCTTGTTAGCAGCTGAGATACCGCGAATGAATCGCGGTATGACGTAGGACTGCTGTCATTCCAGCGCGTGACGCTGGAATCCAGTTCTTATTACCTGGTGTAAAGTTAAGTTTCCTGGATCCCAGTGTCTGGGCACTGGGATGACAAGAAAGGAGCACTGGGATGACAAGAAAGAGGCTACTTGGATAACAGAAGAAGGAGGCTACTTGGACAACACCCTGACAACCATCATCCCGCTACGTGTTAGCGGGATCTGGAAATACCGCGGCGGTATGACGTAGGACTGCTGTCATTCCAGTCTGGAATCCAAAAAAGGATGATGTCATCCCAGTGCTTGACACTGGGATCCAGCTTCTGTGCAACCTCATCAAAAACATTCATTTAGTATAAACTTTCCATGCTAGTTTGCTTGCTTACAAGCAAACTTTCCTGGATCCCAGTGGGCTTTGTTGCATCGCTCAAGTGAAAAGAACTGGCAGTTACTGACAAAATTCATTATAAATAGCCATTTAACTGTTGAAGAAAAAATATGCCACAAAAAATGAGAGTCAGTAACTGCCAAGGTGCGCCAAGAAGTGCTTGGAGAACAGTTGGTGAAAATCCAACACAAACAAAGTCTAGCCAACAGTTTGGAACAGACCACTATGTTGCATGAGGTAACGAGTGTAATAGAGCTAGTGGGATGGACAATGCAGGGCACAACGGAAGTGAAGGAGTGGAGTCCCGAAATACCTGAAGACATAGAGGTCGACATGTTCATGGCCATGGAAGACAGCATGAAGGATAACGTAAAGGCAAGTTATCACTCACTCTATCGGGATCTGAGACCGTGCCATGTATTGAAATGGACTTCAAGTGAACTTGGGAGATCCCATGCATTCCTATTAAGGTACGTTGGAACAAGTCAACAAAGGCAAGAACTAGCGGAAGATGCAGGGGAAGTCGGACTGATTGATAGTACTCAGAATGTGGGAAAGCCACGTACAAGGGGAAGCGATCAGCAATATAGTAACTGGAATAGGGATTGCTATGCCAATACAACGGAGGTAGGAATAACATGCGATATAAACTAAACCAGATAGCAGTAAGAGCAAAGCAAGATAAGCGACTAAAATTCACATCGTTAGTCCATCTGATAAATACAGAGAATCTTGCGAGATGTTATAAAGAACTGAAGCGTAACAAGGCTTGTGGAGTAGACCAGATAACAGTGGAATCATACGGAGAAAATCTGAATGAGAAACTCGAAGTGCTAGTAGAAAGTATGAAGAGGAAGCAATATCAACCACAACCAGTAAAGAGGGTATATATACCGAAAGCTGGAAGTAAAGAGAAACGCGGACTCGGAATACCATCGACCGAGGATAAATTAGTACAGATTATGCTGAAGAAGATATTAGAAAATATTTACGAGGCAAACTTTCTGGACAGCTCATATGGATTTCGACCAGGAAGAAACTGTCATCAAGCGGTAAATGCACTAGATAAAGCAGTTATGTACAAGCCAATAAACTACATTGTAGAAGTGGATATCAAGAAGTTCTACGATAATATACAGCATAAATGGCTAATGAGGTGTCTAAGGGAACGAATAACTGACCCAAATTTGCTGTGGTTAGTAAAGCGGTTTCTCAAGGCAGGGATAGTCGAAGCTGGAAATTATGAAGCAACAAAACAAGGTACACCACAAGGCGGTATAGTAAGTCCTGTATTAGCAAATATATACTTACATTATGTGTTGGATTTATGGATAGAAAAGAAATTTAAACCAAGATCCAGAGGATATATACAAGTAATAAGGTTTTGCGATGATTTTGTGGTTTGTTGCGAAAGTAAGGTAGACGCGGAAGAATTTCTGGAATTACTGAAACAAAGGCTAAATAAATTTGGGTTGGAAGTATCTGAAAACAAGACCAGAGTAGTAAAGTTTGGCAAGAGGGAGTGGCAACGAGCGATAAGAGAGAAACGAAGGACGGAAATTCAATTTTCTGGGGTTTACGCACTATGGTGCAAAAAGTTGTCGTGGTAGATTAATGATGGGACATAAAACCTCTAAGTTAAATCTAGCCAGAAAACTAAAAGAAATCAAGGAGTGGTTGAAAATAGTCCGCGGAAGTATTCGACTTAAAGATTGGTGGCAAGTACTGAAGGCTAAATTAACAGGACACTATAACTACTTTGGTATTAGCGGAAATTATTGGTGTTTGAAACAATTTTACACATCAGTAAGAAAGCTAGCATTTAAATGGATAAATCGGCGTAGTCAGAAAAAGAGTATGACCTGGGAACAGTTTGTACACTACGTAGAAGTAAATCCATTACCAAAGCCAAAAATACATTTTTCTTTATATGCATAAGAGGGACGACTGTGAAAACTAATATTGATGAGCCGTGTGCGGGAAATCTGCAAGCACGGTTCTTTAGGGGGAGTTGTAGTAATAAAACTCAAACGAGAGGAGTAAAGCTACAGCTTCTACCGAACATTATTTACATAGGAGTGTGTATGACAAACACCAAGTTAGAGAGAAGCCGGATGTGGTGAAAGTCACAAGTCCGGTTTCGAAGTCGAGTGGGGAGAGGTGACTTTCCTCACTTAGATAACTAATGCTTCATGTAAAGGTTTTGCTTCGTATTGTCTTCCTATTTTTGCCTCTTTATTCGCACGTAGCTGTTCTTCAGTAACACCATTACTCTCAAGAAGTTCTACAGAACCATTATCATGAATATTAATTTTAATATTACATTCTTTTTCTTTGGCATACCATTTTAAAGCCATTTGATATGATCCATTAGCTACTTCATAAATTCTTGCCCCATCCTTATCAATTTGGCAACGTGCCCCCCTTGTTTTTTGGTCAGGTAGTAGCAACGTAACTGTCTTTACATCGTACTTTTTGCACATATTACCACTTAGAATATCATGCAAGTTTACTTCTTTTGTATAATCGTTCAGCGCAATTCTTATGACAGGCTTAACACTGTTATCTATATTTTTAGTTTCTCTTAATTTTATAAGCTTTGCATCAATATTTTTAGATATCTCTTCTTCAATTTGTTTAGCAGCTTTGCCTACAATTTCCTGACCATGATATTTGGTCTCCTCAGCAGTATATCTATACATACCATCGCTATTCTTATGAATATGAGGTTTCACTATTACTTTATTAGTAATATTAGTAGAAGGGTTGTTCTGATCTACAAAGAACTTCTTCCATGTTTCTTCATCACCAAGAGTAACGTACCTACGTTTATCCTTATTCGGTATTAACCCAGGTGCGCTACCAGCAGCAATATTTTGATCAACGATCAAAGATACAGTTTCAGTACTATTAGTTAACATATATGCCTCCATTATTTTTAATATATAAATGTTAGCATATAGATATCACGCCAATTGGTCAACATAAATTATTGATGGCAAAGCTTTTAATGTTGAAAGCTCAAATACTCCTTTGCTTGGTCGGTTAGAACGCGTCCTCTTGGTGTGCGCTTTACAAAACTAATTTTGATTAAATAAGGTTCTACTGTTTCTTCAATATTGCCAACATCCTCAGATAGCGCAATAGATATAGTGTCAATTCCAACAGGTCCTGAGGTGTTGAATAAAAATCTTAGATAATGCACATCAAGTTTATTGAGTCCCATTTTATCTACACCCAATTTTAGCAATACAGAATCAGCGACTTCATAAGTGATTTTTTTATCATCTTTCACTTCAACAAAATCCCTTATCCTTCTGAGTAACCTCAAAGCAATTCTTGGAGTACCGCGCGCACGGCAGGCAATTTCCCGTGCAGCACCCTCTTCAATTTCAGCAGAAAGAACTCTTGCGCCTCTTTTTATAATATCGACTAGCTCCTCAAAAGAATAAAACTCAAGATGCAAAGGAATGCCAAAACGATCTCTGAGTGGCGCAGAAAGTAATCCAAGCCGTGTAGTTGCTCCAATTAGCGTAAATGGTGGTAGATCTATCCTTAAAGTGCGAGTAGATGGACCTTCACCTACTAATATGTCCAAGCAAAAATCTTCCATAGCAGTATATAAAACTTCTTCGATGCTGCGATTTAATCTATGGATTTCGTCGATAAATAGAACATCTTTTGCATTTAAAGTGGTAAGCACTGCAGCCAAGTCCCCAGCTTTACTAAGTAAAGGACCAGAAGTTGCGCGAAAGCTAACTCTTAATTCTTTAGAAACAATTTGTGCTAAAGTTGTTTTGCCAAGCCCTGGAGGACCGTACAATAAGACGTGATCTAAAGCTTCAGTTCTCGTCTGTGCAGCGTTTATAAACACTTTTAAATTTTGTATTAAGTCTTTTTGCCCGACAAAATCATCAAGTTGCTCAGGCCTGATGTTAATATTGCGCACATCTTCAGTATATTCTTTACCGCACGATATTGATTTCATAATGTTAAGAGCTCCTTAAGCGCCATGCGAATAATGTCCTTAGTGTCCAGGTTTGACGATTCGTCTTGTATTTTTTTTATCGTATCATAAGCTTTCATTTTTTCATACCCAAGATTGATCAATGCTGAAAGGGCATCTTCATTAATTGGATTAAAGTTATTGTTATTTATTTCTAGTTTACTTACTTTGCCACTCAATTCAGTGATGATTCGATTTATGAGTTTCAGGCCAAGTCCGCTCATCTTGAGTGTTACTTTATCTTCATTCATAATTGCCAAAAATAGCTGTTCTGGAGTTAATTTACTCAAAATTGACATTGCAGTTTTATAGCTAACACCGCTTACTTTAACTAGCAACCTCAAGCACTGCTGTTCTTCTTTGCTTATAAAACCATATAGCTGAGTAGTGTTTTCTCTGTTATTTGCATAGGTTTCGATAAGTAATTTGATTCTACTTCCAATTGCACAAGCACTTAAAGTTTTGGCTGAAAGATACACCATATAGCCAACATCATTCACGTTCAGGATTATGTGATCACTGCGCACTTCATCAACTATTCCGCTTAGATTTCCTATCATTTTTAGCACTGTATAGGGTTCAGTTTAAATACTCCTGGATCTTAGGTCAAGCAAACGAACATTATAACAGGGAAACGTGGCTAAAAAACCACTTGACAAACTCCGCCAGCCCCCTTATCATAAACACTGAAGCTATTTATTTATCTTCTCTGTACAGATTAAATGACAAAAAAACTCACGTATCTGGCGTATCATGTTTAATTTTTTGCACTATGTGCACCTTATGTCTTATAAAATTTCTACCTACATAAGCTGAAACGCGCTTATAAAGCGTTTAAAACATAAAAAAACGCCAACTTAAAAAATGGATAGTGAATAACTAGCTACCCTAGGGTTTCTTTTGCCTTTTTTTCTGTTTAGTAAATTTCTTAACGTTTATAATTTAGATTAGTTGCGGTTTAAAAGTAGCTGAATCGCGGTTATTAAGTGTTTAGAATAAAAAAACGCCATACTTGAAAGTATAATGTAAGTAATTAGCCAATCATGGGGCTTTTTTTGCCTTTTTTTTCGTTTGGTAAATTTCTTAATGTTTATAGCTAAACGACAACCGTCATCCCGCTGCTTGTTAGCGGGATCTATGCTAAGAGATACCGCGGATGAATCGCGCGGTATGACGGTTCGTGGTGGCATCTCGTCATCCCGCTACGTGTTAGCGGCTAAGAGATACCGCGGCGGTATGACGTCTTAGCCATAGATTACCTGATCTCACCATCTTTCCGGTTGTTTTATACATAATTCTCGGATTTTGAAAGTTCACTTTGAATAAATTGCTCATATTCTTTATCCTCTAGTTCTTCAAAAATCTCAGGATAATGTTTACTGGAACGAGTAATTATTGAAATTAGCTCTTGCTTTGTTTTTCTTAGTAAAACCTTTCAAAGAGAGTCTGTTCATCTGGGCGCGCAGACGATCGATACTCCTTTCTATCAAGTGCAACCAAAGCAAAACCTGTTGCAGCCATATGCTTACATGGACCATAATACACAAATGCAGGACAGGAACATGTTCCACTCAAAAGAGGACCATCGTGCTTTAGTGTTACTCGATATACATTTGATCCAACTACCTTTGATTTAGCTTGAGATTCATTAACAGATATAATCTGTACCTTTCTTTTGTCAAAATAATCCCTTCCTCTGGAGCGGTAGGGTTCTTTGATAAGACCTGTGATATCTTTATAATACAGTCTCATTTTTACCTCCTTTAAAACCCTCAATTTTCTAATATATCCTTTCTTCCATAAAAATTTATTAACTCACCACGACTTTTATATGGCCCTGCGGACAATTTTATAGTGCTATAGCTAACTCAAGAAAGGTTTCCCTACGTCATACCGCGATTCATTCCATAACTGTATGAACATTCATTTTTGAAGGTAAATTGCACAGCAAATGGTGTCATGAAAGTAGCTGACACTGGAATCCAGCCTTGCCGTAATCTCATCAAGAACGTTGTGTTTTAACATAAAACGGCTACTTTTATACTTACCAACTTAATAAAATTCCTGGATCCCAGTGGGCTTTGTTGCATCGCTACTTATGAAAGGCTAACTATAATTAGGATTATAAGCAACCTATTGAAAATCTTGTTTTTTTGCAATCAATCTGATCAAATTTAAGAATAGTAATTTATTATTTATATTAATAAATTTAATTCTATTGAAAATAGCTAAAGCATTGAAATTCTTGAATTTTAGCCGGATTAGTGAGTGGTAGTGAAATTTCTTTTACTCAAATTTAGGTATTCACTGACCGTTCTTGTTATAAATACCAGAATAATAAGCTACTGATATTCTCCACCTTTTTTATCTTTAATCCATCATAGCTAGCGATGCAACAAAGCCATCCCAGTGTCAAGCACTGGGATGACAAGAAGAGGGTACTTGGATAAGAGGCATTGCCCTCCTGGTAGGCCCAAATTGCAATGTCCGTACAGTTATGGATTCATTCGCGGTATAGATTCCGCTAATGAGTAGCGGAATGACGAATTTGTTGTTTTTCAAATTGTAGGTAAACCTAAGCCACTTTAGCTATATATAATAGAATTTCGCTTTCTACTATCTTTCCAGTTGTTTTATACATAATTCTCGAATTTTGAAAATTTGCTCCATATCTAATTTCTCACTTGTATAAAATTTGTTTTCTTACTTCGAGACCTAATCTACCACAACTTTTATATGGCGTTTCTTTCCTGCAGATAATTTTATAAATGGCTGATCTTTAAAGCTTTCGAAATTTATTACATGATCAATATTGTTTACAACATTATCATTAATCTTGCATCCGTTGCCCTGTATTAAACGCTTTGCAGCGCCTTTTGAAGGTTCAAAACCGGTGTCATGTAGTAGGTCTACTAAGGATATGCCGCTTGCAACTTGTTCTTTTTTTATGATGTAATCAGGAAGTAGTGAGCTATCTTCATTCTCAAAAGCAGAAATTGCAGCAAATTGTGCAAGTTCCGCTTCTTTGTCACCATGACATATTTTTGTCACTTCTGTTGCCAAGACCTTTTTTGCTTCATTTATTTCTTGATCCTTTAAAGACTCTAATTTTCTAATCTCATCAATTGGCACATCAGTGAGCAATCTTAAAAAACGTCCAACATCTTGATCATCAACGTTGCGAAAATATTGCCAGTAGTCGTAAGGCTTTAGCATATTATCATCAAGCCACACTGCTCCACTTTCAGTTTTGCCCATTTTTTTTCCTTGTGCATTTAATAAAAGAGGCATGGTAAGGCCAAATAGCTCAGGTAAATTCAACTTTTTTCCAAGTTCAATTCCGTTTACTATATTTCCCCACTGGTCTGACCCTCCAATCTGCAGACGACAATCATATTTTTTGTTTAATTCAATAAAGTCGTAAGCTTGCAATAGCATGTAATTAAATTCCAGAAAGCTTAAGGTTTGCTCTCTATCCAGCCTGGTTTTCACACTATCAAAACTTAGCATACGATTTACAGAAAAATAAGCTCCTATATCACGCAAAAAATCTATGTATTTTATGTTATCCAACCAATCTGCGTTATTTACTATCATTGCACCAGTCTTGCTGTCATTAAAAGACACCATTTTCTCTAATATTCTCCTTATACTGGATGTATTTTGATTGATGTTCTCTACAGGCAAGATGCTTCTTGCTTTATCTTTGAAGGATGGGTCACCAATTTTTGTTGTGCCACCTCCAAGTAAGACTATCGGCTTATAACCAAATTTTTGTAGGTGACAGAGCATCATAATCTGAATTAGGTGACCAGCATGAAGACTTGGTGCTGTGCAATCAAACCCAATGTATGCAACTATATAATTGCTCTGCAATAATAATTGATCTAGTCCTTCAATGTTTGTGCATTGGTATAGGTACCCTCTTTCTTGGATGAAATTTAAAAATTCAGATGCGTGTTTCATTTTATAAACCCCAGTCTATCCTGTCATTAATGCCGAAGGTAACCCTAATAGAGAAGCCAGTGCCCAGACACTGGAACTTAATTATAAACAAGCACACTATACAACGTTTCCGATGAAATTGCATGAAAAACTGGATTCCAGTGTCAGCTACTTTCATGACACCACTACCTGTGCAGGAGTTGCCTTCAAAATTACAACGTTTGTGCAATTGTGTACCAGCTATCTGGATAATCAATTCCATAACTCTTCTATTTTATAATACTCCCTTACTTCCGGCCTGAATATGTGAACCATTATGCCTTGAAAATTCAAAACCACCCAATTGCCTTCATCCATACCTTCTACATCTATTTTATCATGTGGCTTGAGGCTTTTTATTACGTGCTCAGCTAAAGCTTTAACGTGACGGCTTGAATCACCAGATGCAATAATCATATATTTTGCAATAACGGTTTTATTCTGCACATCAAAAGTTACTATATCATGACCTTTATTTTGATCTATTATCTCTTCAATTGTACTTCTTATCGATTCCATATCGCTAAGCATTGTTTACAGGTTATATGATTCATTTATAATTATATACTCAAAATTTCTAAATATGAACTATTTTCAACGCAACTACTTGTTAAAGGTATTACCTGCATCTATTTTATCATCATGTTTTTAGCATGTACAATGTATATACTTTTTATATAATTGAAAATAGCTTTTTACTAGTATTCATTATGGGCAAGACTCTCATCTACTTAATCGGCTTTCCAGGCAGTGGTAAGTTTACTACTGCAAAGGAACTGTGTAAAATCATTGGTGCAGTAATAGTAAGCAATAATCTATTCAATAATATTATATTTGATATTGTTAAATTACAAAACGCTGAAGTTCCAGATGACCTATGGGAAAAAATTTTTGCAGTTAGGGAAAATGTATTAGCAATACTGGAAAAACACTACGTAAAATCAAAACATTATATATTTACAAATGAATTGATAGAGGGTGATCCCTATGACCAAAGATTATATAACTCAGTGGTAAATTTAAGTAAAAAAATGGACATGGAAATTTTTTCTGTAGTATTACATTGTAATAATGAAAAACTAGTAAGACGTGTCCAATCAGAAGAGAGATATCAGGAAAATAAAATTACTGATCCGGATTTTGCTATAAAGAAAATTGAAGGGAAAAGGCTATTTATACCTGAGGGTTCGCTTGAAATTGATAACTCGAACTTGAGTGCAAAGGAAGTTGCAAAGAAAATTGTTGAAGAGATGAAGAAAGAAAAAAATGGAAAATTAATTAAAACTTCTGTAACAAATCATTTAAAAACAGAGCGTACTCGTGGTTGAGCAGAAAGATAAGTACCGTCCTTGTGTTGGCATAATGCTATTTAACAGACAAGGACATGCCTTTATTGGAAAACGCTTTGATAGCGATTCTTACTGGCAGATGCCACAAGGAGGTGTTGATGATGGTGAGGAACTGGAACAAGCAGCGTTACGTGAGTTGCTAGAGGAGGTTGGTACTAATAAAGTAAAGGTTATAACTAAAAGCAAGGATTGGATATACTACAACTTGCCTGAAGAAGTTATACCAATATGCTGGAATGGAAAATATTCTGGTCAAAAGCAAAGGTGGTTCTTAATGAAGTTTTGCGGAGAGGATGAGGACATTGATATTAATTATACTGGTCATCCAGAGTTCAAAGAGTGGCGTTGGCAAGGTATAGATAGTTTAGTAGCCAGTGCTATATCATTTAAAAAAGAAGTTTATAAAACAGTGATAGAAGAGTTTTCTTCTATAATAAAAGCCTCAACAATAAGCTCATGATAGTAGATTCTCATTGCCACTTGATTTATTTTTCTGACGATGAAATACCAAAAGTAATTTCAAGGGCAGAGCAAAATGGTGTAAAGGTTTTGCATAACATATGCGTAAGCATTGACGATGTTCCTAAGTTATTAAAAATTTCTTCATCCTATGATCAGGTCTACTCCTCTGTTGGTATACATCCGCTTGATGCTGCTATAGAAAACGGTGAGTGTATACATGTTGATGAATTAGTTGAATTTACCAAGAACCAAAAGGTAATTAGTATCGGTGAAACCGGGTTAGATTTTTATAAATCTGACAACAAAGACAATCAGAAAAAAAGTTTTGCATTACATATAGAAGCGTCAAGAATAACTGGACTACCTTTAGTTATTCACACAAGAAGCGCTGATAATGAGATGATCGATATGTTAAGGTCAGAAATGAAAGCCGGTGCTTTTAGTGGAGTAATGCACTGCTTTGCTTCCTCTAAAGAACTTGCTTATCAATCTATAGATTTGGGGTTATATATTTCATTTTCTGGAATTATTACTTTTAAAAATGCGAGCTTACTCAGAGAAATTGCACAAAATGTACCACGCGAGCGTGTTTTAGTCGAAACTGATGCACCATATCTATCACCTGAGCCTTATAGGGGAAAAAAGAATGAACCAGCAATGGTGAAATACGTTGTTGATTGTTTGGCAGAGTTGTGGAATGAGTCACCAGAACAAGTAGCGAAGGTAACCACAAGCAACTTTTTTAGGCTGTTTGAGCTATAAAGAAGCTCTATAAAACCATTAATTTGCTTATGAACCTAAAGATTTCACCAGCTCTCTCACCGAGTTTACAGACTTATTAAACATTTCTTGTTCACTATCATTCATTTTAACTTCTAGGATCTTTTCAATTCCGTTTTTTCCAATAATTACAGGAACACCAATAAACAACTCTTCTACACCATATTCACCATTAAGGTAAGCAGCACATGGTAATATGCGCCTCTTATCTTTTAAATATGATTCTAACATGCATATAGCTGAAGATGCAGGAGCGTAGTATGCAGATCCAGACTTAAGCAGATCAACTATTTCTTTACCGCCATTGCGAGTGCGTTCAACTATTTCATCGACTTTTTTCTGTGTGATAAGACCCATATCGATAATTTGAGTAAGTGGAACTCCAGCAACTGAAGCACAATTGATTAGTGGTACCATAGTGTCGCCATGTCCTCCAAGCACAAAAGCAGATATATCTTCAACTGAGATATTTAACTCACTTGCAAGAAAGTAACGAAAACGGGAAGAATCAAGCACTCCTGCCATGCCAACAATCATATTAGTTGGAAGGTTTGAAAATTTATGCACCACTGAAACCATGGCATCCAAAGGGTTGGTAACCACTATTACAAACGCGTTTGGAGAATATTTTTTAATATTTTCGCCAACCTCCTTCATTACTTTAGCATTGGTTTGCAGGAGGTCATCCCTGCTCATTCCAGGTTTTCTAGCGATGCCAGCGGTTATTATAATTGCATCGGAGTTTTTTATATCTTCATACCTATTTGTGCCAGTAATATTGACATTAAATCCATCAATAGGGGATGATTCTGCTATGTCGAGTGCTTTACCTTGTGGTATTCCATCACTAATATCAAGTAAAACAACATCACCGAGTTCCCTTAGTGCAATCATATGGGTGAGAGTTCCACCGATATTTCCTGCACCGATTAAAGATATTTTTTTTCTTTGTACTGTCATTTTCTACTCCTTTGTATTTACTTTTATGGTTTTACCTTCCCAAGGCGATAAGCTATCAAACATACGAAAATCTTGCGGTAAATCTATAGGATTATACACAACCTTTTTTGTCTCTATATCATATCTTACTTCCTCATAACCAGTGAGAGGGAAATCTTTTAACATTGGATGACCTTTGAATCCATAGTCTGTTAGAATCCTACGCAAATCAGGGTGATCAGAAAACTCTATTCCATACATATCAAACACTTCACGCTCAAACCACAAAGCCGTACTAAATATCTTCGCTACACTTGGAGGCATGTCGCTTTCACATAACTGAAGCTTTATGTGTACTCTAATATTATGCACAATGCTGAGCAGATTGTATATTAGCTCGAAACGCTTCTCTCTATTTGGATAGTCAACCCCAAAAATATCAACTAATAGTTCAAACCTACACTTTTCATCATCACGTAGAAAGAATAGGTACTTTTCAATTTCATCTAAAGTTGAATATATTACAATAATGCCATCATCTTTTTGAATGCACTCGCATTTGGTCTTTTTTTGTATATACTTTGCAGTTTTATCCATTCCGAGTCCGTTTTATTTTGTTTTGTAGGCATAGCATTCCATATAGCAACGCCTCAGCGGTTGGTGGGCATCCAGGGACATACACGTCAACTGGCACAATTCTATCACAGCCTCGGACTACTGAATAAGAGTAATGGTAATAACCACCACCATTTGCACAACTTCCCATGGAAATAACATACTTCGGGTCTGCCATTTGATCATAAACCTTGCGCAATGCTGCTGCCATTTTATTAGTTAGTGTGCCAGCAACAATCATCACATCTGATTGACGTGGGCTTGCACGAAACATTATACCATATCTATCAAGATCATAACGGCTGGATGCAGTATGCATCATCTCAACTGCGCAACATGCAAGACCAAATGTCATTGGCCACAATGAACCAGACCTTGCCCAATTCATTACATAATCTGTTAAATCACCAAATTTAGTGACAAGAAACCCTTCTTTTTTATAACGACCCCAGTCATCATTAGATAGAATTTGATTTGTCATAAACTACTCCCACTCTAATGCACCTTTACACCATTCATAGATAAAACCTATAGTGAGTATTGCAAGAAATACCATCATAGACCAAAATCCACCATAGCTTATCTTAGATAAAGAAACAGCCCAAGGAAAAAGAAAAGCAATTTCTAAGTCAAATATTATAAATAATATTGAAACTAGGTAAAATTTAATGTCAAAATTTTTCCTTGCACTGGATAGTGGATTGAAGCCACACTCATATGTGGAAAGCTTTTCACCATCTGGCTTACTCACTGCAAGAAACATAGGCAATATACCTAAAGCAAAAGATACTACAATTGATACGCAGATAAAGATTACTATGGTTAAATATTCGCTCATTTAACAAAACATATAACACTATGAGTTTACATGCTTTCCTAACTTTTTACCACCTAAAATATGCACGTGAAAGTGTGGTACAACCTGCTCTCCATTTTCACCGTAGTTAGTGACTAATCTATATCCTGTTTTTTCTAGATTATATTTGTGTGCTATCTCTCTTACAGTTTTGAAGAAATCCGCTATTTCCTCTTCAGGAGCTTTTAGAATGAAATCATCATATGAAATATATTGATTTTTTGATATAACTAAAATATGAACTGGTGCGTCAGGGTACTTATCATGAAAAGCTAGTACATTTTCATTTTCATGTACCTTCTCACAAGGTAACTCACCTCTTAATATTTGAGCAAAGATGTTATCGCTATCATAAACTTCATTGCTCATATTTTAAGAGCGACCTTTCCCTCTTTCTTCGTTTTTCTCTACATTAGGTGTAGATAGTGGTTTTATCGCTTCACCAGAAGCATCTTCAAGATTTAAAGAGCTTACAAGTTCCCTTACTTTTACCATGTCCTGCTGTTCTTTCAAAAAGGGTTCTATTCCACTTACCCTTTTTCCAGTAATAACTCCTGGTTGTAAGTGATACATATCCCCAGGAACAGTTAGACTATGATGTCTTTCCTCTATTTTTTTAGCTTCACTCATAATACTCCCCTATAACTTATTTTTGCATTCCACAACTTTGCGACTTACCTGCTTTTATAGCTTCTTGCGCCCATTTTTTCTCACCTGAAGCTATAGTTTCTGAAGGCTGACCAACATCAGACTTCACAACTTTGTCTGATGACTGCTTTTGATTATCATAATACAATTTTTCTGCAATACCATTTAGCAATTTTAAGTCTGTATGAATTTTAAATTCTCCACCGGTAATTTTTGCCAGCTTCTTAAGGTCTTCGTCAACTTTATTAGCAATTCCTTTAAGAACAAGCTCTTTTATTTCTTTCTCGCTCTTTCCTTTGTGTTTAGGATCGTTTTTAATGTCATTGGTAATTTTTTTAACATTAACTTCAACTACAATTTTGTTTTCTCCTCTAAAAATAGTTACATTCGATAAATCTTTTTTTATTGTATTTAATTGCTCTGGGCTCAAGTAAGGTATATCTCCTGTCAAAGTCCTTGATGCTAAAAAACTTACCTTTCCTGTCCCTTTCTTTTGCTCTGTTATTTCTACACCAAGATCTTTACTAGCTTGTGTGGTTTTTATGGGTGGATCATATTCTTCAAGTGGGTTGCCAATAATAGAACGCCCGCCATTTTTTATGTCGTGCCGCATTTCATCCCAGGACTTAAACCAATTCTTTGGCCATATAGGGTATACTGCACCCTTGACTAGAACTTTTACACCTCTACCCAGAAAACTTCCTACTCCCGAAGCTGCATTACCAACTTTAGCTAGTATAGAAGTAGATTCTTCATTTTGGTCGTCTTTTGGCATACACACCTCCAAGTTACTTTCTACAACTAAATACATTTTAATTATAGACGAAAAAATTTAAACTTCTATATCCATTATAAGATAGAATTATAGGGATTGCAACCATTATTTGTACATTATCTAAAACATGTAGTATTTTCGCTACTTTTATTGTTCAATTTATTATAAAGAATACTCTAAATTATGTTTAAATGGAACACAAATAATATCATTGATGCAACTGGCGGAAGAGACGTAAATGGTTGTAATTGGATACATAGCTCAAATATTTCAACGGACACAAGAAGCATAAAAAAAGGTGATTTATTTATTGCCCTCAAGGGAAAGAATTTTGATGGCCATAATTTTTTGCATGAAGCGTTTTTAAAAGGGGCTGTCGCTGCAATAGTGAGTGAGGGTAAATATAAAAGTTTCCCTCTCATTATTGTACAAGATACCCTGAAAGCTTTGCACGATATGGCATCATATTACATTAGAAATGTTCTTATTGATGCTAAAGTTATTGCAGTTACAGGCAGTGTCGGAAAAACCACTACAAAGGATATGCTACACACTGTTTTATCGCAATATGGAGTGTCCCATGCAAACGAAGGTAACTTAAATAATAATATAGGGTTGCCTTTGACAATTCTAAAAGCTCCAAAAAACTGTCAGTACTTAATTCTTGAAATGGGAATGAATAAAGCTGGTGAAATAAAAGAATTATCAAAAATTAGTAATCCGAATATTGCAGTTATTACCAACATCGAACCTGCACATACTGAAAATTTTTCATCACTATTTGACGTTGCACAAGCGAAGTTAGAAATTCTGTATGGTATGAAAAATAACGGTACTTTGGTTTTAAGCAGAGATAATAAATATTATGATTATCTCTCATCACACGCCAATAGAAATGTAATAAGCTTCGGTAAAGATAAAAATGCTGAAGTTTGTTTACTAAACTTAATAAGAAACGATGAATCTTCTGTCATTTCAGCACTATCTTCTTTCATCCCAGTGCTTGACTACTTGGATCCAGGAAGTTCAATTGCAAATGAGCATATCAGACGGTTGTATAATAAAGACTGGATTCCAGCGTCACGCGCTGGAATGACATCAAACCGAGTTGCTAATAGATTAAGTTTAAAAATCAGGCTGAGTGATAATCAAATTATAAACTGTAATTTACGTGTACAAGGTGAGCATTTTGCTTATTCGCTACTTGCTGTTGCAGCAGTTGTGCAAAGCCTCGGACTTGATTTATCAAAATTACCACTTGCACTTAAGAATTTTAGTGTAGCGAAAGGTAGAGGCAATATTCATAAGGTCAAATGCAATAAAAAATATATACATTTAATTGATGACTCCTATAACGCCAGCCCTGCTTCGATGAAAACTGCAATAAAAACTTTGAGTACATATTCTAATCAGAGAAAAATAGCTTTGCTTGGTGATATGTTGGAACTTGGTGATGAAAGCATAGAGTTTCATACAGATTTGGTTAAGATTATCACAGAAAATAATATAGATAAAGTTTATACAGTTGGTAAATTTATGTTAGAATTGCATGAGCTTTTGCCAGATAATATAAGAGGCACGCATTTTAATGATTCTAATCAATTGAAAAGTGATTTAGCTAACATTATTCAGAATAATGACGCAATTCTAGTTAAAGGCTCACGAGGAATGAAAATGGATCTTATTGTACGGGAATTCGTAATAAAATATTAAGCGAAATCATTGTATTAATTTACAGTAACAAATTATTAGGAACTTTAATTGTGACAAAACGTGTAATTATTTTTGGTGGAACGGGGTTTATAGGGAAACACATCGTAAGACGCTTGGCAGCAGAAGGATATTTAATAAAGATATTCACTCGTAATCAGGAAAAAGCTGCTTGTTTAAAATTGTGTGGCAATTTAGGACAAATATCAATATTTAAAGGCGATTTTTTTGATGAAAAATCAGTTCTGGAGGGTATGGAAGAATGTGATGTAGCTATAAACTTAGTGGGAATATTATATGAAGCAAAAAAGCACGATTTTTACGCTGTTCACGTTAAAATAGCTGAAAGGATAGCAAAAGCTGCAAAAATGAAAAATGTACCTATGATGATACATTTTTCTGCTATGGGAATAGAAAATAGCAAGTTGTCAAAATATGCCAAAAGTAAATTGGAAGGTGAAAAAGCTGTAACTTCAGCATTTCAAAAAGCAATAATAATTAGGCCAAGCCTTGTATTTGGTAAAGAAGACAACTTCTTTAATAAATTTGCAAGATTAGCAACTATTCTTCCTTTCTTACCACTAATTGGCAATGGAACAACTAAATTTCAGCCAATATGTGTAACAGACTTAGCTGAAGTGGTATATCGTATTATCAGTTTTAATAAGCAAGACAAGAAAATTTATAACATGGGTGGACCAAAGGTTTACTCTTTCAAAAGCTTATTGAAGTTTATTCTGAATGTTACTAACAGAAAGTGTTTGTTGATCAATGTATCTTTTCCAATGGCAAAGTTAATAGCTTTCTTTTTAGAAAATAAAATTATTTCTATGCTGCTAAAACCAATAACCGGAGATACGAACCCTATGCTTACTCAAGATCAGGTGAAAGTTATGATGAATAGTTCAATCGAAAAGTCAGTTGACCTTGAAACAATGAAGGTTCGACCATTAGCAATTGAAAATGTGGTGCCAGAGTACTTGAAGATTTATAGAAAGTATTGATAAAAGAGTGTGCCCGGTGGGATTCGAACCTACGACCCACAGCTTAGAAGGCTGTTGCTCTATCCAGCTGAGCTACGGGCACACAACATATATAAAATGCTTCTTAGTACAAGTGAAGTCAAGTACTTCGTGTGAATATGATGTTTATCTTGCGACACCTTGTCATTGCAGTTGTGTGTCGCGCGCTGCCAAAATTGGATGCGAGAAGTCTATTTATTTTAGAAAATATTATATAGAAACTTGCTTGACAAGCCTTGCCAGTCCCCTTATCATGAAACTGAAGCTATTGTATTTGCTTTCGCCAATCTGCAGATTAAAAGGTAAGGATTACTTAATGTATCGGCGTCTTATGTTCAATTTTTTGCAGTATATAGATACTGTATGTCTTTACAAAACTTCATCTACATCTAGATTTTTATCTAAATAAGCTGAACGCGCTTATAAAGCGTTACAAGACATCAAAAAATGCCAATACTCGACAGAGATAGTAAAAGACTAGCTAACTCGGGGATTCTTTGTCTTTTTTTCTGCTTAGTAAACTTCTTAAACATTTGCAGCGTAAGTTAGTTGCAATTAAAAGCAGCTTAATCTTGCTTGTCAAGCGTTTAAAACATAAAAAACGCCAATATTTTAAAGCGGATAATAACCACGGGGCTTCTTTTGCCTTTTTTTCATTTGGTAAATTTCTTAATATTTATAGCTAAACAACAACCGTCATCCCTAAGTATCCCGCTGCTTGTTAGCGGGATCTAGAGATACCGCGACGTCTCACCTATAGCCTTCAGTGCTCCTTTTTTTGTCATCCCAGCGTCACGCGCTGGTTTCAACATTATATCATGAACTTTCTAAAATTCATTGAGTTATGCTTTCAAACGGTAGTGCCGGGGTGTGAGTATAATAATTATCGGTACATAAAAGTCATAGCAGATAGGCTGGAAGCAGCGAGCGCTGGTGAAGTGAAACGAATAATATTCAATATGCCTCCGCGTTCGATGAAGTCCATATGTGTAAGTGTTGCGTGGCCCGCATGGATACTGGGAAATCAGCCAACTGCAAGAATAATAGTTGCAAGTTACTCCCGGCTGCTTAGCGAAAAACACTCGCTCGACACCAGGTGCGTGATGCAGTCTAGTTGGTATAGAGCGCTATTTCCAGAAGTAGAACTATCCAAAGATCAGAATACTAAATATAAATTTCAAACAGTGCAGAGAGGATACAGAATTGCAACATCAGTTGGAGGGACGTTAACCGGTGAAGGTGGAGATTTCATCATCGTGGACGATCCGCTCAGTTCTGCTCAAGCTTTGAGTGAAACGTTTAGAAAGCGTGCTACAAACTGGTTTGACCAGACTTTAGTAACCAGGCTCAACGATAGAAAAAAAGGAGTCATCGTTCTTGTGATGCACAGGCTACACCAGGAGGACTTAACCGGGCACCTTCTCTCCAAACCGAAAAACATATGGAACCATACTTGTTTACCGATGATTTCTGAAAATAAGGAGATCATTTATTCAATCAAAAAGCCAGCGCCTCCTGTTCCTGTCATCCAAGTAACTATAAATGAGCGCATCGGGTGGCTGTATAATAAACCAGTATCACGCATTGCACCTGCAAGGATTTTATACTCAAGAGAAGAAGGTCAGTTGCTATATCCCCTCGATGGAGGAAAAGAAGAAGTTGAGATGATAAAGGTTGAACTTGGGAGTTACGCTTTTGCTGCACAATATCAACAGAACCCTCTGCCACTTTCAAGTGGTATAATTAAACGAGAGTGGTTGAAGCGCTATAGAAATTTTCCTGACGATCTTTCGCATGTAACTCAAAGTTGGGATACTGCGGTTTCAACAAGTAACATGAGCAACTTTAGTGTCTGCACCACCTGGGCAAAAATAGATAATAAATTCTATTTACTTGATGTATATCGCGCAAAGCTTGAGTATCCAAAGCTTAAAGAACAAGTTTTATCACTAGCTGCAAGATGGTCACCACACGCGATTTTGATCGAAGCCAAAACAAGTGGTCAGCAATTAGCACAAGAGCTGAAGGCAAACAGTCATTTGCCCATTATCGAAATAGTGCCACATGATGGTAAGCTCACTCGATTCCACCGGATTGCTCCGATGATAGAGTCTGGCAAGGTTTTTCTGCTGCACCAAGCAGTATGGCTGAACGATTTTGAGTATGAGATTTTAATGTTCCCAGAAACGCGCCACGACGACCAAGTGGACAGTACCGTGCAATATTTGCAGTGGGTGAGAAACAGTACCTCTAGGGTTACGGCTGTACGGGCATTGTGATTTGAGAGCAATTTCCACAAGGGAGGATGTCATCCCAGCGCTCCTTTTTTTGTCATGCAAGTAGCTGACACTGGAATCTAGCTTCTCGTTGCTGCTGCGATCATATACTATTGTAATGAGCCTTCAAAGTCGCTTGAAAATATCAACGTCCAAGGGTTTTCTAAAGAGGGTCAAGAACCTACTTTGTAAAATTCACAAGAACCATTAAAATATTTTTTTACTTTTCATTGTATATTTCTCAACATATTATCTTTAAGTACTAAAATAATTAACAATATGGCATTATTAATAGTTGAATCACCTGCGAAAGCAAAGACGATAGGTAAATATTTGGGTAAAGAGTTCAAAGTAGCTGCATCCTTTGGACATGTGAGGGATCTTCCAGCAAAAAACGGCTCCGTCGATCCGGATAATGATTTTGCTATAAAGTATGAGACCATTGAAAAAGCAGAAAAGTATATAAAAGAGTTAGTAAAAGCCGCAAGCAAAACATCAGATATATATCTTGCAACAGACCCAGACAGAGAAGGGGAAGCAATGGCTTGGCATGTGATAGAGACATTAAAAGAAAAGAAAGCAATCAGTAATGAAAACAACATTTATAGAGTAGTCTTTAATGAGATAACAAAAAGAGCAGTACAAGAAGCAATAAAAAATCCACGTGAAATTAATATGGATTTAGTGCGTGCACAACAAGCACGTAGAGCTTTGGATTATCTAGTTGGATTTAGTTTGTCACCACTGCTGTGGACAAAATTGTCGGGAAGCAAGTCTGCAGGGCGAGTGCAGTCTGTTGCATTAAAGATTATATGCGAACGAGAAGATGAAATTAGTAAATTTATAACACAGGAGTATTGGAGCATAAAAGCAGAAATGCAAAATAGCAAAGATGAGGCTTTTTTTGCTATGCTAAGCCACTATGACAATAAAAAGCTAGAAAAATTTGATATTAAGAATGAAGAAGAAGCAAAGAACTTAGTCAGGGAGATTGAATCAAGGCAATATGCTGTAAGCACAGTAGAACGCAAGCAAGTTAAGAGAAACCCGCTTCCTCCGTTTATTACTTCAAGTCTTCAGCAAGATGCAGTGAATAAACTGTATTTTAATGTGAAAAGTGTTATGCGCATAGCGCAAAATTTATATGAAGGTATCGATATTGGTGGTGAAACTGTAGGGTTGATAACTTACATGCGTACAGATGGGTTTCATATTGCAGATGAGGCTATAAACTCAATTAGAGGGTCAATTAAGTCATTATATGGTGATAAATATTTACCGCAGTCTCCTCGTAAATATGTAAAAAAGGTCAAAAATGCTCAAGAAGCACATGAAGCAATTCGTCCAACTGATATCAATAGAACACCGGGTAGTATTAAGGATTACTTAACGCCAGAGCAATTTAAATTGTATGATTTAACCTGGAAAAGGACCATTGCAAGTCAAATGGAGTCGGCGATTCTTGATCAAGTGGTAGTCGAAATTAGTTCTACTGACCAGAAAGTAGTTCTGCGAGCAAGTGGGTCGAGTATATTCTTTGATGGTTTTTATAGAGTCTACCAAGATAACATGGAAGCCGAAAATGAAGGCCTGCTACCTGCCATGAAGGAAGGGGAAGCATGTAAGCTGATTTCAGTTGAGCCAAAACAGCATTTCACTCAGCCGCCACCTCGTTATAGTGAAGCAAGTATCGTTAAAAAAATGGAAGAAATCGGTATAGGTCGCCCATCAACTTATGCAACAATTATTTCGGTATTACAAGATCGTGAGTACGTTTCATTGGATAGCAAAAGGTTTATTCCAAGCAGTCGTGGTAAAATCGTTACTATATTTTTAGAAACTTTTTTTCAGCGTTGTGTAGAGTATGATTTCACAGCACAAATGGAAGAAAAGCTTGACTTAATTTCAAATGGACATGCAGATTGGAAAAAAGAATTAGGCCACTTTTGGGTGCCATTTTTTGGTCATGTAAACTCTGTCAAGCAAATGACGCATGATGAAGTTTTCAGCGGCATTCACGATTTGGTAATCGATTGGTTTTGTTCAGAAGAAGGAAAAAAAGAGGTGAATACGAAATGTCCTGATTGCTTAGGTGGCATATTGAAATTGAACTTTGGAAAAGCCGGGATGTTCCTTGGATGTTCTAACTATCCTGAATGCAACCATACAAAAGAAATTACGGGCAGTAACGACAATTCAGAATATCCAAAAAGTTTAGGTATAGATGATATAACAGGACAAGAGGTAGTAATTAAAAAAGGTCCTTTTGGGCTTTACCTGCAGTTTAATAATGAGTCAGAAAAGAAAAAGGCGGTTTCTATACCAAAAGATATAAATGTTAATGATATTGATCTGAGCACCGCTACTCAGTTACTTTCCTTGCCGAAAGTAATCGGAGAACACCCTGAAACCGGAAAGGAAGTAAAAATAGGCCTTGGACGATTTGGATACTATATTTTCTATGATGGTAAATACTTTTCTCTTAAGAAAAGCTCCAAAGAGGTGCTGAATACAGAATTGAGCGAAGTTGTACAAATTATTGCAAACAGTCCACGCAAAGAGTTAAAATCTCTCGGGGTTAATGAAAAGGGAAAAGAAGTTTTTATCTGCAACGGTAGGTACGGATTCTATATAAAATGCGGTAAAACAAACGTTGCTTTGGGCAAGAGTGCAGATATTGAGAGTATAGATCTGGAGAAGGCTTTAGAGTTGATTAAGGGTAAGAAGTAGACTTTTATTGAAATATTAGGTAAAGTTAAAATATACTCTAATAATGCGGTGGGATAAATGATATTTTACACACAGGGCGACACTCCAGCTTTATGTAGGTTAGATTACACGGATGTAAGTAAGTTAGTAGGCATACCAAATATCACAAGACTTGATTTAACTGAGTGCAAGATTAGTGTTGAAATTGTAAAAGAATTAGCTGAGCTCAAAAATCTTACTTCACTTCATTTAGGTAAGTGCAAGATTAGTGTTGAAGTTGCAAGAGAATTAGCTAAGCTTATAAATCTTACTTCACTTGATTTAAGTGAGTGCAAGATTAGTGTTGAAGCTGCAGGAGAATCAGCTAAGTTCACAAATCTTACTTCACTTAATTTAGCTGGGCACAAGATTAGTGTTAAAGATGCAAAAGAATTAGCCAAACTTACAAATCTTACTTCACTTGATTTAGGTAAGTGCAAGATTAGTGTTGGAGTTGCAAAAGAATTAACCAAACTTACAAATCTTACTTCACTTGATTTAGGTAAGTGCAAGATTAGTGTTGGAGTTGCAAAAGAATTAACCAAACTTACAAATCTTACTTCACTTAATTTAGCTGGGCACAAGATTAGTGTTAAAGATGCAAAAGAATTAGCCAAACTTACAAATCTTACTTCACTTGATTTAGGTAAGTGCAAGATTAGTGTTGGAGTTGCAAAAGAATTAACCAAACTTACAAATCTTACTTCACTTGATTTAGGTAAGTGCAAGATTAGTGTTGGAGTTGCAAAAGAATTAACCAAACTTACAAATCTTACTTCACTTCATTTAGCTGGGTGCAATATTGGTGTTGAAGTTGCAAAAGAATTAACCAAACTTACAAATCTTACTTTACTCAATTTAATTGGTTGCAAGATTAGCAATGAAGTTGCAAAAGAATTAGATAAACTCAAAAAAAATCTTCCTTCACTTAATATAATTGGTTACAAGATTAGCGGTAAAGGTGCAAACGTAAAATTGCAGGATGAGGTATCAAACTCGCAAGAAAAACTTAAAAGCAGTAGCAAATACTATATTTGTGGAGCAACAGTTGGTTTAGTTATTGGTCTAGTTGCAGCATATTGTTTAGGGGCTGCTGCTTTAACTCCTGTTGGTGTTTCTGTTGCAGCGTTTATTGCATCTGCTGTGGTTGGCGCGTTACTCGGAGCTGGGGTGGGTTATGCTGTGGTGCGCCAAGGTGCGCCAAGGTGCGCCAAGAAGTGCTTGGAGAACAGTTGGTGAAAATCCAACACAAACAAAGTCTAGCCAACAGTTTGGAACAGACCACTATGTTGCATGAGGTAACGAGTGTAATAGAGCTAGTGGGATGGACAATGCAGGGCACAACGGAAGTGAAGGAGTGGAGTCCCGAAATACCTGAAGACATAGAGGTCGACATGTTCATGGCCATGGAAGACAGCATGAAGGATAACGTAAAGGCAAGTTATCACTCACTCTATCGGGATCTGAGACCGTGCCATGTATTGAAATGGACTTCAAGTGAACTTGGGAGATCCCATGCATTCCTATTAAGGTACGTTGGAACAAGTCAACAAAGGCAAGAACTAGCGGAAGATGCAGGGGAAGTCGGACTGATTGATAGTACTCAGAATGTGGGAAAGCCACGTACAAGGGGAAGCGATCAGCAATATAGTAACTGGAATAGGGATTGCTATGCCAATACAACGGAGGTAGGAATAACATGCGATATAAACTAAACCAGATAGCAGTAAGAGCAAAGCAAGATAAGCGACTAAAATTCACATCGTTAGTCCATCTGATAAATACAGAGAATCTTGCGAGATGTTATAAAGAACTGAAGCGTAACAAGGCTTGTGGAGTAGACCAGATAACAGTGGAATCATACGGAGAAAATCTGAATGAGAAACTCGAAGTGCTAGTAGAAAGTATGAAGAGGAAGCAATATCAACCACAACCAGTAAAGAGGGTATATATACCGAAAGCTGGAAGTAAAGAGAAACGCGGACTCGGAATACCATCGACCGAGGATAAATTAGTACAGATTATGCTGAAGAAGATATTAGAAAATATTTACGAGGCAAACTTTCTGGACAGCTCATATGGATTTCGACCAGGAAGAAACTGTCATCAAGCGGTAAATGCACTAGATAAAGCAGTTATGTACAAGCCAATAAACTACATTGTAGAAGTGGATATCAAGAAGTTCTACGATAATATACAGCATAAATGGCTAATGAGGTGTCTAAGGGAACGAATAACTGACCCAAATTTGCTGTGGTTAGTAAAGCGGTTTCTCAAGGCAGGGATAGTCGAAGCTGGAAATTATGAAGCAACAAAACAAGGTACACCACAAGGCGGTATAGTAAGTCCTGTATTAGCAAATATATACTTACATTATGTGTTGGATTTATGGATAGAAAAGAAATTTAAACCAAGATCCAGAGGATATATACAAGTAATAAGGTTTTGCGATGATTTTGTGGTTTGTTGCGAAAGTAAGGTAGACGCGGAAGAATTTCTGGAATTACTGAAACAAAGGCTAAATAAATTTGGGTTGGAAGTATCTGAAAACAAGACCAGAGTAGTAAAGTTTGGCAAGAGGGAGTGGCAACGAGCGATAAGAGAGAAACGAAGGACGGAAAGTTTCAATTTTCTGGGGTTTACGCACTATGGTGCAAAAAGTCGTCGTGGTAGATTAATGATGGGACATAAAACCTCTAAGTTAAATCTAGCCAGAAAACTAAAAGAAATCAAGGAGTGGTTGAAAATAGTCCGCGGAAGTATTCGACTTAAAGATTGGTGGCAAGTACTGAAGGCTAAATTAACAGGACACTATAACTACTTTGGTATTAGCGGAAATTATTGGTGTTTGAAACAATTTTACACATCAGTAAGAAAGCTAGCATTTAAATGGATAAATCGGCGTAGTCAGAAAAAGAGTATGACCTGGGAACAGTTTGTACACTACGTAGAAGTAAATCCATTACCAAAGCCAAAAATACATTTTTCTTTATATGCATAAGAGGGACGACTG
Source organism: Wolbachia endosymbiont (group A) of Andrena fulva (assembly GCF_964026815.1). Classification (NCBI taxonomy): domain Bacteria; kingdom Pseudomonadati; phylum Pseudomonadota; class Alphaproteobacteria; order Rickettsiales; family Anaplasmataceae; genus Wolbachia; species Wolbachia endosymbiont (group A) of Andrena fulva. The sequence goes on from NZ_OZ034701.1 coordinate 127,054, forward strand.
TGAAAACTAATATTGATGAGCCGTGTGCGGGAAATCTGCAAGCACGGTTCTTTAGGGGGAGTTGTAGTAATAAAACTCAAACGAGAGGAGTAAAGCTACAGCTTCTACCGAACAGTACATATCTTGAAAGCACTGAATTAAACAATATGCAACCACGAAGGAGTTGTTGAAGATCCGTGTTAAATTCTAGTACAGGAGCTTTTTTCTAATGCTAAAGTTTACAGTTGAAACAAACCACCTGGCCACGTGGAACTGATTTCAGTTTATCAGTTGAAACTTGATTTGAGCAGAGTATGCATTTTATTGTGTTGCTTGGAGTAAGTGAGTTATCAACAGCAATTCTATCATCAAAAACAAAACACTCACCTTCCCAATTACCATTTTTATTATAAGTTTTTTCAAGGTAAGAAAGAATGCCGCCTTTAAGATGGTAAACATCACTAAATCCAAGATTTTTCATGTACGCTGTTGATTTTTCGCATCTAATCCCACCAGTGCAGTACATAGCTACTTTCAGGTCTTTACTCTCAGAGAAAGACTTTGCCCACTCAGGAAAATCGCGAAAACGCTGAGTATGTGGATTGATTGCATTTTTAAACTTGCCTAATTTCACTTCATACTTATTTCGTGTATCTATTACTAAAACGTCAGGTTGAGAAGTAAAATCATCCCAATGCTCTGGATCAACATATTTACCTTTAAGGGAAATATCAAGATTGCCTACACCAAGATTCACAATCTCTCTTTTTAATTTTACCTTCATCTTGCTAAATGGTTGATATTCTGCTGCACTCTCTTTCCATGTAAGGTCCCTTAGCCTATAATCAGAACGTAGAAAATCGAATATTTTATCAATCGCGTTTCTTTCACCAGATACGGTTGCATTAATACCCTCTTCTGCAAGGAGTATAGTACCCTTTAATTCAATGTTGTCGCATGCAGTTTTTATTTCGTCTTTCATGTCATAATAATTAGAGAGTTCTACAAAGTGATAGAAAGTTGCAATGACGAAGCTCATGATTATTCACTTATCAACTAAAAACATGATATACAAAATTATAAAGATATTCAATAGTACGGCTGTTAATTACTGGATATCTTTAGTTTTTACATATAACATTTTAATATCAAATATAGATCCAAATTAATGTTTTTGAGAGTATTTAAAAATATATTCTTATTTTCAGTAAGTATATTATTCGTCTGTCCTATACTATCGTTAATATCGATTCTATTTACAGAATCAGCAAATTCTGGATGGGTAATCAGCACACTTTTCCCTGAATATATACTGAGTACGCTAATTTTGATGATAGGAGTGGGGGGGATATCCTTCATATTTGGAGTGATTCCAGCATGGCTCACCACATTTTTTTCATTTCCTGGAAGTAAAATTTTTGAGATTGCTTTGTTCTTTCCGATATCGATTCCTGGATATATAGTAGCGTTCGTCTATGTGAATACACTAGAATTTTCAGGTCCGGTGCAGAGCTCATTAAGAGACATTTTAGAGTGGGGCAAAGGTGACTATTGGTTTCCTGAAATAAAATCCCTAGGTGGTGGAATATTAGTAATGGGATTTAGTTTATATCCATACGTTTATATGCTAGTCCGCTCAAGTCTAAAGAATGTTAGTAACTCAGTCACTATTGCGTCAACACTTGGGTTCTCCTCATTGAAGAGCCTGTTTTCTGTCATCATACCTTCCATACATCCATCAATTATAGCTGGGTTGTCCTTGGTGCTAATGGAGGTAATTACAGATTTCGGCACACCACAGTTTCTTGCTATCGATACTTTTACGACAGGAATATATCGCACCTGGTTTTTACTGCATGATAAATATTCAACTACTGTTTTAGCAGTTGCAGAATTGATTTTCGTTGCAACACTAATAGCTATCGAAAAAAAACTACAAAAAAAAGGAATATCTTACTCTTCAATCAACACTAATGCAGATTATCACAACAAACGGGGTGTAAGTGGTGCTATACCGTTAATTTGCACTTATGTTATGTGTGCATTACCAATATTGATAGGGTTTATTTTGCCAATGATTCCACTCATATATTGGAGCATAGAGAAGGGGTTTTTCATATACGAAGCAAGGTTCTATAATATAATAGCAAATAGCGTTAGTTTATCATTTATTACCGCATTAATCTCAATTAGCATTGCAATAATGATTGGATATACGGCGCGTAAAAGTAAGGTAATCAATAATGTAGCACGTCTCATTTCTTTAGGCTACACAATTCCAAATGCAATTATCGCAATTAGCATAATAATATTTTTAAGCAGAATATCTTCTTTCATTACTCAATATATTGTGGAAATTAGCTTGGTAGGAACTATTGGCGCATTAGTTTACTCATATTTATTTCGTTTTTTTGCTATATCTTTCAAGGCGGTAGAATCAGGGCTCAAAAAAACACCAAATGAAATTGAGTGGACTGCATATACTATGGGTCATGGACCTATTTCCACATGTTTGAATGTTCATATCCCTCTCATCAAGAAGAGTATATTATCGGGATTTTTGCTCGTATTTATGGATACTATCAAAGAGCTCACAGCAACACTTATTATAAGACCATTTAATTTTGAAACTATATCAACTAGAATATATGAACTTGTAAGCGATGAGCGCTATAGAGAAGCTGCCCCATTTTCGTTAATAATAGTTATAATAGGCTTAATCTCTACAATAACCTTATTTACACTTGATGATAAGGATAAAAAATAAACGTAACCGTTCACAGATTTCCACTTAATTCTTCAATCTCACTAATAGAAAGGCCAGTAAACTTGACAATAGTGTTGACATCAACATTATTAGCCAGCATTGCTTTTGCGACTTCAATTTTCCCTTCAATTTTCCCTTCCTCTTTACCAATTTTTTTGCCTTTTTCAGTAGCAAGATCAAGTCTGTATTCAAGAATGGCTTCTTCTTTCCGTAGATCCATTATCCTTTCTTCGTAAGCTACTAAATCTTTTTCGTTCCAACGAAACTTGTCTAATTCATCATATGCTAGCTTTATTATTGGCGCTTTTTCTGCTATCTCTTTTAAGTCCTCTTCTGTTGTTTCTTCTGCGTATTTAAAAAAGAAACACCACCTTTCTACTATACTTTCTAACTGCTCTACTTTATTTTTTGCGAATTTAGGCAACTCAATAAAGACAAACTGAAAATCTTTTAAGTAATGGCCGTTAGTTTTTATATCACGTATATTGTGAGTAGAAATATAATCAACTTCTTCAGGAAGTAAGTTACAATTTGATATAGCAATAAAGAAGACTTTCTTTAAATCAATGTAGTTGCCAGATTTATCTAATTGTCTTGAGTAGGCTTTAGCGGCATATAATTGAGCGCGTTTTTCGAAGCCCTTGTCTCTAGCGAGCTGCATTTCTGCTATATATCTATTTCCGTGAGAATCCTTGCAGAGAACATCAACAATACTTTGTTTATCAGAGGCAACTTCGGGATCCATAATAGTGCTAAGAAACTCAACTTCTTGTATTGCATTTATCTCAGTAAACCCTAAAATATCGTTCAAAAAGTGGATCAGGATATTCTTATTTTTTTCCGTTCCAAAGATTTTTTTGAAACACAAATCATTGCGAGGATCGAGAAATTTTGAAAGAGCCATGGCAAAAATGCTTGAAAATATTAATAATTATACACTATTATTAACAATTATTCAACCATATTTTTGAAGATAGCTAGTTTCTGTATTTATTTTAAATTGAAGAAAGCTCAAATGAAAGATCGTGCTTTGCTAAAAATCACAGAATGCAGTCTGGTTACAAATAAACTATTTTGACAGTTAATGGGGTCTAGTTTTGATGTATGGACTATCCAAAGAAAAGGGTGGTATCATAACTTCAAAAACTTTTATGCTTTCTTCATTCAGAAATTCATACTTACCCTGCATTATTCCTGACGGTACATTTAAGTAGGTTCCACTTGTGTATTTAAATACCTCTCCAGATTTTATCACAGGCTGTTCTCCGATAACACCAACTCCGGCAATTTCATTTACTTTGCCCTTATAATCTATTATTTGCCAATGACGACTTAACAATTGAATAGTTGATTGGCTTTTGTTTTTTATCTTAACGTTATACATCCATACATAGCAATTTTCATAAGGAATGGATTGCTCTTCAATGTAAATTGGTAAAACTGTAACTTCAACAAAGTTGGTAGTCAATGTGTATTCTAGAATCATTATAGAATATTCATGATAAAAAGATAACATTCTAATTATATACTTTTTTCATAGATTTTTCAAGTATACTTTAATTAGGAAATATCAATTTATAGTATGAATGAACCAGATGCGCTGAGCAAAAAAGTAATAGGAATAATAGGTGGTGGACAATTAGGTAAAATGACTGCTATCGCTGCAACAAAACTTGGACAAAAAACACATGTTTTTGCCAGTGCTAAAGACGATCCGGCTTGCTCTGTTGCTGATGATTTCACAATAGCAGATTTCTCTGATAAGAAAGCTCTTGAATCTTTTGCACAGAGTGTGGATTTAGTTACTATTGAGTCTGAAAATATTCCATGTAGTGCAATTGATATCGATGTAAATTTTTATCCGGGTAAAAAAGCGTTACACATTTCGCAGAACAGACTGAGAGAAAAGGATTTTATTAAAAACTTGGGTATAAAAACTGCTAACTATAAGAGTATACAAAATTATAATGAGCTACTGAAAAGCAGTAGAGCTTTTGGCTATCCAATAAGGCTGAAAACAACAGAAATGGGTTACGATGGAAAAGGACAATATGTGCTTGAGAATGATTCTGAAGTGAAGCAATTTGCTTCCTTTGATTGGAATACAGAGTACATTCTTGAAGCAAGTGTTGATTTACTGAAAGAGGTTTCAATAGTCGTTGCAAGAGATAAAAACTGTAAAGTAGCTTTTTTTCCTATAGCAGAAAATTACCACGTTGATGGAATACTTGATACTTCAACAGTGCCAGCTAAAATAGATAGCAAATTAACTCAAGAGGTACAACGAGCTGCAAAGAAAATAGCAAATGCGCTTGATGTAATAGGAATTCTGGCTATTGAATTTTTTGTTACTAAAGATAACGAATTGTTAGTTAATGAACTAGCTCCCAGACCTCACAATTCTTGCCACTGGAGCTTGGATGCATGTAACGTTAGTCAATTTGAACAGCTAGTTAGGATAATATGCGGGCTACCTATGCAGGAAGTAGTATTACGCTTTCCTTGTATGACAAAAAATATAATAGGTAATGATATATATGATTCTCATAAGTATTTGAGCAACGAAAAAGCTAGTTTAACCATATATGGGAAAAAAGAGGTTAGAGATAAGCGTAAAATGGGACATGTCAATATAGATTTAAGTTAACAGTTTTTCTACGTCATACCGCCACAACTGTACGAACATTGTGATATGAGAATAATCTCCGCCAGGAAGGGTGTCATCCCAGTGCCCAGACACTGGGATCCAGTTTTCCATATAATCTCATCGAAAACGTTGTAACCACTTTCTATGCTAGTTTGCTTGCTTACAAGCAAACTTTTCTGGATCCCAGTGTCTGGGCACTGGGATGACACCCTCTTGGATGGAAACCAGCGTCAGCTACTTGAATGACAGCAGTCCTACGTCATGCCGCCGCGGTATCTCTAGATCCCGCTAACACGTAGCGGGATGACGGTTGTCGTTTAGCCATAAATGTTTAAGAAATTTACCAAACGAAAAAAAAGGCAAAAGAAGCCCCGTGGTTGGCTAGTTACTTACATTATACTTTCAAGTATGGCGTTTTTTTATTCTAAACGTTTAATAACCGCGATTCATCTGCTTTTAAGCCGCAACTAATCTAAATTATAAACATTAAGAAATTTACTAAACAGAAAAAAAGGCAAAGAAAACCTAGGGTAGCTAATTACTCACTATCCATTTTTTAAGTTGGCGTTTTTTGATGTTTTAAATGCTTTATAAGCGCATTTTAGCTTGTATAGCTAGAAATTTGATAAAGACATAAGGTGCACATAGTGCAAAAAATTAAACATGAGACGCCAAATACGTTGAGTTTTTTTGTCATTTAATCTGTACAGAGAAGATAAATAAATAGCTTCAGTTTCATGATAAGGGGGCTGGCGAAGGGTGTCAAGTAAGTTTTTTCGTTTCTATTTCCAATAAAAGTTTGTATGCAATAACACAGAAGCATGCACTGCTATTCCTTCATTTCTTCCAATATAACCTAATTTCTCTGCAGTGGTTGCTTTGATATTTACAAATTCATCATCAATTTCTAATGCTTTTGATATGAATTTCTTCATTTCTACTTTGTAAGGCGATATTTTAGGCTCTTCACAAACTATAGTAATATCTAAATTAGACACGCTGTACCCTTTTTCTTTTGCTTTTTTAGCAGCAAAGTCAAGAAAGTGAGATGAATTGCAATCTTTCCATTCAGAGGAACTAGGAGGAAAGTGCTCTCCTATGTCGCCACATCCCAGTGCTCCGAGTATTGCATCAACGATTGCATGTATTGCAACATCACCATCAGAGTGCGCTTCTATTGCCATGTTGTGTTCAATTTTCACACCGCAAATTTTTATAAAGCTTTCAGCACCATTTTGAACTTTAATGAACTTATGTATATCATAACCGGCTCCGACACGAAATTTTGGCTCTTCAAAAAGAAGCTTTGCCATATTGATATCCTCTTTTGTGGTTAACTTAAAATTGCTTTTCTCACCTTTAATAATCGCAACATGTTTTTTGTGCTCTACCATTAGTGATGAATCGTCAGTAAATTCTTTGACTGATTGATGGCATGATAATAATTCTTTGAAATTAAAAATTTGAGGGGTTTGTATGGCTCTGAGCTTTCCTCTTGAAATCGTAGATTCAATAAAACTATTACTCACCAATGACATAGTGTCTTCAACTTCTATTGCTGGAACTACTCCTGTATATTGATCATTAATCATAGATTCAACCAAGTTATCTATCAGAACATCTGACACAAAAGGCCTACAAGCATCGTGTATAACTACAAAATCTGGGTTAACTTTTTGTAAGCTTTCAAGCCCTAGTTTAACTGAACTTTGCCTGTTTTCTCCTCCGTATACAGGGCTTAGTAATTTAGTGTCTGTAATTAGTGATATAGCTTTCTCATAGAAACTTTCATGGTCTCTATTAATTGCTATTCTTATGTAATCTATATATTGGTTAGCCAGAAATCTTTTAATTGTATGAAATAAAACAGATTTACCTGCCAGTTTTATATATTGCTTAGGAATCGTAGAATTGCATCTACTGCCTACTCCCGCTGCAACTATTAATGCTGCTATTTTGTATTTCTTAGCGCACATATTTCTTTTTGTAGAAGCTTTCCTCTCTATCCAAGATTCTTTCCGAAAAATAAAATTTCTGACATCATATAAAAGTTACTTCCCCTATTAACTAGCATAATTATAATAGCAAAAGAGATATTTAGAGAGCTCAAAATCTATCTTTGCCTGCGGATTAAACAACTAAATTTTAGTAAAAAATGATAGTATTACAAATCGTAAAATACTTTCAACATAGGAAAAATAAATTGCATATTTTTCAGTAAATTAGCTATGCTAAACACATGCAAAAACGTCATATAACTATTTGTTTCATACTGCTTTTTATAATAGGGATGTTATTCCTGATGCGTCCTATGATTTTTCCATGTTTAATATCTATTATTATTGCATATTTGTTTAATCCGCTAGTAGTCAAGTTTGAAAAGTATAGAATACCACGTTCATGTTCTGTAATTTTTATAATACTTATTTTATTAATAGCTTTTATACTAGTCATAACATTTGTTTTACCTATTATATATGTTCAAATTACTTCAATATTAAATTTCTTAGTGAGTAAAGTGCCTTCATTAAAGTTTAAAGTAATCCCCTCTGTATTAGAATTTCTTAATATGAAAATCGAGGATAGCTTATTTGATCATTTATCTAAAAATCTAGCAGAAAATTACAGCAACTATGTTCTCTAATTGCATGAAAGTCAATAATAATTTTTTGTATCATGAAAAATATTTTTTGATGTAAAACTCAGGTCTGATACAACCTTTTATTTACTATCGTATTATCTTATTCAATCAAAAGGGGTTTTATTGGCAATAAAAACACCAGCACTAAATTTCTAATTAATCCCTTTTAAATTATGCAGCCAATGAATATGTGGATAAATACGCCACACACGCCACACACATTTAAAGTATTTATCCACATATTCATTAAGCTTATAAAAACTAAGGTATCATTCTTTCCCTCCATAGTCTTAATATAAGTTAAAATAGCATGCTTCCATGGTTCTCTCCGCGGTCTGATATGGCTAATTTGTATTTTAGCCAAGCCGCACTATACTTGTTAGGCGGAAGTGGACGGCAACATGTGTCTTACGAAGTCTATGCTTCAACCTAGGATCTTGCTTATCCCTTCCATCGGCATTGCTATCTTTACTTTACATCAAATTATCTACTTTTTGCATTTATTGATAACAAAATTCTGTTTTACTAACCAATATCCTATGCATAATTACAGACAACTTCCGCGCTACGGCAACAATTGCTTTCTTCATACCCTTCTTTTTTGCAAGCCTCAATCCCCAGCTTCTCAATTTAAATTTCCTTTTACATTTTACCAGTAAGACTTGTGCTGCTTCGTACAACACATTCCTACATTCTACTGGTCCCATTTTTGATATACTTCCATGCCGATCAATCTCTCCAGAAGCGTACTGTCTTGGGCTCAATCCCATATAGGCTCCAACTGCATAAGATGTTTCAAACCTATATGCATCATCTATCGCAGCTTTGTATGTCATTGCTACTATAATACCAACTCCTGGAACAGTAGTTAATAATTTACAATCCTCATCTTTTTTACCTTGCTCTGAGAGCATTTTGTCAAGTTTTCTTATCGATTCTTCTATTGTTTCTAAGCTATGTACTAATACTTCAATTGAGTTCTTGCTAATTTCATCTAGCTCATTAATTATTTCTTGCACTTTTAAAACGAAACTTGTAGATCTGGCACGCTGATCAATTTTTATCCCGTATATTTTTAATAATCCTCTTATTGTTCCCTCAATTTTCCCTCTGCTACGTGTTAATTGTCTTCTGCTTCCAAGCATTATTTTAATCTGACAAGCTTCATCTGACTTTACTAATACCTCTTTAAATAGCCCAACTCTCATCATTTGTGCTATACCTCTTGCATCATTTTTATCATTCTTATTGATTCTTGCAGACAATGCTGCTGCCATATGCCTTGCATCTACACAAGTTACTGGCAATCCAAATCTCCTCAATTCTTTGCACATTGATATTGATAGTTGTCCACTTTCTATCCCTATTGCTTCATATTTTTTGCTTTGACTAAGCAAATACTCCGCTATTGTACTGCTTTCACTTACAATAACTTCTTCTTTAACAATTTTTCCTTTCTCATCAATGATACTGATAAAAGTTTCCTTGAGTGAGACATCTAATCCACTATAATATTTCATGAGGCTGCTCCTACTGTAAAAGTTTAAATTATTTTTGAAGAACTAATTCTATTGAACTTGTTACTTCGTGCTAAAATAATGGAGTATGTCTCTCCATCATTCAATAGCAATTACAGTATGTATCTTATTTCATGAATGCTCTTGATATTGCTAGTAACTTTATAATCCAAGTGTTAAGTTCAAGCTTTAACACGGTATCATTAATGGTGATTACTCCTGTAGTGTTTTTCTATATATTACGTGATTGGCCTTTAATTATAGAAAAAGCTAGTAAATTAATCCCTATTCCTTACAGAGGAAAAATTGCAGATTATTTTTCCAAAGTGGATTTCATTATATCTAATTATCTAAAGGGGCAGGTAAATGTATGTATTGTCATGATGGTCTTTTACTCTGTGAGTCTGAGCATAATTGGATTGGAACACTCTATTGTTATTGGAATTTTATCAGGAATGTTAACGTTCATACCTTACGTAGGGCCATTATTATATACCATTATTGGGTTTTTGAGCGCTATCACTCAATTTAGTGGATGGTTTGAAAGTGCTGCTGTTTTGCTATTATTTGGTGTTGGACAATTAATAGATTCAAATATATTAGTTCCTTTATTAATAGGAAAAAAAGTTCATATACATCCAACTGTAATTATTCTGGGAATTACTATATGCGCTTCATATTTTGGATTTACAGGTATATTACTTTTTATTCCAATAATAGCAATGTTCAATGTATCAGTAGAATATGCAATCAATAAATATTTTAAAAGTGAGCTTTATAAAAACGGCTAACAGACCTTTTGCATAATCAATTTATGGTAAGAGGAGAAATGAGCCCAGAATACCTGACACATTTGAGGAGCGTAAGTAAATTTCTGCGCAAAAATTACTACCAGAAAGAGGTTACGTAAGAGGTTCAACGTGCAATTAAATTTATTTAACAACAATCAAGCTGATTATAGCCGGCAAAATTACATCATCTTAGATGAAAATAAGCACGTATATAATTCGGTAGTTAATGATTTATCTTGGAAATGTCTGATTCTTTTTGGACCTAAAAGCTCCGGTAAAACTCATCTTGCTCATATTTGGCAATCAATAAACGATGCAATCTTTATCAATGTGAATAACTTCGTAAGCGAGATTAGGTATAGCGATGCTTTTATTTTAGAAGACGTACAAAACATTAAAGATGAAGCAATGTTATTACATTGTTACAATTACATGAAAGAAAACGACAAGAGGCTGCTAATCACTTCTTCAATTTCACCAAAAAAGCTTAACTTCAAACTAAGAGATTTAAGTTCTCGAATATTATCAACTATCAGCGTAAAAATTTTGCCTGCAAGCGAGGAATTATTAAGAATTATGCTAATAAAACGATTTTCAGATAAACAGTTAAAAATTGATTTAAAAGTGATTAATTATATTTTAGCAAGAATAGAACGTTCTTTCTATAGCATTGATAAAATTATAGAAAAGATAGATAATGAATCTATAGGGTCAAATGTGACCGTTCCTTTTATTAGCACTTTATTAAAAAAAGATGCCATTTGATTTCTTCTTTTGTAAAGGTGTATATTAAAAATTTATTAACACCCATAACACTAACGTATAGCATTTCTCATAATAGTCCGAACAGGTCATAGGAAGGCAGAATCAACAGCACGACGAAAGGATTCGAATAGAGGAATGTTTTTCCTGGCTCTGTTTTTTATAGCAAACCAATGATGCTCAATTTTGTTGAAATCTGGAGAATAAGGCGGCAGATACAAAATTTCTGCACCAACCCCTTTAGCAAGCTCGATAATCTTATCAGACTTATGAAAAGTAGCATTGTCAAGAATGACAGTCTGTCCAGGTTCCAAGATCGGTGTCAAAAATTGCTCAAACCATCCATTAAAAACATCCATATTACAGTGGCCTTCAAAGGTTAACGGAACAACTATCTTTCTTCCACTTAAGGCTGCAACCATACTGATTCGTTGAGTTTTCTTTCCAGATTTTAAGGCATAAAACCGCTGTCCTTTCTGGCAATATCCGTAGGGGTAGTCTTCGGTGTTATCAATGCCAGACTCATCTATATACACTAAGTTTTTAGGTTCTTTTGTCGCTATAATTTTCAAAAATTCAGCACGTTTTTCTTCGTTTCTTTCCTTGTATCCATATGTCTTTTTTTGCGCGTAAATCCAATTTTTTTAAGGGCTCGATAGATCGTTTGGATACTAACGTTGTTCCAAAGTTTAGCCATTTCCGATAGAGTCTTTCCTCCGTGTTCTCTGGCAAATTTGGCAAAGGTATCCCAGTCGGTAATTTTGTGATTGTAACCCCCATTTCCAAGTTTTTTTGATTGAAAGTCTCCTGTTTCTTTTCTTCTTTGCTGCCACTCCCATAAAGTAGTTCGTCCAATCTTAAATCTTGCTGCCACTGTTTCTCTGCTTTCTCCTTCGTCTAGCGCTTCCATTGCTTTTTTTCTTAAATCATAACTATATGCTGCTGGCATTCAACCTCCTTATCATCATCTACCCTTATCCTATCACATCCGGACTTTTATGGAAAGAGCTATAATTGGAATCTCTATCTGTCCATGTTAGAATTATAATCAATGTTATGTTATAATAAATATAGATAGATACAGCTAAGAAGTATTCTATATTTATAGTAGAGCTCACTTTATAAGGTGTTTTTTATAGATTTAACGTTATAATTTAACTATGATAAGAGTAAGATTAAATTTAAGAAAAAGGTTAAAGCAAAAGTTTGTGATGTTCGCTCTATTGATAAATGCTTTATTTGTCTCATATTTTCTCATAAGAAACACAGGGAACACTTCTAATCAAATTATAGCCAAAGAAATAAATATAGGAACTGATAATGAAAAATAAACAGTCGCAAAATAAAAAAGAAAATCTTTACATAACATATTACATAGATGCTTTAGCTTCAGAGAGGTCCGCTGCACAAAATACTCTGGAAAGTTATCGTTCGGATTTACACCAGTTTGAAGAATTTTTATTGGAAAGCGGCACTACCTTGGTTGGTGTAAACAAAACCAATATTAAAGATTATGTGAAATCTTTATGTACACAAAAAAAATATAAAAGTAGCTCTATATCAAGAAAAATATCCGCTATGAAAAATTTTTACAAGTGTCTATTTAATGACGGAATAATAGATTTTAATCCAGCGCCGGCTAATGATGCTGAATTAAAGAATCCAAAAGTTTCTCGTCCTTTGCCTAAGTATTTAAGTGTCGAAGAAATATTTTTGCTAATGGACACAGTGAGAAAATCAGCAAGCGAATCGAATAAAGAGATAAGCAGTAAAAGGCTATGTGTGATTTTAGATATCCTTTACTCTTCTGGAATGCGTGTTTCTGAACTAATTAGTATGAAATTATGTGAAGTGTCACATTTAATAAACAGTAATAACAAAGAATGCTATATAATAATAAAAGGAAAAAGTGGTAGAGAGAGGCAAATTCTTTTTAATGAACAAGCATTGCAGAGCCTTAGAAATTATTTATCAGTTCGTGATAATCTGATCTCTAAAGAAAAGGAATCCGATTGGCTATTCCCAGGTGATAAACCTAATAAACCAATTACAAGGCAGAGGGTCGGTCAATTAATGAAGGAGTTGGCAAGAAAATGCAATATTGATGAAAATAAGATCTCTCCACACGTGATTAGGCATTCTTTTGCTACCCATCTACTAAATAGCGGAGCAAATATTGTGTTGATACAGAAAGTTCTTGGCCATACTAACCTTTCTACAACACAAATATATACTCATATTGCTAACGAAAAGTTAAAGGACAAATTAGCTGATTCGCATCCTATTACTCAGATGATCAATAATTAAATTTATTGTTTTTAATTTGTAATAAAGTTAAATTTAAATAAATTTATGTGAGTTTGTGATTTCAAGTTTATTGTTTAATTTCTTTCTTATATTATGGGAGGTATTCTATACTTTCATTACTCTCCCTGTAATTTTCTTTTCTGAGTGTGTAATAACCATTTTCCTCGTCTGTTCGGTGAGAGTTGTATTATTCATGCTGCGTTTATTATGTGGCATTAAATATGAAGTGAGGGGAATGGAAAACATCCCTAAGCAACCTTTTATCATTGCATCTAAACACCAATCTCCATTTGAAACATTTATTTTTATACTACTATTTAGAAAAGCGGTTTTTATTTTAAAACGTGAATTGAAATGGATTCCATTCATTGGTTTGCATCTTATAGCGCTGAAAATGATTTTTATTAACCGTTCAGATGGTATCAGTTCTATACGCCATATAATCAAACTAGCAAAAATGCGTATAAAAGAAAATAGAAGCATAATAATATTTCCTGAAGGTACAAGAACAACTATAAACCAAAATATAAAATATCAACCAGGTATTGCTGCTTTATATAGCGTATTATCTGTTCCTGTGTTACCGGTTGCTTTAAACACTGGTTTGTTTTGGCCAAAAAGCATACTTTCTCTGAGAAAGAATCCCGGAAAGGCAGTAATAGAAATATTGCCCCCAATATATCCTGGGTTAAACAAAAATGAATTCTTGCAAAGTTTAGAAAAAATTATTGAAGAGAGAAGCAGTAGATTAACCATAGGAAAAACTGATATTGCAAATTAACAAAAAAACTTTATAATTAAAAGAAAAGTACAGTATTTTAGGTATTAATATATGGCAAATCATAAGAGTGCTAAAAAAATGATAAAGGTAATAGCAAAGCGCACTTTAATAAATAAGATGCGGAAAAGTAAAACTCGCACCTCTATTAGAAAATTGGTTGATATAATCAAGTCTGGCGACAAAGAAAATGTTGTTCTGGCATTTCGGAATGCTGAATCTAATTTACACAAGTGTGTGAATAAAGGTGTTATTCATAGGAATACTGCTGCGCGTAAAATAAGTCGCTTAAATGCAAAAGTAAAAGCATTGATGACCGCTTAATACGGTTAATGTAAAGTTAACTGTATTAATATATACTCCTCAGTTTGTATATTCTGTATAAAATTTAAGTAGCTTAAGTGATGGATAAAAAAGTGCTATTAGAACTAAGTAATGGATTAAAAATCGAGCTACCTGTATTAAGCGGAACAACAGGTCCTGATGTGTTAAATATCAAGGATTTATATAAGATGACAGGATTATTCACTTACGATCCAGGGTTTGTTTCTACAGCTTCATGCTCTTCTACAATTACATTCATTGATGGAGATGAAGGAGTTCTTAAATATAGGGGACATAATATAGCTGATTTGGCAGAGAATAATAATTTTACTGCTGTGATTTATTTATTGCTCTATGGTGAATTACCCAGTTCAGAGCAACACAAAAAATTTCTTCTCAAAATACAAAAATTATCCAAAGTATCAGAGCAAGTTACAAATGTAATCAAAGCATTTCCAAAGACTGCTCACCCTATGTCGATTTTAATTGCATGTTTTGCAAGTTTGTCAGCATCTTACCATGAAAAGCATGGCAACAATGTCAATGGTGAAGACCTAGATTTTGGAATTTCTGCAATAGCGCAAGTTTCCACAATTATTGCAATGATTTATAGGCATATCAACAATCAGGAATTCATAAATGCTAACAATGAATTAAGTTACAGTGAAAATTTCTTGAAGATGATATTTGGCGATGCTGTTGATAATGATAAAAGCGCCCTTTTTGCAAAAGCTCTGGATAAAATATTTACTCTCCATGCTGATCATGAACAGAATGCTTCTACGGCGGCTGTCAGATTGGTGGGATCGGCTGGTTCTAATCTGTTTGCAAGCCTCTCTGCAGGAGTTGCTACACTTTGGGGACCAGCACATGGTGGAGCTAATGAGGCAGTTATAAATATGCTAAAAGAGATAGAGCAAAGTGGAGATATAGATAAATTCATCGAAAAAGCTAAAGATGATAAAGATCCATTTAAATTGATGGGATTTGGACATCGTGTTTATAAAAATTATGATCCGCGCGCGCGTATATTGAAAGGCGCTTGCCATGAGGTTCTAAGTAAACTAGAACAAAATAATGAACTGCTTAAAATTGCAAAAAAACTTGAAGAAATAGCTTTAAAGGATGAATATTTTATTGTGCGTAAGTTATATCCAAATGTTGATTTTTACTCAGGTATAATAATGAATGCTATCGATATTCCCTCAAATATGTTCACACCTATTTTTGCACTTGCAAGAACCACTGGTTGGGTTACTCAGTGGTATGAAATGATAAATGATAAAGAAACTAAGATCTGTAGACCAAGGCAACTCTATTTTGGTAAATAAATTTATTTTCACTTCATTAGACTTCTTGCATAACCCAAACTAAGTAGAAAAAAGGTGTCATCCGAGTAGCTGACACTGGTTCCTTTACGACGGAAGTGTCCAGAGGTGTCATTCCAGTCTGGAATCCAGAAAAAAGGATGGTGTCATTCCGTATCCGTTCAGCCAATGGCGTCAACTTAAGAACTTTCATTAGCAAACTCTCCTAAAGACATGATGGCGTTTAGGCTTATCTACTTTATTGCGGCTGTCCCGGTCGGATTTTAACTTTAGCGCGTATACTTAAAAAGGGCTTGAAAGTTTTTTGGCGCAATAAGTACCTGATAGAGTTTCTGTCTCATTACACTAAATAAAACTGAAAAATTTAAACGATACTCAGTAATTTGATCTGGGTTCCAAGGCCCTTGTGCATCACATATATGAAGCGATAATATATTGCACATGACCAAGTTTGCCCAAAATTCTTGTAATACAGCCTCTCCAGAAAAATTCTCTAACTCTGCTCCTACTTTGAGTCGTTTATAGCACTCCTCTATGTGCCACCTTAACACATAAGCTTTGCTCCAAAGTCTCGGTCAAAAACTCTGTTTCTCAGTTGGCTAATGTCAGCACTATAACTCTTACTTTCTGTCCTTTCATTTTATTTTTTAGCTTTTCATTTTCTAATATAAAATCAAAATCTAATTTGCCAGCGTTCCCATAGCTTACTATAATTTCTTTTTTGCAAGCGAAAAATAAAATCTACTTCCAAATCATAATGCTGCTGAATGAATTTTACTGAAGACGATCATAGATAAATAATAATTTCTCTTGATTTAATAAACGCATTTGAGTGATAACTTCGGGTAATTGCTCTGCCGCCAACGTTTGTTCACCTATATTCCAAGCTGCAAGACGAGCACTGCAAATTAATGAAGTACACAAATCAACAAACAAATTGCCAATGGTGCCTGTTGTTCCATTTGGTTCAAACTCGGATACAATTTCCCCAGAGCTGGGTAATCTCATACCAGAACCATCTGCTGCAATAAGTCTATAGCCTCTCCAACTCAGGTTCATCCTGATAGGCTGTTTGGATGCTTAAATTCTTGAAAGCCTGTATGGCAAATCTTATACCTTGCTTTAGAAAAAGCTTGCTTTGAGGGTACATGTCAATGGCTCCATAAGTTCACATTCTATTCCCAAACTTTTTTTAACTAACTTTAAAATCATAGAAAATACTGTCGAAAAAGGAAGTTTTCTTGTTCGTGTAAAACTCAACACAATGGATTTTCTGAAAAGTTTTCGAGTATATTGCATTTTTAATTTGTAAGATAAGATCTTTTCCTTTTTGCATGCCTCACCTAAAAAAGACACATTTTAAACTTTTTTGTTGCAATAAAATAGAAACAAAAGTGCTGTCCCTTGCACTCTTTGGATAATTTAATGATAAAAAATTTGGAGAGAAATTTTATACACAATCTCTGACATTTTTCCTTAAGTTGACGCCATTGCCTGAACACTTACCTAATGATGAAGCTATCGAAAACATAGCAAAGAGACTTCAAAAATCTATAGACGATGCAAAAAAGCACAAGGTCATGTTTAGTGTTGATGTATTCCAAGGAGAAAAAAGTCATCAATAATAGATTATTCGATACTGATCTTATACCACCTCATGGAGCAAGATAAAAATGTTACTGAGACTGGAAAAGAAAAACTACGGCCTCTTATGTTAGAAATGTTTAATCTAGTTTCAACAGGCACTGATGTGAGCCAAGAAGTTCGGAGATTATTGCCAGAAGATATACTGAAAGAACGCGGCGAATATTTGTCACGTCTAAAACAAATTGTAAGTGATAGTATTGAAAATGACAAAAAAAAAGAAATTGTAGTAGAAAGAGATAATAAATTTTATTATGTACAGTGTCCAGAAAAAAGTGTGATCACTCCTGCAAAATTTATGAACTCCCCGGAATTTAAGGACTTAGGATATGGTGCATTGCGAATAGGAGAAGGAGATAATCTAATCTGAATAAAAAGCTGGCAATATCATGATATGCAAGGCAAAGTAAAAATGACCTTTAGGGTAGGCGATGAAAAGATCGAAATGATTTTATCTTCTGAAAAAGCTGAAAGTTTTGGTAAAATAATGGTACATATGGATGACAAAAGTTGTGAAATCTTCTCAAAGTACCTAAAAGAGCTAGAAAAAGAACCTCGTATAAGCAAGGTTGTTGAAGCTGCTAAAAGTTTTGCACAAACAAAAAGCAGTGCAGTTAGTCCACCTCTTTCTAATATGAAAAGTGTTGACACATCGCAACATTTTCAAAGTAGTGACCATGAATCACCAGAGCATTAACAATTATCATACATACATTGTTGCATATAGCAATAGTGTATGTGTATAGTTAGTAGGGTTTGTAAACTTAATAAAGTCTACAACTAATTTGAAAACTACTTTATTGTATGCAAGACTTTAAAATACTAGAAAATCTAAAAACCAAAGCACTAGAAGCTGAAAAAGGAGGCGGTTCTGACAGGATTACCAAACAACATGAAAAAGGGAAATTAACTGCTAGAGAAAGGCTCAGTATATTGCTCGATGAAAGTTCTTTTGCAGAATACGATAAATTCGTAAAACATCATGCAAATGATTTTGGCATGCAAAATGCTAATTTTTTAGGTGATGGGGTAGTGATTGGTCATGGTACTATTTATGGCAGAAAAGTTTTTGTTTATTCTCAGGATTTTACTGTCTTTGGTGGTTCACTTGGTGCGTCACATGCAAAAAAAATATGCAAAATTATGGATATGGCAATTAATGCCAGAGTTCCAATTATCGGACTAAATGATTCTGGTGGAGCCAGAATTCAGGAAGGAGTAAATTCTCTTGCTGGTTATGGAGAAATTTTTCAAAGAAACGTAAATGCATCGGGTGTTATACCACAAATTTCTTTAATTATGGGCCCATGTGCAGGAGGTACAGTTTATTCCCCAGCATTAACTGACTTTACTTTCATGGTGAAAAACAGTTCATATATGTTTATAACCGGGCCAGATGTAGTAAAAAAGGTTACCTACGAAGATGTAAGTTTCGAAGACCTCGGTGGAGCAAAAATTCATACAAGCAAAACAGGAGTAGCGGATTTTGCATTCAATAATGATGTTGAAATGCTGCTAAAAATGCGTGAATTCTTTACTTTCTTACCAGCAAATAATCAAGAATCACCAAAATCTGCACCAATCTGTAATGATGTTGACGACATTGATGAATCCTTAAACACTCTAATTCCTACCAATCCTAATACTCCTTATGATATGTATGAACTCATTGAAAAAGTTTGTGATGAAAGGAATTTCTTTGAACTGAAACCTGATTTTGCTCGTAATATCATAACTGGTTTTGGTAGAATTGGAGGAAATACTGTCGGTATTGTTGCAAATCAACCTATGCACCTTGCAGGATGTTTGGATATTGATTCTTCAAGAAAAGCTGCGAGGTTTGTAAGGTTTTGTGACGCATTTAACATTCCGATCATCACACTTATTGATGTTCCAGGATTTTTGCCGGGTACAAATCAAGAATACAATAATATAATACAACACGGAGCGAAACTGCTTTACGCTTACGCTGAAGCGACCGTGCCGAAAATTAGCCTTATCACTAGAAAAGCGTATGGTGGTGCATACATTGTTATGAATTCGAAACATCTAAAAGGTGATATAAATTATGCCTGGCCAACTGCTGAAATAGCTGTGATGGGCCCTGAAAGTGCAGTTGAGATTATATTTCGACACGAAAAAGATCAGCAAACGTTAATTAAAGAATATAAAGAAAAATTTGCTAACCCATTTTTTGCTGCATCATATGGATACATTGATGACATTATAGTGCCAAGTAAAACAAGGTATCACTTTTGTAAAGCATTAGAGCTACTCAAAAACAAGAAGGTAGAAAGGATATGGAAAAAGCATGACAACTTACCTCTGTAACTTTCTTCTAAGCCTTGCTTACAAGTTATGCAATATTATAAGTATAATCAGTGTGCCGTTACCAAGACTCGAACTTGGGACCTCGTCATTACCAATGACGTACTCTACCACCTGAGCTACAACGGCAAGTTTATATATTATGATAATGAATAACACAAAAAAGAATAAGGAAAAAGAAGAGGAGAAAAAAAGATTAGCGAAAGCTTTAAAGCAAAATATTTTGAAAAGAAAAAAGCAGCAACAGAGTAGACAGAGAACCCTTTCAAAACTCGTTTGTGGTGAGGAATTTTTAGGAGAAAGCACCGCAGAATACTCGAATGTATTTGAGAACGACAAAATTACCATCAGAAACTTAAGTTTTGAAGGAGGTATCATGCCAGAACTACCGGAAGTGGAAGTAATCTCTAATTTTTTGCTTGATAAAATTAAAAACAAGCAAATCAGTAATGTTATAGTGAATAATTGGAATTTACGTGCCCCAATAACAAAAAATATTGATGATATGCTAAAGGGCAAAGTCATACGCAACATCAAGCGTAGAGGTAAGTATACCATCTGGAATACAGATGGTAGTGTGGCTGTAATCATACATCTTGGCATGAGCGGAAAGCTTATATATGCTGACCACGATCAAATGCGGAATAAGCATGATCACGTGGTATTTTTATTTTCTGACAATACTTCAATAATTTTTAATGACCCAAGAAGATTTGGATTAGTTATCGTTTTAAATAAAGAACAAGAAACGGATTTTTTTAGCGATTTTGGAATAGAGCCCCTCACGGATGAATTCAGTGGAGATTATTTACAGGAGTTGCTGAAAAACAAAGAAGTGAATATCAAATCAGCGTTAATGGACAATAAATCAATAGTTGGCGTAGGCAACATATATGCTTCTGAGAGCTTGTTTAGAGCCTGTATATCACCACTCAGGTCAGCAAAAAACTTGACCTATAGAGAGTGCGAAAAACTTGCTGCTGAAATAAAAAATACTCTGGGTGATGCAATTGCTGCAGGTGGCTCAACACTGAAAGATTATGCACAGCCATCTGGATCTGCTGGATACTTTCAAAATAACTTTTACGTATATGGTAAAGTTCAAAAACCTTGCAAGATTTGCAATAATATCATAACACTTATACGACAAAATGGCCGTAGCACTTATTTTTGCAACGCGTGCCAGAATTAAGATTTTATTTTTTGATATGATATTTTCACTTGAAAAAGATCCATTTGATTTGTTTTCAAAGTGGTACAAAGCAGTACTTAATTCTCCGTGTGAACAACCAACTGCAATGACGCTAGCAACTTGTAGCAAAGACTGTATTCCATCTGCAAGAGTGGTATTACTAAAGGAATATAGCAAAGAAGGTTTTGTGTTTTTCACTAACGTAAACAGTAAAAAAGGGAAAGAATTGACTGAGAACCCCAAAGCTGCGTTAGTGTTTCATTGGATAGAATTTGCTAGGCAAGTGCGAATTGAAGGAGAGGTTAAACTTCTAAACGATGAAAGAACTGACAAATACTTCTCTTCTCGAGCGCTGGGTAGTCAAATTAGCGCATGGTGCTCAAAACAATCGAGCATTCTGAAAGATTGGCAAGATTTTGAGCAAGCTATAAAATTGAAGGAAAAAGAATTTCACAATACACAAGTTTCTCGTCCTGATTTTTGGGTGGGATTTTGCGTAATCCCAAAAGTAATTGAATTTTGGCAAGAAGGTGAATATAGGAAGCATATTAGATTTAGATACACTCTTGTTGAGGGAAGCGATTGGAAAGTGGAACAACTATATCCTTAAAAATGGTTGCGGGAGTAGGATTTGAACCTACGACCTTCAGGTTATGAGCCTGACGAGCTACCGAGCTGCTCCATCCCGCGTCGTTGCTTATTTAGTTATTATATATACAAATAATGAAAAAAGAAAAATAAAATTTCACCACATGCAAATATCGACACACTTATTAACTTTTCTTGACATAATAGTTAGTTATATACGTAACAATCTGCGCAATGAACAATATAACTTGATACTGTGGTTTCCTGTTTTTCAGTGTGTAGGAATTCTAACCTATTTTTCCCTAAGTTTTGAACCAAGCTGCATATCTATTTTTCTTTTGCTTTTACCCACACTAATTTTGATTGCAATATTGTATAAAAGGTACGCGATATTGTGTATCGCTTTAATTGCAGTGCTCATAGGATTTACAGCTAGTAAATTAAGAACAGCTTTAGTTGATACTCAAATTCTTGATAAAGAGAGATATGTAAAAGATATCGTTGCCACAGTGAAGGATATTAACGACAGGGGCTCATATAAACAATTTCTGCTTTCTGTTGAAAAATCCCCTACTATCTCAAAATCCTCTCCTGTCATCCCAGCGCCCCCTTTTGTCATCCCAGTACTTGACCTTACCCAGAAAAAAAAGATATGGATTCCAGCGTCACGCGCTGGAATGACACCGGATAGAGCTCTAGATAACATCAGAATATCAGTTAGAACCAAAGTGGAAAAAGGCATTAAAATAGGCGATCAAGTAAAATTATCAGCAAAACTCTTCCCTCCAAAAATTGCGCCTTCGGAGTATGCATACGATTTTGCAAGAATAGCATATTACCAGAAAATAAGTGCAACAGGTTTTGCAACAAGCAAAATAACCCTGCACAAAAAGGCTGAAGCAAGGAAATTTCTAGAGTATATAGAATCTTTCCGTCAATACATTTATGAAAACCTGCAGCAAAATATCAAAAAACCACATGTAGACATAATTTCTGCATTACTGATCGGTAAAAAAGACGGCATAGATCAAAAAACTATGGACGCGATACGAGATTCAGGTATAGCACATTTGTTTGCCATATCTGGTTTGCATTTATCATTCGTTGCTGGTCTGTTTTTTGTAGTGTTTCGTAATTTATTCGCAATATCTGAAACTTTGACTCTTAAGTATAACACCAAGAAAATATCTGCATTTCTTACCATTTTGCCAACCACGTTTTATTTGTTGATTACCGGTATGCAAATTTCTGCTCAGCGTGCCTACATCATGGTGATTTTAGTACTCGTTGCAATAATGATAGAGAGAAAATATCGAGGGTTAATAGCAATTGCGTTTGCTGCTGCAGTGATACTTATCATAGAACCAGAAGTAATTTTAAAGCCTGGCTTTCAGATGTCATTTTCTGCTGTTTTGGCACTGGTTGCCAGTTATCAAATTAATGATAATAAATTGTTCAAAATAAAAATAATGAAATATTTTGTGTCGATAATGATTAGCTCAGTAATAGCAAGTTTAGCAACTGTTCCGTACACGATATACAATTTTAATTATTTTTCAATTAGTGGCATTATCACAAACTTAGTTGCTATACCAATAGTTACATTAATTATTATTCCACTTGGAATAATTTATGTCTTATTGATTCCTTTGGGTATTGAATGGATTATAGCGCCATTTATAGAGCGCCCAATTGACAGTATTTTGTATATAACAAATGCAATCGCTAGTCTTCAGTATTTGGTTATTCCCATTCGTACTTTTCCTGCATCATCAATTATTATAATAACACTTGGTTTATTGTGGTTGTGCTTGTGGGAAAGAAATTGGCGTTTCTTCGGAATTTTCTTTATTGTACTGGGTATTTGTTTTAGTGCCACATATAAAACTCCTAATATTTTAGTGAGTAGCAACAATATTGCTGTAAAAGAAAGTGATAACTTACTATATTCTCTCACCAGAAAAAATAGGAACTTTGTTGTCAAAACATGGGCGAAACAAAATGGGCAGAACCAAATTTTGAATCATACAAAATATAGCAACCCAGATAAAAGGCTAAAGTGTAACGATTATGGCTGCATATATAATAAAGGAAATAATAAATCAGTACTGCTTGCTTATAAAAAAGAAGATATTTCAGAAAATTGTGATAAAGTTGATTTAATAATTCAATTAAGTGAATTCGACTATTCAGTTTGTAATACTAGAACTATTAAATACACCAATTTAAAAACATATGGCACACATTCAATTTGGTTAACAAATCGTTACGTAAAGATTAATAAAGTGCGCTCTAATAGGCCTTGGCACATGTTGAAAAATTAAGAAACTTGATTTTAAGGTTTGGTTAATGTATACCTAAATAAATTAAAACTAGAAAAATGTTATGGTTACAGACACTAAAGATCCTTTCAAAGACTATTTTGATTTTTTAGGATTTAGAAAACTTTCTGACCAGCCCAGTAGAATTTTGAGCTCTATAAGAAAGTATTCTGGTACTATATCGATAGCAAGTACCATTGCTACTCTTATAGCATTTACTGCCTTTTCTATTCATCCTGTTACAGTAAGTATTGCTGGGTTTGCGTTCACGCCAGCACCTCTTGCCTTTATTCCTCTTATAGTTCTCTTATTTACTGCTGTTATAAACTTTATAAATACACAAAAAATAAAAGAGAATGAAATAGATAAAAAAATAGGAAACTATCAAGTTGATGAACAGTACAGCCAGATTGCTCAAGAAGCTAAAAAAATTGAAATTGTAACAAATTTAGATCGTAAGAGGAAAAAGCTTTCAATAGTTTTACCAATTTCTAAGACGCAGAGAGAAATACTAGAAGATATAGAAGCAGAAAATAGAAATAGGATTCTCTTGTTTACTGGATCATATGTATTTGGTACTATTATAGTAGTTTCAGCAATATCACAATCCATTAATGCTCCAATAATATTAATAGCTTTATTAGTCGCTATTCTTTTATGCATCATATCAACACTTAGCAATCTAATAAGTAATAGCGTGGATCATGAAAATCATACTATTAGAAAACACAGTTCTTTAGGTCTTCTATTTCCATACTGGTCTGGAAAGGGCATGGTTGTATCAGTAGTAGAAAATAAGCTTGGTAAAAGGGAAAATGAACTAATATCTCTAATGAAAAAACTACTTAGTCCGCTTTGCAACTCATTTGACAGTAACCTTAAAAAAGCTTGCGATTTACTTGATAATAGTCTTTTAAAGCCTGCAAATATTAACATTAAAGAAACGCTTGATCACCTAAAAAAAATCAGAGAAGACATCAAAAAAGATTTAGATTGGCTACATGCAGAAATTTCAGAAGTTTTAAACAACACTAAAGAATTGACAAAAAAAGCACATTCACTAGATATTGAAGGTACTTTTTCTAGGTTAGAGAATGCTATTAAAATTGCTGAAGATAAAATTGAACGATTTGAACCAAGCCGCCTTGTAGGCTGGCTTCGATCAACTACGCAGTCTAATGATAACGAGTTCCTTAGCATGCTAGAAAAGTTAAAAGAGGATGCAGAAAAGGAGAAAATAGAATTGAAAGAACAATTAAAAAAAGTAACCGATGAACTAGAAGAGTTAAAAAATAAACAAACTCAACCAAGTACGCCTGATTCAGGAGCTAAAAATGAAAATAGTACTAATAATTTATTAACATTAGAAAATAAAGTCAAAGAACTACGTGACACAGTTAGAGCTGGAAGCAGAACAAAATAAGCTGCAGCAAAAGAAGGAAAAGTTAGAGCAAAAAAAATCTGAACAAGAAAAAACAGATGAATGGAAAGAAAAAATCAATGGCAACCCAAGTGACTTTCTATATTATTTATTAGAATCTATTAAGCTGGAAGAAAAAGATAATAAAGAAAAAAAGGTTGAGGCAACATTACGGGATTTTGATAACAAAATAATAATTCACTGGAAAGATGGCTCTCAAACAATTTGCCATATTAAAAAACAAGGTGATCTTCCTAGTACAAAAGTTGATTTTGTAGATCAAAATATTCAAGCAGCATTTGCAGTAGCTCACGCGGGGTAGTTGTTATAGACCACTTAGAAGTAACCTTAAGTGTTAATAATGATAAAGAGAAATTAAGGTTAGACACCTATATAGCTGAAAAATGCAACATATCACGCAGCAAAGCGCAAAGATTGATACAAAATGAGCAGGTGAAATTACTTGGCACACCGATAATTAATAATGACTACATAGTAAAACCAGATGAAGAGTATGTGGTGCATCTCGTTCAACCTGACATATCCACATCAATTGAGCCTAATTATGACATAAAACTTGATATCGTCTATGAAGATGAGGACATTATAGTTCTGAGTAAACAAAGTGGATTAACAGTGCACCCAGGTGCTGGGACAAACAATGATACGCTTTTGAACGCAGTTATCGCTCACCTTGATGTAAGACCAGGAATTGTTCATAGACTCGATAAAGATACTAGTGGGCTAATGGTAATTGCAAAAAATGAAGCAGCCCATAGTTTTTTGTCTGAATTGTTATCGAATCGCAAAATAAAGCGGGAATACTTAGCAGTAGTTTGGGGAATATTATCTTCCCAGCAGGGAACTATAGAAACTAACATTGCTCCAAAGCGTGGTAATAAAGAAATGATGTGTGTTACAAAAACAACGGGCAAATTAGCAATCACTCATTACTCAGTAGAGAAAGTTATAGGACAAGCAAGCCTCGTTAAATGCACTTTAGAAACAGGTAGAACGCACCAAATTCGAGTCCACATGAGCCACATAGGACATTCTATAGTTGGTGATCAAGTTTATGGGAAAAATAGTAGTAAAAGCACAAAATATGCTAAAAACTCTAGTTTTATTCGTAATTTCAATAGACAAGCACTACATGCTTATACACTGGGCTTATATCACCCCAAAAGTAAGGGATACATGGAATTTGTCTCTGATTTACCGCAAGATATAAAAACTTTAATTGGTGAGTTTGACAACATATCTTAATAACATTCGTATTAACCTGTCAATATTATCATCCATGTTATCAGGAAGTTAATTAATGAAAGAAAAACTGCTGCACTACCTAGATCTTTCACCTTTTTTGAAAGTATGTGTTGTTCACTGGAAATACGCTCAATTGTCGTTTCAAAAGCAGTGTTAACAATTTCCACAATTAACACCAGGAATAGACTGCTTATCATTACTGCACGTTCTAGATTACTTACATCCAAAACAAACAAAATTGAGACACATACTATAAAAAGCAGTAACTCCTGTCTGAACGCAATTTCTGATATAAAAGCTGATTTTATTCCTTCACAAGAGTATTGAATTGCTTTTATTAGACGAATAATGCCCTTCTTCATTATTATTCACAAAACCCTTTAATCAAAATTTTAACTCATTTGGATTTGCTACACCCTATAACATTTTTATCATTTGTTCACCCTATTGGTTTTGAAATTAAGATTTACTGCAACTACAATAAGTACTCTTATCATCACATTTTGGTGTTAAGTCGGGATAGAACATGAGTATAGCATCATTCTTTCTTACAAACACTGATTGATAATCGTCATCTTCCATTTTATACAGGCACATTCCATCCTTTCCTAATTCCTTAAACGCCTTAGTTGCAGAAATTAAAATATCATCAGCATGAAGGTTATATGCGTATCCATTTGGGCATTTAACTTTCACTTCCCCATCCTTACCTAAATATTTCATTCCAAATGTATAAACTGGCGGCTTAATATCTGATTTATTGCATAGGGACTTATCATTCCAAATTGCACCTGCCCATTTATCTTCTTGAGCTTCAACATATCTACCTACAAAATGCATGCCACCTAATTTATCGTTTGGCTCACCACAAAAAATATGTCCAAACCCTACAGTTTCTTTTTCACTTCCACTATTTGTAAACCAAATGTTAGCCAGCTCATCTTTAAATAACTCCAAATCCGCATCTGGTGTGACAATTTGATGATCAAGCTCATCATATATTCCTTTCACTACTTCTTGATGCTGCGGACAACTAAGTAAAATTTTGAAATCTTCTTTATCTGGATGTGCTCCCCAATCTCCACAAACTTTCAACACTCCTCTATCGAAGTCAGTTAATTCTGGAAACGGTGGTATATAACCTGGTTGTGAACTGAAAAATGGTTCAAAATTGACCTCAACATTTTCTTCTACATAGCCGGTGTGAAAATAATGATCCATAATATAAAAAATAAACCCTATTATTGGTATTATTAAACACAAAATTAGTTTAACTGTCTTCGACATAATCACGTTCACAAAAAAGCTAGCTTACAAGAAACAATTTAAAAAAGTTTTAATCTAATCATTTTTGCAGAGCAGCAACTCCTGGCATTTCGTCACCACCCAGCCAACTTAAAAACGCTCCTCCACCAGTGGAAACACATGTAAAATCCTTATCGGTAAGGCCTGCAGCGCTTATTGCAGATAGACTATCACCTCCCCCTATTATGCTGGTTAACTTTCCTTTGTGCGTTAAGTCACTTACGACTTTCATTACCCCTATTGTACCATTTGCAAAAGCTGAATGTTCAAAAACACCAATAGGTCCATTCCACAGCAGAGTCTTACTGCTCGCTATTATACTGCTTATTGTACTCAAAGTTTGTGATCCGATATCCAAAATTATATCACCGTCCAAAATGGACTCAGTTTTTCTTGAAATACTAGTGCTGTAATCAGAGTTTACTGCAACCAGAACGTCTTCTGGCACAACTATTTTGCAATTGTTTTTATTTGCTGTTTCAACAATATTATGTAGAAGGTCGTCAACACCATTTTGAAAGAAAGATTTCCCTATATTTACTTTGCTAAATGACAAAAAATTATTGGCTATTGCACCACCTAGAACTAGGTAATCAACCTTTTCTGTTAGCTTCATAAGCACTTTTATTTTAGTTGATATTTTAGCTCCCCCAACTATCGCAGTAATAGGTTTAGCTTTAAACGATACAGCTTTTTCAAGACACTTTAGCTCATCTTGTAAGCAAAATCCCGCGTAGGAAGGTAAAAACTCTGTAATGCGTGAAATAGAAGCGTGAGCTCTGTGAGAGCAAGAAAATGCATCATTGACATATGTATCCGCCAGAGATGCTAATTGTCTGGCAAAGTTTGCATCATTCTCCTTTTCACCTTCATAAAATCTTAGATTCTCTAGTAATATTATATCTCCTGCATCCATAGCACTCACTGCTTTTTGCACTTTTTCACCAACGCAATCATCAATGAATTTCACTTTTTTATTTAGTAACTGTGATAAAGTGTCAATTATATTTTTTAGTGACAGATTATCGTCTCTAGCCTTTGGGCGTCCGAAATGCGATATAATAATAATCTTTGCACTCGCATTCACTAAATAATGAATAGTAGGCAATGCTCTCAAAATACGAGTGACATCACGAATTTCTCCATCTTTTATAGGAACATTGAAGTCAACTCTGAGTAAGACGGTTTTATTGTGAAGATCACAATTTTCTATACTGGGTATATTCATTGTAAAACTAAAGCTATAAAGCCACTATACAGCAGTTTGACCTAAAGTAAAGTTTTGAGTTATACGAACGTTTAAGGAAATTTGCACGCCAAACGCTTGACACTGGAACCTTATCGTCATGCCACCACGAACCGTCATACCGCGATTCATTCGCGGTATCTCTAGATCCCGCTAACAAGCAGCGGGATGACGATTGTCAGGGTGTCATCCCAGCGCCCCTATGATGTCATTTAAGTAGCTGACACTGGTTCCTTTATGATGGCAGTGCCCCTATGGTGTCATTCCAGTGCTTGACACTGGAATCCAGCCTTTCCATAATCATCAAAACATTGTATTTTAACGTAAAACAGCTATTTTTATGCTCACCAACTTAATAAAATTCCTGGATTCCAGCGTCACGCGCTGGAATGACATCACAGGAGCACTGGAATGACACCATTTGTTGTGTTTAACAAAGTTCGTACTTAGCTTCATGTTAGCTATAAATATTAAGAAATTTACCAAATGAAAAAAAAGGCAAAAGAAGCCCCGTGGTGGTTGGCTATTTACTATGTACTAAAATATCGGCGTTTTTTTATTCTAAAACGCTTGATTAAGAGCGATTTAGCTGCTTTTAACTTGCAACTAACCTACACCGCAAGTGTTTAAGAAATTTACTAAGCAGGAAAAAAGGCAAAGAAACCCCGTAGTAGCTAGCATTCAAATTCTCCCTTGTCAATTTGACGTTTTTTGCTGTCTTAAACGCTTTGTAAGCGCGTTTCGGCTTATATAGGTAAAAATCTAAAAATTTTTAAAGACATGCGATGCACGTAGTGCGAAAAATTAAACATGAGACGCCAAATACCCTAAGTTTTTTGTCATTAACCTGCACAGATTGCGAAGATAAATAAATAGCTTCAGTTTCATGATAAGGGGGTTGGCGGAGTTTGTCAAGTAAGTTTTTCGTTTAATCCGTTTCTTGATTTAGGTGCCCTTGACTTCCGGCTGGGTCGAATTTGTATAGCTACATTGTCGGTAAATCTAAATTGCTTTAATGATTTTGATTGAAAAATAGTTTTTCTATTATATAAATGCTACTTTAGGGTAATCAAAATGGAAGACGATAAATATAGCCTAGGTTTAAGAGTTATCCATTGGTTGATGGCTGTTTTTATTATCGGTATGCTTTGTTCTGGACTTTATATGAAAAGCCTGCCACTTAGCAATGAAATTAAGTTCAACATATACGCTATTCATAAGGCTTGCGGTATCACTATTCTTGGATTAATCATAGTACGCATATTTTTTCGCGTCTTTACTTATGTTCCACCACTTCCAGCAAATTTTTCTCGGTTTGTAATCAATATAAGTAAAGCAGTACACTTTGGTTTATATTCTTTAATGGTGCTAATGCCACTATCTGGCTATGTCATGTCTTCTGCTTCTGGCAAACAGATCAAATATTTTTTTCATATCCCTTTGTTGATTAATCAAAACAAAGATCTAGCTAACACGGCTAACGAGCTACATTCGATGCTTGCATATTTTATGGTACTCTTTATAATCTTACATATACTTGGCGCCTTAAAACACACATTTATAGATAAACAAAACATTTTTAAACGTATGATATAGGTTATATGTTAAGTAGCCTCTGGAAAAAAGGAACAGATTTTCTTGGCAGTGAGTTTGCTATAATGGGTGGTGCTATGAGCTGGGTTTCAGAGAGAAACTTGGTCTCAGCAATCTCAAACGCTGGTGGTTTTGGTGTGATTGCATGTGGTGCAATGTTCCCAGACTTACTGGAAAAAGAAATCATAGAGACACAAAAATTAACTAACAAGCCATTTGGTGTAAACCTAATTACTATGCACCCAAAGTTGAGTGAGTTGATAGATGTGTGTATTGAAACGAAAGTGAGCCATATAGTGCTTGCCGGTGGACTGCCAACAAAGCCTAATATAGAAAAAATCAAGGGTGCAGGCATTAAAGTTATGTGCTTTGCACCAGCATTAAGCCTTGCGAAAAGGTTAGTAAAAATGGGAGTAGATGCATTAATAATAGAAGGAATGGAAGCAGGTGGGCATATAGGTCCAGTTAGCACTTCTGTTCTTGCACAAGAGATATTGCCTCATTTTAAAAATGAACAAATACCAGTGTTTGTTGCAGGTGGAATAGGAAGAGGTGAAATGATAGTTAATTACCTGGAAATGGGAGCAAGTGGCTGTCAAATAGGTACATTATTTGTCTGCACTAATGAGTCAATTGCCCACAAAAATTTTAAGGAAGTGTTTATTAAATCGGCCGCACGTAATGCAATACCTTCTGTACAGATAAGTGCTGATTTTCCTGTAATTCCTGTAAGAGCTATAGCCAACAAAGCAAGCGATGACTTCATGAAGCGTCAAAAAGAAGTTATTGATGAATACCAAAAGGGACAGATCTCAAAAGAAGATGGGCAGCTTGAAATAGAAAAGTTCTGGGCTGGAGCTTTAAGAAGGGCAGTGATTGAAGGAGATGTTGAAACAGGATCTTTAATGGCCGGCCAAAGTGTTGGCATGGTTGATAGGGAAAAGCCTGTAAAAGAAGTAGTGGATATGTTAGTTCAACAAGCAAAGAATCATATTAATAGCAAATCTGTAGAAGTAGAAAGCCCAGAAAGCAAATAGTTAAGCGACCTTCCAATAAGCAAGTTGCCGCAATTATTTATAATATGGCATAATTGCCCAGTTTTAATGTAAAATTAACGCTAAAGAGGTATCTATACATTTTATTATGTATGGAGGAATGTTATGCACAGTCCCTTTAAAAAACCTAAGAGTAAGGAAGGAGATATTAACCAACAATTGAGCAACACTATATACAGAAAGGTAACAGCAGAAAATTATCAAGAAAATCAAGATGAGACTTCCAAAGAATGCAAAAGGTTGTTCAAGCAGGGAGCTAGTCCTAAAACATTGGCTGAATTGGAAAAAATACTGAGAGAACGACAAAATGAGCAGGCTATTGCAAAACACTTAGAGTCATCCAAGCAAGGAACTAGTCCTGAAGCATTAGCTGAGTTAGAAAAATCAGTGGGGAAAAAAAGAGAACATTATAATAATTATATCCAACACTTTCTTCCAGCGTTGAAAGCAGAAATAACAGAGTCAAAAAAACTAGACTCAAAAAAAAAGGCAGCAATAGTACAAACAATTTTGGATATTACTAACAGGAGCAGCAGTGTAAGCTCAATACCAAATGCTGTTGAAGAAAATATTGAAGATCAAATGCAGCTAAAACATATTGAAGAGCAAAACAACACACAAGAAACACCCTTGAATGTAGCTGAGAAAAAAAGTGGTGATAATAAAATACTTAGTAATTCAGATGTTACAGAGGAAGTGTTTGAAAAATATAGCAAGGTTGTGAAAGAAATAGAGGAGAAGCAAACTTCTAAACTCAGTAGTGGCAATGACTCAGATAGTGGAATAGACTCACCTGGACTGAGTGAAAAAAACTCGATATCACCAATAAATAGTAGAAAAAACAGTTTAACATCAATAGCAAGCACTTCATCTGAGGAAAGTTTAAACTCAACATTGAGCTCTGTTGAAGAAGATAATGGCTTACAACCAGAGGGTGGAGAAAAAACTGAGTTATTAGAATCAAATTTGGAATCCCCAAAAGAAAACGAGACTCAAGTGCAGCCAGAGCAGACTGTAAAAAAAGAGCCAAAAATGCAAGAAAATGAAAACTCAGATGGTCAAGCAAATCCAGATCAAGTTAAGAAAGATATCCTACTTAAAAACCAACCCAATAACAGAAATCTTCACGTTGCACTTGTAGCAGGTTGTGCTCTCTCCACAATAGGGTGCATTGTTGCAGGAGCAATGACATCAGGATTGATAGGAGCAGGACTACTTGCTATGGTTGCAGTGCTTGCTATAGCAGCAGTAGCTGAATTGCATTCAAACTTCCTATCAAGTAAATTAACATCCATTAATGTGAGTCCTCTTGTTGATGATAAGAGCTTACAGCATGTTCGCAGCGGTAAAAATTAAATATGTGTTACTTGTAGTGGATAAGTGAATTCAGTTCTTGCCTATTGATATAAAAGTTGTTATATTTGAGGAATGTTTAAAAGGTGTTTAGTTGATGCGCATTCAATTGAATAAAGTTTTGGTTTTTATAGCCTTATTAAGTTTCGTTTTTGCATCATATTCTAGCGAAGCAAGTTCGGCGAGTGATGAATTAAAGGGTATACAAGAAACGGTAAAAAATTTTATTTCTTCATTTTCAGTTAAAGATACTGTAGAAAATATGAGTCCTTCAACAATCATAGGGTTGTGTATAGCTGCAGTGATACTTGCAGTAGTGTTCAGAGGTCTAATCTTTTTTATGATAATGTTTGGTGTACTGGTCCTGATGTTCGGTAGTACAGAAAAGGCAACAGACTACTTAAAAGAAAAATTTAACTTTGCAAAAGATATAAAATTACAATCCGATAGCGAAAAAAAAGATAAAAATTAAGATAGTATTTTTATCTTTTTTAATTATCTTTATTGAATACGCATATGCAGTTAAAAGTACCAACAGTTAACTCTAAGATTAAAAAAAAGAACAACTTAGCATTACTAGAAAGCATTGATTTAGATTTTGTTCCTTATGCTTGTCATTACGATGAAGAAACCATACTAACAAAACAGGGAGAATTGTTAAAAATAATCAAGTTAGAAGATTATTCTTCTGTTGATAACTACAGCGACCTCAGAACTGAAATTAGAAAAAGCATATCAAAAAATATTAATAGCCTGTATTTTACCGTTTGGATTCATACCGTTAGAAAGCGCAATAAACTGAGCTTGAAATGGAATAAAACTGAAGACTTCTCTGACAACCTACATTCAACGTGGTTTAATAAACTAACTGATAGTAAATTACAGTATATAAATGAACTATACATTGTAATATTGTTTAGCGATTTTGGCAAGCATACTAATAATTCGTTTTTTTTCAATAGAATAAAGAATAAGCATAAGTTGTCTTTACAAGAAAGCCATCAGGAGTTGCAAAAGATAACTGACGTAATTCAAAATGATTTAGGACCTTTTGGAGCTAAAAAACTGAGTCTAAGGTTTAGTGAAGGTAAAATATATTCTGAAATGATAGAATTTCTCCACTATATTGTTACATTAACGCACAAAGATTATCCAATACATGAAAGGGACCTGTCGCAATATATTAGAAATTTTAAAATAGCTTTTGGTTTCAATACGTTTCAAACAATATTTGAAAATCAACAGAAATTTGGCTCTATTTTCAGCATAAAAGAATACCGGGAAATCTCTTTAGGTAATATAGATAGATGCTTGCAGCTTGAATCTGAATTTATCATTACAGAAATAATGATATTTACTAGTAATAACAAAGCAATAAAAGAATTTAAAAAACAAATCAACATGCTGCAAATTAGTGAGGATAATACCTTACTTAAAAGCTCAGGAATTGAAGAAATAATAGAGCTTGAAAAGACCTCTAGTATAGACTTCTGCCAACAGAAAATTATTTTTACAATATTTGCAGATGATAGGAATAAGTTAGCTGAAAGTATTAGTGATTTATCTTCTATAATGTCATTAGTTGGCTTCATGATGTTTAGAACTGATTTACATATGGAAAGTCATTTTTGGGCACAACTTCCAGGCAATTTTGCTTTTATTACGCAACCGAAAAATATCTTAACAAAATACGCTTGCAGCTTTGCTATGCTGCACGATTTTACGTCAGGTACATTAAAAGGAAGAAGGTGGAAAGAAGCGGTAATGATTTTTTTCTCAAAAAAAGGAAATCCTTACTTCTTTAATTTTCATGGAAAAAGAAATAATGGCCATACTACGATACTCGGAGCTCCAAATTCAGGCAGAACTTCACTCATTAATTTTCTATTATCAGAATCAAGAAAGTTTAACCCAAGAATTGTCATATTGGATAACACTGGAAAATCAATAATTTTTACTAAAGCAGTGAGTGGTAAATATTACATAATCGATCCAAAATATAAGGACAAAAGCCTAAAATTTAATCCACTAAACATTGAAGATAGTGCTTCCAATCGCAATATGTTGGTTGAACTGATCAGAAGAATGGTAGCCGATACGAGCTTGGTGGACGTAGAAGAAAAGATAAGAAAAATTGTGGATTCTATATTTGCTATACCCAAGGAATCACGTTCTATTTCACAAATTTCTGAGGTGCTCTTGCTCCTTGGGGGTAAGATAAGTAGATGGTGTGACGATGGTGACTTTGCTTACTTATTTCAAGATGGTAATGAATCAGATATTGACTGGGAAACAAAAATTATATCTCTCAACACCGCAAACCTTACAAAACAAAAGGAATGTATGTCCGTGATACTTTACTATTTTTTATATTCTTTTGAGGCAAAATGTGATGGCTCGCCTGCAATACTTGTTTTGGATGAAGCATGGGAGATAAGTAATATTTTTCCTACAGAGAAAGAGTTTGATAACTGGATGCAAAGAATGACGGAACTAAATGTTGTAGTAATCCTAAGTACTGAAAATTTAAATCTCGCATTTGCTAGCAAATTTACTCAATATTTAGATAAACATGTTGATACAAGAATCTTGATGCCGAACGTCAATGCAAATAGATTATACATGAAAGCATTTTCTTTATCAAAAGAGGAGCTGAATATAATTCTGCAGACGCCAACGCAGGAAGGTTTATTTTTGATAAAACAGTATAAAGGATTAGTAACTTTAAATTTAGATTTAAAGAATATGCAAGAAATACATGTACTTTCAGCTAACAAAGAGACGATAAAGTATATGTATGAGGCAATAAAAGAAAAAGGAGAAGAAGTTAATGAGTGGTTACCGGTATTTTATGAGAAGTGTAAAGCTTAATTTCTTATTGATATTTTTTTTGATACTTGGTCTTTCGTATCAAGGATATGCTGATTGTCCAACATTTGTAGAAAGTAATACTTGGTGGGAAGCAATAGTTGGTGGAGATTGGGTAAAGGAAATTAAGGTGCAAGCAATAAAAGATCAAGGAGTTGATGGTTACTTTAATCCCAAAATTAGAGTATGTGCTTATGATGGACAAAGTTATTGTTATGACTTACAAAGTGGGGAATCCTGCCGCCAGATATATGGAACGCAAGGTACAGGAGCTGGAGTTTCTGCTGCAGCTTTTATTGATTGGGAAGGGGATAAAACAAAAGCTGGAGGAGAAATTGCTCGGGGTCTTAAATGGGAATGGGCAGACGGTGTTACTGATGAGGAAAAAAGAAGATTCGCTAACTCTCCTAGAATATGTGCTTGCAGTCAAAAAGGGGCTTGTATGTCAGGAATTTCTTCATGGGGTTCTAGAGTATTTTCGGGTGAGAATATTTTTCGTCCTGGGGAGATGGAAAAAGTCTGTGATACCTGCTACCAAACGGCAGTAAAATGTGCTCCCGTGCCACTTGCACCTAGCCCCCCTCCATTCTGTGAACAACTTGCGATGTCACCTCCACAAGTTAGAATTATCCCTATAACACATGAAGACAATGATTACTTTGACCCTAAGGTTAAGGTAATAGCTGGTGATCTAATAGAAGAAGACGGAAAGATTGGAGAAAAATTAGATTTCCCTAAAGAGTATGGAAAAGATAAAGCTAAGGAACACCCTATTACAGACAAATATGGCACCACGTATGACTTCAAAACCTATAGAGAAAAAGATAAGCTCTGCGCTGAATACCTTGGAACTCAAAGTATAAATGAACAAAATCCACAGTTCGTCCGCTGTTTTCCTGCACCACCTGCTCCAGAACCTGAGATAGTGGAGATAGTAAATAAAAATACATTGAAAGTAGAAATGAAGATGAGTGAGAGCACTTGTGCTAAAGCACATGGAACCTATAGTAATGGTTCCTGTACTTTTAATGTTAATACTGACCTCAACCATCCTATAAACATTGGCCCCCTATCTTTAAAAGTAGTAAAACCAGCAATAGTAGCAAAAACAACTGATAGTAATATTGATAATATTATAGAAGGTATATTAGAAAGTAATCCGCAACAATTTAAAGTTCTGAAAGAATATGGCTATGTTCCTGATGTGCAAATTAAATGTTCTAAAGGCGGAAGTTTTTATAGTTTTAATGATTTTGAGAAAAAGTTAAAAGACAAATCTATTCAATGTGAATTTAATAACTCTGGGCAGCCGGAAATAGAAGTAAAGTATAAAGGAAATTCTAACAGTAAAATGCTTTGTCTTTCTGGATGGCAGCCAGAACCAGAGGAGTTTGTTCTTAAAAGAGAAAATAAAATAATACCACTAAAATTAATGGGAACAAGATATACTAAATACAATGCTGTTTACTCCAAGGAATTAAATCAGTTCTATTATCTTCCAAGCAAGGAAAATAAAAGAGCCGATCTCTTAAACAGAGATCAGAGTGAGTTAGATAAAATAATATTCAATAAACAAGGGTATGTTTTCTTCCCTGATGAAAATGAGCAGAAGAAGGGAGAATGCAGTTACTGTGTAAAAAGAAATGATGAGATAGACGATACATTTAAATCTAGTAAAGGACTGAAAGTAGTATACAAATTGACGGATGTAGAGCATAGAGAAAAATGTAATCAAGGTGATGATGGTTGTATCTGCTTTACTGGAACATGCAGCCGTTCAACACGATATGTAGACAAAGAAAACACTCAACCTTTTTATACAAAGATTTCACAAAATACAAATGGCGTTGTCACACAACAAGAAGCACCAATTAAAGCAAACAGAACGGAGGTCTTTTACGCTGATAAATTGTGTAGGTTCGATTTAGAAGGTCTCAAAAAGAAATTAAAAGAAAAATTAAAAGAGATAATCAAGGAACATCTGAAAAATAAGAAACCAGATCTTGAAAAAAATAATGAAAAATCCTATGATCATAAAAATAAAGATGTTTATACAGATGACTTATCAATAAAATTTGATCGTATTAAAATAGAAGCGTGGGGAAGTGGTGAAGCAGGTCATATACAAGGTAGTGGCTGTGACAATCAAAAATGCCATTCTACTGAAAGCAGAGTAGGGATGCCAGGAGATTATATTAAAGCTAAAC
Source organism: Wolbachia endosymbiont (group A) of Andrena fulva (assembly GCF_964026815.1). NCBI lineage: Bacteria > Pseudomonadati > Pseudomonadota > Alphaproteobacteria > Rickettsiales > Anaplasmataceae > Wolbachia > Wolbachia endosymbiont (group A) of Andrena fulva. The sequence goes on from NZ_OZ034701.1 coordinate 165,281, forward strand.
TGAAAATCGATCCTAATTATCCTATAATTAAGGTGCAAGTCACAGAGGGAGGGGGTAACCAGGAAAGTAACTTCTCAGATAAGGACGGGGGACCTGTTTTCATAGAAATGTGCAATTCGCAGAAGCAACATTGCCAGCAACTGATTACTATTGCAGGTGGAGGTGAGTATAGAACATACGGTGGTAAGGGTTATGAGGAAACAGTAATTCATAAGCAAGATTTAAAGCTAGAGGAGAAAATTGTAAAGGCAGATAAACTGAAGTCTACACAAGACAATCAAATAGCATATATAGAAAATGGTGAAATCAAGTATGAAACAGTAGAGTGTGGAAGTGGTTTGAGAAGCAGTAGATCTGGTGCAGGTGGCTGCATTAATAAAAGCAAAGGAATTTATGGTAAAGGCTCTCCAGGGTATGTGAAGATTAGACCTATTATAAAGGAATTTGACGAAGAAGAAATAAATGCTGCTATTAAAAAAGTAATAGAGGATCTATACGATCTTGAAACTATGACTGATTTTTGGGTAGGGGATCTTAACGTGAATATAAGTGGGATAATTAAAGAGGAAGTCAAAAAAGAATTATCAAGGTAAAAAGATATAGCTCTGGAAATGATGCTCTTGTTTTAATAATTAATTAAAGTAAAGCATGTAGTAAATGGTGTAATTGCTTTATCTTAACAAAAAGGTATAACGAATGTAAGAGGAGGGTGCTTTATGTCTCTAAAGAATAAAATTTCTGAGTTAATAGAACAACAATTTAGCATTAAATACCATGACAATTATTTGGCTTACACTATACATAATTGGGCTGCAAGCGAAATATCTGATTCTATTACTTTTTGCATAATTGGTTGTGGAAATTGCAAGATTGGATATCAAGATGTTGCAAAGTCATTCAACATAACAAAAGAAGAAATTGACCAAGGTAATATTGCAAGCATAGAAAGTAAAATAAAAAGTGAAGCTGAAAAATCAGGTAGCGAGTTTTCTGAGTTGATTTCTAGAGTGGATCAATCGCTAAAAGAGCAGAGTGAAAAGTCTATTGTACAAATTTTAGATTCATCCGCTGAGGAGATGTTAAGGAGTTTCTGTGATAGCCCTGTACAGTCTCCAGAGCCTCAAGAACCCTCTGCTTCATCTGAAGAGCATGCTACAGAAGGCCCAGAAACTAGTGTTAATTCAGATCTTTTGTCAACCTAATCAACCCCATATATATGTTTTTTTTGTACCCATGCTTTGCGTTTTGGGGTGGAAAGAAAGCACCATTCTTCGTTGCATTTTTCTATCTTCATCACAACAAACTTGTCTATTTTCATAGTAATCTTGCTGTCTACACTCTGTTTTTGATATCCATAAGTATCTTCTTTTACAATCGTGTAGCGCTTATCACTAAGAAGATTGCCTTTTATCCATCCGCAGTCTTCATCTATATCGCAGACCTTTTTCCAACTCTCAAACTCTTCTATCACTTTCAGGGGCAGATTTTTGCAAGTGTATATCCATTTTACAGGATAGTGAAACCCTGGCCCCGTTCTCATGTTGATCTTATTTGATTTGGTTGAAACAAAGTTGTTAGCAAACAAGCTATGGCTAAATAATAAAAACAATAGGATAATAGTACTGAACCAAGATCCCAGTGTCACGCACTGGGATAACGTGAGGGATAGTGTAACAGACTTATTCATCATAATTCACGATTAGGTTGACATAAGATAAAGAGTAAATTAAAAATTGAATAGATCTTTAAATGCAAAATCAATGCCTATAGAAATATTAATGCCTGCTCTTTCACCGACAATGAGCAAAACTGGAGGAAAAATTGTAAAGTGGCATAAAAAAGAACAAGACAAAGTTGAAGTAGGCGACGTAATTGCTGAGATAGAGACTGATAAAGCCATAATGGAGTTTGAATCTATAGATGAAGGAGTTTTAGCAAAAATTTTAGTAACAGAAGGAACAAGTGGCGTGCCTGTAAATCAACCAATAGCTTTAATGCTGGAAGAAGGAGAAGATGAAAGTGCACTTAACAACTATACTTCAACTTCCATCAATAGTGCAGTTAAAAAGGAAGTGACAAAAAGTGCTGTTGATAATCAAAAATCAGAACACCAAGATTTAAACGGAAAGCCAATAAGTCATTCTTCGGTGTCATTCCAGCGCGTGACGCTGGAATCCAACCCCTCAATGTCATCCCAGTGCTTGACACTGGGATCTAGAAAAGAAGAATGGATCCCAGTGTCAGCTACTCAGATGACAGAGGGTTATGCAGAAGGTAGAACAAAAATAAGCCCATTAGCTAAGAAAATAGCTCAAAATGAAGGGGTTAATGTGCAGCAATTAAAAGGTACAGGACCATATGGTCGCATAATTAAGGCTGATGTGTTGGAGTTTTTAGGCAGTGGTATACATACTGAAAGTCCTGAGAAAGATACCATAGTTGAAGTAAGCAACATGCGCCAAGTGATAGCACAGCGCCTGACTGAATCAAAACAGAATGTTCCACATTTTTATTTAACTGTAGACTGCCAGGTTGATAAGTTAATATCGTTAAAAAACGAGATTAACTCAGCAGATGAAAACAATAAAGTAACAATTAATGATCTAATCATAAAAGCTGCAGCTTTCAGCATGAAAAAATTTCCTGATATAAATTCTTCGTGGATAGATAATAAAATACTGAGATATTCAAATATAGATATTTCAATCGCTGTGGCACTTGAAGATGGGCTAATTACTCCTATAGTAAAAAATGCTGATAAAAAGGGTATTTTATCTATATCAAAAGAAGTGAAAGATTTAGTAAGCAGAGCAAGATCTGGAAAATTGAAACCTGAAGAGTTTCAAGGAGGAGGGTTTACTATCTCCAACTTAGGGATGTTTGGTATAAAAGCCTTCAGTGCTATAATCAATCCGCCGCAATCTTGCATTATGGCAGTTGGTGCATCTAAAAAACAACCAATTGTTATGAATGAGAAAATAGAAATAGCAGAAATAATGACAGTAACGCTCTCTGTTGACCATAGAGCAGTTGATGGGGCACTCGGAGCAAAGTTTTTAAATGCCTTTAAGCATTATATAGAGAATCCTCTGGTGATGCTTATTGAAACTGCGGTAATCTATTAGCATTGTTATTACAAAATTAATACCTCTAAGTTTATACTTTTATTAGTTAATAGGTTTAGAGGTAAAAAAATGAATACTACAGTAGAAAAAAATAATCCAAAAATTTTTCCTCAAAATGAAGGAAAGATTAACTTAAAAGGCATGGTTGCCCCACCTGTTCCTCCGAAATCTTCCCAAGCTAAATTTGCTGGAATAAAAGCAATTTTTGAGCGAAATGTACCTCATTCTCAAGCAAATGATAGTAATAAAACAGTGAGTAGCAATCTTGGAAGAACATTTGGCCCAACAATGCAAAAACTCATGGAAGACAACATTCATAGCACTCCTAACAAACAACGCCGCAATTCAGGGGATAGTGGTATCAGTGATATTAGTAGCAGCACTTCTGATGATGAGGATAGAACAATAAAAGATAAAATGATGGAAAATGTTAAGCAGGATAACCATCAAAAAAGCTTTGATTTACATAAAGTACAAGCAACTGATGAATTAGAAACCGTAAAATTTCTCAAAACGCTAAGCAAGAAAGAAAGAGAAAAACTTGGTTTTTCTCCTAAACAGCAAAATAACCAAAAGGTTGAGACTAGCAAAAAAACTTATAATCCACTTGATTGGAATCCAATCTATCAAGGTAAAAAGCTCTTTAGCTTAGGCAATATGTCGAGTAATTCGTCTTCATGTAGTGAAAAAAGCAATATTTCAGATGTAAGCGATAAGTCTAATAATTCAAACATTGTTAGATGTAATATTACTAGGAGTAACAGTAAGGAAGACCTTCGTAAACCTGATGCTTCACATAATGACAAATCTGCAGGTAAAAAATTATCTAATGTCAATGTAAGCGAATTAATCAGAAAGTTTGAACAAGGTAATGACATAGTAAAAGGGCGTTAATCAAATGTTACCCTATCTTTGTATATGTGAAGGTAGGGTATCTTTTCAAAATAGTATATCCTTTATAGCTTTGTTAATTTTTGACTCCCTCTCTGCAAAAGCAGTTTCTAGAGAGGTTTTAAGTTTTTCCCATTCTTCTTGACCATTTAGAACTAAAGATTTATATTCATTTTCAATTTTTTCCAAGGATCTTTGACATGAGGAATCTAGTTCCTCATATATATCAATATTTATTGATTGCAGTATTACCAAAAATGCAAACAAATTCGGATCAGGTAATTCTTCTCTTGTGTGATTCAGAAGACACAGCTTTATTTTTTTTACGCAGTATTCTATTGTTTTTAACGATAGTGACAGGCTTTCTGCATAAAATATAAAACTATCTACAATCAAATTTTTTGACTTTTTCGGTAATTTAATATTTTCAAATAGTTCTTTTGTAAATTTTTCTATCGGTTGTTTTGGCAAATGTAAAGAGAGATCAGTAAAAGATTTTAGGTCAAAATTTGGTCCAAGTATTGTGCTGATTGCTCTTTGTACATTACTCTTATCTTTACTTACAGAAATAATGAAAACCAGCCCCTCCACATCAAGCATATACTTTATAGATTCCAAAAAATCGACAACGAATTTAGGACGGCACACATCAAGATTATCCACCATTATATAAATGTTTTTGTCTTTTCTGATTTTATTAACCACATCCGCTAACTGTATTTTGAAATCTCTAGTACTCTCTTTTCTTCTTTGGAGAAGACTTAATTCACTCAAGACAAAACCTATGTCTTTTTTATCAGCCTCTTTTGCAGCATCAAGAAATACTGAAAGCATAGCAAGTGGAGATTTACTGATCAGCTTTCCTAGTGTGTTTAGAGAAAATAGCTCTTGGTTTATGTTCTTGAACTGTTGTATAACGCTTCTTTTTACTTCATACGATGCAAATAAATCTTCAAATAGAAAATTTAAAAAAGAAGGAAGTGGTTGGTCCAATGCATTGATATCCCATGCACTATAATAAGCTACAATTTCATTTTGCTGTTTTAACTCTTTTACCCATTCTTTCAAAAAAAACGTCTTGCCCCATCCATCATATCCTTCTAAAGATATTATTGTAAAAGACTGATCAATTGTTTTAATTATAGTGTTGAATTTACCTGAAAATTGCTTATAGTTTAGGCGGTCATTTTCCCAAGCCACCACTTTAAGTGGTGGCACTATTTTTTTCTTTTTGAATGTTATGAGCGATATAAGTTTTTTTAAGCACATGTCTTATTTTATATTTAACTCATATTCTTGTCTTGAAGTAAGTGCTATCCTCAGCGTTCCTTCATCAAGATAGTCAATTTCTCCGCCCATTGGTATGCCGCAAGCAAGGCGTGATATTTTCACATCCAAATTTTTTAGCAATTCAATTATATATTGTGCAGTAACTTGGCCCTCTAATGTCGGATTAATTGCGATAATTATCTCTTCAATTTTAGACTCTGTCACTCTTTTCAGAATAGTGTCAAGGTTGAGTTCTTTTGGACCTATGCCATTTATTGCAGACAATCTGCCACCCAAAACATGGTATAAACCTGAATATATATTTCCTTTTTCAAACGCCCATAGATCACCTAATTCTTCTACTACACACAGTAACTTAGTGTCACGTTTTGGGTTAGTACAAATAGAACAAGGTGACTTAGTATCTAGATTTCCGCAAACTTCACACTCTATTATAAGATCTGCTAGCTCTTTAATCAAAGATGCAAGTGGTAGCATAACTTTTTCTTTGTTTTGGAGTAAATGTATAACTAACCTGCGTGATGATGATGGCCCTAAACTTGGCAATTTAGAGAAAGCATGAACTAGATTTTTTATGTTAATGTTCATCCAATAAATTCAGAATAGGTAGTCAAATGGTAACATCAAACCCTTTGTAAAGAAAGTGGTAAGTTTCTCTTGATCCCACTTTGATCAGCTATAGAAAAAATTTTTTACTTTAACGAAAAAAATTACTTCCGCACACTTAAAGCCTGATTATAATAGACTTCTTGCATAACCCAAACTAAGTAGAAAAAGGTATCATCCAAGTAGCTGACACTGGTTCCTTTATGACGGCAGTACCTTCTCCTGTCATCCGAGTAGCCGACTACTTGGATCCAGGAAATTTAACTCTACCAAGTAAATGTACAATAAGAACTAGATTCCAGACTGGAATGACAGCAGTCCTACGTCATACCGCGATTCATTCTCGGTATCTCTAGATCCCGCTAACAAGTAGCGGGATGACGGTTGTCAGGCTAGCTGTCATCCCAGTGCCCAGACACTGGGATCCAGAAATTTTAATTGTAAGTAAGCATACTGGGTTGATAAGTATAAAAGTAGCTAGAAAATAAACATTTTTGATGAGATTATATGGAAAACTGGATGCCAGTGTCAAGCACTGGCATGACACCCTTCACGGACTTTTAAATTACTTTAGCTATAAATATTAAGAAATTTACCAAATGAAAAAAAAGGCAAAAGAAGCCCTGGGGTTATTATCCGCTTTAAAATATTGGCGTTTTTTATGTTTTAAACGCTTGACAAGCGAGATTCAGCCGCTTTTAATTGCAACTAACTTACGCTGCAAATGTTTAAGAAATTTACTAAGCAGAAAAAAAGACAAAGAATCCCCGAGTTAGCTAGTCTTTTACTATCTCTGTCGAGTATTGGCATTTTTTGATGTCTTGTAACGCTTTATAAGCGCGTTCAGCTTATTTAGATAAAAACCTAGATGTAGATGAAGTTTTGTAAAGACATACAGTATCTATATACTGCAAAAAATTGAACATAAGACGCCGATACATTAAGTAATCCTTACCTTTTAATCTGCAGATTGGCGAAAGCAAATACAATAGCTTCAGTTTCATGATAAGGGGGCTGGCGGAGGGTGTCAAGCAAGTTTTTTCGTTTCTATGTTGTCAGCTACTTGGATGACGCCAATCTGAGTTAACTACACCAACTCACATTCAGCAAAAAAGAAAGCTATCTCCTTACGAGCATTTTCTAGACTATCCGAGCCGTGGACTCTATTTTCACTAATATCATCAGCAAAATCACCCCTGATTGTGCCTTTATCTGCCTGCTTTGGATTGGTAGCTCCCATGATTTGTCTGTATTTACTTACTGCATTTTCACCAACTAAAACTTGAACTACCACAGAACCAGAGGTCATAAACTCTACTAATTCCCCAAAAAAAGGCCTATCTTTATGAATTTCATAAAACAGCTCTGCTTGTTTTTTTGTTAGTAACATCATTTTTTGTGCTGTGATTTTCAGCCCAGATTGTTCGATGTAGGAATTTATATTGCCTGTAATATTATTTTTTACTGCATCAGGTTTTAAGATTGAAAGTGTCTTCTCAATTGCCATATTATTTCCTTATATAAAATAGTATATTTATAGATTTATTTTATTGTAAATTTTGATTTGATAAAAGCAGTTTTTTATTTATAGTTAAGAATAAACCATCAAGGAGGTATTGTATGGGTGAATGTTGTAAAAATAACACTACTAAACAAGCTGAGCCTACCACTAAAAAACAAGCTAAATCTACTACTAAAAAATTAGTAAGTAACTTTAAGTCATCACTTTTTTGTGGAACAAAAGGATTTTTAACTTTTAATTTGGCCTTTTTAAGTTATTTGGAATATAGTTCACATCATAATACAGAATTAAAAAAAGGTGCTGCCTTTGCAATGAAAAGGAATACTATTCCATTGCTTGAAATGGCTATCATAGTGCCATTTGTTTGTTTTGCACTGCCAGCTATGCTAGGCAGTATGAGCCTCATGCAATGCGCACTTTTATGTGCTTCCTTAATGATTGCCACATGTTTTATTGTCAGAACTTTTCATCTGCGTGAGAAGTTAATGGAAAAAATCACTAACCATAGTAGAAAAGAAATAGATGCGGAATTTAAGAAAGATACTATAAAATTTCCTATCTTTGATCAAAATAGAAAACACACCGAGTATAATTCGCCTAACTCAGGGCGACTACTGGATGAAACAAGTAGCACCTCTCTTTTCGTTAAAGTTTTACTTTTTCCCCTCAAGGTTCTTCTGAATGTCCTGCAAAGTTGTATAATGCTATCTTTAGCTGCTGTTGAACTTCTTGAAACGGTACCAAGTCTTTTTGTCGATACATTTTTCGATTGGAACTTCACATCCACCAAGAGTAACCTGAAGAGATCAGGCCACTTATTGTATGCCAGTGTAAGAAATTTAGTGCCTATAACTAAATTTGATGAGTGTGTAGCTAATTTTATAGGCACCCCAGAAGTAACTTGTTGTAGTAGTGCGTAGGTGAAAAAGGCAGTTATCTTATTTAATCTTGGCGGGCCTGATTCACTAAATGCGGTCCGTCCTTTTTTATTCAACCTTTTTTATGACAGGAGAATAATCAATCTACCGAATCCCTTTCGGTTTCTTTTAGCAAAGTTTATATCTGCGAAACGAGAAAATACTGCACGAAAAATATACGAGGAAATTGGAGGTAAATCGCCAATTCTAGAGAATGCAAAAATGCAAGCTAATGCTTTAGAACTAAAATTAAACGAAAATAGAAACCATGTACACAAGGTATTCATCTGCATGCGCTATTGGCGTCCATTTGCTGACGAAGTTATTGAAAGTGTAAAACAGTTTGATCCTGACGAAGTAATTCTGCTGCCACTGTATCCACAATATTCAACTACCACAACTCTGTCATCCATCGAGAATTGGCAAAAAAATGCTAAACGGTATGGCCTAAAATGCAATACAAAAATGATTCACCGTTATTATGATAACCAAGATTTTATTGAAGCTCACACTAATCTGATAGCTAAGTACTATAAATTGGCTAGAAAAATCGGTAAACCAAGAGTCCTATTTTCAGCCCATAGCTTACCTCTTAGTATCATTAAAAAGGGCGACCCTTACGCTTCACAGGTAGAAAGAAGCGTAGAGTTAATAGTAGAAAAGTTAGCTATCAATAACTTAGATTGGTCAATATGTTATCAGAGTAAGATTGGTCCTGTAAAATGGCTAGAGCCAAGCACTGAAAGTGAGCTATTACGCGCAAAAGCTGATGGTGTACCTGTAGTTCTATCACCTATATCTTTTGTTTCTGAGCATTCAGAAACTCTAGTTGAACTTGATATAGAATATAAAGCAATTATCAAGGATGGATATTACTTTCGTGTGCCAACTCTCAGTACCGATCCCTTGTTTATAAAATGCTTAGCCGATTTGTGCATAAATCTCCCTTAAAGTCCTGATTCATAGGGCTTTTCTTTTAGGATTTTATGTGATAGAATAACAGGAAGTTATTAACTATTTCATGCCAAACAAGCTAAAAAAGAAATCTAACATACTCGCACAAAGGGTGCATGATATTTATGATCATGATTTCAGGAAGGTAATCTGCATCACAACAGGTTTAACAGCCCTATTGTGTAAGATTTCACTGCAATTTTGCTGCGAGTTCATTGACAATAATAGATCCAATATCTTTCTTATACGGAATGTTGCTCGACTAGTAAAGTTTCCGACATCTATTCTATACATTGCCCATTCTGCATTTACTCTACAGGATCTAATTAAGGATTACAGAAACCCTGAGAGTAAAAAAGAGCTGGCAAAAATTGTGGGTAAATCGGCTAATCTTGCAAGCAGCACCATAGAAGCGCTAATGATGTTGAAAATCATCCATTTTTGCACTGGAAGCAATACAGACATAATAAGTTATATTAACTTAACCTCAACGATCCTATTTTTGTTCATTTCAGAACCTATAAGCTATTATTATACATGCAAGGAATATCTGGATAATAAGGATCCTGAAAAGTCTGCTGAGTGTAAGAAGGACCTTATTATTAGCACATTAACTTTGTCGTTAGGTTTATTAAACTTCATATTAAGAAGGATAGAGACTCCAACTATACCAATAAACTTAGGTAATGGTATAATCTATAATTTCAACTTAAGCGTAACAGTCAGCATAATATATAGTGCAGTATTTCTTGCAGTTCAGCTTGACAAATTGTTTCAACAACCTGTCAATGATGATCCTTCCACTGAACTTGATGATGTTCATAATATAAACGGTCATTCTAATGACAGCACTGTAGAGGTATAAGAATTAGGGATGAAAAGATTTTATTTCTACTGCCAACGCTAGTACTGCTAATTTGCTAACAATACTCCAAAGTGATAGAATTTTACCTTCTACAACCTGGCTAACATCATGAAACTCACAGTCAGTGGCATTCAAGCTAGAATATACATCTTTTCTGCTATTACATCGGTATAAGTAACATGTTGGAGTATCTCCTATATAGTATATTAGCGGTTCTGCAGAACTGCTTTTAAACATGTCAATGGTTGGTACACCTTCTTGTATAATAACGCTATTGATTGCTATTCCTTCTTTTATCTTTTTCATTTTATGACGCTTTTTTTTATTGAGGTTTAATATTTCCTCTCCACTTGTTGCTGTTATAATGCCCATCCCATATGTGCCATTGCTTGCTTTGATAAAAACGTAAGGTTGTGTTTTTATTTCATATTCCTCATATTTTTTTTGCACTAGAGATAATATTTGGTCAACTTTAGTTGCTACTGCTCCTAGTGACAAATCATCATCAAAATCAACTCCATCACGGCTCTCTGTAAACACAGAAATTAGCCATGGGTCTATTTTAAATTTGCCACAAAACTCAGATGCTAATTCTTGATAGATTTCAAAATACTTAAATTTCTGCCTGCTATGCCAACCGTATAGTGGGCTTGGTACTATATCTTGCTTTACGTCTTTCAGCGTGTCTGGAATGTGGCTCGTCATATCACGGTTCAGTATAATAACATCAGGCACAAATCCTGAAGTTGTCTTTAGCAGAGAGTTTTCTTTCACAACAGTTTCATACTGTTCTATTAAATTGTATACTTCATTATATAAAAGGCCAATTCTAGTCTCAAAACCTGCGAGTTGTAGTATTTTCTCTATAACAAATACGTTTTCTATATACATTTTATTGCGTGTATAATTTTCCGGTATTATAAGAACCTTTTTGTATTGATGTCTTTTAAAATAGCTTTTTATCAATCTTGCTGCCATCGTTCTTGATTCTTCACTTAAGTTATTGAACCCCGCAGGAAATAAATTAGCGTCTACTGGAACGATTTTATAGCCAGAGTTTCTAAGATCTATAGAGCTATAAAATGGCGATGTAAGGCCATTAAATTTTGCTTCGAACCAATTATTTATACTTTTTTCCAAATCTGGGTGAATTATGTTTTGCATCTGCACTTTAAATGTTATAAGGAAGGTATTATATTATAAGCTATAGTTGAACATATTTAGTAAATTTGACTAAAGATTAAAGTATAATGAGATTCTTATTTAAAGTGATAGAAAAATGATTCAACACGATAACAATAAAATGTATGGCACTACTATATTATCAATTAGAAAAGATAAAAGTGTAGTAGTAATAGGTGACGGACAAGTTTCACTGGGCCACACTGTTATAAAATCTGGAGCAAAAAAAGTTAGGCGTCTTTCTGGTGATTCCGTAATTGCTGGATTTGCCGGGGCAACAGCCGACGCATTTACTCTTTTTGAAAGATTAGAATCTAAACTTGACAAGCACCCAGGGCAATTAATGAGAGCATGTGTTGAACTTGCAAAAGACTGGAGAATGGATAAATATCTGAGGAAATTAGAAGCTATGATGATCGTTGCAGATAAATCTATTTCATTAGTAATTACGGGAACAGGTGATGTTCTTGAACCTGAAGATGGAGTCGCAGCTATTGGCTCTGGGGGAAATTTTGCTCTATCTGCAGCAAGAGCTTTAATTGACATTAAAGGAATATCAATAGAGGAAATTGCGAAAAAGGCTATGAAGATAGCTGGCGATATATGTGTTTATACAAATCATAATGTAGTTATTGAAAAGATAGAGGAGTGATATGTCTTCCAAGCAAAAAACTTTATGCACCAATTTTTCCAATCAGCCCATAACCCTTTCAGAAGGGCGGTCTTGTAGTAGTGACACCTACGATGAAAAAGATAACCTCTATAAAGATACTAAGAGTGGTTTTGATTCAAATGACAGCGATGTTCAAGTTAATGACAGCACTCAAGTTTTGTTAGATGACCTGCCACCACAGAAGATAGTTAAAGAATTGGACAGATTCATAATCGGACAGGATGATGCAAAGCGTGCTGTTGCTATTGCGCTCAGAAATCGTTGGCGTCGCAATCAGGTTCCATTTCCATTGCGTGATGAAATCATACCTAAGAATATATTGATGATCGGTCATACAGGGGTTGGTAAAACTGAAATAGCTCGTCGCTTAGCAAAACTTGCCGGTGCACCGTTCATAAAAATTGAGGCAACGAAGTTTACTGAAATAGGGTACGTTGGACGTGACGTTGATTCGATAATACGCGATTTAGTTGATGCAGCAATAGTTTTAGTTAAAGAGAAAGCCCGTAAAGCCTTAGCTAAAAAGGCTTTAATTTTAGCTGAGAAAACAATAGTAAACTCTATGGTAGGCGAAAATGCAACCGAAGAGAGTAAAAAAATTTTTAGAGAAAGGTTGAGGAATAAAGAGTTTGAGGACGGAGAAGTTTCTATTAACGTCAGAGAGAGCAAGAGTATGTTACCTACTTTCGATATACCAGGCATGCCAGGTGGGCAAGTTGGTGTGATGAATGTAACAGAAATAATGGGCAAGATGTTTAACGGGAGCAAAAAAACAAAAACTATTACGGTGAAGGTAAAAGAAGCGCGTGAAATATTAATTAATGAAGAAAGTGAAAGGCTAATGGATGAAGATAAGATAATCAAAGAAGCCATTGATCTTGTTAGTAATGACGGTATAGTATTTTTGGATGAAATAGACAAAATTGCAGCGCGTACAGAAGTAAAAGGTGAAGTAAACAGAGAAGGAGTGCAACGCGATCTGTTACCATTACTTGAAGGAACAACTGTTACAACTAAGTATGGCCATGTAAAAACAGACTATATATTATTTATTGCATCTGGTGCTTTTCATCAGTCTAAACCATCTGACCTCTTACCGGAATTGCAGGGCAGATTACCGATCAGGGTAGAACTTAAGGCACTTACTCAAGAGGATTTAATAAGAATATTAAAGGAACCAGAATCTAGTTTGTTAAAGCAGTACATAGCTTTAATGAAAACAGAAAATGTGACACTTGAGTTCACTGATGATGGTATAAAAACCATAGCTGAAATAGCGTTTACAGTTAATAGGCAAGTGGAAAATATAGGCGCAAGAAGGCTTCACACTGTCATGGAGAAGCTTTTAGATGAAATAAGTTTCATTGCTTCTGAGAAAAATAGCGAAAAATTCATTATAGACAGCAAGTATGTAAAAGATAAACTTGAGTCAATTTCGAAGCAGCTTGATTTATCTAAGTTTATACTTTAGGAAAAACGAAAAGCCTACTTTAAGTAGTATAGAGAGTGTTCAGAAGATTAGCCAGTAGACCTAAAATTTCAGCTATATTCTTTAGGCTGTTTTTCAACAGTAGAATGGTGTGCTGCGACCTCTTGCTTAACATCTAAGCTTAAGTCAATTATTGAGATATTTTCTTCATCATAATCTATGTCTTTTATTAACATATCGTCAGTAATAGTCAAAAGGTCAGGCGGAGAAAGAATAGTTCTTTTATTACCAGCTCTCATTCCCACAACTCCAAGCTCTATAGCAAGTGGTATTTTTTTATCGCCAACCCTAAATTGCACTGTTTGATCTTTGACTATATATTCCCCATTATGCTCCTTTACGCTATATTTAACCGATATCTCATCACCGCACCTTACTTGTTTTCCAGTCTTGTTAATTAAGTCATTAAAAACCATCAGATTATTTACTGAGTCGGGATATTTATCCTTTACTTCGATCAGTTTGACGTAATAAGAATTAAAATTCATTTTGTTCTCATTGGCAATAGTAACTACACGCTCTCCGCCTTCTTTCATACCTATTACCCCTAAACTCACTTCTTTTAGGTCATCTTGACCTATTTTCAAAGTAACATCAGAAACTTTGCTAGGGAGTGTTGCTGAGTTATTATTAGAAATTTTATATATTTGCAATAGGACTTCCAGGCCACAAAAAGCCTTGCTGCCACTGCCTTCAGTAATTTCATAAAAATTTATTGAATCTTCTTCCTTTTGCTGCGTTATTTCTTCTAAATATTCTGTCAGCCCATGCTTTTCAATATAGCGGTCAAGTGCTGATTCAAGTATTGGCTTCACTAGGTAATGTGCTATCGTCTGTATCAAACCACCATGCGTGGCATTTATCTCATAAAGCTTGTCCTTTTTTTCCGGTTTACCTTTGTTTATATAGACAATAGTAAACACAAAAGCAGAAGTTAAAGTGAGAATCATTACTACGGAAATAAGCATTTGTAATATAATTTTTCTAACCATCTTTCTTTACTTGATTCAATAAATCATATAAATAATTAGTATCCCCTGAAAGCGCACTCAAATTATCCAAGCCTTGTTTAAAGAGGCCGTCTATATAGTCCTCTACTTCACTTTTACCAAGCATAGACATAAGATTATTTGTTTTATCTTGTTCGTAGTCTTCAATATCATCCTTAGCTTGAAAGATAAGCCCTAGATTTATTCCATAGTTATATAACGCTTTACGTTGCTTGTCTGTAGCACCCCCGATTATAGCACCTATTTCACATGAAGCTGCAAATAGTTTTGCGGTTTTCATCAAATGAATTTCTTTTATTTTATCAGCTTGGCCAGACGTCATTCCAGCGTCATACATACAGCCGTACGAATGTTGTAGTTTTAAGGTAGAAAGGGTGTCATGCAAGTAGCTGACACTGGAATCCATTTCATGTTCAGCTCCACTATTGCATGGCTTTTTGCACGAAATGCTTGTAGGCAAAGCCTTCTGGATCCCAGTGTCCGCTACTTGAATGACAGAGGGTTGGGGGCTAAAATCTATATGCTCACTGTTAATATCTAAAGCCTGTCCTCCCACCATTCCCCTAATTCCTATTGCCTGAGAAAGAACTTTTATGATCTCACAGCGTTTCTCATTTAACGAAGATAATACCTCAAAAGCCAGAGTAAGTAGTGCATCTCCGGCAAGCACTGCTGTTGCTTCATCAAATTTTTTATGGCAGCTTAGCTGGCTTCTGCGAGTATCACTGTTGTCCATGCACGGTAAATCATCGTGAATTAGAGAGTAAGCATGAACAAATTCAATTGCTGCAGCAACTGATATTACTTTTTTAGCTTCCGCGTTAAACACTCGCGATGAAGCTACGACTAAAAAGGAGCGTATATGTTTTGCAGGAGCAAGGAGTATATAACGCATAGCTGATATAAGCTTATTCTCGCTATTTTCGGGTAAGAGTTTATTTACTTCTACAATAAGCAAATTTTTTGTTGTTTCGTCTAGCATTTTTGAATTGTTAATTGTTTAGCACGTAACGCTAGCCAGCTAGGGCAGTAGAAAACTTTACTGTAGTTTACCAGTTATAAAAGATATTGCAAACATAAAAATTTTTTATAACATCAAAGAATAGGTTATTTTTTTGGTAAGAAATGTGAATAGCGAACTAGCAAAGAGCACTAGAGAAGACATAGAAGAAAAAGTGAAAAAGATTATACTAGAGCATATTAGTAAGGATTTAGAGAAATTCAACAGCTCTTCAAAGCTTTCGGAGCATGGTACAGACAGCTTAGATGCAGTTGAAATCATCATGGCAGCAGAAGAAGAGTTTGGAATAGAAATTCCAGATGAAGACGCACAAAAAATGGAAACTATGGAGCAAATAGTTGAGTACATTAATAATAAAAAAGGCTAATAGTTAGTGTTAAATGAGCAGAAGAGTAGTAGTCACTGGTGTTGGTTTAATCACTCCACTAGCGGCAGATGTTGACAACACTTGGTCAAGGCTAATAAAAAGTGAGTCTGGCATAAAAGCAATCAATACGGATAGATTTGACTCTTCTGATCTTGCTTGCAAAATTGCAGGGCAGGTGCCGTTGCAATCAGACAACATTGAGCACCATTTCAATCCACTAGATTATATTTCTGAGAAAGACTCAAAAAGGACAGATCGTTTTATCCATTACGGTATTGCAGCAGCTATTCAGGCAGTAGATGATTCATTAATTTTGGAAAGCCAAAATATCAATCGGGAACGTGTTGGTGTGACTATTGGCTCTGGTATAGGTGGTCTTCCGTCAATTCAGGAAAATGTTATTACCATGCAGGAAAAAGGGCCCAGACGTGTCAGTCCATTTTTTGTCCCTGCAAGTCTAATAAATTTGATATCTGGCCATATTTCTATTAAATACGAATTTACAGGTCCAAACGATTCAGCAGTAACCGCATGTGCAACAGGTGCGCATGCAATCATAAACTCAGCAAGAACTATAAAACTTGGTGAAGCGGATGTTATGATTGCAGGTGGAGCAGAAAGTGCACTGTGTAGAGTTGGAATTGCAGGTTTTGCATCTATGAAGGCGTTATCAACTAAATTTAACGATAAACCGGAAGAAGCTTCAAGGCCATGGGATGAAGAACGCGATGGTTTTGTTATGGGTGAAGGAGCAGGTATATTGGTGCTGGAGGAATACGAACATGCGAAAAAAAGGGGGGCAAAAATACATGCTGAACTGGTTGGGTACGGACTCACAGGAGATGCGCACCACATTACAGCACCACATCCAGAAGGAAGAGGCGCATTTAAGGCAATGCAGCTTGCTTTAAAGAGCGCACAAATTAATCCCAATCAAGTAGGGTATATCAATGCACATGGAACTTCAACGCCACTTGGAGATAAAATTGAAGTAATAGCAATGAAACAGTTATTCGGTGACTACGTTTATAAAACACCTGTTTCTTCAACTAAATCTTCTATAGGACATTTACTTGGTGCTGCAGGGAGCGTTGAAGCAATATTCAGTATTCTTGCGTTAAATAATGGAATTATTCCGCCAACCTTAAATTTACACAAGCCTTCAGAAGGATGTGATTTAAATTTTGTACCGTTTAAAGCTCAGGAGCATAAAATTCAATATGCACTTTCTAATTCGTTTGGTTTTGGTGGCACTAATGCATCGCTCATATTTGGACAAGTTTAGTTGATGTCACCCCAGTGTCTTCCTCTTGTCATTCCAGTACCCTCCTCTTGTCATGCAAGCAGCTCTCCTACTGTCATCCCAGCACGTGACACTGGGATGACAAACGGTTGTGAAATGGAATACATATAAAAATTAAACTATCAATAGCAATTCAAAAAGAAAAAATATTCTATTCATCCCTGAAGAAGTATTTTATTGACAATTTATGAATAAAGATCAATAATGCAGAAAAGGAATTGATGGGCGTATGCATGGTGCGCCAAGAAGTGCTTGGAGAACAGTTGGTGAAAATCCAACACAAACAAAGTCTAGCCAACAGTTTGGAACAGACCACTATGTTGCATGAGGTAACGAGTGTAATAGAGCTAGTGGGATGGACAATGCAGGGCACAACGGAAGTGAAGGAGTGGAGTCCCGAAATACCTGAAGACATAGAGGTCGACATGTTCATGGCCATGGAAGACAGCATGAAGGATAACGTAAAGGCAAGTTATCACTCACTCTATCGGGATCTGAGACCGTGCCATGTATTGAAATGGACTTCAAGTGAACTTGGGAGATCCCATGCATTCCTATTAAGGTACGTTGGAACAAGTCAACAAAGGCAAGAACTAGCGGAAGATGCAGGGGAAGTCGGACTGATTGATAGTACTCAGAATGTGGGAAAGCCACGTACAAGGGGAAGCGATCAGCAATATAGTAACTGGAATAGGGATTGCTATGCCAATACAACGGAGGTAGGAATAACATGCAATATAAACTAAACCAGATAGCAGTAAGAGCAAAGCAAGATAAGCGACTAAAATTCACATCGTTAGTCCATCTGATAAATACAGAGAATCTTGCGAGATGTTATAAAGAACTGAAGCGTAACAAGGCTTGTGGAGTAGACCAGATAACAGTGGAATCATACGGAGAAAATCTGAATGAGAAACTCGAAGTGCTAGTAGAAAGTATGAAGAGGAAGCAATATCAACCACAACCAGTAAAGAGGGTATATATACCGAAAGCTGGAAGTAAAGAGAAACGCGGACTCGGAATACCATCGACCGAGGATAAATTAGTACAGATTATGCTGAAGAAGATATTAGAAAATATTTACGAGGCAAACTTTCTGGACAGCTCATATGGATTTCGACCAGGAAGAAACTGTCATCAAGCGGTAAATGCACTAGATAAAGCAGTTATGTACAAGCCAATAAACTACATTGTAGAAGTGGATATCAAGAAGTTCTACGATAATATACAGCATAAATGGCTAATGAGGTGTCTAAGGGAACGAATAACTGACCCAAATTTGCTGTGGTTAGTAAAGCGGTTTCTCAAGGCAGGGATAGTCGAAGCTGGAAATTATGAAGCAACAAAACAAGGTACACCACAAGGCGGTATAGTAAGTCCTGTATTAGCAAATATATACTTACATTATGTGTTGGATTTATGGATAGAAAAGAAATTTAAACCAAGATCCAGAGGATATATACAAGTAATAAGGTTTTGCGATGATTTTGTGGTTTGTTGCGAAAGTAAGGTAGACGCGGAAGAATTTCTGGAATTACTGAAACAAAGGCTAAATAAATTTGGGTTGGAAGTATCTGAAAACAAGACCGGAGTAGTAAAGTTTGGCAAGAGGGAGTGGCAACGAGCGATAAGAGAGAAACGAAGGACGGAAAGTTTCAATTTTCTGGGGTTTACGCACTATGGTGCAAAAAGTCGTCGTGGTAGATTAATGATGGGACATAAAACCTCTAAGTTAAATCTAGCCAGAAAACTAAAAGAAATCAAGGAGTGGTTGAAAATAGTCCGCGGAAGTATTCGACTTAAAGATTGGTGGCAAGTACTGAAGGCTAAATTAACAGGACACTATAACTACTTTGGTATTAGCGGAAATTATTGGTGTTTGAAACAATTTTACACATCAGTAAGAAAGCTAGCATTTAAATGGATAAATCGGCGTAGTCAGAAAAAGAGTATGACCTGGGAACAGTTTGTACACTACGTAGAAGTAAATCCATTACCAAAGCCAAAAATACATTTTTCTTTATATGCATAAGAGGGACGACTGTGAAAACTAATATTGATGAGCCGTGTGCGGGAAATCTGCAAGCACGGTTCTTTAGGGGGAGTTGTAGTAATAAAACTCAAACGAGAGGAGTAAAGCTACAGCTTCTACCGAACAAAGTAGCTGACACTGGAATCCAGAAAAAAAGAAATATGTATCAGCTACTTTCATTTGCTGCGCCTCGAAAATAAACGTTCATGTAGCTAAGCCATAAATCCAGTATAAAGACCTTTAATCATTGGCTTCGTAGTACTTCTCAACCAACTTATTAAGTAACCTTACACCAAAACCTACTGCTCCTCTTGGACAAATGTCAGTACCTTTCTCGTGCCAAGCAGTGCCTGCGATATCTAAATGTGCCCAGCAAGTTTCATTCACAAAACGCTGTAAAAACTGTGCAGCCATTATGCTATCTCCACCAGAGCCTGCAGGAGCGATGTTTTGAACATCAGCAATCGGTGAATCAATAATTTTGTCATAAGTTTCATTCATAGGAAAACGCCATAACTTCTCATTTACTTCATTTCCTGCATCAATCAGACGGTTTGCTAATTCATCATTATTTGAAAAAAGACCAGCATATTCGTTATTTCCAAGTGCAACCACTATAGCACCAGTTAAAGTTGCAAGATCAATCATAAATTTTGGTGAGAATCTATCTTGCGTATACCATAAAGCATCTGCAAGTATGAGCCTTCCTTCTGCATCGGTGTTCAACACTTCTATTGTTTGTCCAGACATTGAAGTTACTACATCACTTGGTCTTTGAGCATTACCACCCACTGCATTTTCTGCAAGTGCGACCACGCCAATTGCATTTACTTTTGCTTTTCGTCCTGCTAAAGCATGCATCACCCCAACCACAGTAGCAGAGCCTGCCATGTCATATTTCATCGACTCCATACCACGTGAAGGTTTGAGTGATACTCCACCAGTGTCAAACGTTATACCTTTACCAACAAAAGCTATAGGCTTTTGTTCTTTAGAAGCTCCATTCCATTTTATCACTACTAATTTTGGTTCTTTACTACTTCCTTGTGCAACTCCAAGCAAGGCTCCCATTTTTTTCTCTTCCATCTGCTTTTTATCAAGCACCTCGATTTCAAGGCCAAGCTTAGTAAGTTCTTTTTTTATATGATCAGCATAGGATTCTGGATATAGAATGTTAGGAGGCTCTGTTATAAAAGAGCGCGCAAGAAATATACTCTCACCTTCTTGCCTTAAGTGCTCAAATGATCTTTCAGCATTACTTAATTGTTCATCTTTTACTAATACGGTAATCTCCTCTACCTCTGTAATTTTCTCATCCTTTTTAGTTTTATACTTATCAAACTTAAAACTACGCAGAAACGCACCATATGCAACATTTGCTGCACTACCTTCGATTAAAACCGCTGCTTTTTTAATTTTTAATCTGCTTAGCTCACAATATATTTTACCACCAATATTTAATTCTTTATTTTCATTCCATTCATCCTTCTTACCCAGTCCAACAACTATAACATTTTTTTCTTCTGGCAAAGCAGTAGAGAAAAATTCACCAAAACTTCCATTGAAATCGCTAAATTGCTTTATATTATCTATGACCTGTTTTCCTTGCAAAACTCCGCCATCATTTACGGTTTCGTTGTCTTCAAATAAACCCATTACTATTGTTTTAAAATCGGGCGAAATTTTAGAAATTGTTATTTTCATTGCTGGTATCTCCGTTGCAAATAATTGTAAACTGTACATAAAACATAGCAAAAACATCAGTAAGATATTTTTCATATACATCCTAAGTACAATAACACTTAAGTTTACTATGGACTACCTTACATGCAAGGTTTTTTATCTTTTATTAGAGAACTTATTATATCCGCCCAAGGTAATGTTAAACGTATAGGTTTTTATGACCTGATCACTGTAAGTAAATGGTGTTATGAGAAGGCTTGCAAGCCCATTACTAACAAAATCTTCAAGAACAGGATCAGCGCAATTATCGCAATTATGGTCAGCAAAAAACATTTGCGTTGTGAATTCTGGAAAATCCGGATGTTGAACTAGAAAGTTGATATGTGGAGCTCTATCACCAATTTTACCAGGTGCTATCGTAATAAAATTATAATAGCCAAGATTATTCACTACAAACCTTCCTGATCCAGCAAAATTCAGATCATCCTCTATATTCTTATCGTAATGGTTCACGCCGCGTGAATTCGCGTGCCATATAGAAACTACAGCATTTTGTATTGGTAAGCAGTTTATATCAGTAATTCTACCCACTATGTGTATTAATTCCCCTATTGCACTATTTGGAGAACCAGGTTTCCTTCTTAAATTGTTTGAAGAGCTAAAATTTTTTGGCCTTGCATCAAGGTCATATATTTCCGGAGTTTTAATGCAGTTGAGCAAAACAGGATCAGCTGCAAATAGCGGCAAACTGAATATCATTTGTACTAAAAGTGCTAACAAGATATTTTTCACATTCATTTCATTTATAATAGACTTCTTGCATAACCATATAACAAACTTTTATTGGAAATAGAAACGAAAAAACTTTCTTGACACCCTTCGCCAGCCCCCTTATCATGAAACTGAAGGTATTCAGTTATCTTCATCTGTGCAGATTAAACAGCAAGAAAACAACGTAGTTGGCGTCTTATTTTTAATTTTTTGCACTATGTGCACCTTATGTCTTCACAATATTTCTAGGTTTTTACCTAATATAAGCTGAAATGCGCTATTTAAAACATTAAAAAACGCCAACTTAAAAAATGGATAGTGAATAACTAGCTACCCTAGGGTTTCTTTTGCCTTTTTTTCTGTTTAGTAAATTATATCCGTTCAGCGGAGTGGTAGAATAAGGTAGACAAAGCAAGATAATAAAGATAATCATAGAGCAAAAGTGAGTGTGCGATCCGATGTCATGAAATCATGATGGTTAAATTCCATCCACCATAACATCTGGTTGAAATCATAGTTCACATTTTAGGAAATTGGCAATTTTCTAGGGTGCAAGCATGAACTAAAAGGGAGTAATATTAAACCTTATAATAAATCCTCTCGAGAAGAGTTAGATATGGTTACGAAAGAAACTTATGTTTGAATTGTCGTCATTGCAAATATGCGAAAAAAAAGGTTGATACGCATAAACCAAAAGGTACAGAGAATGGATGATTAAAATGCTCACGTTTAATCAAGATGTTTCCGATCTCTCGGCAAAAAGTAAGAACCTAAATCCAACACGAAATGGTTTCATGGAACGGAGTAACCACATGGAAGCTCTTGTTAATCTTTATAAGAGTAACAAGCAGGTAGCCAACCGCAAGTCTCTGTGTGGAGGGATTGTTTAAGAAGCTAATGCCTAGGGTAATGTCTAGGATATGCAGACGTGGACACTGTAATTTGGAAGGTAAAGTTGTAAATAGTAGTGAATATGTTATGAGCCAACAAAATGTTAGGTATGAATGGAATGAAATTCCTTGGCGCAAGCTAGAGAAATTTTCGTTTAAGCTACAAAAACGAATTTACCGAGCTTCACAATGTAATGATATCAAAAAGATGCACAATCTTCAGAGATTATTACTCAAATCAACAAGTGCAAGAACGATAGCAGTTAGAAGGGTAACTCAGGACAACAGAGGGAAAAAAACTGCAGGTATTGATGGAAAAGCTAACCTTAGTCAAAAAGAAAGATTGCAATTGGCAAACTCCTTAGATATAAGGGAGAAAGCAAAGCCATCAAGACGCATTTGGATTTCAAAACCTGGAAAGAATGAGAAACGCCCATTGGGGATACCCACTATATCGTGTCGAGCAAAACAAACACTTGTAAAAATGGCTTTAGAACCTGAGTGGGAGGCAAAATTTGAGCCAAACACTTATGGTTTTAGACCTGGTAGATCATGTCATGATGCCATTGAAGCAATATTTCAAGCGTTGAGTCGAAAGACAGCATTCATCTTAGATGCTGATATATCTGGGTGCTTTGACAATATTAACCATAATAAACTACTTGAAAAGCTCAATACCACACCAACGTTAAAGAAAATATTAAGAGGGTGGTTGAAAGCAGGTGTTATGGAAAATAGAATATATAAACCAACTGAAAGTGGTACTATCCAAGGAGGAACAATTTCTCCATTGCTCGCCTGTATCGCTCTAAATGGTTTAGAAAGCTATTTAAAAGAAACAATGGCAGATCAGATAAGAAGCTATAGAAAAGAAAAACTTGGTAGATCATGTAGAGAAAAGGCAAAAAGATCACTCAGCATAATTACTTATGCCGATGACTTTGTGGTATTTCATGAAAGTAAGCAAATTGTGCTTAAGGCAGAGATTTTAATTAAGGAATGGTTAAAAACCATTGGATTAGAATTAAAGTCATCAAAGACAAAAATTTCTCATTCATTGAATCCTCTAAAGGAAAAAAAACCAGGCTTTGATTTTCTTGGATTTACAATACGACAGCATACAGTAAAACAAGGTAAGAAAACATACAAGTTACTAATAAAACCGAGCCGCAACTCTATAAAACGATATACATTAACCGCTAAGTACAAACTTAAAGAAATGTGTGGAGCACCACAAGAAGCTATTATAAAAAACCTAAATCCACTTATTAGAGGATGGTGTCAGTATTATACTTCAGTGATTTCAAGGAAAGTCTTCGAGTTACTAGATAGCGTTATGTTTAGAAAACTATGGAAATGGGCAGTACGTAAACATACAAATAAAGGCAAATACTGGATAAAGAGGAAATACTTTAAAAGGTATAAGAATGATAATTGGAGGTTTATGACAAGTAATGGAAAATATCTTATCAAACATGGAGACCATGCTATTAAGCGGCATATCAAAGTGAGAGGAGCAAAATCTCCATATGATGGAGACTGGATATATTGGAGCAGTCGTAGAGTACCAGATAAGTCACTAAGAGTGATAAAATTACTGAAGATGCAACAGGGTAAATGTAATTATTGTCAGCTATATTTTAGGTCAGAGGACATAATTGAAGTGCATCATCAAGACAAAAATAGGAACAATAATACCATAGGAAATTTGTCTTTATTGCACGGGCATTGCCAAGGTGCGCCAAGGTGCGCCAAGGTGCGCCAAGAAGTGCTTGGAGAACAGTTGGTGAAAATCCAACACAAACAAAGTCTAGCCAACAGTTTGGAACAGACCACTATGTTGCATGAGGTAACGAGTGTAATAGAGCTAGTGGGATGGACAATGCAGGGCACAACGGAAGTGAAGGAGTGGAGTCCCGAAATACCTGAAGACATAGAGGTCGACATGTTCATGGCCATGGAAGACAGCATGAAGGATAACGTAAAGGCAAGTTATCACTCACTCTATCGGGATCTGAGACCGTGCCATGTATTGAAATGGACTTCAAGTGAACTTGGGAGATCCCATGCATTCCTATTAAGGTACGTTGGAACAAGTCAACAAAGGCAAGAACTAGCGGAAGATGCAGGGGAAGTCGGACTGATTGATAGTACTCAGAATGTGGGAAAGCCACGTACAAGGGGAAGCGATCAGCAATATAGTAACTGGAATAGGGATTGCTATGCCAATACAACGGAGGTAGGAATAACATGCGATATAAACTAAACCAGATAGCAGTAAGAGCAAAGCAAGATAAGCGACTAAAATTCACATCGTTAGTCCATCTGATAAATACAGAGAATCTTGCGAGATGTTATAAAGAACTGAAGCGTAACAAGGCTTGTGGAGTAGACCAGATAACAGTGGAATCATACGGAGAAAATCTGAATGAGAAACTCGAAGTGCTAGTAGAAAGTATGAAGAGGAAGCAATATCAACCACAACCAGTAAAGAGGGTATATATACCGAAAGCTGGAAGTAAAGAGAAACGCGGACTCGGAATACCATCGACCGAGGATAAATTAGTACAGATTATGCTGAAGAAGATATTAGAAAATATTTACGAGGCAAACTTTCTGGACAGCTCATATGGATTTCGACCAGGAAGAAACTGTCATCAAGCGGTAAATGCACTAGATAAAGCAGTTATGTACAAGCCAATAAACTACATTGTAGAAGTGGATATCAAGAAGTTCTACGATAATATACAGCATAAATGGCTAATGAGGTGTCTAAGGGAACGAATAACTGACCCAAATTTGCTGTGGTTAGTAAAGCGGTTTCTCAAGGCAGGGATAGTCGAAGCTGGAAATTATGAAGCAACAAAACAAGGTACACCACAAGGCGGTATAGTAAGTCCTGTATTAGCAAATATATACTTACATTATGTGTTGGATTTATGGATAGAAAAGAAATTTAAACCAAGATCCAGAGGATATATACAAGTAATAAGGTTTTGCGATGATTTTGTGGTTTGTTGCGAAAGTAAGGTAGACGCGGAAGAATTTCTGGAATTACTGAAACAAAGGCTAAATAAATTTGGGTTGGAAGTATCTGAAAACAAGACCAGAGTAGTAAAGTTTGGCAAGAGGGAGTGGCAACGAGCGATAAGAGAGAAACGAAGGACGGAAATTCAATTTTCTGGGGTTTACGCACTATGGTGCAAAAAGTTGTCGTGGTAGATTAATGATGGGACATAAAACCTCTAAGTTAAATCTAGCCAGAAAACTAAAAGAAATCAAGGAGTGGTTGAAAATAGTCCGCGGAAGTATTCGACTTAAAGATTGGTGGCAAGTACTGAAGGCTAAATTAACAGGACACTATAACTACTTTGGTATTAGCGGAAATTATTGGTGTTTGAAACAATTTTACACATCAGTAAGAAAGCTAGCATTTAAATGGATAAATCGGCGTAGTCAGAAAAAGAGTATGACCTGGGAACAGTTTGTACACTACGTAGAAGTAAATCCATTACCAAAGCCAAAAATACATTTTTCTTTATATGCATAAGAGGGACGACTGTGAAAACTAATATTGATGAGCCGTGTGCGGGAAATCTGCAAGCACGGTTCTTTAGGGGGAGTTGTAGTAATAAAACTCAAACGAGAGGAGTAAAGCTACAGCTTCTACCGAACAAAGTAATTGTGCTATGGATCAGCACGATGAAATTTTACATTCAACAATTAATTTTGATATTTTAATAAAAGGAGGTGATAATGAGCAAATTACAGCTAAAAATTAAAGATCATGACAATAATTTTATTGTGTTAAATAATATAAGAAACCTAAGGTTTACTTTGCGTAATAACAGAGAAGAGGTGAAAGATATTTCTTCTTTTGGCTGGAGGAAAGTGCTCGATTGTGCTGGAAGCAGACACATTACGATAAAAATTAATGGAATTTTAGACTCTGTATTAGCTGATGAATTATTACGTAATTCTGCTATGCTAAACTCTAATAATGATTATGAAATTAGTTTTAATGCTAAGGAAAAGATAAGGCTTAGGTGTTCAGTTGAATTGTATGAGAGGTATTATGATCCTGTTACTTTTGACAGCTTTACTGTAGTTTTAACTAGTGCTGAAGTTGTAAACGCTTTTCATTAATGTTAATTTAATTTTTTCATATACAATAGTAACTGGTGAGAATTTTAACTAAATTAAAAAAAATCATGAACGACAAAGACCTTTTCGAGGAAGACGGTGATGATATTGAAGAAAATAACGATGATAAAAGAGAGAAAAGTTTAGAAAATGAAAATCAGCAAAATCAAGAAGAACAACACAAAGAGGAAGATAAGCAATACATAATACAGTATATTCAAGACTATTTGAAAGTTTTTGAGGATATTCTAAATCAGATCGACGAAGGAATTGATAATTCGGATAGTTACGAAAGGACTATGCAAATAAAGCGAAGCATAGACAGGCTCATAGAGACTTTATATAGTCAGGCTGCGTCCGAAGATATTGATGCAGAATTTGAAACTACCAAACACACTCGCGATAAATCAGAATCTATGAAAAGAGTTAGAGAGAAGAGAAGAAAGCAAGTGATAGAAGAAGTATTAAGTAGCATGTTTGCCCAGCAACAAAAGGAGCTAATGAACGCTAAACACTTAAGTCATGGACATGAAACAGCAAAAGATGGGGATGTCCACGAAGCAAAGGAAAAAGTGAAGTCTTCAATCAGGGGAGTGTTGTTTTCGGTGATTGCTCATAGGATGGATCCAAGAAGGAGGGCAGGGGAAACTGCTGACGGTAACGAAAAGCAAGCTCATATACATGGCAGGGAAGCAGTTGGTGGAGCTTTAGGTGCATTGTTAAAAACGTTTTTAACAGCGGTTGCTGCTATTGTGCATGAAATTGCTAAACCACTTCAGAAACAGGAAACATCTTTTGCAAAACAAGTTGAAGAAAGCAGAAACGCAGATCCACAAAAGGGTCGATCTGTGTAGATTTCTCCTTGTAATAATCTTTCGATTCTACTGTCTGTTAATTCAAATTAGGGTTATAAAATTTTAGAAGCCAGCTCTTATATAACCAATTTATAGCAAGAAATTACGATACAAAAATCAGCGTCCGTTAGAAAATAAACATAACACAGGGTGATAGAGTTGCCCCTATCCATAAGCGTCAGTTAAGCTCAAAATTGTAAGCTTAAAATATGGTTGAATAATTATTAACGTTTTTCAGGCATTTTTGTTATGGGTGCGCCAAGTAAGCGTTTAGAATACAATTGGTGAAAATCCAACTGACCTTACCCAGAAAAAGTGGAGAGAAAGTGTGGAATGTTTTTTACAAAAAGAATGATGCATCAAATTGTTCTGGAATGCAATAGTTAATAGTGACGTTGTTTGTTATAAAAAATTTCTATGTATTCAAATATTGCAGTTCTAGTGTGTTGAGCAGAGTGTTGTGAAGTATCAATAAGTATTTCTCTTTTCAATAAGCTAAAGAAGCTTTCTGCAACAGAATTGTCGTAACAACAGCCTTTATTACTCATCTATATTCTTTACAGCTAAGAGATATTGATACCCTTGCGCAGTATATTGTGAACCTTGGTCACTGTGCAGCAGTAGATTTTTAACAGGTTTACGCCTATTAATGGCCATTAATAAAGAGTTCATAACCAATTGTTTATTTATTGCACTACTCATTAACTACCATACGTGAGAATTATTGCTGCCAAATATAGCCATCCCTCCTTGGTTTTGATGTAAGTAATCCCATACTTTATTTGGTTGATCAACAATAAAGTTTTGATCTAGTATATTGGGAGCTACGACTCTACTGTCCGTTTGTTGTTTCTTAATTTTAAATTTTCTTCTCAATATAGCCTGAATACCATTTTTCTGCATAATACTTTGCACTGTTTTTAAGTTGCAACTTTTACCCAAAGCCTTCAATTCAGCATGAATTTTAGGAGCTCCATATCTACATTTAGAAACTTGATATATTTTTTGAATAGCTTCGAGTAGCTCTTTATTTGCTGATTCTCTACTGCTTATTTTTCTTGTAGTCCACTTATAGTAGCCACTAGCAGAAAATCCTACATAATTCCTGTACTTTATAGCAGTTACTATATAAAAAAATATTTTACTCTTTTTGACTGGCCAGGGCTTTTTTTTAAATGTCTCTTTCCCTTATTACTCTTGCTTTGTAAATCAAACCTCTCTTTGTCGTAAGGAGCCATGTTACCTCTACCTGGAAATGCATCTGCTGCCGACTTTTTTTCGTTGTGTTTCTTTATCCATTTTCCTAATAAACCACCCTTTATTCCTAAATCCTTTGCTATTTTTGTAATTGTTTGACCTGCCTTTCTTTGTTCATTTGCCAGTTTAACAGCTTCCAATTTGAATTCTGCTGTATATTCTCTTACCATTTCTAATCCTCCAAAATTTTATTTTACCCAAAAAAACTCTTTTCTTTCTCTCCACTTTTTCTGGGTAAGGTCAGTCTTTAGGCACCCAAACAAAGGGAAATGCTGGATAAAAAGAAAATACTTTAAAAAGTATAATAACGATAACTGGCGTTTTATGACAAGTAACAAGATACATCTTATTATACACAGCGATCATGTTATTAAACGACATATCAAAGTGCAAAAAACCAGATCTCCATATGATGGTGATTGGGTATATTGGGGTAAACGTCTGAGAAAAATACCAGATAAGCCATTAAGAGTAATAAAACTATTGAAGTTACAACAAAGTAAATGTGATAATGTAGACTATGGTTTGAAAGTGATGATATAATAGAAATACATCATAAAGACCGGAATAGACGAAACAATATGATCAAAAACTTATCTTTGTTACATGGACATTGTCACGATGAATTACACAGGAGGTGTGCATGAAAAGCACCAAATTGGAGAGAAGCCGTATGAGGCGCAAAGTCTCACGTACGGTTTTGAAGTCGAGTGAGGAGGGGCGACCTTCTTCACTTAGACAACAGTATGCAGATGAAACTACGGAAGAAGACTTAAGGAAAATAGCAGAAAAAGCACCAATAATAAAGTTAGTCTACGATGAATTAGACAGGTTTAGCTGGAATGAAAAAGATTTAGTAGCTTACGAAGAAAGAATAATGGATCTGCGGAAAGAAGAAGGCATCCTCGTTCAAAAACTTGATGAGGGAAAGATTGAAGGAAAGATTGAAGTAGCAAAAAACCTACTTAAGGCTGACATCTCTATTGATATTATCTCTCAGACAACCGGCCTTCCTCAAGCTGAGATTAAACGACTTCAGGAAGAAATCACCTAAAAGGCTAATGATCAACGAAGAAATTGTAAGAGAGAGCTTAAAAAAAGTCGTAGAACAAGAAAGTGGTAAAACTCTTGGTATAATATCCTCAATCATTATTAAAGGTGGGGACGTTGGTTTTGCGCTTGAAGTTGCCGGTAACACGCAAGCAAATGAAGAATTAAGAAGAAATTGTGAGCAAGCTGTTAAAGCTATACCGGGGGTGACAAAAGTGACCGTGGTTGCTACTTGTCAAAAACAAACTGGGCAACAAAAAGCTAAATTACATATCGAAGGAGTGAAAAATATAATCGTTGTGGCCTCTGGTAAAGGCGGTGTGGGCAAGTCCACAGTTGCGCTAAATCTTGCTCTCTCATTAGCAAAGTTAAAACACAAAGTTGCGCTGGTTGATGCAGATATATATGGTCCTTCAATTCCTAAAATGCTTGGCGCTGAAAAATTAAAGCCAGAAATACAGGATAGTAAAGCAATGCCTATAGAAAAGTATGGACTGCATACTATTTCAATTGGCTATTTTATCGATAAAGATCGTGCAGCAATATGGCGCGGACCTATGATTACAAAAGCACTTTATAGTCTGCTAATGGGAACAAAATGGTCCGATATAGAGTATTTGATAATTGATACACCACCTGGAACTGGCGATGTGCATTTAAGTCTTATGGAAAATTTTAACTTAACTGGGGCGATAATAGTTTCAACTCCACAGGAGCTCTCTTTAATCGATGCTCGCAAAATTTATGATATGTTTACAAAGCTCAGCGTACCGGTTATTGGCATTGTAGAAAATATGAGTTATTTCATTCAAAGCGGCTCAAAAATATACATATTTGGAAAAGACGGTGCAAAAAAAATGTCTGAGGAGCTGGGCATCAAACTTCTAGGCAGAGTTCCTCTAGATCCACAAATATGCCATGCTTCTGATTGCGGAAATCCTTTAATGTTAAGTGAGGATTTGGCAGAGATTTATGAAGACATTGCTCAAAGTATAGTTAAACAATAGAATAAGCGTGAGAAACATGCGAATCAAAGTCCTCTTTTGTTAGTTACAAAATAGACTGCTTGCATAACCATTATTTACATGAAAAATTAGCAGCTTTTGTCATTCCAGCGCGTGACGCTGGAATCCAGAAAAAAAGAAGAATGGATCCCAGTGGGCTTTGTTGCATCGCTAGCTATGATGGATTAAAGATAAAAAAGGTGGAGAATATCAGTAGCTTATTATTCTGGTATTTATAACAAGAACGGTCAGTGAATACCTAAATTTGAGTAAAAGAAATTTCACTACCACTCACTAATCTGGCTAAAATTCAAGAATTTCAATGCTTTAGCTATTTTCAATAGAATTAAATTTATTAATATAAATAACAAATTACTATTCTTAAATTTGATCAGATTGATTGCAAAAAAACAAGATTTTCAATAAGTTGCTTATAATCCTAATTATAGTTAGCCTTTCATAAGTAGCGATGCAACAAAGCCATCCCAGTGTCAAGCACTGGGATGACACCTTTATGTTTGAGGCAAAACCGGCCATAGCATTTAACACACTGCCTTCGCAAAATGTTCGTACAGTTGTTCGTTACGTGCTGGAATGACAAGGTGGAGTGTCTTTAGATGTCATCCAAGTAGCTGACACTGGGATCTAAAAAATTTAATTTATATATAAAGTTTGTTTAAACTATTTTCAAAACAGATAAAATATAATTTTACAATTAGCGTAAATAAAATGAATTATGATGTAATCATTTCAGGTGGTGGGTTACTTGGTCTTATTACTGCCATTGGCCTCAGTTGTGACTCTGTGTCTGTAGCTGTGATTGAAAAAAATAGTCTACCACGTGTAGTAGATGATAATCGAGCATTTGCTATTTCTCAAGGCTCGAAAAAAATATTGGAAAAGTTAGGGATTTGGCAGTTTGTGGAAAGTGAAGCTGAGCCAATACTTGATATATGCATATTAGATGCGGTTACTGTGCATTACAATCATAAAATGGTTAGCGAAGAGCCAATGGGTTATGTTATCAACAATGCTACTATATGGAATGCAATCAACAATAATTTTCTAAATAAACTGAATATATACTCTCCACATTCCTATAAAACAATTGCTTGTGATTCAGGATATGTGGAAGTGATTCTTGATAATAACCAGGAATTAATATCATCGCTACTTATCTGTGCTGAAGGCAAAAACTCTAAATTACCAGAGTTATTTTCTATACCGACAGTGAAATTTGACTATAAACAAAGTAGCATAGTATTTAATGTAAAGCATGAACTGCATCACCAAAACTTAGCTGTGGAGCGTTTTTTCCCTGGCGGTCCATTTGCAATTCTACCGATGAAGGGTGGCTATACTTCTTCGATAGTTTGGACAGAAAAATCTGAAATTTCAAAAATGCTAATGGATCTGTCTGAAGAAGAATTTATTATAGAGCTTAAAAAAAGATTTGGTTCTTATTTAGGAGAGATAAAATTAGAGGGTGAAAGAAAACTTTATCCTTTAAGTTTTGCTTTCGCAAAAAAGTTATATAAGGGTAGAGTTTTGCTTATCGGCGATGCAGCACATTCAATTCATCCAGTTGCAGGTCAAGGGCTTAATCTTGGAATTAGAGATGTAGAAAGTGTTATAAAGCACGTAGTTGCTGCAAAAGCGGCTGGTACTGATGTTGGCAGTAGTTATTTATTAAAGAAAATTTCACGTAACAGATACTTTGATAATTTTACAATGGCGCTTGCAACTGATGGATTAAATAGGATGTTTTCCAACAGAATATTCTGCGCTAAAGCACTAAGAAATCTTGGCTTGATTGCAGTTGAAAATTCAAATTTCCTCAAAAAACGCTTCATTCGGCATGCTATGGGATTTATATAAATCACTATTTTATAGTTAATGCAAGTCAGGTTTCCCACGTCATACCGCCGCGGTATCTTGGCCGCTAACACGTAGCGGGATGACGAATGTATCTGTTTAGCAGTTGTGTTAAAAGTCAATAGAAAAATTGATGTAGCTGTGGATAAGTACTTTTATCTGTATAAACGTGCTTATCCACAGCTATACTGGCTCTTAGATAGAAACAGACAGAGAGTTATATTCCTCAGTAAAAACCCTGTCATCTCTGACTAAAGAGTTAGCAAGAATAAGCAATTTCCTCATGGCAGCAGTGGAAGCAATTTTATATGGCTTTTTATATTGACTATATAATCTAGTAAAGAAAGGTTTGATATAGGAATTAGGGGGGGAGGGGGGGATGTATGGTCCCAGAGTGTGATGGTATGATAAAATATGAGAAAACAATACCATCAAAGGAGGAATTATGGGACAAATATTACATGGGTGCGCCAAAACAACAGAGACAATTCGTAGAGCAATACAAAATAGTAAAGAGAGCATAGCAAAACTCTCCAGGTACTATAACCTTAATCCAAAAACTATCATTAAATGGAGAAAACGGTCTTTTGCCAAAGACGCTGATATGGGTCCGAAGCATGCAAGATCAACTGTTTTAACTTTAGAAGAGGAGGCTGTAATTGTTGCATTTCGTAAGCATACTCTATTGCCATTAGATGATTGTCTCTACGCTTTGCAAACCTCAATCCCACACTTGACTCGCTCTAGTCTACATCGTTGCTTACAGAGGCACAGCATTAGCAGACTACCAGATGTTGATGGCGAAGTTAAACCAAAAAAGAAATTCAAACAATATCCTATAGGCTATTTCCATATTGATATTGCAGAAGTCAGAACAGAAGAAGGAAAGTTATATTTGTTTATTGCAATAGATAGAACATCCAAATTTACGTATGTTGAGTTGCATAAAAGTGCTACAAAACCTATAGCTGCTGAGTTTCTACGTAATTTGATTAAAATTTTACCATATAAAATCCACACTATTTTGACAGATAACAGTGTACAATTTACCAACCAAAAACGCCATAAATACGCTTTTCAACATATATTTGATAGAGCTTGTGAAGAAAATGACATTGAACACCGTCTAACAAAAGTTAGCCATCCTTGGACAAATGGGCAAGTTGAGCGTATGAACAAAACTTTAAAGAATGCCACTGTTAAGAAGTATTACTATCAGTCTCACCAGCAACTCAAAGAGCATCTTTATGACTTTGTTATGGCCTACAATTATGCTAAAAGACTCAAAACTCTTAAGGGTCTTACACCTTTTGAGTTTATATCTTTACAGTGGACAAAATCTCCTGAATTGTTCATACTAAATCCACACCATCACACTCTGGGACCATACACTCCATGTGTTTCGTAATATTATACAATCAAATTGATAAAAGCTGTATTATCTCCTTGCAGCATTAAGTGTATATTTTTTGCTATTTTTTCCACTAAGGGAGTAACATTATCAAAATTTGAAAATTTTGATAACACATAATCTGCTAAGCTTCTTTGATCTTCAGGTCTACCCACTCCAAATCTCAAGCGCCAATAATCGTTGCCAATAAAACTATCTATGGATTTAAGTCCATTATGTCCAGCAGAGCTACCACCTTTCTTTATTTTTATTCTTCCAAGTTCCAAATCAGCGTCATCGTGTATGACAACAATATTATCTAGCGATAATTTGTAAAAATTTCGTATTTTTGCAACAGGGATGCCTGAATTATTCATAAATGAATAAGGCTTTATTAACATGATTTTATTATCATTAATTATGCCAGAGGTTATTAGATAATCGGCTTTTTTAGAGAACGACTGGAAATTCCAATATTTGCAAATTGTATCAACTACGATGAAGCCGATATTATGATAAGTTAACTCATATTGACCACCAGGGTTACCAAGCCCAACTATCAGGTGCACTATTCCTCTGTTTCTGCTTGAGGTTCTTCAACGTCACTATCGGCAGCAGAAATTGTAACAATGGTAAAATTTTCTTCTTCATGAGCTACAAACTTAACACCTTCTGGTAATTTTACATCATTAATATGTATAGACTGGCCAATCATTTTACCGGATAAATCAACTTCAATAACCTGAGGTATTTTATCAGGAGAGCATTTAACAGCAATAGAACGACACAAAACATTAAGCACTCCACCTAATTTGATTCCTGGAGCTTTACTTTCATTCACAAATGATAGAGGTATGTCTATTTTAATTTCACTGCCTTTATCAACAAACTGAAAATCAACATGTTGCACAGTATCCTTTACTACATGCAATTGGATATCGCGAACAAGAGCATATTCCTTTTTGCCCGAAATATTCAGCTCTATCAAATGTGCAGAAAGAGAGCCTGACTTATATTGCTTTGTGAATTCCTTTGCAGACAATGTCAA
Organism: Wolbachia endosymbiont (group A) of Andrena fulva; assembly: GCF_964026815.1. Lineage (NCBI taxonomy): Bacteria > Pseudomonadati > Pseudomonadota > Alphaproteobacteria > Rickettsiales > Anaplasmataceae > Wolbachia > Wolbachia endosymbiont (group A) of Andrena fulva. The sequence continues at coordinate 200,493 of NZ_OZ034701.1, forward strand.
ATTTACATTATCATGGCCCTTTCCATATATGATTCCAGGGATGTTTCCTTTCTTCCTTAGAGAATGCATCGCTTTTGTTTTTGTTATATCACGTAACTCTGCATTAATTGTTACTATTTCCTGTTGCGTCATCGGTTACTCCTATTCAGCTAATCCTTTTAATATAATTTAATAATAATATAACATAAAAATATTTATTTCAAACTTCATTCTTTCATACTAATTGTTTGTGAAAGGATTTATTTAGATATATATTTAAGCTTATTTAACAAGAACTATGGGCATTGATGATAAAGTAGTTTTTAGGATTTATAAACCAACAAAAACTGCAACACAATCTGGTTTAGGTAATACAAATTTCTGGCACCTGAAAATTGAATCTGGCTCTTACTACATTGAACCTTTAATGGGGTGGGTTGGCTCAAAAGATCCAAAAAAACAGATTGTATTAAAGTTTGATTCTCTTGAAAAAGCAGTATTCTACGCAAAAAAACGCAACGTTAAATACATAATTGAAATGCCAAAAAATGTTAAGAGGCTGCCAAAATCTTACGCAAGCAATTTCATACTAAAGTAAGTTGCACAACAAATGGTGTTATGCAAGTAGCTGACACTGCTCTCCTTTGTCATCCCAGTGCCCAGACACTGGGATCCAGGAATTTTATTAAGTTGGTAAGCATAAAAATAGCTGTTTTACGTTAAAATACAATGTTTTTGATGATTATGGAAAGGCTGGATCCCAGTGTCAAGCACTGGGATGACACCATTTGTTGTAAACTCACTTTTACTCTATGGTTATACTACCTTGCCGCTATCCTGAACGGATACAAAGTAAGTTTTATTGTGATGTGCTCATCTGTAAAAAATAAGACTTAATCTCACTGTTGATCATGGATTTTAAGTTGTGCTAGCACACTGCGGCCATTTAGAGAGTCAAGATTTTTAACCTGGCTAGCCAGTATTAAAGAGTTATTTTTCAGGTATTTCTTTACAAGGCTTGCAAGTCTTTTTGGATTATTCAAATAGCTCCATTCTGCTTGTAAAACTTTTATATCACTTTGTACTAAATTAATTTCACTTTTTATTTTTATTAGCTCTCTATTTAACGACTGAACATGTAATTTTACCTTAAATAGTCCTACAATGCTAAGAAAAAACATAACTATTGAGATGATGCAGAAAGTTCTCACGACAACCTCTGTATAGCTCTTAGTTTTGCTGAGCGTGAACGCGGATTTGCACTTACTTCTTCTATACTTGCTTCGATCACTTTTTTATTTAGAAGAGAGAATGTCTTGCAATCAGTAGCACATAAATCTTTAAAAAAAGTTTTGACTATACGATCTTCTAAGGAATGAAAGGTGACGACAATTAATTTGCCATTCTCACTTAAAATCTCAGATGCAGCTTTAATACCCTTTTCAAGTTCTCCCAGCTCATCGTTTACCCATATTCTGATTGCCTGAAATGTTCTGGTTGCAGGATCAATTTTGCTTTTTCCACGAAATACCACGGAACGTACAATATCCGCAAGCTCAAATGTAGTTTTGATAGTTTTCTTCTTCCGTGCATTTATTATTGCTCTTGCAATTTTGCGAGAATGACGTTCGCCTCCGTAGTTATATATAGTATTTGCGATTTCTTCTTCGCGTAAAGCGTTAACAAACGTTGAAGCGTTTATATAAGAAGAGTTATCCATGCTCATATCGAGTGGACCATCATGTAAAAATGAGAACCCTCTATCTCCGTTATCAAGCTGCATAGATGAAACTCCGATGTCAAAAACTATTCCATCGATACCTTCAATATTGTTGCTATCTAATAAATTTTTAATATTACTAAACTTCTCAATGAATAGTTTTATTCTATCTGGATATCTAACGCTTAAATCATCATAAAACTTAGTTACCGTTTCATCTCTATCAATTGCATATACTTTGCAATCAGCTGACTCCAATATTGCTTTGCTATACCCTCCAGCTCCAAATGTGGCGTCCACGTATATGCCACCATCCTGCGGTGATAGTAGTGATAGCATCTCTTTTAACAAAACTGGAGTGTGTGTCATATCAAAAAATTTAAGTACAGTTGGTGTAGATATCCTACTCTACTCTACTCTTCACATCAATTTTATTTATGTACATAGATTTTCTTGCCAAAATATGGTATCTTATCGGAATATATGAGCAATAATATTAAAATCAAGGTTTAATATTGTTAATATAATATTCACATAACGTTCACATTTTTTTTTATATATAAGATCAAACAGGCTATAGGGAAATTATGCAGCAAATAACAAAAGTAATATTTTCAAGTTTGATTTGTAACACTTTATTGTGGTATGACCACATGCTTTTTGGCCACTTAATAAACATAATAGGTGGTGTGTTTTTTCCATCGGATGATCAACTAACCAGCGTATTGAAGGCTTTTGGAGTGTTTGCAGTGGGTTTCTTAATGAGACCAGTCGGTGCTGCTATATTTGGTCACATTGGTGATAAACATGGCAGAAGAGTTGCCTTATTGCTCTCGATTATATTAATGACTTTATCAACCGTATTAATTGCTTTTGTTCCAGGCTATCAAAGCATTGGAATACTAGGTCAATGCTGGTAGTGTGTTTAAGATTATTGCAGGGTATATCTCTTGGAGGAGAAGCAGGAAATGCACCATTTTTAATAGAACATGCTCCTAAAAACAAAAAAGGATTTTTTGGCAGCATTGAAGTATTAAGCGCAATTTTTGGTTCAGTATTAAGCTTGATAGCGGTACTCATATGCAAAAAAGTATCTGATTTTGAATCTTGGGGGTGGAGATTACCTTTCATTTTCAGTTTAGCAATGGGATTAATCAGCATATATATGAGATATATACTTGATGAAAGCCCAGAGTATAAAAGACAAAAAAATCCGTCTAAATTGCCATTAAAAGAGTTATTAAACAATTACAAAAAGCCTGTTCTAATATCAATAGGTATTGACTTGGTTGAAAATGCGTCTCTCTATATATATTTGGTCTTTTTCAATGTGCTTACGAATAAAATATTAACAGTAAATACTCATTTTAATCATATAGTGGAAATACTGAGTCAAATTGCACTTGGAGGATTGACAATATTGTTTGCAATACTTTCTGATAAGGTAGGAAGAGAAAAAGTTATGAAGTTTGCATTTATAGCTTTTGTAATAGTGAGTTATCCAGTTTTTTCAATGTTATGTAGTGGCAATTACTTGCTGGCACACATTCTTTTTATAATTCCAATAGCTGCATCGCTTGGTCCTGTCAGTGCACTTATGTGCGAATTATTTCCAACAAAGGTTCGGTACAGTGGATTTGGTTTATCAAGAAATATAGCTGCTGGATTTTTTGGCGGCCTTGCACCATTTATATGCACAACAATTATCAAGGTTACAGGACAAGAGACTTCAGCTAGTTTTTACATGATTTTCTGTGCATTAATTGGGCTAGTTGCTATATCGCAAATTAAGGGTGAGCTTTCTTCAAAATCACCCAAAGTAAACCAAGTATAGTTGCAGTATAGCAGAATTTAAAAAAATCTAATTATAAGGCGGGAAGTGCCAATTTTTAGGTGATAATGTGAATATTTCAGCACCATCTTTTGTTACTCCGAGCGTATGTTCAAATTGAGCAGAAAGTGAAAGATCGCGTGTTGTCACTGTCCAATCATCGAGTTTACTGAGCAGAGTCTCATGTTTTCCAGCATTAATCATTGGCTCTATTGTAAAGAACATACCTTCCTTCAAGACGAGATTTTCATCTTGATCATAGAAATGCACTACATTTGGTGGAGCATGAAAGACTTTTCCTATACCATGTCCGCAGTAGCTGCGTACGATAGAATATCCAAAATCTCTAATATATTTCTCTATAGCAAGCCCTATTTCATTTAACTTATTGCCGGGCTTAACTTGTTTGATTGCTTCCATCAATGCATGATAAGTAGCGTCACACAAGCGTTTTGCTTTTATTGATGGCTTGCCAACCCAAAACATGCGACTTGTATCACCATGCCAGCCATTTAAAATCACCGTGACATCAATATTTAAAATATCTCCATCTTTAAGTGGTTTATTATCGGGAACACCATGGCACACAACTGCATTTTTTGAAGTGCAAATCGATTTTGGATACCCCCTATAGTTTAGTGGTGCTGGAATTGCACCTGCATTAATTATAAAATCATGACATAGATCATTTAACTCATTAGTTGTCACCCCTACCTTTACGTACGGTGCAATGAAATCAAGAGTTTCAGCAGCAAGCCTGCCAGCCTTGCGCATAAATTCAAAATCTTCTTGTGAGTGTATAGTTATGTTCATATTTTCCATGTCTTATTGTAATTGGTACGCTTACTCGCAAGTACATAAACATAATAATTTTACATATTATAAAAATAAGCCCTATGGATCCTAGTGTCAAGTCATTTGTATGAAAGGTGGTAAAACAGAAATCTAGACTGTAACTTTTGATTTAACCCAATTATACAATTTACTCATTTTACCATCCTGACCTAAAATACCAGAATTATTTTTATAAAAAGTGTCAACTATTAGCTTTATAGAGCCTATAGCAGCAGAAAATACAGGATTTTTATCATATTCGCCATCAAGACCGCTACAAGACTCAGGGCACCCAATTCGAACTTGCTTATTGAATATATAGCCTGCAATTTCCTTCATGCTTGTGAGTTGACTAGTTCCACCTGTGATCACTACTTTATTAATTGGATCTTTCTGCTCTTGAAATTGCTCTCTTACCATTTCAAGTATTTCTTCAACTCTTGGTCTTATGATGTTAATAAGCTCAGATTTGAATACTTGAGTAGGTTCATCATTTTCGTTGTTTTGCATTGTAATGTACTCATTCTCATCTATTGAAGTTACGATAGTGCTGCCATACAGTATTTTTATATACTCTGCGCGTTCTATGCTTGTGCATAGCCCGTAAGCAATATCTCGAGTGATATGAACACCACCAATTGGAACGCTGCTTGCATACACAAGTTTCCCTCTTTTGAAAATTCCAATTGCAGTGCACCCACCGCCTATATCAACAATAGCAGTCCCGAGCTCTTTTTCATCTTCACTTAGACAGGCAAGACCTGCAGAATATGCAGAAGCAATACAACCTGCCATATTTAATCCACCATTATTGGTAATACAGTTTTCAATATTGGTAAGCGCTGGACGCGAAGCAGTGACAACATTAACATCAGCAGATAGTCTTTTTCCATACAATCCACCAACTTCTTTTATGTCAGTCATGTCATCTAAGTGATATTTCAGTGGTATATTGTGAATGATAACATTTTCTTCAATATATTTCTCAAACGTCTGAAAAACTACACGTTTTATATCCCGGTCAGAAATTTCATGATTAGCTGCAATAATTTCATTATGTACATTAAAAGATGAGATGCCACATCCAGCAATATTCACATATATCTGATCTATAGTTTCCTCTGACACTTGCTCAGCTAAACCTATAGTTGATGAGATGGAGTAATTTGCGTGTTTTACATTAGTTATCGACCCACCGTTTACACCTTCTGCAATCTTATAGCCCGTTCCTGTTACTTTATAGCTGAAGTTGCTATTTATCTTAACGATTAGACAAATAATCTTTGTTGTACCTATGTCTAAAACAGCAAAAACGTTTCTCTTTGGTTTTGCTATTACTGCAGAGTACATTAGTTAACCTTATTACGCAATTTCATTTAAATTGTAGCTTTCTTTAATAATTTATATTTCTATTATAGATATAGCAACATTTTAATATACACTAAATTCTGGACAAAAGGAAAAGCAAAACATAGAATTATAATTTTTATGTCCATATTACCAATTGTAATTGCCCCTGATGAAAGACTAATCACACGTGCCAGTGAAGTAACAGATATAAACGATAAAATTAAAGAATTAGTAAACGACATGTTCGAAACTATGTATGATGCAGAAGGTCTTGGCCTTGCTGCAGTGCAAGTTGGAGTGTTAAAGAGAATTTTTGTTGTGGATGTTCAGCTAGAAACAATTGAAAATGAGCCAGCAGGATATGAATCAATTGGCAAATTTTGCATGATTAATCCAGAAATTACGGAATTATCTGATGAACAAGTGACTCTCAAGGAAGGGTGCCTTTCAATTCCAGAGCAAAGCTATGAAATTAAGCGTCCAAAGTATTTAACTGTGAAATACAGAGACTTAAATAACGAAGAACAGACGCTAAAAGCTAGTGGTTGGCTTGCAAGGTGTATTCAGCATGAATTAGATCACTTAAACGGCATATTATATATTAGACATTTATCTAAATTAAAGTATGATATGGCCATGAAAAAAGCACAAAAGGTTAAAAAGCATTATGAGCAATAAAGACCTAGAATTATTAAAATTTTACCATGAAGTGGGCGTTGATTGCACACTAATGGAGGGTGAAGAGGAAAAAAAGCTGGAGAGCAAAGAGAGTGTACAACCCTCTGTTATCCAAACTGGGACCAAGAAGAAAGATGCAGATATGCGCTGGGATGACACTAAAGATGGAAAAGACATGTTTCCAAGTGACTGGATAATCGAAGCAAGGAAACTTGCAAGCAAATGTAATAGTGTGGATGAACTAAGAAGTGTAGTGAAGTCATTTGAAGGTTGTGAAATAAAAAAAACTGCAACTAATACTGTCTTTTCCGATGGTAATCCAAACGCAAAAGTTATGCTCGTTGGTGAAGCTCCAGGAGCAAATGAAGACCTTAAAGGCATACCATTTTGTGGTGCAAGTGGAATGTTGCTCGATAAAATGTTAAATGCAATCAATCTTGATCGCACCAAAGTTTATATAAGCAATACCGTATTTTGGCGCCCACCTGGCAATAGAAAGCCAACCGACCTAGAGCTTGATATGTGCAGACCATTTGTTGAGAAGCATATTGCACTAGTTTCACCGCAAATTCTAATTTTGGTCGGGGGAATTGCGTGTTATAGCCTTCTTGACAGCACAAAAACTATATCGAATTTGCGTGGTAGATTTCATACGTACACTAACCAATATTTGTCCAATTCAATCACCACAGCCGCTATATTTCATCCAGCTTACCTACTTCGCCAACCGGCACAAAAACGTTTAGCCTGGGAGGATTTGAAGAAGATTAGGGAGTATCTTGATAACACCAATAACTGTACGAATACTTAACACCACTGGTGTCGGAAAGTAGCCCGCAGAAACAAAAAACTTACTTGACAAACTCCGCCAGCCCTCTTATCATGATAGTGAAGCTATTGTATTTGCTTTCGCCAATCTGCAGATTAAAAGGTAAGGATTACTTAATGTATCGGCGTCTTATGTTCAATTTTTTGCAGTATATAGATACTGTATGTCTTTACAAAACTTCATCTACATCTAGATTTTTATCTAAATAAGCTGAACGCGCTTATAAAGCGTTACAAGACATCAAAAAATGCCAATACTCGACAGAGATAGTAAAAGACTAGCTAACTCGGGGATTCTTTGTCTTTTTTTCTGCTTAGTAAATTTCTTAAACATTTGCAGCGTAAGTTAGTTGCAATTAAAAGCGGCTGAATCTCGCTTGTCAAGCGTTTAAAACATAAAAAACGCCAATATTTTAAAGCGGATAATAACCACGGGGCTTCTTTTGCCTTTTTTTTTATTTGGTAAATTTCTTAATGTTTGTAGCTAAACGACAACCGTCATCCCGCTGCTTGTTAGCGGGATCTATGCTTTGAGATACCGCGAATAAATCGCGGTATGACGTAGAGCTCGCGTTAGCTACACTTTTATGCTTACCAACTCAGTATCCAATCAAAACCTGGATTTCAGTGTCAAGCACTGAAATAACACCGAAAGGGCTACTGCTGTTTTGGATGGAAACCAGTGTCAGCTACTTGAATCTGCCACGCAAATTGCCTGCAAATTGCAATGTTCGTACACATACGCGTCAAGTTAAGAGATTGTGAGCAAATTTAGAGAGGTTAAAGTGGATACTCTAGCCCTTCTACGTTTGTCTTTTAATGAAAATCGCGACCAAGTTATAGTGAGTTTTTTAAGAAATACTTTTAAACTATTAATCTTGGTTAATACTAAAAATAACTCTCTAACCCGTCTTTTTAGCTCAATAAATGCCTTTGTTAAGCTAAGTTCTGTATTCTTTTTCACTTCTGTGCAACCAACTATGCCGTGAAATATAAGAATTGCGCACAATTTAGCATATAGTTCACATAATACTCTGCATGGCTTTCCTTTTAGCTTATCAAGTCTGATATGGCTTTTATACAATTTAAATAATAACTCAATTTGCCACCTTACTCTGTAAATCGTTAATACTTGCTCAGCACTAATTTTATTTTCTGGAACATTAGTTATAAATATTGACCAGTTCAACAATTTTTGATTTCTTTTAGAGGATGTATATCCCTGCGATCTTGCTAATCTATTAGCTTTCCTTCTTCTGGCTATAGACTGTTCTTCAGTTAGTTTCTGACATATAATTCTTACTCTAATTTTTGCTTCTTTTCCTAACAATACCTCGTTTTCTAAAAATAACTTATCCTCTAAACATTCTAATAACTCCATTTTTTGATTTGTTTCTACATCATATACGTTGGTATCGGATTTATAACGACTTATGAAATAAGCTCCTATTTCATTGATTTGTTTAAAAGAACTTGGCACAAAATAACCGAGATCAGATATTAGCAAATCATTGCTTGATATATTACTTAAATGTTTCCTATATCCCTGGTCTGATCTTATTCCCTCCGTTAAATTAAGTTGGTCTATTATCTGATTCATGTAATCGAAAACTAATTGTAACTTTATTCCAGACTTAGTATTGCTTTCATAGCCACTGTAGCTAGTACCATAACCTTTATACATCTCTTCCATACTGTTAGGTAGAGTAATATAGCTACTGTCCAATAATTTAACACTATTAAATTGCTGTAAGATTTTGCAATCAACTTGCAAGATATTTTTAAAGAGAACCACAGATTCATTATACATCCTTTTCATAAATTCCACTGCTTCTTCAGTAAATCTAAAATCCAAACCTTGTTTTGTTATATCTATCGAGTCCTCGTTTAGTAATTGACACATTGTTTCTACGCTACAATTATCAACTCCTATATTACCCAAGACCATGGCTTTTACGAATGATGAACCTTTTAGCTTTCTCTTTCTTTTTATAAACCTTGTTGTAATTGAGATTTTCTCTGCTTTTTCATTAAAAAATTCTTTGAGCTTTTTTGATAAGCAAGTTATTTTATTCATTGGTTCTCTCACTAAAAGTATATCTGGGAGAACTTATACCTTATTATTCTATCTCTTTCATACCTTTATTTCCTTAACTTGACGCGTATGGTGTTATCAGCATCAACGTTAAAGGAAAATCAGTAAAACAAATGTTTAATGTTGAAAAAAGTATTGAATATGAATAGAGACTCAAGAAATAAGCTACATTTTTGGTGGTGTATAACAATGATAATATGTGTTGTTATTACCTGTTGTTATATGAGAACAAAAGCTACAGACAATTATAAAACAATACTGCGGATTGCATCTGAAAATTGTAACTTAGAAATTGTGAAGTTTTCAGTAAAAAATTTATTAGATATAGATATGCAAATTTCTAAACTTACTACATTACATTATGCTGCAGGAGAAGGATGCTTAGAAGTTGTCAAGTTTTTGATAGACGAAGGAATTAATGTAAATATTATCAACGGGTATGGAAGTACAGCACTTCACAATGCTGCATATCGAGGAGATTTAGAAATAATAAGGCTTTTATTGGAGAAAGGTGCAAATCCTACAATCAGAAATAAAGATGGAAAAAATCCAAGAGATGTAGCTGTACTAAGATCACGGCACAATAAAGATAAACCATACGATGAAATTATACACTTGCTCTATAATGCTGAAAAGGAACACAAATCTGAGCAGTAATATTTAGTAACTGGAAACAAGAAGTAGTTGAAAGTTTTTTATTACACAGTTAGGAGAAACATGCAAAATCAAAAAATCCCAATTACAGTAATTATCACGTTATTAATCCAAACCGTAGCATTCATATGGTGGTTATCCAAGTTAGACTCAAGGGTACAACTTCACGATAAGCTAATAGAATATGGTTTAATGGAAAAGGTTCTTGTACTTGAGGAAAGGGTGAAAAATCTTTCTGAAGAGTTGGATGATTTTAAAGCTAGCAACTTAAAATGTGAGTAATCAATTTTCTATTAATGGCGTATAAGCATCAGATTGAAATTGACGATCCTTCCAGTTTTTGATGTATTGCTCGACTAATGGAGGATCTCCTGTTATAATTAGTAGATTCTCAGCGTTTTTTTTCTGTGCGGCGTCAGAGAAATTGAAAGATCCAGTTATAATTTTTTGGTTATCAATAATCATGACTTTATTGTGAGCGATTGCTGGTTTGAAATCAATATAAATCTTAATACCTTGCTCAAATAACTCGTTGATGACACTATATTTTGAATGAATTTGCGACTTATCAAGAATTATCTTAACTTCTACACCTCGTTTTTTGGCTTGAATCAAGGACTCAGCAATAGGCTTTGAGGTAAATTGGTATGCCTGAACCAACACGGATTTTTTAGCATGATCCACAGAATCAATTATTAGATTGGTGCAATTTTCCCCAGGAGTGAAACATACAGTAGTAGTTGGACAAGAAACACAACCTGATAAAAGAGAACAAGTTAATAAAATCAATAAATATCTAAACATGACTAAATATATCCTTTCAGTAGATGGCGGAGGCATAAGGGGCATCATACCAGCAATAATTTTAGCAGAAATAGAAAAGAGAGCAAGGAAGACAATTTCCCAGATCTTTGACTTAATGGCAGGTACTTCAACCGGTGGAATTGTTGTAGCAGGATTATGTAAAAAAGATGAACAGGGCAATCCCCAATATTCAGCCAATGATTTAGTTGAGCTTTACCAAGAGTACGGAGCATATATTTTTAAGTCTTCATTTTTGAGAAGATCAATATTTTCTTGGCTTAATTGTGCACAATACCCACACAAAAACATCGAATCGATATTAGAAAAATATTTTGGTGATGATACTCTACAAAACACTTTAAGTAAGGTACTGATAACAAGTTATGATATTCATAACAACCGTCCTTTCTTTTTCAAGAGCTGGAAAGAAGATAGAAATTTTATCAAATTGAAAGATGCATTACGAGCTACAACTGCATCACCTACTTACTTTGTACCTAAATATCTTAAAATCAACCAAAAGGAAATGGTATTAGTGGATGGAGGGGTTTTTGCCAATAATCCAGCGGCTTGTGCATATGCAAGTGGTAAGAGGTTATTTCCTAATGATGATATTCTACTGTTATCGATAGGTACTGGAAGAACAGATAGAAGCATAGAATATGTTAATTCAAGAAGATTTGGAAAAATAGGCTGGATCAAGCCATTACTGAATGTGATGTTTGCCTCAAGTTTAGATGCAGTAAATTACCAACTTGATCAAGTTATAGCTGATAAATATATACGTATACAATCACAATTGAAAATAGCATCAGCTGAGATGGATAATATTACATCAAAAAATATCAAATCTCTTCAGCAAGAGGCAAAGGCAATGATAGAAGGTAACCAAAAAGTAGTCGATAAATTCTGTGATATTTTATCTTGATACGTAGAAATGCCAAAAAAATTCTGTAACAAGGGATATCGCCTCTCCAAAAAAGTGTTTCAAGAAGCTAAGCCAAAAATACTACTTCAAAAATGGCTTCAAAAAACTGAAAAGAAAAATAAAAAAATTAAATCCAATATAGGGAGCAAGAGATTAGCATTTTTACTGACAGTTGCCACACCAGCGTTCAATTTAGCCAGTACTAACCATCAGCATCAATTTTAAAAACATTAAAGAAGTTAACGCAAATTAGCAGCAAAATCTAAAGAAGCTGAACTGGAAAATCCAGCAGAAATTCAAGATTATGGCCATACTGTTAGCTAAAAGGTCAATCTCTGCTAATCCAGGTTCATATAGAGGAATTTTTCCTGATTTCAAAAGTTCTTAGTATTTATGTCAAACGCTTACATTGTACCAGATACTACTCCTAATCCTTAAAAAGGTAGCTTAGCATCTTGAGTCATAAACTTTTGTTGTTACACTATTTTTCTTAATTGCCTTACCTTCCGAATAAGCTATAAATAAGGTTGATGGTATTAATATCAAAGTACCATATAAAGCACTTTTATCAGGTAATTCATTAAATATAACGTATGCTACTATTGCAGAAATTATTAGCTCTATGTATCTATACGGTGCAAGTGCAGTAGCATCAGTAAGAGCAAAAGCTTTTAACATGAAGAACAGAATTAGGTTTGAACTTATTCCCAAAATCAGCAGTAATATTAATTCTAACAAGGAAGGCATATGCCAATAAAATAACAAAGATGGAGTGGAAAAAATTGTTGTTGTTAGAGCTGAGTAAAATAATATACTTATTATTGTCTCCTTCATTACAAGCTTCTTATTAAGTACATCTAGTATAGCGAAGATTAATGCGGATACAATAAAAATAAGAATTTTAGGATTAAAGTCCTCGCTATAAGCTTTAGTAGTAATAGCAATACCAATAAAACCAATGACAGCTACTACCCATCTTTGCCAAATTATATTTTCTTCCAGAAAAGGAATTGCAAGAAGCATAACAAATAATGGTATTGAGAAACCTATAATTGTTGCAGTTATAGCTCTTTCCATAAAAGTCCGGATGTGATAGGATAAGGGTAGATGATGATAAGGAGGTTGAATGCCAGCAGCATATAGTTATGATTTAAGAAAAAAAGCAATGGAAGCGCTAGACGAAGGAGAAAGCAGAGAAACAGTGGCAGCAAGATTTAAGATTGGACGAACTACTTTATGGGAGTGGCAGCAAAGAAGAAAAGAAACAGGAGACTTTCAATCAAAAAAACTTGGAAATGGGGGTTACAATCACAAAATTACCGACTGGGATACCTTTGCCAAATTTGCCAGAGAACACGGAGGAAAGACTCTATCGGAAATGGCTAAACTTTGGAACAACGTTAGTATCCAAACGATCTATCGAGCCCTTAAAAAAATTGGATTTACGCGCAAAAAAAGACATATGGATACAAGGAAAGAAACGAAGAAAAACGTGCTGAATTTTTGAAAATTATAGCGACAAAAGAACCTAAAAACTTAGTGTATATAGATGAGTCTGGCATTGATAACACCGAAGACTACCCCTACGGATATTGCCAGAAAGGACAGCGGTTTTATGCCTTAAAATCTGGAAAGAAAACTCAACGAATCAGTATGGTTGCAGCCTTAAGTGGAAGAAAGATAGTTGTTCCGTTAACCTTTGAAGGCCACTGTAATATGGATGTTTTTAATGGATGGTTTGAGCAATTTTTGACACCGATCTTGGAACCTGGACAGACTGTCATTCTTGACAATGCTACTTTTCATAAGTCTGATAAGATTATCGAGCTTGCTAAAGGGGTTGGTGCAGAAATTTTGTATCTGCCGCCTTATTCTCCAGATTTCAACAAAATTGAGCATCATTGGTTTGCTATAAAAAACAGAGCCAGGAAAAACATTCCTCTATTCGAATCCTTTCGTCGTGCTGTTGATTCTGCCTTCCTATGACCTGTTCGGACTATTATGAGAAATGCTATAATTATTAGAATGAAAATATCATACTTGGCTCTCAAGAAATTTCCTGTTGTACAGTGGTAAGGTTTGGAGAAAAAGATTGGCTTGGCAACGATAATTTACTATAGCTAACCCAAAAAAGGTTTACCTGAATACTGAAAAACGGAATCAATGGCAGAACTAATATCTGGCCAAAAGGTTTGTAGAGCTTTCCTTATCGAATGTTTGATGGCAAACCAGAATTTCTCAATTGGATTTAAATCCGGCGAGTATGGGGGCAAAAATAAAACTTTACATCCAACACTTTCTATTAATTTTCTTGTTCTTTCAGATTTATGAAGGCTCGCATTGTCGAGAATGACAGTTTGTCCAGGTTTTAATATTGGAACAAGCCTATTTTCAATGTACGCTTCAAATATTTCGCTATTGCAATACCCATCAGTTACCCACGGTGCTTTAACTTTTCCTTCATTTAGCGCTCCAATTATGCTTACTCTTTTTCTTTTAAATCCTGGTTTATCAGCAAATAACCTTTTGCCTTTTAGAGACCATCCATATGCATAAAATTCGTTATCTTCTATGCCTGACTCATCTATAAATACCAAACTTTCCTCATTTATTTCTGCTACTTTTTTTATGAATTCTCCTCTTTTTTCTTCATCCCTTTCCTGATAGAGAAAAGTTTTTTTATATGTATAGTTTACTTTGTTAAGGTAATTGTATACTGTGTTTTTGCACATATTACCAAATGCTTCTATTATCTTTTCAATTGTAATATCCAGATTCTCATTTAGAAATTTGGTAAATCTATCTATGTCTTTAATCTTATGACCATATCCTTTTGATAACCTGAATATGGTTTTATGCTTCCTGTTTCTTCTTTCCTTTTCCTCCACAAATATATCGTTTTTATGCTTACTTTAAATACTTGACTAATTTTTTTTATTGTCATTGTTTTTTCACTGACTGCTTTGAGAACACGGTCTCTCAGATCCTCACTATATGGGCTTGGCATCATTTTCCTTCTAATTACTTATTATTCCATTCTAACACATTTCGCAATGCAGGTAAACCTTTCTTGGGTTAGCTATAGCAACTCTTCTGCTCTTCCATAATCATCTAAAGCTATATAAGTGATACCTTGATTTGTTTTAGCTATAGCTACCTGAAAATGATCTTCTCCATAATAATTTTCTAAAATAGGTAGTGCCCTTTCTAGTAACTCTTTTGCTGTCTGATAATCACCAAAACCTCTACAAGCAATACTAAGATTTACTAACATTTTAGCTGACTCAAAGTGCTCTTCTTCATAATTGTCACCTAAAATAGAGAATACTCTTTCTATTGACTTTTTCGCTCTTTCATAATCACCTAAAGATCCATAAGCAATACTCAGGTTTATTAGTACTTGAGCTAATGAAGAACGATCCTCCCGATAATGATTCTCTAAAATGGGAAAGGCCCTTTCTAGTAACTCTTTCGCTGTCTGATAATCATCTAAAGCTCGATAGCTGATACTCAGATTTACCAGTGTTCTAACTAATTGAAAACGCTCTTCTTCATAATCTTGCTTTTCAATTTTTAAAGCTCTTTCTAGCAAATCTTTTGCTCTTTGGTAATCACCTAAAACTAGATAACTGTTGCTTAGATTTACTAGTCTTTTAAATACTTCAAAATGATCTTCTCCGTAATGCTTTTCTAAAATAGGCAAAACCCTTTCTAGCAACTCCTTTTCTCTTTTGGGATTACCCAAATTAAAATACCCATCACTCATCCATGTCAACAAATTTTCAAGATAATCCTTTTCTATTTTTTCTTTATCTTGAGGGTTCTTTTTTAACCAACTATCTATACGTGATAAAAATGCCTCTAAGTGCGGTAATAATTCTCGTTTTTTTAAATAGTCTTCTAATTTATCACTACCATAAGGAAAACTTGCTCTGAGTAGCTCGAAAGTCTCTTTCATAACTTCTTCGCTTTTACCCTCTTCTTCTAACGCTATTTTTGTCACTTCTTGAACTAATTTATGAATACTCAACACACCTTGATCTTGTTCACCATTAACCATAGAATATTTTATAAGTAAACGAACAGCAGACCTTAATTCCTCTTCATTATTTCCTGTCAAATCTAAAAAGAATTCTCTACTAATATTGTCAGTTGCAAGATAAGAGATAACATCAAGAATCCTTAAAGCTAAATTTCCATACTTTTCATTGCTTGCTATCTTATCGGTTGTAATCTTCCAAGTTATGAAAGTTGTTTTTGCATAGTTATTATCAATTCCTCTAAATCCTTCATAATTAAGCAAATCTTTCGCTTTTTTCTCATATTCCTTTAG
Organism: Wolbachia endosymbiont (group A) of Andrena fulva; assembly: GCF_964026815.1. Classification (NCBI taxonomy): domain Bacteria; kingdom Pseudomonadati; phylum Pseudomonadota; class Alphaproteobacteria; order Rickettsiales; family Anaplasmataceae; genus Wolbachia; species Wolbachia endosymbiont (group A) of Andrena fulva. The sequence continues at coordinate 216,527 of NZ_OZ034701.1, forward strand.
GTAATCATCTATATCAAATTTTCTAGTAACTCTTTGATCTTCAATATATGATATTGCTTGCTGTATAGCTAAAGGAAAGTGTTGTAATTTCTCTACCAAAGCTTTTATCTTTTCATTTTGAGATTCATCTTCTATACTAAAGCCCTTTTTTACAAATTCTATCGCTTCTTCTGACTTTAATTCGTTTAGATTAATAACTTCTATCCCCCTTTCCCACTCTCGATTACGAGAAGTAGTTAAAATATAAGGTCCATTACCACCCGGTAATGAATCATGAATTGGTAAAAACTTATTCAAATAATTACTTTTCTCGGCATCATCAAAAATAAACAAGCTTTTACTATATTACTGAAAAATTCATAAACCTCTTCTATGAGAGCTTTTATATCCTTTTCTTTTCCATTCTCATCTTTTATATCAATTCTTAGTTATTCTTCGCTAATCGAGTAAATGATTCAACAAGAGCTATCTCACTTTCAGCATTGATCCATATAACGTTGTCATAACAATCTTTACTATATTCTTGAACATATTGTCTAGCTAACTCAGTTTTTCCTATTCCTCCTAAACCGCTAATTGAGGTTATTTGTGATATTACTGTTACTTTTTCTGAACTACATTGTATCTTATTATGTAGGTCAATTAACTCTTCCCTTCTTCCAGCAAACAAAATTACTGGCTTTTTCACATTAAACCAAATAGGCTCTCTTACTTTTTGTCCTGCTACAACTGCATCATATATCTTATCAAGCTTTTTATTCACTTTCTCAAAGCTTTCTTCACTTTCTTTCCTTCCCTCTTTAATAGAATCTGCTATCTTTTGATTAGTTTGCTGATGTTGATTAACTAATTCATCAAAGACTCTCTTAATCTCATTTTGATTACTTTCTACATAACTTGATAACTCATTAAAATTCTTACCTATATAATCCTCTAATTCGTTGAAGTTTTTTTCAGCTTCCTGTTCCATTTCTCCTTTGAATTTGCTTAGCAACCTCTCTTCGACTAACTTCGGATCTTGCTTATTAAGCTCATCCAATAATTCATCTTTCCATTTTCCCTCATCTAACTTTAAAATATACCTATACTCCTCCCTAGAAGGATTTTCTTCAATGTATTCTCTAGCGAATTTTTTTATTTTACTTTCCAATTCCCATTTAAAAAGAAGACGATAGCCATATTTGCTAGTATCACTCTTTCCATCTATTCTCCTATAGTATTTATCAGCACTACCATCACTCTTTATTGTTACTAATCCCGCTTTATCAAATAGTTCTGCAGTATTCCATGAATTCGAGTTTTTACTTTCTAAAGTATGTCCTAGCTTAATATGAGGAACACCAGTGTAGGTTTGTTTATATCTTTTTGATTCTCCAAAAATAATACCCTCAGTAATTGAGGAAGCACAAAGCTCTTTTTCGGTATTTTTTCTATAGTAATCAACCACTCTACTCACAGCATCTTCTGCTAATTTTGTCATTGCTCTCTGCCAACTTCCTTCTGCTGTTACTTGTATAAATTGGCTCTCAAAACTTTGAAAAATCTCAATACCAGATTTTACTAACTCTTCCCTGACTTTGATTGGATCCTTTTTAAATATATACAATTGATCTATCAGCTTTTTAAGCTCTGCTCTATTATAACTACTACCAATGCTGAATATTGCTTCTTGAAGAACGTTAATTCCAATAAGAGAAAAGGCCTTTATTTTTATGTCTTCTGTTCCTTCTGTTCCTCTCCTTCCTATAGCCATTACTTTATTAGCAAACTCAGCCCATTTACCTTGCTTTCCTCTTTGATTTTCTAGTCTCTCATAGTACTCTGATAAAGAGCGTTCATAAATAAATACAAAACCTTCAACAAACTTTCTTAGCTTTTCATGTACTTCATCCTCCTGTGCAGAAAGTCCTTTTACTTGATCAGAAAATTTTTTTAAATGTTCTTCTAGAGTCCTAATAATCTCTCCCTTATTTTGTTGCTTAGCAATATCTAGTGGAGTTTTACCTTGATTATTTTTAATATTTGGGTCTATACCAGACACATTCAAAAGAAGTTCAACAATGTCTTGATGATTTTTGCTTACAGCAACATGTAGTGGTGTATTACCACCATCATTGAGATCAATATCATTAATATTTTCTACTTGAGTAAGTAACCCTTCAATTTCACTAATCTTATTTAGCTGAGGATTATCCGTTCTATGCTCACGTATCGCAAGAAACAACTTGGCAATATTAATATCATTAGGGTTATATTGACGTCTTATTCTATTTTTAAATTGAAAAGATTTTTCTTCCCTATCTAACTTAACTGCTTGTGAATCTGTCCTGAGATAATCTATTACCTTCACCATAAAGTTAATTACTTATTTTATATTTAAATTTAAGATCATATTAGATTTTATTATATATTAGTAAATGAAATCGATAATACAAGTAACTTTTATAGATATTGTATCTTTAGGCTATTTTATTGTCCCAAGTTTGGGACAATAAAATAACCATTTCCAGCGCTCAAAATCAAGAGACGTGAGAAGTGTTTTTCTTGGAATGTGTTGATCTACCAAGCTTTCATCTGTTAATAATTGAACAATTATAGCAAATTATTCAACAATAGACCACTGTATTTATTCACAACTTGCTGCTGCAGTATATCCATTGACTGCAACTTTATCGATGCTAATCTTTTCAAGTGAACTTGAAAGTTTATTACAATAACATACAATTGCAGCAGCAACCAGACAACAAGCTCCAACACCTGATATTACTCCTGTTACCAGCAAACTAGCACTGAAAGTAAAATATGCAACTGATGCAGCAATTCCTGCAAGCACTCCAGCTATCGCTAATTTCCATGTAGCTGTGGTAGGCCACTTATTTTTTTGTACGCTTTGTGTTACAAGAATACTTCCATTGCTTGAATTATTAGGCTGCATGCCATTGGTTTGAGAACTATTCACTTGTCCAGAGCTTTCGTTAGCTACCGAAGACATTTCTTGTTGAACAGAAACAAGTTTTTGACTTCCGCTTTTATCAGATGGAGTTTCCAGCATAACAGGAACTTTTCCTATATTTTTTACATTCGTTGAAGTTACCGTTGCAGCAGGTGTAGCAGAAGCTTGTACATGTGTGTTATTTCCTTCAAATTCTGTCAACCGAGTAGAATTAAGTTCACTTTCTACACTATTTTCAGGTACTGTAGTTTCAATTTTATTCCGCCCTGATATGTTCTGCAACTGCTCTAGATTTCTGACAGACTTCGGTTCTTCCTTTTCCTTAAACTGTTGTTTAAGCTGCTCAATCTGCTGATTGCTTTTACTGACCTGACCATTAAACCTACCAATTTCACTTTCCTTTCGTGCTAACTCATTTTGTATCTTTGTAATCTGATCTTTTTAGGGTGTTTCTTTCTGCCTCGATTGAGAAAACTTTTTCATTAAGCTCCTTAACTTTATCACTCTTTTTCTTCAACTTTTCCACTTTATTAATCAACTCTATAGCAGCATTGCTACTTCCCTCCAATTCTCGCTCTAGCTGATCTCGTTTATCTAGAAATCTCTTCAATTTTATTATTCAATCTCATAGCAGGATTTCTACTTCCTTGCAGCAGTTTTTTTTCAGCATTTGCATTGATTCTAGCAACACTAATTGCTGCTGATTCACTATTTTCCTTACCTATTCTGTTTAAATCTAGATTATGTATACCATTTCTTTTGGGTGAAAGATTTTTAATTCGAGTTTTAGTCTTCCTTGCGTAAGGATAACTTCTTGCAGCAATTTTTTTTTCAACACTTGCACCGATTCTAGCAACACTAATTGCTGCTGATTCACTATTTTCCTTACCTATTTTTTTTAGATTACGTATACTATTTTCTTTGAGTGAAAGATTTTTAACATTTTGACATGTTAAAGGATCTTCACCAATACCCCCTGAATTAAATTCCATTATAAGCCCTCCTACATTGTCATATCGCTTAAGCTAGTGAAACACCACTGTATATATAATTACTTGAATATTTCCACAAAGCAACATTTTTTTATAAAAAACCAATCATAAAAATTGCCTTAACTTTTTTGCGAAATCACTATTAATTTACCAGTAATTTTCAATAAAAACTTAATTGATACAACCATTTCTAGCAACAAAAAGCAGCTAGCGCGAGAAGATTTTTTCTTGGAATCGCGTGGTCTGGTAAAGTCACTATGAAAAAATCCTGAGAATATTTCTGATCTTATTATAAGCTTCTTCAAGCTCAAAAGTGCTTATTGAATAAGGCGGTAGTAAGTAAACTGAATTACCAAGTGGCCTGATTAAAAGTCCTTGCTCTAAAAATTTTATCTTTAGTGTTTGTGCATCATGAACATCAAAAGCTGCTATTGTACCAGTCACACGTGCACGCTCGACGTTCTTACAAGCTTCAGACAAATTTACTAGTTCCTTTTTATGTATACTATGAATCCTCTTAATTGACTCCATGGTATCGTGTTTTACTAACAAGTCTAAAGAAGCAATTGCGGCTGCACAACCCAGGGGATTGGCAGTGTAGGAGTGACCATGAGCGAACGCTTTAGTAAAATGTTCACTTAAAAATGCTGAGTAAACTTCTTCGGTAGTAATTGTGAGAGCAAGTGGAAGAAAACCTCCTGTTAATCCTTTAGAAATACATAAAAAATCTGGTACAATTTGAGTTTGTTCAAGAGCAAAATAAGTACCAGTACGGCCAAAGCCGGTCATAACTTCATCACAAATTATCAAAATTCCATGCTGGCGTACCAAATTGACAACTTTTCTAACAAACTCTGGACAGCACATCCTCATGCCACTTGCTCCTTGCACCAAAGGCTCTAGAATTAATGCAGCAATTTTACGAGAACCAGCACGTAAGTGACCCTCTAGTACTTTAAGAGAATGTTCCTCTTTATTTTCTATTTTTTCATCTTCGTCCCAGGTTTCTGGAAAAGGTACTGTTAAGACAGAAAATAACAGATTTGAAAATGCGTCATGGAAGCCGGACTTAACGCCTACACTCATCGCGCCAAATGTATCTCCATGATACCCTCCTTCAAAACTCAGAAAAGTAGTTCTTTCACGGTTACCCTGATTCCACCAGTACTGATAGGCCATTTTTAGTGCTACCTCAACAGTAGTTGAACCATTGTCTGAAAAGAAAAATCTGGATAATTTATCTGGTAGTAGAGTTTTTAACTTTTCACAAAGCGTTACTGCAGGCTCATGAGTAAATCCTGCAAAAATTACATGTTCTAAAGTCATGCTTTGCTCATATATAGCCTGAGCAATCTTGGGATGAGCGTGACCGTGCAGATTTACCCACCAACTGGAAATCAGATCGAGGTATGGTTTATTATTCTCATCATAAAGATATGACCCATGAGCTTTCTTAATTGCAATTGGAAATTTGGCTACTTTCTCTTGCGTAAAAGGATGCCATATGATTTTTCTGTCACGTTCGCTTAAATTCATTGTTCCAAGATAGCTTTTAATCGATTTGAGAGTGGTATTTGCATCAGATGTTCTCTATCAACTTGTTGCAGTTTGGGTACTGATGCTAACACCTGTGCTCTACCATAAAATTCTATTGCTTCAAGATTATCTTGATTGGGTAGTCCATTTAAGATTATCCCCAAAATAGGAATATTTCTAGCACGTAGCGCTTCTAAGCTGAGCAATGTGTGATTAATTGTGCTAAGTGTAGACCTTGCAACTAGAATTGTTGGAATGGCGAGTTTTTTGATTAAATCGACCATTAGTGTGGTTTTATTGATTGGAACTAAAACTCCTCCAGCACCCTCTACGATTAAGTTATGTGTTTTGGGCAAGCTAATCCTATCGATATTAATGCTATCATTCTCCAGCGAAGCTGCCAAGTGGGGAGATAGGGGTCTTTTATAAACAAAATTTTCTTTATAAACGTTGGCGTTAGTCAAATTGCTCATTTGATGACTATCTGTACCTAGAGTACTTCCAGTCTGGATGGGTTTGAAATACGAATACCCAGTGTGTAGGCAGAGCCAACTGCTTATAGTAGTCTTACCAACGTCGGTATCTGTTCCTGTTACAAAGATCTGCATCTACTTAAAATTCCAAAAAATACTTTATAGGTAACATTAATCTTGCCAGTATAGGTTTTTACGATCTTCCTTAGATCAGGAAAAAAAATTGCTTGGCTACTTTGATTTGCTCCTAGATTCCTAAGGTATCTAATAAATTCACTTGCGCTTGGAAAACACAATGTGAATTCTTGCGAGTCGAAAAAATATTTTTTTGGTTTCAGGTGAAGTAAATAGCTTTCTAATTCTTGTTTAGATGGATACTGATGAGTTGGTGCAGGTAATAAGGATTTTGTAAAGACTCTAGACCATTCATTAAATGTACCATCCAGTAAACACGAAAAAACAAAGACATTTGAACTATTGTATGATTTCTTTATCATCTTTTTTAAATTGCGCACCCATTGAAGTGCTAGGTTTGAAATGGTAAGATCGTGAAAGCCAAAGTCTAGTGTTTCCATATCGCCTAAGATGAATGCAACTTCCTTATATACTGCTAATTTTTCTTTTGTTTTTGCCAACATACTAGGTGATATGTCATTTAAAGTGAACTTGCTTTGCAGAAAGAAACTAAACAAAATTTCTGGAATGTAGCCTGTACCTGTACCCAAATCTAAAATAGATCGTGGATGAAATTCAGGAAAACAACTTTTTAACAAATTGATTAACTTTGCAGCACATTCTTTTTGAATAAAAGCTACATTATCATAAGACGAGCTTGCTCTGCTAAAATTGTCCTGTATGTATCTCTTTTGTAATTCCATTACAAAAACTTATAATTTGCTCGTACACAAAATGATATTCGCATAACCCTAGACTATGGTAACCTCTGCTATGCATAACAACTTTAACATCTTTATTGAAGTTATCATAGATAAGTTCCTGGGGTACGATTGTATCATTTGTTGCACCTAATATTAATAGTGATGTGCGTGGTAGCTGATGTACTGTGGTGAGTAGCTCTAAATCCTGCATTAGTTTTGCTTTATTTAACCGATTGAAAGAGTTGTAGTTTAAGCCGCATTTTTTATGGAAGGACATCAGGGTATCTACTGGATCCATTCGAAAGTGCTGTATCATCGTTTTCAACTCTAACTTGCGTTTTTTGTGTAATCGTAAATCAAATCCTAAAAAATTGATAAAAGCTTGTACACCGATAAGTCCATTAAACTTTACATTTAAGGAAGCTAGTTTTATTAGTCCAAGAGAATGTCCAATACCAATAAGTGCACCATCTTCTGGTAAGTTTAGGTTTTCTTCTCCAAAATAACCAAGATCTAAACAATAGTAAGGAATTTTAGAAAAATATTTATTTATAAGAGGTTGAAAGAACTTATAATCAAATCCCCAACCGTGACAAAATACAAAGTAATAGTTCATATTTGCTGAAGAACATGCACTAAATAGTCTAGGTTGCTTTCAGTATGATTCACATTGAGTGCAATACGTAATCTTGATGTTCCAGAAGGAACAGTAGGTGGACGTATAGCAGAAACAACCAACCCTTGTTTCAAAAGCTTTTCTTTTGCACTCATTACAGTATCCTCATCACCTAGAACTATTGGTATAATGTGTGTAACTGAATCACCTGTGTTAAATCCAAGATTTTGCAGGTTGTTTCTTAAATTTGCAGCCTTAAAGGATAAAGTCTGGCGTTGATTAGTAAAATGTTTTACTAAATCCCAACTTTTGGCTGCTGCACCAATTATCATTGGAGAAAGAGAGGTTGAATAAATAAACCCTGGACATTTATTGATTAGGTAATTCTTTATAACATTAGAACAAGCAACATACGCACCAAAGCACCCTAAAGCTTTACTAAAAGTACCCAAGACTAGATGTGGAACTTTCTGAAGGTTAATGTAGGTAGATAAGCCATATCCATTACGACCAATAATGCCTGTTGCATGTGCTTCATCTAAATACAGAAAAGCCTCATATTCTTTACTAAGAGCAAAGATTTCCTCTATTGATACAATATCTCCATCCATACCGAAAATTGTTTCAGTAACAATGAACTTCGATCTTAAGTCATTTTTAAATTTTATAAGTAAATTACTCAAGTGATTCATATCGTTATGTTGATACCGTACAAGCTCAGCATCACTTAAAAATACAGCTTGATATAAACTTGCATGATTTAATTTATCAAAAAAGACAATAGGCTTGTTACCCAACACTGATTGATCTAACAAGCTTGCAAGAACCGTTATATTGGCCTGAAAACCTGAATTAAAGATAAGAGCTGACTCAGTTCCTTTGTCTTGGGCAATCCTCTTCTCAAGGTCTTCAAATATTTTTTTATTACCTGAAAGCAACCGAGAACCAGTGGATCCTACTCCAAGCTGTACTCCAGAGAGCTTTGCTGCATCAAATAGTACTTCTGACTGACTTAGGCCAAGGTAATCGTTGGTAGAAAAGTTGATAAAACTCTCCAGGATAGCTTTTGGCAATTGGCGATATTTTCTTTTACTCTTTAGTATATTATGATATTTTTCATATGGTTTATACATAACCTATCTATTAAGAGGTGTTAAATTATGACAGAAGAATGGGCTTTTGCCAAGGCAGAACAAATCTTTAATCTTCCATTTCCTGAGCTAATTTATACAGCACAAACAGAACATAGGAAGCAATTTAATCCTAGTGGAGTGCAAATTAGTACACTTTTAAGTATTAAAACAGGTAGCTGCCCAGAAAATTGTTCTTACTGTCCCCAATCAGCACACTATAACACCGGGTTACAAAAAGAGCCTTTGTTAGAAATTGCTGAGGTAATTGAAGCAGCAAAATGTGCAAAAGAGGCTGGAAGTAGTCGTTTCTGTATGGGAGCAGCTTGGCGTGGTCCACGTGATCAAGATTTAAAAATTGTTTGCGAAATGGTCAAAGAGGTGAAAAAATTGGGCCTTGAAACGTGTGTGACTCTTGGGTTGTTAAAAGATTACCAAGCAAATATGCTAAAGGAAGCTGGCTTAGATTTTTACAACCATAATATTGATACATCTGAAGAATATTATCATAAAGTCATAACTACACGTATTCTCCAAGATCGCTTAAAAACGTTAGAACACGTACGCGCATCTGGGATTAAGGTCTGTTGTGGTGGTATTCTTGGTATGGGTGAGACTAATGAGGATCGAATAAAAATGCTAGTTCTCATTGCTAATTTGGATAATCCTCCAGAATCAGTACCAATTAATATGCTGATAAAAATTCCTGGAACTCCACTTGAGAATGTGGCCGACGTTGATCCGTTTGATTTTGTTCGTACTATTGCAATAGCCAGAATTATGATGCCAAAATCTTATGTACGTTTATCAGCTGGGCGAGAAAAAATGTCAGATGAATTGCAAGCATTGTGTTTCCTTGCAGGTGCTAATTCAATTTTTTACGGTGAAAAGCTACTTACAGCTCAAAATCCAGTACCTGAGCAAGACAATCACCTATTTCAAAGATTGGGGTTACGAAAACTTCATATAGGAAATTAAAGGAATTTCTGCATTGACAGAAAAAAGATCTATTTCTTATTATAATTTTGCCTAAAATTTTTTTCATTCTTGGATATATTACCATTAATTTAGCATTATATATTATTAAAATCTCAAGCAAATCAACCATTTCCAGTGGTCAAAACCAAGAGCGGTGAGAGCTTTTTGTTTTGGGATGGATTGGACTACCAAGTGTACCGTTCGAACTTTTCTTTATAATAATTCTACTATACCACAAAACTAGCTATATTAGCCTATTTTTGCCGCATTTAGATATGAATTAATTTACTTAGTTTTGTTACAACAATTTCAAGCTTTTATTTTCACAACGCTGCTTTTATTTAAATCGCTCTCACGAAGGTAGGTACTTTTTTGTGGTTTTTGTAAAAAGTAAATAACTAAATTTGTCATGGCACTAATAGGCTGATGTTTTTATAAAATCTTTTCTATATTAGTTCAAGCCTTTCAAAAATTTTAAATCTCTCATATCTGCCAAGAAGGACCTGCAACTGGTTCATTAGTTACGTTGTTAAATGCAGGGCTTGGTGTTTGTGCTAAATCTGACATTTGTAATTGCATCATTATCTTCTCGGCTACTTTCTGTTCCTCTTTTAATATTTTTCTTTCCTCCTCAGCAGCAGCTCTTGCCTGTTTTATTTCTGCAATTACATGAGACCTCAATTCGTTGATAGCCACATCATCAAATTTTAAGTCATCTTTTGCAGATTCATTTTCTTTTTGTTCACGCTTAATAAAGTTTTTGTTTAATCTATTAAATTCATCATTTAACTTCGACAACTTATCAAATTCTTCCTTACCAATAGATTGCTTACTCTTTAACTCTTCTTTGAGGCTTCTGTATTCATTGCAAATACCCTTAATTTTTTCTTTATAGTCTGTATTTAAAACTAGAAAAGTATATTGTTGCTCTAAAGATTCTTCCGCAGCCTGATTACATCTGATCTTCCTAGATATATTGAATAAATCTTCTGCTTCATCATACAATAAACTAATAGCTTTTACTCTTGCCTGCACTTCCTCTCCAGCTTGTATCGCTTTTTCAAGGCGTATTTTGGCTTCTTTTACCTCTCTCTTAAAAAAAATACTCCATTTTTGTTTTGCGGCAGGTCTTTCATTCATCCTGAAATTAGTACATACAATTTCGCAGCAGGTCTTTTTTCATCACGCTTCCGATAATTTTTATTTTGTCCTACTTTACTCTGATTAGATTTAAGTAAATGATACAAGAAGTACCACTTACCTAAAACTTTTGAGACTTGCAGCATCTTTCGTTTGCAGGACTAGCAGAAGGCTCTACTTACATGATATTGCATCCGGTTTTATTGCACTTACAACTGTAGGAGCGCCGAAAAACACAGCAGTAAACGTACCCAATGCAAAAAGCGCAGGCCACGGCATTCTGCCGAATATTGCAAGCAAAGCCGCACCTATTATCACTATCGTGATCATCGGTCCACCTAGTTTGCGAGCGTACTCCATTATTTTACATATTACGTCTGCTGTTGTGTCCAGTCTAGCTCCAGTTCCATCTACAGCTACAGCTTCAAACGCAAAAGAGAGAACTAATACATACGCTCAACTTGTCCATTTGTCCAAGGATGGCTAACTTTTGTTAGACGATGCTCAATATTATTTTCTTCACAAACACTATCGAATATGTGTTGAAAAGCGTTCTTAAGGTGCTTCTGATTGGTAAACTGTATACCGTTATCTGTCAAAATAGTGTGGATTTTATATGGTAAAATTTTAATCAAATTACGTAAAAACTCAGTAGCTATGAGTTTTGTAGCACTTTTATGCAGCTCAACATAGGTGAATTTGGATGTTCTATCTATTGCAACAAACAAATATAACTTTCCTTCTTCTGTTCTTAGAACCTGTTTAAAATCTCCTCAATAGAAGAGAGATGAAGGAAAGAACAACCATTTGTAGGCTAGTGTTAAGTTTTCGCTCGCAATTTTTCCATAACCGTCTACATTTTTCTAACCAAGCAAAAGATCTCTCAACAACCCATCTTTTTGGTAATACAGCAAAAGAGTGTAATTCACTTCGCTTTATTACTTCAACAGTTGCACCAATAATGGCTTTTATTTGTCTTGCAAAATTTTCTCCTGTATAGCCTGCATCAACTAGTATATTTTGAACTTCAGAGAGGTTTTCTCTTGCATTCTCAACCATTCTCACAGCACTGCTACGATCGGTTGTTTCTGCCGTTGTCACATAAATTGCATGTGGTAACCCTTGAATATCAACTGCTATATGACGTTTTATGCCTGAAATCTTTTTGCCTGCATCATAGCCCTTTTTTTCAGCAGTATCTGTGTTTTTTACACTTTGAGCATCAATTATGCAGAAACTGGTTTTCTCTTTCCGACCACTGTTTTGTCGGACCTCTCCAACTAATTTTTTTTAAGACCAATTCCAGCAAACTTGGTTCTTCTCCATTTTTTTTATTCCACATTTGAAAATAGTAATATATGTTTTCCCACCTTGGAAACTCTTTTGGTAACATTCTCCACTGACAACCACTTTTTAGCACGTCCACAAAATACTTCGTATATATCAATTAATCTTGGTCTCGTTTTCTTTTTCCTACTTTCTAAAATTGGTTTGATTTTTTCAAATTGCTCTCGACTTATGTCGCTTGGATACCTTTGACTCATTTATATACCTCATTATTTACCTGTTCCTACTTTAGCTCATCTCTTTGGGATTTTAAACAGGTTCTTACAGAAGGCAGCGATGTAATATTAACTTTCTATACTAGTTTGGGAGAATTAAAAGTTAGATTATGCCCTCATGAAGAAAATAAAAATTCGATAAAAGTAGAAGTGAGTAAAGAAGGTGCACTTCTACTGAAGGAAATAGAAAGTTACAATAAAGGAATAGAAGATTGTGAAGAAATAGGACAAAATTGCTTATTGTGAGGTTTATCGTTTATTGAAGCTATAGACCGAGGAGTTTTTCCTAGATCTGGTGGATTAATGCGTCCTGAAGTAATAAGCGAATCCAATAAGCAGAAGGGTTCATGGGTAAAACGTAAGATGAAGATTCAAGAAGAGTTTCTGATTCTAGGAGAGGAATTGCTAGGTAAATTATGCAGCTAACCACTTTTGCATCTGGAGTGATTTTGCTTTAGTATATAATCAAGTGTCAGTTTCTGTAACACTGTTCTCATCCCAACTGTGAATTAGATTTTAGGTAAATTATTGAAAATCATTGCTTTTTTAATTAAGTTTGATCAAATTTAAAAGTAGCGTATGCATCATGCGGCTAATATCAACATTCGTTATTGGGAACACAAATGATAAATTTGTTTAACTTCTCAATTATAGGCAAAAACAGCTCTTTTTCATGTGTTTTATAACTAACGGAAATTGGTATTAGAAAAATTATACTTGCATTAGCTTTCATTTGTGCTAATTGTTGTAGATAATGTATTCATAGATTAAGGGAGTATGGTGTTAGAATGTATTTCAAAGAATGAGCAGGTTTATGCAAATGGTGGGTTAGCTAATGAAGAACAGCATACGGAACGTTTTGGTCGGCAAACCATTGAAGGCAATGCATCATTGTTAAGTCAAGAACAAAGTGATGATGACTGGAATGAGTCCGTTATTGAAGACAAAAATACTGTTGTTGAAAGTTCTTTTGTTCCAGAGAACTCAATTTTAATGAATTTAACAAATCTGTTGACTGAGAGCGAAAAAGTTTTGATTAATGAGTTTCGTGAAAAGATGGAAAATATAATGAAAAAGTTTCATGAAAATAGATACGAAAATTCTGCAGAGGTCACTCTAGAAAAGATAGAACATTTAATAGATGAGTATTTGAAAAGGAAAATAAGACTAAATTTATGCTGTGATCAATATGAATGCACTGTGTCAAATTTTGTATTCAGCAAAATAATTGATATTGCTAATAGTGTTATTCGTATAACTCCTACTACTAGATCACGGTATAAAGAAAACGGGGAAGAGGCAATAGATGAGTGGGAGGAGAGTGAAAAACCTTTATTCAGTATTGTCAGTAAGCTATTATTAGCAGGTGCGAAAATAAACTCTGATTTTTACGATCATAGAATGATAGATGAAATTATGTACGGAAATGATGAGCCTATTTTTGCAGAATGCGAAAAAATTAAGAAAGAACTAAAAAGTATAGCATATGAAGGTTTAGTAAACAAGAATGAACAAGCTCAAGATGATGATCTAACAGTAGAAGTGGATAACAATCTTGCTTTTTTTAGGTGGCCACAAAACAGTATTGTTGAAGTTGTGAAGGTTATAAATAGTAAGGTGAATGAAAATTTCAATATAGAAAGTGGCATTTTGCAGATTGGAGAAAGTATAGTAAGAGTTGAAAGTGTAGGAGGAAAAAGGAACTACACAGATGTCTTAGGAGGTAGCATCGAGATGTCTTTTTCTACTGAGGTAGGAAAGATTAGTATTTATCTAGGTCCTAGGGATGAAGGTAGTAATAGAATAAAGGTAGAGCTTGATGAAAAGAGCAAGGAGAAGTTTGACAAGTTAAAAGATCAATCAAGTCTAGGGGAAAGCTGTCTTTTAGGGGGAAAAAGTGTTTTACAAGCTGTAAAAGGTGGAGATTTTGAAAGAAACTGCGGAATACTTATAGAGTTAGCTGAAACTATTAAACAATCAGATTTTGTAGTGAAAGAATCAGGTGTTCCTTCTACTCTTATGAGGTCAATTGATAGTTTAGACCAACTGCAAAAGATGGAAGCTTCGAAAGGAATATTAGTATGTTCATAAGGTAGCTAAAATTATTAAATAAAAGAATAGTAGGTAAATAAGTATTGAGTTAATAATTTAGAGATTGTTCTAGAAAAGTTTACCATTTACCTGAAGCTTTGAGCATAACATTTTGTCCTCGGTTTGAAGGAGATTGTGTAATAACATACAGGTCTATGTCTTCCACTTTCTCGAGCTTGGTTATACAGCGCAAAACCCATACACGTCATTCCCACATCTGCTGCCACTGCAAAATGAATGGAAATGTTCAAAACATAAAGTGCAACACAGCTTACCAATAACGCTGATACCAGTTACAATTGGTTGATTTGATGTTTTTCGTATATAGGATTTCCTTTACTATAAAAACATGGTTCTATTTCAGCAGAAAAGGGGTTGTTATGTGAGTTTGACTCTTGCTCAATAGTTTGCTCTGGTTTCATATATAAATTAAAAATCTTTACTATTCATACTAATATCCTCATATAATTTAATGTCAGTTTTTGTAACACTGGTTCACGTCAAGACTATTCATTTCCTTTTGTTAAACGGTGCAATTAAAACCATAAAATCTCTTCATTTGTTCACTCCACAGTACCGGCATTTCCCTCAAATCAGCTAGCTTTAAACTTCTTGGCTGTCTTCCATTTACTATGTCTTCTTTAATTTTTGGTGCTAAATAATTCAACCTCAAAATTTGCTGTATACGTCTTGTACCTATATTAATTTTAACGCTCAGCTCTTTCAGACTTGCATATTTTCCTTCCTCTAGCTGACGTTTCCACAGATGGGCTCTCACCACTGCTTTGAGTAACGCATTATTTGTTTTTCCTTCTGGTTCTACTACTGTGCATTTATTTCCTTTCTTCTTTATTGGTATAAATTTTTCCTCTGATTCAGAATGCACTTCTATTCCATCTTCTTTCACCAATACTGTTTTTATTAACTTTTTCACTACTTCCTTCTGTTTTCCAAAACTTAAATTTTTCCACTCTTCCGCTTTTTCTCCCCATTTTTCATATAAATCTTCTGCTCTCTTCATCGCTTCTTTTTCCACTTCTCCAGCGACTATTGTTCGGTTTTCTGATTCACAATTTTTTCCCCTTAAATGATTATTGCACACGTAATATCTATACCTTTTATTTTCCTTTTTTGCATAGGTCAGCGTCATATTTACATTACAGCTCTTGCACTTTATTATTCCCTTTAGTAGCGCCTCTTCATATTTTGCTTTTCTATATGGCTGATTCCTTATCAATTCCTGCGCTTTTTGCCATTTTTCTTTTTCTATTATTGCCTCATGCTTTCCCTCATACTCTTTCTCATAATGTCTTATCTTTCCCACATATATTGGATTTGTTATTATTCTTCTCACCGTCGCTTTCTTAAATATCTCTCCTCCTTGTACTTTTCCCGATTTTGCTTCAAACTTCTTTGTTCGGTATCCCTCTCTATTTAACTCTCTTGCCAATTCTGCCATTGATTTTAGCTCCATATAACTCTCAAATATATGTTTTACTATTTTCGCTTCTTTTTTATTTATTATTAATTCTTTATCTTTTACATCATATCCAAGAGGTAAAGTTCCACCCATCCATAAACCTTGCTCTTTTGATGTTGCTATTTTATTTTTTACTCTCTCAACTATCATCTCTCTTTCTAGTTGTGCTGCTCCTGACAATACCGTTTGTACAAACTTTCCCATTGGCGTATTATTGTCAAATATCTGTGTTACTGCTACAAAATTTACTCGATGCCTTCTAAAAAATGACGTTACTTCTATACTATCTTTTGTTTCTCTTGATAACCTATCTAGTGTATATACTACTACACAGTCTATCTCTCCTCCTTTAACATCTTCAAATAATTCCTTTATTGCTGGTCTTTCTAAATTTTTCCCTGAATATCCTCCATCATCGTACCTTTTGGCCAATATTACCCAGCCTTCTCTGCTCTTTATGTACTTTTCACATGCTACTCGCTGGGCATCAAGGCTATTAAACTTCTGCTCGAGACCATCTTCATTTGATTTTCTTGTATATATCGCACACCTTACCTCTTTTAGCATTTTATTCTCTTCAACTTTCATTTTTATCACGCATCCCAAATAATAAAGGTCCGTTGTAGCTCATTCCCATTATTTTTCCGGCTACTGCTGATAATGATGTGTAAAATTCTTCTCTGTAGATTAAACCCTTATCTGTTACCATTACCGCATGCGTTTCCTCACCTCTCTCTAGTATTAATTCTGTACCTTCTACTGGTAATTTATCGCTACTTATTCTTTTTCCCTTCTCTATCCGATCTGCCAGATACTCTAGTCTTTTTGTCCCCTTTCTTGACATTTCTCCATACGCTTTTTCCTGCATTCTATAAGCTAATCTTGGTATCAGATATTTCTTTGAGTATCTAGGCACTTCTTCTCCATATACCTTCTTCCATATTTTTCTCAGCTCATCCAAAGGTTTTCTCTCTAAATTCATTACTTTCTTTTCTGTTTCTTCCTCCATATTTTCAGCCTCTCATAGAAGGTTCTATTTATTCAAATAACTTTTCAATTCTGTCCGTTTCTTTCTTCAATACTTCAGTTACTTCTTTACTATTTTTTGCATAATCTATTGCTGTCATCCCACATTCATCCTCTTGTTCTATTTCTCCTCCAGCTTTTACCAGCTCCTCCACTATTTCTTTTTCACCTACCATGCACGCAAGGTGTAGAGGTATGCATTTATTTCCATATTCCTCAGCATTTACGTCTGCTCCTGATTTTATCAATTCCCTCACGATTTCTAGACGTTTCTCCGTTACCGCTAGGTGCAGTGCTGTGTATCCTTTCACATCTGCTGCATTCACATTCGCTCCTTTTTCGACTAATAACTCCACTGTTTTTACCTCTACTGCATAATGTAGAGCTGTTCTTCCATTCTCGTCTCTTTCATAAATATTTTTACATGAGTTCTCTAATAATTCTTTTGCTGACTTCTCTTTCTCTTTTTTACTGTTCGGTAGAAGCTGTAGCTTTACTCCTCTCGTTTGAGTTTTATTACTACAACTCCCCCTAAAGAACCGTGCTTGCAGATTTCCCGCACACGGCTCATCAATATTAGTTTTCACAGTCGTCCCTCTTATGCATATAAAGAAAAATGTATTTTTGGCTTTGGTAATGGATTTACTTCTACGTAGTGTACAAACTGTTCCCAGGTCATACTCTTTTTCTGACTACGCCGATTTATCCATTTAAATGCTAGCTTTCTTACTGATGTGTAAAATTGTTTCAAACACCAATAATTTCCGCTAATACCAAAGTAGTTATAGTGTCCTGTTAATTTAGCCTTCAGTACTTGCCACCAATCTTTAAGTCGAATACTTCCGCGGACTATTTTCAACCACTCCTTGATTTCTTTTAGTTTTCTGGCTAGATTTAACTTAGAGGTTTTATGTCCCATCATTAATCTACCACGACGACTTTTTGCACCATAGTGCGTAAACCCCAGAAAATTGAAACTTTCCGTCCTTCGTTTCTCTCTTATCGCTCGTTGCCACTCCCTCTTGCCAAACTTTACTACTCTGGTCTTGTTTTCAGATACTTCCAACCCAAATTTATTTAGCCTTTGTTTCAGTAATTCCAGAAATTCTTCCGCGTCTACCTTACTTTCGCAACAAACCACAAAATCATCGCAAAACCTTATTACTTGTATATATCCTCTGGATCTTGGTTTAAATTTCTTTTCTATCCATAAATCCAACACATAATGTAAGTATATATTTGCTAATACAGGACTTACTATACCGCCTTGTGGTGTACCTTGTTTTGTTGCTTCATAATTTCCAGCTTCGACTATCCCTGCCTTGAGAAACCGCTTTACTAACCACAGCAAATTTGGGTCAGTTATTCGTTCCCTTAGACACCTCATTAGCCATTTATGCTGTATATTATCGTAGAACTTCTTGATATCCACTTCTACAATGTAGTTTATTGGCTTGTACATAACTGCTTTATCTAGTGCATTTACCGCTTGATGACAGTTTCTTCCTGGTCGAAATCCATATGAGCTGTCCAGAAAGTTTGCCTCGTAAATATTTTCTAATATCTTCTTCAGCATAATCTGTACTAATTTATCCTCGGTCGATGGTATTCCGAGTCCGCGTTTCTCTTTACTTCCAGCTTTCGGTATATATACCCTCTTTACTGGTTGTGGTTGATATTGCTTCCTCTTCATACTTTCTACTAGCACTTCGAGTTTCTCATTCAGATTTTCTCCGTATGATTCCACTGTTATCTGGTCTACTCCACAAGCCTTGTTACGCTTCAGTTCTTTATAACATCTCGCAAGATTCTCTGTATTTATCAGATGGACTAACGATGTGAATTTTAGTCGCTTATCTTGCTTTGCTCTTACTGCTATCTGGTTTAGTTTATATCGCATGTTATTCCTACCTCCGTTGTATTGGCATAGCAATCCCTATTCCAGTTACTATATTGCTGATCGCTTCCCCTTGTACGTGGCTTTCCCACATTCTGAGTACTATCAATCAGTCCGACTTCCCCTGCATCTTCCGCTAGTTCTTGCCTTTGTTGACTTGTTCCAACGTACCTTAATAGGAATGCATGGGATCTCCCAAGTTCACTTGAAGTCCATTTCAATACATGGCACGGTCTCAGATCCCGATAGAGTGAGTGATAACTTGCCTTTACGTTATCCTTCATGCTGTCTTCCATGGCCATGAACATGTCGACCTCTATGTCTTCAGGTATTTCGGGACTCCACTCCTTCACTTCCGTTGTGCCCTGCATTGTCCATCCCACTAGCTCTATTACACTCGTTACCTCATGCAACATAGTGGTCTGTTCCAAACTGTTGGCTAGACTTTGTTTGTGTTGGATTTTCACCAACTGTTCTCCAAGCACTTCTTGGCGCACCATAATTTACCTCACCTTTTCTTTAAATTTAAACCCCTAAGCCTTCCTTCTCACCACCTCATCTATCATTTCATTCACTTGGCTCATTATCTTGCTCGCTAAATTTTTACACTCTTCCCTTATTAGCCCCTTATCTCTCTTTCTTATTTCTTCTATCTCTATTATTTTTAACTCAGGTAAATAGCTCCTATCCAACATATCTGCTATTTCTCCCACTAGACCCTCTATTCCATAGCACGTCAGTTTTCTACTTTTTGTTATTCCACCTTGCTTTCCCAGAAATTTCCTCGCCTTTTCATTCTCTCCATTATCCCATAGGCCATACCTTTCACTCTCCCATATATAATACATTGGTGTTGCACCATATTTATCCAGTTGATTAACTGCAGCTCCCGCTTTTACTAGCTCTTTTATTATTGCAATTCCTGCCCCTAGCCTACATGCAGAGTGCAGTGGCGTACATCCGTTGATATATTTAGTGGCATTTATTTCTCCTCCTCCCCTGATCAGCACTTTTACATTTTCTAAACTTCTCGCAAATACTGCGCAGTGCAGTGATGTATAACCCTTTTTATCTCTTGCATTGATGTCCGCTCCTTTTGTTATTAATAACTTCACTGTTTTGCAATCGGAGATTTCTACTGCATGGTGCAATACTGTTTCCCCTTTTTCATCTTTTTCATTAATATTCTTAAACGAGTTCTCTAATAATTCATAAAATGACTTATTAAAAGCTTCTCTCTTTTCCTTGCTAAACCTCATTACATACCTCACTATAAAAACATACGCCAATTTCGCTCTCTTTAGTGCAAGATCAATTTTTTTTGTTTACTTGCTACTATTTAAGTTATGTGCGTTTTGGCATGAAAAAGCAAGTCTTTTTCTGTTTATTTCATACACTTTAACCTATTATTAATATAATATATGAGGATATAAATATAAGTACTTAACTTATTATAGATATTACTTGGCTATTTTTCCAACTTCTGTTCAAATGTCGATGTTCGTGCCATGTTAGTACACCTGGGTAAAACACTAAAATGTAATTTTCTAACTCCTGTATTGCATCCTTTTGCTTTGAATCCAATTCGTTTTCAAAATGAATGTAGTGTTCTGCTACGCTAAATCTTATTATTTTGGGGGTAGAGAAATTCTTTACTTGATAGTGGTGAACGGCAAAAAATCTTTCTAAAATTGGCTTGTATTTTAAATTCCACAGTTCTTCAGATAGTTTGCTACTTCCCAATACAAATTTATTTCCTCTTTCTTCTACTCTACTAACTGGAAAGCACGCATTTATGTCTCCTAAATCCCAACTATCCGATAATATAACTTGCGCTTTCGCAAACTTAATTGCCGGTAATAAGCTCTGTGGTAGCGGATATAGCGCTTTGAAGTTATACCACACATGATTTCTTTCATAAATACCGTTATAATTCTTTGTGTGAGGTTCGGTTTCTCCAAGGATTGCTACATCCAACCGATATATATCATTGCTTAAAGCTCGTTCATAATGATCGCGTAGATAGTTTTCTACAATCCTAATAACTGGACCATGAGACATGAAAAAATTTACTCTTCCAAATGATAACACTGGGCCATCTTTTTCTATTTTTACCCCCGAATAGTCAGAAAGAAGATCTCCAAATAAACTCTCATCCAATATAAATCTCTGCGCATTATAATAATCGTTAAAAATCCTCATTAGTCTCGATCTTGCAGGTAGTGATAGTTTTGCTAATTCTACTACTGCATCAACAAAGAAATCATTTGGTACGTCTCTTATCCCTACCTGCAACTCAAAAAAGTGTTTACCGGGTGGCTCTTCAATAATTGTAATATCTTCTATATTTGCCCATTTGAGCGCTATTTTGAGTGATGCTGGGGTTCCTCTTAAACGCTGAAATTTTACTCCTTCTACTATAGCTCTTCTTTTATTTTTTACCCAACGCAGTATCTCTTCTAAACCATATTCTTCTATTATCCACTGCAGTATTTCATCTTTAAGACTAAATTTAAATTCCTTGATGCAACTTGGATTAACTTTGTAGTCGATTGCTTCTACTAGCGCTTTTTCTTGTTTGTTTGCATTTGGTGGCAGTAACATTACTCAACCTTTAAATTTCTCAAACTTGCACACTCATTACCTAGCACCACAACATCCTCTTTTGGCTCGATTAATTCCACGTTTTCTACACCATCTACAAATAAATTCGCTATTATCCAAGATTTTGTAACGTTCCATCCCAACCTTTTACTTGCTTCAAACTTCTTAATAAACTGCTTCTTGATTTCTTCCTCTGATGTTATATAATTCGTGCTGATTCTGCTGTGGATATCTATTTCCATAATATTGCAGCCAATTACTGTTACTGTATCGGTTAAAACTCTTATATCATCTCTAGTAACCTGCTTTTTTACAATTTCAAGTAGCTCTTCTAACGCCATGCCAGTTGTGGATAATTGTGTTGATAAAATCGAGATCTGTACTTTCCCTGGTATAGGTGATTCTACTAGCGCATCCTTTACTCTTCTATCTGCCGAAAGTGCATGATAACGATAATATTCTTTGCTTCCTCCTGTTGACCACCCCTTTATTTTTGCTTTGATTCTTTTTCTAAATCGTTCGTCATCTTCTTCTTTCTGCCTCTCTACTCCATAAAACTCAGCCAAATTATCAAGATCTTCTCCTGTCGCAAATTTAAGTAAATTACTCTTTACTGCTTCATTTATTCTTTCTCTAAGCAAAAGTTCTCTCCATGCTGCTACCTCCAGAATCTTTATCGCTGGATCACTTTCAACTAATGCTGTAAAACTTTCATCTCTACGCACTAACTCTTCCTTCATTCTCGAAAAGATTTCCTCAAAGTTCAGTGGTTCGATAATATTTGGCTGCTGCATTTTTAAACAACTACTCCATTAATATTTATGAACTTACCTTCTGAAAGATAGACACCTTCTAAATTCAATGTTACTCTCCCTTCTTTTACTCCTTCAACTTTTACTTTTTCTAACTTAAATCTCTTTTCCCATTTTTCCAAAGCTTCTGCAGTTGCTGCATATATCTCAAGTGTTAAATCTCTATTTATTGGCTTATCCACCAATTCAAATAATCTTGAGCCATAATCTCTCCTCATTATTCTACTGTTAATAGGAGTAGTTAATATATCAATTATTGATTGTTTCAGATGTTCTATTCCCTCTAATTCTTTACCTGTTTTAGCGTCCATTCCTTTCATTTTTCGACTATTTTAATTTTTTTATTTTGAAAACACACTTTGATTTTTACTTACTATTTGAAAACTACAGGATGCCACATCACCTGTTCTCGCTACACCAATACCATTTACAAATACGTTGTTTGATCCTTGCGTTAGTGTTTCCCCAATACTCAAGATATCACCCTTACGACAAGCAGGTCTACCATTAACAAATACATCTTCACTCCCGCTCACACAGACATGAATCGGCATACCTGTACAATGATCTCCTATGCAAACAACTGCTTTACTCATATATATCAATTTAAATCTACTCTTCTTGCTTTTAATTTAATACTATCTTTTGTCATTTCTATACTCGATTTCCCAGCCTTCAGTGTTATTTTGTCCACTACTTCAATCTCTAAATGATGCTTCCCTTTATCATATAACAATCTTGTTCCATCTTGAAATTTTATACTATTTATTTCTTTTTTATTCTCTGGTGCAGGGTATTTTTCCTGATATATTCCTCCTAATACCACTCCTAATGATAGTTCACCAAAAGGAGAAAATATCATAACCTGTTCACCGATATCTGGTGGAGACCAATCTCTATCTTTTCCTGCTTTGCTCGTTACCCATGGCAGATAATCTGTTAAAAATTCTCCTATTTTCACTCTTACTTTTGCTTTTTCATAATCTATTTCTTTAATAATTCCGATACGAATAATATTCGCTACTTTTCTCTGTAACTCTGCAATGGCAAAATTATTTTCCAACATGCATTTCTCCCACTGCTATTTTATGTGGCTTAATTTTCCCCTCTAACCAGACTGATTCTCCAAAATGCAGATAGTGAACCCATTCAACCAACCACACTAAATATGCATCGAGCTCTGGCCTAAAATCATCTCCTCCTCCTGATATAAATTCTCCTGGTGAAACATTTTTCACGTTCCAAGTATTTTTATTTACTACTCTTGCTACTTCTGCTGCTAATGACCTTACAACTAACGAGGAATACTCGACTGTTCCATCAACTACAATTCTCGCTTCAAATCTTGCTTTCAGCGCTAATTCCTCTGTTCCAGGATCTTTTCCCGATTCTAAACTCACAAGCTCTACAAATAACGCTGGCGCTAATAATTCTTTCCTTATTGCTGGATAAATTTCACATGTCTGTATAGACGGTATTTCTTCCTTCAGTGTGCTGCAAATTGCTTGATGTAAATCTTTCCAGAACTTTGTCATGCATATAATTTAACTCATGTAATGTATAAAATATTTTTCAAATACCTTTTCAACTTCATAATTAACAAGATTCCCTATTATCCTTGAAGCCTCAGGTTTCAGTGGCAACTTAACTTCCTTTATTGGCAATGCTGCCCTTCCTTCACGTTTAAACATACCGCTATTTCCTTTTGGCATAACTGCTGCAAATCCTCCTATAAACTCATGCTTTCCTACTTTCGATCCTCTTCTTGTTTTTTGTATCTTGCCAATTGTCGATGCTCTAATGTCATAGAGATTTGCTCTAATTAACACTTCTAATCTGCTAGTTTTCGCCTTAAAAATTCTTAATCTCTTTCTTATCAAACTTAATTTTATCTTCTTTTCCTCACTAATTTCTTTTGCTGTCTTCAATTTTAGCCATAGTGCTGTTCTGTTTAACGCTCTCACTATTGCTAATTCTATTTTTTTTCTTTTAGCATTTACACTTTCTATTACCTCAACTTCTATATGAACAGACATTTTACACCCCATACGCTTCGATTCGCCAGACCATTCCAGATTTATCTCTAAGTGGTGGTGTGTGTATTTTGTATTTGCAATCACCTATAACAAAAATATCTCCTACAATTGGCCTCAGTATATCAAAAATGCTTACCTCAAGAAAAAGCATCTCTCCCACAAATTGTCCTTCACCAATCTCGTATAATTTATCTGGCTGTTGCTTTAATACCTGTACCATATATGACTTATCCTTTGATTTATATAAAGCCACTTCTCCTAAATGGGCAAAACAATCTTTAAATAATCTCTTAATATTCTCTTGCACGTTTCTCCGCTATATACTAACATTTATATGCTAAGAAGAGGTAAAGCATTCTTCTGCCTCACACCGCTTTATATTTGCTCTACCTATGTTGCAACGATCTTGACTAGTATCGCTGGACGGTGGCACATTGGCAGAGGGTTTGACTGCGTATGCAAATCCATACGCGTCAAGTTAAGAGATTGTGAGCAAATTTAGAGAGGTTAAAGTGGATACTCTAGCCCTTCTACGTTTGTCTTTTAATGAAAATCGCGACCAAGTTATAGTGAGTTTTTTAAGAAATACTTTTAAACTATTAATCTTGGTTAATACTAAAAATAACTCTCTAACCCGTCTTTTTAGCTCAATAAATGCCTTTGTTAAGCTAAGTTCTGTATTCTTTTTCACTTCTGTGCAACCAACTATGCCGTGAAATATAAGAATTGCGCACAATTTAGCATATAGTTCACATAATACTCTGCATGGCTTTCCTTTTAGCTTATCAAGTCTGATATGGCTTTTATACAATTTAAATAATAACTCAATTTGCCACCTTACTCTGTAAATCGTTAATACTTGCTCAGCACTAATTTTATTTTCTGGAACATTAGTTATAAATATTGACCAGTTCAACAATTTTTGATTTCTTTTAGAGGATGTATATCCCTGCGATCTTGCTAATCTATTAGCTTTCCTTCTTCTGGCTATAGACTGTTCTTCAGTTAGTTTCTGACATATAATTCTTACTCTAATTTTTGCTTCTTTTCCTAACAATACCTCGTTTTCTAAAAATAACTTATCCTCTAAACATTCTAATAACTCCATTTTTTGATTTGTTTCTACATCATATACGTTGGTATCGGATTTATAACGACTTATGAAATAAGCTCCTATTTCATTGATTTGTTTAAAAGAACTTGGCACAAAATAACCGAGATCAGATATTAGCAAATCATTGCTTGATATATTACTTAAATGTTTCCTATATCCCTGGTCTGATCTTATTCCCTCCGTTAAATTAAGTTGGTCTATTATCTGATTCATGTAATCGAAAACTAATTGTAACTTTATTCCAGACTTAGTATTGCTTTCATAGCCACTGTAGCTAGTACCATAACCTTTATACATCTCTTCCATACTGTTAGGTAGAGTAATATAGCTACTGTCCAATAATTTAACACTATTAAATTGCTGTAAGATTTTGCAATCAACTTGCAAGATATTTTTAAAGAGAACCACAGATTCATTATACATCCTTTTCATAAATTCCACTGCTTCTTCAGTAAATCTAAAATCCAAACCTTGTTTTGTTATATCTATCGAGTCCTCGTTTAGTAATTGACACATTGTTTCTACGCTACAATTATCAACTCCTATATTACCCAAGACCATGGCTTTTACGAATGATGAACCTTTTAGCTTTCTCTTTCTTTTTATAAACCTTGTTGTAATTGAGATTTTCTCTGCTTTTTCATTAAAAAATTCTTTGAGCTTTTTTGATAAGCAAGTTATTTTATTCATTGGTTCTCTCACTAAAAGTATATCTGGGAGAACTTATACCTTATTATTCTATCTCTTTCATACCTTTATTTCCTTAACTTGACGCGTATGGTATGCAAATCAGTCCCTCTATCAAATCTTCTTGGCTCTTGTTTTGCATAGAGTGGCTGTCCTAGTGTATTTACTGTTTCATTAAAATCTGCTGGTGCAAAATATGTTGTAAATGTGCTCGCTGTTCCTACTGGAAAACAGTGTCCTGTATCCCTTTCTATAAACCTTCTTACGGTTCCTTCAGGATCAGTTGCTTGCCCTCTATATTCCTCAAACGTGATTCCACAAAACGTAAATCCTGATCTCATATCATTCCTTAGCGCTGCTCCTTCTTGCCATCTTTCATATGCTTCTTTCACTTTACTATGCGAAGTTAATGCATCAAAAAACTCAGGGCTTACCAAGGCATGAATTCCGGTCATATATTCACCACTTAGATTATCTTCTATATGCCGGAGTACTTCCAGACACTTACGCTTGACATCTGTTGTTGCTGTTCCAAGGGCAAAATTTACTACTTTTGGTGTTATTTCAAATTCGTTGTACAGATTTAATAATTCTGACCCATCAGCATCTAAAATTATTCCCTTCAGCGCTCCCATTCGCAAATGCTCTAATGTTATTGCATGTTTGTTTCTCATTAGCTGTAAATGGTCAGTTATTACGTCTGCTAGCGCTTTAAGTTCACTTTCTGATCCAAATGCCCTTATTCCCTGTACTTCCTCTGGTAACACTACATCATCATGCGGAATATGTGGAATCGTAAATGTTCTTACCTTTCTTTTTCCTCTTTTTCCTACTGTTGCTGGCGCCCCTGGTACTTGCGTTGGTAATAAACTTAATACTCCGTTGTGTTCTTCTATGGTAATATGTCTAAATCTTACTGACCTACTTGGAAACAAATTTAGATTTTCAACTCGTCCATAATTTATCGGCAATATATTCATCGCATTTGTTAGTGCCGTCATACTAAATGCTGGATTTGTAAATGGATTTTGCATTTTTTTTCTCCCTTTTTTCCTATTAATTTTAGTTAAATTCCCTTGCGGACAATGATCCCTCGTGCTTCAAGTTGCTTTATTGCTGCAGCTTTCTGCTCTTCAGTGATATTTGCTGGCCACACAACCGCATGATCTGCTAGTATTGCACCACGAGTAATAATTACTGCTTTAGCATTTTCTGTCGCATTTACATCACTTACTACTGCACCTATCGCTGTTTGTGTACCATCTGTGGCAGTTGGATTTATTATCTTAACCATGCTATCTTTATCGAGAGCCACTACTGTACCAAGCTTTAGGTTCTGCCCTTTTGCTACTGTTATCTGATCTCTTGAATATAGACTTGATGCCTCATACTTTAATAAGTCACCTAGATTATTTTGTTCGGTTATACATGTCATATTTTCTTTTCTCCTTTTTTTCCTTTAGTTTTACCGCCATGTTTGTAGTTATTGTACGCGGCGGTTATAAAAAAACTTAAATACTTGATTGTGCTCTAGCTTTAGCTACCTGCATCATCAATTCTTCTCCTGAATTCTGTGGTATTGCACTCAGTATCTCTGTCTTTTTCGTTCGCTCTGCAAGTAACTCCATTAAAACTTCCCGTGCTTGCTCAACACTTACGCTTTGCTCAATAAATTCTCCTATCTTTTCTGGCATCTTTGATACATTACATAATCTTATTATCTCTAAAATTTCTCTACGACAGTTCTCGTAGCTTTCCTCAATAGTTGTCATACTAACACTCCTACTTTTATGATTGTTGATAAATTCAAAAAATGTTGTAACTCCATCTGCAAGACCTATTTCTATTGCTTTCTCCCCAAAATATAGCCCTGCCTCTGTTGATCGAATCTTTTCAATTGAAAGACCTCTGTTCCTTGCTATCAGCTGCACAAACATTTCATATAGTCGGTCTACTTCTTTTTGTAAGCTTCCCAGACTTTCAGACGTCATTGGCTCATGTGGGTTTAAATCATTCTTTCGACTACCAGCAAAGATTGTGGTGTACTTAATACCTTGCTTTTCATCAAACCTACTTTGATCGATATGACTTGCTATTACTCCAATACTGCCAACACCAGAAGTTCTGCTCACAAATACCTTCTCAGCGCTAGAAGCTATAGCATATGCAGCAGAATATGCATCATCATTTGCTATTGCAATAATTCTCTTTTTTGTTCTTGATTCATAAATAAAATCAGCTAGGTCAAAGACACCGTTTACTTCCCCTCCTGGACTATCTATGTCAAGTAGAATCGTCTCTATGCTTTTATCTCCTAAAGCACTCTCTATCTCTTCATGAATATTTTCATACGAAGTCATATCTAAAATATGATCAAAAGCTTCTGTTTTTTTTGTCAAAACTCCATAAATACGTATTATTGCTATTCCTTTTGGGTTTATATGAAAATGCTTTAAGTTCTTAAAGATAGGTTGTTTGCTGTTATATAATGATAGTAGTTCAAAGCTTCTTCTCTCTACCATTACTGGTTTATTTATCCACATCACCTTCCTTCCCTTTTATGATTAACATCAGAATCGAAACAAAGTCCAAAAGAATTAGCTCGCTTTTGATCTTCTGCTATTTCTTGGTCAATTTCTTCTACATCGTAACCCATTTCTGATACTACTTCTGCTCGACTTTTGAAGCCATTTCTTACCGACATTTGTTGTGCTTGCTGGTCTTTAAGCGGATCTACCCAATCAAATCCCTGTGGTATCCATTTCACATCTTTAAATATTTGATTGTCTGTTGTAGAAAGCTCTCCAGATAAAGTGGCAAGTTCTAGCCATCTACTCCATACTGGTCTGCAAAATTGGAATACCATAATGTTATGTTGCAGCATAGCGCATCTACGACGAAACTCTATTAATCCTGCTCTGATTGATGAATAATTAACACCGGTTAAATCTCCTGTTAGTTGTTCGTATGTTATCCCTGTGCCTATTGCTATTGCCCTCAGTTGCTGTCTCATGAATGCTTCATAGCTTCCTCCTACATCTGATGGCTCTGAAAATTTTATGTCCTCTCCTGGGTCTAAAAGCTGCATTGTTCCAGGTTCCAGGCCAGATAGTGCTACTCCTTGCTCATTTGCTTGCGCCTCACCTAAAATATTTGCTTCAGGATCAAGTCTTGTAATAAATCCCGCAAACATTGCTGCTGTCTTTTTTCTCACTAATTCTGCATCATCGTATTGATCAAGCTCATAAAGTTTCAGAAGTATACTCGAAAGCCATGGCTCCCCTCTGATTTGCCCAGGTCTTAATGGTCTATAGATATGTAAAACATCATTTGCTGGCACTCTCACTGATTCGCCAAACGAACCTTCACCAGGGTGTTCTTTAAATAGGTAATATGCTTCTCTTTGCCCAAGTCTATTGAACTCAATCCCGTTTCTTATTACATTACTATTGGCTAGTGTTTGATTGCTCTTGTTATCTAAATGTTCTGATTCCAATACTTGAAGTTGCAATGGTACAGAAAATCCATCTTCGAGTTTACGATGTCGGAGGCGTACAAAACACTCTCCACCTTCTATCATACTTCTGCATACTAGAGCTTGTAATCCATAAAAATCACTTACTCCACTACTGTCTGCTTCATCTGTCCATTTCAGCCATAATTCTTGTACTTTCTTTCGAAATTCTGCATTCTTTGCTTTTGATTGCGGCTTTATTCCTGTTCCAATAGAGTTACTTACTATTGTATCAATAATATTTGCTGCATATGGATTTTTTCTCACCATATCACGAGAGCGGCTACGCAAGTGCTCAAGGCTTTGAGACAGCAAATTGTTTATACTTCCTAACTCTGGTTGAAAGTGAAAAAATCTTCTTCCTGAGCCTGCTGCATCCCACGCTGAGCTTTTTATCTTTGGTTTGTTAAATAATTGCTTGAAGGTTTTTAGCAGCATTTATAAAATTCCTTTACTCGTTGAAAAAACAATTTTCCTCTTTGGCCTCATGCCTGCAACTTTTAACTCAGCCTTAATTCGTTGTCTTAAATTCAATAAATCATTTATTTGAACTTCTCCGTACCGCACAACATGGTCACCATATGCAATTGAGACAACTCTTTCTCCGCTTTGCAGCTTCTTTATCGCTTCTTCGACTTGAATTAAATAATCTTCGTTATACATTTACTACTTGCTGATCCATTTACTTTTCACTATTTTCTTTGATTTTTTACTTTCTGGTTTTTCACTTAAACTATTCCATTTACTCTCTGGCCATCTGTCTATTCCCAGTGCTATCGATGCTGCTCTTGCGTAAATTCGGCAATCTAGTACTTCATTTCTTTCTCTTACCTTCTGCCACTCTTGTTTAGTGTATCCTTTTACTACCTTGCTGACTAATTGCTCTGCCGTTAGCTGCTTAAAATATTCAGGTGCATACTCCGGAAAATGACAATATCCTGCTGGCACTTTCTCTTCTTCTTTCAAAATATTAAGTAATTGAAAAAGCTCTGACTTTAATATCGATACTCCTACTGGCCATAGCTTTATTCCTCTTTTTAGCTTTTGACCACCAACTGTTATATCTACTCTACTTGGGCTACTCAGCGGCACTAGCGCTTTATTTACACCTTTCACTGCCATTACTCTTCCAGAGCCTTGATGACCTCTTACCCAATTGTATACTTCCTGTGTTGCATATCCTGCATCAACTGCCATCATACTTATCATATATTCAAGCCCATTTTCACCGATAAAATGATGATTGAGGAGCTCCGAAAGCTTTTTCCATACTTCTCCACCTCCTGTATCTCCTTCAAATACTCGGTAGTCTATTGACCAATTTTCACGGCTTTTTCCCCAGGCTACAACTTCCACCTCTAGACGATCTTTTTGGACATCTACTCCTGCAGTAAGTACTACTTCTCTCCTAGGTACTGTGCCAATCTGAAAAAATTCTCTCCTGTTAAATAATTGCTTCCAGTCTGGTACTTCTCCTTTATCTACCCAAGTTTCTCCAAGCGTTGTGTTTATCCAAACTTTCAGTAATTGTTCACTTTCTTTGGCATGGAGAAAATCTTCTACTGCTTGTTGCCAACTATACCAGCCAACTGGACTATAAAGACTTGAAAGGTGAAATCCTATTACTTTGCTATTGTGTACTTGATTTGTAGCTCTCCATTCTCCACGGTCTAGCATCTCTGTCTTTTGATGATTTTCTATTTTGCTGCTACATTCAGTGCAGACATAATGTGCTGTTCTTGAGTCGTTGTTTTCCCATTTAATTTGTGACCATTTTAGAACTTGATAGTAATTACAATACGGACATGGTACAAAAAAGTACTGCTTATCTGTTGCTTCAAATTCTTTCTCAATTCTGCTTATTCCATGAATCGTTGGTGTTGATACTAAAAAAATCTTTCGCCGTGCAAATGTATTAGTACGGGCTATGCTGAGTAAAACTGGATCTCCTTCACCTCCTGAATCTCCTGGATAGGCATCAATCTCATCAAGAAAGAGATATTTTACTGGCATAGAACGAAGTCCTACACTGCTATTTGCTCCAGTTATTACTACTATTCCACCTGGAAATTCCTTACTCTGTACAGTATTCCCTGAATCTCTTGACCTTGGGTCTTTTACTTTACTTTTTAAACATGGCGTACTCTCTATTAACGGTGCAAATCTTCCCTTCGACCAACGTTTTCCCATTTCAACTGTTGGCTGTACTACCAGCATTGGACCAGGAGTCTGATCTATGATGTAGCCAATCCAATTGTTACCAGCTTCTGTTCCACCAATCTGCGCTCCTTTCATGAATACTACTTTTTCTGCTGGTGAGGACGGAGAAAGTGAATCCATGATCTCTTTTAAATAAGGAGTTCTCTCTGTTCTCCATTTTCCTGGCTCTGATGCTGCAGTTGGTGCTAAAACTCGATACTCATTTGCCCACTCTGACACTTTAAGCTGGGGATCTGGTCTTAAACCTTCAGAAAAAGCTCTAGCGTATATCATTGTCTGCATCTACTAGTAATTGGTTCTAACTCAACGTCATTAACAGTAGAACTACACTCCTCCAGTTCCATAAACATCTTTTTCTGAAATTCGTTTTCTATATATCTTTTGCTCACCTCACTTATCATTATTGCTATAATAAGTGCAAATATCCCTGTTATTGTTGCAAAAATGATTGCATTGCTTATTGTTGTTGCTGTTAACCCTATACATACCGCTATTGCTACTGCACTTACTGAGGTAAAAACACAGATCACATTGTTGTATTTTCTTACTTTTGCATCTCTATGTTCTATACACCTATAATAAACTGGTACAGACTTGCCTATCTCGTCTGGTAATTTGATGCTCTTTTCTTTAAATAAAGTTTTTAGCAATTCTAAATTATTTGACTTGATTGCTAAGTGCAAAACAGGTGTATAGTTTGCTCCTTTTTTCAGCAATAACTTTACTACATGTAAATGCCTTTTTTCTGCAGCAAGATAAATTGGTGATAGACCTTTATTATTTACAATATCAATATTGATTTCTTCTTTTAAAATTGCATCTACAATCTCAATTTCTCCTCTTTGTGCAGCTAAATGGAGTAGACTATTCTTTTCAGAACCGTATTTATTACTCATCAAAGCCTTCTTTATCTCAGGTTTAGCGTAATCAAATGGTGTCTTGCCGCTATCGTCTTTTACCAGAGGGTCTATATCTTCTCGTGTTAGTAAAACTTCTATTGTTTTAAGTCTTTCAGCGTAATGTAGTGGTGTTTTACTTTCGTAGTCTTGCAAATTGACTTGAGCATTAGGCTCCTTTATTAAGGATTTGAGGATATCAAGACATAAGTCTCTTTCATCGTAATTAGTATTACTTACAGCTATATGCACAGGTGACAATTTCATTGAGTTTTGTCCCATGCGTGCACTATTCACATCTGCTCCAAGCTTTAGCAGTAACTTTACTATTTCCAACTTTTTGTTATTAACTGCATAGTGCATTGGTGTCTGATTTCGTGCATCAAAGACATCTATTTCAGCATTTCCTTCTTTCACTAAAATTTTGACAATATTTTCATGTCCTATGCCTGCTGCTAGATGTAATGGAGTATGATGCAGAGTATTTCGTACATTAACATCAATGCCTTTTCCTATCAAATATCTAACTGCATTAACTTCACCTATCATTGCAGCTAAATGAAGTAAGCTATCTTGTTCTGACCCGTATTTGTTATTAATTAGCGCTTGTAATATTTCTGCTTTTTTCCCTTCTTTGGCGTAATCAAGAGATGTTTTACCATCATTATCTTCTATAAAAGGATTAATGTTCTTTTTCGTGAGTAACAGATCTACCATACTTAATTCATCAAACTCTATAGCGCAATGTAGTGGGGTTTTTCCGTTTAATCCTCTAACATTTACATCTACTCCTGGTTGATTGATGAGACATTTTATTAACTCTAAACTTAAGTTATCAGCCATTTTATATTCAAAATCTTTTTTATATTTGAAATTTAGTATTAGATAATTCTTCAAGTGAGTTTGTAATCTCTTCAGTTAGCGCCATATGAATCTTTTCAGTGTCACTCAGTGATGCAAGCAATGCTGAAACTCTATTTGGAATATTAAGTAAATTATTACGGACAACTCTTGCTACATTAAATGCATCGCGCTTTACTTCTTCTACTGCTACAAGTTCTCCTATCTCAGCCCTAGCTTTTGCCTCAAGAAGTTTACCTCGTTCCATTTCATTTTTTATTCGCGTTTTAAGCAACATCGTGGAAAGTTTTTCTCCGCTTTCTGAATAGTTTTTTCTTCTCAGTGGTTGACTTGGATCTCTGATTGTTTCTATAGCCCTGTTTGCTTGTTCTCGGTCAATGAGTCCATCCTCCAACTCAACTATTCCTTTTTTTACTAAATAACAGACATATTGCTTTGATACTCCTATCTCTCTTGCCCATTCTGTTTGTGTGATTTTCACTTTTTTTTCTCCTCTCTCTTGTTTCTACGAATTTTCTTCTTGAATCTCTGAAAAGGTTTTGCCAGTATCAGCAATTCCCTACCTGTTTATACTTGCCGGCGTCTTAGAGATATTTTACTAATATAGAGCGAAGTACTCCGGTTTATAGCTGCTTTCTTTTTACATAGTGAAATTTGGCTATTTTCAACTAATACTATAAATTGCATCTTTGTAGTTATGAGATTCAACCACTACTTGCTCTAGCGTTAAACTGCTGCATTTGGCATCTTTACTATGGTTTTCTTCAAGCACTTTTGTCCTTGCTTCCTTTATTTCCTCAATGAACTTTCCATTAACTTTTTCTGGTTCAATTCTTTCCTCACAATATACAAGATTTGTGCAATTTGTTTTTCTGTAGTAATGTACTCCAAGGAATATCACTGATAGTGCAAGTATACTCGAGCCTATAAGTAGTGATAACCCTACGTTATTAATCAAAGCGTTCTGGTAAAACTTCTGTACACTATTAATACCACCTTCTACATACAGTAATAAAGGCAATACTATATTTGCAGCAACCAAACTGCTTAATAATGCTGTAAATAATGGCCTATCTTTGATTACTGATTCTACTTTATTTCTTCTACTAATGACTTTGTCGTCAATATTAATGAAGTTGTTCTTACCCTTCCAAGCGTTAAGTGTAAAATGTGAATGAGTACCATTGCTGTATTCCAGTTTGACTGATTTTATTACTTTATCTTTTGGTTGATACTTTAGCACCTGATTCAAAGTTTCATTCGCATTCTTTCCCCCTATTTGACACTCCTCAGTATCTCTAAATTGCTTTATTCCACAAAATATTGTGCTAATTGCAAGCAATGAAGTAATTGCTATCATTGGCATAGTAATATAGAGAGGGCTGTTTGCAAAAAATGCAATAAATTGTCCTTTATCCTGTAGATATACCAAAGCTGCAGAAGCGCTAAGTGCAACAGCAGCTATACCGAAAATTACAAATTCCTTCTGCTGCATTGCATATTTTACTCTTGGCAAAATTCTATTTGTTTTCTTTTCTTTTTTAATTAACGGGGTTTCTTCATTATCACTTTTTTCTGATGGGCTAGTTGAAAGTGTAACTGGACTATCATGATTTAATGACATATTCTCCCATCCTTGCCTGCCACAAAACTCACTCATTTCTGTTACTTGAGAATTTGATCTTGTCACCTCTGCACTTCTATTGTCTATCCCACTATCGCTTCCTTCCAAACTCTTTTTTAAAAATTTCGTATTCAGATCTACAGGTTCATCAGTTATATCTTCTGATTCTTTCTTAATTGATGTTTCTTCAGAATTTGACTTTTCTATCTCTGGACTTTGATCATTTATTTCACCATCTAAACCTCTTTTCGAGAATCTTTTACTTTGGTCTATAGTTGCATACATAGGTTCTCCTATAGCTTCTTGCTCATCACATTTTTCTCCATTTAATTGGAAAGAAGAATGTGGTAGCTTTGGTGGTGCAATATCCTGAATAATACTCAACCGATGATTTTCTGCTGTTCTAGGTGAAGGTGGAGCTACATTTCTAATATTGTCCTTCTCCAACATTCCATTCCTAGGTAACGGCTTTGGTTTATCTCCTAATTCTTTATCCTCTTCCTCTTTTTGCATTTCTTTTGTATTGTCTATTTTGGGGTTGGAAGATGTGTTGGATGCTGCCTCAAACTGATCAAGAGAATACGGACGGTTATATTCTATTCCATTTGCCTCACAAACTGCATTAAATTCGTCCTCTATGTCTTTACCATCATCCAATACTAAAGAAGAACAACTCACTGAAAAATCAGCACCTGCTTCGTCTATTTTTGCTGTAATACTGCTATCGCTACTATTGCTAATCACATTTAAAGAAGCTAGTTTGCATTCAGTGTTCAGGTCAGGTTCTTGCTTCGTACCTTTTTCAAACAATTCAATTCTCTCCTTAACAGATAGTGTAGAATTTGAAACATTATTTTCTACTTCTTCAGAAAACGATGCTTCATTATTTGTTTGCGAAGTTACTACTCCAGCTAACATCTTTTCTTGATTCATTGAGTACATCACATTTAATCCAAAGTTATTTGTTACGCTAAACTCATTAAAATACGGTATATACCAGTATTAATATTACAACTACCAAGGCTTACTAAATTTCTGTTTGCGTTATCTTTTCCACTTTTTTCTTACTGTTTTTCTTCTTGAATCTCTGAAAAAGTTTTACCAGTACCAGAAAGAATTGCTTCCCTACCTGTGTACACTTGCCAACGTTTTATGGTTACATCTACAAATTTTGAATCTAGCTCTATTGTCCTACAAATTCTTCCTGTTCTCTCGCATGCAATCAGTGTACTTCCAGAGCCGCTAAATGGATCAAGTACGATATCTCCTGATCTACTGCTATTAACTATTGCTCTTTCCATTAGCTCTACTGGCTTCATTGTTGGATGTAATGAGTTATGCACTGGTTTGTCATAAAACCACAGATCACTTTGATTTCTACCCCCATGCCACTCACGTTTATTGCCGCTTTTCCATCCATAGAGCATTGCTTCGTATTGTCTTTGATAATCTGATCTTCCTAGCGTAAAGTGATTCTTTGCCCAAATGATAAATGTTGACCATTTCCCTCCCGCTTCCTCAAATACTTTTTGTAACGTTGAAAACTCTGATGATGATATGCAGATGTAAATTGCACCTTTCGTATATGCTAAAATATGGGAACAGATGTCGTAGAGAAAAAGTTCGTACTTTTCACCTTGATTATCGTTTAATATTTTTTTCTCTTCTCTTTCCTGACTGCTACCGTAATCAACGTTATATGGAGGATCACATACGGTAATATCTGCCATTTTATTATCTAATACCGCTTTATATGATTCAACTAAAGAGCTATCACCACAATAGATTCGATGATCACCTAAAATCCATAGATCAGCTGGTTTTGTTATTTCTACTTTTTTGTCATCAACAACTAAGTCAGAAAGATCTTCTTCTTCACCATCTAAATCATCAAGAAAGTTTTGAACTTTTTCTAATTCAAATCCAGTCATTTTAAGATCAAACTGTAAATCTTCTAACTCTTGAATTTCTACTTTCAAAAGCTCATCATCCCACTTTGCCCAATTAGCTGATTGATTTGCCAGTAATCGAAAAGCTTTGGTTTGTGGTTCATTTAGATTATCACTTAAGACCACTGGAATACTTTCCATACCAAGTTTTCTTGCTGCTTTAAGTCTTAAATGACCATCAACCACAGTTCCATTGCTTTTTGCAACTATTGGTATACGAAAGCCAAATTCCCTGATTGAAGCACACATTCTATTTACTACATCATCATTTTTACGAGGATTACGCTTATATTCGACGAGGTTTTCAACAGGATAGTAGTGGATTGCTAAATTCATATCTTAATAATTAAAAAGTTAATATTCAAAATATCTCTGACGCTAAAGAAGGCCTGGGGTCAGCACCACCAAACCCGCCATTCTGGCTGAAAGGACCCACTTTTTATGGATTTTTCGTCTTATTAACATTTTTACTGAAATCCATAACATAGAACATTAATGCTAAAGCATCAGATTCATTATCATCTTTAGGCAAAAACCCTTTTTCCTTTACAGCTTCAATAACTTCACTCTTACTTGCATTGCCTTTGCCTGCTATAAAGCGTTTTATAGTTTTAACATTAACACCTTTGTATGGTACGTGATGTTCTTCACACCAAGCAGACAGCACTGCAAGAAAACCACCATAGCAATGAGCTGCATCAGTTCCTAGATGTCTTCTCACCCCCTCAAAGTACACTGCAGAAATCTCTTTCAAAGAATTAAGCCAATTGCGAAAACTTAAAAAACACATGCCACCTCCACTGAAACGACTACCATGAAAGCTTTTGCTTCCACTTTCAATTATTCCATCTGTTAGAATTGCCCAGCCTGTTTGTTTGCCGAGATCGAGTGTTAGGATTGACACTTATATTCAGAATTTGTTTCGCTAGAGTGCTATATAATATATATTCAGGATTTGAAAAATTTTTGTCCAAAAAATCTTCTTCATAAATAAACTTTTTAGAAAAAAACTTGGTTAAAAATCAGTAAACAAGCATTGTATAATTATTGGTCAAGGCTTTCAGATTTCTATCTTAACAGTGTAATTAATCTATTATGCTAACGTAGCTTAGCTAATTTCTTATGAACGTTTACCCAAACCGTAAATTCTGGGAAGATGATTTAGAAGTACCAGTTAACTACTTACTTGAGCGTTTTCACAATACAGAAGTCCGTCATTCTTGGATGAATTCACTTTCTGGTAGGCAGTTAAGTGTTATCTTTCAACACTGCTTTAAAGACAAGCTAAATGGTCAACTCTTTGATGATCAAGACTACGATAACACATCCATACAATATAAACGTAAAGTGATTGCTAAACATTTAGACTCTCTAGTTATTTATTACCTGATTAGCTGTTTTGAACGTGCAAAGCTTGAAGCTACTGTCAGTGAAATTGCAAGATCTGCATTGACTGAGGAACTCATGAAATCCTACCTTCTAAAAGGTAACAATAAATACGACAAAAAGTCTTTGTTATTTCTATTGTTTCATGTAGATCACAACCTTTTAAAGTCTGTCTATCACTTTGAAAAAATACAAAGAAAAGGTTCTGTATCATTTGCTCTTCAAAAGACACCACGACAACCAAATGTTCCATTTAAAGACTTCATCTCTCAGGAAACCATAGTGCAGATACTGAAAGAAGACGACATTAAACGCAATGACGGTTTTGAAAATCAATTACAAGGTTTCTTCTACCATCAAAATCGTTTATATGTATTAGTTCGTAGAGCTAGTGGTATAGATTTACTACTAAACTCAAATAAGGTTATTCATGGTCATAAGCCAGATTGGATGATTTTGGATTTTCTAGTTAATGGTACTCAAGTAGATCTTACTGCCAAAAATATTGATCAAGCTACAGAGATAGCAAATAGCATTGCGAGTCGTTATTTTAGCTCTGAATGTGTTTTTGTAAACGCGCAGGATAAAAACTTTGCAGAGCAAGTATATAAATTCATTAAAGTTTGTGTTGATGGCTCTGATTCAAATATATTCACTTTTGAGTTAAAATTTCAGTCAAATCGTTTCAATTACAGCTATACTAATATCACTTTGACTGTTGCTCCATATGATCCTATTGCACCGGAATTGCATGTTTTAAAGCCATTTGTAGGAGACATAGTGCCATTTATAGAGTCGATTAAAGTAATATTTCAAGGCAAAAAGATAGGCTTATTTTTCAAGCGAAGTGATGAGTATATAGCAATTTACTACTCTGAACATCCTCTGAATAAAAGGGAAAGAGAGGATTTTAAAGCATACATAAAACAATTTTATGGTCTTACAATCTTGCCAAGAGCAAATCTCTGATCTTCTTAATTCTGGCAGCTCTTGGGTTAATCCAAATCAAAATTATATCGAAGCAGCAAGGTATTTGTCGAATCTTGAATTAATTAAGATGCAAGAGAGGGCCTATATTATCTGCTCTCATAGACAAGATAAATTAGATTGGCCAAATATAGTTGATCCATACTGTAACAATGAGATTTTCATTGATGAGAACTTTAACGAAGCATGCGATAATATAATTTGTGAAAATTGCAACCGTGATATTTTACCTAATACCTACAAGAAGCAAAGATTTCACCGCTTATCTGCATATTTAAACCCAGAGAAATTTATGAATTGGTTTGAAGGTCAGCTAAGTAATACGCATTTCATGTGGCAAAAAGTGGAAAGTGGAGTTTATCATGTTGGTGGACAAGGTAAGATTGTAAGTTTAATCATACTTGATTTTTGCACCAATCCAACATTCTTAACGATAGATAAGCTTAAAGCTAATCCAACTGTATTAATAATACTGAGAAAAAATCCATCAAACATACCTCTTGATTTGCCCATAGTAAAAATGGTTGACCTTTTCTTTCAGCATAAGACGTTAATTGAAGTATTCCAAGAAGCAGCACAAAGAGGAGTACTAGAGTTCATACCAAATACTTCAATGCAAATCTTACATACTGCACTTAATCTAATTGAACCTCCTAAAGAGAAGGAATTGCTAAAGTTGCAATTGATAGAGGGCTCACTTTACGTAAACAATATAGAGATTCTAAATAAGAAAGCTGTAGCATGTATGAAGGTTTTTCGCATATTATTTGAACAATTTTTGCATGATTGTAAAAAAGAATTACCTCCTGAAAAACACATGTTGCTTAGCATAACTGAAATAGAAAAGCGCCTAAATCTTGATCCAGAAGCAGATCCAGAACATCACATCAGAAAACCACTAAACACAATCCAAAGAACAATAAAAACCACCTTAGCTAAAAAGTTAGGATTAAACATCGAACGTAATGATGTGATTCAAACAGTTGGTTGGCCTGGATCATCGCGTAAAGATTATGGCTACCGTATTAACCCTTTCACTGTGCTGATAAAAGTAGTTCGTTAAGTTTTTAGTAGATTAAAGTCTCTCCGGTTCAAATCACCTATAAATAGTTTCCCAGTTCCCATTTTACAGTTGGAGCAGGGCTAGTAGCTTTTGGTTTTATATCACCTGCAGCATAGGTGCTTTAACTGCTCTTCATATTGCCTTGCATTGACAAATTTTTTCCTTCAAAGAAGATTCACTCGTTGAGATTTCCAAAATGGCACCATGCAAGCCTGCTAAAAACAGTATTCACCTATTGTAGATAAGGTATGTTTTTTGTCTCTTTCAGGCTTTTGTTTTTTCTTAAGTCTTTACAGCTAAAATAAAACGTGATATGGCTGCACAAGGTTTTCTATTGAGTTAAGCTACACATGCCCCTCATTGGGTTTTTAATGTAGTTTACAAGAGTTCTTTGGGTTAAACCTATAAATTTGGGTCCACCAAGTGGTATAATTACTCTAAAAAGCATTAAAAATAGGAATTAAAAAAATAGACTGTTATCAAGATGAATTTTTCTTCAACTGCTTCTGTGCTAATAATCACAATAGATATATTACATACTACTAATATGTAATATATTATATATATAAAGGAATCTGCCATTCTGCCAACTTGCTCAAATCAGCCATAGAAGGGAACTTTGGAACATATTTCAAGTTGGCAACTTTCTGCCATTCTACCAACTTATTACTTTTTCTAAGCTACTGATTTTCTTATATTTTTATCAATTTTAAGTTGGTAGAATGGCAGATTCTTCAGTTTGCCAACTTGCCATCTTGCCAACTTAATATATAATTCTACTATCTCCTTTTGCAATGTTATACATTTCTTGGTTTTTAGCTGTTAACTGCATTTGGTAAAAGATAATAATTTGGAAATTTTTGGTATAATCTGTGCTCCTAGGTCCTGATCTTTCTCAAGCAGCTCATTGAAATAGTATTTTCTCTCCTCTCTTTAATTCCTTAGTCCTACTATATTCAAATTTTCAGATATTTTTAAAAGGCTTGCCAGACATGTTTATATCTGTTCTATAATTATCTTTTTAGCATTTGTATTTACTTTGCTATTTTGTTGAATGGGTATTTACTTCCAAAAAATTTTTGTTTCAGACCCCTAATTCGTTTGCTATCTATAAAGAGGCTATTTGCTTCTTTAGCTTTCCTATAGATGTTATCTATAATGAAGATTGAGTAACATTATATTTTCATTATACTAATAATAATTAACATTGTATATTATCTTTCCCATATTATTTCTCAGAGTTATGTAAGACCCATACATCCCTATTTTCCACAGGTAGAGTCGCTCCATTGTTTGGTACAAGATAGTAATCTGGTTTTACCAATACATACTGATTTTCAGCAATTTTTAGCTCCATGTCTTTTACACATAGGTAACCATGCTTCGATCTTGTGTTTGATAATCCATATTCATCACACTTCTTGAAAAATTTTATATGACCTATCATTGCAAGATTACTAATTCTTTCACGAATGCTACGATCACTACCAAGTCCGAACTTTCCTTCAAAACACTTTGCAAAGCTAGCTGCAGTATATACTTCTCCTCTATACGCTTCATTAGAGATTAACTCTAAAATTATATCACATCTTCTTAGACGTTCTAAATCCAATTTAGTATTATAGCTAGACCTTACTATTCTTTCTGAATTTAATGTATCATCAGATTGTACAAACGCACCGTTATGCCAATAAAATGAAATCTTTTCTTCGTTAGATGCAGAATAATTTGACTTCTTACGGCAAAGTACTCGTTCATTACCAGAAGCATCAGCTTTATCTGGCTTTGACAAGTACCAACGAGATCTTACTGTACTATTCCACGCAGTTGAACCACCTGTACCTGTTTTACGTATTATTCCTGAATCAGAAGGATGAGCACATAATAATACAGCTCCTTTTATTACTTTCACTATTTTTCCACAACAACTTTGAATAAATTGTCTCACATGAGAGCGATTGTTTTCATTGCCACCAAATAAGTCTGCTGCTGTATCTAAAACTACTAGCTTTGGTTGAAACAATTTAATATCTTCAAGTAATTCTTCAAAGCAATGAGTTAATTTACCTATATCTTTGTTATCAAATATCATGAGTAGATTATCTTTCCACACTCTCGATAAAAAGCCAATATTATCATGAAAGTCACAGGATTCCATATCTAACTGATATAATCTATTTATAGCACACTGTCTTCGCCACAGCTCTTCTGTATCATCTTCACAAAATACACCATATGTCTTCATCTGCTCAATTTCCATTCCCAACCAAGATTTACCTGTGCTCGCTGCTGTCATTAGTTGTTGAGCAAGTAGAGACTTTCCCATACCACCATCACCGTAGAGAGCCGTAACACTTCCAATAGGAAGCCAATCTTTAACAATCCATTCTCTTTCTGGAGCAATATTAGCCCAAGCTCTGGTATCTATTCTCAACGATTTTTTTGAAGGAGCCTTTTTTGTACTAAGGATGAACTCTTTAACATTTACACCTTCTTTCACGCAATCAGCAGCGTCCCAACCCTTTGGTTTATCTTTAGGTATTTCCAAAATGCAAAGTTCTTCAACTCCAAGACAAGTAAGTTTCATAGCAGATTTTTCAGCGTATTTCTTACCTGCTTCATCATTATCTGGCCATATAATAATGTGTTTACCTTTAAGTGGAGTCCAATCTGTTTTTTCAATAGGTGCATTTGCTCCAGACATTGCTGTTGTTGCAGTTATTCCTTTCTCTATCAGCGCTTCTGCACATTTTTCTCCTTCAACAAGAATAACTTTATCGGACTTCAAAATACCTGGAATATTATAGAGTGGCCTTATCTTCGGTGCACCAAAGTCGGACTTTTTTATATCAAAAGGAAGATATCGCTTCCCATTATCATCATCGTAACGATAGATTCTAACAATAGCTTGGCCGTTTTCACCGTAATAATCCCAATATGCAGTTGGACTACTTGAAGTTTTGAAATGACCAAGCCACTCAGCTATAGAAGCCATTACTTCAGGA
The DNA here is from genome assembly GCF_964026815.1 of Wolbachia endosymbiont (group A) of Andrena fulva. Classification (NCBI taxonomy): domain Bacteria; kingdom Pseudomonadati; phylum Pseudomonadota; class Alphaproteobacteria; order Rickettsiales; family Anaplasmataceae; genus Wolbachia; species Wolbachia endosymbiont (group A) of Andrena fulva. The sequence goes on from NZ_OZ034701.1 coordinate 260,037, forward strand.
AACTCTATTCTTGTACTTTTTCTATTTACTCCCGCCCAAAGGTCGATAATGTCACCACCTTCTCCTGTTGCAAAATCATGCCATAGGCCAGCTTCACTACCACTTAATTCTACTACTAGACTCTTTCCTTTATCACCTTGTACATTGCCTACATAAAACTTATCACCACGAAAAGTTCCTCTTGGTAATAGATATGAAAGGCATGATCTGATATTTAACAGAAGCTGAGCTTTAAGTTGTTCTTTTTCTACTAACGGTGCATTTTTTCGTGGAGCTGCAGTATTAAAATCACAATAGATACCCATAAAATCTCCAATATATTTAAAGTTTAGAAATTTGGTTAAGCTGTGGCTATCCAGCGTCCGTTAACCATGTTTATGAATTTTGTTGGTATTGGTTTGCCGTTTTTAAGTTCGTACATCAATTGCAGAGTATTCCTTTCTGGCCTAAATATCATTACTCCAGATGTATATAAACTTCTTAAAACATTAGCACCACTCAATGCTTGAAATGGATTCTTTTTTAACGTGGTTGTTGACACTTTTTTTGTGTAATGTGTAACTATTACTCCAGCCGTAGGATTAGTTATAGAGCGTAGTTCATCAATACTATTTTGCAGAAAAGAGATCATACTCCTATAATCAAAAACAGAGTCTATTACTATAAGATCAACTGTTTTTACATCGAGATTTTCCGACATAATTTCCTTTATTTTTTCCACATTCAAAGTTAACTGTACTTTTTTAGTAATAACTAAGTTTTCTGTTCCTTCATCAAGGATTTTCTTGCTGATTCTTAGCTTCTGTAAGCGCTCTCTTATGTAATCATATTCCATTTCATTCTGTAGATAGAATATCTTAAGTGGCTTTGCAGGCTTCATACCAAGAAATGATACTCCAGCAGCTAAATGTACTAACATGGAAAGTAGAAAATTACTTTTTCCTATTTTTGGAGTTCCACCTATGACCAAAAGACCACTTGGAGTTAGAATTCTTGGGCCTATTATATCTTTTGGCATTGGTGATTTATCATTCAAGTAATGCCTTGCTGAAAACGATGTAATTTTATGTTTTGTTGTGTTTTCTTTAGTATTTAACCACTTCTTAGCGGAATTTATATCACCTTTCACTAAAGTCCAAAGATCAATGATATCACCACTAATTCCTTTAGTAAAATTATGCCAATTTCCAGCTTCTTTACCCACTATTTTAACTGTAATCATATCCCCGTCACAGTTGCCAACATAAGTCCTCTCTCGATAAAAATTACCGTTTGGAATTAGGTAAGGTACACACTCCTTAATATTATCAATCAATAATCCTTTTATTTCCTTTCTCTGCATAAAACCCCCATACATACTTTTCATACGTTTAGAGCTGAGATTAGCTAGCTCACAAACAGTTTCAAAAGACTCTGAATCAAACCATTTAATTGCTTCTTTCTTTAGCTCTAGATTTTTTCCTGCTGCATCTTTGATAGCTCTCTCAATTACAGCAATCCAGAGCTTCTCTTCGTCGTACTTCAAAATGGCAACCAATCAACTTCAGATTGTTCTGGAGTAATAACCGTAGCAATCTTGTTCTTTTCTCCATACCGATCAGCTTCAATGCCAACTTTTGCAGTAAACTCTACCCCGTTAAAGTCAGCTATAGAGTTGACTTTTCTAGCAATAGCTGCTTTTTCTGAAGTGTCATTTGAATGAATGTTCCGTGCTGACTCCAAAATACTTCTAAGCATAGAACGACCAGATTCTCCCCAAGTATCTTCTCCTTCAACTCTTGCTTTGCCACTTTTAATACCAATTACTTGAAAAATCTTGCGTTTTGCATATGGACCTTCAGTGACAGTAAATTCAACGTTTAAATAGATGCTGCCAGTAGTGTAGCTTTTCGTGAACCAATTTTCATAACCTCCTGGTTTAATTGCCATTTTTACCTTGACTATTGTACCTTTTGGTATTAAATTACTCTGTAATTTTGCAGTATTAAAATCAGTTAAAAAATCTGTTAGCATATTGTTCCCTATAAATTAAGTAAAAAAAAGAATCAACTCCATTGGTCTACAAGTTTCCAACGACCATTTATCTTATCGACAAGCTTGCTTGCCACACGTTCACCATTTCGCAGCTCAAACACTATTTGACGGGTAGTGCTTTCTTCATCATGAGCAAACATCACCATGCCAGTGCTATAAAATCCACGTAAAGATCCAGCACCGCTTAGGCCTTGAAATGGATCTTCTTCCAGCATCTTTTTGGATAGTTTTTTTGTGTGGTGGGTAAGGATTATACCTGCATCTGGATTAATAATGTTCCTCAGTCTTTCAAGCGTTTTTTGCAAAAAGAATAGCATAGCGCTGTTGTCATTTTCATTACCATATTCACTTGAGTTAAAAATGTTACGAAGAGGATCAATTGCAATAATATCAGGTTTGAAACGCTCTTTAACGGTGCTTTTGATCTCATCTATTTCTTCACTGCTGAAAGATAATTGCACTCTTGGCGTGATAATTAAGTTATTGGCAGCTATATCCAAAAGTTCTTGGTCGAATGTCAGTTGCTGTAAACGCTCTTTCATGTATTCATACTCAATTTCAGTTTGCATGTAGAAAATTTTCATAGGACGACTAGGAGTCATACTGAGAAATGAAACTCCGGCAGCCATGTGAATCAACCAGGAAATAAGAAAATCACTCTTGCCAATCTTAGGTGGGCCACCCAGTACCAATAGACCTCTTTTAGTTAGAATCCTTGGTGCGATTATATCTTCTGGTATTGGCGATTGATCATTCAAATATTCTTTCACACTGAAAAAGGGAATTTTTTGACCGATATTGAAAAAGCTTTGTTCCATAATAATTATTCTCCAATTTTTAATTAAGCAATAGGAGCCAAAGTTTTGGCTTTAATTTTCGCAAGTAATTTACCCAAATGTGGTTCTTCAACCATATTCAGGCAGCCACTTCGATCTTTAGCTGGGTATCCCCAAGTATTAATAGTCTGACAGATAAATGAACGTACTTCTGTGCCATTATCTTTCTTAATTCCAACCATGCTGATTACCTCATCAACAATACCTGGAATCTCACTAGCAGTTTTAGCTCCTTCACATTGAGGTAGCCAAGTTGGACGATTGCAGTCATCGAGATATTGACCTAATGTGCCAACTATGATGATGTCTTTATCTCTGATATGTTGAAACTGATTGAGCCAAGCCATCATCTCTTGAGCAAGTAACCCATAAGCAGCTCTTTTGTCTTCTTTTCCCGATCTATCAGAAAAACACTCAGGTTGCATCCTTGCCCATAAAAGACATAAACGTGAAGCAACGGTTATACTATCTACAAAGATGCATCGGTATTTAGAAGTCTCAGAAAGAAGATCTTTATACTTGCCAGATACATGTTCATGGTGTTTTTGACTGTATGCTTGGTCAGATTTCAGCGCAGGGTTTGGACCACCAATTAGGCAGGCAATATCCCGAGCTTGATTCCAAGTACGAACACTAATTGAATCTCCCTGCCAATCTTGAACAGCAAGCAGACCTGCTTCAAAGTCAAGACATAGTGTTGGTTCACTTATAGTCTTTAAGAGGCTGGTTTTACCAATACCGTAAGGACCAAAAATTACTACTTTTATGCCTGTAGTTGTTTTCAATCTTTCATTATTGTTTAAAATTTTAAAAGTCATTTATTCACCTCAATGGTATATGTTATATATTCAGGAAAGGTAGAATTTATGTTCAATTTTTCTTTTTGCTCTTGTAGTAGATGGAAGAGAGTTTTATACGTATTTTTCTTACCATAGTATTTAAAGTAGTTCTTGATATGTTGTTCATCTTAGCAACTTCATATAAGTTAAAGTACTTGAGTTGTTCGCATATCTTTTGCATCTTTCTTGGTAGCGTTGAAATCATGTAATCTACATCAGTACGTTTTGCTACTTCATCTTCAAAAGCTTCTGTTTTCTCAATATTGACGTAGTTATTAATGTTGCGTTTAATACATAGTTGTTTCTCCAATAAGTTATTGGCACGACGTTCAGTTAATCTTGCTACAAAAGTGTTAAAGCTACCTTTACTTTCATCATATCTATCAAGATAAGTCCAAATTTCACAGAAAAGTTCTTGCTCAAGATCTTCATGAGTTTCATGAGCAAAGCATTCAAAAAGTTTTAATCTCTTAGCTTGATACCGTATATTTTGAACAACTATGGCAGTTTTTAGTTTCATAACTTTTCCCTAAAACAATTAATGCTTTAAGGATGAGAACTTATAGGTGCACTTTGTAGGACAGGAGCAAAAATAAATAATACAGATGCAATTTTTAACCTATTGATATTCTATTGTTTTTTTTCGAGAATAATACAGTTCGATTTTTAAATAATACTGCAACAAAAAATTAGGCAAAAATTCATTTTTTTTGGACAAAAATTTTCCAAATCCTGAATATATATTATATAAGCCTTTCAAACTCATCACAGGTGTCAATTCTTACACAATCAGGAAGAGCAGCAATAGCAGCCAGCATAAAAGAGCAAGTTATACATCTTGCTTGGGGAACAGGTGATTCAAGCTCTGGAAGTAGCCATCAGGTCGAAAAAGTTTTTGTTGAGGGTGAAATAGCTCTAGATCACCACACTATTAAAGATGTAAGGGTTTTTACAGGACAAACAACTTATCAGTCAAGTATAGATTATATAGTTGATAGCAGTAGTGGTGTAATAAAACGTACGGAAAATAGCTCTATCAGGGCAAATAGTGCAGTTACTGTAGAATATAGTGAAAGCACACCACCAGAGCTGATAACTTCTGAAAAACTGCTCAATGAGCTTGGCAGACGTACTGCGAACGAAGTGCTCTTCTGCACAGGTGATGAGAATGGAGAGCTTGTTACTCCCTCCGGAAGGTTTAGGCCCTCAAATGTACCAACTAATAATCTCTATCTTAAATTTACTTTCGATTTCACGGACGCAGCAAATCAAGTTATCAGGGAACTTGGGGTTATGGTTGGTACTAAAGTAAAAAAAGGATTACCTACAGGACAGAGATATTTTGAGCCAAAAGACATTGAAGATTCAGGAATTTTGTTGGTACTTGAACATACGGTACCACTTATTCGAACTGCAGCAACTCGGGAAACTTTTTCCTTTGTTGTCACATTTTAAAAAACTTAAAGGGAGAAAAAAATGATAAATGATGCTATTGTCCGTCTTCAGAAGATGGGACTTGATGATTTAACTGCAAAGCAGCTGCTTAGTTTTAAAGATAATGAAAACTTCTTATACGACTCAGCATTTAAAATTACCGACTTATTCGAAGATAGATTTGTCGAAGCGGTAAAAGATATATTTTTAGAAAGCACAGCACGGGATATCTATCAAAAAGCTGTGGCCAGGAAAAAGTTTATCTCAATTTACATGGCAAACGCTAGGAACATCTCTGAGCCTCATTATCGAGCTCAACGTTGTTGTAACATACATTAAAATTTACAGGAGAAAAAATGCAAATACCAAAAATCTTTAATACCGACGATTACAATCAATGTGAAAGTTGCCAATCGGTACTTAGTCCTGCAGCTTATCTGGTTAAATTATTGGAAATAGTTGATAAATATGAGCAGCCACCTAAATTACTTAAAAAACGTCGTCCTGATCTCTACGATATTAAACTCGATTGTGACAATACCAACAAGGAAAAGCTATATCTTGAAATTGTCAATGAAATAATGGAGAAAAATCTAAAACTTACGCTTAAAGAAGATGATGTCCTATGTAAGCTTGCAACTGCCAAATATCCTTTTAATCTTCCAGCAAATTTTCCGCTAATGAGTATACGTGCTTACCTTAAGAAGCATAAGACAAGCTTAGCAGAGATATATAAAATACTGATTGAAAATGCTGACACTGATGCAGAATTTTTGAGTCTTTCTCCGGAGGAATATGAAGTAATTACGTCTGATAATGAAACAGAAGCTTATTTAAAAGAGGTATATGGAATAAAAGATGGAAAAATAGATCAATTGAAAAATGTTGATAAATTCATTGCACAAACAGGTATAGAGCATGATAAGCTTCAACCATTACTTGATAGCTATAAAGGTGCAAAAAAACTTACTATTACAGAACAAACTATAAATAATCTTGATAATCAAGCACTGAGCTTTCTACATCGCTTCATTCGTTTAGCAAACAAACTTAATTGGTCATTTGCTGAATTAACTCAAGCACTAAATGGGAGTAAAATTGATCAGAAAAAAATAGCAAAGATTAAAAATCTACAAGAAAGATTTAAGCAACCTTTAGCTAAGATATTTGCATTGTATGCTGATAGTTTACCAGAGAGTGTATCAAGTAAAATTGACAGTCTACCAGAATTTAAAGCACTTTTAAGTCAAAAAAGCCTCAAAGATCTAGCTGCTACAGCAAGTAATTATAGCGCATTGCAAAATATTTTAGAAGTAAACAGTAATGAATTAACTGCTTTGATTAACTACCACAATGATCAAGAGGTATTCGGAGAAAAAATTTTAAAAGTATATAAACAAGTTCTGCTTGCAAGATTAGTAAACATACCAATAGCAGAGCTCTTATTACAATTAAGCGTAGAAGGAATAAATCTGGAAAATGTGGTTGAATTTAATGATTGGCTCACAAAACATGCAATTACGACAGAGCAAATACGCAGATTGATTGATCCTGCTTCAAGTAAGCAACTTGCGAAACAATTATATGAATCAACAAAAGAAGTAAAAGATTCGCAGAGTTTCTATAACGAAGTATATAAGTGTGTAGGCAACATTCAACCTGAAATACTCGATGCTATTTATGCATTTACTGTTGATCCCAATAAACCACAGTCATTTTCAGACAAAGGATTTTTAGAAAAGCTCATTCATAACATAGATGTATTTACAACGCTAAAGTTTGAAGTAGAGGGTATTACAAGTTACAAAAGTGTCTATGGAGTAGAGGGAAAATGGTCAATTGAGCAGATTCGGACTCTGTTAAACTATAAAACACTTAAAGCATCATATTCTACACTACCTGAATACATTAACTGGTTATTTGGCAATGACTACAGCAGTGATAAAGTAACGGAGAAAATGGTTCAGCTTACTGGTTGGAGTAAAGATACACTCGAAGCTATTAAAAAAGTCGAAATATTTAAGCAATGTTTTGGCAAGCAAGATTCGGTGAATTCTTTAATGAAGATTAAGTCTCTCATGGATATAGCTGAAATCAATGTCAAAGTTCTACTGAAGCTTCAGGATTTATACAATTTAAAAGCAAGTGAAGGATGGAAAAAATATACCGATACTGAAAAAGATTTAGAACTGATCACTGAAAAAGACGAAGGATATTTAGCAAGAGAAAAGCGAGATATTCTAGCAAGGTACATGATACATACTAATCCAGGTCTGAAAAACATGAGAGATCTTTATGGATTTTTGTTGATCGATGTTGAAATGAGTGAATGTTCAAAGATTTCGCCGATTAAAGCAGCACTAAATAGTGTTCAGCTATACATTCATCGCGCTATGATGAAGATAGAAAAAGATAAAGATAAGGATGTGGAGATTAAAGGCCTGACGGAAGAAGAATGGAAATGGCTGTCCAGTTATCGTGAATGGGAAGCAAGCAATAAGATAAAATTATATCCAGAAAACTACTTAAATCCAACATTACGTAAAATTGTTACTCCAGAGTATAAGAAACTACAAAACACGCTCATGCAAGGAAATATCACCGACGAAGGAGTAAGTGATGCATACATGAAGTATTTTGAAGATTTTGAACAAGTAACTAGTTTAAAAATAGTTGATAGTTGTTATGAAAAAGTAGAAGGAAAAAACACACTGTACGTTATTGGCAGAACTCTTGCGCAACCATACGATTATTATTACCGCGCAGCAGTATTTGATCAGAAAAATCAAAATATACTTTACTGGACTGCGTGGGAGAAAATAGAGGCATCGATTCCAGTTGAAACAATAACCCCAATACATGCATTCAACAGATTATTTATATTTTGGGTGCAACAAATTGAAAAAAGTGAAAATAACGAAAAAAGAATCGATGCAACGATTAATTACATATTTCAAAAACCAAGTGGCAGTTGGACAGCACCACAGAAGCTTGCAAGTGATATTAAAATAGATCCAGTTGATGAAGCAAAAAAATTATACTGGAAGAAAGTGGCAGCTTTTTACCTTCAAGAAGAGAACGGAAAAGAAAAACGGATAGTAATTGTTATCGGCAAAACAAAGTTTGATAGTGTAAGTTTATCTAATCTATTTACTCTTGATGAAGATTTAGTTGCTAGTAAGAATCAGAAAGGAAAGTTTATTAATAATCTTCCTTATAAATATCGTATTATCGACCTAAACAAAAGTTTCCTTAATCGAAAGAGTATAACGATTACAGGAGTTGGCAATAAGGTCATTTTTTTTGGTGGCAGGAGTGGCAATTATCCAAATTATCAATACTTTTCACAAGTAAATGTTTACGATGATAACACAGGAAATTGGACAACTCATACTTCTAGCGAAGCACGATATCAACCAACAGTAGGAATAGTAAGCAACAAAGCTATTTTCTTTGGGGGTACTACAAATAATCGGTTCTCAAAGGAGCTATTTTCCTCAAAAATAGATATTTATGACAGTGAAACAGGAAGCTGGACTACTCATACTGCTAGTGAAGGACGGTGGGATGTAGCAGTGGCAGTAGTAAATCACAAAGCCGTTTTCTTTGGAGGTAAGAAGATTAATGGTGAATGCTCAGCACGAATAGATATTTATGACGATGAAACAAGAAGTTGGACAACATGCACTACTAGTGAAGCAAGAATGAGTGTAACAGTAGCGGTAGTAGGAAAGAAAGCTATTTTTTTCGCAGGAAATAAAGGTTATGATAGTAGTAATCATGTAATATGTTCTTCGCAAGTAGATATCTATGATAGTGAAACAGGAAGTTGGACTACTCATACTGCTAGTGAAGGAAGGTATAGTGCAAGAGTAGGTGTAGTCGGCAAAAAAGCTATTTTTTTTGTAGATATAAAAACTATAGGTAATTCTTCAAAAATAGATATTTATGACAGTGAAACAGGAAGTTGGACTACTCACACCACTAGTGAAGCACGGGAATGGATATCGGTAGCAGTAGTAGATAAGAGAGCTATTTTCTTTGGAGGTTACGAATCCTCACAGATAGATATTTATGATGATGAAACTGGAGAATGGACAGTACATGCTGCTAGTGAAGCGAGGGCTTTTGCAGCAGTAGCAGTAATTGGCAAAAAGGCTATTTTCCTTGGAGGAAATAAAGGTTTGAGAAATGGTAATTTTATATACTCTTCGCAGGTAGATATCTATAATGACGATGAAGTTGATGAAAATAAAAAATGGACTTCACACACCTTAAGTGGAGAACTAGGTAAAGACAAAGTTGCAGTAGTTGGCGATAACGTTATTTTCTTTCGTAGCAAATTAGATGGTAAGTATTGTGAAAAAGTATATGTTTACAACAATGAGGCTGATTATTGGACAACCATAACTTCAAATATTAAAAGCGATGCCTGCTCTATCATTCGAGGTGATAAAGTATCATTTTTCGGTACTGATGAAAATAATAACGTATTCAAACAAGAAATACAAATAAGCATTTCATACCCTTCTTATGATGTAATTAACCGTGATGATAAACTTCATTTAGGGAAAACTAAAAATATCTTTGAAACTAACGTTACTAATAAAAAGGATAATGCTGAACTTCTACATAAAGATGATGATAAAAAGTGGTTAACATTGCTAAGTAATTTTAAAAAGTCCTTATCCCAGCAAGTAATCAATAAACCTGGTTGGTTCATCGTTGAAGGTAACCTCGAGCGTGAAAATATTCGTGAGTCTTTCTTGCTTTTACCTAAAGATTACGATCTACCTGCAATTAGTGAGAAATCAACTTACAAGATAAACAAAAGTGAAAATAAGCTTGAGTTTGAATATGATGGTAAAAGCCAAAAATCTAACTTTCAAGATATAAAATTCTCTTTTACGAGGTTAAACATCACCGGCAATGTTCGCCATTTACGTCAAAAAGCTTATGCTGGTGGGCCAAAAAGTATTTTAACTCTAAAGTCACAGAAAATAGAACAACTTCCATTTTCAAGATTTAATCCAACAGATAGTATCTCTCATCGTCCAAGTGATACTTTGGACTTCAGTGGCGCTTATGGCCTTTATCTATGGGAAATATTTTTCCATATTCCAATGCTGGTTGCTTGGCACTTGCACAAAGAACAGGACTTTGCTACAGCAAGGAAATGGTATCAATATATCTTTAACCCTACCAATAATAATAAAGAATGGCAGTTTTTGCCTTTTGAAAAGCATAACAGTGATAATATCGTTGAGTCGATAAATGATACTCAAACTGCTGAAGAACTGGCAATTGATCCATTTGACCCATACACCATTGCAAAACAACGTACCACTGCATTTGAAAAGTATATCATCATCTCCTACATAGATAACCTCATTGATTGGGGAGATATGCTCTTTGCTAAGGGATCTTGGGAAGCATTAAATCAAGCTACGATGCTGTATATCAGAGCTTGGGATTTACTTGGCCCAAAACCTATTAAAAAAGGAAATTTTTCAGTTCAACCTCAATCCTTCAGTGAATTAAAAGACCATGATTTATTGAAAATGGAAACAGAACTACCAGCTGGTTCACAACTCGCAGTTCAATCTGATGAAGCTCATGATCTTATCAAATACAGCAATTACTTCTGCACACCTGAAAATAAGAGCTTTATTGGTCTATGGGATAAAGTTGAAGATCGCTTATATAAAATAAGACATTGTTTAGATGTTAGAGGAAAAAAAGCAGTATTACCTTTATTTCAACCACCACTTAATCCTAAGCAATTAGCAGCAGCAACTGGCAGTTATTCTCTAGCACTACCAGAGGTGAAGCTAATACCACATTATCGCTTCAGTAAAATGGTAAGTTATGCAAAATCGATAGTTGAAACGGTGATAGAATTTGGCTCAGAATTACTTGATGTTCTGGAAAAGAGAGACGCTGAGTCACTGACTATTCTTTACAACAAACAAGAAGGAATAATCAGTAATTTAATCTCATCGGTTAAAGAAAAGACCATAGAAGCCTTAAAGAAAGAAAAAGATGCACTGAGTGCAAGTTTAAATAATGCTGAGGAGCGTGAATCGCATTATGAAAGTTTAATCAATGCTGGACGTTCATACCATGAAGTGAAAGGAATCTTATCATATTCTGAAGCAACTTCAACAAGACTTGGAGCTTGTGGTATATTTGGAGCTGCAGCATTAGCACATTGGATACCTACAGTATTTGGTTTTTCTTTTGGTGGTGCTAAACCTGGCTTTTCTACACAAACAGGAGCAGATTTTCTGACTACTCTAGCAGATATTAAGAAAGAAGGTGCAGAATTATCCAATATCATAGCAAGTTATCAAAGACGTGCTGAAGATTGGGATCTACAGAAAAAATTAGCTGCCTGTGATGTGAAGCAGATCAACCACACAATAGAGGCAAATCAAATTAATCAAACCATTGCTGAGCAAGAATTAAAAGTACATAAAGAGTCAATCAAGCAAAACCAGGAAAAAAGGGAATTCTTTGAAAGTAAGTTTACAAGTAAAGAGCTCTATGACTGGATGAAAGGGCAAATAGCAATAATATATTTCCAAGCTTATAAGATGGCTTTAGAGATGGTAAAACAGGTGGAAAAAACTTATCAGTATGAGTTGAATAACGATAGAGTATTTGTTACAGCAAGCTCTTGGAACAGCTTAAAAGAAGGATTACTTGCAGGTCATAGCTTGAAGTTTGCTCTTGAGCAAATGGCCAAAGAGTATCTTGATAATAATGAAAGAGCTCTGGAGATTACTAAAACAATACCTCTAAGTCCTATTGCAATCAATGAGTTAAAAACTCAAGGAAGCTGTAAGTTTGCATTAACAGAAAAAATGTTTGATCTTGATTTTCCAGGTCATTATTGTCGTAAGATTAAAAGTATAAGAATTACTATTAAAGCAGAAGTTGCTCCTTATCAGGATATTCATGCTACATTGCAACAAACAGCCAACAGAGTAGTACTGAAACCTGAGATTGAGGCAATAAGGTCATTACTCGATGAAAATAATGAACTCAGTGATAATCAATCATTAAGAGTAAACTGTAATACAAATCAGCAGATAGCAATATCAAAAGGAAACCAAGAAGATAGTGGATTATTCGAATTAAACTTCAATGATGAACGTTATCTACCATTTGAAGGTACAGGGGCGGTATCTGATTGGATTTTAGAGCTACAAAATACTGAAAAAGTTTCTGATGTGATTATACATCTTGATTATACTGCATTTAACGGAGGAAAAGAGTTAAGTAACAAAGTAAAAGCTCTGCCGAAGCTAAAATACTATTATGACATGTTGGCAGTGAAGTTAAGTGAGGTAGATCAAGAAAAGTGGCAAAGATTTAAACAATCAGGAGAGTTTAAGTTTAAACCTTCTTTTTCGACTCGAATTAAAAATCCAGAAATTGATTTAAGTTATAACGGTGTTTATCTCGTACCAAAAATAGCAGATGGGAGTGAGGTAAATATAAAACTGGGTAATAATGTTTGGGATAAGGATACTCATAAAGTAACTGTAACTGAGCTGGAGAATGATTGGGTCATTAAAGCAACTAATGCGAATAAAATAGAGGAGATTACGGTGATAATCCCTTATAAGGCTGAAGTCAATTGGAAGTAACATGAGTTTAAACGGCTATTACAATCGCTTTGATCCTGACAAAGAGTACGAAAAAAGCTTATTCCTGGCAGGAAGGGGTTTACAGTCAGCAGAATTAAACGAGACTCAAGAGTATGCTCTTTTCAAGCTCAAAGGCATAGGAGATGCGATATTTCGTGATGGTGATGTTATAACAGGAAGCAACTGTATCATAGATGGGGAAACCGGCGAAGTCACACTTGAATCGGGAAAAATCTATCTTCGTGGAGCGGTGAGAAAAGTAGGGGGAAAAAGATTTATTATTCCACTGAATACCACAGTTCGCATCGGTGTTTTTTTCGCCCTATCCACTATTACAGAACTTGAGGATGAGAATCTTCGTGATCCTGCCGTTGGTACACGTAATTATCAAGAAGTAGGGGCAGCAAGACTTAAAGTTTCCACCATTTGGGGTTATCAAGCAGAGAATGTTTCTCCCACTTTTTCTACTGATGGAGAATTTTATCCAATTTACAACATTGAAAACGGAGTATTAATAGAGCATTCACCGCCACCACAAGCAAACATAGTAACCACAGCGCTTGCTCGTTATGACAAGGAGGCAAATGGTTCCTACGTCGTAAATGGGCTAGAAGTGATGTTCCTCCACAAAGAAGAAAAGGGAGAAGAAGGGGTAAAAAAGGGTAAAAAAGAAATTTTTGTGATTAATGAGGGCAAAGCTCATGTTGATGGTTATGAAATTGAGTTGCCTCACAGTATTCGTGTTTCTTTTGATGAAGATCCAGATATAAAATCAGTTGAATCAGAACCCCATACTTTTCAGCCAAACAGCGAAAGAGTAATGGAACTGAAGGTTAATGATTTTCCAATCAGCGAAATCAAAAAGGTTGATATCACTGTTCAAAAAACAGTTACCGTTACTCACGGTTCATACTCTGGAGCTATTGATCCGATACCTGACTCTGCGGTACTTGAGATTATTCAAATTAAACAAGGTGATGTTATTTATGAAAACAGTATAGACTATAAGTTAAACGCAGGAAACGTTGATTGGTCATTACCCGGCAAAGAACCAGCTCCTGGAAGTAGTTACTCGATAACCTATCGCTGTCGCACTCATGTAAGCCCTGAAGATATAAATGAAGAGGGATGTAAAGTAAGGGGAGCAGTTGATAACAGCTTGGTTCTGATTGATTACACCTGGAAGATGCCACGCTTTGATTTAATTACTATAGATAGCAAAGGGGTAGTAAGGAGAATAAAAGGAATTGCCCACCCTTGGAAACCATCAATGCCAAAAGCACCTAGCGGACAACTTTTACTCTGCTACATTCATCAGACGTGGAAAGATGGGGAAAAAGAAGGGGTGAAAGTAATGAATAATGCTATTCATGCTGTACCGATGAATGAACTTGAAGCAATGAAAAAAGGAATAAATGATCTTTATGCATTAGTTGCAGAGGAGCGTTTACGCAGTGATGCAAATTCAAGAGAGCCTACCACAAAAAAAGGGGTATTTGTAGATCCGTTCTTTGATGATGATATGCGCGATCAAGGAATTTCGCAGTCTGCAGCAATAGTAAATAGAGAGCTAGTTCTGCCAATAGATGTAGAAGTTGCAGATATTGAAAAAGGTGGGGAAAGATATCTTTTGCCATATGAACTTGAACCGGTACTGGAGCAGCTTTTACAGACTAAAGGAGAAAAGATTAATCCATATCAAGCTTTTGATCCAGTCCCGGCACAAATTACTCTAAATAAAAACATTGACCACTGGACAGAGGTTACCACTAATTGGAAAAGTCCAGTAACCAGAGTATTTAATGTTAAAGAAACAACAGAATTGCTGTCAAGTACTTCATACGAAGCTGAATTTATGAGAGAAGCAGTACAAGATTTTGAAATTGAAGGTTTTGAGCTAGGTGAAAGGCTTAAAGAAGTAAAATTTGACGGCATCATTATCCAACCTATGTAAAAATAAAAAGAAAAAAAGTGGAAAATCAAGGACAAATAAGTGGAAAAATAAAAATCCCAGCAAATATTCCAGCAGGTACTAAATTAGTACAGTTTTACGGGGATAAAGGAAGCTATGGAGAAACAACGTATACTGGTAAAAAAACTATTACCATAGAAGAAAGAAGAAGAGTGATCGCAGCAAGACGAGTTGATCCTTTAGCCCAAACATTTACGCTAAATGAGAGCAGACACATAGGAGGCGTGGAGCTATGGTTTATAAATAAAGGCAAAAAACGTGTTGTTGTGCAGATTAGAGAAACAGCAGTGGGAATGCCCTCGCAGACTGTCATTGCTGAAAGCTATATTGAGCCAAAAGATATAAAGATAGATGGCACAGCAACACGTATTACTTGGTCGCCAGTGTTTTGTCATGCTGGGCAGGAATATGCAATAGTTTTACTTACCGATGACGGGGAAAATGCGGTCAAAGTAGCAGAACTTGGCAAATATGATGCAGTAAATAGCCGTTGGGTAACAAGTCAGCCATATCAAGTAGGAGTATTACTGTCATCTAGCAATGCAAGTACGTGGACACCGCATCAGAATTTAGATTTAACGTTTCGGCTATTAGCAGCAAAATTTAGCGAAAGTTCTCACGTTATTGATCTTGGTAAAGTTACTGCAAACAATACTTCAGATTTAATTGTTTTAACGAACGTCGAAAAAGTAGCATTTGATACCAATGTAGAATTTATCTTAACAGATGAAGAGGGAAGAGAAAACTTTCTGTCTGATAATTTGCCACTTGCACTGCGTGAAAGAATAAGTGGGGAATTAACGGTAAAAGCAAGCCTAAAAGGAGGGCGAGAGAAAAGTCCAGTGCTATATCCTGGGTTACAGCTAGTTATGGGTAATCTTTCTGAGAGTGCAGATTATGTAACTAGAAGCATTACAGCAGGAGCTAACACTAAAATCACCATAACGTATGATGCGCTGATACCTGGCACTGCAGACGTAAAAGCATATGTGCAAAAAAATGTGGATTGGCAATTAGTAAATTTAACATCAGGAAAACCAATAGGGGAAAACTGGGTGGAGAGAACTCATGTACTGACAAACTTTAATGCTAATGAGACAAGGATAAAATTGGTTTTAAGTGGAACGGTTGTCTATCGTCCAAAGGTAAAAAACTTGCGGATTGTTATAACGTAAAAAAATGCCAAATAATGAAACGAGGCGCGGATATCCTTTACCACATCCAGAGAATATTGCTGTGCAAGATGTAGTACGTATTCGAAAAGCTATAGAAAAAATAGATGAAGATATGAGTGAGAGAGAAAATAAACACAATCAACTTAAGAGTAATTTTGAACGATTTAGATTTGAATCTTTTTTAAATTTGTGGGGTAATGAATGACAATTGCCAAAGAAGTAGTTTATGCATTGCATCAGAGACTGAAAGATCTATCTGTAAATGCTACCCCTGATCAACTCGCCTATCTTGCAAAATCTCTAGAATCTATTGCTGGGCAAAGTACAGTACTTGATATTGTACAGATGACTGATGCAAAATTAAAAGAGCTTCTTGACAGTAGCACAAGTCATTTAAATAAATTAGATAGTAGTAAAAACAATGCATTAGCGGCAATCTCTGAATTAGAAGGAAAGTCGTTAAAGAAAATAGATGAAAAAGGAACAACAAATTTATCACTACTTGATAGCAGAAAAGATTCACATGTTGCCACCATCAATAATGCCGGAGATCTAAATAGCATAAGACACACATTAAATAGCCTTAAAGCCATAAGCGATATACCAACTGGTTCATCAGTTATGAAAGAAATAAAAACTAGAGAAGACCAATTAAAAACCCTTACAACTAAATTTAACTCGATTAATGATTTACCAAATGGGTCATCAATTATAAAAGAGATAAGAAAGCGCAATATGGTTGAACCTGAATCATTACCATTTTTATTTGGCGTTTTAAATAGGAATAATGACCATAACTGGGGAAATGGCCATTTTACAACTGAGCTTGGTAAATGGTATAGCGATACATCATATACCAATAATATGCTTTGCCTGTTAACAGGTGCTCACAGCTATGATATAAGTTATGTTGGGTTCTATAGACCACCAAGTTTGTATTTTATGCAAGGTAAAAATGGAACATTCATCTACAGGGAGTTGTATTCACGTTATCAGTGTTCTTCATATGAATACTCTTATCCATATGCACTCCTGGGAGTAATATTTATAAAAAACACTACAAATAGTGAGATAACCAGAACATTAAATTTTGTTGGTACATCTTATTGGAGCTCGCAGTATGAAGGGGCAGGAGCATTTGTCGGAACACCTGATAATACCAATAAAGGACAAGTTGCATCAATTAGTTGGAAAAACATTTATAATCTTGGAAGCTCAAACAGTGGATTTTCTAGTTCTGGTGTCGTCATAGTTCCTGCTAATAAGACAGTAGCAATCTTATTTTACACATCACCGTACTATTATACGAGTAGCAATAATTATTACACTCAATTTATGCAATGGGGAGTATACAATTTTCGCAGCAATTTTTTAACTACAGGACTTGAAGTAGATGTGGAGAGAACGCTAAAAGCTTGGCAATGTCCAGGATTAGAACGAACTGATCAAATATGGCAATAAGGAGGAATTTGTGACTATTTATATACGTTTTGAAAATCACAAGCAGATTGAAACAACAACGCTTGAAAGTAAGCCAGCTGGTAATGATTGGTACGAGGCGCCAAAGAATTTTGATTGGCAAAAAAGCTATTGTTTAACAGAAGGAGGAGAAATTGCTCAGCGTACTAAAGAAGATATACAAAAGGAGTTACTGGATAATGCGAAGCTTTGTGCATTTGATAGTATGCGTTTCTATTATGATAATCATACTCACCAATATGCAGGTCATTCTCACCAAAAAGCTAAATCTTATGAGATTCAAGCGGAAGCCGCAAAAAGCATTCTAGCAGCACCAGAATCTATAGATGAAAAGGATAAAGAAATTATAGAACCTTTAGCAAAAGTCCGTGGTATTACGGTTATTGAAATGGCAAGAATAATTGAGGAAAAAGTGAAAAAAGCAGTAAAAGAAATAATTAAATGTGAAGAGTTGGAAGACATTACCAAGAAGAAAATTGCAGAAGCCAAAAGTAAAAATGAGCTAGAGAACTTACTAAACGATTTTAAACAAAAGATACAAAGAAATGGCTGAAGAATTTTTACATGGCGTAAATGTTATTGAGGTAACCTCAGGAGCAAAGACAGTACGTACAGCTAAATCATCAGTGATAGGTGTAATTGGTACTGCACCTGAAGCAGATGAGCAAAAATTTCCGCTAAATAAACCAGTGTTAGTTGCAGGAAGCTTAAAGGAAGCAGCAAAGCTCGGAAAGAGTGGCAGTTTACCTTCTGCAATAAATGGAATATTTTCCCAGATTGGTGCAACAGTAGTAGTTATTCGAGTTAAAGAAAGTGAAAACAGCGATCCAAAGCTCAAAGAAAGTGAAACTATTCAAAGTATAATCGGTGGAGTTGATAAAGAGACTGGAGAATATCAAGGGATAGAGGCATTTCTCAGCAGTGAAAGTATAGTTCATGTTGCTCCAAGAATATTAATTGCACCTCAGTTTACTCATCAATTACCAGAAGATGGCAAAAATCCAGTGGTTGCAGCATTAATTTCTATAGCAGAAAAATTAAGAGCTATAATAGTAGCAGATGGACCAAATACTAATGATGAAGAAGCAATTAAATGGAGAAAAAGTGTAGGCAGCTCAAGAGTTTACGTAGTTGATCCTTGGGTTAAGGTATTTATTGAAGGAAAAGAAGAAATCTTGCCATCGAGTCCATTTGTAGCTGGGTTAATAGCTAAGATAGACAGCGAGCAAGGATTTTGGCATTCGCCTTCAAATAAAGAGATAAATGGTATTGTTGGAACAAGCAGGCCTATTGATTTTACGCTCGGTAATATAAATTGTAGAGCAAACCACTTGAATGAAAATGAAGTAACAACGATAATTCATCAAAATGGCTATAGGCTTTGGGGAAATAGAACATGTTCAAATGACTCAAAATGGGCTTTTTTGTCAGTGAGAAGGACTGCAGATTTAATCAACGATAGTCTACTTCGAGCTCATTTATGGGCAGTTGATCGCAATATCACCAAAACTTACATAGATGATGTGATTGAGGGGGTGAATTCTTATTTGGCCAATTTAAAAGCACAAGGGGCGATTATTAGCGGAAAATGTTATGCAACACCAGAACTCAATACACCAACAAACATTGCAAGTGGAAAAGTATACTTTGACTTTGAGTTTACACCACCATATCCGGCAGAACAAATAATATTCAGATCTCATCTCGTAAATATAAGTTAGGAGAAAGCAAAGTGTTACCGAAAATACTGAGAAATTTTAACGTATTCGTTGATGGTCGTGGTTATGCAGGAAAAATAGATGAAATAACCTTGCCAAAACTTACCATAAAAACAGATGAATATAGAGCTGGTGGTATGGATATTCCAATAAATATTGACATGGGCATGGAAAAGCTTGAAGCAGATTTCACTTTTGCTGAATACGATACAGAGCTCTTTCGGCTATTTGGGTTGATAAATGGAAACTCAGTATCTTTAACGCTCCGTGGTGGAATGCAAGGTAGTGGAAGTAATGATATTGAAGCAGTAATAATCAATTTAAGAGGCATTTTTAAAGAATTTGATTTTGGTAACTGGAAACCTGCTGAAAAAGCAACGCTGAAGTGTACTGTAGCTGCCCATTATTATAAACTTACGATAGGTGGTAATGAATTAATAGAAATCGACGCTGAAAATATGATTAGAAAGATAAATGGTGTTGATCAGATGGCTTTATTACAAGCGGTTTTAGGTATTTAGGTTTAGTTTTAAAAAGATTTTAGAATTTTATTTTTTAGGAGAAAGTATGACAACAGTAAAACTTGATAATCCAATAACAGTTGATGGTATTTCTGTATCAGAGCTTACCATTAGACGTCCAAAAGTTAGAGATTATCTAGCTATTGAGAGACTTAATGGTAGTGATCTGAGTAAGGAAGTAACTTTGACTGCCAATCTGACATCAGCTGCAAAAGAATCAATTGAAGAGCTAGATATTGCTGATTATGTGAAAGTACAAGAGGTATTAAAGGATTTTTTTTCACCGATTGTCCAAAAAACTTGAGATTAGAAATACTAGTGCTTGGCTCTATCATAGGTGGTGGAGTTGAGCACATTCTTGATATGGAGATTAGTGAGTTTATTTCATGGAGCAAATTAGCTAGGGAGTTCAAATGTCAGTATTATCGATAAAAATAGGTGCAGTACTTGATGGCAGTTTTAATACTGTAATAAAGGGAAGCAGTAGTCAACTTACCCGTCTTGGTGAGAATATAAGAAAGCTTGATTCATCTTTAAAATCAGTATCAAAGTTTAAGCAGTTGGGTAGTGATGTTTTAACTAGCAGAAGGTCATGGAAAGGTTTTGAGGATCAGGTAAAATCTTTAGCTAAACAAATGAAAGCAATAGAGAAACCAAGCAAAACTTTAAAAGCTGAGTTTGATAAAGCTAAGTTTTCTGTAACAAAAGCAAAAGAAGCATATTTGAGAAAGAGAGATGCTTTGCATTCATTTAATGAAGAAGTAAGGAAAAGTGGAAGAAATATTAAGTCATTAGTAAGTGATCAATATAAACTTGGTTCTTCTATTGAAGTGCTAAAAGGTAAGTATGGTAAGCTTGGGTCTGCAATACGTAGTCACCAAAGTTTTTTAGCAAGCAAAGCACATTTTAAGTCACAAATTATAGAGACTATTGGGCTAGGGCTAACGCTTGCAGCTCCAGTTAAAGTTGCGATTGACTTTGAAAGTGCTATGGCTGATATTAAAAAAGTAGTAAAGTTTGACGATGAAACAAGAGAAGTTGACAAATTTGCGCAGAAACTAAAGGAGATGTCACGTACTATACCATTATCGGCAGCAGAGTTAGCACAAATAGCTGCAAGTGGTGGTCAACTTGGTATTGACAAAAATGATCTTATGAAGTTTACAACAGTAGTTGCCAAAATGACCACAGCGTTTGATATGTCGGCAGAAGAAGCTGGTAATGCTATTGCAAAAATATCCAATGTCTATGGAATTAAAGTTGATGGCATGGAAAATGTAGGTAACATAATAAACCATCTTTCAGATAATACTGCTGCCAAAGCTAAGGAAATGGTTTTTACACTGAATAGAATTGGTGGTAATGCTAAACAGTTTGGTTTAGAAATTGATCAAGCAAGTAGCTTAGCAAGTGCATTCATAAGTTTAGGTAAACAACCTGAAAAAGCAGCAACTGCTATAAATAACTTTCTTAGTAAATTACAGACCGCAAGAGAGCAAAGTCCTGAATTTCACGATGCATTAGATGAGATGGGAACAAGTATAGAAGAGCTCGAACAAACTATTAAAAAAAATCCTCAAGAGGCAATATTGCAATTCCTTGAAACTTTAAAAAGAATAGACGATCAAGAGCGTGCCGGTATTCTTATGAATCTATTTGGTGCTGGGTTTCAAGATGACATTGCTCTTTTAGTAGGAAGCTTAGACATTTACAAGAAAGCTATTGAACATTTAGCTGATAAAGAAAAATATAACGCTTCAATGCAGGACGAATTTAACAATCGGGCAAATACTACAGCTAATAAATTACAATTACTTAAAAATGCAGTATTTGAAGCTGGCATGAATCTAGGGTCAGTAATGTTGCCTACTTTAAATTATGTAGCTGGAAGTTTGAAAGCAATAACAGAGCGTATAGCTTCTTTTGCAGAAAAATATCCAACTTTAACTACGGCAATCATGAGTACTTTAGCAGCTTTGATAAGTTTGAAAGTCTTAGTAGTGGGAGTAGGCTACGGAATTACTTTATTAGGAAGTACAATTTTTGGTCTTAAAGCAACGATATTGGCAACATTTTCATTTTTATCAGCTATAGTTTTTCCTGCAGTAGTAACAGGACTAAGAGCAATAACACTCGCTGTAATGACTAACCCAATTGGACTTTTAATAGCGAGTCTTGTTGCTGGTGCAGCTTATGTTCTAACTAACTGGCAAAAAGTGAAAGACTTTTTCTCTAGCTTTTGGAAATCACTCATTGAACCTATAGGAAAAGCTTTTTCATGGATGGGAAATACAGTTAGTAGCATATTTGCTGAGAATAGCCCGATTAGAAAATTTGAAAATAATGGAAATTTTGTTAATAAGCTTTCTAAAAATAGCATTTTCAGTAACGGAAACCCATTGACAAGTAATAGTGCTATTAAACAATTTTCAGAAAATAGTAAAGGCAATTTTGAGAGTTTTAAAGTTAAAGGTGTTATAGAAGAAAAAAGAGCTATAGAACAAGAAGAAGTTGAGAAAGCATTCAAGAAAAGTAGATGTGAAAATAGTGAATCGAAAGTATATAACCAAGCATTCTATCAAACGTTTAATATCAACATTAAATCTGAAGATGTGCGCAGCGTTGCTGATGCAGTAATAGAACGATTTAGAGAACAAGCACGTGGGGCACTTTTTGATATAGTTGAAGAGTTACATTGATGTTGCTTGGAAAATGTAAGCTTGAACCAATAAGCCTAAGATACAGTAAAGAAAAAAGGTGGTATACAATTGAATGTATTGAAAAAACGTTGCTACAAAACATTGGCTCAGGAATTGAATGTATTGATCTGACAGGAGTGATTTATCCACATTATCAGAGTAATGGCTTAGAACAGCTAAAAAATATACGTGATACTCAAGAACCACACGTTCTGGTTGATAATTCAGGAAATATACTTGGGAATTTTGTTATTATTAATGTAGAAGAAAAACAGATATTATTTTTTCCTGATGGAAAACCAAGAAAAGTTGAGTTTATTTTGAAGTTAAAAAGTTACAGCAAGTGATTTATTATTACACTAAAGAAAACGAAATGTTAGATGAAATTTGCTGGAAACATTATGGATACAGTAGTGGAGCAGTGGAGGAAGTATTGCTTGAAAATCCAGGCCTTGCAGAACATGGAAGTTTTTTGCCCGCTGGATTAAGAATTAAGCTTCCTAAAATTCAAAAAATACTGAAAGAATCTGTTATAAATATTTTAGATGAATGACACCAGATTTTGATATAGTAGCAAAAAATAACCCAGTAACAGAGGTTTTAAAAAAGAGTTTAATATTACTACGTGTCACTGATGGATCAGGTACTACAAGTGACGAAGCTGAGATATGTATTAATTATAGCTCTAGCGCTTTAGAACTTAAGGGTAATTTACAGGTTTTTCTAGGATATAAAGAAACAGGTTTATTACCTATGGGGGTATATAAGGCAAATCAAATTACAATACAAAGTTCACCACAAACTTTAAGAATAAAATGTGACGCTGCAAGTTTAAGAGGATCATTAAAGGAAAGAAAATCAAAGGAATGGAAAGACATTACCTTGGGAGATTTGATTAAAGAAATAGCACAAGAACATGGGTATGAAGGTAAAGTCGCTGAAAGATTTGAAAATATATTTATACCACATACCATTCAAGCAGAAGAAAGCGACATGAGTTTTTTGGAAGGATTAGGCAAAAAATATGATGCACTAGTAAAACCAGCAGGAGGATATATAATTTTTATTCCGAAGGGAGAAGCAAGATCAGCGACTGGAAAGATGTTAGGTACAACAGTACTTACACCTAAAGATATTATAAATTGGGAGGTAAATTTTAATGTGCGTAACAAATATGGATCTGTTATTGCAAAATGGCATAGTTATGAAAAGGGAGAAACTATAGAAGAGAAAGTGGGAAATGAGGGCCCAAGTTATACCCTGCAAACGCTTTACTCTACCGCAGAATCAGCAATTAGTGCAGCAGCAGCCAAGTTAAAACAACTAAAACGTAGTACATCAAGTTTAAATGTAACTGTTCCTGGTAATCCAGAATTATTTGCAGAAGCTAAGATCAGCCTTTCAGGATTTTGTCAGGAAATTGAAGGTGAATGGGTAATTAGCAAGGCAGAACATATTCTGAATAATAGAGGATATCAAACTATAGTAGAGGCAACAGTGAGCAAAGCTGTTTAAGTGAAACTTAAGCAAATGGTCATTTAATTCTAAAAAAATGTTAGACATGAACAAAATAAGTAAGAACATAAAGAATAAGATAAATTTTCTATGGCTGATGATAACAATTATATGTGTTGTTATTACATGCTGCTATACAAAGAGTAAAGCTGTGGGTAATTATAAAGCAATACTACAAATTGCCTCTAAGAACTGCAGTTTGGCAGTTACAGAATTTTCAGTAAAAAACCTATTAGATATTAACACACAAATTCCTATGATGAGAGCTTTGCATTATTCATCTAGTTCAGGGTGTCTGCAAGTTGTAAAGTTTCTTGTAGAGGAAGGAGCTGATATAAGTGCCACAGGTGGATATATGGGATGGACAGCCTTGCATCATGCTGCAGATAAAGGCCATTTAGAGGTTGTTAAGCTTTTATTAGACAAAGGTGCAGATCCCACTGCTACAGCTAAAGATGGAAGAAGACCTAGAAATATGGCTGTAGTGGAATCAAGACACAATAAAGATAAACCTTACAGGGAAATCATTAAGCTACTTGCAGAAGCAGAGGACCGATACGAATCAACAAAAAGTAATCACTAAAGCTGTAAGTTTTCTATAATCTGTATATAAACTTCTAAAACTATCCATAATAGATTAATACCTTCACATGCAAAATCAAAAAATCCCAATTACAGTAATTATAGCATTTCTCATAATAGTCCGAACAGGTCATAGGAAGGCAGAATCAACAGCACGACGAAAGGATTCGAATAGAGGAATGTTTTTCCTGGCTCTGTTTTTTATAGCAAACCAATGATGCTCAATTTTGTTGAAATCTGGAGAATAAGGCGGCAGATACAAAATTTCTGCACCAACCCCTTTAGCAAGCTCGATAATCTTATCAGACTTATGAAAAGTAGCATTGTCAAGAATGACAGTCTGTCCAGGTTCCAAGATCGGTGTCAAAAATTGCTCAAACCATCCATTAAAAACATCCATATTATAGCTCTTTCCATAAAAGTCCGGATGTGATAGGATAAGGGTAGATGATGATAAGGAGGTTGAATGCCAGCAGCATATAGTTATGATTTAAGAAAAAAAGCAATGGAAGCGCTAGACGAAGGAGAAAGCAGAGAAACAGTGGCAGCAAGATTTAAGATTGGACGAACTACTTTATGGGAGTGGCAGCAAAGAAGAAAAGAAACAGGAGACTTTCAATCAAAAAAACTTGGAAATGGGGGTTACAATCACAAAATTACCGACTGGGATACCTTTGCCAAATTTGCCAGAGAACACGGAGGAAAGACTCTATCGGAAATGGCTAAACTTTGGAACAACGTTAGTATCCAAACGATCTATCGAGCCCTTAAAAAAATTGGATTTACGCGCAAAAAAAGACATATGGATACAAGGAAAGAAACGAAGAAAAACGTGCTGAATTTTTGAAAATTATAGCGACAAAAGAACCTAAAAACTTAGTGTATATAGATGAGTCTGGCATTGATAACACCGAAGACTACCCCTACGGATATTGCCAGAAAGGACAGCGGTTTTATGCCTTAAAATCTGGAAAGAAAACTCAACGAATCAGTATGGTTGCAGCCTTAAGTGGAAGAAAGATAGTTGTTCCGTTAACCTTTGAAGGCCACTGTAATATGGATGTTTTTAATGGATGGTTTGAGCAATTTTTGACACCGATCTTGGAACCTGGACAGACTGTCATTCTTGACCATACGCGTCAAGTTAAGGAAATAAAGGTATGAAAGAGATAGAATAATAAGGTATAAGTTCTCCCAGATATACTTTTAGTGAGAGAACCAATGAATAAAATAACTTGCTTATCAAAAAAGCTCAAAGAATTTTTTAATGAAAAAGCAGAGAAAATCTCAATTACAACAAGGTTTATAAAAAGAAAGAGAAAGCTAAAAGGTTCATCATTCGTAAAAGCCATGGTCTTGGGTAATATAGGAGTTGATAATTGTAGCGTAGAAACAATGTGTCAATTACTAAACGAGGACTCGATAGATATAACAAAACAAGGTTTGGATTTTAGATTTACTGAAGAAGCAGTGGAATTTATGAAAAGGATGTATAATGAATCTGTGGTTCTCTTTAAAAATATCTTGCAAGTTGATTGCAAAATCTTACAGCAATTTAATAGTGTTAAATTATTGGACAGTAGCTATATTACTCTACCTAACAGTATGGAAGAGATGTATAAAGGTTATGGTACTAGCTACAGTGGCTATGAAAGCAATACTAAGTCTGGAATAAAGTTACAATTAGTTTTCGATTACATGAATCAGATAATAGACCAACTTAATTTAACGGAGGGAATAAGATCAGACCAGGGATATAGGAAACATTTAAGTAATATATCAAGCAATGATTTGCTAATATCTGATCTCGGTTATTTTGTGCCAAGTTCTTTTAAACAAATCAATGAAATAGGAGCTTATTTCATAAGTCGTTATAAATCCGATACCAACGTATATGATGTAGAAACAAATCAAAAAATGGAGTTATTAGAATGTTTAGAGGATAAGTTATTTTTAGAAAACGAGGTATTGTTAGGAAAAGAAGCAAAAATTAGAGTAAGAATTATATGTCAGAAACTAACTGAAGAACAGTCTATAGCCAGAAGAAGGAAAGCTAATAGATTAGCAAGATCGCAGGGATATACATCCTCTAAAAGAAATCAAAAATTGTTGAACTGGTCAATATTTATAACTAATGTTCCAGAAAATAAAATTAGTGCTGAGCAAGTATTAACGATTTACAGAGTAAGGTGGCAAATTGAGTTATTATTTAAATTGTATAAAAGCCATATCAGACTTGATAAGCTAAAAGGAAAGCCATGCAGAGTATTATGTGAACTATATGCTAAATTGTGCGCAATTCTTATATTTCACGGCATAGTTGGTTGCACAGAAGTGAAAAAGAATACAGAACTTAGCTTAACAAAGGCATTTATTGAGCTAAAAAGACGGGTTAGAGAGTTATTTTTAGTATTAACCAAGATTAATAGTTTAAAAGTATTTCTTAAAAAACTCACTATAACTTGGTCGCGATTTTCATTAAAAGACAAACGTAGAAGGGCTAGAGTATCCACTTTAACCTCTCTAAATTTGCTCACAATCTCTTAACTTGACGCGTATGGTCATTCTTGACAATGCTACTTTTCATAAGTCTGATAAGATTATCGAGCTTGCTAAAGGGGTTGGTGCAGAAATTTTGTATCTGCCGCCTTATTCTCCAGATTTCAACAAAATTGAGCATCATTGGTTTGCTATAAAAAACAGAGCCAGGAAAAACATTCCTCTATTCGAATCCTTTCGTCGTGCTGTTGATTCTGCCTTCCTATGACCTGTTCGGACTATTATGAGAAATGCTATATCACGTTATTAATACAAACAGTAGCATTCATATGGTGGTTATCCAAGCTAGACTCAAGGGTACAATTTCACGATAAACTTATTGAATATGGTTTAATGGAAAAAGTGTTAGTACTTGAGGAAAGGGTAAAAAATCTTTCTGAAGAACTGGATGATTTTAAAACTAGCAACTTAAAATGCGGGTAATCAATTTTCTATTATAGCATTTCTCATAATAGTCCGAACAGGTCATAGGAAGGCAGAATCAACAGCACGACGAAAGGATTCGAATAGAGGAATGTTTTTCCTGGCTCTGTTTTTTATAGCAAACCAATGATGCTCAATTTTGTTGAAATCTGGAGAATAAGGCGGCAGATACAAAATTTCTGCACCAACCCCTTTAGCAAGCTCGATAATCTTATCAGACTTATGAAAAGTAGCATTGTCAAGAATGACAGTCTGTCCAGGTTCCAAGATCGGTGTCAAAAATTGCTCAAACCATCCATTAAAAACATCCATATTACAGTGGCCTTCAAAGGTTAACGGAACAACTATCTTTCTTCCACTTAAGGCTGCAACCATACTGATTCGTTGAGTTTTCTTTCCAGATTTTAAGGCATAAAACCGCTGTCCTTTCTGGCAATATCCGTAGGGGTAGTCTTCGGTGTTATCAATGCCAGACTCATCTATATACACTAAGTTTTTAGGTTCTTTTGTCGCTATAATTTTCAAAAATTCAGCACGTTTTTCTTCGTTTCTTTCCTTGTATCCATATGTCTTTTTTTGCGCGTAAATCCAATTTTTTTAAGGGCTCGATAGATCGTTTGGATACTAATGTTGTTCCAAAGTTTAGCCATTTCCGATAGAGTCTTTCCTCCGTGTTCTCTGGCAAATTTGGCAAAGGTATCCCAGTCGGTAATTTTGTGATTGTAACCCCCATTTCCAAGTTTTTTTGATTGAAAGTCTCCTGTTTCTTTTCTTCTTTGCTGCCACTCCCATAAAGTAGTTCGTCCAATCTTAAATCTTGCTGCCACTGTTTCTCTGCTTTCTCCTTCGTCTAGCGCTTCCATTGCTTTTTTTCTTAAATCATAACTATATGCTGCTGGCATTCAACCTCCTTATCATCATCTACCCTTATCCTATCACATCCGGACTTTTATGGAAAGAGCTATAATAGCGTATAAGGCTTAGATTGCGATTGACGATCTCTCCAATTTTCAACGTATTGTTCAACTAGTGGAGAATCTCCTGTTATGATGAGTAGGTTTTCAGCATTTTTTTGCTGAGCTGCATCTGAAAAGTTAAATGATCCAGTTATGACTTTTTGATCATCAATAATAATTACCTTGCTATGAGCAATAGCGGGTTTAAAATCAATCCATATCGGGATTTTGTGCTCAAATAATTCGTTAATTACACTATGTTTTGAACTAGTTTGTGATTCATCGAGGATAACCTTAATATCAACACCACGTTCCTTAGCTTCGATTAGCGACTTTGCAATAGATTTAGAAGTAAATGAATATGCTTGAACCAACAGAGACCCTTTAGCATGCTCTACGGAATCAATTATTAGATTGGTGCAATTTTCTCTAGGAGTGAAACACACAGTAGTACTTGGACAAGAAACACAACCTGATAAAAGAGAACAAGTTAATAAAACCAATAAATATCTAAACATGACTAAATATATCCTTTCAGTAGATGGCGGAGGCATAAGGGGCATAATACCAGCCATTGTTCTCGCAGAAATAGAGCAAAGGACAAGGAAACCGATAGCTGAAATCTTTGATCTTATGGCAGGAACCTCAACTGGTGGAATTGTTATAGCAGGATTATGTAAAAAAGATAAACCTCAATATTCTGCTAATGATTTAGTCGAGTTCTATCGGGAATATGGACCATATATTTTTAAGTCTTCATTTTTTAGGCGATCAATACTATCTTGGTTTAACTGCGCACAATATCCACACAAAAATATTGAATCTGTACTGGATAAATATTTTGGAGAGGATATTCTAAAAAACACTTTAAGTAATGTGTTGATTACGAGTTACGATATTCAGAATAACTGCCCATTTTTCTTTAAAAGCTGGAAAGAAGGTAATATTAAGCTGAAAGATGCACTCAGAGCTGCAACGGCTGCACCTACTTATTTCATACCAAAACATCTAAAAATTGACCAGATAGACAGAGTATTAGTGGATGGCGGAGTATTTGCCAATAATCCAGCGGCTTGTGCATATGCAAGTGGTAAGAGGTTATTTCCAAATGATGATATTCTACTGTTATCGATAGGTACTGGAAGAACAGACAGAAGCATAGAGTATGCCAATTCAAAGAGATTTGGAAAAATAGGCTGGATAAAACCACTAATACATGTGATGTTTTCTTCAAGTTTAGATGCAGTAAACTATCAACTTAATCAAGTTATAGCTGATAAATATATACGCATACAATCGCAACTAAAAATAGCATCACCTGACATGGATAATATTACATCAAAAAATATCAAATCTCTTCAGCAGGAGGCAAATGCAATGATAGAAGGTAATCAAAAAGTAATCGATAAATTTTGCGATATCGTATCTTAATTTACATAAAAATGCCAAGCAAACTAAAAAAATTATACCACAAAGCAAAGAAAGGTTTAAAAAACATAGTTTCGCCCAAAAAACATACTGAGGGGCAAGAAGCTAAAATTTCAAATAATAAGCCAAAACCGCTCTCTGAAATTGTGGTGAAACCTAACCTATACTCGAAAGTAACCTCTAAAGCAAAAAAAGATAAAAAAGGAATAAAAGAAAAAATAAAAAGCTTAAAAACGAAACCCGTAGAAAAAGAGCTGAAAAGAGGCAACGTGTTCAAAAAAGGCTTCAAAAAGCTAAAAGGGAAAATAAAAAAATTAAACCCCATAAAGTCCAAGAAAAACAAGATAATCGGGAGCAAAAGACTAGCATTTTTACTAACATCTGCTACAATCGTGGCAATTTTGCCGATGTTCAATTTGGCCCCTTTTCCAGCCTTAGCCATAACTTCGGCATGTGTTTTCAGTATTAACTATCATCGCAGTCAAAACATTGAAGAAAGTTATCAAACAACGCAAATTAGCAGCAGAATCTGAAGAAGAGTCAACTCTACTGGCTAAGCCGGAAGAAGAAATTCAAGATGTATCGGTTGAACCGGTAAAAGAAAAAGCCGCAAGCAAAACTTCAGAGAAATCTTAAATAGATTAACTATTTTCATCTATATCATAATATATTATATAAATTATCATAGTTTTAATTCCGTTGGGAGCGTAAGTTGCGCAATTTCCTCAGCAGTCAAGCTAGTTATTTGAGAAATATTATCAATGGAAATACCTAGTATAAGTAGATTATTCACAACCTTGATTGACTCTACTTTATCAATCTTTTCTTTGTAAATTTGCCTTCTTTGGGATAAAAATTCTACCCATATATCCAGTTCATCTTGTGATTCTTGAGTGTTAATTTTTTTTAACTCTCTCGCCCAGCTTAATAGCTCTTTTTCTCCTTCACTATCTGTATCTTTCTCTCCACAACAATTTTCTTCCGTTACCAGATCTTCAGCATTCACTGATAATTTTCTTGCTATTTCCCATAACCTCTCACCGAACATGGTGCTTCCTTGTTCATAGTAATGTATCTGTGGACCTCCTATACCAAGCTCCTTCGCTAATTCCTCTTGCGTATACCCTTGTATTATTCTCCACTTTTTCATTCCATCCCTTTTGTTGAAACGCTTAGAACTTTTTTCTTCTTTATTTTCATATTCATCAGCTGATAAGCCTGTTGCTCGGTAGATTATATCATTAGCAAATCCTGCTTTGACATCACTTTCCTCTTCAGCTCGAATAGATTGGGTTAATGCATAAATTGCCTTGCGTAATTCTCGACCGCTTGTTTTTGTGTATTTTTCTATAAAATTGTACATCAATTGTTTATCAAAACAATGTTTTTCTCCTAGCGCTTTTCGTCTAGGAAAGAGATTCCCAACATCGATTGATAATGCCTTTGCTATGACTTTTAACTTTTTAATTGGAATGCCACATATTCCTTGTTCATACCTTAGCAGCGCATGATACTTTATGCCTGTTTTGTCTGCTAAGTCTTTTATGGTATATTTTCTTTTTAACCTCCAGCTTCTTACCTTTTGTGCTATTTTGTATCTTGCAGGGTTACTCTTTTTCACATACTCTCAGATGCCTGTTAAAAACTAGTATATTAAATGCCTATGCCGTGACAAGCTAAAATGAGAACTTCACACTTAAAATAGGTATGACCACTAAACTCATGAGCTGGGGTTTTTAGGTACTTTATGAGGGGGTTATAAAAAGATGTACTAAAAGGACATCTAAGGTGCGTAGTAGCATTCTAGGGTCATCTATGAAGGTAGTTTTTTTGCCAACTCTTGAAATTTAGCTAAATTTACCACTTTAATAGACTAAACACAAAAACGTTGAATATTTCTTCAGAATTGTGTATAATTATTAATGTTTTTCTCGTTAATTTCCTATGGCTTTATCTAAATTTCTAGATCCCAAAAATGACTTGAGCTTTAAAAAGATCTTTGGCTCTGAAAAGAATAAAAACATCCTAATTCACTTCCTCAACGATATCTTAGGCTTTTCTAGTGATAACCAAATAAAAGAAATTGAATTTCTCAGTACTATCATGGATCCTGAAATTGCTTCTGACAAACAAAGCATTGTTGATGTTCTTTGCAAAGACTCTATTGGCAATAGATTTGTTATTGAGATGCAGCTCGCTCGTGATAAAGGCTTTGAAAAACGTGCTCAACTTTATGCCGCTAAAGCTTACTCAAGGCAATTAGATAAATCTGGTAATTACATTGATCTTCAGAAAGTCTTCTTTATTGCTATTTCCAATTGTAACCTTCTGCCTGAAGAAGTTGACTATATTTCTACTCATAATATACGGGATATCAAAACCAACGGGCATTACTTAAAAGATCTACAATTTGTCTTCATTGAATTGCCTAAATTTACAAAAAATAGAGTAGAGCAGTTAAAGAATACTACAGAGAGATGGTGTTTCTTTTTTAAATACGCAGAAGAAACAACTGAAGAAGATCTGAAAAAGATAGCAGCAGAAGCCCCAATAATAAAGCTAGCATATGATGAATTAGACAGGTTTCGCTGGAATGAAAAAGATTTGATAGCATATGAAGAAAGAATATTGAGTGTACAGAAAGAAAAGGCTGTTTCAGAACAAAAACTCGATGATGCTAGACAAGAAGGTAGACAAGAAGGCATCCAAATCGGCCATGAAAAAGGCAGAGAAGAGGGCGAAAAACAGGCTAAAATAGCAGTGGCTAAAAATCTACTTAAAGCTGGTGTATCTATCGATTTAATAGCTGAATCTACTGGCCTTCCTAAAGCTGAAATAGAGCAACTTCAGGAAGAATTAGCCTAACGTGATCTTTTTAGTTGGTTATTTACTGTCACACCACTTAAATAAGATTCAGGTCTATCATTTGTTTCATCAGTAGTTCCCGGTGACTGACTTTCTGACCGACTAGTGTTAGTGAGAGAAACAGTAGAGGCAATAGTTGCAGAATCAGTAGTACTACTATTTCGGAAAACAGTGGCAAGATGTTTTATTGACCGCTTTAAAGAGAATTTCAGCTCGCGTGTTTGCTCTGCTTCTCCAATTTCACTTTTTGAGCCTATGAAAGGAATTACTTTGGTTGCTTGTACTACTTCTTCCATGTTCTTACCATTTTTTAAGCTATCAATATACTCCCTAGCTGTCATACTCACCTCTTTTTTATCTATTAGATCCTGAAACTTTTTGCTACTTAAATTCATATCGGCATTGATAAGCAACGGTACACTACCTTCTATATTAATTTTAGTTCCGAAGTCATATAGCTGTACCCTGGATAATTCTTGACCATTAATCTTAATAAGACCAAGCTTCTTATCCTGCTCTGCTAGAAGTTGACGTTCTGTTTTAATTTCTTTTGCTAAAATTTGCTTATCTTCATTGAATAATTGTCTGTTAGCTTTAGCAATGTCAAAGTGTTCAACAAGAAAGCCTTTTTCTCCCATTTTATAGCCAGCAGACTTTACCCCTATTTCTACAACTTCTATAAGCTGATCAACATTTTTTAAACCAGAAACAAATGCTGCATTACTATCAAAATAAGCATAACTATTACCTGCTCTATAAATCGCGACAACATGATTACTTGTTACTAAATGAATGGCAAAGTTACCTTTGATTCCAGCCATATAATTTGATAAATCATTGAGTATTTTGTAGCATCTAGTATGAATTAGGTCCAAAGGCAAACTACTAGACGAATCCAGGTGTTGTTCGAGCCCATCAAGTAATTTATTAAAAGCAAAAACTTCTCTTTCTTCTCTTTTAGATACCTGTTTACCCTGAGCTATACGTTCATAAATTTCAGATGAAGTTTCTAAATTACTCAAAAATGATTTGTTACTCCGCAAAAATAAAGCTTGGGATAAGCTGCGTGTAATTGCCACACATTTACCACCAATCTTAACTCCACGTTCTTCAAACGAAGGTAAATAAAGCCCTTGTTTCACTGGTTGAATGGATGAAGCAAACTTTGATAATTGTGAGGACACCTCTCGTTGCTTTTTGTTACGACATACCAACTGTATTTGTTTTGGAGATAAATCTCTTGAGCCACAAGAGCTACCTACCGCTGTGTCTAAAATTTCATCATCTTGCCTGTTTTTACTCCGATTGGTGTTACCCTTCTGAGTTTTTCTCTTAGCTTTAGGGTCACTTTGTTGTAGACTATCCGAATTTTGTTCTTGTTCTGTTCCCTTGGATGAGTTACTTGGTTTAGGACCTGCATTGGTTGCTTTGCCTTCTTCACTAACATTCTGTCCACCTAAGAAAATAGGAGGAGCTTTTTTAACTTGTTCATGTAATATATCAGATATCTTATAACGATCATTTTTGATAAGATTGTTTAAATATTTTGTTTTGTTTCCCTCTTTATTGAAACAAAGGTCATGCAATCTTTTAAAAATAGAACAAACATCAATTCCTACTCCATGTAGTATCCTAGATAAATCTTTCGGCGTAAAAAGCTTTTTCTCAGCCAAGAAGTGATTTAAATAATTTTCTTTATTAAAACAAACTTTATGAAAGTTTCTTAAAATAAAAGTGGCATTATTTCCCGCCATGGATAATATATTAGATAAATCACTTGGCGTGAAACCTACCTTACGAAAGTCACCTAAAAGCTGTGTTTCGCTTCCTTTCTCATCAAAACAAACATCATGAAAATTTTTTAAAGCAGAACAAATGTTAGCTCCTGCTCCATGCAATATCTTAGATAAGTTACTCAGCGTAAAACTTTCTTCCCTGATTAAGAAATGATTTAAATATCTTTTTGTGTCTCCTATAAAACAAAAATCATGAAACTCCTCTAGATTCTTTTCTAGATTATTCGTTGCTCCACTCAACATACTACATAAATTACCTGGCCTAAAACCTACCTTATAGAAATCATCTAAAAGTTTTGTTACTTCTCCTTTCTCATTAAAACAAACACTATGCAATCTTTTTAAGATAGAAGAAGCACGAGCTCCTGCTCCACATAATGCAGAGGATAAGTTACTTGGTCTAAAGCCTGCTTTATAGAAATCATCTAAAAGTTTTGTTCTTTTTCCTTCATCATTAAAACAGACATTATGTAATTTTTCAAAAGTATATACAGCTCTAGTTCCTGTTTTACTTAAAATACTGGATAAGTTACTTAGCTTAAAGCTTTTTTCTCTACCTTTTTCCTCAATAAAAAAGTGCTTTAAATGCTGTTTTCTATTTCCTTGCTCATCAAAAAAAGCATCAAATAGTTCTTTAAAAGCTTTAGAAGCATTAGCTCCTGCTCCATGAAGAATACTGGATATATTAGCTAGACTCATTCCGTCTTTTTCTAAAATTTTTAGATATTGAGTTTTATTTCCTTCTTCATCAAACCACAGATCATACAAGCTCTTAAAAGCTGCTGCAGCATTAGCTCCTGCTCCATTCAAAATACTGGACATATTAGTTAGGTTTATCCCCTTTTCTTCTAGAGTTTTTAAGTATTGAGTTTTATTCTCTTTTTCATCAAACCATAGGTCATATAGGTTTTTAAAAGCTGTGGCAGCATTAGCTCCTGCTCCATGCAAAATACTGGATATATTAGCCAGATTTATTTTTTCTTTTTTTAGAATTTTTAAATATTGAGTTTTATTCTCTTTTTCATCAAACCATAGGTCATATAGGTTTTTAAAAGCTGTGGCAGCATTAGCTCCTGCTCCGCCTAAAATACTGGACATATTGGCTAGACTTACTCCTTCTTTGTCTAGAGTTTTTAAATATTGAGTTTTATTTCCTTCTTCATCAAACCAAAGGTCATATAACTCTTTGAAAGCTGTTGCAATATTAGTTCCTGATCCACCTAAAATGCTGGACATATTAGTTAGATCTATTCCTTTTTCTTCCAGAATTTTTAGGTGTTGAGCTTTATTTCCTTTCACGCCAAACCATAGATTATATAAGGTTTTAAAAGCTGTTGCAGCATTAGTTCCCACTCCATGCAAGATATTGGACATATTAGTTAGATCTATTCCTTCTTCTTCTAGAGTTTTCAAATATTGAGTTTTATTCCCACCTTCATCAAACCACAGATCATATAGGCCTTTAAATGCTGTTGTAGCATTAGCTCCTGTTCCATGAAGAATACTGGATATATTAGCTAGATCTATTCCTTCTTCTTCTAGAGTTTTCAGATATTGAGTTTTATTCCCACCTTCATCAAACCACAGATCATATAAGCCTTTAAATGCTGTTGTAGCATTAGCTCCTGTTCCATGAAGAATACTGGATATATTAGCTAGATCTATTCCTTCTTCTTCTAGAGTTTTCAGATATTGAGTTTTATTCCCATCTTCATTAAACCATAGATCATATAAGTCTTTAAATGCCGTAGAAGCTTTAGCTCCTGCTCCACTTAAAATACTAGACATGCTAGCCAAATTTATTCCTTCTCTTTCTAAAGTTTTTAAATATTGAGTTTTGTTTCCCTCTTCATTAAACCATAGATCATATAAGTCTTTAAATGCTGTAGAAGCTTTAGCTCCTGCTCCACTTAAAATACTAGACATGCTAGCCAAATTTATTCCTTCTCTTTCTAAAGTTTTTAAATATTGAGTTTTGTTTCCCTCTTCATTAAACCATAGATCATATAAGTCTTTAAATGCCGTAGAAGCTTTAGCTCTTGCTCCACTTAAAATACTAGACATGCTAGCCAAATTTATTCCTTCTCTTTCTAAAGTTTTTAAATATTGAGTTTTGTTTCCCTCTTCATTAAACCATAGATCATATAAGTCTTTAAATGCTGTAGGAGCTTCACCTTTTGCTCTATTCAAAATACTAGATATATTAGCTAGATTTATCCCTTCCTTTTCTAGGGTTTTTAAATATTGAGTTTTGTTTCCCTCTTCATCAAACCATAGATCATATAAGCCTTTAAATGCTGTAGGAGCTTTACCTTTTGCTCCACCTAAGATACTGGACACATTAGTTAAGCTTATTCCTTCTTTTTTTAGGACTTTCAGATATTTTTCTCCTTCTCCTTTAATTAAAAAATCTAAGAACTGATCAAATGTAGGTGTCCCTTTTCTACCAACCATACTTCCAGCAAACTTAATTTCTTCATCAATATTTTTTTGAATTTTCTGATAACTAGACCTATTATTTTTTATATCTCCCAAAAGCTTTTCCATTATTCCTTTTGTAATATGGCCAAATTCATGAGATTCTGACCAACGTAACGCTATTTCATGTAATTCTTCGTAATTATATGGAACATCAGATTTATCTATCTCATCTTTAATAATATTATTCAATTCTTCCCTATTAGGTTGGTTAGTTGCAAATATTAGTTTATCTAAAAGTTTCTCTTTTATTTCTTGTTTATTTTCATTAGAAAGTCCTCCTTTTTCTTTTTGCAAAGAAGGTAAAAGCTCTAATAGACTTAAAAGTCTCCTTCTTGTTGCTGCTTCTTGCGCAAATCGATAAAGACCATTCTTATTTATACACGAATAATTCCTTAAAATTTTATATTTCTTTTTTTGAAGATCTATACTATCAAATTTTAAAGGATAAAAACCTTCAGATTGCCCTTTTTTTAATTTCTTTTCTTCTGTAAGGTCTAGATCCGCATTAGTATAGATAATAAAATATTTTATATCCTTATCCTTTTCTAATTCTTCAATAAAAAGAGCAAAATGCTTATTAATAGAAGATGTATTATTTTTTTCCTGTCGTCTGGAAGGAAATAATTGACTATACCCAATATTACTATCTGCATTATGAGCCTTTATGTAAGTAATTCTATCTTTATAATTAATAGTGATGTCATTAGATATACCATGACTTTCAGAATTTATGGAAGATATGTTTTTATGCAAAAACATGTCATGCAAAAAGAGCATCAATAAATTGAACTCATATATGATTCCAGGTCCAAGTTTCTTATACCTTCCTGAAGCCGTGGGATCACGTAATATTTCTTCCTGTAGTGCTATATAATCGTATTGAACTTTACTATTTTTTTCTATTTCACTTTTAATAATGCTGTTCAATTCTTCTCTATTAGGCTGATTAACTGCAAATACTAATCTATCTAAAAATTTTTCTTTTACTTTTTCCTGAGAAAATTCTCCTTTTTTCATTACTTTTTGTGCAGCAGATGAAAATTCCAGCCGCTTTAAAAGTTCCCCTCTTGTTATTTTATTCTGCGAAAATTGATAAAAACCACGCCCTTGCGTATTATCATTTGTAAATAAGAAATCTTTTAAAATGCCATATTTTTCTATACTTATGATATCAAATTTAAAAGGATAAAAATTCCTAGATCGCCCTTTCTTTAATTCCTTTTCTTCTGTAAGATCCAAGCCTGAATTGGTATAGATAACAAGATACTCTATATTATCTAATGAGCTATCTACCCTAGAGGTCAGATGTTTAACAAAACTATCAAAGTAGTTATTAATAGAAAAGCTTTGTTCTCCTTTATTAAATAGCTTAGCATAATTAATATCATTATCTGTATAATATTTGTCTACATTTTCAATTCGTATATGAATAGACTTCTCTTCATAATGAAGGGCAATATCATTGAATTTATCAATTTCAGAATCTCCAAACGCTAATGACAATAAAGGATATTTATGTTCATATGTAGACTTTCTAAGTGAGCACAGCACTGACAAGTCTAATTGATACATAAGTTTAATCAAATGATGAGGAATGTATCGCTTAGTCTGACAAGCATTATGCAGTTCATCCTGTCTAGATTCATCTTGTAAATCACTAGGAAATTCTGAATTTTCATTACTAGTAACATTTACATCCATGCGTGCCCTTTTTGATGCCTTATTATTTTTGTTTGTGACAGAACGCTTACGTTTTCCAGAGCTTACATCAGTCTCACGATTTTCCTCGCCAGGACTTCTTGAACGACCACTTTGTTTGTGTGAGAAACTTTCAATATCTTGTAATGGTTTAGAAATGTAAGGTTGAGAAATATTTTTTGAATTTGAACCTACCACATTACCGTAAGCTTCCTCTCTAGAAACCTCTATGCTTTTCTTTATATCTTTTTTAATATTACTAAGAAGTGGTATAAAATGGTTCCTGTAATTCACTATATAAATAGTATTGCCTTTACCTACCTTATCTTTAGTAACATGTAATCCATCTATCTCTTCATCTCTCAATTTTATAACCCTAATTTTTATGCCATATTTTTCACATATCATTTTTCCTTCAATTTCAGGTCTTCCCCATATAGCATTTTCCAACTTTAGAATTTTTATTTCTGAACCGGAATTTGCATTTTCAATGTCTTCTACAGTAAATTCAATACGTGGAATATATTCATAAAGTTCTTCACCTTTTTCTTTTAAAGCATTATCCAACCATAAGCCTTTTTCTGATTGATTAACTTGGCGTGCATATTGTTTACAACTTTCCCGCAAAGACTTTATACTAAATCCTTTACTACCTGTAATCAGACCTTTATCTTTTAACTCGTTCAATCCTTGAGCTACGGAATCAAAGAAACAATCCTCTCCACCTACAGCAGCTCCTATTTTGTACTCTTTAGGTAACGCATTTCTTAGCTCACTTAAAAGTTCCTCGGATTCAATTTTTTGCTTTTCATCTTTTGCCTCTTTTATCTGACGAAAAATAGAAATAGGGTCTCTAGTGAGTCGTTTTGAAGCTCCTGTTATGTTATAGCTTTGATCTTGTTGAACATGCATAAATTCACCTCTCCATTATGGGATTGTTAAGTTGCGTAACTTTCTCTATAATTATACCAGAATTTTTTATAATTCAATTTATTTTTTTCGTAAAAAATTAACCATTATAGATGTCAGTTATATAGTTGATAGGAGGGAATTTTAAAGAGAACTTGACTAAACTCAACCATACCAACAGAAAAGATATATTTTTATCTCGGTTTCCCTTTGCCGTTCTCAGATGAATTATGCTATTAATTTAGTGTTATATATCACTAAAAACTTAAATAACCTAACTATTTCCAGCAACAAAAATCAGCTGTTGTGAGAACAAGTTTTCTTGGAATCAGTTGGTCTACCAAATAACCTGTTCGAACTTTTCTTTATAATAATTCTACTATATTGTAAAAGCAGCTATTTTAGCCTACTTTAACTAAATTTACATATGAACTAATTTGCCTAACTTTGTTGTAATAATTTTGCGTTTTTATTTTTGAAACACCGCTTTTACGTAAAAAGTTCTCACAAAGATACGTACCTTCTTTACGATTTTTCATAAAGAGTAAACAATTAAATTGTTGCTGCTACTAGTTATTGCAATGTTTTGCCTAAAAAATGTTGCCTGTATTGTAGGATATGGAAAAATGGACAGGTAATACCAAATCTCGTAGGTAATAGGGCAAAACCAATAACGAAGGTTGGTATTAGCATTTTACCAAAATTCGTAATTTGTTTGACATAATCTTTTTTTAGTGATAGACTAAATTAATTGCAATGAGTGAGAAATATGGTTCTTGGTACTAATAGTGAAAATCAACAAGTTAATACTAGTTTGCCTGTGCGCTATGAAGAATTAAAGGGTTCTATTCATGAGGAATTAGAACAAAAAAGAAAGCTAAAATTTGAGCCAAAAGTTCAAGTTAAAGACATTCCATCTACAGGAAAAAGAAGAGCGTGTAAAGATGCAAGGAAATTCACCAAAATAGAGAAACAGCTTAGGCAAGCTAATACAGGGCAAAAAGATTTGTACTTTAAATTACTAAAAGCTTTTGAAGGTGAAGATTTGGTATCAGCAAAAGAGCTAGTAAGGGAGATGAAGAACCTTAATATATCTTATCGGGTACAGGGTGTCAAACTACTACTCTTATTAAGATTGTTTGTTACAAACGCATGTAAAGATGCTGGCTGGTTCGAATTTTACAAAGATGTCTTGTCAGAAGGTGGTAAAATTGATCTTAATGCCGATGTTTGTTCTAGTGGTACAGCTTTAAGTTATGCATGCAGAGAAAAGAACAAAGATGTTGCAGAATTACTATTAAAGCATGGAACTGATATTAATAAAGTGAGTGCCCTGTCGGGTAAAACACCAATTCTTATTGCTCTAAAAAACAATGACCACGATCTAGCAAGTTTGCTTTTTCGATATGGAGCAAAAATTGATGTTACCCCTGAATTAGAACAAGCAATTATTGCTGATAGCTACAGCGAATATGAAAAGGAGACGATGGGGATTCTGTTGCAGCATACTTCTCCTGAACAAAATACCGAGATGCTAAAACATTTTTCAAGCAATGTAACCCTGGAAAGTACTGAAATTGTAAAGTTGCTTTTAGATAAAGGGGCTGATCCTAATATAGGAGAACCTGATGCAATGCAAATTGCTACCGATAAAGGTAATATTGAGCTTATGAATTTATTTAATCAAAAATTGGGAAGAGAGTCTAAAAGTTTAGAGGATTCATTTGTCATTATTCCTGACAATTTAACTTTGAATAAAATACAGGACATTCTAGATAAAGCAGCAAATGAAAATGATGATGCAAAATTGACTGAGGTTGTAAATAATATTCAGGATTACGAAAGTCAGGTGATTTGCAATTTTGATGATCCAGAAGAAGCAGGGCTTTTCGTGGGATTCTCTAAGAAGGTTTTGAATTTACAATCGCAAGTTAGAGACCAATATGTACTAAGCCGTATATTAATGGTGCTTCAATCTCAAGAAAATGGTAGCAGGTACTCAGTAAAAGAATTGTTACTGCTGGCAATCGCAGCTAATGATGAGCTAACAAAGAAATACCATGATATGCTTTTTGCTAAAGGAAACTTGAATCTTTTACATCTGCTTGTTGGTGGTGAAAAGTATATTGAAACCTTTATAGGGAAATTTCCCGATCTTTATCAAAGTTTAAAAAATCAAGCAATCCGACTTGAAAATGGTGAAGTTGGGTTTTTCTCAGTTATAGTGCTAAGGGAAGAACAAGAATTACTGGATAAAGTTTTTGCTAATGAAGATACTCTTCAAAATCTAAAAGAAATTTTGAAAAATAATACTTCTGATCCTACGTATGGTGTACTTGAAGCAGCGTCATTAGTACAAAATGAGGAATTTATCAAGAAAG
Source organism: Wolbachia endosymbiont (group A) of Andrena fulva (assembly GCF_964026815.1). Taxonomy (NCBI): domain Bacteria; kingdom Pseudomonadati; phylum Pseudomonadota; class Alphaproteobacteria; order Rickettsiales; family Anaplasmataceae; genus Wolbachia; species Wolbachia endosymbiont (group A) of Andrena fulva. The sequence goes on from NZ_OZ034701.1 coordinate 301,992, forward strand.
TATTAGATGTGTTTGAAAGAGATGCTAAACAGAATATCAATGATCCAGCTACCAAAACTCTGTTGAAGGAGAGTTGTATTACTTTATTAGAAGCTGCAATAAGTCAAGAGTGTTTCCCGATTGTTGAATACTTATGCAAAAAATGTATTGAGGACAAAAATGAAGCAATTCAAACAATCTACAAAGAAGCATTTACAGATGATAAGATTATTGAGACGTTAAAGAAACAAATCCTGAAAAGCATAGGAACTCGCGGTAGAAGGGAAATTTACGATTTAATGTTGAAAACTGCATCGAGTGCTGATAACATTATATTTTTAGGAAAAGTATTGAATTTAGTTAAAGGTAATACAAAGCCTTTTCGTGAAAGTTTTGCTACTATTTCAGAAAATGCTTCTCCTACAACTGTTGAGCAATTACAAAAGTATAAAGATATGACTAAGTTTACAGAAGTGCCACGTGACGTTGAACCTAGAGAGGAAATACAAAAGGCCTTAGAAAAATGTTTAGAAAGTAGAATCCCTCACAAATACTCAGAGTTCGAAGCAATCGAAAGCAGAGATATTAAGGCTTCTTCTCGTGGGTGGTTTGCTATGCGCAAAGGAGTAGATTTTTTTATTAAGCCATTGAATGTTGACAATGACGACTCTGTACGATCATTTGTAACAGAAGTTATTGCTGGTCCGCTATATAGACTAGCACTGTTTGGCAAATCACCAAAAATTTGGCTAATTGAAGACGATCAGGATCAAATCTTTTTGGGTTCGGAATTTCTGCCTAACTTTAATGCATTTAACCATCTATATATAGAAGCACGTGACAAAAGCAATATCAAACAAGAAAAATATTCAGATGAAGCTCAACATAAATTCAAAGAGGAGTTGCAAAAAAGCGTAGAAAATTCCAAATACTTCGCTAAGTTTTTAGCTGCATGTTTAATATTTAGGGAATTTGATTTTCATTTAGGAAATTTTGGAATGACGGAAACAAATGACACAGGCATAGCAGAAAGAAAATGGGCAAAAATTGATCATGGCTTGTCATTTGAATATCAGCGCTTTGATCAGGAGTGTTCATCAAGTGATTGTCTAGGGATTTTGAAGTTTTATTTGCAAGAAAGAAAACAGCACGGGCATCCAGCAGTAGATGGCTTGTTGAAAGAAGTTTTAGCAGAGTTAGTAGATGATGGTAAATTGTCAGAAGAATTGGGTAATATGTGCAAATTCTTAGAAGAAAGTAAAGCACTGATTGAGCAATTAATAGACAAACAAGTAGGAGATTTAAACAAGGCTCTAAGTGCACATCACGGTATAAAATTTTCCATTCTCAATGAGACTTTTTCGTATAATGCTAAACATCGTGTATTCGTTACTGATCAAGGTGATGAGCTTAGTAAGTATTTCAAGGAAATATTGTATGATCAAGTTAAAAAAGCAAAAGAGTTTTCAGAAGAGTTGAGCAAGAAGAATAAAGATCTTAAAATGGAAGATTTGAGTTTAGGTTGTAACTCTTTAGACAATACAACTGGGTCGAATGCGCAAGGTGATAGTAGTAAAGCACATTCTGAAGTTATAGTAACTGAAAGCAACAGTAGTGAAGGTGAAAATAAAAAAACAGTAGCCTCATCTATTAGGTTTCAAGGTCATACTTCACAAGATAGAAAAGAGAACTTAGACATTACAGGGCAAAATGCTTTACAATTAGAACAAGAAGAACCAAGTCAACAAGCAAAGACTGATGACCTTATTCAAGAAAAAAATCAACTAGGAAAAGAACCAAATAGTGCACAGAAAAGCTTGGATGGGAAAATTGCAGAACTTAAAGACAGAAAGACTTTTGCAAAAGAAGAAAAAAATGATACCTTAAATAGAATGGGGAGTTCAATACAGAACCTTATAAGCCATAATTCCAGGGAGGGTAAAATGCCTACAAATACAGAACAGCAAGTCAAAAGCTCATTAGGACAAGAGAAATCTGAGAATACAAGAAATCAGCTTGAAAAGCTACAAAAAGAATTGAATGAAAAAACTCAGGCACTTGAAAGCATGAAAACTCAGCTTGCAGAGAAAGAGGAAGAGCTGAAGGGTGTACAAGTTCAATTAGAGCAAGAGAAAACAAAACTGCAAGATGAGCTCAAGAAGAAAGAGAAAGAGCTGAATAGCAAAACTAGGGAAGTAACTGAGCTTACTGAAGAAAAAAGTCAACTAGAGAAAAAGCGAAATAGTATACAGCAAGACTTGGTTGAAAAAACTAAGGCACTTAATAGCACACAAGCTCAGCTTGAAAAGCTACAGAAAGACTCAGATGCAAAAACTAAAGAATTCGAGGGTACAAAAGCTCAGTTAGAACGGGAGCGGGATAGTGTAAAGCAAGAATTGGATAAAACAACTGAGGAGCTTAAGAGGAAAGAGGCTGATCTTAAAAACGGCAAGAAAGAGCTGGATAATGTGAATGAAAAGGTTTCAAAGTTAGAGCACGAGACATTAAATCAACAAGCAAGTATTGATGATACAAATCAAGCTCTGGATACAAAAACTAGTGAAGTAACTCACCTTACTGAAGAAAATACTCAATTAAAGGATAACCTAAAGACTACAACTGAAGAAAACACCGAACTAAAGAATGAGCTAAAGCTGAAAAAGCCTAAAAATGAAAATAACGACCTGAAGACAAAGCTGCAGGAATCTGAAAACAAAAGTAAAGGACTAGAGAGTCGAATCGAAGAGCTACAAGAACAGCTTGCAAGTAAAGATAAAGAGATGGATGCTGCAAATCAAGCTTTGAATGCAAGAACTCAAGCTCTTGAGAGGACACAAGCTCAGCTTGAAAAGCTACAGCAAGAATCAGTTGGAAAAGCTAATGAAGTAACTAACCTTACTGAACAACTTAAGAATACAAAAGCTCAAGCTGAAGAAGAGATTAACAAGCTAAATGGTCAAATAGATCAACTTACTCAAGAAAAAAATCAACTAGATGAGCAGTTGGATAGTGTACAGAAAGAATTGGGTATAAGAATTAGCGAAGTAACTCAACTTACTGCAGAAAATACTCAATTAAAGGACAATTTAAAAACTACAACTGAAAAAAATACTAAACTACAGAGCAATTTTGATGCTATAAAAAATACCCTAAAGACTACAACTGAAGAAGATACTAAACTGCAGAATGATCTAGAGGTTACACGAAAAATCGTGAATGAAAAAGACAGTCAAATTGGGAACCTAAACAGTAACATCATAGAACTAAATGAGCAACTAAGAAATAAAGACAGTCACATTGAAGGCCTAAATGATCAACTAAAAAGTAATGATGTTCGAGTCAAAGAGTTAAACAATAAACTTAAAAGTAAAGAGTTAAATAATACACATGGACAACTTGAAAACAAAAGCAAGCTGGAAAATCAGATTAAGGAGCTAAGTTGTAAAAATCAAAAGCTGTCGAAGGCAAGCACTCATAGTAAAAGGCAAAGTAATTATGCCTCTGTTTCTTTTGTGTTGTCAGGAGTATTTGCTGTTGGTGCAAGTTTAACAATGTTTCATTTAGTAATATGTATTTCACTTGCTGTAGCTGCATTAACTTTTCTTGCAGTAGGATTTTACTGTTCATATAAGGCAAATACAGCGCTTAGTAATGTTGAAGTTAAAAATGGTGTTGATCCTATAGCTGTGGAAGTTTAAAATAGCCCAAGTTGAGAAAGGATAGCAGAAGTAGAATAACTGTTTAGATATTGAGTTAATAATTTAGATATTCTTCTAAAAAAATTACTTGATATTTATGATCTTTCAAGCATACCACTAGCTTTAAGATTTTTTAGGTCAGTCGCCTATATTAATAGGAACACCTACCTCAAGTAGATTCTTCACCAACTCTTGAAATTCAGCTAACTTTAATAGACTTTAGCATAAAGAAGTTGAACATTTCTTCAGAATTGTGTATAATTGTTAACGTCCTATAGGTTTACTTATTATGGCTCTTTCTAAATTTCTTGACCCCAAAAATGATATATCGTTCAAGCGTATCTTTGGTACTGAAAAAAATAAGGATATTCTTATTCACTTCCTCAATGATATCCTTGGCTTCACTGGTAAAAATGAAATAAAGGATATAGAGTTTTTAAGTACTATTCAAGACCCTGATATCGCCGCTAAAAAGCAAAGTATTGTTGATGTTCTCTGCAGAGATGAAAATGGACTGCAAGTGATCGTCGAAATGCAGGTCGCTAAAACTAAAGGCTTCGAGAAACGTGCTCAGTACTATGCTGCTAAAGCTTATTCAAGACAAGCTGACAAGGGTGATCAATACCATGACCTTAAGGAAATTATCTTTATTGCTATAGCAGATTGTATCTTGTTTCCCGATAAGTCTGAGTATAAATCAAAGCATACTATTCGGGATGAAGACACTAATGAACATGATTTAAAAGATTTCTACTTTATATTTATTGAATTGCCAAAATTTCCAAAAACTAAGGAAGATCAGTTGGAGAATATAGTTGAAAAGTGGGTCTATTTCTTTAGGTATGCAGAGGAAACCAGTGAAGAGGAGCTGGAAAAAATAATAGGGAGTGATTTTATAATCAAAAAAGCCTATGAAGAGCTAAATAGATTTAACTGGTCAGAGAAAGAATTTATTGCCTACGAACAGGAAATAAAACGTATTCTTGATGAACAGGCTGTCCTCGCTCAAAGACTCGATGATGCTACTGAACAAGGCAAAAAAATTGGTAAAGAGGAAGGAAAAATTGAAGGAAAAGTTGAAGTAGCAAAAACAATGCTGGCTAATAATGTTGATATTGACACTATTGTCAAGTTTACTGGTCTTTCTATAAGTGAGATAAAAGAATTGCAGAAAGTTTAATAACTTATAGATTCTTCTAAAGAAATTACCTTATTTGAAATTTACTTGACGCTTATAGTTTTTTGAGCATAGCCTTTTATGTTAGATTCAAAGAAGACTGAATAGGCTGCTCCACACTTTCTACTTTCTCTAGCGTCGTATTCGGCTTTAGGACATCATACAACGCATAACTCACACAAGCTAATCCAACAATTCCCACAACCACTGCTACTACAGGCATTTTCATGATATACAATGCAACACCGCTTGCCAATAACACCGCACCAACAACACCAGCCAGGATTGCTTGCCTTTGTTGCGTTAACGGTTTGTTTTTTTCGTCTGTAGCATCAAAACATGGTTCAGCGGAAGATGGGCTGTCAGGAGTTTGCTCATTAGTTTCTCTATCAAAACACGGTTCGGAGGTTGGCTCTACAGTAGTTTCTATTTGCGCTTTTTCACTATTTATATTACATAATTTGGTGTCAGTTTCTGTAGCTTTATCAACTGTATTGGTTTGCTTTTTTATTTCAACTTTAACTTCCTCAACATCTGCCGGCGTATCAGAGGTTCTTGACTTCTCCATATCAGTTACTTTTGCGGTAGTGGTACCTTTTTTATTTCTAAGTTTTTCAGTAATACTTTCCCATATTTTTTTCAGTATTTTCATGATGTTCTCTCCTTTTTATTAAAATTTGTTGTATTTAATGTGTGTAATTTAAGACGCTAACTTGTAAAACTTTTCAAACTGCTCACTCCACAGCATCGGTATTTCCCTTAAATCAGCTAGCCTCAAGCTACTTGGTTGTCTCCCATTTACTATGTCTTCTTTGATCTTTGGTGCTAAATAATTTAATCTTAAAATTTGTTGTATACGTCTTGTACCTATATTAATTTTAACGCTCAGCTCTTTCACACTTCTATATTTTCCTTCTTCTAGCTGCCGTTTCCATAGGTGAGCTCTCACCACTGCTCTCAGTAGTGCATTGTTTGTTTTCCCCTCTGGTTCCACTACTGTGCATTTGTTTCCTTTCTTCTTCAAATTCATTGCTATAAATGTCTCCTCTGATTCAGAACGCACCTCTATTCCATCTTCTTTTACCATTACTCCCTTTATTAATTTTTTCACTGCTTCTTTCTGTTCTCTGAAACTTAAATTTTCCCATTTTTCTTTTTTTGCCCCTTTTTCCCAATTCTCATATAAGCATTCCGCTCTCTTCATTACTTCTTTTTCCACTTCTCCGGCGACTATTGTTCGGTTTCCTGATTCACAACCCTTTCCCCTTAAATGATTGTTGCACACATAATATCGATACCTTTTATTTTCTTTTTTTGAATATGTCAGCGTCATGTTTACTTTGCAGCATCTGCATCTTATCATCCCCTTTAGTAGCGCCTCTTCATATTTTTTGCCTCGATACGGCTGATTCTTTATCAATTCTTGCGCTTTTTGCCATTTTTCTTTTTCTATTATTGCCTCATGCTTTCCTTTATACTGCTTCTCATAATGCCGTATTTTTCCCATATATATCGGATTTGTTATTATTCTCCTCACTGTGGCCTTTTTAAAGATATCTGATTTTGCTTTCGTTCGATATCCTTCTCTGTTTAACTCTCTTGCCAATTCTGCCATTGATTTCAGCTCCATATACCTCTCAAATATATGCTTTATTACTTTTGCTTCTTTTTCATTTATTATTAATTCCTTATCTTTTGCATCATAACCAAGTGGTGGATTCCCTCCCATCCATAGACCCTCTTCCTTCGATGTTGCTATTTTATTTTTTACTCTCTCTACTATCATTTCTCTTTCTAGTTGTGCTGCCCCTGATAGCACTGTTTGCACAAATTTTCCCATTGGTGTGTTGTTATCAAATATTTGCGTCACTGCTACAAAACTTATCCGGTGCCTTCTAAAAAATGACGTTACTTCTATGCAATCCTTCGTTTCCCTTGATAACCTGTCCAACGTGTATACTACCACGCAGTCTACCTCTCCGGCTTTTACATCTTCAAATAATTCCTTTATCGCTGGTCTATTTAAATTACTTCCTGAATAGCCTCCATCATCATACCTTTTGGCTAATGCTACCCACCCTTCTCGGCTTTTTATATATTTTTCACATGCTACCCTTTGTGCGTCCAAGCTATTAAACTTTTGTTCTAGTCCATCTTCATTTGATTTTCTCGTATATATCGCACACCTCACCTCTTTTAGCATTTTCTCCCCCTCAACTTACCTTTTTATCACGCATCCCAAATAATAAAGGACCGTTGTAGCTCATTCCCATTATTTTTCCGGCTACCGCTGATAATGACGTAAAAAATTCTTCTCTGTAGATTAAACCCTTATCTGTTACCATCACTGCATGCGTTTCTTCACCTCTTTCTAATATCAACTCCGTTCCTACTGCTGGCAGTTTATCGCTACTTATCCTTTTTCCCTTCTCTAGTCGATCTGCTAGATATTCTAGTCTTTTTGCCCCTTTTCTTGATATTTCTCCATACGCTTTCTCCTGCAACCTATACGCCAATCTTGGTATCAGGTATTTCTTTGAGTGTCTAGGTGCCTCTTCCCCAAATACCTTCTTCCATATTTTTTTCAGTTCTGCTAGTGGTTTTTTCTCTAAACATTTTACCTCTTTTTCTACTTTTTTTTCCATATAATCACCTTTTCAAACACAGCCCTTCTGAATTTTTAAAACGCTATAGCACTTTCTCATCCACAGTTTCTAGCTCTTCCTTTGCTACTATCACACCTGCTGCTGTACTTTCCGATACAACCCTTATTCTTTCTATAAACTCCCTCTGTTTATTTGCCATTTTTACGTTCTCTAACACTTCTTTTATCTCTTTATTATTTCTCGCATAATCCATTGGGGTCTTGCCAAATTTATCCTTTTGTTCCACATTCCCTCCCGCTTTTACTAGCTCTTCTACTATTTTTATTTCACTTACCATGCAGGCAAGGTGTAACGCGGCAAATTTGCTACTTCGTTCCACTGCGTTTATATCTGCTCCTGCCTTTATCAGCTCCTTTGTATTTTCTACACGTTGCCCCATGACTGCTAAGTGCAGTGGTCTATATTGTCCTGCATCCGCCACATTTATATCTGCTCCTTTTTTGATTAATAACCTCACTTTTTTTGGATCTGGCATTCCTACCGCGTAATGTAGTATCGTCCTCCCTTTTGTGTCTTTTTTATTAATATTTTCTATTGAGTTATCTAATACTTCTTTCCACGACTTATTAAATTCTTCTCTTTCTTTCTTACTAAATTTTACGTTCGGTAGAAGCTGTAGCTTTACTCCTCTCGTTTGAGTTTTATTACTACAACTCCCCCTAAAGAACCGTGCTTGCAGATTTCCCGCACACGGCTCATCAATATTAGTTTTCACAGTCGTCCCTCTTATGCATATAAAGAAAAATGTATTTTTGGCTTTGGTAATGGATTTACTTCTACGTAGTGTACAAACTGTTCCCAGGTCATACTCTTTTTCTGACTACGCCGATTTATCCATTTAAATGCTAGCTTTCTTACTGATGTGTAAAATTGTTTCAAACACCAATAATTTCCGCTAATACCAAAGTAGTTATAGTGTCCTGTTAATTTAGCCTTCAGTACTTGCCACCAATCTTTAAGTCGAATACTTCCGCGGACTATTTTCAACCACTCCTTGATTTCTTTTAGTTTTCTGGCTAGATTTAACTTAGAGGTTTTATGTCCCATCATTAATCTACCACGACGACTTTTTGCACCATAGTGCGTAAACCCCAGAAAATTGAAACTTTCCGTCCTTCGTTTCTCTCTTATCGCTCGTTGCCACTCCCTCTTGCCAAACTTTACTACTCCGGTCTTGTTTTCAGATACTTCCAACCCAAATTTATTTAGCCTTTGTTTCAGTAATTCCAGAAATTCTTCCGCGTCTACCTTACTTTCGCAACAAACCACAAAATCATCGCAAAACCTTATTACTTGTATATATCCTCTGGATCTTGGTTTAAATTTCTTTTCTATCCATAAATCCAACACATAATGTAAGTATATATTTGCTAATACAGGACTTACTATACCGCCTTGTGGTGTACCTTGTTTTGTTGCTTCATAATTTCCAGCTTCGACTATCCCTGCCTTGAGAAACCGCTTTACTAACCACAGCAAATTTGGGTCAGTTATTCGTTCCCTTAGACACCTCATTAGCCATTTATGCTGTATATTATCGTAGAACTTCTTGATATCCACTTCTACAATGTAGTTTATTGGCTTGTACATAACTGCTTTATCTAGTGCATTTACCGCTTGATGACAGTTTCTTCCTGGTCGAAATCCATATGAGCTGTCCAGAAAGTTTGCCTCGTAAATATTTTCTAATATCTTCTTCAGCATAATCTGTACTAATTTATCCTCGGTCGATGGTATTCCGAGTCCGCGTTTCTCTTTACTTCCAGCTTTCGGTATATATACCCTCTTTACTGGTTGTGGTTGATATTGCTTCCTCTTCATACTTTCTACTAGCACTTCGAGTTTCTCATTCAGATTTTCTCCGTATGATTCCACTGTTATCTGGTCTACTCCACAAGCCTTGTTACGCTTCAGTTCTTTATAACATCTCGCAAGATTCTCTGTATTTATCAGATGGACTAACGATGTGAATTTTAGTCGCTTATCTTGCTTTGCTCTTACTGCTATCTGGTTTAGTTTATATCGCATGTTATTCCTACCTCCGTTGTATTGGCATAGCAATCCCTATTCCAGTTACTATATTGCTGATCGCTTCCCCTTGTACGTGGCTTTCCCACATTCTGAGTACTATCAATCAGTCCGACTTCCCCTGCATCTTCCGCTAGTTCTTGCCTTTGTTGACTTGTTCCAACGTACCTTAATAGGAATGCATGGGATCTCCCAAGTTCACTTGAAGTCCATTTCAATACATGGCACGGTCTCAGATCCCGATAGAGTGAGTGATAACTTGCCTTTACGTTATCCTTCATGCTGTCTTCCATGGCCATGAACATGTCGACCTCTATGTCTTCAGGTATTTCGGGACTCCACTCCTTCACTTCCGTTGTGCCCTGCATTGTCCATCCCACTAGCTCTATTACACTCGTTACCTCATGCAACATAGTGGTCTGTTCCAAACTGTTGGCTAGACTTTGTTTGTGTTGGATTTTCACCAACTGTTCTCCAAGCACTTCTTGGCGCACCACAGTATACCTCTCAAAATTACCAATTTCTATTGAATACAAAAAACATCATTTCCAGCATGAGCCATAAGGGCTGTTGTTACGATAACTCTGTTGCAGAAAAGTTCACTTAAAAGGGAGCTGCTTATTGATACTTCTCGCTCAACAAACCAGAACTGCCATATTTGAATACATAGAAATCTTTTATAACAAATAACGTAGACATTCTACTATTAACTATTGCATTCCTGCACAATTTATTCTCATGATAAAAACGTCTTAACTTTCTCTCTACTTTTTCTGGGTAAGGTCAAATAGAGAATTTTACAAAAATCTATTTTTAACTTACAATCAATTATTACAATTTTAAACCTACAACTTATGTACAACAGACTTATAGTCAAATCTTTTTCAGTATTATGCATCTGTTTATTTGCTTTATACATAACACTGCCAAATTTCTTTGATAATAAGCTTTTTATTTCGAAAAAAAGAATAAACTTAGGCCTTGACCTGAAAGGAGGGGCATCTTTGCTTTTAAACATAGACTTAGACTTCTATTTTAAGGAAAAGCTAAGCATGCTAGCTAACGAAATAAAAGAGACATTGCTAACAAAAAATATTGAATCTAACGTACAAAATAGCGTTATAACTTTAAATAATATTGATGATTATAAAAAAGCATCTGTGTTGATTAATGCGATAAATCCAAATTTAGAGCTAAATAGAAAAGATTCTTCGATTCTCATTTCGTATAAACCCCATTATAAAAATTCTTTGATCAGTGAAGTAGCTGCAGAATCAATAAACAATGTCCAGCGCCGTTTGGACAAACTTGGCACAAAGGAAGTCAGCGTTCAAAAACAAGGGCAGAATAAAATATTAGTGCAGGTGCCTGGAGTAGAAGATACCAAGCAGATAAAATCTCTGCTTGGCAAAACTGCTAAGCTAGCTTTTCATTTGGCAAACACTAACATAGCCAAGGTGCAGGATATAGACCATGAAACCACTGTCATGCTCAAGGATTCTTTAGGTAATTCTTATCCAATATTCCGCAAAACTGAAATAGGTGGTGATTCGCTGGTTAACGCATCAGTTAGATTTGGTCACTTAGGTAAACCAACAGTGCATTTTAAATTTGACAGCATAGCGAGTAAAAGATTCGCAAAAATCACTAAAGAAAATGTGGGAAAACCTTTTGCAATTGTTCTGGATAACACAGTCTTAACAGTACCTACAATACGTGAGCCAATTTTAAATGGAGAGGGAGAAATTAGCGGTAATTTCACTGAAAAACAAGCAAGCGAACTTGCAATACTTTTAAAATCTGGAGCACTGCCAGCACCACTTAAAATAATTGAAGAAAAAAACATTGGCCCAAGTCTTGGAGAAGAATCAATAAAGGCAGGGGAAATGGCAGCAACAATCTCTATTATAGCCGTGGCTTTATTTATAATCATCACTTACGGCAAATTAGGTGTATTGGCCTCTGTTGCACTTTTTTCTAATGTAGTTCTTATATTATCAATTCTCACTCTGCTTGAAGCAACTCTAACTTTACCTGGAATTGCCGGTATTGCACTTACTGTTGGTATGGCGGTGGATGCAAATGTTTTAATATTTGAGCGAATTCGTGAGGAAATCAAATCTGGCAAGAGAGTGGAACGTGCTATTGAAGAAGGGTTTAAAAACGCTATAAAGACAATACTGGATTCAAATATCACTACATTAATTGCTGCAGGAATAATGTTCATTATTGGCAGTGGAGCAATAAGAGGCTTTTCTGTCACTCTATCAATAGGAATTTTATGTTCGATGTTTTCTGCAATCACAGTCACAAAACTCCTGATAGAGTTGTGTATGAACCCGAAGGAACTAGTGCTTTGTTAGTCAACTACCTTCATTCCCACAACGTTATATCCTGAATCAACGTGCAAAATTTCTCCAGTAGTGCCACTACTTAAGTCGCTTAATAAGTATAACGCTGCCTTGCCAACATCCTCTATTGTAACATTGCGTCTGAGCGGAGAATTATTTCTATTCCATTCTGATATGGAGTGAAAATCGCTTATTCCAGAAGATGCTAAAGTTCTGATTGGACCAGCGGAAATTGCATTTACTCTGATATTTTGTGGCCCGAGATCACATGCTATATATTTTACACTTGCTTCAAGTGCCGCTTTACATAAACCCATAACGTTATAATTTGGCATAACTTTTTCAGCGCCATAATAAGATAAAGTAAGTAAACTACCACCATTTGACATCATTTTTTCAGCCCTTTGCGCTAAAGCAGTAAAAGAATAGCACGATATATGCATTGCATTGAGGAAGTTATCCAGTGAAGTATTGACATATTTACCATCTAACTCATTTTTATCGGAGAATGCTATTGCATGCACCAAAAAGTCAAGAGTACCCCATTTTTTCTCTATTATTTCGAAAGCGTTATCTATGATTTTTTCATTTGAAACGTCGCAGTGTAATATTAGCTCCACATTTAGTTCATCTGCTATTGGTGATAGTTTTTCTTTTATTATTTCATTCTGGTAGGTGATTGCAAGTTCTGCTCCGTGCTCTGAGAGAGTTTTTGCTATACCGTATGCTATTGATCTCTTATTTATTATTCCGGTTATTAATCCCTTTTTGCCTTGTAATAGACTTGTCGTCATAGAACTATCTGTTTTTTTATAATTTGGAATATTAACTAGGTAAAGTCAAGATATCACTATGTTTTAAAATATTTTTTGCAGTAACTTGAAGTCTATAAACAGTAATCTTGATTCTTCTACAACAAAGCCATCCCGTATGACATTTTGTCTATACCTAATTAAGCATATCAATAAGTAAGTAAATCTTAATATAATCTTATTATACTTATAAATACGCTGTATAGAATGAAAGTATGGATGATTTCATAACTGCAAGAAGAAAAGATGATGCTGTGGTATCTGTTTGTCAGGATAATAAGAAAAAAAACGTGTTAATTTTAGGGCTCAATCAAGCCGCAAGGAATTTGTTAAAATACGAGGAAGGGAATTTACTTAATAAGCCGTTAATCAATATTTTAAGTGCAAGAGCAGCTGACGACATGAAGAATTATTTAGAGTATACCGAAAATGGGCACGATTTACTTGATATATTACCTAAAGTGATAGATTTTTCCTTAACTGATGCTAAAGGAGAAGATATCAGGACAAAAGTAAAAGTTTTCCGCACTGCACAATTTGCCAGTAATAAAATAAATTATGAGCTGTTAATACGTGATATCAGTTTGTCCCATAAATTAGGAATCTTTAGAGATGAATATCTAATGGGTAAAAAATATAAAAACCATGACTTATTCGATATACCGGGCAATGAGTCCACTATTCTAGAGTTATACGTTATATTGAATTTCGCCTTTCAACATCAAATTAATGCAGCTATAGGAATAATTGGCTTAAATAGTAGCTGTAGCGAGACAAATGATGCACTGAAAGTTGTCATAGAACATTTTTATAAAAATTGCCGTAGTGATGATTTTCTAGGGTATATTGATGAGAATAAAGTGCTTTTTGTTTTGATTAACTGCGATGTAAAAAGTACATCTAAAATAATTAATCGTATACATTCTGCCATTAATAAGCAGTTATTAATGCAAAAATTACCAAGTGTATCAATAATTTATGGGAATATAGCTCAAAAACAGGCAGCAAAATCTACCAGCGGTGCCTTCTGAAAAGTTGTTTTTTATTTATATTGAGTTTAAACTTAAATTTTTATAAAGATTTAAGTTTATTTATGAAGTTAAAGTACTACCTGGTAGCACTGCTTTCATCATTGTTTTTGCAGAATAGTGCTAGCTCTAAAACAATTTTGGATAAGGAAATATTTTATGCAGAACTAGACGGAAAAATAGATTTGAGATTCGGCTACGCCTTCAACAGAGATTCTTTCAATGCTAAGCCTAAGGATAAAACTTCAAGTTATTCATACTTGCGCTTTCTTTATTTACAGCAAGTTTATCCAAATACTCAAATGGGGGTTAATGTTAAGGCAGGGGTTTCTGGTATTGCAAACCTAAAAGCGTTAGACATAGAAAAGTTAGACATGGAGGAATGGTATTTTATCATAAAAAACCAGGAACTTGGATCAATTGAATATGGTAAAAGAAGTTTAGTTGGTCAGAGCATGTTAATTAACACTTCAAAAATTTATGCAGCTGCTGGAGGAGTAAATGGTCATTGGACAAACTATGCAAATTTGCGCGGTGATCATAAAAAAGATGGTGACCCTGGATATGATCAAGACAAGGTGTTCTGGGTCAAGCCCAATATTTATAGCGATTATAATGAACTCGAACTAGGGTTAAAACAATCATCAATTAACTACATCTCCCCTGAAATCTATAACTTTCAACTCGGATTCAGTTATGTTCCAGGAAAAAATAACTTACAGTACAGCAATTTAATTGCTGCTGGCCTTTCCTATAAAAACAGCTTGTCAGATGATATAGGTTTTACTACTGCCTTAACTGGTGAATTTGCAAGAGAAAATTTAACTGATTGCTCAGATGGGACTTCTAAAAATTATGAATGCCGCAATCAATTACTACACTGGAATTTTGGTTTGAAGCTAAAATTGTTCGATCTTGATTGCATTTTTTCGTATGGTAATGGTGGTAAATCTGGTGAGAAGCGTAATCCTGAAATAAATAATACGTATTATATGAATGCAGGTATCGCTTACCATTCTGATTCTTACAAATCAAGCTTAACATATTTTAGTAGTGGTAGGGATATTGCAGGCGAAGGTACAAACGAGTTAACATCATATGCTTTAAGCCTTGAAAATTCTCTTTTTTTAGGTACTTCATACTATTTCGATATTGTAAAGTTTAGTACAAAAGAGCCTAAAATAGAAAATAACAACTCTGGTTATGTGTTCTTGGCTGGACTGAAATTAAGTTTTTAATATTGCCTCCTTCCAACACTCTTTTCTGTCATCCAAGGTAACCGTTCACAGATTTCCACTTAATTTTTCAATCTCACTCATGGAGAGGCCAGTAAACTGACCTTACCCAGAAAAAGTGGAGAGAAAGAAAAGAGTTTTTTTGGGTAAAATAAAATTTTGGAGGATTAGAAATGGTAAGAGAATATACGGCAGAATTCAAATTGGAAGCTGTTAAACTGGCAAATGAACAAAGAAAGGCAGGTCAAACAATTACAAAAATAGCAAGAGATTTAGGAATAAAGGGTGGTTTATTAGGAAAATGGATAAAGAAACACAACGAAAAAAAGTCGGCAGCAGATGCATTTCCAGGTAGAGGTAACATGGCTCCTTACGACAAAGAGAGGTTTGATTTACAAAGAGAGTTAGCAAGAGTAACAAGGGAAAGAGACATTTAAAAAAAAGCCCTGGCCAGTCAAAAAGAGTAAAATATTTTTTTATAAAAGAGCATAGTATAGCTCTTTCCATAAAAGTCCGGATGTGATAGGATAAGGGTAGATGATGATAAGGAGGTTGAATGCCAGCAGCATATAGTTATGATTTAAGAAAAAAAGCAATGGAAGCGCTAGACGAAGGAGAAAGCAGAGAAACAGTGGCAGCAAGATTTAAGATTGGACGAACTACTTTATGGGAGTGGCAGCAAAGAAGAAAAGAAACAGGAGACTTTCAATCAAAAAAACTTGGAAATGGGGGTTATAGCATTTCTCATAATAGTCCGAACAGGTCATAGGAAGGCAGAATCAACAGCACGACGAAAGGATTCGAATAGAGGAATGTTTTTCCTGGCTCTGTTTTTTATAGCAAACCAATGATGCTCAATTTTGTTGAAATCTGGAGAATAAGGCGGCAGATACAAAATTTCTGCACCAACCCCTTTAGCAAGCTCGATAATCTTATCAGACTTATGAAAAGTAGCATTGTCAAGAATGACAGTCTGTCCAGGTTCCAAGATCGGTGTCAAAAATTGCTCAAACCATCCATTAAAAACATCCATATTACAGTGGCCTTCAAAGGTTAACGGAACAACTATCTTTCTTCCACTTAAGGCTGCAACCATACTGATTCGTTGAGTTTTCTTTCCAGATTTTAAGGCATAAAACCGCTGTCCTTTCTGGCAATATCCGTAGGGGTAGTCTTCGGTGTTATCAATGCCAGACTCATCTATATACACTAAGTTTTTAGGTTCTTTTGTCGCTATAATTTTCAAAAATTCAGCACGTTTTTCTTCGTTTCTTTCCTTGTATCCATATGTCTTTTTTTGCGCGTAAATCCAATTTTTTTAAGGGCTCGATAGATCGTTTGGATACTAATGTTGTTCCAAAGTTTAGCCATTTCCGATAGAGTCTTTCCTCCGTGTTCTCTGGCAAATTTGGCAAAGGTATCCCAGTCGGTAATTTTGTGATTGTAACCCCCATTTCCAAGTTTTTTTGATTGAAAGTCTCCTGTTTCTTTTCTTCTTTGCTGCCACTCCCATAAAGTAGTTCGTCCAATCTTAAATCTTGCTGCCACTGTTTCTCTGCTTTCTCCTTCGTCTAGCGCTTCCATTGCTTTTTTTCTTAAATCATAACTATATGCTGCTGGCATTCAACCTCCTTATCATCATCTACCCTTATCCTATCACATCCGGACTTTTATGGAAAGAGCTATACATCAAAACCAAGGAGGGATGGCTATATTTGGCAGCAATAATTCTCACGTATGGTAGTTAATGAGTAGTGCAATAAATAAACAATTGGTTATGAACTCTTTATTAATGGCCATTAATAGGCGTAAACCTGTTAAAAATCTACTGCTGCACAGTGACCAAGGTTCACAATATACTGCGCAAGGGTATCAATATCTCTTAGCTGTAAAGAATATAGATGAGTTATAAAGGTTGTTGTTACGACAATTCTGTTGTGGAAAGCTTCTTTAGCTCATTGAAAAGAGAAATACTTATTGATACTTCACAACACTCTGCTCAACAAACTAGAACTGCAATATTTGAATACATAGAAATTTTTTATAACAAACAACGTCACTATTAACTATTGCATTCCAGAACAATTTGATGCATCATTCTTTTTGTAAAAAACATTCCACACTTTCTCTCCACTTTTTCTGGGTAAGGTCACTGACTCAATACCCAGTCAATATCCTTTCCACCAGTTCTTTTACTGCCGGTACGTAGCCATTCTCATAAAATGGATCTTGCTTAAATTTGTACACATTGTGCCCGGAAAACATGAGTTCGTTCTCAATATCACCATCGTGTATAACGTTTTGCAGTGTTTTTTGTATGCAAAAACTACGCGGATCTGGCTTTCGTCCTGTTGAATGGTCACCATGATCTTTCCAATTGCTAAACAAACAATGACTTAAGCATCCCATACAATTGATTTGATCTTGTCTTATCTCTGCAAACCTGCCTGGCGTCACAAAAATAACAGTTGTATCTGGAGTTTTCATTGCTTCTGTATACCCTGCTTTAGTCCATGTATTTGCCAGTTCTTTGTCTTTTGCAGTAAGGTAGATCTTTCTACCTCTGCTACCCATTGCAAATTCATTATTAAATTCTTCGCTAGCATTTTCTGAAAACTTTATTTGACGTGAATTCCGTTCCTGCAACTCACGTATGAAGTTATTTTTTACTGCAGATGAGTAAAACCCTGTTGGACTGAATTTATTTAAAAATACATCACCTTCTTCTAAAGTGAGTAGCTTCTTTTTCCACTCTGCAGAAATTGGGCTTTCTTTCGTCAAAAGTGGACGAGTGCCAAACTGAAAAGCTATTGGTCCAATTTGCAGATTGTCAAACCAATGTTCCCAATCTTTCAAATGCCACACTCCTCCTGCCATAACAATTGGTGTTTCTGAAAGACCGATCTCGTTCATGAAAGATCTAAGCTCTGCAACTCTTTCAAATGGAGCCTGTGGTAGCTCTGGGTCTTCACTGTTACTCAGTCCATTGTGCCCTCCAGCAAGCCATGGATCTTCATACACTACTCCACCAAGCAAATAGGAAGATATTCTTTGGTAAGCACGCTTCCATAATGCTTTAAAAGCACGCACCGATGAGATAATAGGGTAATAATAAACCTGATATTTAGCTGCAATTTCTCCAAGCCTATAAGGCATACCAGCACCGCAGGTAATACCATGAATCAAACCTTTCGCTCCTTCTAATATGCCATGAAGCACGCGTTCTGCTGCTCCCATCTCCCAAAGTACATTCATGTGTATTCTTCCATGACCTTTTGATATTTCATTTGCTATTCTTGCCTGACTAATTCCAGCTTCAATACTATACTCAATCAATTCACTATGCTTTTCATTTCTTGTTTTGCCTTTATAAATTAGTGGCACTAACTCGCCATTATCATCAATAAGCTTAGCATTTGCACCAGAAAATGTACCCACAGCATCTGCTGCAGCAAATACTCCGCTTGATCTTCCATCACTAACTGCAATGCCTTTGCCGCCCTCGATGATTGGCCACACTTCCTTTCCTGAAATTACTATCTTTTTTATCTTATTTTTCAAAACTTCCTCGCAATCTTTCACTCTATTTTACTTAATTACTAAAAAAATGATAGCTGTTTATTTTTTCTTGTATCATTAAAGCTTCTATAGCTACTCATGCTGTTGTAGTTTGAGAGCAGTTCCCATCGGAAGGGTGTCATTCCAGTGCTTGACACTGGGATGACAGGGGAGGGAGGCTGCTGGGATCCTGACAACCGTCATCCCGCTGCTTGTTAGCGGGATCTAGAGATACCGCGGCGGTATGACGTAGAGCTACGTGTTTAGGTTTAATGAATCCACTATATCTTTTACTTGAGAAAAAACATACTCTTTGCTTACACTGGTATCGATAATAAAGTCACTCATCTTCCTTTTCTCCTCAATAGATAACTGAACATCGGAGATTAGATTAAGCTTTTCTTTATCTATGTTGCGTTCGTTAAGTCTTTGAGCTTGCACAACGCTATCTGCATGAACAAAAACAATAAGGTCGCAATATAAATAAAATTTTGTTTCTAATAGAAGTGGCACATCTAAAACTAAAAGTTTTCTATCGATCTTTTTTTCCTTGGCAATAAAAAATTCTAATTCACGCAGCACAGCAGAGTGAACCAAAGATTGAAATTGTTTCCAATTTTCATCGTAGGCTAAGAAATATTTAGACAGTACTGTTCTATCTATTTCACCATTTACTACCACTCCAGGAAAATTTTTCTCTGCATAACTTATTATGCTTTTATCCACTTTATAAAGTTGGTGTACAACAGAATCAGCATCAAATACAACAGCACCAAACTCTTGAAAGCAATTAGCTACAAAGCTCTTTCCTACCCCAATTCCGCCTGTTAGACTTATAATCATATAACAAAATACATTCGACTTCTTTTGAAACTATAGCTAAGGTTTCTCTATATATATTAACTAGATTTTCTAGATCCCAGTGTCAAGCACATAACTATACGAACATTGCAATTTGTAGGTGGTGTCATCCCAGTCTGGGATCTAGCTTTTTGGTAATTTTATCGAAAATGTTTGCTCGTTTACAATCAATTTTCCTGGATCGAAGTAGTCAAGGCACTGGGATGACACCCTACTTAACCGTCATACCGCCGCGGTATCTCTTAGCCACTAACACGTAGCGGGATGACGATTGTCGATAAATCTAAGTTACTTTAGCAACAGTTATTCTCCACTAAATTACTCTGAATTTTGGTTATATTATTTGCGGATTTCACTGCTGAAATCTCAAATTTTGAGCTTGTGTTGAAAAATGATTCAACTGACCTGCCAAAAAAATCATATCTCCATCCCTTGAATAATTTATCTGTCTGTCCAGATATTGACCCGGTTAACTCATCTTTTGAAGAAACTAATTTCCTTGATATGTTACTTTCTTTACATTTACTATCTAAAATAATTGAGAGTATATCAAGTACAGATTTATCATAATTACTCGATAAGGTGTTGTTTTGCTGCATCCAATTTCTCTCATTTTCATTAAAAATATTCACAAACTCTAGTAAATCCGCATCTTTTATATTTTTTGTATTCCTCTTGAGATCATCTAAAATCTCATCAACATGCTCTACATTTTTTTCAATAAAATCAGCTATTACAGCATTATTGATTATTTTATTACGGTTCATATTATAGCGCTGTGCTAAGGTTTCTTGCCACTCACTAACTGCTTTAACAGTTAGTATCAATCTTGGATTTACTTCATAATTAAATTTAATCCTCTTCCATGCATCTTTTGGGCTATGTAAATACTTATTTATATCAACTATTGATTCCATCTCTTCTTGAAACCAACCCATCCTATTATTTTCTTCAAGTTTATTGCACAATATTTGATATAGGTCATATAGGTGTACCACGTCGTTTACTGCATAATCTAACTGATCTTCGGACAACGGACGCCTTAACCAATCTGAATTTTTAGCTTTAATTTTATCCAGTGCTATTCCTTGATATTGCTCCACTACTTTTGAGTAACCAATAAAGTCATGATAATAATGACAAAACATAGCAGCAACTTGGGTATCAAAAATGGGAGTGGGAATACATTTAAATACAGTGAGTAAGGATTCTATATCCTGCCGGCAGCTATGAAACACTTTGGTTATCCCCTGATTTAGCATTATTTTCTTAATGAATGATAAATCAATTTCTGGCACTAATGCGTCTACAATAAAACTCTTCTCTCCGTAAGAAATTTGAATTAACGATAATTTTGGGTAGTAGATTAAATTATTTCTAATGAACTCCGTGTCAACTGCTATAAATTTTGGCTTTTTTGCTATCAACCCCTCACATATGTCCTCCAGCTCCGACGTTGTATTAATTAACATATGTTTTTTATTCAGTGGTTCTACTTTACCACTTATATTAAATTTTTGCAATTAATGACTTCTTGCAGAACTTTCTATCACTCATTGGCATCACACAAATAGCCTTTTCCATCCCAATCCCAGTGCTTCCTTCTCCTGTCATCCAAGTAGCTGACACTGGGATCTAGAAGACTTAATTTCAACCAAGTGGCTGCATAATAAAGGCTGGATTCCAGTGCCAAGCACTGGAATGACAGCACTCTACGTCATACCGCCGCGAACTGTCATAACGCCGCGGTATCTCTAGATCCCGCTGCGGGATGACGATTGTCGTTTAGCTATAAATATTAAGAAATTTACCGAATAAAAAAAAAGGCAAAAGAAGCCCTGGGGTTATTATCCGCTTTAAAATATTGGCGTTTTTTATGTTTTAAACGCTTGACAAGCAAGATTAAGCTGCTTTTAATTGCAACTAACTTACGCTGCAAATGTTTAAGAAATTTACTAAGCAGAAAAAAAGACAAAGAATCCCCGAGTTAGCTAGTCTTTTACTATCTCTGTCGAGTATTGGCATTTTTTGATGTCTTGTAACGCTTTATAAGCGCGTTCAGCTTATTTAGATAAAAATCTAGATGTAGATGAAGTTTTGTAAAGACATACAGTATCTATATACTGCAAAAAATTGAACATAAGACGCCGATACATTAAGTAATCCTTACCTTTTAATCTGCAGATTGGCGAAAGCAAATACAATAGCTTCACTATCATGATAAGGGCGCTGGCGAAGGGTGTCAAGTAAGTTTTTCGTTTCTATAGCTACTACCACGATTGTATAGGTAATTCTTCACTTATAATAATGATTCAAGCCTTCAGCTCCTCAAACACTTCACTTGCTCTATTTAAAACAGAATCAGGAAAACCAGCAAGTTTTGCTACATGTATTCCATATGACTCATCTGCAATGCCTTCAATTACTTCATGTAGAAAAATAACCTCTCCGTTCCACTCTCTTATTTTTACACAAAAACATTTCACGTTCTTCAAGTATTTGCTTACTTTAGTTAATTCATGATAATGAGTTGCAAAAATGGCGCGGCACTTATTTACATTGTGAATATGTTCAATCACCGCCTGTGCAATAGATAATCCATCATACACCCCTGTGCCCCTACCAATTTCATCAAGTATCACCAAGGAACGGTCCGTTGCCTGATTTACTATCGTTGCTGTTTCGATCATCTCTACCATGAAGGTAGAATAACCAGCTGTTATATTATCCGTTGCGCCAACCCTGCTGAATATCTTGTCAATCACTCCAATATGTGCACTCTCTGCTGGCACAAATGACCCCATGTGAGCTAAAATTGCAATGAGAGCGTTTTGCCTCAAGAAAGTGCTTTTTCCAGCCATATTAGGACCAGTAATTAGATGTATACCAGCTAAATTGATGCTATTTGCAATGAATTTATCGTTAACTTCAACCACTGGATGTCTTCCGCTACAGATATTGAACTCTTTGCTGTCATCAATAATGGGTTTTACGTAATTATTTTGCACTGCAAGCTCTGCAAATGCGGTTCTAATATCAAGTTTTGCCAAAGCATTTGCAGCAAGAGCAATTTTTTCAGATTCTTTAGCGACTTCACTACACAGTTCACTAAAAATTTTCATTTCTAAGCCGATTGCAGCATCACGTGCCGTAAGAATTTTATTTTCTAGTTCTTTCAATTCATTAGTAGTGTAGCGCATGCTATTTGCTAAGCTTTGCCTATGAATAAATATATCCGAAGTTATTTTGTGATTTGCCGACACTTCAACGTAATAACCAAGTATGTTGTTGTGTAATATTTTGAGTGCGGCAATGCCAGTTAGGTCGCGATAAGATTCACGGAGTTTGGTTATTAGTTTATTACTATTATTTAATATGTAGGATAACTCAGATAATTCTGAGTTGTATTTTGAGTGAATAAATCCTCCTTCTTTCACGGAACTGAGGTTATTATCGAGTATAGCACTATTTAACAGTTCAAATAGGTCTTTATGATTGCCAAGGCTTTTATGTATTGTGCTTAGTTCACTCTCGTCTGATTTTACTGTTATTCCAGCGTGTGACGCTGGCTGGATCTCAGTTTGGATGACATATTGTTGTGGGAGAGATCCATTTTCACCTGATTCAATTTTACATAAGAACTCAGACAATTCTAAAGTCTTTCCTAGGCCTATTTTCAATAGGTTCATATCCTTTGGTGAACCACGCCCTAGTATTAAGCGCGATAAAGACCTTTCAATATCCGGAATGTTAGATAATATCTCTCGTATTTTTCTGCGTGAATCATGATTATTTACAAAAAATTGAGCGGTACTGAGCCTTAGGTTAATCGCCTTAGAACAAGCAAGTGGTGAAGCAAGCATTTGTTTTAACAGGCGTCCACCAGAGGCTGTAACTGTGTGATCAATAACTGAAATTAGTGAACCTTTCTTTTCACCAAATTGAGTTGAAAACAACTCAAGATTTCTCCTTGCTGAAGCATCAATAAGCATGAAATTTTGTTGCTTATAGGTTTTTGGGAATTCAAGCCTTGGAATGGAGCCCCTTTGTGTTACTCTGACATATTCAAGCAGTGCACCGCACGCCATGATTTCTACTTTGCTGAAATTTCCTATACTCCCAAGTTCCCTGATTTTATAAAACTCGCATAACGTTCTGTGAGATTTACTATACTCAAAAAAACTCTGTGCGTGTTGCGTAATTGATATTTTATAATTTTTTAAAACCGATCTAATTTTTTCATCCTCAGTGAATTTTTCAGAAATTAATAATTCTCTTGGTGATATACGCAATAAATCACTATCTAGAGCTTTCAAACTCGTTAAAGTGTGAAAAAATTTTCCCGTCGATAATTCAAGCCAACTAATAGCATATTTGTCATTTTGTTCAACTATGGACGCGAGATAATTATTGCTTTTATCCTCCAGTAGTGAATCTTCTATAATTGTACCTGGAGTTACAACTCGCACTACATCACGTTTTACTATGGATTTATAGCCCCTCTTTTTTGCTTCATCAGCAGTTTCTAATTGGTCACAGATTGCTACTTTGAATCCTAAATCTATTAGCTTGTGTAGGTAAGATTCACTACTGTGTGCTGGCACTCCACACATTGGTATGTCCTGCCCACACGAATTACCTCTCTTGGTTAGCACTATATTCAGCAATTTCGCAGCTTTAATAGCATCATCGAAAAACAATTCATAAAAATCTCCTAGCCTATAAAATAGCAGATGATCTTTGTATTGAGCTTTCAGGTTCAAATACTGCTCCATCACAGGGGTGTTTTTTTCTTTTACGAAGCTCATAATATTTTTTAATATATTGTATTGATAAACGTTATTATAGATTATATTGCACATGTGGATAACATAAATTTTAAATAGGTGTATAGAGGGAAAAATTTAAAACAATTAAATTTCTTGGATCCAAGTAGTCAGGACACTTGGATGAAATAAAGAGTAGGAGTATTTGATGACAAAAAAACAAAAAACGCAGTTGTCATTCCAGCACGTGACGCTGGAATCCAGAATATCCTAATTACAAGGTTTATTATTTAGTTTGAAAAATACTATAGCTTTTTCTATGTAAGTTGTTGCCCTTCTTTATCATTTTTACCATTTGCAGCACCAACAGATATTTCAGAGCTAACAGAGCTAACAGTGCTAATAGTTTTTTCTATCGCTTTAGCCTGTTCATAGTCTTGACTCAAAAAATACATGGCCAGTCCAACAGCTATACTAGCAACAAGAACAGATGCTATCATTACACCTAGTATCATACCACCAGAAAGACTTACTGCAACATACACACCAGCTCCAAGTACAACACCAAGAAAACCACCAATTATTACGCCAGGCACTAAACTGCCTATCATAGCGCTTTCTTTTTTCGTATGAGCTTGTTTTTTCATACTTTTAATAAGCACTTCTTTTGTTTCTCCTTGAGCTAAATCTAAAGGAATTTTATTATCCGCGTTTTGTATCAAAGGATTTGCACTATATGTAACAAGAAGGGTGATTATTTCTTCAGTTTTATTACCTATAACTGCATGATGTAGTAATGTATTTCCCTCTTCATCTTTAAAGTTTATATGAGTACGAAATTCTTCATCTAGATTTCTTATTGGGTTGTTTTTTGCATATATCCCAGATTGTATTGCTCTATCTAAGCATTGTATCACTTGTTCTAGTGATTGCTCGCCAGGATTTTGTATAAAATGAAGCAGAATTTCGTGTACTATCGCTTCCTTTGTAGTTTGTAGGCATCGTAAAGCATAATTAAATGTCTGTGTAGTGATAACGTCTTCTTTTCTTTTTTTAAGAACAACCCTTAAATCTTCAATCGCCTTTTCACCATCTTTTATTCCAAGAATTATTGAATCCAAATTATTTATCATGCTATCCTCCTTGGTTTGATTGCATTACTCATTAATAAATAGTATAATAAATCCTGCTAAAAGTCAAGCAATTAATTAATAAGTTAATACAATCCTCCAAAAGGAGCTCCTTACTTTTTGTTCAGCATGTCCATTGGATCAGACTCTTTAAGCTTGCTGTTTGCTGAATTTATTCATCATAATAGCTACAATGTGCTATCGAAGTTCTCTGTAATCTTAGTTGGTTCTTCTAGAATATTCAAAATATCAGTTGCACAATAAACCCGATCTCTCTTTCCTTGAGAAGTTTGTGAAACGATGCCTAAATCTTCAAGCTTTACGATTGCTCTTTGGGCTGTTGTAAATACGACACCTAAGTTTTCAACCACTTTCCTTATAGTAAAGTAAGGGTTTAAAGACTATTAACTAAATCATTGTCCCATTCAAATTTTGGTGGCAAGGGGCTTGGTATAAATGCCTGATAACCAGCGAATACTTTGCCTGATGGTGATCCTTTAATATACATTCATTCAACCTAGCACACTATTTTTATAGTATATATTATTTTCAAATAAAGTCAAAAATGAAAATAAGGCTTTATCTTATTTGCGTGCATGAAAATAAGAAACTCTCTTATTATTGATTTTGCTCAAAAACGAAAATAGAAGAAGCTGCTGAACTTTATATATCCTGTTTTTCTGGAGAACTGCTATAAAACTTCTGAGTGAAGTCACTTAATTTTTACACATCTATTGTAGAGTAAGAAGAACCGAATTTGAAACAAAAATGCTAACTGATGCTTGGACTTTACTGACACTTACACTACTTGAAACTATACTTAGTGTAGACAATTTAATCTTTATTTCTCTAGCAATAGATAAGGTACCAAATGCGCTGAGAGAAAGAGTGCGCCTTATGGGCCTTGGATTAGCACTATTAATGCGTTTTGTAATACTATTTTTTACATCATCTATATTATCAATGCAAAAACCTATATTTCACACTGCATCAGCAAGGGATTTACTTATGATCGCAGGGGGATTATTCCTTATTGTTAAAAGCTCTATGGAGTTACGGGATGACATCTTTGTATGTAAGAAAAATAAAAGGAAAGCAAACGTTAAATCAAAATTTTTTTTAGTTGTGCTACAAATTATATTAATAGATTTAGTTTTTTCGGTTGATTCGATATTAACTGCTATAGCACTAACTTATAACATGGTAATAATTGCTACAGCATTTACATTTTCCATGCTAGCAATGCTGTTTTTATCAAGTTATACCGCCCAGTTAATCAAATCTAACCCAGGGTTAAAAATAATCGCCATTTTATTTGTTTTACTTGTCGGTGTGTACCTCATACTTCATGGATTTCATATAGAATTACCAAAAGGATATTTGTATTCTTCATTTATGTTTGCACTGCTTGTGGAAATTATAAGCAAAATAAAGAAAATTAACCGTCATACCGCGATTCATTCGCGGTATCTCTAGATCCAGCTAACAAGCAGCGGGATCTTTTTGATTCACTCCCACTCAATAGTTGCGGGTGGTTTAGAAGTGATATCATAAACAACTCTATTTACTCCGGGAACATTATTAACAATTATACTGCCTACATTGCGTAAAAAATCCCAAAATACTAGCAAGTGTTGATCCTTATCTTCAAATGGAAATGCATCGGCTGTCATACCATCAGATGATGTTACAGCCCTTAAAGCACAAACATATCCATACGTACGACCATCTCCCATAACGCCTACAGTTTTTATTGGTAATAATACAGCAAAAGCTTGCCATATCTTATCATATAGATCGTAATTTTTCATCGTATTAATATATATTTCATCTACTTCTTGCAATATTTGCACCTTTTCTTTATCGACTTCACTTATAATCCTCACTGCAAGTCCGGGTCCAGGAAATGGATGTTGAAATATTATCTCGTCTGAAAGCCCAATTTCTTTTCCAAGTAGCCTTACCTCATCTTTAAAGAGGTAACGTAAAGGCTCCACTAACTTCAGATTCATCTTTTCTGGCAACCCACCAACATTATGGTGAGACTTAATTGTACTAGTGTTGTCTGAGGCATGCCCTGACTCAACTACATCAGAGTAGATGGTACCTTGCATCAAAAAATCCACATCACCTATTTTTTTTGCTTCTTCTTCAAACACTTCAATAAAAGTGTTACCGATAATTTTTCGCTTTTCTTCTGGATCAGTTATTCCCTTCAACCTACTCAAAAATAAATTTGATTTATCAACGTAATTTATCGGAATCTCTTTCAACATAGCGATGGTTTGGTTCTTGCGTAACAACCCAGTATCGATAAAAATACAGTTCAATTGTTTTCCTATAGCTTTATGTGTGAGAGCCGCTGCAACACTTGAATCAACCCCACCACTCACTGCAGCGATTACTTTTTTCTCTCCTACTACATTTTTGATTTTTTCCTTTTGCTCCTCAATAAACGACTTCATTGTCCAGTCCCTTTCGCAATTTGCAATATCCAAGAAGTTAGAGAGCAATTTACTGCCATTTGTTGTGGGCTTAACCTCAGGATGGAACTGAGTACAGTAAATCTTCCGCTGTTCGTTGACAATCATTGCAATTGTTTGATTTATCACACCTGATGCAATAACAGTAAATCCATGTGGTATAGTATCAACACTGTCCGCATGGTTCATTAATACATCCACTTCAGAATTAACATCCCAGGTATCCTTTACAATGGGGGATTCTTTTAGTATCTTGATTTTAGTTCTACCAAACTCCTGTTTGAAACTCTCTTTTACTTTTGCTCCAAAATAATGACAAATGAGTTGCTGTCCATAGCATATTCCAAGTATAGGAACGTTTGTTGCCTCATTAAGTTTTATAATTTCATGTACTACTCTACTTGTTTCAGAACAATCATCATTTACAGATTGTGGTCCTCCAGAGAGAATAAACCCATTGAATTTTGATATTGTTTCAAAACTGATGTTGCTTGAAAATATCTCACAATAAACACCCATTCCTCTTACTTGTCTTGCGATAAGCTGTGTAAACTGTGAACCAAAATCAATAATGGCAATTGCTGACAATTTGCTCCTCCATATTATTTAAAATGATATCTGATAATAAAGAAAATAATGGAGTAAGTAAACCAAGACCTGTTTAAAAGCTTTAACGCGTGGTACAAGTTAGCTATATAGCTAATTTTCCTACACCATACCGCTGCGGCGCTAACTAGTAGCGGAATGACAGCAATCTACGTCATACCGCCGCAGTATCTCAGCCGCTAACAAGTAGCGGGATTATCTTCATGCTGCCACGAACCGTCATACCGCGATTCATTCGCGGTATCTCAGCCGCTAACAAGAGATCCCGCTAACAAGCAGCGGGATGACGAGGTATAAACTTTATCGTCATGCCACCGCGAACCGTCATACCGCGATTCATTCGCGGTATCTCGGCAATAGATCCCGCTAACAAGTAGCGGGATGACGATTGTCGTTTAGCCATAAATGTTTAAGAAATTTACCAAATGAAAAAAAAGGCAAAAGAAGCCCCATGGTGGTTGGCTATTTACTATGTACTAAAATATCGGCGTTTTTTTTATTCTAAAACGCTTGATTAAGAGCGATTTAGCTGCTTTTAACTTGCAACTAACCTACACCGCAAGTGTTTAAGAAATTTACTAAGCAGGAAAAAAGGCAAAGAAACCCCGTAGTAGCTAGCATTCAAATTCTCCCTTGTCAATTTGACGTTTTTTGCTGTCTTAAACGCTTTGTAAGCGCGTTTCGGCTTATATAGGTAAAAACCTAAAAATTTTTAAAGACATGCGATGCACGTAGTGCGAAAAATTAAACATGAGACGCCAAATACCCTAAGTTTTTTGTCATTAACCTGCACAGATTGCGAAGATAAATAAATAGCTTCAGTTTTATGATAAGGGAGCTGGCGGAGTTTGTCAAGAAAGTTTTTTCGTTTCTATTCCCAATAAAAGTGCGTTATATGGTTATGCAAGAAGTCTATTTACCCATTTGCTTAACTTTCTCTCTACTTTTTTTGAGTAAGGCCGCTATTGGCATGACAGACATTCATCGTAGTCAATATCTGTTTTTTGTTGCAATATTTCACTTTTTTTGAATATGTCATGCGAGACCTTATCGGCTCTCTGCATTGATTGTGATCTGCAGTAATATAAGCTCTTCAATTCTTTTTTCCAAGCAAGCATATGTATTTTGTGCAAGTAACGTTTATGTACGTTGGCAGGTAAGAACAGATTTACTGATTGAGATTGACAAATATACGAAGTTCTATCACTTGCATGTTCTATAATCCATCTTTGGTCAAGCTCGTACGCTGTTTTAAATGTCAATTTTTCATGCTCACTAAGAAAATCTAAATGCTGAACGGAACCCTCGTTTGTTGAAATTGAAGACCATATTTTATCATTGTCTTGATTTTTTTCTGCTAATAGTTTTTGCAAGAATTTATTTCGCACTACAAATGAGCCTGTAAGTGTCTTTTGTATGAATACGTTTGCTGCGTATGGTTCTATTCCAGGGGAGGTATTACCTGCAATAATGGAGATCGAGGCAGTAGGAGCAATAGCGAGTTTGTGTGTAAACCTTTCCATTAGATCAACTTCTTTGGCATCAGAACATGCTCCCTTTTCTTCTGCTAATTTTTTAGAAACTATATCTGCTTGCTCGCGTAAATACTTAAATATTTTTTTATTCCATTGTTGTGCTGTTACTGATTCAAAAGGAACCATTTTGCTTTGTAAAAATGAGTGAAAGCCCATCACACCAAGACCAATACTGCGTTCTCTGGCTGCAGAATATTTTGCTCGCTGCATTTCATTCGGTGCTTTATTTATGAAATCTTCCAATACATTATCAAGAAAGCGCATTATATCTTCTATGAAGAGTTTATTGTCTTTCCATTCTTCGTAGTACTCAAGGTTTACGGATGATAGACAACACACAGCAGTGCGTGACTTATTCAGGTGATCATAACCTGTGGTTAAAGTTATTTCACTGCATAGATTTGACATCTTGATGTCTAAGTTGAGCTTTTTGTAAGATTCTGGCTTATTGTTATTTGTTGCATCAAGGAAAATAATGTAAGGTTCTCCAGTTTCAACTCTTGCTGTTAATATTTTGATCCATATATCCCGCGCTTTTACAGTTGAAATAACCTTATTGTTGTGAGGGCTTATTAAATTCCATTCTTGATCATTCTCAACAGCCTGCATAAATTTATCTGTTACTATTACAGCATGATGTATATTTAACGCTTTGCGATTTGGGTCACCGCCTGTTGGCTTGCGTAAATCTAGAAACTCTTCTATCTCCGGATGAGATACAGGAAGGTAGACTGCTGAACTTCCTCGCCTTAGGGATCCCTGACTAATTGCAAGCGTTAGAGCATTTTGCACTACAATAAATGGAACAATTCCTGATGTTTTGCCGCTACCCTTTACGCTTTCGCCTATTGAGCGTAAATTTCCCCAATAACTACCTATGCCTCCTCCACGTGCAGCAAGCCAAACATTTTCGTTCCATAGATCAACTATTCCCTGCAAGCTGTCTTCGGTTTCATTAAGAAAGCAAGAGATAGGTAACCCTCTCTTAGTGCCACCATTGCTGAGTATTGGTGTTGAAGGCATGAACCACAAGTTGCTCATGTAGTCATAAAGACGCTGCGCATGTTCTTTATTATCAGAATAGTAATTAGCAATACGTGCAAAGAGGTCTTGATAACTTTCATTTTCTATTAAATACCTGTCTGATAGAACTGCTTTTCCAAAGTCGGTTAATTTGCTGTCCTTTGCGTAATTAATGGTAATGTTATTCATAAAGTTCCTTTTATTATATATAGATACTTAAAAGTCATTTTGAGCGATTTTTAAGTTAGGTTTTTCGGATTTTCTTGTTGATGCTGTAATGCAAACAAGATACCGTCAACCTGACTGCCATATATTTTACAGTAACTCATATAACTTATTTGCATATTTATTTCTTTTGCAACATGTTGAACATAACTTTCTGAGTGACGAAAATAGTCTCCTTTATTTACAAAGTCAATACCTTCACCTTCCTTTCTTCTTATTAAACATACAATAACTCCTTTTTTGCTCGTAGATCTTTTTGCTAATTCCAACTCTTCTTGAAAGTCATGTAGATAATGTAGCACTTCAGCAAAGATAATTACATCATACTGCTGGTTTTTCTCTTGTTTAAGAAACTCTTTCATTTCCATATGTATTAATTCATTGTAAACAGGCTTACCTTTTATAAAGCATCCTCTTGCGATATTTAGCATTCTACTTGAAATGTCAATTCCTGTTATATGGTTTCCAATACTATTTATTTTCAAGAAATGACCACATATTCCAGTTCCACAACCAAGGTCGAGTATATTGAGCTCAGAAGTGGAGTTGTTGAAGATTTTTGTAATTATCATGTGTACAAGTTCATGCCCTCTATATTGTTTGGCAATCAACCAATGCTCAACAAAATATTCACCTGTGTAATCAAAATATTGTCTTATGAGGTTTTTTGGCAATTCTGTAATAGGCGCTGAGTTTGTCATTTTTTTTATATAGTAAGACGCCTCCTCGTGGTCATTATCTAATTTTAGTGCCCTTGTTAAATAATTATAAGCTTTGTTAGTATTCCCTACCGCAAAATGACACCTTCCGATGTTATACCAGACTATAGGTAAATGGGGGTAAAATATGCTAATTAACCAAAATCGTAACTTTGCATCTGATATGCTACCTTTATAAAAGTGATATAAACCGATTTCAATGTTGGTGTTTAACAGGTTCTTAGATTTTTTAAGAAGCACTGTCATTTCTTTATGAAGAGTATTATATTTATTCACAATGAAGTGTTTTACTTTCTTAATATTTAATACGCCAATGAGCTTAGACATACAATTTAAAGCAACGTTTTTTATAAAAGAGAGATTACTTTTCATACGTTAGAAATACTCCGAATGTTTATTATCATTTTTAGGCAATTGATTTTAACACATTTTATCTTACAAAATATCTTTTTTATTAATTTTTACTGTATATATAAGTTTACCACATATTTCTCAGATTATACTGTTTAGGATTGCTAGTATATTGTTGTTGATAATATAAGTAAATGTTTTGTGCAAAAAGGCGTTGACATATTATTTATTAGGTTATAACATATAAAAGATTAATTTAGTTTTTAGATGTTTGACAAGTTTTATGGTAGAGATTAATTTAATCTCAATTCAATTTTAATAATATTTAACTCTGCATATTCTGCATATAGTCGGATAAATAAATTATTAAGAGCACTTGATGGATGCCTTGGCGTTAAGAGGCGATGAAGGACGTGGCAGGCTGCGATAAGCTGTGGGGAATTGTCAACAAATTTTGATCCGCAGATTTCCGAATGGGGAAACCCAACTAGTTTAGCTAGTTATTACGTACTAAGTATGTAAAGCAAACTTGGTGAACTGAAATATCTAAGTAGCCAAAGGAAAAGAAATCAACCGAGATTCTGTTAGTAGTGACGAGCGAAAGCGGAAAAGGCTAGTGATTTAAGAATAAGAATTAGAATACTCTGGAAATAGTAACCATAGAAGGTGATAGTCCTGTATAAGTAGAAAGTTTTTAAATCCTTGAGTAGAGTGGGGCACGTGAAATCCTGTTTGAATATGGGGGGACCATCCTCCAAGCCTAAATACTCCTTAACGACCGATAGTGAACAAGTACCGTGAGGGAAAGGTGAAAAGAACCCCGGGAGGGGAGTGAAATAGAATCTGAAATCAAGTGCTTACAAACAGTTGGAGCTCTATATCAATTTATTGATATTTAGAGTGACAGCGTACCTTTTGCATAATGGGTCAGCGAGTTAATCTATGAAGCAAGCTTAAGCCGTTAGGTGTAGGCGTAGCGAAAGCAAGTCTGAATAGGGCGTTTTAGTTTTATGGATTAGACCCGAAACCAAGTGATCTAGTCATGACCAGATTGAAGGTGTGGTAAAACACACTGGAGGATCGAACCAGTTAATGTTGCAACATTATTGGATGAGTTGTGATTAGGGGTGAAAGGCCAATCAAACTTGGAAATAGCTGGTTCTCCGCGAAATCTATTTAGGTAGAGCGTTGTATGTATGTTGTTGGGGGTAGAGCACTGGATAGACTAGGGGGATTCACCGTCTTACCAAATCTAACTAAACTCCGAATACCAACAATTAATTATACAGCAGGCACACTACGGGTGCTAAGTCCGTGGTGAAGAGGGAAACAACCCAGATCACTATCTAAGGTCCCAAAATTACAGCTAAGTGGGGAAGGAAGTAGAAAAACCATTACAGCTAGGAGGTTGGCTTGGAAGCAGCCATCCTTTAAAGAAAGCGTAACAGCTCACTTGTCTAAATAAGTTTTTCTGCGCCGAAAATGTACCGGGGCTAAAGCTGTATACCGAAGATGTGAGTGCTTATTGATTTCGATCAATAGGCGCGGTAGCGGAGCGTTCCGTAAGTCTGTGAAGGTGGTTTGTGAAAACTGCTGGAGATATCGGAAGTGAGAATGCTGACATAAGTAGCGTAAAAGAGTGTGAAAAACACTCTCACCAAAAATCTAAGGGTTCCTACGTTAAGTTAATCTGCGTAGGGTTAGTCGGTTCCTAAGGCGAGTCCGTAAAGGAGTAGTCGATGGCAATTAGGTTAATATTCCTAAACCTCTTAAGTGTGACGGGTTTCGTATTTGTATAGATCTTATTGGATTGATCTATGCTTAAAAGAAGCTCCAGGAAATAGCACTTATATTTATGAGGCCGTACCGCAAACCGACACTGGTGGATGAGTAGAGTATACTAAGGTGTTGAAAGAATGATGTTGAAGGAACTCGGCAAATTATACCTGTAACTTCGGAAGAAGGGTAACCTGCTTTTAGGCAACTATGAGTAGGTGGCACAAAATAGGGAGTAGCGACTGTTTACTAAAAACACAGGACTCTGCAAACACGTAAGTGGAAGTATAGGGTCTGACGCCTGCCCGGTGCTGGAAGGTTAATAGGAAGGGTGCAAGCTCCGAATTGAAGCCCCAGTAAACGGCGGCCGTAACACTGACGGTCCTAAGGTAGCGAAATTCCTTGTCGGGTAAGTTCCGACCCGCACGAATGGCGTAACGATTTCTCCACTGTCTCCAACATCACTTCAGCGAAATTGAATTCCCCGTGCAGATGCGGGGTACCCGCGGTTAGACGAAGAGACCCCGTGCACCTTTACTATAGCTTTACATTGCTATTAAAAGTGTGATGTGCAGGATAGGTGGGAGACTTTGAAGTTATGGCGCTAGCTATAATGGAGTCAACCTTGAGATACCACCCTTTACACTTTTGATATCTAACTATGTTTCATTATCTGGAACTAGGACATTGTATGGTGGGTAGTTTGACTGGGGCGGTCGCCTCCTAAAAAGTAACGGAGGCGTGCGAAGGTAAGCTAGAGCTGGTCGGAAATCAGCTTGATAGTATAATGGCATAAGCTTGCCTGACTGCGAGGCTGACAAGCCAAGCAGAGACGAAAGTCGGTCATAGTGATCCGGTGATTCTGTATGGAAGGGTCATCGCTCAACGGATAAAAGGTACGCCGGGGATAACAGGCTGATGGTGTTCGAGCGTTCATAGCGACGACACCGTTTGGCACCTCGATGTCGACTCATCACATCCTGGGGCTGAAGAAGGTCCCAAGGGTTCGGCTGTTCGCCGATTAAAGTGATACGTGAGTTGGGTTTAGAACGTCGTGAGACAGTTCGGTTTCTATCTGCCGTGGGTGAAGGAAATTTGAGAAGGTCTGACTCTAGTACGAGAGGACCGAGATGGATATACCTCTGGTGTACCAGCTGTTATGCCAATAGCATCGCTGGGTGGCTATGTATAGATGGGATAATTGCTGAAAGCATATAAGCAAGAAACCCTCTTCAAAAAGATTTCCCAATTAAGGCCGTGGAAGACTACCACGTTGATAGGCTAGGTGTGGAAGCATGGTAACATGTGAAGCTAACTAGTACTAATAGCCTGATTGATTTATTTGCTTTCTATATGTGTGTATGCAGTGTTAAATATTAAGTTAAAATTGTTAAGTTAGAAATTTTTATTGACTTGGTGGCTATAGCAAAAATGAACCACCCGATCTCATCTCGAACTCGGAAGTGAAACTTTTTAGCGCTGATGGTACTTGAAAAGGGAGAGTAGGTCGCCGCCAAGTTTATAAAAATTTCTTTGTTAATTAGACAGTAGGTATACTTATATTTTAACTTTCTTGTTTTGTTACTATTCTTTAAGTTTTTACTTTAACTACGATATCTTTTTTTTCTTATATGTTCTTGGTCATTTTCTACATTATTTAGCATTGTTCCTACTTCCCCTAATTGATTCCCTTTTGAAGGAGAATTACTGATTTCTGGTAATATTACATTACCTCCCACTTTTTTAAATAATTCTTCTTGTTGGCGAAATGCTGACCTCCAATCTGTTCCTGTTCCTTTAGGAAGAAATAAGAATTGATACATCTGACCAAAGCCTGTGTTATTTACCTCTTTTATATGCTCTACCATTCACCACACCCATTAACTATTTTTAAAAATTTTACCTATATTATCATAAAAAATATAGTTGTAAATACCTTAATTGAGATTTTTTTTTATTTTATCTTTTTTAAGCAAATAGTTAGATCTTTTTGTAAATTTTTATAACTTGCTTGCATAATGTTTCTATGAGTTAGTATTATGTAGTAGTGCCCTATATTACTTATATTTAAAATGCTAATTTTAGCAAGCATTCGTAGTTGCCTTTTTATTTTATTTCTTTTTGCTGCTTTTCCGGTTTTTTTACTGATAGCCAGACCTACTCTAATAGTATGAATGTACTTTTCAGGTTCTCTTTCTTTTATAGCGTACAGTGATATATAAAGCCCACGATAAAAAAGACTGTTGAGTGCTAACTTATTTTTGAAAGCAGAAGAAAAATCTTTTTTTTTATACTTACTATGCGCATAATTTGTTACACCCTAATGAACGGCGCCTATTAAGGATTTTTCTTCCAGCTCTTGTTGCCATACGTGAACGAAATCCGTGTCTGCGCTTTCTTATCAAATTTTTTGGTTGAAATGTTCTCTTCATTGTTTTTATATTAATATAATTATTTATTTTAAATTGTTTTACTTTATTGTCAAATAATGGTGAACTTGTATGACATTTTCGTAGAATAAAATTTGATGCATGGAAGAATGAATTCGGTGATAGTCATACCTGTCTTACTAATCCTTTTATTTTGTTTTAGTAGGTTTCAAGAAGTAAATAAGGTTAAATCTTATCTATATCTTAGTTGTGTATGGATGCTAACTTGGTTGTTAGTATTCTATAATAATTGTTTTGTAACTTTTATTTCTATAGCGTTACTTTTTTTCATGCTTGCTTTTATCTTTAAAAATAAAAGAAATAAGATAATAAAACTTTCGTTATTTGTGGCTTTGGCCATATCATTTTTTATCACTTTATTTATAATGCTGTCTATTTTTATTCAATCCATTAGTTTTTTTAATAAAGTAGCTATTTCAGAATTCTTGTTTTGCTTGAAATGGGGCCACAATGTAGTCACTATCAATGAAGAGAAGATAGGATGTTTTGGTATAGCGCCGCTTTTAGTTGGTACATTACTTATAACTATTATAGCAATGTTAGTTGTCGTTCCGCTTGGTTTATTTTCTGCAATATATATTAGTGAATATGCGAGTGAGAAAGTGCGTTATATTGTTAATACAACTTTGCAAGTTTTGTCTGCTATTCCTACGGTTGTATATGGATATTTCGCGGTTGTGTTTTTGTCTTTCTTTATAAAGCAGGTAGCAAATTTTTTTGGTTTAAGTATACACTCAGAAAGTGCCTTAGTTGCCGGTTTATCGATTGGGATAATGATTCTTCCTTTTATTATTTCTTTACTCGAAGATGCCATAAGATCTGTTCCAAAAAGCTTGCGTTATGGCTTCATGGCACTTGGTGCAACTCCAGCGGAAACTATATGGCATATAACAATACCTTATGCAATGCCTACAATTTTAAGTGCAATTTTATTGTCAATTTCAAGAGTGATAGGTGAAACAATGATTGTGCTAATGGCTGTGGGAATCAACGCAAATTTGACTTTTAACCCTCTTAATTCAGTTACTA
The DNA here is from genome assembly GCF_964026815.1 of Wolbachia endosymbiont (group A) of Andrena fulva. Taxonomy (NCBI): domain Bacteria; kingdom Pseudomonadati; phylum Pseudomonadota; class Alphaproteobacteria; order Rickettsiales; family Anaplasmataceae; genus Wolbachia; species Wolbachia endosymbiont (group A) of Andrena fulva. Next base: position 339,478 of record NZ_OZ034701.1, read on the forward strand.
CCATTACCGTGCAGATCGCTACATTACTTACCGGAGATCAGGATTTCAATAGTGTACAAACTCTTGCTGCTTATGCGCTTAGTTTAGTATTGTTTATTATTACTTGGCTATTAAATGCATTTGCATTGTTTGTAATGAAGCGTAACTAGTAAGCGTTTTAATGTTGCAAAATTTCTATTAATAATATAAAATTTATTTTCTTTAGAAGTTCTTTTATGGAATTATAGTGTTAGGTGATAAAAATAAAGAGATGAATATAGGTAGAGCGATTAAGGTAACTCAAGCAGTTGTTGATATAAAATTTGAAGGTGAATTGCCTAAAATATTTAATGCTTTAAAAAGCAAACTAAAATATAAGGATAAGGAGCTGGTTTTAGAAGTTTCGCAGCATATAGGTGACAATATAGTTCGTTGTATTGCTATGGATAGCACAGATGGCATGTCAAGGGGGGATGAATTTGTTGATACAGGTGCACCAATATCGGTGCCAATTGGGCGTTCAACTTTAGGAAGGATTTTTAATGTTGTTGGAGAGCTTATAGATGAGTGTGGTCCACTGAAGGGAAAGTATAACTTAGAGCCTATACACAGAGCACCTCCAAGTTTTACTGAACAGAGAATACAGGAAGAAGTTTTAGTTACGGGAATAAAAGTTATAGATCTTCTTGCACCTTATCTTAAAGGAGGAAAAATTGGCTTATTTGGTGGAGCCGGTGTTGGTAAAACAGTCCTAATAATGGAATTAATTAATAATATAGCAAAAGCTCATAAAGGATTTTCTGTGTTTGCCGGGGTAGGGGAGAGAACGCGTGAAGGTAACGATCTTTATCACGAGATGATCACTTCAAATGTAATAAATATAAATGAGCATGAAAAATCTCAAGCTGTTTTGGTTTATGGTCAGATGAATGAGCCTCCTGGAGCAAGGGCTAGAGTTGCTTTAACAGCACTTACTATGGCAGAGTATTTTCGTGACCGTGAAAACCAAGATGTTCTATTTTTTGTGGATAATATCTTTAGATTTACACAAGCTGGTTCTGAAATTTCTGCTTTACTTGGAAGAATACCGTCAGCTGTTGGTTATCAGCCAACCCTTGCAACTGATATGGGTGCAATGCAAGAAAGAATAGCTTCAACAACTTCTGGCTCTATTACTTCTGTGCAAGCTATATATGTTCCTGCGGACGATTTGACTGATCCAGCCCCAGCAACTACATTCTCTCACCTTGATGCAACCACAGTGTTGTCAAGGCAAATAGCTGAAATGGGAATATACCCTGCTGTTGATCCACTTGATTCAACTTCTCAGTCTTTATCTGCTGAAATCATTGGTGAAGAACATTATAATGTAGCTTCTGAGGTGAAACGTATATTGCAAACTTATAAATCACTGCAAGATATTATCGCAATACTTGGTATGGATGAGCTATCTGATGAAGATAAAATTATTGTTGATAGGGCTCGTAAGATTCAGAAATTTCTTTCTCAACCTTTTCACGTTGCAGAAATATTTACTGGCATGCCTGGTAAATTTGTTTCACTTTCTGATACTGTTTCCAGTTTTAAAGGGATTGTTGAAGGCAAATATGATCACTTACCAGAGGCTGCTTTTTATATGGTGGGGAATATAGATGAAGCAATAAAAAAGGCTGAATTAATACAAGCTGAAGCTAAATAAAAGTTAAAGATTATGAATACTTTTAAAGTGCAATTTTTCTCTCCTGATGATCAAATTTCATTCAGTGGAGTGGTTTCTCTTTCAGTAACTGGGCTCGAAGGGGAGCTTATGATTTTAGCTCACCATGCTCCTTACTTAATTTATTTATTGCCTGGTATGATTACTGTTAAAATGAGTAACCAAACAGAAAAGAAGGTTGTAATTGATAGTGGCGTATTAGAAGTTGCAAATAATAATTGTAGCATTATAACAAGTCAAATTCAGGTTTTTGATCGTGCAATTCATGATGAGAAATCGTTTAAAAATAAGAGAATTAGTATATATTTAAGTTATCTTGATGAGAAGTTTCTTTCTTAGTTATTTTAGACAAAAAGTCAATTATCATTCAAGTGGCTATAAGATTTTTGCTCAGGGGGCTCTTTTTTGTCATCCCAGAAACCCCGGGGTGTCATCCCAGTGTCGGAGTACTTTAGGTGTATGATCCCAGAGTGTGATGGTATGGGACCATACACCTAATCAAATAAAAATTAAAGAAGGAGAGTTGGTTGTAACGGTTGGAGATAACGACTTTGTTTTACCTGGAATTTACGTTGGATAAACTACAAAAAATAACAGGTAAAAATCAACGTAAATTTAAGATAAATCGATTTTATTAGTATTATCAAATCAAAATCTGTTTTTAATTAATCAATAATACTTTTTTACATATTTTCATCCCCTTTCATGGATTTTTTAATTTTATAGATGATATCTAATATTATTAGAAGCATTGTAAAATATCTTATGAGAAAAATTATAAAATATATTAGCATTATTGGTATTGCATGTTTAGTATTGTTATTTTTTATATCTAATGTGGAAACACGCGTAAAAACACAGGAAGAACAATTATTCCTAGCTGTAGAAGATGGTAATGCACAAGAAGTAAAACTATTACTCAAAAATGGTGCAGACCCAAATTGACCTTACCCAGAAAAAGTAGAGAGAAAGTTAAGACGTTTTTATCATGAGAATAAATTGTGCAGGAATGCAATAGTTAATAGTAGAATGTCTACGTTATTTGTTATAAAAGATTTCTATGTATTCAAATATGGCAGTTCTGGTTTGTTGAGCGAGAAGTATCAATAAGCAGCTCCCTTTTAAGTGAACTTTTCTGCAACAGAGTTATCGTAACAACAGCCCTTATGGCTCATGCTGGAAATGATGTTTTTTGTATTCAATAGAAATTGGTAATTTTGAGAGGTATACTGTGGTGCGCCAAGAAGTGCTTGGAGAACAGTTGGTGAAAATCCAACACAAACAAAGTCTAGCCAACAGTTTGGAACAGACCACTATGTTGCATGAGGTAACGAGTGTAATAGAGCTAGTGGGATGGACAATGCAGGGCACAACGGAAGTGAAGGAGTGGAGTCCCGAAATACCTGAAGACATAGAGGTCGACATGTTCATGGCCATGGAAGACAGCATGAAGGATAACGTAAAGGCAAGTTATCACTCACTCTATCGGGATCTGAGACCGTGCCATGTATTGAAATGGACTTCAAGTGAACTTGGGAGATCCCATGCATTCCTATTAAGGTACGTTGGAACAAGTCAACAAAGGCAAGAACTAGCGGAAGATGCAGGGGAAGTCGGACTGATTGATAGTACTCAGAATGTGGGAAAGCCACGTACAAGGGGAAGCGATCAGCAATATAGTAACTGGAATAGGGATTGCTATGCCAATACAACGGAGGTAGGAATAACATGCGATATAAACTAAACCAGATAGCAGTAAGAGCAAAGCAAGATAAGCGACTAAAATTCACATCGTTAGTCCATCTGATAAATACAGAGAATCTTGCGAGATGTTATAAAGAACTGAAGCGTAACAAGGCTTGTGGAGTAGACCAGATAACAGTGGAATCATACGGAGAAAATCTGAATGAGAAACTCGAAGTGCTAGTAGAAAGTATGAAGAGGAAGCAATATCAACCACAACCAGTAAAGAGGGTATATATACCGAAAGCTGGAAGTAAAGAGAAACGCGGACTCGGAATACCATCGACCGAGGATAAATTAGTACAGATTATGCTGAAGAAGATATTAGAAAATATTTACGAGGCAAACTTTCTGGACAGCTCATATGGATTTCGACCAGGAAGAAACTGTCATCAAGCGGTAAATGCACTAGATAAAGCAGTTATGTACAAGCCAATAAACTACATTGTAGAAGTGGATATCAAGAAGTTCTACGATAATATACAGCATAAATGGCTAATGAGGTGTCTAAGGGAACGAATAACTGACCCAAATTTGCTGTGGTTAGTAAAGCGGTTTCTCAAGGCAGGGATAGTCGAAGCTGGAAATTATGAAGCAACAAAACAAGGTACACCACAAGGCGGTATAGTAAGTCCTGTATTAGCAAATATATACTTACATTATGTGTTGGATTTATGGATAGAAAAGAAATTTAAACCAAGATCCAGAGGATATATACAAGTAATAAGGTTTTGCGATGATTTTGTGGTTTGTTGCGAAAGTAAGGTAGACGCGGAAGAATTTCTGGAATTACTGAAACAAAGGCTAAATAAATTTGGGTTGGAAGTATCTGAAAACAAGACCAGAGTAGTAAAGTTTGGCAAGAGGGAGTGGCAACGAGCGATAAGAGAGAAACGAAGGACGGAAAGTTTCAATTTTCTGGGGTTTACGCACTATGGTGCAAAAAGTCGTCGTGGTAGATTAATGATGGGACATAAAACCTCTAAGTTAAATCTAGCCAGAAAACTAAAAGAAATCAAGGAGTGGTTGAAAATAGTCCGCGGAAGTATTCGACTTAAAGATTGGTGGCAAGTACTGAAGGCTAAATTAACAGGACACTATAACTACTTTGGTATTAGCGGAAATTATTGGTGTCTGAAACAATTTTACACATCAGTAAGAAAGCTAGCATTTAAATGGATAAATCGGCGTAGTCAGAAAAAGAGTATGACCTGGGAACAGTTTGTACACTACGTAGAAGTAAATCCATTACCAAAGCCAAAAATACATTTTTCTTTATATGCATAAGAGGGACGACTGTGAAAACTAATATTGATGAGCCGTGTGCGGGAAATCTGCAAGCACGGTTCTTTAGGGGGAGTTGTAGTAATAAAACTCAAACGAGAGGAGTAAAGCTACAGCTTCTACCGAACACCCTTGATCGCTATGTAACAGCAGATTTTTATCGGGTTTGCGTTTATCAACGGCCATCAATAAAGAATCTATAACTAATTATCATGTTACTCATTAACCACCATGCGTGAATATAGGTCAATTATTGCCGCCAACAACCTTCTTTAGTTTTTATGTAGGTAATCCCAAACTTTATTTGGCTGATCAGTAGTAAAATTTTGATCCAATGTGTTCGGAGCCACAACTCGGTTGCTTATTTGCTGTTTTTTATTTTTGAACCTTCGTCTAAGCTTGGTTTTAATGCCATTTTCTTGCATAACACTTTGTACTGTTTTAATTTTTGCCTAAAGCTTTTAATTCAGCGTGAATTTTAGGGGCTCCATATCTGCATTTAGAAGCTTGATGTATTTTTTGAATATCTGCTAGAAGCCCTTCTTTTGCTAATTCTTTACTGCTTTTTTCCTTAGCAACCCATACCACCAGTACAAAACCCTACATAGTTCCTGTGTTTTATAGCAATTTCTATATAAAAGAATACTTTACTCTTTTTCTTTGCCCAGGGCTTTTTTTAAAATGTCTCTTTCTCTTGTTAGTTCTTTTTTTAGATCAAATCTTTCTTTGTCATAAGGAGCCTTTGCCTGGAAATGCTTATGCTCCAGACATTTTTCCATCATATTTTCTTACTTAACATACTGCCATCTATACCTAGATCTTTTGCTATTTTTGTACTTGCTTGACCTGTTTCTTTAACCAGCTTAACAGCTTCTAATTTGAATTCTGCTGTATATTCTCTTCTATTTGTCATATTTTGAAAAAACGTTTTATTTTACTCCAAAAACGTTTTAACTTTCTCTCTACTTTTTCTGGACTACTCCGAATCGGTTGACAAATTGGACGTTTGATAAGCATAATTTGGAGCTTCTTGTGTAATGACTATATCATGAGCGTGACTCTCTCTTAATCCTGATGCAGTAATAGTAACAAATTTACAATTTTTTTTCATCTCTTCTATATTCCTATTACCAGTATACCCCATTGCAGCTTGCAATCCGCCAATCAATTGATGGATTACTCCTGAAGCTGGACCTTTGAATGGAACTCTTCCTTCCACTCCTTGTGGAACTAATTTGAGTTTTGAATCTTTATCTTGAAAATAACGGCTAGCTGAACCTCGTTTCATTGCACTAATAGATCCCATTCCTCGATAGCCTTTATATGCTCTGCCCTTATACATAATAATCTCACCTGGGCTTTCGTCAGTGCCAGCAAAAATCGAACCAATCATCACAGAGTCAGCACCAGCTGCAATAGCTTTTGCAACATCTCCTGAGTATTTTACCCCACCATCAGCAATTAGTCTGACGTTTCTTGCTCTACACGCCTCTGCAACATTCTTGATTGCAGAGAATTGTGGCACACCAACACCTGTAACTATTCTGGTTGTACAGATTGATCCTGGTCCTATTCCAACCTTCACTGCATCAACACCCGCATCAATCAACGCTTCAGCAGCCTCCTTTGTTGCAATGTTTCCGCCAATTAATTGCGTATTAGGATACATCTTTTTTATTTCCCTAATGGTATTGATAACGTTTTCGGAATGACCGTGAGCAGTATCCACAACAACTACATCAACTTCTTCTCCGATCAAAGCTTCACATCTGTCTATACCATCTTTTTTACCAGTGCCAATTGCAGCGGCAACTCTGAGACGCCCTTTACTGTCTTTACATGAATTTGGGTATCTATTGTATTTTTCAATGTCTTTAACCGTAATTAAACCTATACAACAAGAATTTTCATCTACAACCAAAAGCTTTTCTATTCTATTTTCATGCAACAATTTCATTGCTGAGGCACTATTCACTCCCTGCTCCCGCACTGTCACTAACTTATCTTTTGTCATCACTTCGGAAACTTTTACATTCATGTTCTGGTCTTCAATAAATCTCACATCTCGGTTAGTTAAAATTCCAACTAACTTGCGTTGATCGACTACAGGAATGCCAGAATAATTGTGCTCTCTCATTAATGAAATTGCTTCCGCAACTGTTTTATCCGGTGAAATCGTAATTGGGTTATACACGATCCAACTTTCATATTTTTTCACCCTTCTTACTTCTAAAACTTGTTCATCTATTGATAAATTCTTATGTATGCAACCTATCCCTCCATGTTGGGCAATAGCTATTGCAAAGCCCGATTCAGTAACAGTATCCATTGCAGAGGATATGAGAGGGATATTTAGTTCTATACTATTTGTTAAATAAGTTTTTGTATCTGCATCGCAAGGCAATATATTAGAATAGGCTGGCAAAAGAAGTATATCGTCAAACGAATAACAAGCTTCCATTTTTTTCATAGGCTTTATTTAAAGCTTATACGCCAATTAATTAAATTGCAATAGGCAAAATTAGCTAGGAGCCTTTAATTGTATAGCTCTAACTGTTTTTAGGAGATAGAAAAGCTATATAGTTGCTAATACATTTTATTGCAAAATAAGCATTCTACATTATTTGCCAGCAAACAAAACTGCTCAATAGTTAAGTTTTCTGGACGCTGGTTTCCGCTCAATTTAGCGTTTTCAAGGACAGTTTCAGCGTGGTTCGTTATATTTTGCAAGCTATTTCTCAGCATCTTTCTTCTTTGAGCAAAAACAGCACGTGTTAATTTTATTAAGGTTTCCAAGTTTACTACAAACTTTGGGGTAGGCAAAGGATTTACTGTAATTACTGAAGAATGTATTTTTGGTCTTGGAAAAAACTCTTTAGGTTCAATATCAAATTCCTTTTTTATATCGCATAGTAATTGGCTTAGCACTGATAAGGAACCATAATCTTTAGAATTGGGTCTTGCCGTAATGCGATCTGCTACCTCTTTTTGAAACATTAATGTCAAGTTCGTAAAAAATTTTATATTATTTAACCACTTTAAAAATAACACTACCGAGATATTGTAAGGCAAGTTAGCAATAACTTTAACTGGGCGCTCTATCAGCTCTTCTTCTGTAACATGCAGTGCATCCGCTTCTATAATTCTATACTTTCCTTGATGCTCATTTAGCAGTTGGTCATGGTGTTTTACTAAATCTCTATCTTTTTCTATAGAAAGTAGAGACTTTGGATTATGCACCAATATTTCTCTTGTTAATGCACCATATCCAGGACCAATTTCAATGACATTAAAATTTTCCAGACTACCAGCTAAAGCGACGATTTTTTTTGTTATCTCACTCGATAAAATAAAATTTTGCCCTAGACTCTTTTTTGGCTTCAGTAAAAATTTTTTCATATTATTTTCATTATACAGTATTTTAAAAATTAGTTGACGAAAATTCATTGATAATTGTATATTATTAATGTGTTTAACGCCGGCTTAGCTCAATTGGTAGAGCAACTGACTTGTAATCAGTAGGTTGTCAGTTCAAGTCCGACAGCCGGCACTCTCGCCCATATAAGTAAAGTTGATGTCCTTTTTAATAGTAGCAAATTGGAAAATGAATGGAATGCGTTCTTCATTTGTTGACTTTATAGGCAAACTTAACAACAAGAGCAACGAAATTACCTCTAAGCTAGTGATTTGCCCTCCTTTTACATCATTTCCAAGCAGTATAGAGTTGAACAATAATATTAATATAGGAGCACAGAATTGCCATCATAAAAAGTTCGGTTCTTACACAGGTGAAATTAGTGCAGAAATGTTAAAGGAACTAGGGTGTACTTACGTAATACTTGGGCATTCTGAAAGGGCTAATGAAAAAGATAGTGAAATAAAACTTAAGTCGGAAATAGCAATAGAATCAGGCTTACACCCAATTATCTGTGTGGGTGAAAATTCAGAAGATTATAAGAATGAAAAAACAAAAGAAGTAATAGAATATCAATGCAAAAACCGTTTGCCAACACACGGTGAATATACCGTAGCATATGAGCCAATATGGGCAATAGGCACAGGTCATGTGCCAAATAATGATGCAATTGCTAAGGTGATAGAGGTAATAAAATTGTGTACTAGTAAAAAACACATTATATATGGTGGTTCAGTCAGTTCAGAAAATATAGAAAATTTGCTCAGTATCTCAAATTTATCAGGAGTTTTAATTGGCAGTGCAAGCTTAGATTTCGATCACTTTTATAAAATTATACAACAAGTTGAAAAAAAGTTTTCTCTTATCAATTCTAAAATCAGCAACTAAGAATCCTATAACAAATGGCATCATTTCAGTGTCAAGCATATGTCTGTACGAGCATCTAGTATAGCTAAAGTAATCTAGAAAATTAACGATATTTTATTCCCCGGTGAACGCTCTATTTTGTTTTCCAACTCTAGTTCTAAAAGAGCCATTAGAGCTATGTTGGTAGAAAGTCCGCTTGCTAGTATAAGTTCATCTATGTCAACAGGTACAGAGTTAATATGATCAACTATAACAGATTTTGCCTGTTGTAATTTTTCTTGTTTTTGGTTAACAAAATGGTGCTCAACATCAAATAGGTTTTTTTGCTGCGGAGGTAAACTAAACCTAATACTCTCTATTATGTCATCAGCGGATTCGATAAGCTTAGCACCGTTTTTAATTAAATAATTACTACCACTACAGCGTGAATCTAAAGGGAAACCAGAAACTGCAAACACCTCTCTCCCTTGATTTAAAGCAAAATCTGCTGTTATTAGAGAGCCAGAACGTTTTGATGCTTCAATCACTGCAACACCCAGCGATAGACCAGATATAATTCGATTCCTCTGAGGAAAATATTGAGGCTTTGGTTTAGTAGCAAATGGAAGCTCAGTAATTACTAACCCACCGTTCCCAGTGATTTTTTTGTATAGATCAAAATTCTCTTTTGGATACACCACATCAATTCCGCTTGCTGTAACAGCAATAGTGGGATGATTTTTGTATATTACACTGTTTGCTGCAGTATCGATTCCTTTTGCAAGTCCAGAAACGATAACAAAACCAGCTTCGCTTAAATCAAGTGCCAACTTATTGGCAAAATTTCTTCCATTCATTGAAGAGTTACGCCCACCGATTATTGCAATTATCTCACGGCTTAATAATGATATATCACCAAGTGCAGTTATTACAGGAGGACAATTAGAGATATTTCTTAAAAGATCAGGGTAATCTGGGTCACATGCGGGTATAATTTTAGCTCCAATTCTTTCTGCATTATTGATTTCTTCTCGTGCATCTTGAATGCCATACACCTTATTATTAGCCACCCTATTGAGATATTTCAACACCTCATCTAGCGATCCATGTGTTCTTAGTATACTAAAAAACTTTATTGGTCCTATAGTTCTAGCCAAGCTTAACCATACTTCTAATTCTTTGTTGTTCAATTTATTTATCTTCATAAAAGACTTGAATTTCTTATCAATTTAGTGTACCCAAGATAATACAAATATACAGTGTTTTATGACGCATTTTGTTACAGATAAATGCATAAAATGTAAATATACGGACTGTGTGGAAGTATGTCCCGTTGACTGCTTCTATGAAGGTAAAAACATGCTCGTGATTAACCCAGATGAATGTATTGATTGCGGAGTGTGCATACCTGAGTGTCCAGTAGATGCAATTGTAACTGATGATTCCATAAAAGATATTTTAGAACTAGATGAAGAGTTGCTGAGCAGCGAACAAAAAACTTTCAAGTTATTTTACGATATAAATGTAGAATACTCACAAAAGTGGCCAAATATCACAGCTAAAAAACAACCTCTCTATACTGCAGAAGAGTATAAGGAAAAAAAGGATAAAACAGCTTATTTTGACGAAAATTTAGAATAATGCTACTGAAGGAAAAAGAAAATTTCTCTTGTATCTCACAATTATTGTTTTGCATTGCTGAAAGTGGCTGTATTGTTTATGTCCTTGATAGCATAACTAGTTTACTTGAGAATACAAATAGTAATACAGCAATTTTACTGCTATTTAACTGTTAATAGGTACATTAGACGGATCATATGGGGTATAAAATGGATATTAAAGTAAAATATGCGGGAATAACTAAGCGTGCTGCAGCTTATATAGTTGACCAAATTATATTCCTAGTCTGTTATTCATTATTTTATTTATTAATTTTATTCATATTATCAGGAGAGCCCCTTGCCGATGTTTTTAATTATGTCTTTCCTGATATTGACACTAATAGTGACCTTATATCAGAGCGATATGAAATATTAGAAGATTTAGATATATTATTGAAAGATTTAGTATATATAGCATTGGAAGTATTAATGATAACAAGACTTGGTTGGACTCCAGGAAAGTTGCTACTTGGTATATACATAAAAGATGCAAACACACTTAAAAACGCTGCTTTAATGCAAGTAGTGATGAGAAGCACTCTCAAGGCACTTTTGTGGGTACCCACCTACATTTCTGAGTGGTTTTTTATTTTACCAATATTGGTTCTAATGTTTGCAATATTTGATAAGCGCAAGCAGCTTTTCTACGACAAAATTACAAAAACAGTAGTAATGGATTATAGGTCTGAAGCATGCTACCCAAAATTAAACTATGTATATGTGGGAATAACTAGGGTGTGTTAGCGCATATTATTGACAGTCTTATTATTAAGGGAATTCCTTTATTCTGTTTGATTCTTGTAAGAGTGGTTTTTCACATTGCTAGACCTAAATTATTAATTATACGTATTTGCTTATCTTTTTTGCTATCGATAGTATTCGGAGTATTCATGATAAGAAGATTTGGTGGTACTCCAGGACAATTGTTATGCGGTATTAATATCAAAGATGCAAATACACTTGAAAATGTTACTCTAGTGCAAGCAATAGTTAGGCATATTTCATTTGAAGTTATTTGCTTCCCCATATTCATCACGAGAAGGAAATTTTTTGATAAGTATACCTCTGAATGGTGGTTTGATCCTTTATTAGGCTTAATCTTTATGACCACAATACTAATTTTCATATGTGCAATATTTGACCAACGCAAGCAGTTTCTTCATGATAAAATTGCAAAGACAGTGGCAGTAGATTATAAACCTCCAAGCTAACTTTCCCTTCTGTTTACAAGGTTCATATATGTAGTTATAATTAATAAGGTTCTTCTAAGAGTGCCCATGGTTCCAACTATAGCAATTTTAAGTGGTGGATTTTCTTGTGAGAGAGAAATATCACTTATGAGTGGAAGAGCAGTAAAGAAGGCACTTGATAGCCTTTCATATAATGCAATAGAAATAGATGTTGACAGCAACATTGCTGAAAAGCTTAAAAAAATTAATCCGGGCCTTGCTTTTATCGCTCTGCATGGACCTTATGGTGAAGATGGCTGCATTCAAGGTTTATTGGAAATCTTAGGTATAAAATATACACACTCAGGAGTTATGGCTTCTGCTGTTGCTATGAACAAGGCAATGTCAAAGCATATATTTTGGTCCCTTAGTATTGATACTCCAAAAGGTTATGTAATTAGCCGAGAAGATCTACTAAAAAATAATATTAAAATTGATTATCCGTACGTCTTAAAACCAATTAATGAAGGCTCTAGCATCGGAGTACATATTGTTTCCTCACATGAGGATTATTTAAAACTGAAATTTGATGTCATTCCAGCGCGTGACCAGGAAAAAAAAACAGTATCTGGCTACTTGGATGACAAGGAAGGAGCTACTTCTATGACAAGAGATTTGATGATCGTAGAAGAATACATACCGAGCATAGAGTTACATACTGCTGTATTGCTGGATGAAGCAATTGGCACTATGGAAATACGACCAAAAAATAAATTCTATGATTATGAAGCAAAGTATACAGATGGATTTGCAGAACATATATTTCCTGCTGAAATTCCTGACAATATATATAAAATGACCTTGGAACACGCACTGAAAGTTCATCAATTTTTAGGATGCAAAACTATTTCCCGCTCAGACTTTCGTTATAATCCCAAGAATAACACTTTAAAAATGCTTGAGATTAATACACATCCTGGCTTTACTGAGTTATCGTTAGTGCCAGAAATTGCAAAATTGGCAAAAGGAATCAATTTTAATGAATTAGTTAAAATTATTATTGAAGATAGTTTGCAGCACAAAAATATTAGGGATTTAAGTCATGTTGAGCAGTATTACTAGAAGCCAAAGGAGTTTTTTGCGTAAGTGTGCCTTGGTTATTATCACAGCACTTTTTCTTACGCTAATACTTTACAGCTCACTTGATAAAATAATAAATCGATTTAATTACTACTTTACTTGGTATAATGACTGCCTATCTAGTTTATTACTCAGTAGTGGATTTTCAATCGACGAAGTAGTCGTGAGCGGCAATAAATTTACAAACAAAAAGGATATTCTAAGTTTGACAGATAGAACGCAACCTATCCTGTATATATCACTTTCAAAACTTGCCGGTAACATACAATCCGTAAGCAGGTGGATAAAACACGTAAGAGTTCACAGAATTTTGCCCAATACTCTACGCATTAATATAGATGAGCATAAACCGTTTGCTCTCTGGAAAGATAATAACAAAACCTCGGTAATTGATTTCGAAGGCAAAGTGATCGTAGATGACTATCCAGTAGATGATCTTGTTGTAATTACAGGACAAAACTCGTTATCAAACCTAGAATTTGTTAGAGATGTGTTAGAGAGTAAAACTCAATTAAGTGACCACATTTCTTCTTTTGCTTATATAGGGAATAGAAGATGGAATATCATACTTGATAACGATTCCACAGTAAAACTGCCTGAAGATAACCCTTATAGTGCATGGGAATATTTAAACCACTTGCAAAATACAACTGATTTTACTTTCAGCGATTGGAGTATTATTGATATGCGTATTACTGATAAAATTTTTGTGAAGAGGTGATCTGCTGTAATCCAAGTAGCCCCTTTTCCTGTCATCCCAGTGCCCAGACACTGGAATCCCGCCGCGAACCGTCATACCGCGATTCATTCGCGGTATCTCTTAACATAGATCCCTTATTTAACCGCCATACCTTAACATAGATCCCGCTAACACGTAGCGGGATGACGGTTGTCGTTTAGCTATAAATATTTAAGAAATTTACCAAATGAAAAAAAAGGCAAAAGAAGCTCCGATTAATATCTATTTAAAAACATTGGCGTTTTTTTATATTTTAAACGTCTAATAACCGCGACTCAGCTGCTTTTTAATGCAACTAACCTTTAGTCATAAATATTTAAGAAATTTACTAAGCAGAAAAAAAGACAAAAGATATCCCGTGTTAGCTAGTTGTCACTCTCTAATCCTGCAAATTGGCGTTCTATACTGTCTTAAACGCTTTATAAGCGCGTTTCAGCTTATATAGGTAAAAACCTAGAAATGTTGTGAAGACATAAGGTGCTCATAGTGCAAAAAATTAAAAATAAGACGCCAATTACGTAATACTGTTGTCGTTTAATCTGCACAGATTGAAGATAAATGAATACCTCCAGTACCATGATAAGGGGGCTGGCGAAGGGTGTCAAGGAATTTTTATGTAAGAGATCTATTGAAATGCCCCTGTAAAATTATACTATTAATTAGTACACTATAAATTTAAAATTATAGATATGTTAAGCAGATTGATAATTTTGCTATTAGTTTTTATACTTCCTTTTTCTTCATACTCATACCAGTTTAGAACCAAAGCAAAGCAAGCAATAGTCTTAGATTTAGCTTCAGACTCGTTCATTTTTGACCATAATTCCGATGAAAAAATGGCCCCATCTTCAATGAGCAAGCTAATGACTTTATATATAGCCTTCGATTATCTAAAAGCTGGAATAATACACATGGAGGATAAATTTCGAGTAAGTAGAAAAGCGTGGGAAAGGAGAGGCTCTTCTATGTTTTTGAAAGAAGGTCAATCCGTTACGGTGAGGGAATTACTTGAAGGAATTACAATAGTCTCAGGCAATGATGCCTGCATAACACTAGCCGAGGGCATTGCAGGATCAGAAGAGAATTTTGTGGCTGAAATGAATGAAGTTGCACAAAATTTGAATCTGAATGACAGTCATTTTGTCAACTCAAGCGGGTGGCCAGATGAAGATCATTTTATGAACGCAAAAGACTTGGTAATGCTGGCAAAAAGGATTTTCACCGATTTTCCTGAATATTATGATTTATTTTCCGAACAATATTTGACATATAATGAAATTGTACAAAAGAATAAAAATCTTCTACTTTTTCACGATATTGGGGTTGATGGCTTAAAAACCGGTTATACAAATGCTGGTGGTTACGGCATTGTAGCATCTGCAAAACGAAATGATAGGAGAATTTTTGCTGTCGTAAATGGTTTAAACACTGAGAAAGAGCGAATAGAAGAAGCAAAAAGATTGATACAATACTCCTTAAATCATTTTAACACTAAGAAAATATTCGTTAAAGACAGCGTAGTTGAGGAAGTAAATGTTCTCTATGGAAAAGATAGAAAAGTGCCTGTCACAGTTGCAAACGATGTTACCATAACTTACAACCGCAAATTGCATGACCAAATTAAGGTGCGTATTGAATATAAAGATATGATACCTGCACCAATTAAAAAAGGTCAAGAAGTGGGCAAAGTTTTTGTAGAAATACCAGGTATTGAGCAACAAACTACACCACTTTATGCAGCAAATGACGTACAAGAATTGAATTTCGTAGAAAAGTTTTTTAGGATGTTGTTTTAAGTTTGATATTAAAGCAATTCCGAAAGAGAGATCTATTGCACTTTAGTGTAGTTTTAACTAACAATTTCTGTTACAATACAAGATTGAAATGTTACGAAAATGTGCTGGTTATATTTGTTGCTGTCTAGTATTCTAGAGATACTGTGGGCTGTAACGCTAAAGTTTAGTAACAGTTTTACTAAAGTTGTGCCTTCGATTGCAACATTGGTAATTATGATCATTAGCATTTACTTTTTATCTCTTGCAGCATGCTTTCTACCTATTAGAGTATGCTATGCAGTTTCCTCTGGAATACGCACAATTGGAATAACTATAATTGGTGCAACCACTTTCACAGAGAATATTAATTTATCTCAAGTTTTATGTATCGTTTTAATTGTAATAGGAACTATAGGGCTAAAGCTCTCTATTTAAACCTAAAAATTTATGCATGAATTGGATATATTTACTCTTATCGTCACTAATTGAAGTGTTCTGGGTCATAACACTTAAGCATAGTTATGGATTTACTCATCTCGTACCATCAATAATTAGCATATTCTCCATGGCTCTTAGTACATATTTACTTTCGCTTGCTACACGTTCTATACCTATCGGAGTATGCTATGCAATTTGGACTGGAGTGGGCGCTATAGGAGCTTCGATACTTGGAGTTTACCTATTTGATGAACCAGTTAATTTATTCGAAGTAATATGCTTTATTTTAGTTACATTCGGGATTATAGGATTAAAATTGTTTGATACTGCAAAACAAACTGTTAATAAAATGGAATAAAAGATCCCACTGGGATGAAAGAAGCAGATACTCCATATTGTCATGCAAATTGGAATCCAGACTTTTTTCTATATAGCATGGTGAAGACGGGAAACCGTAACCGTTCACACAATGGCGTCAACTTAAGGAAAAATGTCAGAGATTGTGTATAAAATTTCTCTCCAAATTTTTTATCATTAAATTATCCAAAGAGTGCAAGGGACAGCACTTTTGTTTCTATTTTATTGCAACAAAAAAGTTTAAAATGTGTCTTTTTTAGGTGAAGCATGCAAAAAGGAAAAGATCTTATCTTACAAATTAAAAATGCAATATACTCGAAAACTTTTCAGAAAATCCATTGTGTTGAGTTTTACACGAACAAGAAAACTTCCTTTTTCGACAGTATTTTCTATGATTTTAAAGTTAGTTAAAAAAAGTTTGGGAATAGAATGTGAACTTATGGAGCCATTGACATGTACCCTCAAAGCAAGCTTTTTCTAAAGCAAGGTATAAGATTTGCCATACAGGCTTTCAAGAATTTAAGCATCCAAACAGCCTATCAGGATGAACCTGAGTTGGAGAGGCTATAGACTTATTGCAGCAGATGGTTCTGGTATGAGATTACCCAGCTCTGGGGAAATTGTATCCGAGTTTGAACCAAATGGAACAACAGGCACCATTGGCAATTTGTTTGTTGATTTGTGTACTTCATTGATTTGCAGTGCTCGTCTTGCAGCTTGGAATATAGGTGAACAAACGTTGGCGGCAGAGCAATTACCCGAAGTTATCACTCAAATGCGTTTATTAAATCAAGAGAAATTATTATTTATCTATGATTGTCTTCAGTAAAATTCATTCAGCAGCATTATGATTTGGAAGTAGATTTTATTTTTCGCTTGCAAAAAAGAAATTATAGTAAGCTATGGGAACGCTGGCGAATTAGATTTTGATTTTATATTAGAAAATGAAAAGCTAAAAAATAAAATGAAAGGACAGAAAGTAAGAGTTATAGTGCTGACATTAGCCAACTGAGAAACAGAGTTTTTGACCGAGACTTTGGAGCAAAGCTTATGTGTTAAGGTGGCACATAGAGGAAACGACTCAAAGTAGGAGCAGAGTTAGAGAATTTTTCTGGAGAGGCTGTATTACAAGAATTTTGGGCAAACTTGGTCATGTGCAATATATTATCGCTTCATATATGTGATGCACAAGGGCCTTGGAACCCAGATCAAATTACTGAGTATCGTTTAAATTTTTCAGTTTTATTTAGTGTAATGAGACAGAAACTCTATCAGGTACTTATTGCGCCAAAAAACTTTCAAGCCCTTTTTAAGTATAGCATTTCTCATAATAGTCCGAACAGGTCATAGGAAGGCAGAATCAACAGCACGACGAAAGGATTCGAATAGAGGAATGTTTTTCCTGGCTCTGTTTTTTATAGCAAACCAATGATGCTCAATTTTGTTGAAATCTGGAGAATAAGGCGGCAGATACAAAATTTCTGCACCAACCCCTTTAGCAAGCTCGATAATCTTATCAGACTTATGAAAAGTAGCATTGTCAAGAATGACAGTCTGTCCAGGTTCCAAGATCGGTGTCAAAAATTGCTCAAACCATCCATTAAAAACATCCATATTACAGTGGCCTTCAAAGGTTAACGGAACAACTATCTTTCTTCCACTTAAGGCTGCAACCATACTGATTCGTTGAGTTTTCTTTCCAGATTTTAAGGCATAAAACCGCTGTCCTTTCTGGCAATATCCGTAGGGGTAGTCTTCGGTGTTATCAATGCCAGACTCATCTATATACACTAAGTTTTTAGGTTCTTTTGTCGCTATAATTTTCAAAAATTCAGCACGTTTTTCTTCGTTTCTTTCCTTGTATCCATATGTCTTTTTTTGCGCGTAAATCCAATTTTTTTAAGGGCTCGATAGATCGTTTGGATACTAACGTTGTTCCAAAGTTTAGCCATTTCCGATAGAGTCTTTCCTCCGTGTTCTCTGGCAAATTTGGCAAAGGTATCCCAGTCGGTAATTTTGTGATTGTAACCCCCATTTCCAAGTTTTTTTGATTGAAAGTCTCCTGTTTCTTTTCTTCTTTGCTGCCACTCCCATAAAGTAGTTCGTCCAATCTTAAATCTTGCTGCCACTGTTTCTCTGCTTTCTCCTTCGTCTAGCGCTTCCATTGCTTTTTTTCTTAAATCATAACTATATGCTGCTGGCATTCAACCTCCTTATCATCATCTACCCTTATCCTATCACATCCGGACTTTTATGGAAAGAGCTATATATGCGCTAAAGTTAAAATCCGACCGGGACAGCCGCAATAAAGTAGATAAGCCTAAACGCCATCATGTCTTTAGGAGAGTTTGCTAATGAAAGTTCTTAAGTTGACGCCATTGGCTGAACGGATACGATTTATTTCAGTGCATGAGCTGGTCCTTTTCGGATTTTAGCGCTGTGTACATAACTGCACGAACGTCTAGTTTAGGGGTAAGAAAAATTAGGGCCTGCAAATTAATCCAAACACATAAGTGTAGTGTTACCACCAAATGCTGTAGTGTTAACACTTACAACTTTTTCTGTAGAAAAACGCTGTAAATAATGAGGACCACCAGCTTTTGGCCCAGTGCCAGATAGTCCTCTACCACCAAATGGTTGTATCCCAACTGCTGCACCTATCTGGTTACGGTTGATGTAGACATTTCCAACTGATATTTTTTTACTTATAGTGTCAATTTGACTTTGTATACGACTCTGCAAAGAAAACGTAAGCCCATATCCAGTACTATTTATATCACTTATAACTTCATTTAATTGTGACTTGTTAAAACGTATGATATGTAAAATAGGACCAAATACCTCTTGCTTTAATTGCGAAATTTTTTGTATCTCATAAATATATGGAGGAAAGAAATAACCATTATGAGAATTTGTATCCATGGGTACTTTAAATAACAGATTTGAATCTTCATCCTCTGACATTTTTTGCGTATGTTGAGTTAGCATATCGATAGATGCTTTATCAATTATTGGACCAATATCAGTACTAAGTTGTATTGGGTCACCAATCTTGAGTTCTTGCGCTGCACCGCATATCATTTTTATCTGCTTCTCTGCTATGTCCTCTTGAATAAACAGCACTCTAAGCGCAGAACAGCGTTGGCCAGCGCTGCGAAACGCAGAAAGCAAAACATCCGTAGTCACTTGCTCTAAGAGAGCAGAGCTATCAACTATCATAGCATTGAGCCCTCCTGTTTCAGCAATAAGTGGTACGATAGGACCATCCCTATTTGCAAGCATTTTATTGATTATTTGAGCAGTTTGTGTTGAGCCAGTAAAAGCTACTCCGGCAATTCTATTGTCTGGAACTAATATTTTGCCTAAATATCCACCATCCCCAGGAATGAGGTGTAACACATTCTTTGGTATCCCAGCTTCATGTAGTATCTTAACAGCTTCGTAGGCAATAATCGGCGTTTGCTCTGCCGGTTTTGCCAGCACTGCATTACCTGCTGCAAGTGCAGCTGAGACCTGCCCAATGAAGATAGCGAGCGGAAAATTCCACGGTGATATGCATAAGAAAACTCCTCTGCCTTCAAAAAAGATGAAGTTATCTTCACCTGTTGGGCCCGGCAATTTTTTCCAGTCGCTCAGTTCATTTTTTGCTATCATTGCATAACAACGCAGAAAGTCGATTGCCTCTCTTACTTCTGCTATTGCATCGGATAAAATTTTTCCTGCTTCCACAATCAGAATGTAAATTAACTCTTTCATCCTTTCCTCAAGCAAATCTGCAGCTTTTTCAAGGCATTTAGCGCGCTCTTCTGCTGAAACATTCTGCCACTTAGCAAAAGCACTATGTGCTATTTCAAGAGCGTTTAAAGCTTGATCGCTTGTTGCACTTGACACTTCTCCAATTACATTTTCCAAATGTGCAGGATTCACTACTTCGATAAATTCAGCATTATCAAATAGTGCTTTTCCATCAATTATTGGTCCAACTTGCCACTTTTTTTCACTAAAACCCTTTATATCATCTGCAAATTGTGAGACTATCACAGAATCACTAATATCCATCCCCAAGGAATTTTTTCTTTCTGGTCCCAAAATATCTTGTGGTAATGGAATGCCTGGATGAGGTTCATAATTAAAATTTATAGCTTTTTCCAGTGGATCTGAAATTAACTCATCGATTTTAACGTTAGGATCACTTATTTGATTAACAAACGAACTATTAGCTCCATTTTCAAGAAGGCGTCTTATAAGATAAGGCAACAAGTCACTATGTTCCCCAACGGGTGCGTAGACACGACAGCTAACATTTGTTGCAAGCTCTGACATTGCATAATCATATAAGTCTTTTGCCATTCCATGTAAGCGTTGAAATTCAAATCCAGGGTGGTTTTTATCAGCAAGTTCCATGATAGAAGCAAAAGTATAGACGTTATGAGTTCCAAAGCATGGGTAAAAGCTGTTTGGTTTACTCAAAAGTTTCTGTGCGCACACGAGGTAAGATACGTCAGTATAGCTTTTTCTTGTAAATACTGAGTAATCATTTAATCCCAATTCTTGCGTACACTTGATTTCTGAATCCCAATATGCACCTTTTACAAGCCTCACCATAATTTTATGATTTGATCGAATAGCAACATCCTCTACAAAGTCAAGAACAGATAAAGCACGTTTTTGATATGCTTGTACAGCCAAGCCGAGCCCTTCCCACTCAGAAAGTGATTCATCAAGCCGTAATTGTTCAAACAAGATTAAGGAAATTTCAAGCCTTTCTGTTTCTTCTGCGTCTATGCATAGTGAAATGTTGTATTTTTTTGCCTCGCGGCAGAGCTCTAAAACCTTAGTGAATATCTCACCAGCAATTCGGCCAAATTGACTAAATTCATAACGTGGGTGTAAAGCAGAAAGTTTGATTGAAATTCCATGGGATTTAAAACAATCATTTATTTCAGTGGATTCACCTATAGCTTTTATTGAGTGCATGTATGAATTAAAATACTCTTCTGCATCCTCAGTTGTGTGAGCAGCTTCGCCAAGCATATCAAAAGAGTATAAAAACTTACTATTGTCATCTAGTTTTGCGTACCTTAAAGCTTCTTCTATGGTTTCTCCAACAACAAAATGATTACCAAGCATAGACATTGCTTGTTTTACTGCTTTGCGAATGATCGGTTCTCCTAAATTCTTAAGTAACTTAGAAATTGCGTAATAGAACTTCGAATCGCCTTCATTATCTCTCAATATACTGCTACCTATCATCAAGCTCCATGTGGAAGCATTAACAAACAACGAAGAAGAGTGCCCTAAATATTTATTCCATTCCTGATTGGCAATTTTATCTTTGATTAGCTCGTCTATTGTATAATCATCTGGTATTCTAAGTAGTGACTCAGCAAGACACATAAGCGCTATTCCTTCATCATTGGAAAGCGAGTATTGCTGCATAAAGGAATCTACAATACTTAATTTATTGTGTTTGATTTTTTCAATAACTTGTTTTGCTATATTATAAATTCTATTTTTTGAATCAGCCGAAAGCTCTGCTTTTTCTACAAGATAACGTATATAACTCTTTTCATCAGTACGATAAAATCCTTGTAAACGTTTTCTGAGTTCATTAGGTTCTTGTATAGAGCTTATCATATATAATTATCTCCAAAAAATACTCCGACACCATATGTATGGTGAAATTATATCATAACTTTGCGCAGAGCAAATTGCTATTTACAAAGGGATCAGGGCTGGCTAAAAGAAGTCCATGCAATAACTTCACTAAATCAAAAAGATTGTGCAAGTATGTAGCTCAACACTCCACCACACATCAAGTATTTAGTCTCAGTTGCGGTTTGTACACAGCATTTGAGTTGAATTGATTGCCTTGAATTATCCTTTCTTTTGATGATACATTCTAGATTTCCACTCGGCACTATTTCACCTTTTATGCTTATTACCTCGCTACCATCAAATATCTTTCTGGTTATTCCATTTTGGAATATAAGTGGAAGAACACCCATACCAACTAAGTTGGACCTATGTATACGCTCAAAGCTTTCTGCAATTACAACTTTAATCCCCAACAATAAAGTACCCTTTGCTGCCCAATCCCTACTTGAACCTGTGCCATACTCCTTTCCTGCCACAATGATGAGAGCTTCCTTGTAGCGCATCGCCGCATCAAAAATTGGCATAGTTTCTTGAGAAGGAATATATTTTGTATATCCACCTTCGGTGCTAACCATTTCATTTTTTATTCTAATGTTAGCAAAAGTCCCACGCATCATTACATTGTGATTACCACGACGAGATCCATATGAATTGAAATCCTGTGGTTCAATTCCAAGCCCTTTTAAATATAGACCGGCAGGACTACTCGAGGCAATATTTCCCGCAGGGGAAATATGATCAGTAGTTATGCTATCGCCAAACATTGCTAATATTTGTGCACCCTTTATATCGATTTTATTATTTTTAGGTGATAAGTTATCAAAATAAGGCGGATTTTGTATGTAAGTGCTGTTTGCATCCCAATTATAGATTTCACTTTTTTCACACTTTATCTTTCGCCAATGTTCATCACCAGAAAAAACATCCTTATACTTTTGTATGAACATCTCACGTGTTACCACACTTTTAACACAATCTTCGATTTCATTGTTTGTTGGCCATATATCTTTGAGATAGACATCATTTCCATTCTTATCTTTGCATATTGAATCTTTTGTCAGATCAATTTGCACAGTACCAGCAAGTGCATATGCAACAACAAGTGGCGGAGATGCCAAGTAATTAGCTTTGACTAACGGATGAATTCTTCCTTCAAAGTTACGATTGCCAGATAAAACTGCAGCAACGGTTAAGTTTTTGTTTTTAATGCCATTTTCTATATCTTTATTAAGTGGACCAGAATTCCCAATGCAAGTTGTGCAACCATATCCAACTAGATTAAAACCCAAAGCATTTAGATCTACCTGCAATCCAGACTTTTCTAAATATTCTGTTACAACTTGTGACCCTGGAGCAAGAGAAGTTTTAACCCAAGGCTTTGATTTTAATCCAAGTTTAATTGCATTACGAGCTACAAGACCTGCAGCAATCATCACACTTGGATTTGAGGTATTAGTGCAGCTTGTTATTGCTGCAATAACTACACTTCCATCTTGGAGTTTATCGCTTTCCTTTGACTCATTAACTGAAAATGATTTAGAAAAAGACTCTGCCACTTGTGAAAGAAAAACCTTATCTTGTGGTCTTTTAGGACCAGCCATTACTGGCTTCACGCTCGATAAATCAAGTTCTAGTGCGTCAAAAAATGCTAACTCATTATTGCCACGCCACAATCCTTGCTCTTTCGCATAAGCCTCAACTAACTTAATCAGCTTTTCTGGTCGCCCTGTTAAATGTAAATAATCGAGTGTTTTCTGATCAATTGGAAAAAACCCACAAGTTGCACCATACTCTGGGGCCATGTTTGCTATAGTGGCTCTATCTGCCAAAGATAAATAATCTAAACCATCACCATAAAATTCTACAAACTTACCAACAACGCCTTTTGTTCTTAGGATATTGGTAACCGTCAGCACTAAATCAGTCGCAGTTACTCCTTCCGGCAATCTGCCAATTAATTTAAATCCAACTACTTCTGGAATCACCATACTAATTGGTTGACCAAGCATCACAGACTCAGCTTCTATGCCTCCAACACCCCAACCAAGAACTGATAATCCGTTAACCATTGTAGTATGGCTGTCAGTACCAACTAAAGTGTCAGGATATATGACTCCATCATTATTACACACAACTTGCGCTAAATATTCAAGATTCACTTGGTGGCAAATCCCTGTGCCAGGCGGCACTACTCTAAAATTTGTGAAGGACGATTCCCCCCACTTTAAAAATTGATATCTCTCCAAATTTCTTTTTACTTCTAGCTCAACATTCTTACTGAATGCGGAAACACTTCCATAACTATCTACTTGAACAGAATGGTCAATCACAAGATCAACCGGTACAGACGGATTTATGTTGCTCGGGTTTCCTCCATTTTTCTTAACATAGCTCCGCATTGAAGCTAGATCAACAACAGCAGGAACCCCTGTAAAATCTTGCATCAACACCCTTGCTGGTTTATAGCTAATTTCGTGATTAGTGTGTTTATTAACGCAGTCTGCTAGCACTCTTATGTCATCCAGCTTTACGTTTACTCCATCTTCATTGCGCAATAAATTTTCAAGCAGAACCTTAAGTGAGCAGGGCAATTTAGTCACATCTATTCCTAAAAATTCACTAACACTACTTAGGCTAAAATAGTTGTATGACTTCCCGTCAATGTTTAAAGTCGTTTTTGCGTTTAAAGAATTATTCATCAAGTTACATCATATTAGTTAAAATTGGAATTACTACCGTTACTTTTTTGTTGTTGACCTTGCTGCTCATACATAGTTTCAAAATCTATAGGATCTAGCATCAGTGGGGGAAATCCACCACTACTTGTAACTCTTGCAATTATTTCTCTTGCAAAAGGGAAAAGAAAAGTAGGTCCGCCAATAAACAAAGCTTGTCTTACCTCTTCCTCACTCAACTCTTTTAAATTTTCTATTGAAAAAATACCACAATATTTCGTCTCACAAATGAAAGCTACGCCATCTTTTATGCCTTCATCTTTTACCGTTGCTTTGACTTCTATATGCAAAGTAATTTCATGGAAAGATTTTTCTTCATTCACTTCTTCTTTGTTTTTCGTCCCTTCTAATTTTGCTGAATTGATATTAACCATTACATTAATATCTGGAGCTTTACTAGAAGAAAGGAATGGCGAATTCGGATTCTCAAATGATAGATCTTTAACATATTGACCGTGAATTCTCATTTTTTGTTGTGGCATTTCTTATGTCTCCTTTAATTAAGTTGAGATATTTAATACTTTCTTATATAATATATTCATTTACAAACGAATAGCAAACCTGATTATAAGTTGATATGAAAAACATATTTTCATTAATAATTAATAATGTTCGGATACTTTATATGCCAAGGAGTTGAGTTACTATGATAGAGCTTGTAATATATGCTTTATTAGCAGCGTTCATTTTTTCACGTTTGTATAATTCTTTAGGAAGATCAGCCAACCTCAACCTAAAAAAGCTAACTAGTGTATTGGATGTAAGCCGAAGTAGAGAAGATGTAGTAGAAAACATTGAGGGTTACATTGATAGCAATGATGAAAATTCAATAAAAGTTACTTATGAACAAATATTAAAAAAAAACAAAGATTTTTCTATTTCCCACTTTATAGAAGGTTCAAGCATAGCTTTTGAATTAATAATAAAATATTTCAATCAAGGAAATTTGTCCCAGTTAGAATCTCTCTTGGATAAAGATTTATATAACAACTTCGCAAAAAAGATTAAACATCGTAAAGAGATGCACGAGTCTATAATTGTTTCTATCGTTTCACAAAAGATTTTAGAAATAAAGCTAATAAAAAATGTAGTGTTTATTGCAGTATATTTCCTTTCAGAGCAAATTAACTTCGTTAAGAACAATGAAGGAGATATCATATCAGGTAGTACATCCACTATTAATAAAGTTGAGGATGTATGGCAATTCAAAAAAAATGTTAATTCATCAGACCCAAGCTGGTTGCTTGTTTCTATTCACTATAAAAAGACAAGTAACGATAAGACAAATGACAAGTAAGATTAGTTTTATTTAGAGTTAACCATGGAAAGCAAGCTACGCGAACTAGTACTTGACACTGAAACGACAGGTCTTGACACTGAATCTGGTCATCGAATTATTGAAATAGGGTGTGTGGAATTAATTAATCGTATTCCAACAGGTAAAGTATTCCATCGGTACCTTAACCCAGAAAGAGATATACCTTATCACTCGTTTAAGATTCACGGTATTAGTGAAGAATTTTTAGAAGATAAACCATTATTTTCAGATGTTGCACTTGAATTTCTTGACTTTATATCTAATGATATTTTGGTAATTCACAACGCTGAATTCGATGTTAAGTTCCTTAACATGGAGTTAAGCAAGCTGAATGCTGGGTTAATTTCCTCAGATAGAGTGCTAGATACATTACCTCTTGCAAGGAAAAAATTCGCAGGATCACCTGCTTCTTTGAATGCATTATGTAAGCGTTTTGATATATCGCTAGAGAATAGAGAATTGCACGGAGCACTAGTTGATGCTCAATTGCTTGCAAAGGTATATGTTGAACTTACAGGAGGGTTACAAACCTTTCTATTTGATAATGAATGCAATCAGGACAGTAACTCCACGTTCGTTCAGCATAAAGTGCGTAATCTAACTCCCAGAGAATATTCACCAAATAGTGAAGAAATTGATGAACATAAGAAACTGTTAGACAAAATTAACAATACACTTTGGAATAAATATATTGAATAGATCAACCAATAAAGATACAATTTAATTTTACTGAGAGCACCCTAATGGTAAGGTTTATAAGATTGTTATCTAATATGCTAGTAGCATTAGCAGTTGTTTTTTTAGGTTATTGTTATTTCACTAAAAAAGGCATATTTGCCCCAGCAGCGATTCACAACGCAGAAGTTAAGATAGGCGGAGATTTTTCTTTAATTAATCAGGACGGACAGATCTTGCGCAGTAGTGATTTTAAAGATAAATACATGATGATTTTCTTTGGGTTTTCCTCATGCAAAAGAATTTGCCCTATGAACCTTGGAATAATTTCAGAAACACTTGCAAAGTTAGATGAGAAAACTAACAACAAGCTACAAACATTCTTCATCACAGTCGATCCTGAGCGCGATAGCACGGAAAGACTTAAAGAATTTCAGCAGCAATTTGACCACAGAATACAAATGTTAACTGGTGAAAGAGAAAAAATAGACGAAGTAATTGCAAAGTATAAAGTATATGCTAGCAAAGTTGGTGGAGAAGAAGAAATCAACCATTCTTCAATAATGTACCTTATTGGCCCTGGAGGAAAATATGTTACACACCTTGCAGCTGATTTAAATTCAGACGAAAGTCAATCTGATAAGATTTTGGCTGAGATAAGAAAATACGTAAACTGAATTATAGATTTTTCTGTTAATTAGTCGAGCATGCAACTGCATGAGCATTATGATTTGAGAGCAATCTCCATGGGAAGACACACACAACTGTACGAACGTTGTAGTTTGGGAGCAATTCCCACCAGTGGGGTGTCATCCCAGTGCCCAGACACTGGGATCCAGCTTCTATGCAACTTAATTAAAAACGTTTGTTTTAGCGTAAGACAACTACCTTTAGCTCATCAGCTCAGTTATAAGCAAAATTTCTGGATTCCAGTGGGCTTTGTTGCATCGCTACTTATGAAAGGCTAACTATAGTTAGGATTATAAGTAACCTATTGAAAATCTTGTTTTTTTGCAATCAATCTGATCAAATTTAAGAATAGTAATTTGTTATTTATATTAATAAATTTAATTCTATTGAAAATAGCTAAAGCATTGAAATTCTTGAATTTTAGCCAGATTAGTGAGTGGTAGTGAAATTTCTTTTACTCAAATTTAGGTATTCATTGACCGTTCTTGTTATAAATACCAGAATAATAAGCTACTGATATTCTCCATCTTTTTTATCTTTAATCCATCATAGCTAGCGATGCAACAAAGCCATTCCAGTGTCAAGCACTGGAATGACATCATCTGTTGTGCAATTTACCTTCAAAAATGAATGTTCGTACAGTTATGGAAGACACATTGGAATGACACTATTTGCTGTCTTCAAAAATAAACATTCGTAAAGTTGTGCTTTTAATATGGGTTATCAGTTTAAAAATGTTGCTAATCAGCATATATGAATGTAATATTAATTAACATTCATAAACGAAGCAATACCATGGAAAATAGTTATAATGCCGATGCAATAAAAATCTTAAGGGGTCTTGATGCTGTAAGGAAACGTCCAGGTATGTACATTGGTGACACTGACGATGGATCTGGCTTGCACCACATGGTATATGAGGTTGTTGATAACGCAATAGATGAATCTTTAGCTGGATATTGTGATCAAATTGAAGTTAGCATAAATAAAGATGGTTCAGTATCTGTAACTGATAATGGTCGTGGCATTCCAACTGACATTCATGAAGAAGAAGGAATATCAGCAGCAGAGGTAATAATGACTCAACTCCATGCTGGTGGTAAATTTGACAGCAATACCTATAAAGTTTCTGGGGGATTACATGGTGTTGGAATCTCAGTTGTGAATGCATTATCAAGCTGGTTGGAATTAATTATTTGGCGCAATAAGAAAGAACACTTTATGCGTTTTGAAGATGGTGAGTCTATTGAACCTTTAAAGGTAGTCAACGAAAATACAAACAAAAGAGGAACTAAAGTCACGTTCATGCCATCAACAGAGACTTTTAATGGCATTAATTTCAGTTACTCAACGCTTGAAAGTCGTATAAGAGAATTAGCATTTTTAAATTCAAATATCGACATTACTTTACGTGATCTGCGCAATGAACCATATACAGAATCTCATTTCAATCAGAGCAATCAATCTAAAGACAATTTTGGTACAGCAAATTTTGTGCAGTATTTAGATAAGAATAAGACACATGTAACTAAAATTGCCAGTATGAAAGGAGATGCAGAAGATCTTGGCATCAGCTTGGAAATATCGATGGAATGGAATGATTCCTACTATGAGAATATGTTGTGTTTCACTAATAATATACGGCAACGAGATGGTGGTACGCATTTGGCAGGATTTAGATCTGCACTAACTAGATGTATCAATACCTATGCAACTAATGAAGGGTTTTTAAAGAAAGCAAAAGTAAATTTAACTGGAGAGGACGTTAGAGAAGGTTTAACTTGTGTTTTATCTCTTAAGATGCCTGATCCTAAGTTTTCTTCACAAACAAAAGATAAACTAGTTAGTTCTGAAGCACGTGCAGTTGTAGAAAGTATAGTTTCTGATAAATTGAGCACAATCCTTGAAACTGATCCCAAATTGGCAGCAAGCATAGTAGAAAGAGCAATCAGGTCAGCAAAAGGAAGAGAAGCTGCAAGAAAAGCGCGCGAGCTAGTTAAAAGCAAAAACAGTATTGATATTGCAACTCTGCCAGGAAAGCTTGCTGATTGTCAGGAAAAAGCTCCTGAGTTATCGGAATTATTTATAGTAGAGGGTAATTCAGCAGGTGGTACTGCAAAGCAGGGGCGTAATCGTAAAACACAAGCAGTGCTTGCCTTAAGAGGAAAAATTCTAAACGTAGAACGTGTAAGTTTAGATCGTATTTTTTCATCTGCAGAAATAGGCTCTTTAATTACTGCAATTGGTGCTGGAATAGGGAGTGAACACTTCGATATTGAAAAAGCTAGATATCATAAAATTATCATCATGACAGATGCAGATGTTGATGGTTCACATATAAGAACTTTGATTCTAACTTTCTTTTTTAGACATATGCGTGAAGTTATTGAAAAAGGTTACTTATACATAGCACAGCCACCCCTCTATAAAGTTACAAAGAATGCCAAAGACACTTATATTAAAGATGACGAAACTTTTGAAGAGTATATAATAAACTCAGCAGTTAAAAGATTAACACTAAGTGGTACAGCTACAGAATTTAACAACTTGCGCCTTATTTTGAATAAATGCGTTAGCACTTCTAATATTAGCAAAAATTATGATAGAGAAATACCACAAAATCTCTTAGAGTCATTGCTAATTTTAAGTAAAAAGAATGCTCTATCATCGGCTGATGAGATATTAAAGTATTTGAAGTTAATGTACAGCGAATACACTTGGGAAGTGGAAATAAAAGATGAAGAAAAAGAAATTCATATCTCTAAATTGTTTCAAGGATTGGCAGACAAATATATATTTGCACTTAGTATGCTTGAAGGCAAAGATATGCAAAACATATTAAGTTTGCTTGATGGTATAAGTAATTTATTTAATGGTGATTCATTTTTAAAGTCACAAGAAACTGAAATAAGAATCACTTCTCCAAGTACGCTTGCAAAAATAATAATGGACTATGGTAAAAAGGGTTTAACTCTGCAGAGATTTAAAGGTCTTGGTGAAATGAATGCCGATCAGCTATGGGATACTACGTTAAATCCTGAGGCTAGAACTTTATTAAAGGTTGAAATAAAAGATTGTGAAGAAGCTGATTCCATATTTTCAATATTAATGGGTGATATAGTTGAACCACGCCGTGATTTTATTAATAGCAATGCACTTAATGTGCATGATGTTGATATTTGAACTTTTAGCAAAATGTACGAACGTTACGGGTTTAAGCAAAGACTGTGTCATTCAAGTAGCTGACACTGGTTCCTTTATAACGGTGTCATTCCAGTGCTTGACACTGGAATCCAGGTTGCTCACAAGCAAACTAGCATAGAAAGTGGTTACAACGTTTTCGATGAGATTGCAGAAAGGCTGGATTCCAGTGTCAAGCACTGGAATGAAAGCAGTCCTACGTCATGCCGCGATTCATTCGCGGTATCTCTAGATCCCGCTAACAAGCAGCGGGATGACGGTTGTCAGGGTGTCATCCCACTACCTTCTCCTGTCATCCCAGTGCCTCCCTCCCCTGTCATCCAAGTAGCTTGACACTTGTATCTTTATGATGTGAGGCATTAGAGCTAAAATACCTCACAGGGAGGGTGAAGCTGATGCAACGCTAATGCCATTAAGGCCGAATCCCAGATTTTGCTTCCCTCCCATAGAGTTATAGCTCTTCTCATAATAATCCCAATAAGGTAAGAATGGATTTATGGTAGAGGGGTTTGTATGCCAGCAGCGTATAGTTACGACTTAAGGAAAAAAGCAATGGAAGCAATGGAAGCATTGGATGAAGGAGAAAGTAGAGCAACTGTTGCCAAGTGACCTTACCCAGAAAAAGTGGAGAGAAAGAAAGGAGTTTTTTCGGGTAAAATAAAATTTTGGAGGATTAGAAATGGCAAGAGAATATACGGCAGAATTCAAATTGGAAGCTGTTAAACTGGCAAATGAACAAAGAAAGGCAGGTCAAACAATTACAAAAATAGCAAAGGATTTAGGAATAAAGGGTGGTTTATTAGGAAAATGGATAAAGAAACACAACGAAAAAAAGTCGGCAGCAGATGCATTTCCAGGTAGAGGTAACATGGCTCCTTACGACAAAGAGAGGTTTGATTTACAAAGCAAGAGTAACAAGGGAAAGAGACATTTAAGAAAAAGCCCTGGCCAGTCAAAAAGAGTAAAATATTTTTTTATAAAAGAGCATAGTAACTGCTATAAAGTACAGGAATTATGTAGGATTTTCTGCTAGTGGCTACTATAAGTGGACCACAAGAAAAATAAGCAGTAGAGAATCAGCAAATAAAGAGCTACTCGCAGCTATTCAAAAAATATATCAAGTTTCTAAATGTAGATATGGAGCTCCTAAAATTCATGCTGAATTGAAGGCTTTGGGTAAAAGTTGCAATTTGAAAACGGTGCAAAGTATTATGCAGAAAAATGACATCAGGGCTATACTGAAAAGAAAGTTTAAAATTAAAAAACAACAAACAGATAATAGAGCTGTAGCTCCCAATATACTAGATCAAAACTTTATTGTTGATCAACCAAATAAAGTATGGGATTACTTACATCAAAACCAAGGAGGGATGGCTATATTTGGCAGCAATAATTCTCACGTATGGTAGTTAATGAGTAGTGCAATAAATAAACAATTGGTTATGAACTCTTTATTAATGGCCATTAATAGGCGTAAACCTGTTAAAAATCTACTGCTGCACAGTGACCAAGGTTCACAATATACTGCGCAAGGGTATCAATATCTCTTAGCTGTAAAGAATATAGATGAGTTATAAAGGTTGTTGTTACGACAATTCTGTTGTGGAAAGCTTCTTCAGTTCTCTAAAAAGGGAGTTACCAATAGACACCTCTCGGCACTCTAAACAGCATATCAAAACTGCTATATTTGAATATATAGAAATTTTTTATAACAAACAACGTCACTATTATAGCTCTTTCCATAAAAGTCCGGATGTGATAGGATAAGGGTAGATGATGATAAGGAGGTTGAATGCCAGCAGCATATAGTTATGATTTAAGAAAAAAAGCAATGGAAGCGCTAGACGAAGGAGAAAGCAGAGAAACAGTGGCAGCAAGATTTAAGATTGGACGAACTACTTTATGGGAGTGGCAGCAAAGAAGAAAAGAAACAGGAGACTTTCAATCAAAAAAACTTGGAAATGGGGGTTACAATCACAAAATTACCGACTGGGATACCTTTGCCAAATTTGCCAGAGAACACGGAGGAAAGACTCTATCGGAAATGGCTAAACTTTGGAACAACGTTAGTATCCAAACGATCTATCGAGCCCTTAAAAAAATTGGATTTACGCGCAAAAAAAGACATATGGATACAAGGAAAGAAACGAAGAAAAACGTGCTGAATTTTTGAAAATTATAGCGACAAAAGAACCTAAAAACTTAGTGTATATAGATGAGTCTGGCATTGATAACACCGAAGACTACCCCTACGGATATTGCCAGAAAGGACAGCGGTTTTATGCCTTAAAATCTGGAAAGAAAACTCAACGAATCAGTATGGTTGCAGCCTTAAGTGGAAGAAAGATAGTTGTTCCGTTAACCTTTGAAGGCCACTGTAATATGGATGTTTTTAATGGATGGTTTGAGCAATTTTTGACACCGATCTTGGAACCTGGACAGACTGTCATTCTTGACAATGCTACTTTTCATAAGTCTGATAAGATTATCGAGCTTGCTAAAGGGGTTGGTGCAGAAATTTTGTATCTGCCGCCTTATTCTCCAGATTTCAACAAAATTGAGCATCATTGGTTTGCTATAAAAAACAGAGCCAGGAAAAACATTCCTCTATTCGAATCCTTTCGTCGTGCTGTTGATTCTGCCTTCCTATGACCTGTTCGGACTATTATGAGAAATGCTATAACTATTGCATTCCTGAGCATTTTGATTCATCATTCTCTTTGTGAAAAACATTCCAAACTTTCTCTCCACTTTTTCTGGGTAAGGTCAGTCAAACCTCCATTTTTTTTATATCAATTTATTACTTTTTTTTCGGTTTGACACACTTTTTTGAACCATACGCGTCAAGTTAAGAGATTGTGAGCAAATTTAGAGAGGTTAAAGTGGATACTCTAGCCCTTCTACGTTTGTCTTTTAATGAAAATCGCGACCAAGTTATAGTGAGTTTTTTAAGAAATGCTTTTAAACTATTAATTTTGGTTAATACTAAAAATAACTCTCTAACCCGCCTTTTTAGCTCAATAAATGCCTTTGTTAAGCTAAGTTCTGTATTCTTTTTCACTTCTGTGCAACCAACTATGCCGTGAAATATAAGAATTGCGCACAATTTAGCATATAGTTCACATAATACTCTGCATGGCTTTCCTTTTAGCTTATCAAGCCTGATATGGCTTTTATACAATTTAAATAATAACTCAATTTGCCACCTTACTCTGTAAATCGTTAATACTTGCTCAGCACTAATTTTATTTTCTGGAACATTAGTTATAAATATTGACCAGTTCAACAATTTTTGATTTCTTTTAGAGGATGTATATCCCTGCGATCTTGCTAATCTATTAGCTTTCCTTCTTCTGGCCATAGACTGTTCTTCAGTTAGTTTCTGACATATAATTCTTACTCTAATTTTTGCTTCTTTTCCTAACAATACCTCGTTTTCTAAAAATAACTTATCCTCTAAACATTCTAATAACTCCATTTTTTGATTTGTTTCTACATCATATATGTTGGTATCGGATTTATAACGACTTATGAAATAAGCTCCTATTTCATTGATTTGTTTAAAAGAACTTGGCACAAAATAACCGAGATCAGATATTAGCAAATCATTGCTTAATATATTACTTAAATGTTTCCTATATCCCTGGTCTGATCTTACCCCCTCCGTTAAATTAAGTTGGTCTATTATCTGATTCATGTAGTCGAAAACTAATTGTAACTTTATTCCAGACTTAGTATTGCTTTCATAGCCACTGTAGCTAGTACCATAACCTTTATACATCTCTTCCATACTGTTAGGTAGAGTAATATAGCTACTGTCCAATAATTTAACACTATTAAATTGCTGTAAGATTTTGCAATCAACTTGCAAGATATTTTTAAAGAGAACCACAGATTCATTATACATCCTTTTCATAAATTCCACTGCTTCTTCAGTAAATCTAAAATCCAAACCTTGTTTTGTTATATCTATCGAGTCCTCGTTTAGTAATTGACACATTGTTTCTATGCTGCAATCATCAACTCCTATGTTACCAAAAACCATATCTTTTATGAATGATGAGCCATTAAGTTTTCTCTTTCTTTTTATAAAACCTACTGCAATTGATATTTCGTCTGCTTTTTCATTAAAGAATTCATTGAGGTCTTTTGATAAGCAAGCTATTCTGTCCATTGTAAGTTCTCTCATTCATATATCCAAGAGAATTTATACCTTATTATTTTCCTTCACTCTATCAACTTTACTTACACTTTTCCTTAACTTGACGCGTATGCTTTTTTGAACATTCCCAACGAAAAAAGAAAAACAAGGTTTAATTTTCTTTTTTATTTGCGATTTATCTATTAATTAACCGTGAAAGGTTACGTGTAATGCTTCTTCACATAATTATCAATAATTGCCTTAAATTCTTCAGAGACATTATCACCTTGTAAAGTTTTGAAATATTTGCCGTTTTTGTAGACTGCTGAAACAGGTTTTTCTCCATATCCAGGTAAGCTGATTCCCAAATTTGCGTGTTTGCTTTCTCCAGGACCATTTACTATGCATCCCATAACAGCAATGTTCATATGCTCTACACCTGGATTTTTTTTCTTCCACATCGGCATATGAGTTTTTATATAGCCATTCACCTCTTCAGTTAATATACGAAAACGATCGCTACTCGTGCGCCCACAACCAGGACATGAATTAACCTGAGGGTTAAAGTGTCGCAAGCCTATAGACTGCAATATTTCCTGACACACCACCACTTCATTAGTACGCGATTCACCAGGACGTTGAGTCAAAGAAGCCCGTATTGTATCTCCAATGCCATTTTGCAATAAATAAGTAAGCCCTGCTGCGGTATTTACCACACCTTTATTGCCCATACCAGCCTCAGTTAAACCCAAATGCAGCGCATAATTGGAAGATTTTGCAAGTGCCATATAAACTAAAATTAAATCTTGTACTTTGCTAACTTTACATGAAATGATTATTTTGTTTGAATTTAGACCAATTTCTTCAGCTTTTTTTGCACTATCAAGAGCAGACATTACAAGTGCTTTGCGCAGTATAACATCAGAAGGCCTTGAATTACTAAGCGAAGAGTTTTCATCCATCAATTTTTGCAAAAGGTATTTATCAAGACTACCCCAATTTACCCCAATTCTAACCGGAAGATCGTGCATTATTGCATACTCTATAACCCTTTCAAACTTCTCATCACGTTTGTTGCCAAAACCTATATTGCCTGGGTTTATCCTAATTTTACCCAGCATTTTGATGTTGTCTGGATAATCTTGAACTAATTTATCTAGCTCATACTGACCACAGCCTACCAATATTTTACCGTCAAAGCCTTCTTTATTTATCTCTTCTACTATATAAGGTATTGCTCTTGCTACCTCCTCTGAATTCAAAGCAATCCGTACTAACTCTGAACCTGCACGTGCTAGTTCTGTTATCTCTTTTGCATAATGTTTTGCGCTACTTTTTATATTATCAGAATCTATATGCACGCCAAGCGCCATAGATTGTACAACTACAGGATTATTTCCACCTATCTTTACTTTTCCAACTTCTACAACATGAGTTTTGTGCCTGGAAATCTGCGATAATTCATATGTATTATCATTCAATATCAGGTCTTTATCTAGCATATTATTAATGGCCAATATTGTGATACTATTTTACTGTGTCAGCTACACTGCCAAATGAACTTGAACCATTCAAACTATAAGCATCTACGTTATCCAAATTAGCAATAGAATCATGTGAGCACGTTCTTCTTGATGGAGTTTCTTTTATAGTGACATTTATAGGAGAAACTTTCTTTTCTCGTGTTGAAGTAACTTTCTTCTCTTCTTGTTGTTCACTTTCATGCTGCTTATTTTCATACTGGAAAACTGACTCTTGATCTATAAATACAGCACCCCTTAAACGTGCGATATTAATACCATGCTGATTTATCATAGTGCTCTCTTCATCGTCGACTATGCAAGCTTCCATGTCATTTGGCTCATTATCAAGACTAGCAATTTTTTTCTCTTTTAATTTTTTGATTAGATCTTCTTTATTTATAGCTCGATCTTGTAATTTTTTTTTCTTGAGCAATTCCCTACGCTTCTCATACAGTTTATATGACTCAGCAAAATCCTCATCTGTATGAAAGTTTGCACCACCAGGGTTACCAGGAGGTATGTATCTCTTACTGAGCTTAGATTTAGCTTCAGCACTATGCACAGTAAAAAAGCTAGAAACCAAAAACATTAATATAAATAAAATTTTAGAAAAAACCCTAAGCATATGGTGCTATAGTAAATATCGTGTTTTAAAAGATAGCAATTAACAAACTTTAAGTAAACCAGAATCTTTACTAACTTTACAATACAAATATTTTTCTAAAAAGTGATATGTTTGCTATCAAAAAAACCTACGCAGACTAAGAGAAGAGTAAGGTGTTACAAGTTGCGTAACACCTTTTCAAGAAAAGTGTTATGCAGCTATATGTTTGCAACTTTTAAGTTATTCTGTAGTTTTTCAGTACCATCGGTAGTATCTACATTACTAAGTTTTGCGTCTGGCGTATCTTTAGATAAGTCGTTTTTCTTCTCTTTATCAAGCTTAACTCCCTGATAGATACAGAATGCAACAAAACTAGTTATTGCTATTGCGGCAACAGCACTGACTATGATACAAATTGCCATTATTTTTTGTTGATCTGCTACTGCCTCTGCAAGTGTTTCCACTTTTTCTTGCAGGCCGTTTAAGTGCTCTTGCATAGCTTGAAACTGCTTAGTACCAATCTTGTCTTCTAATGCACTAAAAACTTTTTCAAACTGCTCAACATCTATCTTTTGAGCTTCTTGCCATTCTTTTAATGCACTAAATACCTCTTCAAACTGTTTAGCATCTATCTTTTGAGCTTCTTGCCATTCTTTTAATGCACCAAAAACTTTTTCAAACTGCTCAGCATCAATTTGTTGACTTTCCTGCAATGCTGTTATATCTGACTCATCAAAGCCAAGTACCCATTTAGTTATACCCATTTTTAACCCCCTAGTTAATTAATATATTATAATTTTACATTCCAAATATTTAAATTATTATTAAATCAATTGTCATTATGTATTGATCTTTTAATAATTTCGTTTGACTTGCTTTTTGAAAGTGCGAAAACTTAAATTAAGGTACTTACGAAATACATGAAGAAAAATGCTTATTGTATTTTTGTAACCATTCACACTTAATTCTGCAATTCTTTGATCTCACTCATGGAGAGGCCAGTAAACTTAACAATAGTGTTGACATCAACATTATTAGCTAGCATTGCTTTTATGACTTCAATTTTTCCTTTCCGTACACCTTTCTCTTCAGCAAGATCAAGTCTGTATTCAAGGATGGCTTCTTCTTTCTGTAGATCCATCACTCTTTCTTCATAAGCTAGGAGATCTTTTTCACTCCAGTGAAACTTGTCTAATTCATCGTATGCTAGCTTTATTATTGGTGATTCCTCTGCAATTTTCTTTAGATCTTCATCTGTCGTTTCTTCTGCATGCTTAAAAAAGAAGCACCACCTTTCTATTGTGCTTTCTAGTTCCTCCACTCTGCTTTTTGAAAATTTAGGTAATTCTATAAAGACAAATTGAAAATCTTTTAAGTAATGGCCGTTGGTTTTTATATCACGTATATTGTGAGTAGAAATATACTCAACCTCTTCAGGGAATAGCATACCATTGGAAATAACAATGAAGAAAACCTTCTTTAAATTAATGTAATTTTTATCAGCCTGCCTTGAGTAAGCCTTAGCAGCATAGAGTTGTGCGCGCTTTTCAAAGCCCTTGTCGCGAGCGAGCTGCATCTCAATTATATATCTTGACCCACTAAAATCCCTGCAAAGAACATCAACTATACTTTGTCTATCAGAGGCAATTTCAGGGTCCATAATGGTGCTTAAGAATTCTACTTCTTGTATAGTATTGACTTCAGTACATCCTAAAATATCATTTAAAAAATGGATAAGAATATTCTTATTTTTTTCAGTACCAAAGATTTTCTTAAATGTTAAATCTAACTTTGGATCGAGAAATTTTGAAAAAGCCATAATAAGTACAGTTAGGAAACGTTAATAATTATACACTATTATTAACAATTATTCAATCATATTTTTAAGGAAGACAACTTTTAACTTTGTAAAAGATAGCCAAGAAAGTTGCATTTGCAGCAAATTTTAAGATACCCATCTATGGCCTAACTTAACGCGCATGAACGTTCTCAGAAGCCCTGTTATTCCACCAATATCTCTCTCTTTCCTGAATAATTTGGAGCACTGACAATACCTTCTTTTTCCATTCTTTCAACGATGTTTGCAGCTCTGTTATAGCCTATTCTAAGTTGTCGCTGAATGTAACTGGTTGAAACTTTTTGATCTCTTTGAATGATGGCCACTGCTTGGTTGTAAAGGTCGTTTTCTTCATCCTCTGTTTCACCTTCTGATTCCACAGAAGAATTTTCATCTTCCTTGGTAATTTCCTCCATGTAATTTGGCTCACCTTGCATTTTCAGATGATCAACTATATCTTGCACCTCATCATCGCTCACAAATGGGCCGTGAATTCGAATAATCTTACCACCAGAGGCCATATAAAGCATATCACCCATGCCGAGCAATTGTTCAGCCCCTTGTTCGCCAAGTATTGTACGGCTATCTATCTTAGAAGTAACAGCAAAACTGATTCTCGTTGGAAAGTTTGCTTTTATCACACCTGTTATCACATCCACGGATGGACGTTGTGTTGCCATTATGATATGTATTCCTGCAGCTCTGGCCATTTGCGCCAAACGCTGAATAGAGCACTCTATTTCTTTGCCGGCAACAAGCATCAAATCTGCCATTTCATCCACGATCACTACAATATACGGAAATATTTCCATCTTGATTGGTATTTTTTCAAACAAAGGCTTACCTGTTGTTGAGTTAAAGCCAATCTGCACAACGCGCTCCAATTCTATTCCACTATTCATCGCTTCTGTGATTTTTTGATTATAGTTTATAACATTGCGTACATTCAAATACGACATCATGCGATAGCGGTTTTCCATTTCTTTCACGATCCACTTAAGAGCGACTACAGCCTTTTTTGGCTCTGTTACTACTGGCGTTATTAGATGTGGTATTGCATCATATATTGAAAGCTCAAGCATTTTGGGGTCGATCATTATCATCTTGCATTCGTCAGGACTTAATCGATAAACGAGTGAAAGAATCATAGTGTTAATCGCAACTGATTTACCAGACCCTGTGGTTCCAGCAACGAGCAAGTGAGGCATTTTAGTTAGATCTGCAATAACTGGTTTTCCACTTATTTCTTTGCCAAGCGCAATTGGAAGATTTAAGTTTGCATTTTGGTATTCTGGTGATTCAAGCAAATCACGCAGCATTACAATTTCCCGTTCCTTGTTCGGCAACTCTATTCCCATAGCATTTTGCCCACGAATTATTGAAATACGTGCAGAGAGTGCACTCATCGAACGTGCAATGTCATCTGCAAGGCCAATTACTCTTGCAGATTTCGTACCAGCTTGTGGTTCAAGTTTGTATAAAGTCACAACCGGCCCATAGCATACACTGATAATTTTTCCTTGCACGCCAAAATCACTCAGGACTTGTTCCAGCAGAGATAAATTTTTATTGCTCTCCATTTCATTCAGCTGTTTTCTCTGCAAAGACTCCTCTGCTTTGGAAAGTAAATGAATGCTTGGAAATTCGAACTCACTGAAAATTTCTTTGGTGGCTTTTTTCTGTCTTTCTTTTGGTTGTTGTTTAGTAGTGATTTTAGTTTTATGTTTTTCTTCTACTACTAATGGTGCAACTGAATATTCAGCAGTTTTATGTGATCTGAAGAATGGAACATTTACAAATAAGCAAGCTATTTTTTTACATAAGAAGAATAGAGAGTAAATTGTTCTCTTCCAACCAACCAATCCTACAAGACCTATTGATGTTACTATCACAAATACATAAAACGGACAGTGATTAACGAGTACATTCCCTATTATTCCACTGTGTCTGTACCTTGCAATGACGCCTAGCGAAAGTTGTGGTAATATAGCACATATCCCTAAATTGATTAATATTAAACAGAGAATTTTCAGCAGCCTTTTTGCTGGCCTGAAGATCAACAAGTAAACTATGGTTGTAGCTATTGTAACACTAGTTAATCCGAGAAATTGAACCAATATATCAGCTAAATATGAACCTACTATTCCACCTAAATTTGTCACTTCCTCATTTGTAGCCGTGTTTAAGGAAGGATCTTTATAGTTATAGCTAAAAACTGATATATATATATATATTAAAAGGGATAGATATATTGCTGATTTTAGATATTTTTTTAACATCTACCTAAAGTAGTAAGCTACTGTATATTTTACAAAGTGAATTGTTATTAGCAATATCATTATAGATAAATCTAATCCGTTGAACGGTGGTATATATCTTCTAATAATCTTTAGTGGTGGATATGTCAATTGGTTCAAGATGTGCATTATGCTACTGACAGTTTCATTATATATGTTCACCATATTAAGTTTAACCAGCCAGTTTAGGACAACCCAACATATTAGAATGAAGCTATAAAGATCAAGTAACGTATTGAGTAGATATATGATTGGATGCATACATATCTATTACACGAAAGTTATATAAAAGACAAGTATTGAGCCTTTTCAAACTCAAAATGTTGTTTTTGCTGAACCAAAAAAAACTTCATTTTTTGAGCTGCGCAAAGCCACCTAAAGTAGAGAATGGACAAGGAAGGAGGAGTGTATAATATATATTAATGTTGATATTTATTTCTTATAAATATCATCTCTATGTCCTATCTCTGTGATAGTTACTATATGATCTAATTGATTTACTCTGTAAATTACACGATAGTCACCAACTCTTAGCCTTCTACGTCCTTTTAAGTTATGATGTAGTGGTTCACCAAAATTTATTGGGTCAACTGTAAGACGTTCTTTTATAGCCTTTTGAACTCTTAGCCTTATTATCTTTGGAAGGTTTGGTAAATCTTTTTCAACAACACTCTTTAGAGACTTAACCTTGTAACGCTCTAATCCCACTTAATATCTTCAAAATCAACTGTTTCTGCACCTTCAACATCACGCTCATCAGAAATTTTAGATACTAAAAAATCCTCCATTTCAAGCTCAACTGCTTCTCTAAATAGTTTTCCTGCTAATTCTTGAACGGGCTGTTTAGTAAATTCAGATAATTCAGCAAGATGCTTTAAAGTTTCTTCGCTAAGAGCTATGTTAATGCCTGAATTTGCCATATGTTTTACCAAAGTCCACTAATAATTATACAACATTTTTTTTAATTTTTCAATAAAGAAAGGAGTGGTGTATAAAAATATATTTAATGTTTCAGTAGGTCCAATATTGCCTGCTTGTAAATATTGTCCCTGTGTCCTATTGAAACAATAATTACTATACGTTTTACAGTATTTACACGGTAGACAATACGATAATCATCAGCAACTTTTATTCTTCTATGTTCCTTTAATCTCTTGCGTAGCAACACACCGTTACCAATAGGATCAGTCTCAAGATACTCTTTTATTGCATCTTTAATACTTGGCTTTACATCTTCCGGCAAGGAAGGCAAATTTCTTTTAAGAACATGCTTTAGATATTTAATGGTGTATTGCTTATTTCCAGATGTCTTCACTATCCTCTACTTCTTCTGCATCATCAGAATTTAACTCCCTAATAATTTTGGAAAATGCAATATCTTCCGCTTCAAGTTCGATTGCTTCCTTGACTAGCTTTTCTGTTAATTTTTGAACAGACTGCTTGGTGGCTCTAGCTAGTTCAACAAGATGCTGCGAAGTTTCTGGGTTGAAAGTTACACTAACTTTTGAATTTACCATAAGTTTTACCAAAGTCTACTACTATAGCTATTTTACAACATTTTTTTTAATTTTTCAATAAAGAAAGGAAGGAGGGCTGTATAAAAATATATTTAATGTTTATCAAGTAGCCTTCTCATAAATGGTGTCTCTATGTCCTGCTGTAGCAACAAATACCTTATGTTTTGCAATATTTACAGTATAAATAATTCGATAATCACTAACCCTTATTCTTCTATACCCTTTTAGCCTGCCACGTAATGGTTTACCAAATTTAATTGGATCAGTTGTAAGCCGCTCGTTTATCGCTTTTGTAATCCTTGATCTTATTGTTTTTGGAAGATTTAGAAAATCTCTTTCAGTAAAGTTTTTTGAGTAGACAATATCGTATTTCAGTTTATGTCCTCTCCCTTTCAGATAGTACTGTATTCCAGTCTACATCCTCACATTCCTTAATAGTTTTATATAACGCAATATCTTCTACTTCGCACTCGATTCCTTCGATGACTAACCTTTTTGCTAGTTCTTGAACGGATTCCTTGGTGATTTCAGCTAACTTAGTAAGGTTATGTGAAGTTTTTGGGTCAAAAGTTATACTAATTCCTGAATCTGTCATATGTTTTACCAAAGTCTACTAATAATTATACAACATTTTTCTGAATTTTTCAATAAAGGAAGTTGATGATATGTAAGAAAAATTTTGCCACCTGCGTTAATAAATAATTAAAGATTTAGCATATTTATCTACCCTCTATTCTATTACTTAAGTTAGACCACTTTTTTCTATTAATATTTTTTGTTTATAAAGATGAGCAGTTACTCATCACGCAGTTGATCTATGGATATAATACTACCGTTTGATAGTTTTTCAGTACATTTTTCACTTTTGTATTCTTTATCAGAGTCGATACTGATTTTGTCAAATATTAAAACATCTCCTGAAATTTTATCACGAAACTCACTAATAGCAAAAAACGGTATAGTAATTCGCTCTTGTTTTCCTTGAAAACTCAAACTGACGCTAAATTTATCCTCAGAAACTTTTAAATCATAGAATTGATGCTGTAATATAATAAGCATTTGAGTAGGGTATGACTTTTTCAAACGATCTGGCATGGTCACACCATTAAAATATGTGAAAAATAATATTTCTAAGTGAGGGATAAAACCATTACCTGATATAACATCTAAAGTCTTTTTGATAACTTGAAACTTAGCAGAATTAAGCAGTTTTTTGTAATCTGTTTGCTCCATATAACTTTCACATACGTAAATTTTGGGGGAACTTCTGTTACCCGGCGTTCCCTAAACCGTGCTTTAGTAATAAACCGGTTGTGCTAAATTAAGCAGCAACACGATATTCTTCAGCAGCAAAATTATCGTTTGCATTTAAATTATGAACTCTTAGCGGTGGTGTCTAACCGAGCAAAGCTACCATCTTTACTATGCATGTCGATCCTTAATCGCCCCCGTATAATTAAAAAACATGGTGGAGGCGCCGAGTACTGCCCTCGGGTCCAATACACCTATTACAAGGTAATTTTATTGCTATAGTACACAAAATGTACATAGCTATTATATAGCAAAATTAAATAAATGTCAAGATATTATGACCTTAAGTTGATTTATTGCTAAAACAAAATTAATATTTCCAGTAAAAAATTCTGTGCTCTTAACCTGACACATATGGCTTTTTGAATACTCCCAATGAAAATATTTATAAATAAATATTTACTCTTCTTTTTTATTGTTTTTAGGTTTTTCTTGATCAACCATTTCTCCACCGATCTCTTTTATTTTTAGTATCAACGACTCTGGTACATACATGTCAATTACTTCTTCTGCTGTCACAAATAAAGCCTGATAAGAGTGTGAATTTATTATCCAATTAGGCAATATGTCTTCTGCTTCTATTTTATACTCTCCCTCTTTTTTGTCATATACTGTGTAGCAATATAAGTGCACAGCAAAAAATAATACATAAGAGAGCAATATTCCTTTAAGCACTCCGAGAAAGATTCCAGTAACTCTATCGATAAACCCCAACCTTATGGGTGATAATATGTACATTAGCCAGTTATTTATTATCATGAATATAAGATTAAGTATAATAAATACAGAGATTGTAGAAAGTATGTTTAGTGTAACTTTAGAATCAAAATATTTACTATAATTTGGAGCGAAAAAATCATAGTGATTAGCTGTCAGAAAGACCGATAAAAATAGAAACATTAGTGCGCATAGCTCTTTTATAAAGCCTCTAGTTACCGAGATTATTACGCATAGAACAACAATGAAGATAATTAGGCTATCGAAAAGCATGTTTTATATCTATATGGTTTTCAAGATATAATAGTTGTAAATAACAAGGTTGTAAAATTAATTGTATTTATGCTGCATCAATTGATCTAAATACCTAGCGATCATGTCAATTTCTAAATTCAAATAATCATTTACTTTGTTGTACTGAAAAGTTGTATTTTCCCATGTATAGGGAGTGATATTTACTGTAAATTCCTGAT
Source organism: Wolbachia endosymbiont (group A) of Andrena fulva (assembly GCF_964026815.1). Taxonomy (NCBI): domain Bacteria; kingdom Pseudomonadati; phylum Pseudomonadota; class Alphaproteobacteria; order Rickettsiales; family Anaplasmataceae; genus Wolbachia; species Wolbachia endosymbiont (group A) of Andrena fulva. Next base: position 384,438 of record NZ_OZ034701.1, read on the forward strand.
TAATAACTGAATTCACTGTGAGGGAAACCCCATCTAGTGTAACGGAGCTTTTTTTTGCAACAAATTTAATTAATTCTTGTGGGCACGATAGTTTGATTTCATGAGAATCTAAATTTTGATTAATTGTTAAAAATTTTACTATCCCATCAACATGACCCTGAACCAGGTGGCCATCGATCTTATCGCTTAATCTCATTGCTTGTTCGAGATTTATTTTTTTTCCTATTCTCCACGTATTTAAGTTAGCAACCTTCATAGTTTCTTGAGATGCTTGGACTGTAAATGTATCGCTCATTATATCAACAACAGTTAAACACACACCAGAGCAAGCTATTGAATCTCCTTTATTTATAGAGGATAAATTTTGTGTCTTGATATGGAAAATTTGATCAGAGTTGGAGTGAGTGGTAGTATCAGTTATAGTCCCGATATCCGTGATAATTCCTTTAAACATATGGTGAAAATAAATAATTTTACCATGAAAAATTTTTTACAACAACTTATTTCTATTTTGTTATAGTTAAAGTAATTCTGGTTTACCGACAATTTAAAAAACGACAAATTCGTCATCCCGCTACGTGTTAGCGGGATCTAGAGATACCGCGAATGAATCGCGGTATGACGCAGGAAAACTGAGTCTGCACTAGCTATAGGCGCGAGAAAGGGGATCGTTTTTACTTACTTGCTTAACAGATTCTATAGAATACTCAGAATATATAAAGTAAGCTAAACTCAGAACACATAATGCAGTTAATATTGGTAACCCTATGTTCAATGCTAGCCCAATACTTTCTCTTTTTTCTGGTGGCACTAATCCTTTTAACATTGACACTTCTCCTAATGGAAAATGCCATAAGCAAAGTGTTGATGCAGATGCTACTATTATAAATAGACAAAAATAAGCCTTTTTTGAGGAAAATACAGTTTTTAATGATGATTTGAGTGTAATGTTAGTAGGTGGTAGAGTTTTAGCTTCATTTGTTGCTGGTGAAAGATCTTTAATTGGTAAAGGGTTTGTAGATTTATGAGGAGTATTTTCATGTTGTGGAGAAGGTTGTTGTATATAAACACCTGAAACTAATTTAAGCAATTGCTCTTTTTTTCTATATACTTGTTTTTGTAAATATTCTTTACCTAAAAGTGAGTTACTAAGAGGTTGTGGCCTTTCGAGTATCTGTAATACTTCTGATATTTCGCCTGGCTCTAATATTGCATGTAATTGTTTATCTTGAAAGTAAACAATATTAAATACTGAGCTGAAAATATTGCAAAATGTTTCTGGATCTTGATTTTTGTATCCACTCATCACTTCAATAAATATTTTATCGAGTTTTTTCCCCCTGTGCTCAATTTGGTTATCTATCATAGCTACTCTAGCATCATTTTGTGCTTGTTTTATGGCTAATGGTTTTTCTTTCTCTGATAGTTCTTTGGTCTGCTTTTTTGACTTCTTTTTTCTGTTAGCCTTAAAATACTCTGTGTGCGAAGTGGTTTGACCTACATTCTGTTCTGCTTCTTGAGGTATTGGATTTCCTATACTACTTGTCATCCAAGTAGCTGACACTGGGGTCCATTTTTCTTTTTTTTTCTGGATTCCAGCGTCAAGCGCTGGAATGACACCAAATGGTATATTGTTGCTCTGTATAGAAAGTTTTGGTGTTCTTAAAAGGGATAACCTTATTACATCATTAAAAAAATTAGATAAGGGAAGGAAGATTCTATATTTTGGTATATTAGCTTTTATTGCAGCAGTAACCACTGGAGCTTTACAATTTACTTTGCTTGCTACGTTAAAGCCAAACGAGCCTGTAAATAGTACAATTTGTCTATTTTGTGCGTTTTTTTGCTCAGTTTCACTCTGTTCTTGTCTGTTTTTATTTTCTGCTTCTTTTACTTGTAGTGTAACTTGACTCCGTTCCTCATTTTCAGTTTTTTCTGCATGTTTTAGCTTTTCATTTAAAAATGACCCTATTTGGTGCAAATTATCTAAGTTAATGTCTTTAACATCTGTTTGTAGTGTTATTGTTACTCCTTGTAAGAGAATTTGAGATGGAGCATTATTTATGAATTCTTCTACAGTTTTGTAACTGTTAGTTTTACAGTGGTTATTATATAATTCACTGCTTTCTTTCGGCACTTTCATGTTGACTGTAAAATTTTTTTCCTGAGGAAGACAGATTTTGAAAAAATCAATTAAAGGGTTTATTCGAAATAATCTTATATTAAAGGTGTCTTTATCTGTTGCTGTTAGCTCAAATGAAAATTTTTGTATATTGCTTTCAATACTTCTCGAGCGAATAGCACTGATCTTAATTGTTTCGCTAGAAAATGCTTTACTTATGTTTTTGGATTTTTCCTTAAAGAGCTTAGGTAAATCCTCTATTTTATACTTATTCTTAGTTTCAGTGTTACTGTTGTGCATAGTTGATACAGTGAATTCATCAACGCAAAGGTAAATAAAAAAGATTAATCAGTCAATAAATTAATAATCAGAATAGGGCAATTTTTCGAATTGTTGATGATATTTAAAATTTCACTATAATGAAAGTTTAAGCCAGCGTTTTTAAGATGAATAAAGAGTTATTAGATGACATACTTTCACTTGAAGATAAAGCAGTTTCCGAAATTGAGAATGCTTCTTTTTTGCAAGATTTAGAAAAAGTTAGACTATTATATTTGGGAAAAAAGGGTGTAGTTAGAGCGTATTTTGATAACTTAAAAAAGATAGAAAATGCAGAGAAAAAGCGTGATTTAGGCGAAGTTATCAACGTTTTACGTAATAAGCTAGATCAGCTTATAATGAATAAGGAAAATATACTAAAAGCCGAAGAAGTTAGCTTTAAATTGCAGAACGAGGCGGTTGATATCACGTTGCCCGTTAGACCAGAAAAAATGGGCAAGGTCCATCCACTCAGTAAGGTTATAAATGAAGTAAAGCTTATTTTTGCACATATGGGTTTTAAAGCAGTTGATGGCCCTGATATTGAAGATGAATTTCATGTATTTGATGCACTGAATACTCCAAGTCATCATCCTGCGCGAGAGGAGCAAGATACCTTCTACTTAAAGAACAAAATAGATGATAAAAGAATGGTACTGCGCACTCACACCTCATCTGTACAGATTAGAACCATGGAAAAAACAAAAAAGTTCCCAATTAAAATAGTAGCTGCAGGTAGAGTATACAGAAATGACTTTGATGCAACTCACACTCCTATGTTTCACCAGATAGAAGGGTTATATGTCGATGAAAGTGTCAATATGGGCCAGTTAAAATTTACTATCCATCACTTCCTTAATAAGTTCTTTAGCGATAAAGGGCTGAAGATACGCTTTCGTAATAGTTTTTTTCCTTTTACTGAACCCTCTGCGGAAGTGGACATAAGTTATAAAGGTAGTAAATGGATAGAAGTGCTTGGATGTGGTATGGTGCATCCAAATGTCTTTCAAAATGTTGGAATAGACCATACTAAATACAACGGTTTTGCGTTTGGCATTGGTATAGAAAGGCTTGCGATGCTAAAATATCAAATCAGCGACCTAAGAAGCTTTTACGATAACAAAATCAGTTGGCTTGATCATTATGGTTTTCATTTTTCATCTTTAAGATAAGTGATAAATAAAGCTCATACTTTTATCATACTTGCTGCCGGGCATGGCAGGCGGATGAATTCAGATTTGCCTAAGGTTCTGCACGAAATAGGCAATTTTTCCATGCTTCAGCATGTCATTTACAATGCAAAACAGTTAAATCCTGAAAATATTGCTGTTGTAGTTGATCAGCCTTTAATTGAAAGACTAAAGTGCTTTGAGGATATACAGTTAATTACACAAGAATCAACACTCGGCACGGGAGATGCAGTCAAAACTGCGATGAGAAACCTGAAAGAATTGCCAGATTTGAACATAGTTGTTGTGCAGTATGGAGATACTCCGCTCATAAAAAGCAGCACAATAACTAAAATGGTTAGTTATTTAGAAGGCAAGACTCTAGTTTGCCTAGGTTTTAGGGCAAGCAATAAAGAATATGGTAGGTTAATCATTGAGAATGGTTCCTTAAGAGAAATCGTAGAAGCAAAGAGTGATAAAAATAATCATGAAGAATTTCTTGCCAATGCTGGAATAATGGTGGCATGTGCAAAGAATTTACGTGAATTGGTGGAGAAAATAGAGTGCAATCGCTCAACTCATGAATATTATTTGACTGATATAGTTTCTATTGCAGTGAAGAGTAATTTAAATGTCGGTTACGTTATTACCGGTGGAGAAGAGGCAACTGGAATAAATAACAGAAATGACCTTATAAAAGCTGAATTTTACTTTCAAGAAAATAAAAGAAAAGTTTTTACCGACTCCGGAGTAACGCTTGTTGCACCAGAGACTGTTTTCTTTTCTCTTGATACGCAAATTGCCAGAGATTCAGTTATTTACCCATATGTTTTTTTCGGTACTGGAGTGAAAATAGAGTCTGGTGCGAAAATACTGCCATTTTCGCATTTAGAAAATTGCTTAATTAAAAGTAATGCTGAGGTCGGTCCATTTACCAGAATACGCGGAAACACAACAATTGGTAATAAGGCAAAAATAGGAAATTTTGTGGAAGTGAAAACAAGTGAAGTTGGTCAAAACACTAGAATAAAACACTTAAGTTATATAGGAAATGCTAAAGTAGGGCAGGAGAGTAATATAGGAGCAGGCACTATTGTTTGTAATTATGATGGGAAAAATAAACATGAAACGAATATAGGGAGCAATTGCTTTGTTGGCGCCAATAGCTCACTAATTGCGCCGCTTAATATTCATGATGAATCTGTAATTGCAGCAGGTAGTGTTATAGTTGAGGATGTACCAGAAAAAAGCCTTGCAATAGCAAGAGAAAAGCAAGTAACTAAGAGAATAAAGTAGTCTAATTTAATTATGTTGTTGTGTCATTTTTAATATTAGACTTCTTGCACAACCATATAACAAACTTTTATTGGGAATAGAAACAAAAAAACTTCCTTGACAAACTCCGCCAGCCCCCTTATCATAACAGTGAAGCTATTGTATTTGCTTTCGCCAATCTGCAGATTAAAAGGTAAGGATTACTTAATGTATCGGCGTCTTATGTTTAATTTTTTGCAGTATATAGATACTGTATGTCTTTACAAAACTTCATCTACATCTAGATTTTTATCTAAATAAGCTGAACGCGCTTATAAAGCGTTACAAGACATCAAAAAATGCCAATACTCGACAGAGATAGTAAAAGACTAGCTAACTCGGGGGTCCTTTGTCTTTTTTTCTGCTTAGTAAATTTCTTAAACATTTGCAGCGTAGGTTAGTTGCAATTAAAAGCAGCTGAATTTCGCTTGTCAAGCGTTTAAAACATAAAAAACGCCAATATTTTAAAGCGGACAATAACCACGGGGCTTCTTTTGCCTTTTTTTTCGCTTGGTAAATTTCTTAATATTTATAGCAACATGAATTGGGCAGGAAGGTGTCATTCCAGTGCTCCTTTTTTTGTCACCCGAGCCCCTATGATGTCATTCCAGTGCTTGACACTGGGATCCAGTTTTCCATATAATCTCATCGAAAATGTTGTAACCACTTTCTATGCTAGTTTGCTTGCTCACAAGCAAACTTTCCTGGATCCCAGTGTCTGGGCACTGGGATGACAGAAGAAGGAGGCGCTGCCGTCTTGGATGAAAAGGCTGGATTCCAGTGTCAGCTACTTTCATGACATCATCATAAGGTAAACCAGTGTCAGCTACTCGGATGACAGGAGAAGGGGCTACTTGCATGACGGTGTCGGTAAACTTAGAGCTATAATAACTATTTGCCTTTTTTCTGCTTAGGTTATGCAAGAAGTCTACTGTCTGAGAAAAGGTAGATAAAAGATGAAAACAAATAGAAGTATTTTAGTAGCTCAAAAAGAACGTTAAGTCATGCTTTTTATTTATATTGACAGCGTATATGACATCGTTTACGATTAAAGTTAATAACAATAATTTATATTTATCATGTTTGCAGTAATTGAGACTGGTGGAAAGCAATATTTAGTAAAAGAAGGTAGTATAATAAAGGTAGAGAAGTTAGAAGCTGAAGAAAAAAAAGAGGTGGAAATCAATAAGGTGATTTGTATTTCAAATAATGGCTTATCTTATTCATCTAATGCTACTGTTAAAGCTGAAGTGTTGGAGCAGTGCAGGGGGGAAAAAATTATAATCTTTAAGAAGAAAAGAAGAAAAAATTACCGTAGGAAAACTGGTCATAGGCAGTATATAACTGTTCTTCGTATAAATGAAATTAGTCTTCAAAAGTAAGAGGTAAGATATGGCAACTAAAAAATCAGGTGGTAGTTCCTGTAATGGTAGAGATTCAGCGGGTCGTAGGTTAGGAATAAAGAAGAATGGGAAGGTTATTCCTGGTAACATAATTGTGCGCCAAAGAGGCACAAAATTCCATCCTGGGAAGAATGTTGGTATAGGTAAAGATCATACGATTTTTGCTAAAATAGAAGGCTGGGTCAGCTTTAGAAGGTCAGCAAATAAAAAGACTTTTATTGATATCGTGCCTACAGATAATATGAAAGCTTCAGCTTGAATAAATCATGGGTCTGTAGCTCAGGTGGTTAGAGCGCACGCCTGATAAGCGTGAGGTCGGAGGTTCAACTCTTCCCAGACCCACCATTTAGTAGTTACTAACTGTGTTTTCTATAGCGGTTTTGATATTGTATAAGCAAAAACATGAGTTTATATAAAAATTTAGTAACCAGTGAATCAGTGGCGGCTGGTCATCCAGATAAAGTAGCAGATCAAATTTCAGATGCAATACTTGATGAGTACCTTTTTACTGATCCTTTTGCGCGAGCTGCAATAGAGACTTTAGTCACCAAAGATAACGTTATTATAGCTGGGGAAGTGTTTGGGCCTAACATCAAAAATAGCAGGATTGAAAGTATTGTACGGAATACAATAAAAGATATTGGTTACAAGCACGATGGGTTCCACTGGAGAAAAGTGAAAGTAAATATATTGCTGCATGAGCAATCAAATGACATTGCAATAGGGTTGGATCAAGGTACTGGAGATCAGGGCATAATGTATGGCTATGCAACAACAGAGACAGAAAACCTTATGCCGGCACCCATTTTTTATGCACACTCGATTCTGAAAAATATCATGAGCGCAGTTAAAGAAGCAAAACTTGGTCCAGATGCAAAGTCACAAATCACTTTGGCATATGAGAATAACCTCCCGGTACGTGCTGAAAGTATTATTGTCTCAATACAGCACCCTGAGGATTTGGATCAATCAAAAGTAAAAGAAATAATTTACCCTTACATAGTTTCATCTTTACCTGAAGGATGGATGTGTCCTGAGGAAAATCTCTTAGTCAATCCAACTGGTAGATTTGTTATTGGTGGACCGGTTAGTGATTGTGGATTAACCGGACGAAAAATTATGGTTGATACTTATGGAGGTTATATTCCACACGGTGGAGGAGCGTTTTCCGGAAAAGATGCAACCAAAGTTGATAGATCTGCGGCTTATATGGCAAGATATCTTGCTAAAAATATTGTCTTTGCAGGTTTGGCTGAACGTTGTCTTGTGCAGCTTTCTTATGCAATTGGTGTATCAAAACCTACTTCATTCTATATTGATACATTTGGTGCGAATAAGGTAGAGGAAAGAGTAATTAAAAAGTTTATCGAGAATAATATAGATTTATCAACAAAAGGCATAATCAAGCATTTATCGCTTAATCATCCTATATATAAACGTACAGCCTGTTATGGACATTTTGGTAAACAGTCGGAAAGGGACGGTGGATTTTCTTGGGAAAGCATGAACTTGTCTGCTGATCTTTGTAGAGAATTCAATATAGAAGGTAATAGTAAAATTTCTTTAGATTGCTAAAATTTTTGATTTACAGCCCCATATTTATATACTAGCTTATTGTTAAAGCATAGCACGCTTTTTCATAATAATTATACCACATTAGTAATAATTTTTATATTCAATTTTTATTGTGAGGCTTATAAAGTGTATAACGAAATAGAAGGAGAACTGTACAACGTAATTGTAAAAGAGTTTTCTGATCTTATTGATAAAATAAAAGAACACCCTTTTAATGTTGAATTGATAAATAATACATTAGATTATGAAAAATTCAAATTCTACCTTCAGCAGGATTTTCTGTATTGTATAGATTGCGCTCGTGCTTTTTTAATTGTTGCAGCTAGAGTTGATGATATTGAAATGATGAGTAGTTTAATCAATTTGGCACAAGGAGCATTTTATGTTCGAGAACAGTATAAAAAATATTTTGAAGATTGTGATCTATCTGATGATCACAAAAAGTCAAGAGCTTGTTCTGCCTTTACTGACTTTTTCATGAGTGCCGCATATCACAATTCTGTTAATGAAGCTTTAGTAGCATCTTATTCTTGCTTTAACATATACCAAATCGTTATACGCCATATGGTAAATGAGATAACAACTAAAGGGGTTAAAAATAACAAATACAAAGAGTGGATCAACATTTATAGTAGCGAAACAGTAAATGCTGTAATTGATGAGGTTACTGATATTACAAATAAGCTATATAAAAAAGCTAGTGACTGTGAAAAAAAGAGGATGTATGAGTTTTTTAAGAAAGGGCTGGAATTAGAAATAATGTTTTGGGATGAGGCATATTACTCTAATATATCTAGCAAAGAATATTAGCAGCGGATTATTTACGTTAACTTGATCTTTTATCGGTAACTACAGTGTTCAGTGGCATAATTAGGAGCTGTTACGGGTCAAATCTTTTAAAGGATATAATTGAGCATCCTTTTAATGTTGAGTTAGCGAATAACACCCTAAATATAGAGAACTTCAAATTCTATGCTCAACAAAAGACGTTGTTCTTAGGTGATTATATTCGTACCACCTTAATTACTGCATCCAAAATGGAAGATTATAGTAGTATTATCTCGCTTGCTGAAGTAGCCCAAAGAGTAGTGACTGTTAATAGAATGCTATATGACTACTACTTTACTATGTACGGTATAAGTCGCGAAAAGAAATCTCTTGAGTGTTTTAATTTCACTAATTTTCTTTTATCCATCTCGCATAGTAATACCTATGAGGCTATGACGGTTTTGTATTCTTGCATGTTTATATACAAGACTGTCGTTGATAGCATGAAAAATAGATTCAAGAAAAATAATAGATATAGGGATTGGTTTAATTTTTGTTACAGTGATTCAGTAAAGTCTGGATGCATTATTTTAGAAAATATTGTTGATGGATATTGCAGCAGAGCAAGAGAAAACGAAAAGAGCAGAATGCTTGAGTTGTTTAGAATAACTGCACAATTTGTGTTAGATTTTTTGAATGGTGCATATAGTTTTTCAAAATTCAATCAAGATTTTGAGAAATATTGACAATTTTAAGCTAATTTGTATTCTTAGTATGTATTTTTAAGATGGTATGAAAAGTAAGGAACATGATTTTCATTTAGTGGACCCAAGCCCTTGGCCAATTGCTATATCAGCAGCAATTCTTATTCTTGCACTTGGATTAGTTGGCGCGCTTCATAAACAAATTTTCGGAATGTTTTGTTTAGTTCTGGGAATCTCCGCAGTATCAGGGGTGCTGTTTTATTGGTGGAGAGATGTAATAAGGGAGGCCATTTATGACAAATGTCACACTGCCATTGTAAAACATGGACTCAAATTTGCAATGTACTTATTTATTCTCTCGGAGGTCGTATTTTTTATAGTGTTCTTTTGTTCATTCTTTAAAGCCTGGCTTGATCCAGTTTTTTTATTTGAGGCGTTTTCTCCTGCAAAAAAAGTTGAATGGCCCCCTGAGGGAATTTTGCCACCTGATCCGTGGTCACTACCGTTCATGAATACGTTAATATTATTGCTTTCTGGTACAACAATTACTTGGGCAAATCACTCTTTACTTAAAAATGATAAAAAGAGCATGATTAAAATGCTGTCCATAACTATATTGCTTGGAGTTTTTTTTATAATAGTGCAAGCAATAGAGTATCATGAAGCGAGTTTTTCTCTACAAGAAACAGGAGAAAAGCTTATTTATACATCCAATTTTTATATGATTACCGGTTTTCACTGCGCACACGTTATAATAGGAATAATATTTTTATCAGTGTGTTTATTTAGAGCACGGAAAGGCCAATTTACACTTCAGGACCATTTGTGCTTTGAGTTTGCCTCCTGGTATTGGCACTTTGTAGATGTAGTCTGGATATTTTTATTTTTGTTTGTCTATTGGTTAAGCGTTTATTAAGTGGTTAAAATAATAGGTCTAGATCCAGGAATAAGCAAGACTGGGTGGGCCATTATCAGCCTGAACGAAAAAAATAATATTGAATTTTTGGGCGGCGGTACCATATCAACTGATGGTAAATTGGGTACAGGTGAACGCCTACATACAATTTTTGAACAATTAAAGAAAGTAATTTCCCTATACTCTCCGAATGAAGCTGCGGTGGAGAAAATTTTTGTTAATAAAAATCCTAAATCTTCACTAACTTTAGGATATGCAAGAGGGGTTGTAATTTTAGCGTTAAAAATAACAAAGCTAACTATGAATGAATATGATGCAAACTATGTAAAAAAAAGCATTACCGGAAATGGCCATGCTGATAAGGATCAGATTATATTTATGGTGAAGCAAATAGTTAAAAATTTGAGTATAAAATGCCACCATGCTGCTGACGCTCTTGCTGTAGCAATTTGTCATGCTTATACGAAAGGTTCTTGTTTTGTTGAGTAACTTTTATATGGGATTCAGTTTGAAGATTTCCAGATCTGGAAAAACTATTTGATTGTATTTATCTTGTCTAACGTTCGTTGCAAAATAATACATGCGGAGATTTTATCATCTATTTTTTTCGATTTTGTGATTGATATTCCAGTAATTTTTAGTGTATGAGTTGCGATAGATGTTGAGAAGCTTTCGTCTTGTAAGTATATATTTACTTTATATTTTTTTATTATTTTATTTGCGAATTGGATTATAGTTTTACACCATTTAGTTTCTTGCTCGTCCATTTTTAATGGTAGTCCTATTACCATTGATCCAGATTCATTTTCTTTGAATATTCTATGCAGATAACCTAAATCTTTGCTCATATTTTTTCTGTGATATATGCTATGAGCTGTGGCTATGAGCTGTGTTTTATCGCTAAATGCTATGCCTATTTGCTTTTCTCCCATGTCAAGGCACATTATGCGCTTATCTTTTGGAATAGACTTTAGAAACTCATCTGGATTTCTATGTAGCATCTATTAGACTTCCTTTAAAGTGACCTTACCAAAAAAGTGGAGAGAAAGTTAAGAAAATTTTTTACAAAAAGAATAATGAATCAAATTGCTCAGGAATGCAATAGACTTCTTGCATAACCCAAACTAAGTAGAAAAAAGGTATCATCTAAGTAGCTGACACTGGTTTCCATCCAAAAGGGCAGTGCCCCTATGATGTCATTCCAGTGCTTGACACTGGAATCCAGACTTTAATTGTTATACTTGTAAATAAGTCTGGTGAGAATAGACGTTCATCTCAAAATGCAGTATTTTTGTTGAAATAGCTCAACTGGATTCCAGCGTCACGCGCTGGAATGACACCTTTGTGTTTGCATAGCTGTACGAACATTGTGATTTGAGAGCAATCTCCACAAGGGAGGATGTCATTCCAGTGCCCAGACACTGGAATCCAGGAAAAAGAATGGTGTCATCCAAGTAGCTGACACTGGGATGGCTTTGTTGCATCGCTAGCTATGATGGATTAAAGATAAAAAAGATAGGGAATATCAGTAGCTTATTATTCTGGTATTTATAACAAGAACGGTCAATGAATACCTAAATTTGAGTAAAAGAAATTTCACTACCATTTACCAATCCGGCTAAAATTCAAGAATTTCAATGCTTTAGCTATTTTCAATAGAATTAAATTTATTAATATAAATAACAAATTACTATTCTTAAATTTGATCAGATTGATTGCAAAAAAACAAGATTTTCAATAGGTTGCTTATAATCCTAACTATAGTTAGCCTTTCATAAGTAGCGATGCAACAAAGCCCACTGGGATCCAGAAGACTTAATTTCAACCAAATAATAAAGGCTGGATCCCAGTGCTTGGCACTGGAATGACAGCAATCCTACGTCATACCGCGATTCATTCGCGGTATCTCGGCCGCTAACAAGTAGCGGGATGACGGTTATCGTTTAGCTACAAACATTAAGAAATTTACCAAACGAAAAAAAAGGCAAAAGAAGCCCCGTGGTTGGCTAATTACTTACATTATACTTTCAAGTATGGCGTTTTTTTATTCTAAACACTTAATAACCGCGATTCAGTTGCTTTTAAACCGCAACTAATCTAAATTATAAACGTTAAGAAATTTACTAAACAGAAAAAAAGGCAAAAGAAACCCTAGGGTAGCTAGTTATTCACTATCCATTTTTTAAGTTGGCGTTTTTTTATGTTTTAAACGCTTTATAAGCGCGTTTCAGCTTATGTAGGTAGAAGTTTTATAAAGACATAAGGTGCACATAGTGCAAAAAATTAAACATGAGACGCCAGATACGTGAGTTTTTTTGTCATTTAATCTGTACAGAGAAGATAAATAAATAGCTTCAGTTTCATGATAAGGGGGCTGGCGGAGTTTGTCAAGTAAGTTTTTCGTTTAATTTTTCGTCCTGTTTCTACGGGTTGCATACCACTTAGCTAACATGAGTTTTGTTTTGACTTTTTGTGTTAATTTTGCAGAATATTAAGATTATCATCTAAATAAAATACATGACAAAAGAGGATTGGGAAGCGGTAATTGGGCTTGAGGTGCACGCTCAAGTTTCTTCTAATACGAAGCTATTTTCTAGCTCATCAACGGAGTTTGGTGCTGAGCATAACACTCAAGTTTCTCTAGTTGATGCGGCAATGCCAGGTACGCTGCCAATACTAAATTATTACTGCATAGAGCAAGCAATACGCACCGGTCTTGCACTTTCTGCAGAAATTAATAAGTGTTCTTACTTTGATCGGAAAAATTATTTTTATCCTGATTTACCGCAAGGTTACCAGATAACTCAGTTTTTTGAGCCAATAGTTAAAAATGGTAGAGTATTTATCAACGATAATGAAAAAGAAATAAGAATTGCGAGAATTCATTTAGAGCAAGATGCAGGAAAGAGCGTTCATGAGGAAAGCAAAACTTATGTGGATTTAAATCGTGCAGGGGTTGCTTTAATGGAAATTGTTTCAGAACCAGATCTCCGTTCATCTGCGGAAGCTGCAGAATGCATGAAAAAATTGAGGCAGATTTTGCGTTACATTGGTTCGTGTGATGGTGATATGGAAAAGGGATCACTTCGTTGTGATGCAAACGTTTCTGTCCGCCTAAAAGGCAGTAGCACATTTGGCACTCGTTGTGAGATAAAAAATCTGAACTCGATACGTTATATTGTGCAAGCTATAGACTATGAAATACAAAGACAAATTGAAATTATAGAAAGTGGGGAAGAAATAAGTCAAGATACTTTATTGTTTGATGTTGCTTCGGGAAAAACAAAAGTGATGCGAAACAAAGAGGATGCAAGCGACTATAGATACTTCCCTGAGCCTGACTTGTTGCCAGTTGAGGTAAGCCAGGATAAAATCGATTCTATTAAATCATCTTTGCCCGAGTTACCAGATCAAAAAAAGCTGCGATACATTGAGGAATTGGGTATCAACGAATACGATGCAAACGTCATTACTTCCGATAAGGCAATTGCTGATTACTTTGAGGAATTGATAAAAAAACATGATTCAAAGCTTGCGGTCACCTGGTTAACCGTAGAGCTTTTTGGTCGTTTAAATAAAGCAGGTATTGATATTGTAAGCTCCCCAATCAAAGCCAATGCCTTGTCCGAGCTCTTAGATTTTATCGTTGATGGAACGATCTCTGCTAAACTTGGCAAACAGGTATTCGATAGTATGTTTGAAACTGGCAAACCTGCATCTCTAACTATAGAAGAGCAAGACCTAAAACAGATCACAGATAAAGGTCAAATAGCAGAAGTTATCGACAAAATCATCAATAACAACCAAGATAGGGTTCAAGAATACAAAAGCGGTAAAACAAAGTTATACGGATTCTTTGTCGGCGAAGTCATGAAACTCACCAAGGGAAAAGCCAGCCCTGATGTTGTGAATTCAATTTTGAGTGAAAGATTAAGTAATTAGTCACATTTTTTTATTTACATAACAGCACATCTCGTAGATATTCTCAGATTTACACTACGATATCTTTAATCTCATGACATATAATTTTATTATTTTTTTACCATTTGTCGGCACCATCTTTAAAATTATGTGAGGTTGAGGATGCCTGAAACTTATCCTACTGGAGGGGCGAAAAACTTTATTCATGGTATTGACTATCAAAAATTGTGGCTAATGCTGTTTTTTAGACGTGCAGTGAATAGAAAGTACTTTTTCCGCTTAGCCACGGAAATGAGTTCGGCTGCAGGTTTTGACGATATTGTTTTCCGGTATGAGCAAAATGGGACAACAGTATGTATGCTTATACAAGTTAAACATAAACAAGATGGCAGCAAGAAGATCTGTGTAGGCGACTTATTGACAAAAAGTGGTGAACTTAACTTAGTAAAACATTTTGCTGCCTTTTTAGAAATTCAAGGTAATGAAGAATTCAAGGATAAAATAAAGGATTTTTTTATTGTTATAAATGTTGATTTTGACTATGAAAGTCTAGCAAGCAAGGGAATTACAGTCGAAAAAATAGAAACACAGGATGAGTTTCTGAATATAGGCGATAGTGCAAAATATAAGCTTAGAGACTTACGTAATAATATTGCTCAATACTTAAAGCAAAGGATGAGTGCTGAAGATAGGGAAGTAAGCGATGAAGAAATAAAAGGCTTTTTAAATGAGCTAGTGTTTGTAGTGAATTTGCCTAGTGATGTTGAGCTAGAAAAGTTAATCAGAAATGAGATAAATGATGACTTGGCCAGAAGGTTCAAATACTTTGGTGATAATGACTCCGTTCTCAATGCCCTTTCCACAATGATATCAAATTGGATGAAGGATAAAAGAGGGCGTTTTCTCACACCAGAAGAAGGAAAAGAATTTTTCCAAAAAGTGGAGCTATGGGCCAGTACTGTAAGTGAGATAAGACAAGGAGTAGAGAGAATAGAAGGAAAGGTTGATGAGATAGGAGAAGTATTAAATAATCAGCAAGCACGTAAAGAACCTATTTGGTTTAATATGAAGTATCCAGTTAAAACGTTTACTGGTAGAAGGAGTGAATTACAAAAGATATACAAAGAGTTGCACAAAACTACAAATGAGCAAGCGGAAGTATCACAAATAGTTGTCATTAGCGGTCTTGGGGGAATAGGTAAGAGTGAGTTAGCTAGGAAATACGCTTATGAATATAGAAAAGATTATGATGGCAATGTTATATGGATAAATGCTGAGACACAAAAGGATCTTGAAGGGTCATTTAGGGGATTAGCTGAGGAGTTAAAAAAAAGGTTAACTGAAGGTTCAAAAATTTCTATTACAGAGGAAGGAATCAAGTCTACCATTAAAGACGTATATAGGTATTTTAGGAACGTAGAAAGTCTTTTTATTTTTGACAATGCCAAAGGATATAGAGACGTCAATAAATTTTTACCACTATCTTTTCCTGACTGTAAAAAACCTTATGTTTTAATTACTTCTCATGACACAAAATGGGAAGTAGAAGGAGTAGAATATGAGGAAGGAAGAATAGAAGTAATAAGGTTAGGTGTACTCGATGAAACTGAAGCTTGGGAATTTGTTAAAAAGGCTTTGGACATAAAAGACAATTTACAGGATGAAAAAATAAGGGAACTGACAGAAGAATTACAGTATCTTCCGTTGGCTTTAGGACAAGCGGTTGTATATATTTACAACAAAAACGAGGAGTTAGCACCTTACGAAAAATTTGAAATAAGCGATTACTTGAAGAAATATAAGCAACAAGCAGAGAAATTGTTTGAAGAAACAGAAAGCCTATTAAAAAAATGGTTGTATGATGAGGAAGAGGAGAATGAAGGAGAGTATAGTAAAAGAGTTCGTTATACTAAAACAATTTTAACAACGTGGAATGTTACAATTGATGCTATAAAACAAAAAGAATGTGGTCCTGAAGCATTGGATATTCTGGAAGTAATGGTTTATCTTGCCCCTGATAGAATCCGTGTAAAAGAGATCTTTTTAAAGTTAATATATGATAAAGCAAAGCTGTGTAACATTTTTGGATTACTCAGTGAATATCCGGTGATTGACTTAAAAGAAAAAGAGGCAAGCGTTTACATACCAGCGGAATTAAAGTTACAAATAGAGGAAATCTTTTTAAAGTTATTAGTGAACAGTGAAAAGAGGATGTGGGAGGCTGTTAAGTTACTCAATAGATATTCAATGATTGACTTAGAAGGAGGAGTAGCAAACATTCATAGACTAGTGCAAAAAGTGACTGAATTAAAATTAAAAAAAGAAGGTCGGGAGGAAGAGGTCTTAAGGAAGACTATAAAATTGATAAACGCTGATTACATATTCGATGATTCTATTGTTGCATCTGTTTGGGGATATGCAAGTAAGTACGATGAGTTGATTGATAATTTTTATTTTAATTTTACTTATGGTATACAAAAATGTACGCCATTACATTCGCTTGCTAAAAGTGGTGATTATGAGGCAGTTAAGCGTATCATACGCGTCAAGTTAAGAGATTGTGAGCAAATTTAGAGAGGTTAAAGTGGATACTCTAGCCCTTCTACGTTTGTCTTTTAATGAAAATCGCGACCAAGTTATAGTGAGTTTTTTAAGAAATACTTTTAAACTATTAATCTTGGTTAATACTAAAAATAACTCTCTAACCCGTCTTTTTAGCTCAATAAATGCCTTTGTTAAGCTAAGTTCTGTATTCTTTTTCACTTCTGTGCAACCAACTATGCCGTGAAATATAAGAATTGCGCACAATTTAGCATATAGTTCACATAATACTCTGCATGGCTTTCCTTTTAGCTTATCAAGTCTGATATGGCTTTTATACAATTTAAATAATAACTCAATTTGCCACCTTACTCTGTAAATCGTTAATACTTGCTCAGCACTAATTTTATTTTCTGGAACATTAGTTATAAATATTGACCAGTTCAACAATTTTTGATTTCTTTTAGAGGATGTATATCCCTGCGATCTTGCTAATCTATTAGCTTTCCTTCTTCTGGCTATAGACTGTTCTTCAGTTAGTTTCTGACATATAATTCTTACTCTAATTTTTGCTTCTTTTCCTAACAATACCTCGTTTTCTAAAAATAACTTATCCTCTAAACATTCTAATAACTCCATTTTTTGATTTGTTTCTACATCATATACGTTGGTATCGGATTTATAACGACTTATGAAATAAGCTCCTATTTCATTGATTTGTTTAAAAGAACTTGGCACAAAATAACCGAGATCAGATATTAGCAAATCATTGCTTGATATATTACTTAAATGTTTCCTATATCCCTGGTCTGATCTTATTCCCTCCGTTAAATTAAGTTGGTCTATTATCTGATTCATGTAATCGAAAACTAATTGTAACTTTATTCCAGACTTAGTATTGCTTTCATAGCCACTGTAGCTAGTACCATAACCTTTATACATCTCTTCCATACTGTTAGGTAGAGTAATATAGCTACTGTCCAATAATTTAACACTATTAAATTGCTGTAAGATTTTGCAATCAACTTGCAAGATATTTTTAAAGAGAACCACAGATTCATTATACATCCTTTTCATAAATTCCACTGCTTCTTCAGTAAATCTAAAATCCAAACCTTGTTTTGTTATATCTATCGAGTCCTCGTTTAGTAATTGACACATTGTTTCTACGCTACAATTATCAACTCCTATATTACCCAAGACCATGGCTTTTACGAATGATGAACCTTTTAGCTTTCTCTTTCTTTTTATAAACCTTGTTGTAATTGAGATTTTCTCTGCTTTTTCATTAAAAAATTCTTTGAGCTTTTTTGATAAGCAAGTTATTTTATTCATTGGTTCTCTCACTAAAAGTATATCTGGGAGAACTTATACCTTATTATTCTATCTCTTTCATACCTTTATTTCCTTAACTTGACGCGTATGAAGCGTATACTAACACGTATAGAAGACGCGCACTTAGGTAGATTAAATTGTATTGTTAACGCTAAGAATAAAGATTGTATTACTCCGTTACATTCAGCTGCTTGTGGTGGGAAATTAGATATATTGAAGTATCTTATCAGTAAGGGTGCTGACATTAATTCTGGTGACAGAACACTACTACACTCTGCCGTTCTTGGACAAAACTTGAGAATAGTAGAGTATCTAATCAATAAAGGTGCTGATGTTAATGCTAAGGATGAACGTGGTTTCACTCCATTGTACCTCTCTGCTTTGTGTAAAGGCTATGATATAACAGAACATCTCATCGAAAAAGGTGTCGATGTTAATGCTAAGAATAATGGTGGCAACACTTCACTACACCTTGCTACTATTATGAGAAATTTTGACACGGCTAGAGTGCTACTAAAACACAACGCAGACGTTAACACTAAAAATAATGAAGGAAGAACAGCATTACATTATGCCACTGATTTCAATCATGGGACCTTGTGGAATTGCTTTTAGCTCATGGTGCATCCTTATAACTATTGAAATTTTGCATTTAATTTATAGCTCCGCTTCTATCAGGGCATAGGATGACAGAAGTGGGCTTTAATAGCTGTAGTACTATAGCTGTTATACTCCAAAAGTAAGTATTAGATATAACAAATAGAAGAAATTAGATAGAATGATTAAAGGGGTAAGGATATAAAGGTTTAACTTAAAATAACCTGATAAAATTTGAATCACACTTCCAAGTGCTGGCACCCACGAAAGTAATAAAGTTGCAAAAATTAGCAAATTTTTTGTGGCTTTTGGCGTTGTACGTTTGTTTTCTAGTTTGTGGTATAATTCTCGCATTAAGATTGTTATTCTACCTAAGTACCAATTAACTGTTCCACCAAGGCTTGATCCTAGTACTCCAAAAAATAACATAAGTAGTAGATTGTGATGTGATCTAAAGTACAGCATAGCTTCAAACATAAAGCCTTGGTGTATAGGCAAGATTAACGATGATAATAGGCTGTCTTTAAACAGCAGAAAGTAATCTTCCATATAAGTTTACCAAGTTGTTGTACCATCTTCATTGTCAGAAATTGTAATCCCCTTTTGTTTCAACTGATCCCTTATTTTGTCTGCAGTATCGTAATTTTTATTTTTTTTTGCAATTTTTCTTAAGTCTATCAACCTTTCTATTTCTTGATGATTTACATCCACAGCAAACCACTCTTGATAACTTGACTCAAGAAGACCAATAAATCTGGCACTCTTAACAAAACTCTTAGTTAATTTAAGCTTTTCACTTTCATTACTCATTTTGTTGATTTTTGCAGCCATTTCATGTAATATAGCTAGAGCTTCAGGGATGTTTAAGTCGTTTTTTAAAGCGTCTATAAAATCTTTAGAAATCTCTGCGTTACTTTCATCAATATTCGTTGTATCTAAACCACGTGATAATCGATAAAATTTATTTAAGGTTTCCTGTGCATCAGAAATAACGTTTTCTGTCCAATCAAGTGGTTTTCTGTAGTGAGTTTTGAGCAGTGCATAGCGTATTACTTCACCCTTTATTCCACTATCTAGCAAATCTCTTACTTTGACTATATTAAATAAGGACTTGCTCATTTTTTCTTCATTTACTGTAAGAAAGCCGTTATGTATCCAGTATTTTGCAAACATTGATCCAGCAAATGCAGACTTACTCTGTGCAATTTCATTTTCATGGTGAGGAAATTGTAAATCTATGCCGCCACCATGAATATCAAAATCTTTGCCAAGGTAAGCATATGACATTGCTGAGCATTCTATATGCCATCCAGGCCTGCCCTCTCCCCATGGGCTATCCCAATAACTTGAAAGTTTGTAGTCAATATCACTTGCAGGCTTCCACAGCACAAAATCTCCCGGGTGCTTTTTATTTTCATTAACTTCAACTCTGCTACCTGGAACCAATTCATCAGTTTTTTTTCCTGATAAAGCACCATATTCATGGTAAGATTCTATATTAAAATACACGTGTTTGTCAGATTCATAAGCGTGGCCTGATTGCAGCAAATGTTCAATTAATTTTATAATATAATCTACGTTTTCCGTTGCTTTTGGTTCGTATGTTGGTTTTTTACAATTTATGCTTTCCATATCATCATGAAAAGCTTTAATGTAATATGTGGTTATACTTTCTATGTTGCTATTTTTTTCACTTGCTGCATTAATTATCTTATCATCAATGTCGGTTATGTTACGCACATAGGTAACTTTGCCATAACAAAACTTAAGTAGCTGAAATAACACATCATACACAACAACAGACCGTGCATTGCCTATATGTGCTGTGTCATATACTGTTGGTCCGCAAACATACATTTTCACATGATCTTTATCGATAGGTGTAAAAAGCTCCTTTTTTTTTGTTAAGGTGTTGTAAAGCCTAACCATATACGAAGCTTTTGAGAAAAGAAAATGCCCCAATGATAAGTTGTGGCCCTTTGACTACTACAACAAGAGTAAGCAATAGCCCACACAATGATATTAAAACTCCCAATATGGATAGAAACCCATCTTTACTCATAATGCCAAGCGAAATAAGAGTCGTACCAATTGCAGGAATGAAGTTAGTAAGAGGCAATGGAAGAGCTATCGATAATGCAGAAAGCAACATTACAAAAGCTAAAATCTTTTCACCGGGCCCATAGAAAATAAAAGACATTCTTGGTTTCATGAACTTTTCTATTTTTTTTAATGCTGGAGAAGTTTTCTCTACCACAAAAGCTAGTGTTGAACGCTGAAAAGACCTTCTTTCCAACCAATGCGGCATCCAAGGAGAATCAAATCCAAATAGAAGCTGCAGTGAGAATAAGATTAAAGGTATAGAAAGAATAGTTGTATAACCAGGTGGAACCGGTATAGGCACCGATAGCGGCAAGGAGAAGATGATTATTAAAATACCAAAACCACGCTCATGCAAAGCTGTTTTAATGTCAAACAAAGTTACTTTATCGCTATCATTGTTATTGGTATCTGCAACTTCTTTTAGAATATCAGAAGCTAATTTATCACTTTTAGTCAACTTATCATTTTTTGACACGAAAAACCTTTGATAAAAATAATTCTTAACACAATTATTGTTTTATTTCAATATGCATTATTCATTTTGCGCTAGTAATTCGTTCTTTTGTTAAAGTGTTGTAAAGCTTTTAAGAAGAGAAAGTGCTCCGGTTATAAGTTGTGGTCCTTTGACTATTACAACAAGAGTAAGCAACAACGCGCACAATGATACTAAAACTCCCAATATGGATAGAAACCCGTCTTTACTCATAATGCTAAGTGAAATAAGAGTTGTGCCAATTGCAGGAAGGAAGTGAGTAAAAGGTAATGGAAGAGCTATTATTATTGCACAAAGCAACATCATAAAAGCCAGAATCTTCTCACCAGGCCCATAGAAAATGAAAGACAGTCTTGGCTTCATGAATTTTTCTATTTTTTCTAATACAGGGGAAGTTTTCTCTACCACAAGAGCTAGTGTTGAACGCTGAAAAGATCTTCTTTCTAGCCAACTGGGCATCCAAGGAGAATCAAATCCAAATAGAAGCTGCAGTGAGAATAAGATTAAAGGTATAGAAAGAATAGTTGTATAACCAGGTGGAACCGGTATAGGCACCGATAGCGGCAAGGAGAAGATGATTATTAAAATACCAAAACCGCGCTCATGCAAAGCTGTTTTAATGTCAAACAAAGTTACTTTATTGCTATCATTGTTATTGGTATCTGCAACCTCTTTTAGAATATCAGAAGCTAGTTTTTTATCTTTAGTTAGTTTCTCACTTTTTTGCACAATTATCCTTTAATAAAATATTCCTCTTAAGCTAACATAGTTGTTGCTGTATTTCAATATTTGTTATTTATTTCATACCAACACTTCATCTCTTTCATTCTTTAACCTGACTAAGTTTTTAAACAGATGACATGCACTAAGGTGCATGTCACGAAGTATGAGGACGCTAACGATCTGGTTCATTAGACGATAATTTTTCTGAGTCCTTAAGCTCCTGTTTAAGGTTTTTGATGCCTTTTCCTAAATCACCCATAACTTGCGGTAATCTGCCTGCACCAAACAGAACTAAAATTATTATTAAGACTAGAAACAATTGCCATGGTCCTAAACTCATTTTCACCTCCATTTAAAATATTGACCTTTAAATATTAAAACTTGACTGAAGTCAAGTAACACATAGATTATATCACCTTTATTTAATTATAAATCAAGGTTTTTTAATTATTTTATAACAATCCCAAACTAGATTATTTTCTTGCAGCGAATAAGTGGAAACTTTTCGCTTAACTGTAGAGTAGAAGAGAGCTCACTAAAAAAACTTTGCTAGCGTATCATCTTTAGGCTTATGGTATATATCGCTAGAAACTCCTGATTGAATAATTTTACCATTTTTCATTACGTAGATAAAATCTGCAACTTTCAATGCTTCTTGCGGGTCATGAGTTACCATTAGCACAGGGATATTTTTACTTCTGAAAAGGGACAATATATGTTGTCTTATTCGGCACTTGAGCAGTATATCTAAATTAGAAAATGGTTCATCTAACAACACAACATCAGGGTTTTGTGCCATCACTCTTGCTATTGCAACTAATTGTTGCTGTCCTCCAGATAAGGCGTTAGGGTACATATTTTCATATTTTTCTATATTGAGTAACTTCAAGATTTCCAATGCAATTAGGTGCTTTTCTCTCTTGGAAGAGCTGCGGATAGCAAAGGTTATATTTTCTACTACTGTTTTATGAGGAAATAATGCAGAATGCTGAAAAATCAATCCGATATTTCTATGCTCTATAGCGACTGATGCCTTATTACTTGCAACTAACCTATCATTTATAAAAATAGTTCCAGATTTTGGATTTTCTATCCCCGCAATTAATTTCAAAATTGTTGACTTGCCACAGCCAGAATGCCCCAATAAACATGCAACATTTCCTTTCTTTACTTTAATGTTTATATTGCTTAAAGCAAAGTCGTTTTGATTGTTATAGAAATAACCAATATTGTTAACTAGCATTAATCTTACTTAAACCATGTTATTAAATATAATAGCATTATACTCAAGAAGTACAGAAATGTTTTTTGTCGTCATAAATTGGTTATGCAAGAAATCTAGAAAAGAAAGGATTTTTTGCTATAACTTTACATGAATGGTAGGAAACACGGGACTATAGCTCAGCAGGATAGAGCGTTGGACTCCTAATCCGAAGGTCGTGCGTTCGAATCGCACTAGTCCCACCACATTGCTTCACAAATTTTATGGAGATTTTTTTTCACAAATACGCACACCTTTTTTTGCGGTTTTAAGATATAAATTCCCTAATAATAAAACGGGTTTTGTGTCATTCCAGTACTCCTCTCTTATAATTCACGTATTTAAGAATGACTTCTGCTAAACCTTTACTAATTCCAGGTACGTTTTGAATTTCAGCCAGAGAAGCTTTGCTTATATTTTTCACTGAACCAAAATAAGACATCAACGCTTTTTTTCTTTTGTTGCCAATGCCGGGTATTTTGCTTAATTGTGAAACTATAAACTGTTTATCGCGTTTTTTTCTATGTGAAGTTATCGCAAAACGGTGGGCTTCATTACGCAGCGATTGTAAGTAAAGCATGACTTTGCTGTCATTTGCCAGACTGAATTCTTCCCTGCCCAGCATATAAAATCTTTCATTTCCTGCGTTACGATCAGGACCTTTTGCCATACAAGCAAAAGGAACGTTTATATTCAATACTTCCAGTACATTCTGTACTATGGAAACATGTCCTGGTCCACCATCAATCAGTAAAAAATCAGGTATTATGCCTTTTATATTGCCGGAGAAACGTCTGGTTAGCACTTCCCTCATCATTTTATAGTCATCGCCTGAAAATTTTTCCTTTATAGTAAATTTTCTGTACTCACTTTTTAAAAAACCCTCCTGCCCTGCAACAACCATTACACCAATTTGTTGGTTTCCAAATATATGGCTATTGTCATAAACCTCAATACGCTTTGGAATGTTTGGTAACAAGAAGATTTTGCTAAGCTCTTCAAGCTTTTCTAGGTTATTTCTATAATCGATAAGCTTCTGCTCTAAGCTATGCTGAGAGTTATCATAAACAAATTTCAATAAATCACGCTCTTTTTTATTCTTTGCATGCAGAACTTTTACTGGCTTTTGAGCAACCTTATATAGTGCTTGTTCTATAATTTCCTTATCCACAATAGAATCTGGAACGTAAATTTGTATTGGAGGTATGTTAGCTGAATTATAAAAATTGACCAAAAAGGTGGATAAAATTTCATCATTTGAGTGATCACCACAGTTCTCGGCAAAGTAAGGAGTGCTGCCGTAGTTGTCTTTATTTCTGAACGATAACACACTAATACATGCTAGATCCTCTTCACGTACAATACTGAAGAAATCTGCATCTTTTTCAAAAGAAAAATCCGTGTGCTGTATTTGAATTTGCTCAAGAAACTTTACCCGATCTCTATATATAGCAGCAAGCTCATAGTTTTCTTCACTGCTGCACTTTCTCATTGTGAAAAGTAACTGTTCTTTCACTTCCTTATTTCTTCCAAGCAATGTATTTCGTGCCTGTTTTACTGATTGGCAGTAGTCGTCTTTTGTGATTTTGTTTATGCATGGTGCTGAGCAGCGCTTAATTTGATATTCAATACATGGTCTTTTTGTTGAGGAAAAGTATTGATCTGAACATACTCTTAGGAGAAAAGCTTTTTGCAATGACAATATAGTTTGCTTAACAGCAGCGGCAGATGTAAAGGGACCATAATAATGAAACTCATTTTTCTTAAATTTGCCTCTATATTTTGCTATTCTTGGATAATCGTGCTTGGAAATTGTTATATAAGGATAAAATTTTCCATCCTTGAGCACAATATTATAAAGTGGTTTCAATGATTTTATTAGCTGTGCTTCAAGAAGCAGTGCTTCGATTTCATTCTCAGTGATGAATATTTCAACCTTAATAACCTGTAAGAGCATAACTCTAATTCGTTCAGAAAGGTTTTCGAATTGAAGGTAGTCGGATAATCTCGACTTTAAGTTTTTTGCTTTTCCAACATATAAAACTTTATTCTTATCTCCGACCATCTTATACACGCCACAGGACTGTGGAGATGATTTGATTTGTTCTTTATATTGCCTGAGCATTTATCCATTGCTTAACCTGTATGAGGTTAAAATCTGCTACTAAATGAAAGATGGAAACTACATTTTCAAGCAAAGATAATCTGTTTCTTCTCAGCTTATCAGAATCACAGTTAATCTTTATACTGTCCATAAACTGATTGATAAACGGAGCAAAACCAGCAAGTTCATCAAGTGCTACATTAAAGTGGTTATTTTTTATCGCTTGTTTTATGTTTTTACAAGCAGTTATAGCACAATTTGATAGCGCAATTTCTTCACTTTCAATCAAAAACCTCTTACCGTAAGATGCACTATAAGTAGTGCCATCACTTTTCCTTGCTTTGCTCATCATGTTACTGACTCTTTTGTAAGTGCTTAGAATTTGTTCACCTTCTGGAGTACTAAGATAACGATCCAATATAACAGTTTGCTTTTCTGCTGTCAGCAGATCATTAATATCGATTTTATATAGTATTGAATCTACAACATCTTGCCTTATATCTCTATTTTTTAAAATAACCTTGAATCTTTCTAAGCAAAATCTAAATACTAGTTCTGAAATTTGTTTTCTATTCGGCTTATCAACTGACGCTGTATTTTTATTAAATAGAAGCCTTGAATATAAAGATACTGACTTGTCTATCATTAGCCTAATTGGAACATGCAAATTATTTTCAAGTATTGTCCTAATTATACCAATTGTCATTCTCCGCAAACCAAATTGATCATACGAACCAGAGATTTTCTCACCTGCTGCAATTAAACCAACTAAGCTATCCACTTTGTCTGCAATTGACACAGCAATTGCAGAAGGAGATTTAGGACACTCCTGCTCTGGCCCGATTGGCTTATAATGCTCAGTTATAGCTTCCACTATTTCTCTATCTTCTTGAAAATAAGAAGCATAATATCCACCCATTACTCCTTGTAATTCTGGAAACTCTCTTACTATCGATGTTGCCAAATCAGCTTTTGCCAAATATGCAGCACGTTCAACTTTTATCAGCGAAGCATGTGGAATAAATATAGCTATATACTTTGACAAAGCCGTAATACGCTTCACCTTTTCCCCCACGCTGCCAAGTGAAGCATGAAATAATATTGAACCTAATCTTTTGACATAATAATCTAGATTTTCCTTTTTATCTTGAGATATTAAAAATTGGGCATCAGCAAGACGTGCTTCTAATATTCTTTCGTGTCCTTTAACAACTTCACCATTGTTGACGTTGACAACAGTGACAAAGTGTGAAATTCTCTTTCCATTACTTAAAGCAAGGTATTTTTGTTGTGTATTAACTATACTAAGTATTACTTCCTTCGGTAATCCAAATGACTTTTCTTGATTCACTTCACCAAACAGTACGATTGGCCACTCTATAAGCCCTGTCAATTCATTTAGTAAATAATCATTTTTCTCAAGTTGTAAATTCTGCTCTTTTGTGAATTTATTAATCTGATCTAGTATAAATTGCTTTCTTTTGTCCATTTGGAGAATTACACTGTTTTTTTCTAGCAATTCAAAATAGTCTTTAGGTGTTTTAACAGTAAGCGCCGTACCACTTGAGAGAAATCGATGGCCATATGTTGTGTTAGATGCTGTAATCCCTGCAAAAGATACAGGTATTATTTCATCATTTAAAATGCATAAAATGTTTTTAATTGGCCTAACCCACCTTTCTTTTCCTTTGCCCCATCTCATACTTTTTGGCCAAGAGAAATTTTTTAATATTTCTCCTAGTTGATTTTTAAGAAACTCTTGAATGTTAAATGAGCAGCTTTCTCTTTTAATGAAGTAAAAATCCTCATTATTTACTTTTCGAACGAGCAAATCTTCTTCATTTTTCTGATATTTTCTTAAAAAACCTTCGATAGCACTTTTTGGTGCGTTAATGTTTGGTCCCTTAACTTCGTTATTGGAATCCTTTAGCTCCAAAGCATTTATGTTGTCGACTAATAGGGTAATGCGACGTGCCGTTATAAAAACCTCCATTGATGTAAATTTTACATTATTTTTGTTAAAAACATTGGCAATACAGCTCTTAACTTGAACTGTAGCTGAATTCTGCATTCTCGGGGGTATTTCTTCTGAAAGGCACTCAAATAACAACTGCAACGACATACGCTATTTACTCATGTACAATTCACAACATTTTTTTGTTAGCTCTCTAACTTTACCAATATAAGCTGTACGTTCATTCACACCAAGCACACCTCTTGCATCAAGCAGATTAAGTAGGTGACTAGTTTTAATACATTGGTCATAAGCTGCCATTGGTAGCTCCTTTTCAATAAGGAACTTACACAATTTTTCCGTATCTTCGAATTGCTGCTGTACCACTTTAGTATCATAATAATCTAACGCTAGATAAGAAAATTCATATTCTCTTTGTTTAAAAATATCTCCGTAAGTTACACCGTTATCGTTCCAAATTATATCGTAAACATTATCTACACCTTGTATGCACATTGCTAAACGTTCCAACCCATATGCCACCTCACCAGGAATCATCTTGCAGTCAATCCCTCCAACTTGCTGTATATAAGTAAGCTGTGTTACTTCCATTCCATTGCATGTAACTTCCCATCCAAGTCCTGATGCACCAACACTTGGGTTTTCCCAATCATCTTCAACAAACTTAATATCATATTTTTCTGTAGATATGCCAAGAGCTTTTAAGCTATCTAAATAGACGTCTTGTAAATTATTACCAGATGGCTTTATTATAACTTGATATTGGTGATGTTGATACAAGCGATTAGGATTATCACTATAGCGCCCATCTGATGGCCTAATTACTGGTTGTAGATATGCAATTTTTGTCGGTTTTGTATCAATTGCAGACATAATTGTTGCGGGATGTAATGTACCAGCACCAACTTCAGATGTGTATGGGTGAAGTATAACGCACCCTTCACCAGCCCAAAAATCTTGTAACTCTTTTATTATACTTTGTAAGTTCACACAAATTGTACACTTTTTATACTAAATATATAAATAAATAAGTACTATTCAATATTTATTTTTTTTGCAGCACTATGTAAATAATCACCTAAAACTGCTGAACTTTCCCTCACATACTGAATTATGCTTTTATTTAGGACAATTGCATCACGCATAGTTAAATCGCAGAATATAAATGCTGTTAAATACAGTAAAATCACCGCATAAAATGTGTGAAAAATCCCCTCAAATGTAATTGACATTGCATTATTATAGCTGAGCTGTATTGAACTTATTGGCCATGGTTTTATCACTTCTACGACATTAAAAAATACGTAAGGTATCATAAGAAAAAAGAAAAAGTGCATAAAATCATTAAACCAAAATGGGCATTGAAACATCTGCTTACATATACTCCCATAGAGTTTACTTACAGCATAATAAATTGACATTATTGCTGGCATTGAAAGTGCTACAGTCAATACTTGCCCTGACGCTATTTGTATTACTATGTCTTCACCACTGTTTGCTGAAGGGTCCTGAGCATGAAAAATAAATATTCCAATTAATTGCATTACTAACATAACTATTGCCAATTTTGTAAAAACAGCAGCTACAACTATTCCTGAATTTGGCATTTTATATAGTAAATATTCGCCTCCATATGTAAAAATCAATATAACATCGACAATAAATAATATTAAAAAAGAAGACCAATAGTTCTGCCAACCTGGTAAATATCCTATTCCCAAAAAAGAGCTTACTGTTTTAGCAGGAAAAACCTTGCCTAGCATCTTCCCCAAAAATTCAAAAAAAATCCCCATGCCCTAAGTAACACTTGGTTTATATTATTTATAATACTGTATTGTAACGGACTTATCAATAACTTAAAACATGTATTGGAAAATTTTAGGTAATATGCAGCAACAGTAGAAGAACATGCGCCAAAAATTTAGTAATTTTATAGGGCTTGTGCACTTAAATTTTTTGCAATATCAAGTGCAGCGTAAGTGAATATTGCACTTGCACCCGCACGTTTGAAACCAATCAAAGATTCATAAATCACCTTGTCATAATCCAGCCAGCTATTATTTGCAGCAGCTTTTATCATTGCGTACTCACCGCTTACTTGGTAAGCAAAAATCGGAAAATTAAACTTATCACTTGCTGTTTTGATAATATCCAAATATGGCATACCCGGTTTAACCATAATAAAATCTGCACCTTCATTTATATCCATTTCAATTTCGCACATTGCTTCGCGCGCATTTTTATAATCCATTTGATAACCACTTTTGTCTATAGAATGTGATAGCCCACATGAACCAACGACTTGCCTGAATGGAGCATAGAAGCTAGAGCAGTATTTCACTGCATAAGATAATATTAATACGTCTTGAAAGTTGTTATCATCTAATGATTTTCTGATTCTTCCTATTCTACCATCCATCATATCAGAAGGAGCAACTATATCACATCCTGCTTTCGCTAAAGCAAACGCTTGCTTACACAGCACTGATATAGTTTCATCGTTTTCTACATCCATCTGATTATCTTTTAAAATGCCGTCATGGCCGTGAATAGTGTATGGATCCAATGCAACGTCTGCAATAATACCAATTTCAGGTACCTTTAATTTTACAGCACAAATTGCTCTGCAGATTAAGTTGTCAGAATTATATGCTTCCTCAGCGTTTTCAGATTTTAGTTTACTATCAACTACAGGAAAAATTGCAACAGCATTAATCCCTAAATCTTTAGCTTCCTTAACTATAGACACTAATCCATCTATTGAATAACACTTTACGCCTGGTAAGCCAGAAATTGGTTCAGTTGTTTCTTCTCTGTCATGAACAAACAGAGGAAGAACCAGATCATTTACTGATAAACTATTTTCACTTGTTAAATTGCGAACCCATTTGCTCGAGCGCCTGCGTCTTAATCTTGTATTTGGGAAATTAAACATTGGATCCAGGCAAATTCCCAGTAAAGAGCAACACCCCTGAAATGAGTATCACCCAAAACACTGATATTGGTAAAAATACTTTCCAACCAAGGCGCATTAGCTGATCATATCGATAACGAGGTATTGTTGCTCTAATCCAAATAAATACGAATAAAAGTATAATTATCTTCAAAACGAACCAAATTAAACCTGGAATTTTATAAAGCAAACCAAGTTCTAACGGAGGATACCATCCCCCCAGAAAGAATATTGTCATCATAGCACTTGCTAAAATCATATTTGCATATTCTCCAAGAAAAAAGAGGGCAAAAGGCATGGATGAATATTCAACGTTATATCCAGAGACAAGCTCTGCTTCAGCTTCTGGTAAATCAAATGGGTGACGATTAGTTTCTGCAAGCAAAGAAATAAAAAATATTATTCCTATAGGCATTAGTAGTAAATCAACCCAAAATGGCATATTGTGTTTCGCTACCACCATCTCTCCAAGATTTAATGTTCCAGTGGTAATAACGACTGTAGCAACTATTAAGCCTATTGAAACTTCATACGAAATCATCTGAGCAGCCGACCGTATAGCGCCAAGAAATGCATAATTAGAATTGCTTGACCAGCCTGCAATAATCACGCCGTATACTCCCAGCGACGATATAGCTAGCACATAAAGCACTCCAACATTAATATTTGCTATAACCTTAGGAATAACTACTTGCTGGCCATTTTCTACAATTACTTCAGCACCAAACGGTATAACTGCCCAGGCAATTAATGCCAAGATAAAGGTAAGCATTGGAGCCATAATGAACAGTATGGTGCTCGCTCTAAATGGTATTATCGGCTCCTTAATCAGGAGCTTAATAGCATCTGCAAATGGCTGCAATAGCCCAAAAGGTCCAACTACACTTGGGCCGTGCCTCAGTTGAATTGCAGCAAGGACCTTACGCTCAAAGTATGTCAAATATGCAACTGAAAGTAGTAGCGGTACTAAAATAAATAAAATATTAACTAGCGTGTTCATAAAAAGCTTTAGTACAATCTGCCATTATTTTTGAAGCGCGACTTATTGAATCCGTCATATAAAAATTACACTTCTTTAAAGTAAAAGGTGTATTACTTAAGCTTATTTCACCGCTGCTGATTGGTACCCATGTGTTTTTTACCACTTGATCAGCATTTCTAAACTGTGGACCGATAGTATCTAATTTTTTTCTCACGTCAAATAAACTATCATATGGTAAGGAAAGATCCAAATATTGCGAGAGATTTTTAATAATTAACCAATCCTCCTTTGCTTCACCTGGAGGAAATACAGCTAAATTTGTTCTTTGCACTCGACCTTCAGTGTTTACATAAGTTGCATATTTTTCTGTATATGCAGCACCAGGCAAGATAACATCTGCCACATGTGCACCCTTATCACCGTGATGACCTTGATAAATTACAAATGTATTTTCTAATTTTGATGTATCAATTTCATCTGCACCAAGAAGATAAACCACTTCTATTTCACCACTTTCTGCATGTTCCAATATTTGATTAATATCCCTTTCGCCTTTTTTAGGAACAAACCCAGTATCTAGCCCACCAACTCTTGCTGCAGCTTTATGCAGCATATTAAAGCCATTCCAGTCATCTCTGACCATGTTAAATTTTTCTGCAATTTTGCCAGCTAGAACTAGAACTGATTCAGAATCGTCTCTTACTAATGCATCTTGACCGATAATCAGCATAGGGCTCTGAGCAGCACTCAGCAGCTCACAGAACTTATGATTTCCATTTGCTATTTCACTCAAAATATCAGGATTATCGCCCAATTTCTCAACATGATACAAATATTCAATGTTAGGACCAACACTTGCAACAGGAAAGTTGCCCTGTAAATATCTCTTTCTCAATCTTACGTTAATAATCGGTGCTTCTATCCTTGGATTTGTATTTATAAGCAGACATAAATCTGCATTTTCTATACCTTCAATAGTGGTATTGAACACATACGATCCACGATTACTTGGTATAAGCTTTGCACCATCTTGCCTACAGTCTATATTCCCCGAGCCGAGCTTCTGCATCACTTCTTTGAGTAGAAGCATAGACTCACAATCTGCTAAATCACCTGCAATTGCAGCTATTTTATTTGATTTTGTATTCTTTAATTTCTTTGCAGCAACAGTTAATGCTTCATTCCAATCAACTGGGGCTAATTTACCATCTTTTTTTATATAAGGTCGATCAAGACGCTGAACTTTTAGTCCATCATAGGCAAAGCGGGTTTTATCTGATATCCATTCTTCATTTACCTCTTCGCTCAGCCTTGGTAATATCCTCATAACCTCCGGGCCACGATAATCAACTCTAATTGCGCTGCCCACAGCATCTAGCACATCTATAGTCTCACAATGTGATAGCTCCCATGGACGCGCTGTAAAGGAGTAAGGCTTTGAAGTTAAAGCCCCTACCGGGCAGAGATCTATGATATTTCCAGATAATTCAGAACTAATATGCCTTTTTATGTAAGTGCTAATCTCTACATTTTCTCCCCTTCCGATTCCTCCAAGTTCATTTGTACCTGCAACATCAGACAAAAATCTAACACACCGAGTGCAATGAATGCATCGATTCATCGCAGTCTCAATCAGTGGTCCGAAGTGTTTTTTTGGCACAGCCCTCTTATGCTCATCAAGTCTGCTGGTTCCTTTCCCATAAGCCATCGTGATATCTTGCAAATCGCATTCACCACCTTGATCGCAAATTGGGCAATCAAGCGGGTGGTTAATTAGCAAAAACTCAAGCACACCTTCACGTGCTTTTTTAACCTTAGGGGTATCAGTGTGAATAACCATCCCTTCTGCAACTGGCATTGCACAAGAGGCTACTGGTTTTGGAGGTCCACCCTCCACTTCAACCAAACACATTCTGCAATTACCAGCAATTGCTAAACGCTCATGATAACAAAAACGTGGAATTTCAACGCCCACGACTTCACAAGCTTGAATTATAGTGAGCCCATGCTCTACTTCACATTCCTTAGAATTAATAGTAACTTTAACCACAACTATTATACAGCTTCCCACTTTATAGGATTGCCGCTTACCTCATCTTCAACCAGATTGCCGTTGTCATATTGAGCAGACATATAATTCATGCGCGAATCACGATCTATATATCTAACAGGTTTTACCGGTTTATCTTTATACATTTTTTGCTCAGCTTTCTTACGCTGAGTAGGGTTATTTTTACTAGCTGTCTTTGCTTTCCCACCTGCTGCCATATAAACTCCTAAAAACTTTTCATTCTATTTTAACACTTAAGTATACAGCGTCAATATTTAATAACTTTAAAATTTCAATAGATCTCTTATTATAATCATTTTACAATCATTGTTTAAATAAAAAGTTACCCCTTGATGCCATTCCAGCGCATGACGCACAGCTGTACGAACCATACGCGTCAAGTTAAGGAAATAAAGGTATGAAAGAGATAGAATAATAAGGTATAAGTTCTCCCAGATATACTTTTAGTGAGAGAACCAATGGTGCGCCAAGAAGTGCTTGGAGAACAGTTGGTGAAAATCCAACACAAACAAAGTCTAGCCAACAGTTTGGAACAGACCACTATGTTGCATGAGGTAACGAGTGTAATAGAGCTAGTGGGATGGACAATGCAGGGCACAACGGAAGTGAAGGAGTGGAGTCCCGAAATACCTGAAGACATAGAGGTCGACATGTTCATGGCCATGGAAGACAGCATGAAGGATAACGTAAAGGCAAGTTATCACTCACTCTATCGGGATCTGAGACCGTGCCATGTATTGAAATGGACTTCAAGTGAACTTGGGAGATCCCATGCATTCCTATTAAGGTACGTTGGAACAAGTCAACAAAGGCAAGAACTAGCGGAAGATGCAGGGGAAGTCGGACTGATTGATAGTACTCAGAATGTGGGAAAGCCACGTACAAGGGGAAGCGATCAGCAATATAGTAACTGGAATAGGGATTGCTATGCCAATACAACGGAGGTAGGAATAACATGCGATATAAACTAAACCAGATAGCAGTAAGAGCAAAGCAAGATAAGCGACTAAAATTCACATCGTTAGTCCATCTGATAAATACAGAGAATCTTGCGAGATGTTATAAAGAACTGAAGCGTAACAAGGCTTGTGGAGTAGACCAGATAACAGTGGAATCATACGGAGAAAATCTGAATGAGAAACTCGAAGTGCTAGTAGAAAGTATGAAGAGGAAGCAATATCAACCACAACCAGTAAAGAGGGTATATATACCGAAAGCTGGAAGTAAAGAGAAACGCGGACTCGGAATACCATCGACCGAGGATAAATTAGTACAGATTATGCTGAAGAAGATATTAGAAAATATTTACGAGGCAAACTTTCTGGACAGCTCATATGGATTTCGACCAGGAAGAAACTGTCATCAAGCGGTAAATGCACTAGATAAAGCAGTTATGTACAAGCCAATAAACTACATTGTAGAAGTGGATATCAAGAAGTTCTACGATAATATACAGCATAAATGGCTAATGAGGTGTCTAAGGGAACGAATAACTGACCCAAATTTGCTGTGGTTAGTAAAGCGGTTTCTCAAGGCAGGGATAGTCGAAGCTGGAAATTATGAAGCAACAAAACAAGGTACACCACAAGGCGGTATAGTAAGTCCTGTATTAGCAAATATATACTTACATTATGTGTTGGATTTATGGATAGAAAAGAAATTTAAACCAAGATCCAGAGGATATATACAAGTAATAAGGTTTTGCGATGATTTTGTGGTTTGTTGCGAAAGTAAGGTAGACGCGGAAGAATTTCTGGAATTACTGAAACAAAGGCTAAATAAATTTGGGTTGGAAGTATCTGAAAACAAGACCAGAGTAGTAAAGTTTGGCAAGAGGGAGTGGCAACGAGCGATAAGAGAGAAACGAAGGACGGAAAGTTTCAATTTTCTGGGGTTTACGCACTATGGTGCAAAAAGTCGTCGTGGTAGATTAATGATGGGACATAAAACCTCTAAGTTAAATCTAGCCAGAAAACTAAAAGAAATCAAGGAGTGGTTGAAAATAGTCCGCGGAAGTATTCGACTTAAAGATTGGTGGCAAGTACTGAAGGCTAAATTAACAGGACACTATAACTACTTTGGTATTAGCGGAAATTATTGGTGTTTGAAACAATTTTACACATCAGTAAGAAAGCTAGCATTTAAATGGATAAATCGGCGTAGTCAGAAAAAGAGTATGACCTGGGAACAGTTTGTACACTACGTAGAAGTAAATCCATTACCAAAGCCAAAAATACATTTTTCTTTATATGCATAAGAGGGACGACTGTGAAAACTAATATTGATGAGCCGTGTGCGGGAAATCTGCAAGCACGGTTCTTTAGGGGGAGTTGTAGTAATAAAACTCAAACGAGAGGAGTAAAGCTACAGCTTCTACCGAACAATAAAATAACTTGCTTATCAAAAAAGCTCAAAGAATTTTTTAATGAAAAAGCAGAGAAAATCTCAATTACAACAAGGTTTATAAAAAGAAAGAGAAAGCTAAAAGGTTCATCATTCGTAAAAGCCATGGTCTTGGGTAATATAGGAGTTGATAATTGTAGCGTAGAAACAATGTGTCAATTACTAAACGAGGACTCGATAGATATAACAAAACAAGGTTTGGATTTTAGATTTACTGAAGAAGCAGTGGAATTTATGAAAAGGATGTATAATGAATCTGTGGTTCTCTTTAAAAATATCTTGCAAGTTGATTGCAAAATCTTACAGCAATTTAATAGTGTTAAATTATTGGACAGTAGCTATATTACTCTACCTAACAGTATGGAAGAGATGTATAAAGGTTATGGTACTAGCTACAGTGGCTATGAAAGCAATACTAAGTCTGGAATAAAGTTACAATTAGTTTTCGATTACATGAATCAGATAATAGACCAACTTAATTTAACGGAGGGAATAAGATCAGACCAGGGATATAGGAAACATTTAAGTAATATATCAAGCAATGATTTGCTAATATCTGATCTCGGTTATTTTGTGCCAAGTTCTTTTAAACAAATCAATGAAATAGGAGCTTATTTCATAAGTCGTTATAAATCCGATACCAACGTATATGATGTAGAAACAAATCAAAAAATGGAGTTATTAGAATGTTTAGAGGATAAGTTATTTTTAGAAAACGAGGTATTGTTAGGAAAAGAAGCAAAAATTAGAGTAAGAATTATATGTCAGAAACTAACTGAAGAACAGTCTATAGCCAGAAGAAGGAAAGCTAATAGATTAGCAAGATCGCAGGGATATACATCCTCTAAAAGAAATCAAAAATTGTTGAACTGGTCAATATTTATAACTAATGTTCCAGAAAATAAAATTAGTGCTGAGCAAGTATTAACGATTTACAGAGTAAGGTGGCAAATTGAGTTATTATTTAAATTGTATAAAAGCCATATCAGACTTGATAAGCTAAAAGGAAAGCCATGCAGAGTATTATGTGAACTATATGCTAAATTGTGCGCAATTCTTATATTTCACGGCATAGTTGGTTGCACAGAAGTGAAAAAGAATACAGAACTTAGCTTAACAAAGGCATTTATTGAGCTAAAAAGACGGGTTAGAGAGTTATTTTTAGTATTAACCAAGATTAATAGTTTAAAAGTATTTCTTAAAAAACTCACTATAACTTGGTCGCGATTTTCATTAAAAGACAAACGTAGAAGGGCTAGAGTATCCACTTTAACCTCTCTAAATTTGCTCACAATCTCTTAACTTGACGCGTATGGTTGAAAAAGGAGTACCAGAGCTATTACCTAACGTTTCTTTTCAAGCATTCCCTTATATTCCACTGCAAGAAACAACTCTCCCAGAAAAAAAGATACTGCGATTAAAGGTTGAAGATAATACTATTTATGTTAATGACGTTGAAATTATAGGCAAACAAGCAACTTCAAGTATCCGCATCTTTAGAGTGTTACTTAAACAGTTTTTATGTGATTTAGAAGCAGCTAAAGAATGTAAATTTCTTAGTATCATTCAAATAGCAGATAGTTTAGGTATTGAAGACCCAGAACAGCAAGTACGCAGACCTCTTAATAGAATGCAAAAAACAATAGCAGAAAAGCTAGCTAGCACCTTGGGACTAAATATAAGACGAGATGATGTGATACAAGCATGTAACTGGTCAGGCTACCGGCTTAATCCATCTACCATTAACTTAAGTGCTAGCTAAGCTCCTTAGTCAATGTTGGACAGAAAACGCAGAAGGATACTTCTCTAAAATATACCGATACAATTCTTCAGCGCTTTTTTTGTCACCTGCAATGAAAGTAAAAAATTCAACTACGTCTCCTTTAATTTTGGCTAGTTTATACCAATCTCCTGCTCTTTCTCCTGTTGTCTCAACTATTATTTTATCTCCACGTAAATCTCCAATGTAAAACTTACTTTTGTAAAATTCACCACCAGGTAGTAAATGGAGTAGGTATTCTTCAATTCTATCAATTACTAACGCTTTTATTTCTTCTGGAGATCTATTCATAAAAGGTGCCCTCCAATAATTTATGATAAAAATATGATTCTTTTATTTGCTTAGAAAGGTATCCAATCAAGCCCAGTATTTTGATGTTGCTCTTGAGTAATAACCGTAGCAATCTTGTTTTTCTCTCCATATCGATCAGCTTCAATACCAACTTTTGCAGTAAACTCTAACCCGTTGAAATCAGCTATAGAGTTGACTTTTCTAGCAATAACTGCTTTTTCTGAAGTGTCATTTGAATGAATATTCCGTGCTGATTCCAAAATACTTCTAAGCATAGAATGACCAGATTTTCCCCAAACATCTTCTCCTTCAATACTTGCTTTGCCACTTTTGACACCTATAATCTGAAAAATCTTGCGTTTTGCATATGGACCTTCAGTGACAGTAAATTCAGCGTTTAAATAGATGCTGCCAGTAGTGTAGCTTTTAGTGAACCAATTTTCATAACCTCCAGGTTTAATGGCCATTTTGACTTTCACCGTTGTACCTTTTGGTATTAAATTACTTTGTGATTTTGCAGTATTAAAATCAGTTAAAAAATCTGATAGCATATTGTCCTCCTATAAATTAATTGCAAAACGAAAAAAAAGAATCAACTCCACTCATCTACGAGTTGCCAATTGCCATTTAGTTTATCGACAAGTTTGTTTGGCACGCGTTCACCATTACGAAGCTCAAATACTATCTGACGTACGGTACTTTCTTCATGTTCGGTAGAAGCTGTAGCTTTACTCCTCTCGTTTGAGTTTTATTACTACAACTCCCCCTAAAGAACCGTGCTTGCAGATTTCCCGCACACGGCTCATCAATATTAGTTTTCACAGTCGTCCCTCTTATGCATATAAAGAAAAATGTATTTTTGGCTTTGGTAATGGATTTACTTCTACGTAGTGTACAAACTGTTCCCAGGTCATACTCTTTTTCTGACTACGCCGATTTATCCATTTAAATGCTAGCTTTCTTACTGATGTGTAAAATTGTTTCAAACACCAATAATTTCCGCTAATACCAAAGTAGTTATAGTGTCCTGTTAATTTAGCCTTCAGTACTTGCCACCAATCTTTAAGTCGAATACTTCCGCGGACTATTTTCAACCACTCCTTGATTTCTTTTAGTTTTCTGGCTAGATTTAACTTAGAGGTTTTATGTCCCATCATTAATCTACCACGACGACTTTTTGCACCATAGTGCGTAAACCCCAGAAAATTGAAACTTTCCGTCCTTCGTTTCTCTCTTATCGCTCGTTGCCACTCCCTCT
Source organism: Wolbachia endosymbiont (group A) of Andrena fulva (assembly GCF_964026815.1). Lineage (NCBI taxonomy): Bacteria > Pseudomonadati > Pseudomonadota > Alphaproteobacteria > Rickettsiales > Anaplasmataceae > Wolbachia > Wolbachia endosymbiont (group A) of Andrena fulva. The sequence goes on from NZ_OZ034701.1 coordinate 423,518, forward strand.
TGCCAAACTTTACTACTCTGGTCTTGTTTTCAGATACTTCCAACCCAAATTTATTTAGCCTTTGTTTCAGTAATTCCAGAAATTCTTCCGCGTCTACCTTACTTTCGCAACAAACCACAAAATCATCACAAAACCTTATTACTTGTATATATCCTCTGGATCTTGGTTTAAATTTCTTTTCTATCCATAAATCCAACACATAATGTAAGTATATATTTGCTAATACAGGACTTACTATACCGCCTTGTGGTGTACCTTGTTTTGTTGCTTCATAATTTCCAGCTTCGACTATCCCTGCCTTGAGAAACCGCTTTACTAACCACAGCAAATTTGGGTCAGTTATTCGTTCCCTTAGACACCTCATTAGCCATTTATGCTGTATATTATCGTAGAACTTCTTGATATCCACTTCTACAATGTAGTTTATTGGCTTGTACATAACTGCTTTATCTAGTGCATTTACCGCTTGATGACAGTTTCTTCCTGGTCGAAATCCATATGAGCTGTCCAGAAAGTTTGCCTCGTAAATATTTTCTAATATCTTCTTCAGCATAATCTGTACTAATTTATCCTCGGTCGATGGTATTCCGAGTCCGCGTTTCTCTTTACTTCCAGCTTTCGGTATATATACCCTCTTTACTGGTTGTGGTTGATATTGCTTCCTCTTCATACTTTCTACTAGCACTTCGAGTTTCTCATTCAGATTTTCTCCGTATGATTCCACTGTTATCTGGTCTACTCCACAAGCCTTGTTACGCTTCAGTTCTTTATAACATCTCGCAAGATTCTCTGTATTTATCAGATGGACTAACGATGTGAATTTTAGTCGCTTATCTTGCTTTGCTCTTACTGCTATCTGGTTTAGTTTATATCGCATGTTATTCCTACCTCCGTTGTATTGGCATAGCAATCCCTATTCCAGTTACTATATTGCTGATCGCTTCCCCTTGTACGTGGCTTTCCCACATTCTGAGTACTATCAATCAGTCCGACTTCCCCTGCATCTTCCGCTAGTTCTTGCCTTTGTTGACTTGTTCCAACGTACCTTAATAGGAATGCATGGGATCTCCCAAGTTCACTTGAAGTCCATTTCAATACATGGCACGGTCTCAGATCCCGATAGAGTGAGTGATAACTTGCCTTTACGTTATCCTTCATGCTGTCTTCCATGGCCATGAACATGTCGACCTCTATGTCTTCAGGTATTTCGGGACTCCACTCCTTCACTTCCGTTGTGCCCTGCATTGTCCATCCCACTAGCTCTATTACACTCGTTACCTCATGCAACATAGTGGTCTGTTCCAAACTGTTGGCTAGACTTTGTTTGTGTTGGATTTTCACCAACTGTTCTCCAAGCACTTCTTGGCGCACCAAAGCATCCCCCTCATTATCATCTCTGGGTGAACCCCCTTTTTTCTTTACAGCTTCAATAACTTCACTCTTACTTGCATTACCTTTGCCTGCTATAAAGCGTTTTATAGTTTTAACATTAACACCTTTGTACGGCACATGATGTTCTTCACACCAAGCAGAGAGAACAGCCAAAAACCCACCGTAGCAATGAGCTGCATCAGTTCCTAGATGTCTTCTCACTTCTTCAAAATACACTGCAGTGAACTCATGTTTCAAAGAATTAAGCCAATTACGAAAATTCAAGAAGCACATGCCACCTCCGCTAAAACGGCTACCATGAAAACTTTTGCTTCCACTTTCAATTACTCCATCTGTTAGAATTGCCCAGCCTGTCTGTTTGCCGAGGTCCAGTGTTAGGATTGACATTATTTAAAACTATAAGTAGCACTGATTCCAAAATGTCGTTTGGTTTCTGCAAAATACACTAGCAATTCATAGGTTTTTGTAGGCCAACAACGGAAATTCGAGAATTATGTGCTACTGCAGAAAGTTGTTTTCTTGTTATATATATTCACCAAAATTACGAAAACTGTTCACTTTTTTTTGCAAAGGATAAAAACCGTGTTAAACTTGCTTGCAAGTTTGTTTTGTAACAATAAGATTACTAAGGATAGCTTTTATTTGAGTTTAGAGGCTATTATAGACGTTCTTTAGTAAGTAGTGATTTTTTTTTCCCTAAAGTCACATCTAGCTTTAAAACACAGTTTTTGCCTTATTTAAAAAAATATAAATTCTCAATTACGTAACTTGCCAAAAGCCTATATTTCTTTTGCTTTCTGTTTTCCAACTTTTCTGTTTGAAGCACATCTACACTCAATGCCCCTACACTAATATATACCGGATTTCTTACTACTTTTTTCGGGATTTTTTCAAAAAAAGTTAAAATAATTTTAAGACAGCTAAGAAACTAAAGAGAGCCTAAACTTTAAGAACCAGCTAAACGGAACTCCTAGACACCTTACTATTTGAGCTGAGAAGAAATTACATGAGTTTTTGGTAAAAGCAAAATTCACTATCTATATCATCAATAACACTATAATAGCCCTCTAAAACGTTTTAAACCATAAAATTCAGAGATTTCTCATAGTGAGAACTTTAATCTTTAATCCTCTTTAAAAAGTTGTCTGAAGAAACGACTTTCATACCTCTTGCTTTTTCAAATGCCTCTCTTGCTGTGCCTGCATTTTTACCACCTTCCTTTGCCGCTTCTAAATTTTTATTATAGCCCTGTGCATCTTTATCCTTTATCTCATCAATGGTAGCTTGTTCTCCTAGCATATTGAAAATTAGCTCAATCGGTGTCATATGATCTCTTAAAGGTTAAGCCTTTTATTTCCTTATGATGCTTTGTTTTTACTCCAAATGTTCCCTCAGAAATTACGTCTGTCAATATTGCGTATTCCCTACCTTCAATATACTTGTTATTGTGGTCAGATATATTTCTATTACCCCATTCTTTTGTTAGTTGATTTCTGACAGCTATTGATTCTATTCTCTTTTGTATCCATTCTTGAGTTTTGCAGCATAATCGGCATAGATTCTTTTGAGTGCAAGTTCAGGGTTTTCATATTCTTGTAGTCTTTCATACCCAACTTTTGCAAGCCAACGTTTAAATTGCTCAACTCTTTTGGAAGGAATAGACTGCAAAATACGAAACAACCCCTCAACATTTGTACAATTAACATTCTGTTTACCACCTTTTGTTTTAATTTCAAGGGGGGGTGTCCCCATCCTTCAGAAAGCCCTATATCTCTGCTTTTTATCTTTTTTAGATAGTCAGATGGGTTCTTACTACCTGTCAGAAAAGCTATTACTTCTGTTATTACATACCACCTCTCTCCATCATGTAGTACTCTAGTAAAACTGCTATTATCAAAAGCAGTAGTTTCAATATCTCCTTCTTTTAAAGTTAAAGTATCAGTCATAAGCAACCTCTATAAGTTAAGAATAAACGTAAAAACTAAAAAGACATTATTTTTAAGTCAGAAAAACCATTACTTACAATTCAATAATTTTCCAAAATCAATTATGTGTGAAAAGTAACCACTATCTATAACATCATCACTTACATCATTGACGTGGATAAGGACTGGACGACATGAAAAGCCTTTTGGACGATTTAGTGCATCTATTTTCTTTTGTACCTCTTGTATTATTGAATGACCAATTTTATCTTTTGAAAATTTGATTTCGCAAATATAGAGAGTGTTAAACTTCGTTTGAATCATATAATCAATTTGACAACCTGCACTATTACGCGTTCTTTTCTGAAAAAATGGATTCTCGCTTATTATTCCATCAATTCCTAAGATATTACGTATACTCTTTCTATTGTTCAGCACCAAATTTTCAAATTGAAGCCCAATAATTGTATGCCACTCTGGTAGGAATCCTATAGAGTAGGTGTCACGACTAATTTTTCCTAGATCTTTTTCGATATATTTTAGATAAAACCTTAAATAATTATCTTGAAGTCTGTACCTCCTGAGCCGTGAATCAGTACCAGTTTTTATACTCCAAGTATGATCTTTTGCGATAAAACCAGCAAGTTCGAGCTCATGTAGATACTCAGAAATGCGTCCATGTCTTACGATATTTAAAGTAGCACAAATTTCTTCTTGTTCTTTAGCTCCAGTAGAAAGAGCTCTGACTATTTGCTTATAAAAAGCCGTTTTTCGCATGAATAAATCTGAGAATATTTGATTAAATTCTTCAACTAAAAACCCACCTTTTGTAAAACAAAGCCTTTTAATATTTTCTTCAGCGCTATGTTTAAAATTTATCTCCTCTAAATACTTTGGAATTCCTCCAGTTACTGCAAGCACCTTAAACTTTTCATATGCTGAAATATTTTTTGGCCAAAATTTGTTGCAATCAGAAAGTGATAATTCTCCGAGTGTCAAAGTTAACGATATTCTTCCTACAAAACCAGTACTACTAAGTATATTCTTCTCGATCCAGGATGAAGCTGATCCACAAACAACGAAAATTAGCTTGTTATTATTTTTTAGCTGTGTATCCCAAAAGTTTTTTATTTTGCCTAAAAAGGTTGGATCTTTTGAGCCCATCCAAGAAATTTCATCAAACAGCAATAATGTTTTTCCTGATAGTAGACGTTCACCAACTGCCCATAGTAAATCGCTCCAGTCATCATACCTAGCAAAAGATGTATTAAATTGTCTAGCAACTTGTCTAGAAAATTCATTAAGTTGGTAGGACGTTGTAGTATGCCTTTCTGGTGGCAAACCTATAAAGGAGTAATATTGTTCAAAATACTTACCAAACTCTTGAATTAAACGACTTTTTCCTATACGGCGCCTTCCTTTGACTACTACAAAAGATGCAGTATTTTTTTCTGTAAGTTCCAGTAGTTGCTTTAACTCAGTTTGCCTACCAATAAATGATGGAGACATAAAACACAAAATATAAATCTTTGTCTCCATTGTACGTGATAAAATTGGAGACGTAAATAAATAAATTTAGATCTTTGTCTCTATTTTAAGCGGGTTTTGTAGCTTCTGTTTCTTCTTCCATAGCAGCAACTCCAAACTTTTTTCCTTTAGCTTCATCTACAAATTATTTATATAGATTACCTAAAGACCCAACTTAAGAGTTCTAGATAAAAATAGTTGTATTTCAATAGGACCTCCAAAATAACCAGCTCTTGTTATATATTCACCTAAATTACAAAAACTGTTCACTTTTTTGAAAAAATATTTTACAAGGAATAAAAAGCGTGATAAAGTAGAGTGAGGGTTTTTTATAATAAGTAAAACTTTAAAGCAAGGGATAACTTAGAAATGCCTTGTAATCAAGTTTTAAGCCACCCTACATGAGTAACTTAGATCTTGATTGTACGATTCTACCCTGAAGTCATAGAATCTTTTTGAAACGCTATTATTAGCAATTTCGTCTTTTGTAAGCATTTATCTTTCATCTTTTTTTAGGTTATCCAAAGTGCAATAGTAGGTTTTTCATGTTTTTGTCTATTGAGATTTTTTAGTAAGCTAAAAGCTAAAGGTAGTATGTGTTAATTCATACTACTTAATATTATTATTTATAATAATAGGAGTTATTTTGAAAACTGAAAATCGGACAAAACCCTCTATATTTCTAGCTTTTTATCTCTTTTTTCAGTCTACGATTTCACAGTCTGACGATTTCTTAAACTATTGAAAATCTAGTGCTTTTTAATTATTAACAAATTCTGACTTCGTAGACTGAACGCATTCTGACAAAAACTGGCCAAGACTGAAAACTGAAATATTTAAGTAATAGAGAATTTTGGTGAAAAAGTTCTAGATATCTAAAATTTGATCGTTATAAACCCAAATATTTGGATTTTCTTCTGGAACAACATCCTCACATTCCGATGATTTGTAATCAGTAGGTAAAATCTTTTCATAGACTATAACATTCTTGTTTAGTTGATTATCAAACTTTGTTACTCTTTTTTCCATACCTTCAACACAAAGTATTCCATATTTGGTTCTTGCAGCATTTTTACCTTTTCTGTTAAATTTTATATAACCTTTTGCAGCAAGCACATCGATACGGTTACGAATAGAATGCTGACTACCAAGACCTGCTTTACCTTCAAATATCTGACAGAATGAATTAATTGTATATACTTTTCCTTTTTCTCGTGCTTCTTCATAAATCAACTGCAAAATAACATCATGTCTACGAGAACGTTCTGCATCTAACTTTTTACCATAATCTTTATTTATAAGCCTCTGTGATTCATAATCAATCATATGCCAGCAGTTATTGATTTTATCTATATATTTTGATGGAATAGCATGACCATTACGTAATTCAAACATCAGTTGACGACTACTCTGCCGTTCATCTGGCTTAAACATTATCATTCCTGTAGTATAAAAGCTTCTTAATGAACCAGCACCACTGAAACTCTGAAAAGGATCTTCTTCTAATGATTTCTTTTGTATCTTTTTCGTGTGATGCACTAGAATAACTCCTGCATCTGGATTGACTAATGTCCTTAGCTTTTCAACTCTCTCTTGTAAGAAAAAGAGCATTGCATTATTGTCATTTTCACTACCATTATCACCAGCATCAAAAATATTACGCAGTGGATCAATAGCAATAACATCAACTGTGTTTGAACCAAATGACTTTTCTATTTCAGCAACAACCTCATCCATACTATCGTCGTTTAAAAGCATCTTTACTTGTGGCGTAATTACCAAATTATCTGCAGCAAGCTCTATGAGCTCATCGCTAAGTTTTAGTTGTTGTGTCCGTTCACGCATATAATGGTAACCTATCTCTGTTTGAAGGTAAAAGATCCTTAAATGCCTCTTAGGTATCATATCAAGAAATGAAACTCCTGCTGCCATATGAAAAAGCCAGGAAATTAGAAAGTCACTTTTTCCTACTTTGGGTGCGCCAGCAAAAACTAAAAGCCCACTTGGAGTTAAAATTCTTGGTGCGATTATATCTTCTGGCATTGGTGATTTGTCACTCAAATATTGTCTTGCAGGAAATCCAACAAACCTTTTTGTATTTAAAATATCAGTAGCAGATAAATTTATACATGTGGTTAAAGCTAAAAACTTTTCAACATTTATACCTTCTTCCACACAATCAGCAGCATCCCATTTCTTAGGCTTACCTCGAGGAATTTCAAGCACAGCAAGTGATGCAACTCCAATTTCTAAAAGCTTATTTCCAACATTTTTAGCATACTTTGCACCTGCTTCATCATTATCTGGCCATATAATAATATGCTTGCCCTTAAGCTGTGACCAATCAGTCTTTTTAACATCTGCATTTGCTCCAGACATTATTGTTGTTGCTGTAATACCTTGTTTTATTAGCGCTTCTGCACATTTTTCTCCCTCAACAAGAATAACTTTATCGGACTTCAAAATACCTGGGATATTATAGAGTGGCCTTATCTCTGGCGCACCAAAGTCGGATTTTTTAATATCAAAAGGAAGATATCGCTTTCCATTACCGTCATCATAACGATAGACTCTAACAAGAGCTTGGCCTTTTTCATCGTAATAATCCCAATATGCAGTTGGATTACTTGAATTTTTGAAATGACCAAGCCACTCAGCTATAGAAGCCATTACCTCAGGAAACTCTGTCCTTGCATTCTTTCTATGCACAGCTGCCCAAAGGTCGATAATGTCACCACCTTCTCCAGTTGCAAAATCATTCCATAACCCAGCTCTACTGCCACTTAGTTCTACTCTTAAACTTTTTCCTTTGTTACCATGCACATCACCTATTCGAAATTCATCACCATGGAAGGTACCATTGGGGAAAAGGTAAGAAAGACAAGATCTTAAATTCAACAATAGTTGTGCTTTAATCTCTGGAACATTGTATGAAACACTCATAATTAATCTTTAAATTCGGAGTCTTGTTCTATATATTCACCGGATTTACAAAAACTGTTCAGTTCGTAGGTGCATTGTCTGATCAAAGTTTTGAGTGTCTGAGATTTAGAAAAGATTCTAGACTTTCAGAGGGTAAAAAATTCACGATTGTCTGAAGTATTTTTTTCATGTCCTACAATATTTACTAAGAAAGTTTCATCCTTAAGTCTTTCATTTAAGGATACATCTTATGAAATCTCGAAACTCTTATTCAGGTATTGATCCTAAAGTTGTTAATTTAATAAAATTTTATGCAAAATATTACAAATCGCTTACTGATCAAGATATTGAAGACATAGAACAAGACCTCTTCTGTGAGTTTCTTTCATGCATAGATCACTATGATAAAACTAAGGGCAGTCTTTCAACTTTTGCTAAGCAAGTTGTTAAAAATCGTATTAATAATCTAGTCCGTAAACACTCACGTACTACTCCTAAACTTGAAAATAATGTGCAACAGGAAAGTTACTGTTTTGAAGATGAAGCGATACTACGTATTGATGTTGAGCAAATTATTTCAAAATTACCAAAGAAGTGGCAAGTTTTATGTGAACAATTAAAACACCACAGCATTGCTGAAGTTGCAGACATAAACAATATGTCACGGACTACTTTGTACAACATTCTCAAGAAAATGCGATCTAAATTTGCACCTGTTTACGGAAAAAAGCATAAGAAAAATTGAACAGTTTTTTGAAATTTGGTGAATTTATATATAGTGGCAAATTAAGGTAAAAGCATGAAAATAATAAACAGCAAAGAAAGAGCAAAAATGGTCACAGGTGTGAAGATAGTAATCTTTGGACCTTATGGAATCAGCAAGACTAGCCTACTTAAAACCCTCGATGAATCAACAACACTTTGCCTTGATTTTGAAGCAGGACTTCTAGCTGTACAAGACTGGAAAGGAGATTCAACTGAGATTCGCACTTGGAATGAGGCCAGAGACATTGCTTGTCTTATTGGTGGTCCTAATCCTGCATTAAGGTCTGATCAGGCGTATAGTCAAAAACATTATGAGCATGTCTGTAGCAAGCACAAAGATCTTCTTTCTGAGGTTTCTAAATACCGCTCTATTTTTATTGATAGCATAACTGTTGCATCACGTTTATGTTTTTCATGGGCCAGAATGCAACCTGAAGCTTTTTCAGATAGATCGGGGAGAGAAGATAAAAGAGCTGCTTACGGATTACTCGCACAAGAAATGATGGCCTGGCTCAATCAGTTTCAACATATCAGAGACAAAGACATCATCATAGTTGGCACATTAGGTCAATATCTTGATGACTGCAATCGTCCAACTTGGCTGCCTCAATGTGAAGGAGCAAAAACTGCTAGTGAAATTCCAGGGATAGTTGATGAGGTAATCAGCATGGTTGGAATCAAGAAAGATGATGGAACAGAGAAACGTTCATTTGTCTGTCAGACTATTAATACTTGGGGATACCCTGCTAAAGATCGCAGTGGATGCCTCAATATGGTTGAAGAACCGCATCTGGGAAAATTACTTACGAAAATTAAAGCCAAAACCTTGGCTTCTGTTGCCTAAATTTAATTTTAAAAGGAGTAATATGGAACAAAGCTTTTTCAATATCGGTCAAAAAATCCCTTTTTACAGCGTAAAGGAGTATTTAAGTGATCAAACGCCAATACCAGAAGATATAATCTCACCAAGAATTTTAACAAAAAGAGGTCTATTGGTACTGGGTGGCCCACCTAAAATCGGCAAAAGTGACTTTTTGATCTCTTGGCTTGTCCACATGGCTGCTGGTAGATCATTTCTCGGTATGACACCAAGTAGACCTTTGAAAATCTTCTACATGCAAACTGAAATTGAATATGAATATATGAAAGAACGTTTGCAACAACTTCAACTTGATAATGAACTTTTGAATGTAGCTGCTAACAACTTAATCATTACGCCAAAAGTGCACTTATCATTTAATCATGATGAAATAAGTGAAATCAAGGAAATTGTGAATGAACGCTTTAAACCTGATGTTTTGGCCATAGATCCATTGCGTAACATCTTTAGCAGTGAGTATGGAAATGAAAATGATAATAGTGCTATGCTGTTCTTTTTGCAAAAGACTCTTGAAAAGCTACGCAGTGCTGTCAATCCAGATGCTTGTATTGTACTCACTCATCATACAAAAAAATTATCGAAAAAGATGCTGGAAGAAGATCCATTTCAAGGCCTAAGCGGTGCTGGATCTTTACGTGGATTTTATAGCACTGGCATGGTGATGTTTGCTCATGGTGCGCCAAGAAGTGCTTGGAGAACAGTTGGTGAAAATCTAACACAAACAAAGTCTAGCCAACAGTTTGGAACAGACCACTATGTTGCATGAGGTAACGAGTGTAATAGAGCTAGTGGGATGGACAATGCAGGGCACAACGGAAGTGAAGGAGTGGAGTCCCGAAATACCTGAAGACATAGAGGTCGACATGTTCATGGCCATGGAAGACAGCATGAAGGATAACGTAAAGGCAAGTTATCACTCACTCTATCGGGATCTGAGACCGTGCCATGTATTGAAATGGACTTCAAGTGAACTTGGGAGATCCCATGCATTCCTATTAAGGTACGTTGGAACAAGTCAACAAAGGCAAGAACTAGCGGAAGATGCAGGGGAAGTCGGACTGATTGATAGTACTCAGAATGTGGGAAAGCCACGTACAAGGGGAAGCGATCAGCAATATAGTAACTGGAATAGGGATTGCTATGCCAATACAACGGAGGTAGGAATAACATGCGATATAAACTAAACCAGATAGCAGTAAGAGCAAAGCAAGATAAGCGACTAAAATTCACATCGTTAGTCCATCTGATAAATACAGAGAATCTTGCGAGATGTTATAAAGAACTGAAGCGTAACAAGGCTTGTGGAGTAGACCAGATAACAGTGGAATCATACGGAGAAAATCTGAATGAGAAACTCGAAGTGCTAGTAGAAAGTATGAAGAGGAAGCAATATCAACCACAACCAGTAAAGAGGGTATATATACCGAAAGCTGGAAGTAAAGAGAAACGCGGACTCGGAATACCATCGACCGAGGATAAATTAGTACAGATTATGCTGAAGAAGATATTAGAAAATATTTACGAGGCAAACTTTCTGGACAGCTCATATGGATTTCGACCAGGAAGAAACTGTCATCAAGCGGTAAATGCACTAGATAAAGCAGTTATGTACAAGCCAATAAACTACATTGTAGAAGTGGATATCAAGAAGTTCTACGATAATATACAGCATAAATGGCTAATGAGGTGTCTAAGGGAACGAATAACTGACCCAAATTTGCTGTGGTTAGTAAAGCGGTTTCTCAAGGCAGGGATAGTCGAAGCTGGAAATTATGAAGCAACAAAACAAGGTACACCACAAGGCGGTATAGTAAGTCCTGTATTAGCAAATATATACTTACATTATGTGTTGGATTTATGGATAGAAAAGAAATTTAAACCAAGATCCAGAGGATATATACAAGTAATAAGGTTTTGCGATGATTTTGTGGTTTGTTGCGAAAGTAAGGTAGACGCGGAAGAATTTCTGGAATTACTGAAACAAAGGCTAAATAAATTTGGGTTGGAAGTATCTGAAAACAAGACCGGAGTAGTAAAGTTTGGCAAGAGGGAGTGGCAACGAGCGATAAGAGAGAAACGAAGGACGGAAAGTTTCAATTTTCTGGGGTTTACGCACTATGGTGCAAAAAGTCGTCGTGGTAGATTAATGATGGGACATAAAACCTCTAAGTTAAATCTAGCCAGAAAACTAAAAGAAATCAAGGAGTGGTTGAAAATAGTCCGCGGAAGTATTCGACTTAAAGATTGGTGGCAAGTACTGAAGGCTAAATTAACAGGACACTATAACTACTTTGGTATTAGCGGAAATTATTGGTGTTTGAAACAATTTTACACATCAGTAAGAAAGCTAGCATTTATAGCTCTTTCCATAAAAGTCCGGATGTGATAGGATAAGGGTAGATGATGATAAGGAGGTTGAATGCCAGCAGCATATAGTTATGATTTAAGAAAAAAAGCAATGGAAGCGCTAGACGAAGGAGAAAGCAGAGAAACAGTGGCAGCAAGATTTAAGATTGGACGAACTACTTTATGGGAGTGGCAGCAAAGAAGAAAAGAAACAGGAGACTTTCAATCAAAAAAACTTGGAAATGGGGGTTACAATCACAAAATTACCGACTGGGATACCTTTGCCAAATTTGCCAGAGAACACGGAGGAAAGACTCTATCGGAAATGGCTAAACTTTGGAACAACGTTAGTATCCAAACGATCTATCGAGCCCTTAAAAAAATTGGATTTACGCGCAAAAAAAGACATATGGATACAAGGAAAGAAACGAAGAAAAACGTGCTGAATTTTTGAAAATTATAGCGACAAAAGAACCTAAAAACTTAGTGTATATAGATGAGTCTGGCATTGATAACACCGAAGACTACCCCTACGGATATTGCCAGAAAGGACAGCGGTTTTATGCCTTAAAATCTGGAAAGAAAACTCAACGAATCAGTATGGTTGCAGCCTTAAGTGGAAGAAAGATAGTTGTTCCGTTAACCTTTGAAGGCCACTGTAATATGGATGTTTTTAATGGATGGTTTGAGCAATTTTTGACACCGATCTTGGAACCATACGCGTCAAGTTAAGAGATTGTGAGCAAATTTAGAGAGGTTAAAGTGGATACTCTAGCCCTTCTACGTTTGTCTTTTAATGAAAATCGCGACCAAGTTATAGTGAGTTTTTTAAGAAATACTTTTAAACTATTAATCTTGGTTAATACTAAAAATAACTCTCTAACCCGTCTTTTTAGCTCAATAAATGCCTTTGTTAAGCTAAGTTCTGTATTCTTTTTCACTTCTGTGCAACCAACTATGCCGTGAAATATAAGAATTGCGCACAATTTAGCATATAGTTCACATAATACTCTGCATGGCTTTCCTTTTAGCTTATCAAGTCTGATATGGCTTTTATACAATTTAAATAATAACTCAATTTGCCACCTTACTCTGTAAATCGTTAATACTTGCTCAGCACTAATTTTATTTTCTGGAACATTAGTTATAAATATTGACCAGTTCAACAATTTTTGATTTCTTTTAGAGGATGTATATCCCTGCGATCTTGCTAATCTATTAGCTTTCCTTCTTCTGGCTATAGACTGTTCTTCAGTTAGTTTCTGACATATAATTCTTACTCTAATTTTTGCTTCTTTTCCTAACAATACCTCGTTTTCTAAAAATAACTTATCCTCTAAACATTCTAATAACTCCATTTTTTGATTTGTTTCTACATCATATACGTTGGTATCGGATTTATAACGACTTATGAAATAAGCTCCTATTTCATTGATTTGTTTAAAAGAACTTGGCACAAAATAACCGAGATCAGATATTAGCAAATCATTGCTTGATATATTACTTAAATGTTTCCTATATCCCTGGTCTGATCTTATTCCCTCCGTTAAATTAAGTTGGTCTATTATCTGATTCATGTAATCGAAAACTAATTGTAACTTTATTCCAGACTTAGTATTGCTTTCATAGCCACTGTAGCTAGTACCATAACCTTTATACATCTCTTCCATACTGTTAGGTAGAGTAATATAGCTACTGTCCAATAATTTAACACTATTAAATTGCTGTAAGATTTTGCAATCAACTTGCAAGATATTTTTAAAGAGAACCACAGATTCATTATACATCCTTTTCATAAATTCCACTGCTTCTTCAGTAAATCTAAAATCCAAACCTTGTTTTGTTATATCTATCGAGTCCTCGTTTAGTAATTGACACATTGTTTCTACGCTACAATTATCAACTCCTATATTACCCAAGACCATGGCTTTTACGAATGATGAACCTTTTAGCTTTCTCTTTCTTTTTATAAACCTTGTTGTAATTGAGATTTTCTCTGCTTTTTCATTAAAAAATTCTTTGAGCTTTTTTGATAAGCAAGTTATTTTATTCATTGGTTCTCTCACTAAAAGTATATCTGGGAGAACTTATACCTTATTATTCTATCTCTTTCATACCTTTATTTCCTTAACTTGACGCGTATGGATCTTGGAACCTGGACAGACTGTCATTCTTGACAATGCTACTTTTCATAAGTCTGATAAGATTATCGAGCTTGCTAAAGGGGTTGGTGCAGAAATTTTGTATCTGCCGCCTTATTCTCCAGATTTCAACAAAATTGAGCATCATTGGTTTGCTATAAAAAACAGAGCCAGGAAAAAATTCCTCTATTCGAATCCTTTCGTCGTGCTGTTGATTCTGCCTTCCTATGACCTGTTCGGACTATTATGAGAAATGCTATATCTTGCATATCACTGATGATGTTGTATCACTTTCATCAACAAAAACGGTGTTGGTGGTGCCACCACTAGTATTAGCATTTGCATCAAACGCAAAGGAGAGAATTAACGCCACAAGTAGAAGAAAATTTTTCATTACGCCTCCTATAATTTCTGTTTCATGTTTGATTATCTATCGCTTTGATTAAATTTAAGTAAATGGTGAGGGTTCTAGTAAATTTGTCATCCTATCAGTTTATAAAAATTCCCGGATCTCAGTGTTATTCACTTGGACAACATTTATACAATTGTGGAATATGGTGCTCCTTTAAGAAGCACCGTTTAGCTAATGCTTTTCTAAATCTGCAGCGCCTATTTTTTACACGCTCCTGTACTTGTATCCCAGTTGGTACCATCAGGGCAAGCAGTTGCACCATTTTTACAAATCACACCGCCTGGTACTATTTTTGAAACAACTACAGGTGCACCAAAAAACACAGCAGTAAATGCACCGAGTGCAAAAAGCGCTGGCCACGGCATTCTGCCAAATATTGCAAGCAATGCTGCACCAATTATTACTATTGTGATCATCGGTCCACCTATGCCGTGAGTATAGCCTACTATTTTGCATATTGTGTTTGACGTTGCGTCATCAGTAACACTGCTAGCAAAAACATTATCAAATGCAAAGGAGAGAATTAACGCCACAAGTAGAAGAAAATTTTTCATTACGCCTCCTATAATTTCTGTTTCATGTTTGATTATCTATCGCTTTGATTAAATTTAAGTAAATGGTGAGGGTTCTAGTAAATTTGTCATCCTATCAGTTTATAAAAATTCCCGGATCTCAGTGTTATTCACTTGGACAACATTTATACAATTGTGGAATATGGTGCTCCTTTAAGAAGCACCGTTTAGCTAATGCTTTTCTAAATCTGCAGCGCCTATTTTTTACACGCTCCTGTACTTGTATCCCAGTTGGTACCATCAGGGCAAGCAGTTGCACCATTTTTACAAATCACACCGCCTGGTACTATTTTTGAAACAACTACAGGTGCACCAAAAAACACAGCAGTAAATGCACCGAGTGCAAAAAGCGCTGGCCACGGCATTCTGCCAAATATTGCAAGCAATGCTGCACCAATTATTACTATTGTGATCATCGGTCCACCTATGCCGTGAGTATAGCCTACTATTTTGCATATTGTGTTTGACGTTGCGTCATCAGTAACACTGCTAGCAAAAACATTATCAAATGCAAAGGAGAGAATTAAAGCCACAAGTAGAAGAAATTTTTTCATTACGCCTCCATAATTTCTATTTAACGCTGGATTATTCTTCACTTTGATTAAATTTAAGTAAACGGTGAGGATTTTTTTGCTTAAAAATATATTTGATTTCATTTAGAATACTTTTCTTGGTTCGTTTATATTACAGTGCTACAGAAATTTTACAGCATCGTTTATTGCCTTTATCGTGCTTTGATTGACACAATTTATAATGATGGAGTGGAGCACGCAGGGTATTTGTCATTTTTAATCCTGTTATCGATATTTCCTTTTCTCATCGTTTTAATGGCTGTGGCGTCAACATTTGCAAATTTTTTAGACCAGTACAACATTGGCTGGGTATTTATCATTGATAACATGCCACAGGATATTTTATCATCTTTGATGCCGCGTATTAGGGAGATAATATCAGGCCCGCCGCAAAGCTTACTAACTTTAGCAATTGTAGGTGCTGTTTGGACCGCTTCATCGACAATTGAAGGGCTTAGAACAATACTCAATAAGGCCTATAAAGTTCCGGTTTCGCCGCCTTATATATTAAGAAGAGTACTAAGTATATTACAATTTTTAGTAATCACGCTTATTATAACTCTAACTATAGTGTTCTCTACATTAGTGCCAATGCTAATTGATTTTTCCTATCAGGGACTAAGTTACACTAAATACCTACTCATTGAATTTGTACTTTTCACAGTAGTCTCTTGGCTATATTTTATGTTGCCAAACATAAAACAAAATTTATCAGACGTATTTCCTGGATCTTGTGTAGCTGTTATTCTTTGGACGATTTCTGCTTCAGCTTTTAAGCAATACTTAAAAGCTTCCTTTGACCAACTGGATTTGATATATGGAAGTTTAGGTGGTGTGGTAGTGTCATTACTATTTTTTTATATGCTAAGTTTGATTTTTATATATGGAGCAAAATTCAATTTTCAGCTAAAATATTTCAATGGATCTCGCTAAGGAGAAAGAAATGAGTAAGTTAGAAGGTAAAGTAGCTTTAATCACCGGAGCTTCAGGTGAAATAGGCTCTGCTGTTGCAAAAAGGTTTATAAGAGAAGGTGCATGTGTGATTCTGATTTCAAGATCTCTTGATAATCTCAAGCCACTATATAATGAAATTGAAGAGCTTGAAGAATTTAAAGAAGGCTCTGTGAAACTAATTCAGCTTGATCTTTTAGACTTTGAGAATGTAAAGATACTGACAAACATGATAGAAAGCCTGAAATTATCAGAATCTGGAGCACTTGATATATTAGTTGCGTGTGCTGGAATTTTAGGCAAACTGAACCCCATTCATGACTGTGAGATTGAAGAGCTACAGAACGTAATGAATACAAATTTTACTGCCAATTGGTACTTACTAAAAAACTTAGATCCAATGCTAAAAAAGTCTAATGCTGGAAGAGCGATATTCATGACCTCAGAAGTGACACTTTCTCCTTCCTCTTATCCATATTGGATGCCGTATGCTGCAGGTAAAGTTGCACTAGAAATAATGGTGCAGATATATGCATCTGAGACAAAACATACAAAATTATGTGTAAATGCTGTATATCCAGAAGGACCTGTGGGTAGTGAGCAGGCATTTCCTGGATCTGAATTGGTGTCACCTGATAAACTAACAGATAAATTTGTGGAATTAGCTTCTGAAGACTGCAGCATATCAGGAAAAATCTTACCGCTCAGCAAATCTCCCGAATAAATTACCATAGTATCTGCAAAGATACCGTTAAGCCCACAACTGTATGAACATTGTGATTTGAGAGTAATCTCCACTAGGAAGGATGTCATCCCAGTGCCTCTATGGTGTCATTCCAGTGCTTGACACTGGAATCTAGTCTTTATTATGCAGCCACTTATTTAAAGTTAAGTTTTCTGGATCCCAGACGGCTTTGTTGCATCGCTAGCTATGATGGATTAAAGATAAAAAAGATAGGGAATATCAGTAGCTTATTATTCTGGTATTTATAACAAGAACGGTCAATGAATACCTAAATTTGAGTAAAAGAAATTTCACTACCATTTACCAATCCGGCTAAAATTCAAGAATTTCAATGCTTTAGCTATTTTCAATAGAATTAAATTTATTAATATAAATAACAAATTACTATTCTTAAATTTGATCAGATTGATTGCAAAAAAACAAGATTTTCAATAGGTTGCTTATAATCCTAACTATAGTTAGCCTTTCATAAGTAGCGATGCAACAAAGCCATCCCAGACTGGGATGACACCTCTGGGCACTGCCGTCATAAAGGAACCAGTGTCAGCTACTTGAATGACATCATTTGCTGTGCAATTTACCTTCAAAAATGAATGTTTGTACAGCTGTGTGTCAAGCACTGGAATCTGCCACGCAAATTGCAATGTTCGTACAGTTATGCGTCAAGCCTAAAAGTAATTAGCTAATAGGTTTAATAAAAATTCACATATACAGGAAAGATTGGTAACATTACTTGAATAGAGACCGTTATTGTAATTATGCCGAAACGCACAGATATAGAATCTATATTAGTAATAGGAGCAGGCCCAATAGTTATAGGTCAGGCATGCGAGTTTGATTATTCCGGAACGCAAAGCTGTAAAGTATTAAAAAGCGAAGGTTATAAAGTCATTTTGGTTAACTCCAACCCCGCAACTATAATGACAGATCCTGAATTCTCTGATGCAACTTATATTGAGCCGGTACTGCCTGAAATCATAGAGAAAATTATAATTAAGGAGATGCCAGATGCAATATTGCCAACAATGGGCGGGCAAACAGCACTCAATTGCGCAATAAAACTTGCAGATGATGGAGTGTTAGACAAATACAATGTAGAATTAATAGGAGTAAATAGAGAAGCAATAAAAAAAGCAGAGGATAGAGAGTTATTCCGTCAGTCCATGGATAGAATAGGACTGAAATACCCCAAAAGTATCATTATAAAAAATCAAGAACAAATAAAAAAGGCTTTGGACTACGTTGGATTACCAGCAATCATCCGTTCATCATTCACTCTTGGTGGCGCAGGTAGTGGCATAGCATATAATAAAGAGGAGTTTTTTAATATCGCAGAAAGTGCTCTCAAAATTTCGCCAATAAATGAAGTTCAGATAGATGAATCAATTATCGGCTGGAAAGAATATGAAATGGAAGTTATCCGCGATTGTAAAGATAACTGCATAATAGTCTGTTCGATAGAAAATGTTGATCCGATGGGAGTGCACACTGGGGATAGCATAACTGTTGCTCCTGCTTTGACTCTGTGTGACGTAGAATACCAACAGATGAGAAATGCATCTATAGCAGTGCTGAGAGAAATTGATGTTAGTGCCGGAGGTGCAAATGTTCAGTTTGCAGTGAATCCTAAAGAAGATGGAAGCCTCGTTGTAATTGAAATGAATCCAAGGGTTTCTCGCTCTTCTGCACTTGCCTCAAAAGCAACAGGTTATCCTATTGCAAAAGTTGTAACTAAACTTGCTATTGGCTATTCACTCGATGAAATACGTAACGACTGCGCTCCAATAATACCAGCAGCATTCGAACCAGTGATTGATTATATCGTCACTAAAATCCCTCGATTTGAGTTTGAGAAATTTAAGGGAACGAATTGTGAACTATCAACCTCCATGAAATCAGTGGGAGAAGTAATGTCTATAGGCCGCACTTTTAATGAGTCACTGCAGAAAGCTTTTCGTTCACTTGAAACTGATCTTACAGGACTTGATGAAGTGTTTCCTGAGAACATTGATATTGATCACGTAAAATCTCAATTAGCAAAATTGCTACCAAACAGATTACTGATTGCTGCTGACGCAATGCGCCACGGAATTAGCATAGAAGAAATAAATTCGATTACAGGATATGACTTATGGTTTCTGCAAAATATACAGCAAATTATATTAACTGAACAAAAAATCAAGGAAAATGGATTTCCTGGAACTGCGTACGAAATGTTAGAGCTGAAAAAAATGGGATTTTCAGATGCAAGATTAGCAAAGTTAAGTAATAGACCTACCTCTGTCATTCCAGTACCCTCTAATGTCATCCCAGTGCGTGACACTGGGATCCAGCCAGCGTTACACGCTGGAGATCGAGTAAAACAAATCGAAGAAATAAGAAAAAAATTTGGCATTAAACAAGTTTATAAACGCGTAGACACCTGTGCAGCTGAGTTTGAATCAAGCACTGCTTATATGTATGGCTGCTATGAGGGTGATGTTGAAAATAAAACGGAATGTGAGGCGAATATTTCTGACCGAGAAAAGGTTGTCATTTTAGGAAGTGGTCCAAATCGCATTGGTCAAGGTATTGAGTTTGATTATGCATGCGTACATGCAGCTTCTGCCGCCAAAGAAATGGGGTATGAAACAATAATGATCAACTGTAATCCCGAAACTGTCTCAACTGACTACGATACCGCTGATCGTTTATATTTTGCACCACTCATTGCAGAGGATGTGCTTGAAATACTAAGTAAAGAGCAAGAAAATGGCACACTGGTTGGTGTAATAGTTCAAATAGGCGGTCAAACACCTTTAAAGTTAGCCAAAGTGCTTAACGAGAGAGGTTTCAAAATTCTGGGAACTTCGTTTGATTCTATTGACCTTGCAGAAGATCGCATGAGGTTTAAAAACCTTGCTTTGCAACTTAATTTAAAACAACCTGAAAATTCTATCTGCCATTCAGTAGAAGAAGCGTTAACCAACGCAGAAAAGGTGGGGTTTCCACTAGTAGTCAGGCCATCATATGTCCTCGGCGGTCAGTCTATGTCGATTAGACACGATACTCAGAGCTTTAAAGAGTACGTCTTAGATCAAACTAAAATCTTTGAGCATGGTTCGCTGCTTCTTGATAAATTTTTAGTCAATGCAGTTGAGGTTGACGTTGATGCTGTATGTGATGGGGAAAAAGTTTTCATTGCAGCGGTCATGGAGCATATTGAAGAAGCTGGTATCCACTCTGGTGATTCAACATGCTCAATACCGACAAATACATTGAGTGACGAAGTAATAAAAGAGATTAAGCTACAAACTGAAAGAATAGCTCTTGCACTAGAAGTGAAAGGTCTGATAAACATTCAGTTTGCTGTTCAAGAGAATAGACCTCTTGCAGAACCTGTTTGTGATGAGAAATTTTTAGAAAAAGTGCAGATGAGCACCACAGAATACTCGAATGTATTTGAGGAGCGCAGACAAGCTTTGACGACAAAATTGCCTTCAGAAATCGAGTTATGCAAGAGGTCTAGTGATGTATACATACTTGAAGTGAATCTAAGGGCTAGTCGCACAGTTCCTTTTATTTCCAAAGTAATTAACATCCCTATTGCAAAACTTGCCACTCAAGTTATTTTGGGTAAAAAATTGAATCAGGAAAACGAGCCTTTCAATCATTTTGCAGTTAAAGCTGCTGTTTTTCCATTCACGCGCTTTTCGGGAATTGATATTCTACTTGGTCCTGAAATGAAATCAACAGGAGAAGTGATGGGAATTGACTCATCTTTCGAAGCTGCACTTGCAAAAGTGCATATGGCTGCGGGATACAAGTTACCAACAGAAGGAGCAGCTCTGGTTTCAGTAAAAGATGATGATAAAGAGTATATATTGCCTGTTGTACGAATGTTGAAAGAACTGAGTTTTGAAATATATGCAACCAAAGGTACAGCTTCTTATCTGAATAATAATGGCATTGCTGCACAAACTGTAAATAAAGTGAGAGAAGGCAGACCCCACATAGTTGATATGCTCAAAGATGGAAAAATAAATCTAGTGATCAATACTTCAAAAGGTGTGAAATCAGTCTCAGATAGCAAAGATATCAGGAGAACTGCTATTTTGCAAAATATAGCTTACAGTACCACAGCTTCTGGGAGTAAAGCGTTAGTGCTTGCAATTCAATATGTAAAGAATAGCAAATTGGAAGTGAAATCATTACAGCAGATACAAAACGTTTAAATATCAAAACTAGAATAATTCACTCTCAAAATGCTAAAGAGAACATAATAAAAAGATGGAAATTTTGAAGGAAATAGTATACCTAAAGAATCAACTAGCGTAATTGAACAGCCAAATGCTACAACGAATACTCCACAATCTTACCTAGAGGACACTTCCCTTATATGTTAAGAACAAGTCTTTATAAATATCAAAGTAGTGATATTAAAGACACACAGAGAAGAGGAACCGTCACGCCCCTTGATTATAAGAATCGTTGTTCAGCAAGGTTCTCTTCTCTGGTTTATTATACTGAAAGTTCCGAACAACTGATTGAGCTTTTAGGCTCGTATATAAGGCTGGAAAATGCAGTATATGTTATTATTACGGAGGAATTATGAATTCATCAAATATTATTGCTGGCATTGATGTTAGCAAAAGTAAATTAGATCTCCACATTCACCCACTTGAGCATTATAAAATATTTGAAAACAATGTACAATCCATTGATGAAATGCTGGACTTTTTACGTTTGCATAATGTAACCAAAATTGGTCTTGAGGCAACTGGTGGATACGAAAAATTATGTGCCTATACTTTACTAAGCAATGGTTTTGAGGTGTACGTCATTCAACCAAGGTGGGAGAGACTATGCTAAAAGCCTTGGTATTACTACAAAAACTGATAAAATAGACTGCAGTATCATCTCACGTTATATTAATAATACAGATATGCGTGTTACTCCTTTAACAGTTAGTAATGGTAATATTGATTGCTTGAAACAAAAATTATCTCGTAGAAACCAACTTGTAGAAATAGCAAAAATACAAAAAACCCAAATCCAACAGGTAACTGATACATCTATAATCAAACAAATAGAGGAACTTCTTGCAATTTTACGTAATCAAATTAAAACTTTAGAAGATGAAATGATTACATTTATCGATCAAAACCAAGGGCTTAAAAGAAAATATATATCAATAACTATATAGTAGCGGGATGACGGTTTTTCAAATTGTCGGTAAATCTAAGTCAGTTTAGCTATAGGCAGCAATTTTCTGTATTTATTTTAAATTGAAGAAAGCTCAAATGAAAGATCGTGTTTTGCTAAAAATCACAGAATGCAGTCTGGTTACTATTTAAAAGGATATGTTCAAAAAAACTGTGTCAAATCAACTCATACACTTCATTACCAACTTCATGATGAAGTTCCGCAGTTGGATGGAAATAATCAAAAAAGAAATAATCCTTTAGTGTTTCTTTGCTACACCCAGGGTTATAGTGAACGTCAAGTTCCCCTTTAAATATCAACTTTAAGAGTATTTTTATATTTTCTTTAAATCTCCCAACTTGGTCTGCAATGTTCGATGTGCATGCATCTTGACAATTTAAACCTTTGCTCTTGTATTCGCTAAGCATACTTTTCATTTTAGAGTTAAGATCAAATGCTTTGATTTCAAGATCTGTACTTTTCTTCATACAATCTAAGCCATTAGCCAATTTTGCATTGAAACTCTCTGTGAGCTTTGTAGCTAGTTCCCTTGCTTCTTCATCTCTATTAAAAGCTGGTATTGAGCCAACTTCAGGTGCATTTGCAACAACTACATGCTTAACACCATGTTCATTTAGAACCTTAAGTGCATTACATATTTCACTCACTGCTTGTTCCAACACTTCTTCCGCTTTAGTATCGTCATAAGCAGTGGCAACCATAACATCATTTCCGCCGATTATGATGCAAAATAAATCTTCTTTACCTATATCTGGATGATGTTTAATTACCGCATCTAGCTGGTTAGCTAAACGAAATTTATTGAAGAAATAAGAAAAAATAGGGTCAAAAATTTCAGATGCTGTTGCATATGAAACTGCGTAATTCTGACCTTGCTGTTCGTGGCATCTCCCAAAAAATGAATAACTCCACCCAGGTTTAAATTCATCTAAATCTAAATATTTTGCTATATATTCAACAGCAGTAGGGCCATTGCTAAAAGATCTTCCTTGATAAAAAGGATCATCAAATTTTACGCTTTTTGCAAAGGATAAATTATTTAAAATTCCAATGATTGCGCCATTATCGGATAAGCTATCACCCAGAACATAAAAATTTCTATACTTTGAATTAGAATTGTCATTTTTGTTTGTCATAATATTTACCGTAGATTAGCATGTTGTTTCATTAGATTCATAGAAAAAGAAAAATAGCGGTGAAATTATACAACTTTGGCCTAACTTGCTCTCCACTTTTTCCGGGCAAAATCAGCTTCTTCTTAACTTGACACGTATACTTAAAAGAACCCTCTAAGTTTTCTAGCACGGCTTGGATGTTTCAACTTGCGCAGTGCTTTTGCCTCTATTTGCCTAATTCTCTCACGTGTTACATTAAAAATTTTTCCTACTTCTTCTAAGGTATGTTCCTTCCCATCTTTACCAAGGCCAAAACGCATTCTTAAAATTCTTTCTTCCTTTGGTGTTAAAGTTGCAAGAACATTGGTTGTAATGCCACGCAAGTCAGCAAGTATTGCAGCATCCTCTGGCCTGGAGACTCGCTTGTCTTCTATACAATCACCAAAGGTACTACTATCATCTTTTCCTGTTGGAGCTTCAAGACTTACTGGATCCCTTGCTATTTTCATAACTTTGCGTGTTCTTTCCAGTGGCATTGTCAGTTCTACACTCAATTCCTCTAACGTCGGCTCTCTTCCCATCTCATGAGTCATCTTTCTTAATGCTCTGTTGATTTTACTGATAATTTCCACCATATGAACTGGTATTCTAACTACTTTAGACTGCTCAGGTATTGCTCTAGTGATTGATTGTCTTACCCACCAAGTGCCATAAGTTGAAAATTTATATCCACGTTTGTAATCAAACTTATCCACGGCCTTCATAAGACCAATATTGCCTTCTTGTATCAAATCAAGCAGATCAAGGCCTCTTTTTGAATACTTCTTAGCAATGGAAACTACTAGCCTTAAGTTAGCCTTAATCATTTCTTGCTTTGCTTCAGAGACTTCTCGTTCGTGTTTTTGTATTCTCTTGATTAGCTCCTTAAATTCTTGTACGTTATCTTCCTGTATATGCTGCTTAATACCGTTCAAGGTACTAGCTATATGTTCAGAGTTATCGTCTATAAACCTTAAAAATTTGTTTTTTAATTCACCTGTAAAAGAGGACTGATTTTCATTGATCTTTAAAAGACTTATCTTTTTCAATTCGTGCTTTAAAAGCACGTCATCATAAACTTTATAGAAACTTTCTCTATCGATATCGTATTTTCTAGCCTCAGCAATAAGATTAGCCTCTTCAAGCGTAATGGATCTATTTATCTTATAAAGTTCTTGTGTAATTCTGGCAACAGCAGCATCACTTAACTTAATTTGTAATGCTATAGACCATATTTGATTATACAAATTTTCTAGCTCATTAGAGAAATTTTTAGAATTTTTTCTTAATATCAACGCTTCATTTGTTAAAGTAATTATCTCATCCAATGCAACTATGACCTTTGGCAATAAGTCACTTTCCATTTCAAGAATAGAAACATTTAAATTGACTGAACTTATATCTTCATTATTACCGTCTTTCTCATCATCACTTTTTTTACTATCTTTCTCATCATCACTACAGTACTCAGCATCTTCAGAAACATCCTCAGAATCCTCAACATCTTCAGCACTTTCTTTACTCTCTTCACTTTCTTCTTTGGGTACCACATTAAAATCAGAGTTATAAATTGCATCCAGATCTATAATTTCTCTCAGTAAGAGAGCTCCATTACTTAAATCATCACGCCATACTTTTATCACCTTTAATGTTACTGATGTTTCAATTATTGCACGTAACATGTTATGCTTTTCAGATTCAATTTTTTTTGCTATCTCGATTTCATCTGCCCTTGATAAAAGCTTTACGGAGCTCATGTCTTGTAAATAAATCCTCACTGGATCATCATTTTGTACTAAAGTTGCAGTAACATTTGGCGATGTGTCATCATCATCAAGTTTACTATCATCACTGTTGGAAGGAATATCTTCTTCATCTTCGCTACTTTCAAGCACATTAATTCCGGAATCCTGCAATAAAGATATAGCATCATCTATAAAGTCAGACGAAAAATTTTCATCTGATAATTTATCATTTATATCATCAAAGGTGATAAAACCACCCTTTTTTATACTCTTAGTTACCAGATCTTTGATAATTTTTTTCTTATCTTCTGCATCATTAATAGTTGACATCATTACCTTTATAGTTTATAATTTTATTTCTTATTAACAAACAAACTTACAACGAGCAAGTCTATAATTTTACTTTTAACTTGTGGCTATTTGTTACTTCATATAGTTTAAGATACTGTTAATTTATGTACACTTGTCTTAATCGATTGTTCCATACTTTTCTTCCATTTTTACTGCTATGGATAATCCAACTGAAAATGTTGCAATTCCAACCACTATAGCAGTAAGCATTAAAACATGGGGTATAGGATTGCTATATGAATAAAAATTTGAAACCAATATAGGAGGCAAGGAACTTTTTATATATCCTAGAGATATGTAAAATAACAAAACAGATGCTTGGAAGACGCTTACCCCTATCATTTTCTTGATTAAATTTTTATCGTTTATAATAATATATAAACCTAGCACCATTAATACAATAATAATCGTATAATTATATAAAGTCATTGTTTTTTCCTACGAGCAAAATTTATATATATAATTAACATAGAGGAGCAGACAGTAAATGCTACACCTAATTCCACCAAAAAAATACCTAATTTTTGACCGGTTCTATTATTGGTTAACAAGATATCATAAGATAAAAAATTTTGGCCAAGTAAAGTTGTTGCAACGCCCGTTCCTCCATAAATTAAAATACCTAACACGTTAGTCAATCTAATCACAGAATAAGGTATTGCTTTTAGAGTTGTAGATACACCAAATAGCATTGAATATAATATTATCCCGGAGGCAATAATTATTCCTGCTTGAAAACCTCCACCCGGAGTGTAATCACCGTGAAATTGTATGTATAAACCAAATAAAATGATAAAAGGTATCATCAAAAATGTTACTGCATTTAATATCGGATCTTTAATCATTTTCTTTTTCTTCTTTTAATATCAACGTTATACAAAGCGCAGCAGTAAAAACTACTATAGTTTCTCCAAACGTGTCATAACCACGAAAGCTTGCCAAAATAGCTGTCACTATATTAGGAATACCGGTAGCTTTTTCGGTATTTTCCACATAATAAGGAGCAAAATGCAAGTGGATCGGAGCATTGTGGCTGCCAAAATCTGGCAATTGAATCATAAAATATGACAAACATACAGTCAGAAATAACATAAAAAAAAGCGTTATAGAGTTATGAGATAGATTTACTTTATGATTCTTTATCAAGGAGAGTGCTGCAAACGTAAAAACTGTACTGAGCCCCGCACCAACAGAAGCTTCAGTAATTGCAACATCAGGTGCATTCATAATTAAGTATATAAGCGCAATCAGTGAACTAAATACACACATTAGAACAGCACTTACGACTAAATGTCGCGAGAAAACTATAAAAACCGTAACTGTTAGTAACAACAAAAGTAACACTACATTTAATATTTCTAACACCTTAGCCTTCTTTAACAGTTTTTTTCTTAACTTTATAATGAGTGCGCGCTAAAATATAGCTATTAGTTGAGTTAGCTACCCATATTATAAAAATTAATAATACTATTTTAACAGTATTGATTGAAAATCCATTCTGCAAAGCAAAACCAATTAACAATAACGTTGCACCGCTAGAATCTGTAATACCTGCTGCATGTAACCTAGTATAGAAATCAGGAAATCTGATCACCCCTATATTTGAAATAATTATCAAACAAATACCTAAAAATATGAAAATGGATCCTATCATAAATTATCAAAACAACATTAATCTCATTAGTGCTATAGTTGATATAAAGCTAACGCTAGCATACAACAATGCTATATCAATTAAAAAAAAATTATTCAGAATGATTGATATTGCTGTTATAAGTACAACTACTTGCGTTGAGAAATTATTGAACGCTAAAACCTTATTGTACACATCATTTGACTTAGACACTATGCAACACAACATTACACTCATACAGAACAACAGTGTATAGATAGCAATGCAAATCATTTAAAGACTATGTGACTTCAGTAGATTTCTAAACGGATACTTTTTCATCGCCATCTTGATCATTTATTTCATCATCTATTTCACCATCCACTTCATAATCTTGGCTTTCTTGACTTGCATCAAGATCTGTGTTATCAGAAAAATTTAATAAATTCGCTAGCTTACTTGTATTACTGCTGTAAACATTATTCATATTTCCTTTCATGTATTCCTTGCATCTACCTACCAAAAGGCTAAACAGCTCATGAGTATCCACCTGTTTTCCTGCTATTTCATGTAAGGAAACTATGGTATTTTTATGACCTTTAAACTTAGCTGCTTGAATTGGATTACTTGCCCCTGTATTTAAATCATGTGTTCTTTGACTTGCCAACAGAACCAATTTGAAACGGTTACTTACCCGTTCTATACACTTTTCTACAACAGACTCAGCCATAAGATACTACCTTAATAAGTTTTATACTATATCACAAAAAACAAGTTGTCAACTTTGTATCTATTGCGATTCAACTTCATGTTTTACTTTTTCTGCCTCAGATTTTATTTCTTGGCTTTCTGTCATCGTGATTGTTATCTCATGATCAAGTTTTTTTAGAAATCCTAACAATCGCTCTAAAGAAAAACCATCTATTTTACCATTTTTAATTTGCGATACCTTTGGCTGATCAATACCAAGTTTCTCAGCTGCAAAAGCCTGAGTCCAAGCATTTTTTTCTACAATTTTATTTATTATATAAAGCAACTTTGTTTTTATTCCTGCACTGTCTAAGTTATTTAACGATATTATTTCCATAATTCTTACACTCACATATCAATTAACTTTATTAAATATTATAACATAATATTTAATATACCAAGATATTAATATCATGTAACTTGTCAATAATTATATGATATCAATATTTAAAACTTTAAGTTGATTATATATTAATATTTTTATCAAATTTCTAGTAATTTTAAATTACCATTTTACCATCAGTCTATCTGAAAAAACCATTTATAGAAAGAACAAGCTAAGATTACAAAGCTTGAAATACAAAAATAATTATTTTATAAATTTATCTTACATAAGAAGTTTATATCTCTATATCTTAATATAAATATTTATTTAAATTTTTAAAATTTCTATTTTAACGAGAATTCTATATATTATATTTATAATATAATTTAAATATTTGTTGCTTTTTAGCTGGAACATTATTTAGTTAGTAAGTAAAATTGTGTTGAATATGACAAAAATAAAAAAAGATGTTGCTGTTATTATGGGAAGTGAGTCAGATTACACCACTATGGTCCATACTGTTGATATGTTAAAAGCATTAGAAATTTCACATGATATATTCATAATATCTGCACATAGAACACCAGAAAGGCTCTTCAATTTTGCTAAATCTGCACAAGAAGAAGGTTTTAAGGTTATTATAGCTGGTGCAGGAGGTGCAGCTCATTTACCTGGTATGGTTGCGTCACTAACTTGTTTACCAGTTATCGGCGTTCCTGTGCATAGTAAACAATTAAATGGGCTGGACAGTCTACTCTCTATAGTTCAAATGCCAAAGGGTGTTCCAGTTGCAACCATGTCTATAGGAGAAAATGGAGCATATAATGCTGCCATTACCGCCGTATCTATATTGTCAATTTCTAACAGTGAAATTGCAGGTAGGTTAAAAAAGTGGAGAGAGAAGCAGACCAAAGAAGTAAAAGAAAAACCAGTTTCATAATAAATCTATGGCAATAATTCTTTTAGACACAAAAACCATAAACCGTATAGCAGCGGGGGAGGTAATAGAAAGGCCAGCAAGTGTAGTAAAGGAATTAGTGGAAAATGCAATAGATGCTGGAAGTTTAGAAATAGAGATCAAAATAGAAAGTGGTGGGCGTAACCTTATTATTGTGACAGATGATGGTAACGGAGTAGAAAAAAACGATTTAGAACTTGCGTTTATGCGCCATGCTACTTCAAAATTGAGCGACAATGAGTTGATAGAAATCAAGCATCTTGGCTTTAGAGGAGAAGCTCTGCCTTCAATAGCAGCAGTAAGTAGGATAAAATTATCGTCTAAGGCAAGAGAAGCAAATGAAGCATGGTCTATAAGTTATGAGGGTGGAGAGAAAATAGGGGAGCAAACTCCTTACTCTTTATCACAAGGCACACATATTGAAGTACGAGATTTATTTTTTGCCACTCCAAATAGACTAAAATTTCTAAAAACTGAAAGAGCAGAAACTCAAAGCATTGTTGATATTGTAAATAACCTAGCAATGATTAACTATCATATAGGGTTTACTCTCACTTCAGGTAATAAAAAGCTCTTAAAATACGCTAAGCAGACTTCGTTATTTCATAGATTGTGTGAAGTAGAAGAAGAATTTCAGGGCAGTTCTCTGGAGATTAATGAAGAAGAAGACGGCATTAAACTTACGGGACACATCTGTAAACCGACCGTCAATCGTGGTAAGTCAACTCAGATCTATACGTTTGTTAATGGAAGGCCAATCAAAGATAATCTACTTATTGGCGCAGTTAGGTATGCATATCATGATTTTATTCCAAGCGATAGGTATCCTTTCGCAGCGTTACATTTAGAGATACCTTATGATCAAGTAGATGTAAACGTGCATCCAAATAAGTCAGAAGTAAGGTTTCAGAATAAGAAGCTCATATATGAGATAATGACAAGAGGATTAATTAAAGCATTGTCAAGAAGGATAGGCACCTTTCCAGCGCATGACCAGAAAATGGATTCAACATTGCCAGATCCTTTTGATAAACCTGATGTTCAAAATGAAAGAAGGCCAAGTCCTTTTGAAAATCAACTAATAAAAGAATTTGCTTCTCCAAATGAAAGAGTAAAAAGCTTATCAGAACAGTCAAAATCGTTTGATTATACCGGCATACAGAAATTACCATCACAAGCGGAGACTATGGTTCTAGAAAAAAAGGTGTTAGAGCAAGTTGATTTGATAGAGAGCCACCCGCTCGGGTTTGCACGCTGTCAGGTCTATAATACTTACATTATTGCCGAGGTAAGGGACAAATTGATTATAGTCGATCAGCATGCAGCCCACGAAAGATTAGTATATGAATGCTTAAAACAAAAATCAAATGTAAAAAGACAAAAACTACTTCTTCCTGAAACGGTTGAAATCAAAAATCAAGCCGGAATGGAGATGATTGAAGTTTATAAAGATAAGTTATTTGAAATGGGTTTTGATATTGAGATCAAATCAGAAAATAAAGTGATAGTAAAAGAAATCCCTGCAATTTTGGGAGCAATAGATGTGAAAGAGAT
Organism: Wolbachia endosymbiont (group A) of Andrena fulva; assembly: GCF_964026815.1. Lineage (NCBI taxonomy): Bacteria > Pseudomonadati > Pseudomonadota > Alphaproteobacteria > Rickettsiales > Anaplasmataceae > Wolbachia > Wolbachia endosymbiont (group A) of Andrena fulva. Next base: position 454,322 of record NZ_OZ034701.1, read on the forward strand.
GCTAATTAATATAGTCGATAGATTAACGGAAATAGAAGATACATTGCCAGTAGAAGATAAAGTGAACAAAATATTGGCCACTATCGCTTGTCATGGATCAATTAGAGCGGGTAGAAAAATGAGGTTAGATGAAATGAATGAGCTGCTGAGACAAATGGAAAAAACCCCATATTCCGGGCAATGCAACCACGGAAGACCAACTTATATAGAAATGAAACTCAGTGATATTGAAAAACTTTTTGAGCGTAGGTAATGAGGTTGCCATAAATATGTAAGTGCTCTTTCCTCGTCATCCAAGTAGCTCATAGAAACGGATTAAACGAAAAAACTTCCTTGACAAACTCCGTCAGCCCCCTTATCATGAAAGTGAAGCTATTTATTTATCTTCTCTGTACAGATTAAATGACAAAAAAACTCACGAATCTGGCGTCTCATGTTTAATTTTTTGCACTATGTGCACCTTATGTCTTTATAAAATTCTAGGTTTTTACCTAATATAAGCTAAAATGCGCTTATAAAGCATTTAAAACATAAAAAAACGCCAACTTAAAAAATGGATAGTGAATAATTAGCTACCCTAGGGTTTCTTTTGTCTTTTTTTCTGTTTAGTAAATTTCTTAAACATTTATGACTAAAGGTTAGTTGCATTAAAAAGCAGCTAAATCGCGGTTATTAAGCGTTTAGAATAAAAAAACGCCATACTTGAAAGTATAATGTAAGTAATTAGCCAACCACGGGGCTTCTTTTGCCTTTTTTTTCGCTTAGTAAATTTCTTAATGTTTATAGCTAAACGACAACCGTCATCCCGCTACGTGTTAGCGGGATCTCTTGTTAGCGCCGCGGCGGTATGACGTCTCGCTTGCAACCTATAGCTTTGTCATTCCAGTGCTCCTTTTTTTGTCATCCCAGTGCCTTGACTATTTGGATCCAGAAAACTTAGCTTCGAGTCAAGTAGGCTGCAAATAAAAACTGGATTCCAGCGTCACGCGCTGGAATGACACCCTGACAATCGTCATCCCGCTACGTGTTAGCGGGATCTATGTTAAGAGATACCGCGAATGAATCGCGGTATGACGTATAGAAACTAAAAAAGTTCTTTTTTAAAAAACTTAAGTTATACTTATAAGTATTTGATACTTTTTATAGTGATTATGTCGAGTTTAAGCTGCCTTTATGGTGATAATGCAGAATTTGTGGAAGAAATGTATAGCCGTTATTTGCAGGGTGATAAATCAATCGGGGAGGATTGGTATAGAATTTTTTCAAGCAATTTAGAAGTTAATAAAGCGGAGACCTGCGGTGCACAACATGTAACTAAGGTGGATGATTCAGTTTCTAGTTTAGCAAATTTTTTCAGATCTTACGGTCATTTTTTTGCGGATCTTAATCCGTTATCACCCAATGTGAATAAGGAAGTAGATTATCAGAAATATTCGAATCTATATCCGGCAAGTGACGCTGGAATCTATAGAGATATTTACTGCAAGAACATCGGTTTTGAATTTATGCATATCTCCTCTTATGAGGAGAGGATGTGGCTGCAGGAAAAGATCGAAAATCAAACCTATACGCTGAGTTCACAAGATAAAAAGGAAATACTGAGGCACTTAATTGAATCTGAGATGTTCGAGCAATTTCTCCATATGAAATTTCCTGGATATAAACGTTTTTCTATCGAAGGTGGGGAATCAGCTATCGTTGCAATTGAGAGAATCATTAGTGATTCTGCAGCTTTTAGTATTGAAGAAATAGTTCTTGGCATGGCTCACCGCGGACGACTCAATATTTTAACCAAAGTTATGGGCAAAGAATATGCGGCAATGCTATCTGAATTTCAAGGCAATCTTGCATATCCAGGTGGTCTTGAGGTGTCCGGTGATGTTAAATATCACCTTGGTTACTCTTCTGATCAAACACTTGCCGGTGGTAAGAAAATACATTTAAGTTTATGCCCTAATCCATCTCACCTTGAAGCGGTAAATCCGGTTTTGGCTGGAAGAATAAGAGCAAAACAGAATATAAGATCTGTGCTTGGCATATCAATTCATGGTGATGCGGCTTTCATCGGTCAAGGAGTGGTTGCTGAAACTTTAACCTTAAGCAATATTGAAGGCTATAAAGTGGATGGCATTGTGCACATTGTCATTAATAACCAAGTTGGTTTTACTGCTAACCCATGTTGCGCACGATCCTCTTTTTATTGCACTGATATAGCAAAATCAATAGAAGCTCCAGTGTTTCACGTCAATGGAGATAACCCGGAAGCTGTGAGTTTTGCTACAAGTCTGGCGATGGAATATAGGCAGAAATTTAAAAAGGACGTAGTAATTGACATAATGTGCTACCGCAAATATGGCCATAATGAAGGTGATGAACCGAATTTCACTCAGCCACTTATGTATAAGGCGATATCAAAGCATAAAACTCCTGGAACATTGTATGAAGAAAAATTGACTGCAGAGAAAGTATTAGATGGCGATGAAGTAAATAAATTGCGCAGTGAATTCAGGGCAAAATTAGATAAAAGTCTTGCTGAATCAGCGGCTTACACTCCAAAAAAAGCTGACTGGTTCGGTGGAGTGTGGTCAAAATTAAGAAGAGCAAAGCTGAGCGATTTGAGCAAATACTACACGGATTCTGGTGTTCCGCCAGATGAGCTGAAAAAATTAGGTGTGCGTATAAATAGCAATATCCCAAGTAACTTTAACATTAACAATAAGGTTAGAAAAATACTCGATGGCAGAATAGACAGCATAAATTTTGGTAGTAATATAGACTGGGCAACTGCCGAAAGTCTTGCGTTTGCATCACTGCTCACAGAAGGAATAGGAGTGCGTTTATCAGGACAAGACTCTGGTCGTGGAACTTTCTCGCACCGTCATTCAAGGCTTGTTGATCAGGTAACAGAAGAAGCGTTTATTCCGCTAAACAATATAAATGAAAAGCAAGCTTACTTTGAGGTCATAGATAGCGCTTTATCAGAGTATGCTGTAATGGGCTTTGAATATGGATATAGCCTTGATTCCCCATATTCACTGGTGCTCTGGGAAGGACAATTTGGTGATTTTGCAAATGGTGCACAAATTATGATCGACCAGTTTATTGCATCTGCAGAAACAAAGTGGTTGCGATCAAGCGGTCTAGTTTTGTTGCTGCCTCATGGTTATGAAGGACAGGGACCTGAGCATAGCTCCGCGCGTATAGAGAGATTTTTGCAACTCTGCGCAGAAGATAACATGCAAGTTGTTAATTGCTCTACTCCAGCAAATTATTTTCATGCTTTACGCAGGCAAATCCACAGAGACTTTCGCAAGCCTTTAGTAGTGTTTACACCTAAATCACTATTGCGTCATAAAAGAGCAGTTTCTAACCTATCTGACTTTGAAGGAAAATTCCTCACGGTAATCCCAGAATATAGAACAGATTTGGTTCTAAATGATAAAATACGTAAAGTTGTAATATGCAGTGGTAAAGTTTACTACGACATAATTGAAGTATGTGAAGCACAAAAAATAAACGATATAGCAGTAATACGTTTGGAGCAATTCTATCCGTTTCCGGCCGATAAACTAAGCAGTGAACTTGAGAAATACGAGAACGCTGAAATTATATGGTGTCAAGAAGAACCAAAAAATATGGGAGGATGGTTTTTTGTCAACCCATTGATAGAAGAAGTGTTATCCAATCTCAATATTCAAGCAAAAAGACCTAAGTGCATTGCAAGACTTGCTGCTGCATCTCCTGCATGTGGTTATGCTAGTGTACATGCTCAGCAACAAGAGGAGATTTTAAGACAGATCGCTTAGTATTTACAGTTATTGAAGCAGAAGTGGTGCTATAAAAGTAGCTGACACTTGAATCCGGTTGCATCACGCGCTGCGGCCAGGCGCAATAGAAAACGCATTACACCAATAAAGCCCTTTTGGTACTCAAGCAAATATAAAAGATTTTTATTCTATTAAAAAAAATATAATTTTTATTAAAATTTTCATTTATTTTTATTTAAAAAGTAAACATTATTAATATTTACTTTAACTAATATAGGATATATATGAATACAAAAATATTTGAGATGTTAATAAGGAGAACTGGTCTACGCAGAGATAGCAAAGCTGAGATCATACAGTTAAATAGAAATGAAAAAGCTTTCGTAGATGAGGATAAAGAATCTATCGAATTAGCTGAGGCCATTTTTGAAGAGAATAATATGTTTCATTTCCGCAAACCAGGTTCTGCTATGGATTACATTTTGCACAAATTAATAAATGATAGGAAGCTTTTCGAGGAAATGAAAGATAGAGGTACAAGTATAATACGTCTTTTTTCTTTGTTATCAATGTATCATGGTCGTCTCAATTGCTGTGTTATAAGAAAAGGAGGGTGTATTACTGAGTGTGGCATACTTGATTACGCTGGCACCTATCCAGAACTAGTGCCTTTAGAGGACTTTATACTTATTGAGCCTTGCTCGTACCTCGAGTACACTGTGCTTGATAATGATAACATCAGAAATAGGTTAGCTGAAGACTTAACTGAAGATAAAACAAAATTAGATATCTTTTTGAATGGAATTTTAGCAACAAAGAATTCGGATTTAGTATTATCTTGTATTAACAAGATAGAGGTTCTTAATGAGGGAGATAGATATTTTGTTAATCTCTTACAGAAAAACGGCATGCTAGACTACATCTTAAACAAAGATGATACAACACTTGCAAAATCAACTCTAAAGGAATTGTTGAAGCTTTCTATTTTGCAGGAAGGAGAAAGCACTGAGTTAGAATCTCCCCAAGCTTCAAGTGTAAATGTTAGCAAAGCTCAGCAACATTGTAGTATATAGCTGGTGATAAAGTTTAAAATAATTGCATATACTAAGGCTCATTTAGGTATAGAGCCTCAGTGGTGCTTAATTTTTTAATTTATGGTAGACTAGTAGCCCTACTATGATGTAGATCTATGCTCGCTTATAACTAAAATTTTACCTCTATTAGTGGAATGTTATTCCAGCTATTGCTTCCATAGTCATCAATAGAAGCGTTTAAGTAATCTGTATCAAAGCGCACGGGCACATCAAATTCGAAGCTCGCAGTGATTATTGCATCTTTTACTGGCGGTTTCATGAATGTTATTTCTCCCGTTGAATAATTTACTGAATATTCACTCTCTTCTTTACCATTTAAATAAATCTTTACTGTCCCATGTACTGGCTTTTTGATCGTGCGTATATGCTTATCTTCCCCACTTACATAAGTTTTGATTAGCTGAAAAGTCGTTTTTTTGTTATCTCCTATACCAATCTCTTGGTTGATGGCTATAAAATCCGACCAATCCTTAAAACGAAACCCTATTGCTTTACCTTTTCGTGCATGAAAAAATGTTATTAGTTCTAGTAGCTGCTCGTTTGATCTGACCCCGTAAGCTATGTTGTATCTAGTGCGTGCATGAGACCAATTGATGTTGCGCTGTTCACAACCATTGTGAGTTGTTACAACGTCAGTGGAAAATTCCGGTCCTCCAGTGGAACCATAAGATATATTTTCTGGAAATCTAATTTCTGTGAATGACATATGTCCTCCTGTGAAAGTAAAATAGTTTGGTTGAAGAAAATGTTGTAATTTGAAAGCGTTTCACATAGTAAATGACGCCATGGAAAGTGGATGAGACCACTGAGTTAAACTGCTGTCATACCCACAATTACTATACTCAGGTTCATTTGAGTTGTCAAGCAAAAAAATAAAATTTTATGGCAAATTGAAACTAGCCTTGCTTGTGACTTAATTCATCTACTTTTTTGCGTAATACATTCAAATCAGTTGCTCCTACAAACAGGCTATCTCCAATTATTAAAAAAGGTGTACCACCTACTCCCAAATCTTTTACTAGAAGCCTACTGTTGTTTATCATTTGCTCAATTTTGTCCGCGTTATCTTTTATGGAATCATTAAAATCGTCCTCATCAATCCCTATGCTTTTCACTATATCCAATATGCTTTCGTCTGAAAATCCTCCTTTGTGACTTAAAGCAGAATAGTGAAAATCGAAATATTTTTCTTTATCAATAAAGTAAACAGCTAAAGCGCTTTTTGCTGCCCTTAAAGAGTCATTACCAAGTATTGGAGCGTCTCTAAAGATATACTTAATTTTACCGTCGTTAATTAACTGCTTTATATCATTCTTCATAGCTTTGCAATATCCACAAGAATAGTCAAGGAAGCCTGCAACTATAACACTACTATTTTCATTTCCGGAGTAAGGATAAGTAAGGTCAAATATTTCATCCTTGTATTGTGAAATTTTACTTTTGGTTACATTATCTCGAGCAGCGTAACTACTTTTAATCGACTCCTCTTTGAGAGTTTTTACGATCTTATCAAAATTTCTACTGATATAATCATCTAATCTCGTACTTATTTGGTCATCGGTTAGGGTTTGACCGCGGTGTGAAAGCCAATTGTTTATTACTGGTAAACTTGCTACTGCCAGTATAAGAATCAATAAAAACGATATTCTAGACATATACTTATTAAAGAACCTACAATATAAAACTTTTAGTACACATTTATCTATATATTAAAAGAAGCATCTAATGTTAATATATAAAAACATTTATATCAAGTGTATTTTATAGTCAGTTTTGCCTCGAATACAAACTTTACGTACAATGATTAGGTATATTGTCACAAAGTTCATCAGAAGACTTGATAATGTAGGTGACCAAACTACCCCCAGAATAGCCAATTATGAGATGCTCTATCTTTTACCGCCGCGCTGTAAGCATGGCGGTAAAACAAAGTTGATAATTTTATTCCGCTGTGTATAATTTCAACAAACTCCGCGGAATAAACATATGAGTGAACCAATAATTGGCAGAGAAAAAGAAATAGCTATTCTACAAGACAAACTTCTTTCTCAATCAGCCGAATTTATTGCTGTTTATGGTCGGCGTCGTGTAAATGTTGTATTATCTGCATTTTATCAGCATAATATAGAAGTAATGTAATGCAGATATTATGCCGATGCCGAATTATACGATTACTTCTAAAATTGCTAGTTGTCTTATAAGGATTGAAGCAGCAAAAGAAAAAGTGTTACATTTGCCGCTCACTGTATCAATGCTTTTGTCTCTTCGTGAAACTGCACGGCTTTATACCACACACTATTCTACTATGATTGAAGGAAATCGACTTGAACCTAAACAGATTGAAGAGGTTTTAAGTGGTAAAAGCCACTTTCCAAAATATAGGAGAGATGAAAATGAGGTTAAAGGATATTATGCAGCTTTAACTCAAGTTGAACAATGGGCAGCAAGGAGAATACCCATTACTGAGAAAGCTGTTCAAACACTACATGCTCTAGTAATAGCAAGTGGAAAATCTAAAATAAAATCAACACCTTATCGTGATGGTCAAAATGTTATCCGCGATAGTCTTACACGTGCAATAATTTATATGCCACCTGAAGCAAAGGATGTACCAAAGCTCATGAGCAGTATGATTGATTGGATTCGTAACAGTGAGCAAGTGCCTTGCCCAATTATTGCAGGTATTGCGCATTATCAATTTGTAACAATTCACCCTTACTATGACGGTAATGGTCGTACTGCAAGATTGTTGACTACATTAATTTTACACCTTGGTGGGTATGACCTAAAAGGACTTTATTCATTGGAAGAATATTATGCTAAGAATCTAGGAGCGTATTATGAAGCAATCAGTATAGGTCCATCGCACAACTATTACATGGGACGAGCTGAAGCAGATATTACTAAGTGGGTGGAGTATTTCGTAGAAGGTATGGCAAATTCATTTGAGAACGTTTTACAACGTATAAATAAAGAAGAATACCACGCTGATCAGACTGATCTTATACGTAAGCTTGATCCTAAACAGCGTAGGGCTCTTGAGCTCTTCCAGGAGTTTTCCGCTATTACAGCTAGTCAGGTTGGCGAACTATTTAATTTTAAGCCTCGTACCAGTGCGCAACTTTGTAAAAAGTGGGTGGAAATGGGGTTTATCAAGATTGTAGATTTTTCCAATAGAGGAAGGAAATACAAACTTAGTAAGCGATATGAAGATTTGATCTCAAATTAACTGAAAGCTCGCTAGACAGTGCATAGATCAAATTTCAATAAAGTGCTTGAAAACTAGATATAAACTTAAAATTTTAAAAACTGGAATATGTACAACAACTTACGCGACTTCATCAAAGCCTTAGAAGAAAAAAAAGATCTGATTAGGATTAAGGAGGAAGTTTCAACAGTTCTTGAAATGACAGAAATTCACCGTAGGGTTTTGTCAAACAAAGGGCCAGCGATCATTTTTGAAAATGTTGTCACAGAAAATGGTAAAAATTCGATTCCTGTTTTGGTGAATTTATTTGGTACTATTAAGAGGATTGCATTGGGGTTGAACATAAACCCTGATGAACTAAGAGATCTTGGTAAACTTTTAGCATTTTTGCAATCACCTGAGCCGCCAAAAAACTTTAAGGATGCTATAAAAATGTTTCCTTTGTTGAAAGTCGTGTTATCGATGCGAAGTAAAGTCGTGAGCAAGGCTCCATGTCAAGAGGTAGTGCTAACCGGAGATGAAGTGGACCTAAGTCTACTGCCCATTCAAACATGCTGGCCAAATGAACCTGCACCACTTATCACCTGGCCGATTGTGGTGACAAAAGGACCTACGAAAGACAAACAAGATAATTTCAATCTTGGAATATATCGTATGCAGGTCATAGATAAAAAAACAACTCTAATGCGTTGGCTTGCGCATCGTGGAGGAGCAGGTCACCATAAACGATGGAAAGAGAAGGAACAAAATATGAAATTTCCTGCTGCTGCTGTGATCGGTAGTGATCCTGCAACGATTATTGCTGCAGTAACTCCAGTGCCAGAAACATTGTCAGAATACCAATTTGCTGGACTGCTGCGAAAGAGGCCGCTTGAGCTTGTAAATTGTAAGACTATTCCACTTCAAGTGCCAGCTCACGCGGAAATCGTTCTGGAAGGCTATGTGAGTTTGGATAGATATCAAGACGAAGGGCCATACGGAGATCACACCGGCTACTATAATTCTGTTGAGCAATTTCCTGAATTTAATATTACTGCAATTACTATGCGTAAAAATCCAATTTATCTCAGCACTTTCACCGGCAAGCAACCTGATGAACCATCGATTCTTGGTGAAGCACTCAACGAAATTTTTGTGCCCATTCTTATCAATCAATTTCCAGAGATAGTGGACTTTTATCTGCCACCGGAAGGTTGCTCATATAGAATAGCGGTAGTGTCGATAAAAAAATCCTATCCAGGGCAGGCAAAAAGAATTGTTATGGGCATACTTTCCTTTCTAAAGCAATTTTTATACACGAAGTTTATTATCGTTGTTGATGATGATATAAATATACGTGATTGGAAGGAAGTGATGTGGGCAATGTCAACAAGGATGGACCCTGTGCGTGATACAATCATGATAGAAAATGCACCTATTGATTATTTAGACTTTGCTTCCCCTGAAAGTGGACTTGGAGGTAAAATGGGATTTGATGCGACAAATAAAATCCCGCCTGAAACCAAACGAGAATGGGGAAAGAAAATTAAAATGAGTGAGGAAATAGTAAGAAAAGTCACGGAAAAGTGGGAGGAATATATGGACTAGACTTCTTGCATAAAAGCAGAAAAAAGTTTGGCGTTTTTTATAATGCCGTAATTAGCATTAACTGATAATTGTGATTTAAGTTCGTCACAGTGCCCTTTTTTTGTCATCCTATAGCTATACCGCCGCGGTATCTCTTAGCCGCTAACAAGTAGTGGGATGAAGAGCTTATCGTCATCCTGCCGCGAACCGTCATACCGCGATTCATTCGCGGTATCTCAGCCGCTAACAAGCAGCGGGATACTTAGGGATGACGGTTGTTGTTTAGCTGTAAATATTAAGAAATTTACCAAATGAAAAAAAAGGCAAAAGAAGCCCTGGGGTTATTATCCGCTTTAAAATATTGGCGTTTTTTATGTTTTAAACGCTTGACAAGCGAGATTCAGCCGCTTTTAATTGCAACTAACTTACGCTGCAAATGTTTAAGAAATTTACTAAGCAGAAAAAAAGACAAAGAACCCCCGAGTTAGCTAGTCTTTTACTATCTCTGTCGAGTATTGGCATTTTTTGATGTCTTGTAACGCTTTATAAGCGCGTTCAGCTTATTTAGATAAAAATCTAGATGTAGATGAAGTTTTGTAAAGACATACAGTATCTATATACTGCAAAAAATTGAACATAAGACGCCGATACATTAAGTAATCCTTACCTTTTAATCTGCAGATTGGCGAAAGCAAATACAATAGCTTCAGTTTCATGATAAGAGGGCTGGCGGAGTTTGTCAAGCAAGTTTTTTTGTTTCTGCGGGCTACCTGAGTCTATTGATTTCATTAGAGCCGAAACTCTTGAGACCTAGGTGATAATTCTATCTAAAAGAATGCCGAAAAAGAGCAGCAACCCTACGTAGGAATTATTTTTAAATATGGACATGCATTGACTGGGATCGTCAGGATTGAAATTTTTGTATTGGCGGTGAAATATGAACCCTACAGCAAGTAGAGCAATATAAAAAATGTTATTTAATGATGATAAGATACCAGCATATAGCCACGTCATAAGAGATATTAAATAAAATCTTTTCAACCAAGATTTTGTTGTATCACCAAAATATAATGCGGTAGATTTCATCCCGAGTTTTTCATCATCTTTTTTATCTTGATGGGCGTATATGGTGTCATAGCTAAGTGTCCAAAAGACGCATCCTATATAAAACAGCAAGGATTCTATACTGATCTGGTTTGTTATTGCTGCTGAGCCCATGAGCGATCCCATATTGAAGGTAAACCCTAAGAACAATTGTGGCCACCAAACATACCGCTTTAATAAAGGGTAAGTAGCTATCATACACATTGAGATTATTCCAAGTATGAGTGTAGTTTTATTAGTTAATAATAAGATTACCAGGGCAATAGACAGTAACAGTGAAAGTAAAGCTAAAGCCTGCTTTATGTTTAATGCACCACTTGCAAGTGGCCTATATTTTGTTCGTTCAACGTGCGCATCTATTTCCCTATCGAAAATGTCATTGATTATGCACCCTGCGGGTCTCATTAAAAATGCACCTATAGTAAACAAAACAAGGAGAAAAAGAACCTGATACGATAGAGAAGTTGAGGCTAAAAGAATACCGCTCAAACTGGGAAATAGCACAAGCCACAAACCCGTTAAACTGTGCAACCTCATTAATGAAAAGTAACGATTGAAATGCATTAATTAAGTGTGATTATGTAATATTTTGCTTACATTAACAAAATTATCGAACGCTAAGTCAGGCTTGAAAACTAGTTCAGGTATAAATCGCAAATCAACATAACACAATATAGATTTACGTATTGACCATGCAGATTGGTTCATTTCATTAACAACAGTATTAATATCACAATTATTCTCAGAAGGATCTCCAGTGCGTCTTTTTTCTGGATCTAAGTAGTCAGCTACTTGAATATTCAATGAAGATAACACAATATATACATCTGCTTTTTTCAAATCTTTACTTAATTTTACGTCAGATACCGCTACATTTTTATTGAACACCTTACCTTCCATTAGAATTCTTGATATTGCTCTATGCAATACCGATGCTATCTTTAGGTTTCTAATTTCCTTTTTCATATCCAGCTACTATAACACCCTTTCTTCTTGCACTAATTGATAAGCTTCCAAAATATCTCCAACTTTAATATCGACATTACCCTCTAGTGATACTCCGCATTCAAAGTTTACACCTACTTCTTTAACATCATCTTTAAATCTACGTAGTGCTTTTAACTTTCCTTCATGCACCAATTTACTATTGCGCACTACCTTAATTAAAGAATCTTTTTTTATGACTCCATCACTTACATAACATCCAATGATATTACCAGCTTTAGATACATTAAATATTTGCCTTACAGATGCAGAACCAACACGAACCTCTCGTGTAACAGGCTTTAACATTTTAGTTAAATACATTCTCATGTCGTCAATGAGCTCGTATATTATGTTATAAGTATGTATTTCTATACCTTTTTGTTTTGCCAAGTCCCTTATTTTTGAGTCCACTTTTACATTAAAAGCTAAAATTACTGCACTTGATGCTTCTGCAAGCAGCACATCTGAATCTGTTATCCCTCCTACTGCTTTGTGTAGGATATTTAATTTCACTTGGTCTTTACCGAGTTTATCAATTGAACTTGATATTGCTTCAATAGAACCAGTTACATCGCACTTTAAAACTACAGATAGTTCTTCTGTTTCGCTGTTATTACGACTGAATATATCTAAATTATTGTCGCCCAAATCTTCTTTCTTTTTCTTGATTAACTCTAGCCTGTATTCAACAATTTCACGCGCCTGCTTTTCAGAATTTACAACAACAAATTTATCTCCAGCATTTGGTACACCATTTAGACCAGTAATTTCAATTGGAGCGGAGGGTAGTGCTGCTTTTTCTCTTTGACCGAGGTGATTAACCATACTACGTACTTTGCTGTATGTTGTACCAACTACCAATATATCACCAACCTTTAACGTTCCTTCCTCAACTATCAATGTGGCTGATATTCCTTTCGCTTTATCTATTTTGGATTCTATTACCCATCCAAGTGCTCGACAATCTTCTATTGCTTCTAGCTTCATTAATTCAGCGATTAACAAAATCGTCTCTTCTAGTTTATCTAAATTAGTTTTCTTTTTTGCTGATACTGGCACAATCATAACATCACCACCAAGCCCTTCAGGGATGAGATCATATTGAGGCAAACTATTAATTATTTTTTCTACATCACCAGGCTCAGATTTATCAATTTTATTAATAGCAACTATAATGGAAACATTTGCTGCTTTTGCATGATTTATTGCTTCAACTGTTTGTTTCATGATTCCATCCTCAGCTGCAACTACTATTACAACTATATTAGTAATATTGGCACCACGTGTACGCATCGCAGTGAACGCTTCATGTCCTGGTGTATCAATAAAGGTAATTTTTTGCTTATCTTTTGTCGTTATTTGATAAGCACCTATGTGTTGAGTTATGCCACCTGACTCTCTTTCTGCAACATTAGATTCACGAAATGCATCGAGCAATGAGGTTTTACCATGATCGACGTGTCCCATAAAAGTGACGATTGGTGGTTTAGGTTTTTTAGTCAGGCTTTCTCTGCCTTCTATAAAAAATAAATCTTTTTCTCTGTTGGTATCGCTCACTCGTTTAGCCGTATGATTAAATTTTTCCACTATTTCACATGCTATATCTGGATCCACCAGATCATCTACTCTATAACTCTCACCGACTTCTTCTTTGAACATTTTTAGCACACTCTTGCTATCTTCTGCCATGCGAATAGATAACTCCCTGATAGTTATTTTGTCTGGTATAATAACTTCTCTTGATATATTTTTACCCTTAGTAAACTTTGACTTTCTACCTCTTATACCAAACCTTTGCTTAAATACAGGGGGTTGTTCAGTTTTTTCATCTATTGCCTGTGCAATTACCAGTTTAGAATGCTTAGAATATATATCTTTGTTGACTTTAAAAGACTTTTTATCGTTGTCCTCATGGTCAATACTATCTTCTTTTGGTTCAACTAAGTGGGTATTACTTAAAACTTGCTTATTTATTTCCTTAGATAAAGCGTCCGCTTCATTTTTCTCGTCAATCTCTTTATTGCTGTCTTCTTTTGCTGTTTTCTCTTTTTCTTCTCTCTGATTTCTTTCTTTCAGCAAAGCAGCATTCTGCACAGCATTAATGCGAAAAATTTGTTCTTTCTCTGTTAAAGAACCTAATTTACTCTCGTCAAATAAATTATGTTCTTCTGCATCATGAGATTTTTTTCTTCTTTTTTTTACTACTGTAGCTCCAGTACTTGGGCTAGCTGAAGAGTTTAAATTGAGGTCTAATTTAAGCTTGCTTAAACCTTGGAGCGTTAATTTTTTATCACTGATATCTTCATTATTCATATTATTTTATTATATTAATCCAAGCTTTTTACGTGCTTCTATGATTATTGAATCTACTGTATCTTTTAGATCTTCTTTGCTGTCGGATGAGGAAGAGAGTATGCTGCAAAACTCATAACTTGATAAATCTGCTATGTCCTCTAAAGTCTTAATATCATGCTTACTAAGAGCAATTTTATTGTCTATTGATAAAGTTAAATTGATTACATCATCCTCCATACCTAAACTTTTTAGCTCTTCTATTTTTCTATCATTTTCTGCTTTCAGGTACTTATTTGCTCTATTATGAAGTTCGTTTGCAATATCTTCATTAAAGCCCTCTATTGAAGCAAGCTCTTTAATTGAAGCGCTAGATATGTCTTCTACACTTGAAAAACCTTCTGTTACCAATAGCTGACCCATAATCTCTTCTAAGTTTAAAGCTTCAGCAAATAAAGCTGAACATTGACTAAGTTCTTTACTTCGCCTTTCTGATTCTTGCTGAGTGCTTAATATCTCAATTTTCCATCCAACAAGCTCTGAAGCTAATCTTACATTCTGGCCCTTTTTTCCTATCGCTAAACTCAATTGATCTTCAGCAACTATTAACTCTATGCAATTTTCATTTTCATCAATAATAACCTTCGATACTTCTGCAGGAGTAATGGCTTTAATAACAAATTGACCCAAATCTGAGGAGTAATTTATAACGTCAATTTTTTCACCATTTAATTCGTGTATAATAGTTTTTATTCTATCTCCCTTAACTCCAACACAAGCACCTACTGGATCAATGTTCTTGTCGGGAGAGAAAACGGCAACCTTAGACCTTGAACCAGCATCTCTAGCTATACCTTTAATTGTCACTAATCCGTTAGCAATTTCTGGTATTTCTTGATTTAATAATGCCTCCAAAAAGCCTTCATGAGTCCTAGAAAGAATAATTTGACGTCCATCATCAGAGCGCTTAACAGTCTGTATGTAAGCTTTAACCTTATCACCTTCACGAAATGATTCACCACCAGTTAAATTTCGCAATGGAAGATATGCCCTAGTGCCATTTATGTCTATAATAAGATCTGAATATTCTACTTGTTTAACAATACCATACCTTATTTCTCCCACCTTATCTTTAAATTCCTCATATTGCTTTTTTGACTCTTCATCTTTAATTATTTGAGCAATCTTTTGCTGGGCAATTCTTGCTGAAGCAAGATCAGTGTTAAGAGAGAGTAATTCACTAACAGTATCTCCAACTTTTGCATCTCCTTTTATTAATTTAGCTTGTGTAAGCGTAATTGATTCACACTCAGTATTCTCTTTTTCATTTGATTCATCATCAATAACTTTTAGTTTTCTGTATGAAGTAACTTTGCCTGTGTTTCTATCTATATTAACTACAATTTTACTTTTGCTACCATATTTTTGATAAGCCACTGCTTCTATAGCACTTTCTAGTGCCTTTATTACAACATCAAAATCTAAACCTTTTTGAAGTGAAAGCTCTCCTGCTGTTTTTATTACATCAAGGCTTCCAACTATGTTATTCTTGTTACTTTTCTGCTTAACACTGCTTTTACGATTAGCAATCATAATAAATAAATCCAATGTAATTAGTTATAATTATAGCTCCAACGGGCAAAGAACACTATCTTAAATGTTAAATGATTGCTAATTTAAGTCAAGTTTTTTCATGTCTTTGTATAACAAGCAACGCAGGAGTAAAGAATAAAGTTAAAACCGTTGCAGCCAATATTCCACTTGCTATGGTTGTTGAAATGTCAACCCACCACTGGCTTGATGGAGCATCATATGTGATTTGTAGCGTAAAAAAATTGATATTTAACCTGGTAATCATCGGTATTAAACCAAGAACTGTGGTTGCAACGGTAAGCAATATTGGCCTAACGCGAGAAATTGCAGCGTTTATTACACATCGCTTGATGTCATTTTTGTGTACCTTAATTTGGTGATGAAAGGCATCAAGTAATAGTATGTTATTATTCACTATAATTCCCGCCAAAGCAATTATCCCCACTCCACACATAACAACTACGAAAACTTGTTGGATAAGAAAGAAAACAAAAAACACACATGTTGTGGATAAAAACACTGCTGTCATTACGATAAATGTATGGTATACATTATTAAACTGTGTCACTAATACCAATATCATTAGTGTAATCGCTAATATAAAAGCCTTTAACAAAAATGCTCCTGATTTTTGTTGATCTTCTTTGTCGCCTTTAAAATCAATTTTTACTCCCTTGTCCCAATCCTGGGCAATAGAATTCTGAATGAACTTTACTCTTTCATCAACAAGATAGCCAGTATCAACGTCAGCAGAGATTGTCACTATGCGTAATCCATCAATCCTGTTTAGTTTGTTTACCTTTTTTTCGGGAGCATATTTTACTATATTGCTCATAGGATACGGGCCATTAACTGTATTGATAAAAAGATTGTCTATAGTCTTCATGTTGCGATCCTTTCCAGGGAAACGGAGTACAATATCGATTTCTTCATCCGTGTTATTTGGTCTATATTTTCCAATCAACACTCCATTTGTAACCATCTTTATAAAATCGCCAATGGTTGCAACACTTACTTCAGAGCTTGTAGCCTTATTCTTATCAACACTCATATTCCACTCTATTTCAGGTGCTGATCTGCTATCTTGAATATTTATAAACCCGGATGAAGGTTGGTTCATAATTTCTAGAATTTTCTCTGCTGCTAAATTCAAACTGGATACACTCCCGCTGAGGTTAATTTGTATTGGCTTGTCAGCCGACGGTCCTGGCTTTTCCTCTTGAACATTAATTATTATTCCTTTCATGTCTTGCACACTGCTCCTTATATCATTTAGTATGTGCTTAGCTTTGCGCCTGAAGCGCCAATCCATAAGTTCTAGTTGTATTCTGGCGATAACGTTGTCTGAAAATGCTCCTGATCTAGCATAAGAAACATGAATTTCTTTTTCAATGCTCAAAATGCGTTCTTCCACTTCTTTGAGTATCAGATCTCGTTCTTTGGCTGATAAGCTTTCTTTTGCTTTAACACTGATTAAAATATTATCTGAATCCACTTTCGGAAAAAACTTTACTCCAGGAGCAAAAGTACAGCACACTAAATGAAAACAAAACGAATACAGTAGCACATACGAATTTTTTAGGATGATCCAAAACCTTCTCTAGCATGCGTACGTAAGCTCTTATTATAGGCCCAGCATTTTTTATTTCACCACTTTCTATAGCACTCATTTTTTTTATTTCTTTTTTTGAAGTTATCGAAGGCTTACCAAATATTGCACCAAGTGTTGGTATAAAAACCAAAGCCATAATGAGCGATCCAGTCAAAGTTAGAATTATTGTAATTGGTATGTACTGCATGAATTTACCAACAGTATCAGGCCAGAATAATAGAGGAAAAAACACTGCTAATTTAGTTAACATTGATGATAGAACCGGATAAAACATATCACGAACTGAAGTGTAAAAAGCTTCTACTTTGTCCATTCCGCAGATCATCTTTCTATCGGCATATTCGCTGATCACAATTGCATCATCAACCAGCATGCCAACAGCCATAATTAAACTGAAGAGCACAACGATATTTAAGGTTATACCCATAAAGTAAAGAGCTATTATCCCAATGAGAAAGGAACCGGGTATCGAGAGTGCCACAAGAATAGCAATCCTTGTTCCCATAGAAAGCATCATTATGATCAATATTAACAACACAGCAAATATTATGCCGTTTTCCAAGTCATCAAGCACATCGCGGACGTTTTTTGACTGGTCGTTTAAGTACACCACTTTTAAATTTTCAGGTAATTGATCTTTTGCCTTATCCATTAAGTATTTTACTTGATTTACTGTGTCTATTATGTTTTTTCCGTTACGTTTTGAAATTTCTAGCACGACACTAGGTAATCCATTAATGCGAGCAAATCCTTGGTGATCCTCAAACCTAGGGTATACTTTTGCTATATCTTTGATTCTCAAAACTGCATCGCCTTGAGATCTAATAGGAATATTCATAATATCTTCTATATCTTTTAATAACCCTGATATTTTAATCGAATATTTACCGGTATCATTTTCCAGTGACCCAGCTTCCACTAGTCTGTTATTGCTTGATATAGCTTGGAATATTTCGTTTGATTGAATGTTATATTTTGTTAGAACTGTGGGCTCAACTATCACTTCCACTGTTTCTTTACGCATACCTGCCACTTCAACTTTGAGAACATTTGGCAGAGATTCTATTTCTTTCTTTAGCTTGCGTGCTATTTCAGTTAAGGCTCTTTCTGGCAAATTACCAATTAAGCCGACATTGAGTATCGGAAATAAGCTCAAGTTTATTTCATTGATTATCGGAGATTCCGCTTCAACAGGTAACTTCGATTTTATGTTTGAAAGCTTTGAACGAACATTATCGAGCACTTCTTTATTATCATACTCTGTTCCAAATTCGAGTATCATGTGAGCACCATCATTAGTTGCAAAAGCTCTCAATTCTCTTACACCTTCGATGGATCTTAGTTCATTTTCTATAGGAAGCACTAATAGCTTTTCACTATCTTGAGCAGAAATCCCAGGAAGTCCAACAAACACGCTGATTATAGGAATCTGTATATCAGGATTGCTTTCCCTTGGCATTTTTACATAAACGTATGAACCGAAGATAAAAATTACTATAAGTAATAATACCACCGCCCTGTTTCGCTCTATGAGTAAGCTCTGCATGTTGAATGTTAGCTGAATATGTGTGTTTGTACAATATTATAGTCGAGATACATTGCATATTAATTAATCCTTGTGTAGCTTTAAAACTTTACGCAAATAATTAAAATTTTCGCAAAATTGCAAGTATAAGAAAATTCCTGTATAATAATTCTAGAACAGTATTTTAGAGGTTATTATGGTGGCAATTCTAAATGTAACAAAGGGCAAAAATAAAGTTATTGTGTCTGGATTAGCTGGAGCTTTATCAGCTTTAATATTTTTAACAGCAATCCACATTGCCGCAAAGATAGCCATTATCGTTTCTGCTGCTGCAGTTACTTACTTATTACTTTCGCTGATTCATAAAATAAGAACTAAAAAAGAACAGCCTGAAATTACTGGTGTTTCAGGAGAGAAAGTTTCAGAAGATGAAGGGTATAGCAGTGTTGATGAAGGTGAAGAAAAAGATACCGCAAAAGAACCAGAAAGAACTGAAACTGAGTTAGAAGAAGAAATAATAAGGAAAAGAGCACAAGAACGCATGGAGAAAGGATCACTTGGTGGTCCTATAAATGCGTTTGGCGAACCAATTCATGTGACTATAGATGCTGAAAATAGTAATCCTGTTGATTATACAAAAACTATGGTAGTGCCTGAGGAAATTATTCTTAGCATGCTAAATGATAAAACTCTTACACAAAATAACTCTAGCTCTATAAAGAATCAGATGAAACCTCTTCCTGAGCACATGGATGTGCCTGGTAATCCACTTCCTGGGCAAGTGTTAAGCAATCTAGAGCTTGAATCTAAAGGCACGCAGAAACTATCTGCTTTAGACTTGCTATTACAGTGCAAAAATGTAGATAATGATGTAAAAAAAATGCTAAAACAGCCAATTACCCAAAAGGGGTTTAACGGATTAGGATTTGATAGATAGTTGTTATATTAACCTCTCCATCTCATATTGAGGATCAGATGCAATGCCGTAGACCCTATTTGGCGGAGCAATTTTGTTCTCTATACCAAAAACCATACCTTCAATTATTGCTGTGAGTACTTTTTCAAGGTCACAATCTGCTCCGGGAACGCGGTGCTCTAGGCGGCATCTTTTGAAATCGTTGCCAAAATAGGGAATTCTTA
Organism: Wolbachia endosymbiont (group A) of Andrena fulva; assembly: GCF_964026815.1. Classification (NCBI taxonomy): domain Bacteria; kingdom Pseudomonadati; phylum Pseudomonadota; class Alphaproteobacteria; order Rickettsiales; family Anaplasmataceae; genus Wolbachia; species Wolbachia endosymbiont (group A) of Andrena fulva. The sequence goes on from NZ_OZ034701.1 coordinate 474,210, forward strand.
TCGCAGCAGTTCTGTTATTTACTCCCCAACTAATCGTAGTTGGAGTGTGAATATCCGGATACTGAAATCTTAAATATGAATCATCATTTGGAGCAAAAAACAACATATGTTTTTTCATCATTGCACATAATCCACCAATACTATGAATCAGATAGTCACTGTACTTTTGCTCATTGATATAAAATAAGTTACCGTTATTTGAATTCACGAGATTAACATGCACATTTAATGCACTGCCTGCTCTATCCAAATAAGGCTTTGCTTTAAAAGAAACATTCCCACCTAGTTTTTGTGCTGTTTCAGTAAGTGATTGTTTTGCTAACTCAAAATGCTTAATTAAATTGTAGGAGTTCGTATAACAACCACTTTTTATCTCATACTGATGTGTAGAATTCTCCTTCTCGCAAGAAAATTCAAGAGATGCTATTTTATTTTTGATGCTATTCAGAAATAAGTATTCTTTTTCTATTCCTTCAATGTAAAACTCTAGTTCAATACCGAATACAGCATAACAACTCAAATTACTTAATATAATCATAAATTTGCTTCAGTAAATCTATATTAGGTTAGCTATATTTATATGAATACTTTACTTATTTGCCAGTAAATTTAACATCTTATTTATACATAATGTATTACTGTTTTTAATAGCATGCTTCTAATCCTCGATACAAGGGACATTTACAAATTTTTCATTTTTTTGAAATAAAAATGATCAATTTTAATGTTTTTATACCCTTTACAACCCATCAAAAAATCACCATAATTTTTAGTATGTATTAAGTAGTATTAGCTTTTCATTTTGCAGTAAGCTATTGATTATCTTATATTTTTCTAATTATTGCTTTTTTCTTGGTGTAGTATATGAACTTAACTAGCCCTAAGGTTTCTACTATGTTTTTTGATCAGATTATTACAGTAACGGATCACAATGTTACTTGGGAAAAAATCCAAAATTGTCTTTATAATCTTTATGGAGAAGCAACATATAATAGCTGGCTGAGTTCACTAAAATTTGTCAGTAGCAGAAATGGGGAAGTTCTTTTATCCGTGTCAACAAGGTTTATAAAAGAGTGGATTACAGTTCATTACATGAAAAAAATATTATCATTATGGCAAAGCGAAGATAAAAGTATACGTTCTATTGATATTCAAGTAATTGAGGAGAGGAATTCAAATTTTAATGTTATACTAAAAAACAGAGAGGAAAGTAATCATAATCTTGGTTCGCCGCTGGATCCAAGGTTCACCTTTGATAATTTTGTAGTGGGAAAGCCAAATGAATTAGCATTTACGGCGGCAAAGCGTGTGGCAGAATCTATAGATCCAATATTAGGCAGCAATCCTTTGTTTCTATATGGTGGAGTGGGACTTGGTAAAACACATCTAATGCATGCTATAGCTTGGCACATAGTCAATTCCCCATCAGCAAAAAGAAAAGTGGTGTATTTATCAGCAGAGAAATTCATGTACCAATATATTACAGCGCTGCGAAGCAAAGATATTATGTTATTTAAAGAGCAATTTAGATCAGTAGATGTATTGATGGTAGATGATGTGCAATTTATCAGTGGTAAAGATAGTACACAAGAAGAATTTTTTCACACTTTCAATGCATTGATAGACCAAAATAAACAATTGGTTATATCAGCTGATAGGTCTCCTAGTGATCTTGATGGAGTGGAAGAAAGAATAAAATCACGACTCGGTTGGGGGTTGGTGGCAGATATTAATGAAACAACTTTTGAATTAAGGCTTGGTATATTGCAGGCAAAAGTGGAGCAGATGAATATGTATGTTCCGAAAGATGTCCTAGAGTTTTTAGCAAGGAACATAAAATCTAATATAAGAGAATTAGAAGGAGCATTAAATAAGGTTACCCATACCTCATTAATTGGAAGAAGTATGACGGTAGAATCAGCTAGTGAAACCCTAATCGATCTTCTTAGGTCAAATCATAGGTCAGTCACAATAGAAGAAATACAAAAGAAAGTAGCTGAATTTTTCAATATAAAGGTTGCAGATATGCAATCCAATAGAAGGCTTCGCAGTCTTGCAAGGCCAAGACAAATAGCTATGTATTTTGCCAAAAAATTTACGCAAAAAAGCCTACCAGATATTGGGAGAAACTTTGGTGGCAGAGACCATGCTACTGTTATACATGCAGTAAAACAAGTAGAAAATTTTATAAAGACCGACTCAAAATTTGCTGATGAAATCAATCGATTAAAAAAAATGTTTAAGTAGCGTTTTTAAAATAGCTAATAACAAATCCTAAAATGAATCGACTATAGTTTTAATCCGTTTAAGTTTAAAATCTTCTGTTAGCTTCGCAGAATACATTTCCTTATTGTGTTGATTATAGAAGGTAAATTCGTGATCATCTAAATTTAGTATTGCAAAGCCAAAGCCAAAAAAGTTTCTAACCTCGTGTGCTAAGTAGTTTTTACCATTTAAATAGTCAAATTCTACATTTTGATAAACAGATTCTTGATCTTGAGCGTGTAATGATGCACCACCGTTTCCAACTATAATTTGGTCTGGAACATTATCCATTAATAAAATCTGGGCTATATGAATGTGGCCAGAAACTATGGTAGTAACATTGCTTGGAAATTTATCTCCAAAAGCTTCGATTTGTGTAAGATTACCATGGCTTTTTAATGTCAAAAATTCTTTTTTTGGAGATCTCCAAAGCGGTTTATGAGTTAAAAACCACATGGGCTTGTCAGAACTATTTTGTATCAATTTATCAAATTGCCTCTCAAAAGCATCAATTGTGCTTTGGGTTGTAAAAATATCCTCACCGGATGAAGAGTCGAAGATAAAAAATTTCATCGGTCCAGCATCTAAGGACCAACTAGAAACGAAGTTACCACATTTTTCAGACGAAAAGGGGTATGAATCTAGATACCTGAACCATCCTTCATAAGCTCTATCACAACTCTCATGGTTTCCACGAACAAAAAGGAAAGGGGATTGTGATAAAATATCCTTTGCAGGCTCAAACCAATCAGCGTACCAAACTTCTTTATTATATCCATAAATATCGCCACACTTTTTTGTATTTCTACATTTTGTTTGTCTATAATGATAATCACCAACATGGATAATTAAATCTGGTTTATGAAGGGCGATTGAATCTAAATTTTTTTTTAAAGGCCAGCTATCTACCGAATTACATTCCTGCTGAAATAACATATTTATTCTACAGCCCGTGTCACCAATGAAAGCAATTTTATTAACCTTTTTTGGTAATATAGGAACCCGTAGATCCTCAATACTAATGTTTTTGGCACTTGTTTGTACTGTCAGTTCACAAACTGTTTCGTTATGATCACCATTGTTAATTGAGCTGCGATTCAGCATTTCTGTTTCCTCGCCATCAACATAAACAATGGGACACATGTCATTGTCCGTAATTGCGCGTATGCTTAGTTTATTTTCTGGGATAACTTGAGACCATGTGTATAATATTTGTGCATGGACGAAATGAAAGCTAGTTATAAGAGAGAGAGCTAAAAAAATAAAGATATTAGCTATATTCATTTGTATAAAAACCTAAGTTAAAAATTAGTAGTAAGGTTATCTTAAATGATTAAAATTTATAATCACAAAATTCATAATCAAATTATACAAACAATTTCTAAATTATTCTAGTATCAGATTGACACTCTAGATGAAAAATTCTAAAATGATTAAGTAATTTAAAATAATTATATAAAAACTAGAATATAGTGCGGCCGTGGTGGAATTGGTAGACACGCAGCGTTGAGGTCGCTGTGGCTCATAAGGCCTTGGAAGTTCAAGTCTTCTCGGCCGCACCAGTTTTTATCGCTGTTTAATATGGGTAAAAATGTTTATAGGAAATCAGAGTAGCAATAAGGTAGAAAGAGCTATCAGCGAAATCAGGCGCGGTCGGCCAATTGTAATATATGATGAAAGTAATTACCTATTGTTTGCTGCTGCTGAGGCTTTAGAAAGAGATTTATTTAATCAATACAAGCTTACATCAAGTAATGTATATGTTACTTTAACTTCAAGTAAGGTAAAATACATATCTCAGAATAAAGAACATAACAGCAAACGTCTGTTGGTGAATAATTTTGATGAACTGCTCTATTTAATAAACTGTTCAAAGGAAGATTGCATAAAAGAGTTGCAATGCTCAAAGACAATAGATGAATGTGCTATTGCCTTGCTTAAGTTCTCAGAATTATTGCCATACGCGTTAGTGGCTGATATGACTTTTGAGAATAACCATGAAATGCGAAATTGGTGCGAGAAAAATGACGTTATTGCACTGGACACGTCATTCATAAATAATTTTCAAGAAAATCAGGATGTATATGAAGTGTGCAAAACATCGTTATTTTTAAAACAGACTCAAGAAGTAAATATCATATCTTATAGAACCGAAAGTGGTGGAAGAGAACATCATGCAATTATCATTGGCAATCCAGATAAAGATGACGAACCATTAGTGAGAATTCATTCTTCGTGCTATACGGGTGACTTGTTAGATAGCTTGTCATGCGATTGCAGAAGTCAGTTACATCAAGCAATTCAAATGATAGCTGACTCTGGAAGTGGTATTATATTGTATTTGATGCAAGATGGAAGAGGCATTGGTTTAACTAATAAGTTAAGAGCGTACAGTATGCAAAGAGGACATAATCTTGATACTGTTGATGCAAATAGAATATTGGGTTTTGAAGATGATGAAAGGAGTTTTGCTGTTGCAGCTAAAATGCTTAAGAAATTGAACATTAACAAAATCCAATTACTTACAAACAATGATAGGAAATTGTCAGAATTGGAAAGTAGTGGTATAGGAGTTACAAAGTGTCTACCACTTATTGTGGAACGTAATAAATATAACGATTCATATATGGAGACAAAGTTTGGTAAATTAGGCCATAGATTAAGAGTTTTTTAGCTTTTTTGCTGTAACTACTTTGTTAATTTGCTATGTTTATTAACATAAGTTAAGATTTTTAGGAATACTAAAATGCTAAGATTTTTTAAGCGAGAAAAAAATACTGAATCCTTAGATAAGGATATAAATTGGAATTCAAACCGCTACAGCACAGTTATTGCTCAAAGGAATATTCTACTTTTATTTGCATTAATATTATTAGCAACGATCTCTATCAGCATATTAGTCGTATTTAAAATTAGCACAAGTAGCACTATTGAGCCATTTGTTATAGAAATTGACAAGAAATCAGGAATAGTGCAATTGGTTGATCCTGTCACAGTAAAACAGTATTCTGCAGATGAAGCGCTAAACGATTATTTTATTTCAGAGTATATAAAAGCAAGGGAGGTTTTTGATCCATATCATTATAATTATAACTATTATACAAAGGTGAGGTTGTTTTCCTCACCTAATGTGTATAATGAATTTAGAAATTATGTAGGATCGCAGAATATGGATGATCTTTTTAATTTATATTCAGATACCAAAAGTGAATTTAAAATTCGCTCAATTCAAAAGTTGGGTAACGATGCTCTTCAGGTGAGATTTTTTGTGGAATTTACACGGAAAGATGGAAGTTCTACGAGAAAAAATAAGATAGTTATTATGTCATATAGATATGCATCGCTTGAAATGGATGATCAGCAAAGATATATTAACCCATTAGGATTTCAAGTTATTTCATATAGAGTAGATGATGAATATGTATAGGATATTATTAGTTTTAGCTTTACTTGTAAGTGGCAATTTAAACGCATCCATTAATTATAATGAGCCTATTTCTATAGATAGTAGAATAAAGACTTTTGTGTATAGCCCTAATGAAGTATTTACGGTGGTTTTTAGTCAGGGTTACTATTCTTATATTGAATTTGCGGAAGGAGAAAAAGTTAAAAATATCGCTGTTGGTGATGCATCAAGTTGGAAAATTAATCCTTATGACAATAAATTGCTTATCATGCCATTTGAAGTTAGTAGTCGCACTAACATGATTATTACGACAACTAAAAAAAGAAATTACATTTTTGATTTAATCTCAAGGCCAAACTACGATAAATACCCGGATACTGATGCTAAGAAAGTGGATCACGATTATTCTGCTGAAAAGGATATATCTTACGTAGTACGTTTTTATTATCCTCAAGAAGAAGGTGAATTTGATGTTGATTTAGATGAGGTTTCTTTACCTACTCAAATGCAATATACTACAGACAAGCTAGAAAAAATAATACAAGAAAATGATACGAAGTACAATTATACATATATTGATGAAGGTGGTAATGCGGATATAGTTCCGATCGAGTTATTTGATGATGGTTATTTAACCTATTTAAAATTTAGAAATAATAATAAAATACCTCAGGTTTTTGTAGAAGGGGAGGATAAACCTTGTAAAAGGCTGTTATTTGATGATTATGTTATAATAAAAGGAGTACATAAAAAGCTATTTATGCGTTATGAAGATGGTGAAGTTGAAATTATAAATAGGTCACTTTAGCTGTGGTACATGCAATATGAATAAAGAAAGGCGTAACAATTCAGAAGATGAATCAGAAATAGAGAATAAGGTAGTAACAGTTGGCTCTAATCAAGGTCATAGGGCATTGATGGTCATTATTTTAGTGCTTCTGGCTGGTGGAGTGTATTATCTCTATTTTAGTCCTTCTCCTAAAGAGGGTTCAGAAGTTATTAAAAAAGAGGAAACAAAGCAAAACGTTCAAGAATTGAAAGGAAAGTTGGAACAAGTTCCAGATAATGTAATGGTTCCTGAAAGAATAATAACTGATCCCTTACCACCCTTACCTCCTCTTCCTACACCACTAATCATACCAGAAATAAAACAAATTAGAAAAGAAGAAGTGATGAAAAAAGAAGAAGAGAAACCAAAAGAAACTCCTGTGTCAAATATACCTATTTTGCCAAAGCAAAATTTTCCTTCTAGTAATGTTATGGGCAATTTACCTACCTCGTTTCCTACAATAGGGGGTGGCGGTTATCCTAGAGACAGACGTAGTGCACAGATGTTGACAATTTCAGGTGGTAGTGGAGAGAACAAGTCTGCTGATGCTATTTTATCCGACACTTCAGCACAATCGAGCAAAGCTACCAGAGTAGGAAAGCTTGGTTTAATGATTACTCAAGGTAAAATTATTGATGCTGTTCTTGAAACTGCAATAAACTCTGATCTGCAAGGAATGCTGCGTGCTATGGTGAGTAGAGATGTTTATGCAGAAACTGGTGATACAGTTTTAATACCTAAAGGCTCAAGATTGATAGGCAGTTATTCATTTGACTCGAATGTTGCTAAATCTCGTGTAAATATAAACTGGAATAGAGTGATTCTGCCACATGGAATAGATATTGCAATCTCATCACTTAGTACTGACGAGCTTGGTAGAGCAGGAATAGCAGGAATAGTTGATAACAAAATAGTAAGTGCGTTATTCTCTTCAGTGACACTTGCTGGTGTTTCGATTGGTTCTGCTGTTATAGGGCAAAAGGCTTCTAATCTTGTTGATACGCTAACTATCAGAGATGCAGTAAAGTCTATCACTGCAACCGAAATAGATTTTTCTTCTCTCCAACTCATTATTGACCCAGAAAAGAAGATATCTAGTGACAAATGGAAATTAGGCCTTGGGGCTATCGGAAGAATTCGGAGTGCCAAAAGCAGACAAGATTTACTAAAAATAATGAAAGAGGAAATAGCAAAAGCACTAGGAATTGAAGAAGACGAGGTAAATATAAGCCTGGAAATTGTAAATCAACTGTTAGAACAAATTCAAAGAAAAAGCAAGTCTGTTTATGATGAAGCAATCGGGAAATCAATCGAGGATTTTTCTAAAGATATGCGGGATGTAGTGGGCAGATATACAGATAAAAAACCAACTATTTATGTTGATCAAGGCACTGCATTGAAAGTATTTGTTAACCAAGATATAGTATTTCCTCCACAGGCAATATTAAATCAATGAAATGAACTATGCTGCACTTGATACATATTTGGAGCCATTACAAGGCATATTTCAAGAAGAAGGCGTAAATGAAATATCAATAAATAAGCCAAAGGAAGTATGGATTGAAAATCGCGGTGAAATAAGGTGTGAAAAATTAGAAGTATTCGATCTTAACCATTTGAAATCTCTTGGCAGACTGATTGCTCAAGCTACAGAACAAAAACTTAGCGAAGAAGCGCCGTTACTTTCGGCAACATTACCAAATGGTTACCGTATACAGATAGTATTTCCGCCAGCATGTGAACCTGATAAAGTAGTCATGTCGATTCGTAAGCCTTCTAGCATGCAGTTAGCACTCGATGATTACGAAAAAATGGGGGCTTTTTCTGAAACTGTTACAGAAGCAACTGATAATCCAGTTGACCGTCATTTGGATTTATTGTTAAGGCAAAAAAAAATAAAAGAGTTTTTAGAATACGCTGTAATAAGTAAGAAAAATATTATAATTAGTGGTGGAACTTCCACTGGTAAGACTACTTTTACTAATGCTACTTTGCGTGCTATTCCAGTTGAGGAAAGAATTATTACTGTTGAGGATGCAAGGGAAATCGTTTTGAACGAACACCCCAATAAAGTCCATCTAATTGCCTCTAAAGGAGGGCAGGGCAGAGCAAAAGTAACCACTCAAGATTTGATAGAAGCGTGCTTACGTTTAAGGCCAGACAGAATAATAGTTGGTGAGCTCCGTGGAGCGGAAGCTTTTAGTTTTCTCAGGGCGATAAATACTGGTCACCCTGGATCAATATCAACCCTTCATGCGGATAGTCCAACGATGGCCCTTGAGCAAATAAAACTGATGGTTATGCAAGCAAACCTTGGCATTCCTCCAGATCAAATTATACCATACATTAGAAATGTGATTGATATTGTTATTCAGCTAAAAAGAACCGGTGGGGGCAAAAGAAGCATTTCTGAGATATTATTTACTAGATCTGCGAGCGAAAATGCTTAAATTTATACATAAGTTAAGGAAGAGTAGTTTATGAGTAATGGAAATCACCTACGTAATATTCTCATAGGAGGTGTAGTAGCTTTTAGCATACTTGAGTTTTGCTTCTATCTATCTGGTATATTGTTCTTTCTATTAGTTGACGGTCCGGATGCTGTGGATTTTAAGGCAATTAATCCTAGTTTGACGCCTTTCCCTCAAGCTCTTTGGCCAACAATCTTTGATCATATACAATATTGTTGGCATCATCCAGAGTTATATAGCCTTGAGCTCAAAATCACATTAATTATATCTTCTGCACTGCCTATCATTGTTTTAATGATTATTTTGTGGAATTTAAGAGAAAGGATAATTGAGTGGCGACCATTTAAAAAGAAAGAATCACTTCATGGAGACTCGCAGTGGGCATCAGAGAAAGACATACGAAAAGCAGGATTAAGAAGCAAAAAGGGATTATTGCTTGGTAAAGATAAAAGAGGATACTTCATTTCTGATGGGTTTCAGCATGCATTGTTATTTGCACCTACAGGTTCTGGTAAGGGTGTTGGCTTTGTAATTCCTAATTTATTATTTTGGACTGACTCGGTAATTGTACACGACATAAAATTAGAAAACTATGAAATAACAAGTGGTTGGCGAGAACGACAAGGACAAAAAGTATACGTATGGAATCCAGCGCAGCCAGATGGAATAAGTCACTGTTACAATCCATTACAATGGATTAGTGAAAAACCTGGGCAGATGGTTGACGATGTGCAGAAAATAGCTAACCTAATCATGCCTGAACAAGACTTTTGGCAGAATGAAGCAAGAAGCTTATTTGTTGGAGTGGTATTATACTTACTTGCTGCACCAGAGAAAGTTAAATCTTTTGGTGAAGTTGTGCGTACAATGCGTAGTGATGATGTAGTTTATAATCTTGCTGTTGCTCTTGATACGATGGGTAAAATACTACACCCTGTAGCATATATGAATATTGCAGCTTTTTTACAAAAAGCTGATAAAGAAAGGTCGGGTGTTGTATCAACCATGAACTCATCGCTTGAATTGTGGGCAAACCCATTGATTGATACTGCAACTGCGTCAAGTGATTTTAATATTCTAGATTTTAAAAAGAAGAAAATTACAGTTTATGTTGGTTTAACTCCTGACAACTTGACTAGGCTCAGGCCTTTAATGCAGGTTTTTTACCAACAGGCAACTGAGTTTTTATGTAGAAAATTGCCATCGGATGATGAGCCTTATGGTGTATTGTTTTTAATGGATGAGTTTCCTACACTTGGAAAAATGGAGCAATTTCAAACAGGTATTGCATATTTTCGTGGTTATCGAGTTAGGTTATTCTTAATTGTTCAAGATACTGAGCAGCTCAAAGGAATATACGAAGAAGCAGGGATGAACTCCTTTTTGTCAAACTCGACTTACAGAATAACTTTTGCAGCCAATAATATTGAAACAGCTAATTTAATATCGCAACTTATAGGAAACAAAACTGTACAACAAGAATCGTTGAATAAGCCTAAATTTTTAGATTTAAATCCTGCTTCAAGGTCATTACATATCTCTGAAATACAGAGAGCATTGCTATTGCCTCAAGAAGTTATTATGTTGCCACGTGACGATCAGATAATTTTAATAGAGTCGACTTACCCAATTAAATCAAAGAAAATTTTGTACTACAGTGATACCACCTTCACAAGAAGGCTGCTCAAGCAAACTCGTGTGCCTACACAAGAACCATATGACCCAAATAAAGTTCTTTCTGCCGCTGCGAGCAAAGATAAGGTTAATAACGAGGGGAATAATGCTCTTGAGGGGCCTAATTCAGTTGATTATCCTGCTGAAACTAAAACCGAAGATGCAGTATATGATGAATCAGATGAATTTGCAGACGAAGATATTGATGATGAAGATATTGACGATAAGTTTGAAGATGATGACGAGGAAGATGAGGATAGGAGCGATGATGGGTTTGATGACGAAGAAGAGGAGGATGAATTTGAAGATGAGGATATTGACGATAAATTAAAAAATGACGAGAAGTAAGGTTAACTTTGCCTATTTTTAGCTCAGAAAAGTGCAAGTTATGCAAATAATTAGGTTTTTCATATTAAGCCATTTTTAATTAATTAGTATTAGATTAGCTATTTTAACTAGAGGAGTAGTAATGATTAGTAAAAAAACATTAGCGGTTACAGCACTTGCTTTATTGTTGTCACAACAATCTTTTGCAAGTGAAACAGAAGGGTTTTACTTTGGTAGTGGGTATTATGGTCAATTTTTTAATGGCATGGGTGAGTTGAAAGCAAAAATTGGAGATACTGCTGCTACAGATGCCAATAATGTATCTATAAATGACAGGAGTGCTCAGAACACAGACGGTCAGTCACTAAGTAAGTATAAAGGAGATTATAATCCACCTTTTGCTGCAAATGTGGCACTTGGTTATACAGGGGAATTGAATGGCAATAGCTACAGAGCTGAATTGGAAGGAATGTATTCTTCTGTAAAAGTGGATAATATTGGTTTAACAAGTGGCCAGATGACAATATCCTACACAAAGGATAAAAATGACCCAAAAGAGAGTTATGGAGCAATAGTCAATCATGACCAAATTGAGAACATATCTGTAATGGCAAATGTTTATCATCATTGGAAAAGTGACCGTTTCTCTTTTTCTCCTTATGTTGGGGTTGGAGTCGGTGCAACAAGAATGACAATGTTTGAAAAATCGTCAATAAGACCCGCAGGTCAATTAAAAGCTGGCCTTGATTATCGCATAAACGAAGATGTAAATATGCATATCGGATATAGAGGTTTTGGTGCTATTGGTAGCAGTGAGTACAAACTAGAAACCTTAAAGTGGGATACCGCAACAAGTCAAATGGCTAAACAAACAGGTAATAATCAAGTATCCACTACCATACAGAACGGCTTTTTTCATACACACGGCATAGAGGCTGGCCTTACTTTCCACTTTGCCAGCAAAGCTTAAACATGTTGCCCTTTTAAAAAATGCATAAAACCGTTCCTGTCATCCTATGGCTTGACCATAGTAAATATAGATCCCAGTGTCACGCACTGGGATGACGAGGTAGAGGGTACTGGGATGACATAGGATAATATGGGATGAAGGAGATAATACAAGAAAACATTAGCTATGTTCTTTTCACAACAATGCATCTCTTCACTCCTGCTAAATCATGTACGTACTCCTGAAAAGCTAGTTCATACAAGGGTATTATTTTGTCAATATCATTTTGATCTTCACCTACCTCCAATATCGCAAACCCATTTTTTTTAAGGCACTTTCTCAATATTGGAAAAATACTCAAATAACAACTCAGACCATCAATACCACCATCAAGAGCAATTCTTGGTTCCTTTTGTACTTCGGCTTGCAAGTCTTTCAATTTACTTCTTTTAATATATGGAGGATTGCTAATTATCAGATCAAATAAATCGCTGCACTCTGTCCACGAACTAGGAAATATTTTGGCTCTGCTGAGGAGATCATGTTTCTTTGTGTTCTGATAGGCAACTTTGTATGCTTCCAAGCTTTTTTCAAAACCGACGCCAACAGCATATTCATACTCACTGAGTACGGATATCAATAAACAGCCTGTACCTGTACCAAAATCTGCAATTTTTAGTTTCTGTTTTTTGTTTGGGTAATATTTTAACACTGCTAGGATTATTGTTTCACTATCTGGCCTTGGATCTAAAACATGCTGATTAACTATAAAATTTTTACTCCAGAATTCACGATTACCTATTATTTGCGATATTGGATATCTTTCCGCTCTTTTTTTTGTTAATTTCCAAAATAGAAGTTCTTTGTCTCTTGGTACCTGATTAGTGTGATTCATAATTATGAATGATCTTTCCACTCCAAGTACGTGCTGCATGATGATTTCACAATCCAAATGTGGTGATTCAACTTTATGTGACGATAATAACTCCGATCCTTCTTGAATTAAAGTGCTGATTGTTTTCATTATTCTAAAAATATGTTCCTTTCAGCCAAGAATAGCAAGATGAGCGTAAATCTTTGAGTTTAGGATAACTGCACTAAATCCCAGTGTCAAGCACGCAACTGTACGAACATTGCAATTTGTAGATCCAAGTAGCTTGACTACTTGGATCCAGCTAAGTTGGTGAGCATAAAAGTATAGCTAACGCGAGCTTTACGTCATACCGCCACGAACCGTCATACCGCGATTCATTCGCGGTATCTTAGCCGCTAACACGTAGCGGGATGACGATTGTCGTTTAGCCATAAATATTTAAGAAATTTGCCAAATAAAAAAAAGGCAAAAGAAGCCCCGTGGTTGGCTAATTACTTACATTATACTTTCAAGTATGGCGTTTTTTTATTCTAAACACTTAATAACCGCGATTTAGCTGCTTTTAAGCCGCAACTAATCTAAATTATAAACGTTAAGAAATTTACTAAACAGAAAAAAAGGTAAAAGAAACCCTAGGGTAGCTAGTTATTCACTATCCATTTTTTAAGTTGGCGTTTTTTAATGTTTTAAATGCTTTATAAGCGCATTTCAGCTTATATTAGGTAAAAACCTAGAAATTTTATAAAGACATAGAGTGCACATAGTGCAAAAAATTAAACATGAGACGCCAGATACGTTGAGTTTTTTTGTCATTTAATCTGTACAGAGAAGATAAATAAATAGCTTCAGTTTCATGATAAGGGGGCTGGCGAAGCTTGTAAAGTAATTTTTTCGTTTCTACTGAATGACAGTTGTGGCTTGGGAGGTAGTGCAAGAAGTCTACTGATGGCTTTCAAGGCAGTTGAGCTTAATTATTAGAGTAGTAATGTTTATTTTTATATTGACTATTGAGGTTTATTATTTTATAACTAAAAACTTAGTTATTTTAATGAGCTTGAGTTTATAACATATGCCTACGATAAATCAATTAATACGTAAGGGTAGATTAGGATTGACCCATAAGAAAAAGGTACCAGCTTTGGGAGAAAGCAACCCTCAAAGGAGAGGTGTTTGCACTAAGGTGTATACTACAACTCCTAGAAAGCCTAACTCAGCACTCCGTAAAGTAGCCAGAGTAAAAATTAGTGGGTATGGTGAAGTGACGGCTTATATACCTGGTGAAGGTCATAATTTACAAGAACACTCTGTTGTTTTGATACGTGGTGGGCGGGTTAAAGATTTGCCAGGTGTGCGTTATCACATAATAAGAGGTGCCCTTGATCTGCGTGGTGTGCAAAATCGAAAGAAAGCTCGTTCAAAATATGGTGTAAAGAAATCTGGTTAAAGTTTATGGCTCGTCGGAATAAAGCAAAAAAAAGAGAAATAAGTCCTGATTCGCGTTACGGCAGTGTTTTGCTGATGCGTTTCATTAATACAATCATGAAATGTGGTAAAAAATCTACTGCAGAAAAGATTATCTATGACGCTTTGTCTTTAGCTGAAAAGAAAATAGGCGAAGGTGGGTTATCAATTTTTGAGACAGCAGTAGGAAATGTTACTCCTTCTATAGAAGTGCGTTCTCGACGCATTGGTGGTGCAACTTATCAAGTACCTGTTGAAGTTCGACAAGATAGAGCGGTTTCTTTAGCGTTAAGGTGGATTGCTAAAGCAACTTCTGCTGCTCGAAAAAAGAGTGGAAAAACCACTGTTGATTGTTTGCAATCTGAAATACTGGATGCTTATAATAAACGCGGTGGTGCGTTTAAGATGTGCGAAGAAAAATATAAAATGGCTGAAGCTAATAAGGCATTTTCTCATCTTCGTTTTTAATGTTAGCTAATTAATTGTGATATGGAAATTGGAATATCTAAATACAGAAATATAGGGATAATGGCTCACATAGATGCTGGTAAGACTACCACAACAGAGCGTATTTTATTTTATACTGGTAAGCAAAATAGAATTGGTGAAGTGCACGATGGTGCAGCTTCTATGGATTGGATGGAGCAGGAAAAAGAGCGTGGTATTACAATCACATCTGCTGCAACAACATGTTTTTGGAATGATCATAGGGTCAATATAATAGACACTCCTGGTCACGTTGATTTCACTATTGAAGTTGAGAGATCTTTAAGGGTTTTGGATGGTGCAGTTGCTGTATTTGATGGAGTTGCTGGAGTTGAACCTCAATCTGAGACAGTGTGGCGTCAAGCTGATAAATATAGCGTTCCTCGTATCTGCTTTGTTAATAAGATGGATAGAATAGGGGCAAATTTTTATCGATGTGTTGATATGATAAAGACGAAGCTTGGTGCAGCACCTTTAGTTATTCATTTACCAATAGGGAGTGAGAAAGATTTCAAAGGTATAATTGACCTTATTTCTATGAAAGCCATTATATGGCAAGAAGAAACGTTGGGCGCTAAATTTTCTTATGAAGATATTCCTTCTGATTTGCTTGATAAGGCTCAAGAATATCGAAATCTTTTATTAGATGCTGCAGCTGAGATGGATGATGAAGCGATGAATACTTACTTTGAGTCTAATGATCTGCCAGTAGATTTACTGAAAAAATGCGTGAGAAATGGGACCATTAAAGGAAAATTTGTTCCTGTGTTATGTGGATCAGCTTTTAAAAATAAAGGCGTACAACCACTTTTAGATGGTGTGGTTGACTTTTTACCTTCTCCTATTGATGTTGATGTAATTGTTGGAATTGATCCTAAAGATTCAGAAAAGAAAATTGAGGTCAAACCTTCAGAAAAAGAGAAATTTGTTGCTCTTGCATTTAAAGTGATGACGGATAAATTTGTAGGCAGCTTGACGTTTATCCGTATTTATTCTGGTAAATTAAAGTCTAAATCTACCGTTTCAAATGCGTTAAAAAACGAAACTGAAGGGATTGGCAGAATGTTACTTATGCATGCAAATAACCGAGAAGATATAACTGAGGCTAGGGCTGGAGATATAGTTGCTTTAGTTGGGCTAAAGAAAACAACCACCGGAGATACTTTATGTTCTGTTGATTTTCCTATATTATTGGAGCGTATGGAATTTCCTGAGCCTGTTATTGAAATTGCTGTGGAACCTAAAACCACTTCAGATCAGGAAAAATTAGGTATTGCTCTAAATAGGTTGGTTGCAGAAGATCCTTCTTTAAGAATGTCAGTAAATGCGGAAAGTGGCCAGACTATATTGAAAGGCATGGGTGAGCTCCATCTTGAGATTATTGTTGATAGAATGAAGCGCGAATTTAACGTTGAGGCTAACGTCGGTGCTCCTCAGGTTGCATATCGTGAAACTATCACTAAATCTGTTGAAATTGATTACACTCATAAAAAACAATCTGGTGGAGCTGGTCAGTTTGCTAAGGTTAAAATAAAATTTGAACCTCTTGAGCCTGGTTCTGGGTTTCAATTTGAAAGTAAAATTGTAGGTGGTGCTATTCCAAAAGAGTATATTCCTGGGGTAGAAAATGGCTTGGAGTTGATAAAAGAAGGTGGTATAATTTCGGGATTTCCGTTGATTGATTTTAAGGCTACCCTTCTTGATGGTGCTTTTCATGAGGTTGATTCTAGTCCTTTAGCTTTTGAACTTGCTGCTAAAGGTGCTTTTAAAGAGATGGCAAATAAAGCTGGTCCAAAAATGCTGGAGCCTATAATGAAAGTTGAAATCATTACTCCTGAAGAATATATGGGTGATGTTATGGGTGATATAAATAGTAGAAGAGGAAATGTTGCTGATATGCTCGATTTAGGTAATAATAGTAAAATAATTACTGCTTCGGTACCTCTTGCAAATATGTTTGGTTATATCAACGTTTTGCGTTCTATGTCTCAGGGAAGGGCGCAGTATAGTATGCATTTTTCTTGTTATGAGCAAGTGCCACAATATGTGGTTGATGAGTTAAAGTTAGAGTATAATTAAGGGTAATAATTATGACAGCAGTAGTGGAAGCATTTGGAAAGCCGCATGTAAATGTGGGAACAATAGGACATGTGGATCATGGGAAGACGACGTTAACAGCGGCGATAACGAAGCATTATGGAAATTTTGTAGCGTACGATCAGATAGATAAAGCGCCAGAAGAAAGGAAGAGGGGGATAACGATAGCAACAGCGCATGTTGAGTATCAGACGGAAAAAAGGCATTATGCACACGTTGATTGTCCTGGACACGCTGACTATGTAAAGAACATGATAGTAGGTGCAGCACAGATGGATGCGGCGGTATTGGTAGTGTCGGGGGTTGATGGGCCAATGCCACAAACGAGAGAGCATATATTGCTGGCGAAGCAGGTAGGTGTTGGATATATCGTGGTGTATATAAATAAAGCTGATGTTGCTGATGCTGATATGATAGATTTAGTAGAAATGGAAGTGAGGGAATTACTGAGTAAATACGGATTTCCAGGGGATGAGGTGCCTGTGGTGGTTGGTTCAGCGCTCAAGGCGCTGGAGGATGACAGCAGCGAATATGGAAAGAAATCAATAGACAAATTGATGGAAAAGTTAGATGAATATGTAGCGGTTCCACCAAGGCCTGTGGATTTACCATTTTTATTGCCAATCGAAGATGTATTTTCGATATCGGGGCGAGGAACAGTGGTAACAGGAAGAATAGAGAAGGGAGAGATAAAGACGGGAGAAGAGATAGAGATAATAGGTCTGAAAGCGACGCAAAAGACGATATGCACAGGTGTTGAGATGTTTAAGAAGTTGCTGGATAAGGGAAGTGCAGGACTCAATGTAGGAATATTGTTAAGAGGAACAAAAAGAGAAGAAGTGGAGAGAGGGCAAGTATTAGCGAAACCGGGGACGATAACACCGCATAGAAAGTTTAAGGCGGAGGTTTATATATTAAAGAAAGAGGAAGGAGGAAGGCATACACCATTTTTTGCGAATTACCAGCCACAGTTTTATTTAAGGACAACAGATGTAACTGGGAGCGTAAAATTGCTAGATGGGAAGGAGATGGTAATGCCAGGAGATAATGTGAGTATAGAAGTAGAATTGCAAGTACCGATAGCGATGGATAAGGGATTGCGTTTTGCGATAAGAGAAGGTGGTAGAACTGTTGGTTCTGGTGTTGTTTCTGAAATTTTGGAGTGAGAGTTTGAGTTATAGGAGTGTAGCTCAATTGGTAGAGCGCTGGTCTCCAAAACCAGAGGTTGTAGGTTCAATTCCTATCGCTCCTGCATTAATGTTGTGGTGAAAATGTTAAAAAGTTTGTGTGTTTTTTTCTGTGATATAAAGCAAGAAATACGAAGAATTGCTTGGGTAAAGAAACAGGAGGTGTTGTCATCTCTATTTGTTGTAATGATTGTTATATTATGCTTTTCGATTTTCTTCTGTTTTGTGGATTTTATGTCTCTTTACGTAATTAAGGCTTTATTTGGAATTATTTATGGAATGTGAATATAAATGGTATATCATTAAAGTTGATTATGGATATGAGCAAGATATACGCGGATTGGTAAGTAATGCTATTTATTTTAAGGAAGTGTTTATTCCTTATCAAACGGTATGTAATGCAAAGTCTGATATAAAAGAGTTATGTGAAGTGTATGTATATATGCATCTATGTGATGAAAGCAAAAATATTTTGAATCAAACGCCTGGATTCTGCAGTGGCGAATCTGGTAATTTTGAGATGATTTTAGATGATGAGATAAGTTTAAAGTGTAAAGAATTTAATAGGTATAAATGGTATATCTTGAGAGTTGCTTCTAATTGTGAAGAGAAAGTGCGCCAACATATATTGGAAAATTCTATGAGATTGGGTGTTAATGATTACTTTAAGGAAGTTTTTATTCCATATGAAGAGCTAAGTGAAGTAGAGTTGAAATCTAAGAAAATTGCTACACGAAGGAAATGCTTTCCTGGTTATGTCTTTTTATACGTGAATTTATGCGATGAAGTATTGAATTTTATCAATAATATACCAAAATCTCTTAAGGTTTATGGATTTTTGAAAAACGGTAATATTCCAAAGGTGATTTTGGATGATGAGATTCACTCAATGTGTAATGCACTTTATAATGCTCAAGAGACAAAGAAGTTAGGTTATGGTTATGAAAAAGGTGAAAAAGTGAAAATTAATGATGGTCTTTTTCAAAATTTTACTGGTAAGGTAAATATGGTAAACGATGAGAAAAAAATTATTAATGTGGAAGTATCGATTTTAGGTAAGCCGACAATAATAGAGCTTGATCTGGCTCAAGTAGAGAAAATAGAGGATTAATTATGAGTGTTATAGTTGCTAAGATTAACTTACTTATGGAAGCTGGGAAAGCAGTTCCAGGACCGAAAATTGCTTCAGTACTTGGTCCACGTGGTATACCTGTTCCTAAGTTTTGTGAAGCTTTTAATAAAGTTACTAGTGCTGCTAACGCTAATTATAAAGTAGGCGATTTAGTAACAGTGCGAATTTCCATAAAGGATGATCGCTCTCATGATTTTACTGTCAGCGGTCCGCCTGTGGCTTATTTACTTAAGCAGGAGGCTAAATTAAGTAAAAGTTCTGGTAATCCTGGTAAAGAATTAGTGGCTAAATTACCTATGTCTGCTATAATTAAAGTAGCAAAGTGCAAGATGGTTGATATGAAAGTGGATAATGAAGATTCAGCAGTGAAAATGGTTGTAGGCACTGCAAAATCTATGGGTATAGAAGTTGTGGAAGGTTAGGTAAATGAATACATATAATGATAATCCTAAGCAGTGTTTGAAGAAGATTGTTGAGTCTGCTTCAGCAAAATTTAATGAATCAGTTGATATTGCGGTCAATTTAGGCGTAGATTCACGTAAATCTGAAGAGCAGGTGCGTGGTACAGTAGTTTTGCCTAAAGGTATCGGGAAGAATATTAAAGTAGCTGTTTTCGCTCAAGATAAACATTTATTAGAAGCTGAAAAAGCTGGTGCTGATATTGCAGGAGGAGAGGATTTAGTTGAAGAAATAAAAAAAGGTAGAAAGTTAGATGTTGATTGGTGCATTACTACTCCTGATTTTATGGCAAAAATCACTCCTATTGCAAAAGCATTGGGTGCTAAAGGGCTGATGCCTAACCCTAAATTTGGTACTGTGACTTCTAACATTGCAGAAGCTATTAAAACCATTAAGTCTGGTCAGGTAAAATTTAGAACAGATAAAAATGGTGTTATTCATGGTAAATTAGGAAATATTAAATTTGATATTGATGACTTGCTAGAAAATTTAAAAGCCTTTCTTAAAGTAATTAAAGATAATAAACCTATTTCTGCGAAAGGAATTTACTTTAAGGGTGTTTTTTTAAATTCAACTATGGGTAAAGCTTATAAGATAGGCAAAGTGGAAGATATAATTTAAGGGAGTGATACCGTGAAGCGTAAAGATAAGGATGAATTTATACAGAGCACAATAAACGTATTTGTAAATAATGATTTCTTGATATTAGTAAATTTTAAATCTATAAATGCTAATGATTCATTAACTCTGAGGAATAGTCTGAAGTCTATAGCAGGTGGGGTATTAGTAGTTAAAAACACTCTAGCGCGCTTGGCTTTGGAAAGGACTGGTAAATTCTCTTATTTATCAGGCAAATTTTCCGGTCCTGTTGCTATTATATACTCTAGTGGCATAGTAGAAGCTGCAAAATTAATAGTTGATTTTACTAATGCTAACAAAGAAAAAATGTCTGTGATTTGCGCAGCTCATTTAAATGAATTGTTAACAGTGGAAGATGTTAATAAACTGGCTAAGTTGCCTTCTCTGGATGAATTGCGTGTTAAAATTATGCGTTTAATATCTTATGATATTCCTGCTCGGTTAGCGTTGTCTATTAATTCATCTTCTATGAGGCTTATGAGAGTTTTGGATTATTATAGTTCTAAAAAATAAATTTGTTGTTAAGTAAGGTGGTAATTATGAGTAATGTAACAAGTGATTTGGTTGATAAAATATTATCTTTAAACCTATTAGAGGCTTCTGAACTTGTAAAAGTTTTAGAAGAGAAAATAGGGTTGCCTGCTGGTTCTTTTCTTGGTGGAGCTGTTGGTGCTGGGGCGCCTATTGGTGATAATGCTGCTGCTCCTGCTGCTCAAGAAAAAGCTGAGTATAAAGTTGTGATTAAAGAAATTGATGCGAGTAAAAAAATAGGAGTTATTAAAGCTGTGAGAGAGGTTAATTCTACATTGGGTTTAAAAGAAGCAAAAGAGTTGGTTGAATCTTTACCTAAAGATTTGACTGCTAATGTTCCTAAAGACGAAGCAGAAAAAATCAAGCAAAAACTTATTGAAGCAGGAGCAACTAAAGTGGAGCTTGAATAATATTTAATGTATTAATTTTATATTGATATAGCTCTTTTAATTAGTTTGGGGTATTTTAATGGTTGATTCTTCTTATATGTACGCTTCTGGTGCTTTTGTTCCTAGAGTTTCTTATTCTAGGTCGATTGATTTAAAAGATTCTTTATTGGATTTGGTTAAGGTTCAAAAAGAATCATATGATTCTTTTACTCCTAAGAATAAGGGTAATGAAAGACTTGAAGTTATCTTTCATACAATCTTTCCAATAAATGATCCTTTGCGTAGGGCTACTATTGAGTTTATAAGTTGTAGGGTAGATGATCCTAAGTATGATGAATCTGAGTGTATAAAGCGTGGTGTAACTTTTTCTGCTCAGGTTATTGCTTCTATACGTCTTGTTGTTATGCAGGATGGTATTTCTCTTGATGAATATAAATCGATTAAAGAGAGTGGAGATCATTCTAAACTTGCAACCGTTGTAAAATCTATAGAAGAGCAGAAAGTCCACTTTTGTGGGTTGCCTATGATGACTGATAAGGGCACTTTCATCATTAATGGTGTGGAAAAAGTTATCGTCTCACAAATGCATAGGTCTCCTGGTGTATTTTTTGATAGCGATAAGGGAAAAACTTACAATTCTGGTAAATTGATCTATTCTGCTAGAATTATTCCTTATAGGGGTTCTTGGCTTGATATTGAATTTGATGTTAAAGACCATTTGTATTTTCGTGTTGATAGAAAAAGAAAATTGCCAATTTCAGTTTTATTAAAGGCGTTGGGTCTATCAAATAATGATATACTCGATAGATTTTATGAGAAAATAAAGTATGTAAAACATAAAGATGGTTGGAAAGTGCCTTTTGTTCCTGATAAATTTAAAGGAGTGAGGCTGCCTTTCGACTTAATGGATATTGAAGGTAATGTGCTGCTTAAAGCTAACGTTCGTATTACCTCAAGACTAGCTAAAAAGCTATATGATAATGAATTGAAAGAGTATCTGGTTCCTTTTAATTCTATATGTGGTTTATTCCTCGCAGAAGATTTAATGGATAGTGCTAGCTCTACGAAAATTTTATCTGCTGGTGAATCTATAAAGCTGGAAGACATAAAGAAGCTTGAGTTATTATCTGTAGATGAAATATCAGTGTTGAACATAGATAATTTGTTTGTTGGACCTTATATATTAAATACGCTTTTCTTAGATGAAAACATGTCTTATCAGGATGCACTATATGAAATATATAGAGTTTTGCGTCCTGGTGAAGTTCCTGTTTTAGAGATAGTAGAAGAGTTTTTCCGTAATCTTTTCTTCAGTCCGGAATATTATGATTTGTCTAACATTGGTAGGTTGAAGCTTAACTCTTACCTTGGATTAAATTATGATGAGGATTTAACTGTTTTAACGCATGAAGATATTATTGAAATTGTGAAAAAAATAGTATTGTTACGTGACGGTCAAGGATCTGTAGATGATATTGATCATTTAGGAAACAGAAGAGTAAGATCAGTTGGAGAGTTTATAGAAAATCAATTTAGAACTGGGTTGTTGAAATTGGAACGCGCAATAGTTGATTCTATGTCCACTTCTAGTTTAGATAAAGTTTCTCCATCTGATTTTATTAATCCAAAAGTGTTAACTAATGTCTTAAGAGATTTCTTCAATTCTTCTCAATTATCTCAATTTATGGATCAGACTAATCCGTTATCTGAAATAACACATAAAAGAAGGTTATCCGCGTTAGGTCCTGGCGGTTTAACAAGAGAACGGGCAGGATTTGAGGTGCGTGATGTTCATCCAACTCATTATGGAAGAATTTGCCCTATTGAGACTCCTGAAGGGCAAAATATAGGGTTAATCAACAGCTTAGCTATATACGCGCGTATTAATAAATATGGTTTCATTGAAAGCCCTTATAGAAAAGTAGTCAATAGGGTTGTTACTGATCAAATTGAGTATCTTTCTGCTATAGACGAAGGCTCACATCATATAGCTGACACTAGCGTAAAGCTTGATGAAAATAATTGCTTTGTTGATGACATGCTATACTGTAGATATGCTGGTAGCTTCGTCATGGTAAGTAGCGACCAAGTTAGTTACATTGACGTATCTCCTAAGCAGGTAATATCAGTTGCAGCTTCCTTGATTCCATTTTTAGAAAATGATGATGCTAATAGAGCATTAATGGGCTCAAATATGCAACGTCAGGCCGTACCTTTATTGAAGCCTACCGCTCCTCTGGTTGCTACTGGTATGGAGTCTTTTGTAGCTTCTGGCTCTGGTGCTGTAGTTTTAGCAAAACGCGATGGCATAGTTGATAGCTCTGATAGTAACTCTATAGTTATACGTGCTTTTGATAAAGAAAGGGTTAACTACTTGGACGTAGATATTTATCATCTAAGGAAATTTCAGCGTTCTAACCATAATACTTGTATTAATCAAAGACCGCTAGTGTGCGTAGGTGATTATGTTAAAAAGGGTGATGTAATAGCTGATGGTCCTGCAATTAACAGTGGTGAGTTGGCGCTTGGTAAAAATTTGCTAGTCGCTTTTATGTCTTGGCAAGGTTATAATTTTGAAGACTCTATTATTATTTCTAGTGAAGTTGTTAAAAAAGATCTCTTTACTTCTATTCATATAGAAGAATTTGACTGTGTTGTACATGATACCCCTTTAGGATCAGAAAAAATAACTCGTGCTATACCTGGTGTTAATGAAGAAAATCTATATCACTTGGATGATAGTGGTATAGTGAAAATTGGTACAAGAGTTGGTCCAGGCTATATTCTGGTAGGTAAAGTTACACCTAAACCTTCTCTTTCATTGCCTCCTGAAACGAAGTTATTAATGACAATTTTTGGTGAAAAGTCATTCGATTGTGCGGATTCCTCTTTATATACATCTCCAGATGTTGAAGGGACAGTAATTGATGTACAAGTCTTTACACGCAGGGGGGTTGAAGAAAATGAAAGGGCATTACTCATCAAACAAAAAGAGATAAATGACTTTGAGGAAGAGCGAGATTATATAATCAATGTTACTAGTGAATATTTCTATGATGAACTGAAGAAACTTCTTATTAATTCTGGTTCTCAAGATCGAGAAAAATTTGACTCTATTGAACGTGAGCAATGGTGGGGTATAGGATTAAAAAACCAATCCATTTCTGAGCAAGTTAAGAGCTTAAAAAAAGATTTTGATGAAAAAGTATCACATGCAATAGCACAGTTTAAGCGAAAAGTAGAAAAATTACATGAAGGTTATGACCTGCCTCAAGGTGTGTCGATGTCAGTAAAAGTTTTCATTGCTGTGAAACATAGTCTGCAACCAGGGGATAAAATGGCTGGTAGACATGGAAATAAAGGTGTGATTTCTCGAGTTGTGCCAGTGGAAGATATGCCTTATTTGGAAGATGGTACTCCTGTTGATATTATTCTTAACCCTCTTGGTGTTCCTTCACGAATGAATGTAGGACAAATACTGGAAACGCATGTAGGTTGGGCTTGTAGAAAATTAGGGGAAAAGGTAAGTAATATTCTCGATGAGATCAATAAGATCAAAAGTGCTTTTTGCAAGGGAATTAGGTCCCTTAACGATGATAATTTTACACAATTTGCAGTAGCATACCTTGATAATAAAAAAATTGAAAATATTGATGATGAAATAACGGCTTCTGTTTTAAATACACCTAATAAGAATGCACTAAATGACGAGTTGAATGAGTTAGTAGAGAACTATTTGAACTCTTGTAAAAGTTCATACAGCAATTTACGTAACTTCCTGATTGAGGTTTATAGCTATGGCAGTAACGTATCTATCTGTAATGATATTCGTAATATTAGTGATAATAATCTCATTGAATTTGCACGCAAATTACGTGATGGCGTTCCTGTTGCTGCACCTGTATTTGAGGGTCCAAAAGATGAACAAATAGCAAAATTATTTGAACTTGCTGGTTTAGATAACTCTGGACAAGCTGTATTATATGACGGTTGCAGTGGTGAAAAATTCGACCGCAAGGTTACAGTTGGTTACATGTACATGCTTAAGTTGCACCACTTGGTTGATGGTAAAATTCATGCGCGTTCAGTAGGGCCTTATAGTTTGGTTACTCAACAACCTCTTGGAGGAAAATCTCATTTTGGTGGTCAGCGTTTTGGTGAAATGGAATGTTGGGCATTACAAGCCTATGGTGCTGCTTATACTTTGCAGGAAATGTTAACTGTGAAGTCTGATGATATTAATGGTAGAGTTAAGATTTATGAATCGATAATAAAAGGTGACAGTAATTTTGAATGTGGAATTCCTGAATCCTTTAATGTGATGATAAAAGAACTACGTTCTTTATGTTTAAATGTAGATTTAAAGCAAAATGATGTAGTGATTGAAGATATATCTCACACTAACATTGCACAACCTTTTAATGAGGTTAGCATATCGATTGCTAGCCCTGAAAGTATTAAGCGTATATCTTGTGGTGAGATAGAAGATGTTTCAACTGCAAATTATCGTACGTTCAAAGTTGAGAAAGGTGGATTATTTTGCCCTAAGGTTTTTGGCCCTGTCAATGACGATGAATGTTTATGTGGAAAATACAAAAAAAGAAGACACAGAGGTCGCATATGCGAAAAATGCGGAGTAGAAGTTACATCTTCTAAAGTAAGAAGAGAAAGGATGGGTCATATAGAGCTTGCATCTCCTGTTGCTCATATATGGTTTTTGAAATCGCTTCCTTCAAGAATTGGAGCATTATTGGATATGTCTCTCAGAGATATTGAGAATATTTTATATAGCGATAATTATATCGTAATAGATCCTCTTGTTTCGCCTTTTGAAAAAGGTGAGATTATTAGTGAAAAAGCTTATAATGAAGCTAAAGATAGCTATGGGATCGATAGTTTTGTAGCTATGCAAGGTGTTGAAGCTATAAGAGAGTTGCTAACGCGCCTTGATTTACATGAAATTAGGAAGGATTTAAGACTAGAATTAGAATCTGTTGCTTCTGAGATAAGAAGAAAGAAAATTATAAAGAGATTGCGTATTGTTGAAAACTTCATTAAATCTGGAAATAGGCCTGAGTGGATGATACTTACAACTATACCTATTTTACCACCTGATTTGCGTCCTTTGGTATCGCTTGAGAGTGGTCGTCCTGCAGTTTCTGATCTGAATCATCATTATAGGACTATTATTAATAGAAATAACAGGTTGAGGAAATTGTTGAGCTTAAATCCTCCTGAGATTATGATTCGTAATGAAAAAAGGATGTTACAAGAAGCAGTTGATTCTCTTTTTGATAATAGTCGTCGTAATACTTTGGTAAATAAAGCTGGTGCTGTTGGATATAAAAAGTCCATTAGTGATATGTTAAAAGGAAAACAGGGTCGTTTTCGCCAGAACCTCTTAGGAAAAAGGGTAGACTACTCTGGACGTTCTGTAATAGTTGTTGGTCCAACTTTGAAACTAAATCAGTGTGGATTACCAAAAAGAATGGCTCTTGAACTATTCAAACCTTTTGTTTACTCAAAGCTTAAGATGTATGGTATGGCTCCAACTATTAAGTTTGCTAGTAAGTTGATAAGAGCAGAAAAACCAGAAGTTTGGGATATGCTTGAAGAGGTAATAAAAGAGCATCCTGTTTTGTTGAATAGAGCGCCTACGCTACATAGACTTGGTATTCAGGCTTTTGAGCCAATCCTTATTGAAGGCAAAGCAATACAGCTTCATCCGCTTGTCTGTACGGCGTTTAATGCTGATTTTGATGGTGATCAAATGGCAGTGCATGTGCCAATTTCATTGGAAGCTCAGCTTGAAGCTAGAGTGTTGATGATGTCCACTAATAACGTTTTAAGTCCTTCTAATGGCAGACCGATTATAGTTCCTAGTAAAGATATAGTACTTGGTATATATTATCTGACTTTACAAGAACCTAAGGAAGATAATTTACCATCTTTTGGTGCTTTTTGTGAAGTTGAGCATTCCTTGAGTGATGGTACTTTACATATTCATTCTAGTATAAAGTATAGGATGGAGTATATTAATAGCAGCGGTGAAACTCACTATAAAACTGTTTGTACAACTCCTGGCCGTTTAATATTATGGCAAATTTTTCCTAAGCATGAGAATCTAGGCTTCGATCTAATAAATCAGATATTAACAGTCAAGGAAATAACTGGTATAGTTGATTTGGTATATCGTAACTGTGGTCAAAGTGCTACAGTGGCATTTTCTGATAAATTAATGGTACTTGGCTTTGAGTATGCCACATTTTCTGGTGTCTCTTTTGGTCGTTGTGATATGGTTATACCTGAAACTAAAGCTACACATGTTGATCACGCGAGGGGTGAAATTAAGAAATTCTCTATGCAATATCAAGATGGGCTAATAACTAGAAGTGAGAGGTATAACAAGGTTATAGATGAATGGTCTAAGTGTACGGATATGATAGCTAATGATATGTTAAAAGCAATATCTATATATGATGGAAATAGTAAGTACAACTCAGTGTATATGATGGTTAACTCTGGTGCAAGGGGTTCTACTTCACAGATGAAACAGCTAGCAGGAATGCGAGGGCTCATGACCAAACCTTCTGGTGAGATTATAGAAACACCTATAATTTCTAATTTCCGTGAAGGATTGAACGTATTTGAATACTTTAATTCTACTCACGGTGCGCGTAAAGGTTTAGCTGACACTGCACTTAAAACTGCAAACTCTGGATACTTAACTCGTCGTTTAGTTGATGTATCTCAAAATTGCATAGTTACAAAGCATGACTGTAAAACAAAAAATGGTCTTGTTGTGAGAGCTACAGTTGAAGGAAGTACTATAGTTGCATCTCTAGAGAGTGTTGTGCTGGGTAGAACAGCTGCAAATGATATATATAACCCAGTGACAAAAGAATTATTAGTAAAAGCAGGGGAATTAATTGATGAGGATAAAGTAAAGCAAATCAGCATTGCAGGTCTTGATGTTGTAAAAATTAGATCGCCTTTAACTTGTGAAATAAGTCCTGGTGTATGTTCTTTATGTTATGGAAGAGACCTTGCAACTGGTAAAATTGTTTCAATAGGTGAAGCAGTTGGTGTTATAGCTGCTCAATCTGTTGGAGAGCCAGGTACTCAGTTAACGATGCGTACTTTTCATATAGGTGGAGTAATGACTAGAGGCGTTGAATCCTCGAATATTATAGCTTCTATTAATGCTAAAATAAAGTTAAACAATAGTAATATAATTATAGATAGAAACGGAAATAAAATTGTGATAAGCCGTTCCTGTGAAGTCGTGTTGATTGATAGCCTTGGTAGTGAGAAGTTGAAGCACAGTGTACCTTACGGCGCTAAGCTTTATGTAGATGAGAGTGGGTCAGTAAAAATTGGCGATAAAGTTGCGGAATGGGATCCTTATACATTGCCTATTATCACGGAGAAGACTGGTACAGTGTCTTATCAGGACTTAAAAGATGGAATTTCGATCACTGAAGTGATGGATGAATCTACAGGAATATCAAGCAAAGTAGTAAAAGACTGGAAATTGCATTCTGGTGGAGCTAATTTACGTCCTCGTATTGTGCTGCTTGACGATAATGGTAAAGTAATGACACTCGCAAGTGGCGTTGAAGCATGTTATTTTATACCAATCGGTGCAGTGCTCAATGTACAAGATGGCCAGAAGGTTCATGCAGGTGATGTTATTACAAGAACACCAAGAGAGTCAGTTAAAACTCGTGATATTACTGGTGGTTTACCGAGGGTTATAGAGTTATTTGAAGCACGTCGTCCTAAAGAGCATGCTATTGTTAGTGAGATAGATGGCTATGTAGCGTTTTCTGAAAAAGACCGTAGAGGAAAACGCAGTATATTAATTAAACCTGTAGATGAACAAATTTCTCCAGTTGAATATTTGGTATCAAGAAGTAAGCATGTAATAGTCAATGAAGGTGATTTTGTACGTAAAGGTGATCTATTGATGGATGGTGACCCTGATCTCCATGATATTTTACGTGTGCTTGGGTTAGAAGCTTTAGCGCACTATATGATTTCTGAAATACAGCAAGTTTATAGATTGCAGGGTGTTCGTATAGACAATAAGCATTTAGAGGTGATCTTAAAACAAATGCTACAAAAAGTGGAAATTACTGATCCTGGTGATACTATGTACTTGGTTGGCGAAAGCATTGACAAGCTGGAAGTTGATAGGGAAAATGATGCTATGAGTAACTCTGGCAAACGGTCTACTCATTATCTTCCTATTCTGCAGGGGATTACTAGGGCAAGTCTTGAAACTAGCTCCTTTATTTCTGCTGCCTCTTTCCAAGAGACAACAAAAGTACTTACAGAAGCAGCATTCTGCGGGAAGAGTGATCCTTTAAGTGGATTAAAAGAAAATGTTATAGTAGGAAGATTAATTCCTGCTGGTACAGGTTTGATTATGAATAAGATCAGAGCACTTTCACTTTGTGATAATGTGGATAAATATGAAAAATATTTTGATATTGAAACTTATGACAAGGAATGGTTGATGGATAATGGTTGTCATTTACACTCTGGTGAGGAAGAGAGCGTAGTGGCATACGATCAGTCGAATTGAGTACAGCTAGTGTGTCTCTTGACCAAAAAAGCCAATAATATTTTCTTTCACTTCTGTGCTATCTGTCATGTTATTTACTCTCACACGAAGTTCAGATGAGCCTTGAAGCCCGCTACTGTACCAACCTATGTGTTTGCGGGCCATCTTTATTCCTGTGTCATTTCCATAGTACTCAAGAATATTGTCGTAATGCTCGAGTATGATGCTTAATCTCTCTGAAGCTGTTGGCTCAGAAGTTTCACTTCCACTGAGAAAGTTCATTGCTTGATTAATCAGCCAAGGTTTACCGTAGGCACCACGACCTATCATCACTCCGTCTGCTCCAGATTCTTTGAGAGCATTCTGAATATCATTTAAATTTTTAATATCGCCATTTACTATAACTGGAATTTTCACTTGCTCTTTAACATTTCTAACGAATTTCCAATCTGCTTGACCATTATAAAGCTGCGCTCTTGTTCTTCCATGCACAGTGATCATTTTTGCTCCTAAGTCTTCGGCAATTTTCGCAAGTCTCGGGGCATTGCGATTTTCATCGTTCCATCCAGTGCGCATTTTCACCGTAACTGGCATATTCACTGCTTTGACCACAGCTTCAATTATCTCAGCGGCTTTTTTCTCATCACGCATTAGCGCTGATCCTGCATAACCGTTTACAACTTTTTTAACAGGGCAACCAAAGTTTATGTCTATAATTTTTGCTCCCATGTCCTCGTTTAATTTTGCAGCCTCCGCCATAACATCTGGCTCACACCCAGCAAGCTGCACAGCAGTTAATGCATCGACTTTTGCTTTTTGCAAACTCTGGCGAGTTTGCATAATCATAGCTCTGCTTGCGATCATCTCTGAAACTAACAAACTTGCACCAAGTTTCTTCACAATACTTCTAAACGGATAATCAGTCACTCCAGACATTGGAGCTAAAATAACTGGAGAATCAATTGTCAAATTTCCTACTTGTAGGGACATATATTCTATGTGTTCAAACCTAGCGCATTTACACATACTGTTACAACACTTTGTATAGCCGAACTTACTTTTTCCATAAGAGAAGGCTCTACCTCTACTATCTCAGCTCTCTCATAATGACCAGGTGCCAAGTATACCGTTTCTTGTTCTTTATTTCCCCATAGCTCGTTGTTCTGCTGATAACCTTCATTTATCATTCCCGCATTTGGCAGAAACAATGTATTTACATCATTACCATTATTTTTATAGTAGACGTCAATTTCAATATTAGCCAGCGAAGCTAAGATAGAAATTTCTTCTATGAAAACATGGTAACTTTGGCTGCTGATTGCCTCTAGATAAGATCTATAAATGGATTTGCCATTGAGAAAAGAATTTGCTGCAGTATCACTATTATAATTTCTATCATATTTTCTTTCACTAATATTGAGATTACTAGCACTAATGCTTCTTAAATCACCTATAACTTCATTTTCTTTTAATGTTGTAAGACAACATAACTTTTTTATTAATTTATTAGTCTTTTTTTTGATCTTCTCTACCCGTCTGTTTGTATGCTGAACCAAATCTTTTATTGAGTCCGACATACCAATCAAATGATTTGGATTTTCTAAGAATGCACCAAAAACTTTCTGCATCTGTCCCTTCAATAACTCAGGCATCCTTGGATCATTCAAAGAGTTAAATTGACTTAAAAATTTGTGCCATTCCATTCTCATATCTTGTGCTTTTTCAGTTTTATATTGACCAGAGCTATTATCACCAAATACCGCATGGAAAAAGCAGTTGCCATCACCTGTAGTATTATATTGAACAATTTTTGTTTGCTTACTTTCTACTGAATCTAAACTTACTCCGCTATCTTTACGACTTATATTTCCTGGACTACCTAATACAGGGCTTGGCGTGCCAGCCCTGCTTTGTTCATCCTTTTTCAACGCTTTTGCAAATTCTTTTCTCTTCTCTATTAATTGCTCTGAACTAAGTTCATATTTTAGCTGATCATCAATTTCATCAAACGATTTGCCTGCTTTCAGCATATCTGTAATTTTCTTAGCATTCTCTAAGGCAAATATTCCACAATTATACTTATCATCTTGTTGTTTAGCTTTTGAGTTTCTAATACTACTATTGTCTATTCCTAGAGTTTTCTGTAGCGCACTTGATACCTCTTCTGGTAATGGTTCACCAAATGAATCGCAATAGCAAGCTCTAAACTTTTCACTCTTTTCGTCGTAAGAAACACCCAGTGTTACCCAATGGTTTCCATTTAAATTAAGGATTGAAGTGAACACTAAATCACTACCCTCTCGTTCTACTTTATTTTTATATTCTTTTAGTTCTTGCTCTAAAGATGATGTAGAGTCAGGACAAGCAAAAATCACACCTTCAGAAGTATCTTTTAAGCCTTTTTTATTTTTGTGTGCTATCCACCCATATTTGCTTTTTACAATATCTCTAATATCAGTAGTAGTTAATTTGTAATTATAATTCTTTTCTTTCTCTGTTTGATGTAAAAAAGAATTATTATCTATAGCTATTTCCGATGTAATAACACCACTATCCCTATCAGGAGTTTTCGGTCTTGCTTGCTTTTCTGGAGTCTTGCCTTGCAAATCTTGTAGTTCTGTATCTTTTTCTTCACTCTTTTCCCCCTTTGAAGCTCTTTTTCCATTAATATAGTTCTTCGCTAAGTAAAATAAAGGTTCAACAACCATTTTGTATGCTACTGTAAGAATTATTCCCGTTAAAACCCAAACTACGGGGTTAGAGATGAGCATAGCAAGTGGAAAGGTCAATAGAGGGGATCCTATTACCGCCCCTAAACAGCCAGCAGCGAATGTGGCTGCTAGGCATACACAAGTAGCGTAGATAACGAATTCCTCACCAGCAAAGTAAGTGCTCTCTTTCTGATTATTTTTTGTAATGCCCAACATACTACACCCTATGAACGCTAAGTTAATTAAATTTTAACAAATTCTAACAAAAAAATCAACCATAATAATTTTAGTAGTATGAGAATATATTGAATATTAAGAGCTTTTGGAGTACAGTAACAATGTTAGTAATAGCACAATATATGCACGATATAGAATATATACGCAAAAACCCTGAAGGATTTGAAAAGGCAATGAAAAGCAGGGGAATTAGAGAATCTACTGCGGAAGAGATATTAGAAATCGATCACGAGAAAAGATCATTAACCACTAAACTGCAGGATTTGAATAGGCAGCGCAATGAAATCACAGAGGAAATAAAAAAGCTTAAAATGAGCAAGAGCCCCTGTGAAGAGCAAATAGAGTTGTCAAAAAGCATCACAAATGAGATAGAGGCAATCAGCTTAAAAGAACAAGCAGAAAAGGATAAGTTAGTGAATGTTTTATCTAACTTGCCGAATATTCCTGCGCAAGATGTGCCAATAGGCGCAGATGAGAACTCTAATTTAGAGGTGAGAAGATATGGAGGAAAAAGACAGTTTGATTTTGTACCAGAATCTCATTATGAACTCGGAGAAAAATTAGGTTTAATGGACTTCGAACAAGCGGCGAGAATTTCCGGATCAAGATTTACGATATTAAAAGGACAGTTAGCTAAGCTTGGACGAGCGCTAATAAATTTTATGCTTGAAATGCATGTTAATGAATTTGGCTATACTGAGCTGTACCACCCGACTTTGGTGAAAAACGAGGCTATGTATAATGTTGGTCAGCTACCGAAATTTTCTGACGATTCGTATTTAACTACCGACGAATTGAGGTTGATTCCCACAAGTGAAGTGTTTTTAACAAATTTAGTTGCTGACAAAATAATGGAAGAAAAAGAACTGCCTATTCGCTTTACTGCATATTCGGAGTGCTTTCGTAAAGAAGCAGGCAGCGCAGGGCGAGACACGAGAGGTATGATAAGGCAACACCAATTTGGTAAAGTGGAGTTGGTAAGCATCACAACTGAAGACCAATCAAATGATGAGCTTGAGCGTATGACGAGTGTTGCTGAAGAGATATTAAAAAAATTAGAATTGCCATACAGAGTAATGCTGCTTTGCAGTGGCGATATGGGTTTTGCTGCACAAAGGACTTATGACATAGAGGTATGGTTACCTGGGCAAAATAAATATAGAGAAATATCAAGCTGCTCAAATTGTGGTGCATTTCAAGCAAGAAGGATGAACGCTAAATACTCTTCAGAAACTGATAAAAAGATGAAAAAATATATTCACACTTTAAACGGCTCAGCTTTAGCTATAGGAAGAACGATTATTGCCATAATGGAGAATTATCAAAATTCTGACGGGTCGATTGCAATACCAAACGTGTTGCAAAAATACATGAGTAATGATACTGTTATAAGCAAATAATAATTTTGACATATAGAAAAGCGAGGAAATAAAGATGAAGGTTCTGGTTATAGGTTCTGGTGGGCGTGAGCACGCTCTACTTTGGGCTCTAAAAAAATCTCCTATCTTGACTGAGTTATATGTAACTCCTGGTCGCCAAGCTATGAAAGATCTTGGGGCTCTTGTGGATGTAAATATTCAAAATTCAGTGGATGTTACACAATTTTGCAAGAGAGAAAATATAGAGTTGGTTGTTATTGGTCCAGAACAACCAATAATTGATGGGCTTGCTGATGATTTAGTTGCAGAGGGAATAAATGTTTTTGCTCCAAGTCAAGCAACTGCAAAACTTGAGGGATCGAAGTCTTTCACCAAGGGACTATGTAAACGATATGGTATACCAACTGCCAAGTACGAGTGTTTTGTTGATGAAGGGTTAGCTAAAGATTTTGTACGTAGCAATAAAATAAAGTTTCCACTTGTAGTGAAAGCAAATGGAATTGCAGCAGGAAAAGGGGTGGTTATATGTAATACAGAAAGCGAAGCTTTTTCAGCAATAAATTCAATGCTAGTGGAGAAAAAATTTGGTGAATCAGGTGAAGAAATAATCATAGAAGAGTTTTTAGTTGGAGAAGAAGTAAGTTTTTTTGCTCTTATTGATGGGTTGAAAGTAGTAACTCTTGGGTGTGCAAAAGATTATAAGAGAGTTGATGAAAGTAATGAAAGCCAAAATACTGGAGGTATGGGGTCGTACTCATCACCTTCAATTATAAGTAAGGACATGGAGCAAAAAATTATCCAAAAAATAATATACCCTACAGCTCAAGCATTGGTTAACATGGGTACGTCTTATAAAGGAGTACTCTTTGCTGGTTTAATGATTTGCAAAGATAGCCCAAAACTTCTCGAGTATAACGTTAGATTCGGTGATCCAGAAACGCAATCTATATTACCTAGATTTGATTCAAATTGCGATTTGTTAAAATTGATGTTGTCAGTTGCAGAAGGAAAGTTAAATGTCAAAATGGTGGAACTTAACAACAAATCTACAGTTTGTGTAGTTGTTGCAAGTAAAGGCTATCCGGGTGATTATCAAAAGGGAGAAGTAATTAAAGGATTAGATAAGATTGAAAGCATTCCTGGTGTGTTGGTGTTTCATGCTGGTACTAAATTCGATGAAAGTGGTAACTTAGTTTCCGATGGCGGAAGAGTGCTAAATATAGTAGCAGAAGGGAGCACTATAGAGGAAGCCAAAAGTAAGGTGTACTCAGCATTAAATTTTTTAGAATGGCCAGGGGGCTTCTTCAGATACGATATCGGTAGTTAATGTTAGCTGTCGGTTAGCAGGTGGTTCACAGAAACGAAAAAACCTACTTGACACCCTTCGCCAGCGCCCTTATCATGATAGTGAAGCTATTGTATTTGCTTTCGCCAATCTGCAGATTAAAAGGTAAGGATTACTTAATGTATCGGCGTCTTATGTTCAATTTTTTGCAGTATATAGATACTGTATGTCTTTACAAAACTTCATCTACATCTAGATTTTTATCTAAATAAGCTGAACGCGCTTATAAAGCGTTACAAGACATCAAAAAATGCCAATACTCGACAGAGATAGTAAAAGACTAGCTAACTCGGGGATTCTTTGTCTTTTTTTCTGCTTAGTAAATTTCTTAAACATTTGCAGCGTAAGTTAGTTGCAATTAAAAGCAGCTTAATCTTGCTTGTCAAGCGTTTAAAACATAAAAAACGCCAATATTTTAAAGCGGATAATAACCCCAGGGCTTCTTTTGCCTTTTTTTTCATTTGGTAAATTTCTTAATATTTATGGCTAAAGATTGCACGAATGTTGCAATTATAGCATTTCTCATAATAGTCCGAACAGGTCATAGGAAGGCAGAATCAACAGCACGACGAAAGGATTCGAATAGAGGAATGTTTTTCCTGGCTCTGTTTTTTATAGCAAACCAATGATGCTCAATTTTGTTGAAATCTGGAGAATAAGGCGGCAGATACAAAATTTCTGCACCAACCCCTTTAGCAAGCTCGATAATCTTATCAGACTTATGAAAAGTAGCATTGTCAAGAATGACAGTCTGTCCAGGTTCCAAGATCGGTGTCAAAAATTGCTCAAACCATCCATTAAAAACATCCATATTACAGTGGCCTTCAAAGGTTAACGGAACAACTATCTTTCTTCCACTTAAGGCTGCAACCATACTGATTCGTTGAGTTTTCTTTCCAGATTTTAAGGCATAAAACCGCTGTCCTTTCTGGCAATATCCGTAGGGGTAGTCTTCGGTGTTATCAATGCCAGACTCATCTATATACACTAAGTTTTTAGGTTCTTTTGTCGCTATAATTTTCAAAAATTCAGCACGTTTTTCTTCGTTTCTTTCCTTGTATCCATATGTCTTTTTTTGCGCGTAAATCCAATTTTTTTAAGGGCTCGATAGATCGTTTGGATACTAACGTTGTTCCAAAGTTTAGCCATTTCCGATAGAGTCTTTCCTCCGTGTTCTCTGGCAAATTTGGCAAAGGTATCCCAGTCGGTAATTTTGTGATTGTAACCCCCATTTCCAAGTTTTTTTGATTGAAAGTCTCCTGTTTCTTTTCTTCTTTGCTGCCACTCCCATAAAGTAGTTCGTCCAATCTTAAATCTTGCTGCCACTGTTTCTCTGCTTTCTCCTTCGTCTAGCGCTTCCATTGCTTTTTTTCTTAAATCATAACTATATGCTGCTGGCATTCAACCTCCTTATCATCATCTACCCTTATCCTATCACATCCGGACTTTTATGGAAAGAGCTATACTAGCTAGCCATGGTGCATTGATTAATGAAAGAGAAAGTACCGAAGGGTATACTCCTCTTCACTTTGCTGCTTTGTATGGGAACAAAAATATAATACAAGCCTTAATTGATAAGGGACAAGATATTGAAGATGTGGACAATAATGGGCGAACAGCTCTGTTTTTAGCTGCTAGGCAGTGCACTGAAGCAGAAGATGATAGCAGAATAGAAATTATCAAGTATTTGATAGACAAGCTCAAAGCAGATGTAACAAAGAAAGACAATAATAACAATGCAGTACTCTTTCCTGCCGCTAATAATTGCCCTGGAAAAGTGGTAGAATTCATCATTGAGCAATATATAAAAATCTTTGAGTTAGAGAATTTTATCAACCACAAAAATAATGATGGAATGGATGCTTTGGATATTGCGCTGAATAGTGGAAACGAGAAAGCTATTGAAGTATTAAGATCATATGGAGCAGATATCAAGAATAAGGTAGATGGTAGCATTCAAAAAATTACTGCAGAAAAACCAAGTAGTACCCTAGACAGAGCAGAAAGTGCAGAGGTAGCACCTCCAATTAAGCAAAGAGTATAAAGCTTTTTATAAAGCGATTATAAATTTCAGTAAGTTGCAGAGGCTCTACAATGGGAAGTGTAGTATGTTAGCAGATACAAATGACTAGATAAATTATATTTCATTAAAGTCATTTATCTTGAAACATAAGCAGGATTTTGTATAGTTGTTTCAATTTGGGTCTGTATATTGAAACAACGCGTGAAAATGACAGGTCATTGTACAAGAGATACCTAATTCGCCGACAAGAATACTAGATAAAGAAACTTACATTTCAATTATTTCACAATTTCTGTATAATCTTAAAAACTCAATTAGTGCGTTATGAAGATAATAATAGGTAATGCTAGTAAGGAATTAGGGGAATCAGTAGTTAACCGGCTAGATGTTCAACCATCCTCTGCTTGGATATCAAAGTTTACCGATGGTGAGGTAAATGTAGAAGTAGCAAATGATCTGTATAATCAAGAAGTATACATAGTACAATCTCTTTCTCCACCTGTGAATGATAACCTTATGGAGCTTCTGCTTATAATTGATGCAGTAAATAGATTAGGAGCCAAAAGGATAGTAGTAATTATCCCTTATTATGGATATAGCAGGCAAGATAGAATTATCAAGAACAATAATATGCAATCTGCTTTAAGTGCTAAATTAGTTGCAAATCTTATTCAAACTGCAGGTGCAAGTAGTGTTGCAGTTATTGATTTGCACTCAAGTCAAATTGAAGGATTCTTTGATGTACCGATAACTAATTTGAACTGCTTTGAAGCATTTGTTGACTCTATAAACACGGAAAATTTGACAATTGTTGCACCTGATGTTGGAGCAATTGGCAGAGCACGTGCTTTTGCGAGAGCTTTAGAGGAAAAGTACAAGATAGGGTTAAGTGATAAGATTATTGTAGTAGATAAATATAGGGAGAGAGCAGGCACATCTCAAGTAATGAACATAATAGGAGAAGTTGCAAACAAAAATTGTGTCATTGTTGATGATATAGTCGACTCTGGTGGAACGTTGTGTAATGCAGCTCTTGCTTTAAAAAATTGTGGAGCAAAATCCGTAACTTCATGCATCACACACGGTGTGCTTTCAGGAAGTGCAGTTGAGAAAATCTCTTCCTCTTCTTTAGATAAATTAGTGATTACGGATACCATACTTCACAAACTTGAAAAAACTGGTAAAATAGAAGTTGTTTCGGTTGTAAATATTTTAACTCACTTCATCCAAGGAGGTAGAAATGCCAGCTAAGTCAACAGAAGATGTTATTACTTCACTAATAGAATTTGCAAATAAGAGAAAAATAACAATTACCA
Source organism: Wolbachia endosymbiont (group A) of Andrena fulva (assembly GCF_964026815.1). NCBI lineage: Bacteria > Pseudomonadati > Pseudomonadota > Alphaproteobacteria > Rickettsiales > Anaplasmataceae > Wolbachia > Wolbachia endosymbiont (group A) of Andrena fulva. The sequence goes on from NZ_OZ034701.1 coordinate 512,966, forward strand.
AAGAAGAAATGCTTAAAATTGCACAGCTTGTAAGGATTAAGTTATCAAATGACGAGATTGATCACTACTCCAAAGAACTGACAATGCTGGATTGGATACACGATACTTTATTGCAAGTTAATACTGAAGGTGTTTCTCCTATGCGTTATGGCAGTATAGACAAGGATATTCATGTACGCGATGATGTTATAAATTCTCAAAATATTAAAGAAGAGATATTGTCCAATACAAAACCTGAGCATGGGTATTTCGTAGTGCCAAAGGTTATAAGCAATTAAAGTAAAATAAGGCTCATATCAAATCTATAATAGATCTACTTTCAAAAATAAGACCAATCCGGTAAAGAAGCATTTGTGGGAGTGGAAACCATTTTTTGATTTTTCTTTACTAAGTCTACTAAATATAGTTTAGAGTTGCTTGGTGATTCTGTTCTTGTAAAAATGATTTCTCTACCATTTGGTAGCCATGCTGGGGATTCAATTTTATGCCCCTCTGAAAGCAGACGTTCTTCTTTGCCATCTGGCTTCATAACTCCTATGTAAAATTTTCCTGACTGAATCTTTGTAAAAGCTATCAGATCTCCTTTTGGCGACCAAACAGGCGTAGCATATCTTCCACTCCCAAAACTAATTCTTTTAGGTTTTTTACTTTTGTTAGTAAAATCGATAACGTACAGTTGCTGACTCCCACTTATATCAGAACTAAAAGCCATATACTTTTGATCTGGAGAAAAAGAGGGAGAAGTGCTTATAGCTGAACCTTTAGTAATTTTTTTTGTTCGTTTACTACTTAAATCCAAAGATAATATATTCGTTTCACCACCCAATGAGTGGGAAATTAAAAGAGATTTACCATCGGGAGAAAATCTTGGTGCAGAAACAACTCCTTCAAATGCGCTGATTATTGATTCAGTGTTATCTTTTAAATTTTTTAATATTATATAACTTTTACCATTTGCGTACGAGATATAAACAATGCCCTTTCCATTTGGTGAGAATCTCGGTGTTGACACAAATCTATCGCCATTTGTTAAGTATTTTATATTACTTCCATCTTGATTCATCACAGCAATTTTACGCACAGATTTGTAGTTGCTATCTTTTTCTTCAGCGATATACGTGATTTTTGTGTTGAAGTGCCCTTTCTCACCAATTAATCTATCATGTATCACATCCGAAACGAGGTGACCAATTTTTCTCCAGTCTTTTGCTGGAAAAACAACTGACTGAGTAAGTAATTCTCTTTTTGTAAAAGCGTCAAATAAACGAAATGATAGCTCTAATGCACTACCAGATATTTCGCTTAAACTTACTGTGACTACAGTATCGCTTTTCCAAGATTTAGATTCAGCTTCCGCGCCACGTTTTACATTAAATAAGCCACAATTAGATAAATTTGTTCCTATTACCTTTGCAATATTTTCGCTTAATTCGCTTTCCAACGCTGTTTTACATGTACATTTAGATACAACAAGACCAATGTTACCAACACTGCTTTTTTTTATATCAACATATAAAGCAGCTTTTGTAAAATAAGGAATAAATAACGAAATAAATAACACCAGATGAACGAATAGCTTCATTCATTTCATACCTGTTCTATCTGAACCTCAATTATAGGTCTTTTTAGTAAATATTCCTTTAAGATACTCAATATTGAACTTTCAATCTTATTTTTAATTTTTTTTGTTGGCTGCAAACTAAACAACGACTCAACTTTCTTGACAATTTTCTGTATGGTAGCTGCATCTTCTAGCACTTCAAAAACACCAGGTACAAATACTTTTGGTTTAGCAAGCAATTTATTTTTCTTGTTTACAACTGCTGTTACCACAATAACTCCGGCATCTCTCATTCTTTTACGCATTTTTATAACACTGCTCTCCGGATGACGTAGCAACATACCATCAATACCAAAGTAGTCAACATCAATTGAATCAACCTTTTCTCCGTTCTCCAAATTAACAATATCACCTGGTGCAATCATTATTGCTTTTGCCACACCGCACTCTTTAGCAAATTTTACATGTGCATGCGTGTGAATATATTCGCCGTGAACTGGAATAGACATCTTCGGTTTTATTAAAGAATACATTTCCTTTAGCTCTTCTCTTGTTGGATGCCCAGAAGCATGAACATGCTCTGTTTTTTCAGTAATAACTTCTACCCCCATCTCAATAAAGGCATTGAGCATGTTGTGCGCACGAGTTTCATTTCCAGGAATGATTTTTGACGAAAAGATCATGGTATCACCTTGCTGCATTTTAAATGCTTGATGACTCTTAGCAGCAAGTCTTGCGGTAGCTGCCAGTGGCTCACCTTGACAACCTGTGCAAAGTAGCACCAGTTCTTCCCTTGGAAAATTTACTGCTTCCTTTGCTTCAAGAAACTGAGGAGAATCAGTTAAATAACCACTATCTTGCGCAACTTTCACTATTCTCCATAAAGATCTACCAAGTAAAACTACTTTTCTATTTAGTGCTTTTGCAGCTTGGCTTATCGTTTCAATTCGTGCCACATTTGAAGCGAATAGCGAAACAGCAACTAATTTTTTAGACCGCTTTATTATGTTATAAATATTATTATAAATTTCACCTTCTGACTCAGGGTGATGCTTGCTTAATATATTGGTTGAATCGCAAATTGCTGCAAGCAGGTCACCTTTATCGCCAATTTCTTTTAGACGCTCCATATTAGAAGTTAATCCAACAACAGGTTTTGGATCAAATTTCCAGTCTCCGGTATGGAGTGCACTACCCATTTCAGTGCTAATTAATATTGAATTTGCCTCAGGAATTGAATGAGTTACATTTATAAACTCGACGGTAAAAGGACCCAAATTTATGCTGCCATTTATGTCTACCTCTTTCACAGGCACTATACCTTCCAATCGAAATTCTTTTAGTTTCTCTTTAAGAAAATTAACCGTAAACTTTGTTGTATATATGGAGCACTGCAACTCTTCCCACAAGTGGGGCACTGCACCGCAGTGGTCCTCATGTGCATGTGTAATTATTATTCCAAGTAAATCTTTTTTTCTTTGAGCAATAAAATCTATATCAGCAATGAACAGCTCAACACCTGGCATAGTTTCATCTGCAAAACCAACACCAAGGTCGATCATAATCCACTTACCTTGGTAATGATATAGGCTAACATTCATCCCGATTCTTCCTACTCCCCCAAGCGGAAGAAATAAAAACTCATTTTTGTTTATATTCATTAAATTTAAATTATTAAAACCTGAGAATAGCAAAACTTCGACCTTAAATAAAGAAATTTATTGCTTTTACATAGTTTTAAGGAACTAAGAAGTTTCTGTTGGCTAATAATAACACTATTGTTAAGTTTTCCATTAATAAGGTCAAAGAATTGCAGGATTAAATGAAAACCCGTAAACAGTTACCCCTTTATGTCATTTAGCAGATTTCTTATTTTTTTTTATTTTACTAAAAAACCCTTCAGATTGCTGTTGTACACTTGCATTTTCCTCTTCTTCAAGCGCTTTTAATAGTTCAATTTGCTTTTTAGTTAAATTTTTTGGATTTAAAGTCTCAACTATTACCTGTACGTATAAATCACCACGAGCATGTGAGTTCATATATGGCATACCCTTTTCCCTACAACGTAGTTTGGTACCAGTTTGAGTGCCTTCAGGGACCTTTACTTTTATTTTAGCTCCATCAATTGATTGAATATCGATTTCACCACCAAGCACTGCTAGTGTCATTCTTATAGGCACTTTACAGTGTAAATCTGCTTTATTTCTAGCAAAGATTTTATGGAAAATTATTTTCACGTATACGTATAAATCTCCACTTTTTCCACCTTTTGTTCCAGCTTCTCCTTTACCACTTATCCTTACCTTAGCTCCTTCTTCTATGCCTTTTGGAATTGAAACGGATATATTTACTTCATCTCTTCTACGTCCACTTCCACCACATTTCTTACATTTGTTTTGTATTATTTCTCCTTCCCCATAGCATGTAGTACATGTTCTTTCGATGGTAAAAAAGCCTTGTTGAGTTCTAATCCTACCGCTTCCCTGGCATGTGTGGCACTGAACTGGTTTAATTGCTCCTTCGCCACCTGTGCCTTGGCATGTATCACATTTTACATTTGTCACATAATGTATAGGCGCTTGTATTCCTTTAAATGCATCTTCTAAGGTAATTTCAAGATCATAACGTAGGTCTGCTCCAGATACTCCTGTTGTACTTCTTTTTGCTCTCGATCTACTTGCACCACCACCGAATCCTCCACCAAAGAAGTCATTGAATATGTCGCTAAAATCTCCTGCAGAGCTAAAGCCTTGAAATCCACCAGAAGCACCTTCGTGGCCATAACGGTCATAGCCTGCCCTTTTCTCAGAGTCAGACAGAACTTCATATGCAGCTGTTACTTCTTTAAATTTTTCCTCTGCTTCTTGATTGCCAGGATTTCTATCAGGATGATATTTTAATGCTAATTTTTTATACGCTTTTTTTATCTCATCAATACTGGCATTTCTGCCTACTTCCAGCAGATCATAGTAGTCTTTTTTGCTCATATATAATAGTTTAGTGCTTAACCTTTAAAGATAGGTATTACATATATTAATTTCAAGTGTGACTTCTGTTTCCTATAAAATGTGGTGCACCCTGAGCGACTTGAACGCCCGACCTTTTGATCCGTAGTCAAATGCTCTAATCCAACTGAGCTAAGGGTGCTTTCACAAAGTTAACTTTAGCAGGTTTTGTAGCTTGATTCAATTAATTTGGCTAAAAATAAAACTGTTAATTTTTACCACGCATGAACCACTCACAATTCCCAGACTGCTGTTCCACATTAGGATTATTAAATTCACTATAAGAAGGAGAAGCGCTTTGAGGAAAGTAAGGAGGAGCGCTTGGAGTAGTATTAGGATATTGAGGAGAGTAAGGAGGTGGTGCATCACGAGAAGAATCTCCATAACCATGCACTTGTTTAAGATAGCTATCTACCGCTCTTTCAGCTTTCTCGATATTTTCTGATTCTTCCTCATGCTTCATATGAAAAGCTAAACCACCAGCAAAACATACGAGAGAATTAACGCCAAGGATAGCTAAACCCCACACTGGTAAGACTGGGTAAACAGCACAAGCTACCAAAGCTGCCAAAGAAACAACGCCAACCGCAAATTCTATATTTCTGAACGTTTTAAATTTACTATCCAGGTAATCTATTTTTTCTTCTTTTCTAGCCACTTTTCTGCTGCTGTTATACCAAAAACACATACCAGCATGGAAAGCAACACACACAACTGCAGCTACTATACCCAAAGCTAATAGCTTTCTACTGTCTTCTGATTCTTTTTTATTCTCTTTTCTCCCTTGATGAGTGGTATTACCATTGTTAATATTCGTTATATTATTAACCGTAGTGTGACCACGTCCACCGAATAAAGAATCCATCCAGCATTGTAATAGCAAATAATCCCAAAAGTCTAAACCTCTATTGTGTACATGTATATGTGTAATCTGAGAGCCTGTAGGTTGTGCGTTATTCCCTGCGTTATATTGATCATTTCTGCTTCCTGTATCGTGCCTATTGCTTGAATTTGGATGTGTAAATTCTTCATACACATTTTTAAAATTCTCCTTGCTCCAAGTTAAATTCGGTGTATTATTACAATACTGTAGAAACCCTTCAATATTATTATTATTACCTAATTTCTTTATATAGGCTAACGCATACCTTTTTAAAACACTATCACTTGCTACCATAAATACCCTCTTAAGTTAAGATTAAATTAATAAATATTTATTATAACAAGATAACATCTACTTGTCAACTTGAGCCTGATTCAAGTATCCGTTCAGAGTGTGGCAGAAGAACTTATTCAAATAAAGTAGGTGGTAAAATATAAACATTTTATAAAGTGAAAAATGGACTTTTCAGACCACTGCCGAGCTAAAAAAGCCCTGAAAACCGTGATACTTAGGCCACTTCTTGCTTAAGCTGTACAATTTCAGCTTGAGAAAGGCCAGTGGATTCAGCTATTAAATTAACAGATACACCAGCTTTAAGTAAATTTTTTGCAACTTCGATTTTTCCTTTCTCTATACCTTCCTCAAGTTTGTATTCAAGAATGGCTTCTTCCTTACGTAGATCCATTATTCTTTCTTCATATGCTACTAAATCTTTCTCATTCCAGCAAAACTTGTCTAACTCATCATATGCTAGCTTTACTATTGGTGATTTTTCTGCTATATTCCTTAGGTCTTCATCTGTAGTTTCATCTGCATACTGTTGTCTAAGTGAAGAAGGTCGCCCCTCCTCACTCGACTTCAAAACCGTACGTGAGACTTTGCGCCTCATACGGCTTCTCTCCAATTTGGTGCTTTTCATGCACACCTCCTGTGTAATTCATCGTGACAATGTCCATGTAACAAAGATAAGTTTTTGATCATATTGTTTCGTCTATTCCGGTCTTTATGATGTATTTCTATTATATCATCACTTTCAAACCATAGTCTACATTATCACATTTACTTTGTTGTAACTTCAATAGTTTTATTACTCTTAATGGCTTATCTGGTATTTTTCTCAGACGTTTACCCCAATATACCCAATCACCATCATATGGAGATCTGGTTTTTTGCACTTTGATATGTCGTTTAATAACATGATCGCTGTGTATAATAAGATGTATCTTGTTACTTGTCATAAAACGCCAGTTATCGTTATTATACTTTTTAAAGTATTTTCTTTTTATCCAGCATTTCCCTTTGTTTGGGTGCCTAAAGACTGCCCACTTCCAGAGCTTTCTATGTATAGTATTATCCAATGAGCTAAAGATTTTACATGAAACTACCGAAGAGTAATATTGACTCCATCCTCTGTTTATTGGATTGAGATTCCTTATTATTACTTCCTGTGGCGCCCCACGCATTTCTCTAAGTTTATGTTTAATAGCAAATGTATGCTGCTTTATAGAATTACGACTTGGTTTTATTAATAATGTGTAACCTTTTTTACTTTCTTTTGTTGGATATTGTCTTATTGAAAATCCAAGAAAATCAAATCCTGGTTTTATTCCATTAATGATTTTTAATGTATGAGAAACTTTTGTCTTAGAAGACTTTAATTCTAATCCAATGGTTTTTAACCATTCTTCAACTAGAACTTTTGCCCTAAGAATAATTTCTTCACTTTCATGTATGACGACAAAATCATCACAGTAGAAAATTACACTAATAGACTTTTGCGCGTTTTTATGCGATATCCTACCATATTTTCTTTTCATGCATTGAAAGAGTTCGTTTGTTAATGCTTTTTTGACATGTTGCTCTAATCCGTGTAATGCAACACAAGCTAGCAACGGTGCCTCCTTGAATTGTACCACGTTTTGTGGATTGAAACTTTCCATCTTCCATAACGCCTGCCCTTAACCATCTTCTTATGATTTTCTTTAACGTTGGTGTGGTTTTCAAGCAGTTTATTATGGTTAATATTGTCAAAACATCCAGAAATATCAGCATCTAATACATATGCTGTTTTCTGTTTTAGCACATCAAATATGGCTTCAATTGCATCATGACATGATCTACCAGGTCTAAAACCATAAGTGTTTGGCTCAAGTTTTGCCTCCCATTCTGGTTCTAAAGCCATTTTTACAAGTGTTTGTGATATAGTAGGTATACCAAGCGGGCGATGCTCCGATGGCTTACCAGGTTTTGGGATTCAGACGCGTCTTGATGGCTTTGCTTTTTCTTTTATATCTAAAGAATATGATAGTTGTAATCTTTCTTTTTGATTAAGATTAGCCTTTCCATCAATACCTGCAGTCTTCTTCCCCCTATTGTCCTGTGTTACTTTCCTAACAGCGAGTGTTTTTGCACTTGTTGATTTGAGCAATAATTTTTGAAGATTATGCATCTTTTTGATATCATTACATTTAGAGGCTTGGTAAATTCGTTTTTGTAGCTTAAATGAAGATTTCTTCAGCTTTCGCCAAGGAATTCCATTCCATTCATACCTAGCTTTTTGCTGGTCCATAACATATTCACTACTATTCACCACTTTACCTTCCAAATTAAAGTGTTTACGTCTGCATATCCCAGATATTACTTTGGGCATTAGCTTCTTAAACAATCCTTCCACATAGCAGCTTGTGGTTGGCTACCTACTTATATTTAATGAATATAAGAGCTTTTATGTGGTTACTCCGTTCCATAGCTTCGTTTCACGTTAAACTTAGATTCCTACTATTTGCCGGAAGCTGGGAACATCAATAACTAAAGTCTTCAATCTTTAGTTCCCCTTTTGCTTCGTACCATTTTGGTCTATGCGTAGTTCAACCTCTTTTCGCATACTATGCTTTGACGACAATTCAAACATAGGTTCCTCTCGTAATCATATCTAACTCTGTTTGCAGGATGAGGTTTAGTGTTACCTGCTTTTATCTCATGCTTGCATCCCAAAGGTTGCCATCCTTTGAAATGTGAGACATACATTATCCCCGATGTCTAGGGAAGATGGAATTTAACCATCACAAAACCACGGCTTTCCGGGTCGCACTGAAGAAAAATAACCAACGATCCACTATGCTTTCTAGCTGTTCTTCCTTATTCTTAGGAAATTTAGGTAGTTCAATAAATACAAATTGAAAATCTTTTAAGTCATGCTCATTGGTTTTCTCATCTCTTATAGTGTGGCTGGATATATAATCAAGCTTATCAGGAAATAAATTACAATTAGAGATAGCAATAAAGAAAACCTTCTTTAAATCAATGTACTTACCAGATTTATCAGCTTGCCTTGAGTAAGCCTTAGCAGCATATAGTTGAGCTCGTTTCTCAAAACCTTTATCACGAGTAAACTGGTCAGGTAAGGAAGCAGTATTACTACTACTCCCTCCCTTAGAAACCTTACTATTACCCACAAATATGAGGTTCATGAGCAAGTCTCCATCCTTCTGCTAGATCAAAGAGACGTCTCCACCCTTTCCAAAGAGTAATTGGTCCTGGTTTTGGGTCGCTTTTTCTTGCTAAATGACCTCCAAGTTCACGAAACGGCTTCTTTTATAGTAGGGGCTATATTTGGACATGGTTTCCTGTGTATTTTAACATATAAAACTTTCCATTCTTCCTCAGCTAATAAGGCAGTACATAGTAATGTTGGGTTAGTTCTTGCAATTGATGTAATAAAGAAAATTCTCCAAGCAATAATGCTCATGACTGTTAAATACCTCATTAATCTTTCTGCTGTTCCAAGTCTACATTCCTCAACTTTGAGACCAGATTTTAAAATCTTATGCAATATCTATATTTTCCATCTCAAACAATACCAACTAACTTTTTCAACAGCTTCTTCAAAAGTACTGACCGGAAAAAAGCATCCACTCTAGAGGACTTGCTTCGGGAGGAGAGTTTTTTTCAACAACATGAATTGCGTGAAGTTGTAGACTCTGTCGGTTTATATTTTATGTGACCTTCTTTACATTTTATATGGCCTTCATGTGATAAATTTTCCGAATCTAATTTCTAAAAACGCTGTCCTTTTTTGCTTGTTATCTCTAGCAGGGATTTCAACTTCTACTTTTCCAGCGCAAGGGAGGCCTTGGATAAATGACCATAATTTTTGCTTGTTCCTGGTATGCATGAATTTTTTATTTACATTTCTGTTGTGGCGAGCTCTTACTAAAATTGCTGAGTTAAGATTATGTGCAAGTTCAAAAAAATCATGCATATCTGCTTCTCTGTCACATACAGTTATAGCTTCGGTTTGGGCCAGATCTATAATATTATTTGTTTTCTTTAAACTTTCTAGCCATTTCATACTTTCTTTATCCTCAATATGAACGTTGTTACGATGGCTCTTTAGTCTTTTTTCTTCTTCAGAAATGAGTTGCCTCGAGTAAATCTTTTGATCCAGTATTCCCAGCTTCCGTACTAACAGCAAGGGCTGTATGCATTACTGCTCCTTTTCCAGCAATAGTTCCCAATCCGCTTATGGCTTGAGTATGAAATATAAGTTGTATCTTGAATCACAAGAATTCTTTTATGAGCTTTTGTTCTCTCAACTGTTTTATCAATGTGTGAAGCTAGAATATCGACTTCTTTTACGTTCTCATTTTGAAAAAAACGTTATGCTGCTTTTGCTTCTGACCAACTTCCGCATGCCTCATTAATTGAGCTTTCAGGTAAACTTATCAAACTATCAGCAATCTTTACTAATCGGTCAGTTAATCTTTTATCTCCAAGTACAGCATCTCCAAATTCATTTTTAGCCCATTCATTACTCTCGTTTGCCATTTTTATACCCTCAATATTTGCAAACTCTAATATTGTAATACTTTATTTATAAGTACATTTATATTTGTGGGTAATAGTAAGATTTGATATGCTGCCAACACTTATGTTCAAATTAAAAATGTCATTTATGATACTAGCCACTTCACGCTTTGAGTTTTTGTAAAATCCGCTGAGTGCTGCAATTATAGACTTAACCCTTGGACCAAATGTATCTGGCGTAACACCTTCTGGTAACTTGCTACTTTTTCTTTTTCTGCATCTCCAACAACGACCATGTTCCAATTACTACATAAGGCCTAATTTCCGGAAGATCAACTTTTTGGTGAACATAAGGTTTTTCGCATATTACAAGCTCTCCTCCGCATTCGCAAATATTAGGCAACTCTATTTTTACTACTTTATCCGCTTCCATTGTGGCATGAAAATTTCCTTTATGCCCAACCTGATCGCCAACATTCCTTTCGCTTTTTGGCTTGTCCTTTTTTATTTTGTATAGCTCTTTTGAGCTGGGCAGGGATGAGTTTTTTGAATTTAAACCGAGCCTTTCCTTTAATTCAGCGTTCTCTATCTTTAAAGCTTTATTTTCTGCTTTTAAGTTTTCTATCTCTGCTTTCAGTTTTTCTATTTTTTGCTGTAAATTTTTGCAAAGTTCTAAAAGGTTTACCACATTAGTTATCTAAGTGAGGAAAGTCACCTCTCCCCACTCGACTTCGAAACCGGACTTGTGACTTTCACCACATCCGGCTTCTCTCTAACTTGGTGTTTGTCATACACACTCCTATGTAAATAATGTTCGGTAGAAGCTGTAGCTTTACTCCTCTCGTTTGAGTTTTATTACTACAACTCCCCCTAAAGAACCGTGCTTGCAGATTTCCCGCACACGGCTCATCAATATTAGTTTTCACAGTCGTCCCTCTTATGCATATAAAGAAAAATGTATTTTTGGCTTTGGTAATGGATTTACTTCTACGTAGTGTACAAACTGTTCCCAGGTCATACTCTTTTTCTGACTACGCCGATTTATCCATTTAAATGCTAGCTTTCTTACTGATGTGTAAAATTGTTTCAAACACCAATAATTTCCGCTAATACCAAAGTAGTTATAGTGTCCTGTTAATTTAGCCTTCAGTACTTGCCACCAATCTTTAAGTCGAATACTTCCGCGGACTATTTTCAACCACTCCTTGATTTCTTTTAGTTTTCTGGCTAGATTTAACTTAGAGGTTTTATGTCCCATCATTAATCTACCACGACGACTTTTTGCACCATAGTGCGTAAACCCCAGAAAATTGAAACTTTCCGTCCTTCGTTTCTCTCTTATCGCTCGTTGCCACTCCCTCTTGCCAAACTTTACTACTCTGGTCTTGTTTTCAGATACTTCCAACCCAAATTTATTTAGCCTTTGTTTCAGTAATTCCAGAAATTCTTCCGCGTCTACCTTACTTTCGCAACAAACCACAAAATCATCGCAAAACCTTATTACTTGTATATATCCTCTGGATCTTGGTTTAAATTTCTTTTCTATCCATAAATCCAACACATAATGTAAGTATATATTTGCTAATACAGGACTTACTATACCGCCTTGTGGTGTACCTTGTTTTGTTGCTTCATAATTTCCAGCTTCGACTATCCCTGCCTTGAGAAACCGCTTTACTAACCACAGCAAATTTGGGTCAGTTATTCGTTCCCTTAGACACCTCATTAGCCATTTATGCTGTATATTATCGTAGAACTTCTTGATATCCACTTCTACAATGTAGTTTATTGGCTTGTACATAACTGCTTTATCTAGTGCATTTACCGCTTGATGACAGTTTCTTCCTGGTCGAAATCCATATGAGCTGTCCAGAAAGTTTGCCTCGTAAATATTTTCTAATATCTTCTTCAGCATAATCTGTACTAATTTATCCTCGGTCGATGGTATTCCGAGTCCGCGTTTCTCTTTACTTCCAGCTTTCGGTATATATACCCTCTTTACTGGTTGTGGTTGATATTGCTTCCTCTTCATACTTTCTACTAGCACTTCGAGTTTCTCATTCAGATTTTCTCCGTATGATTCCACTGTTATCTGGTCTACTCCACAAGCCTTGTTACGCTTCAGTTCTTTATAACATCTCGCAAGATTCTCTGTATTTATCAGATGGACTAACGATGTGAATTTTAGTCGCTTATCTTGCTTTGCTCTTACTGCTATCTGGTTTAGTTTATATCGCATGTTATTCCTACCTCCGTTGTATTGGCATAGCAATCCCTATTCCAGTTACTATATTGCTGATCGCTTCCCCTTGTACGTGGCTTTCCCACATTCTGAGTACTATCAATCAGTCCGACTTCCCCTGCATCTTCCGCTAGTTCTTGCCTTTGTTGACTTGTTCCAACGTACCTTAATAGGAATGCATGGGATCTCCCAAGTTCACTTGAAGTCCATTTCAATACATGGCACGGTCTCAGATCCCGATAGAGTGAGTGATAACTTGCCTTTACGTTATCCTTCATGCTGTCTTCCATGGCCATGAACATGTCGACCTCTATGTCTTCAGGTATTTCGGGACTCCACTCCTTCACTTCCGTTGTGCCCTGCATTGTCCATCCCACTAGCTCTATTACACTCGTTACCTCATGCAACATAGTGGTCTGTTCCAAACTGTTGGCTAGACTTTGTTTGTGTTGGATTTTCACCAACTGTTCTCCAAGCACTTCTTGGCGCACCTAAAATGACCTCACTACTAAAACCTTCAATGCTCTTAAGTATCAAGTTAATATGCCTTATAATGGCAAACATACTGTCTATATGATAAGTATATATGTCGCATGAAAATCTTGCCTTTGTAGCAAAATTGGACAGCATATGCAGGTTATTATAATTCACTACACGCAATCTCAGGTAAGGAATGGTGACCTGTTTAGGTAAGTAGTCATAAATGTTAGTAACATATTTCCTTAAATCAGAGTTTGCTTTTAGTGCTTCATAAATGCTACTGTACAACTCGTTTATAGCTTGAATTTTTTTCATAATTAACCCTCGAAAGATATATAGAAACTCGTCATCCCGCTGCTTGTTAGCGGGATCTATGTTAAGAGATACCGCGAATGAATCGCGGTATGACGTTGGCAAGTCTTATTTACTTTAGCTATATTTCATCCTTATCTACAAAACAACCTTTGGTTCGCGAAATGGAGAATATACCTTCTTCACTTCAGATAAATGGCTACTTACCTCCGATTCACGATTTTTGTAAAGAGCAGAAACATGCCGCATAATACCTAGTTTTATCTGCTCAGGAACATTGTCATAACCAGCTTCGTATACAACATCAACTCTTATTGCATTCAAACAATTGAAAAACTCAACGTAGCCCCCTACACCACTAAAATAATACTTAAGTGTACTCTTCTCTTGATTTTTAGACATCATTGCAGTAGCCAATACTATCTTACTCACCATACGCGTCAAGTTAAGGAAATAAAGGTATGAAAGAGATAGAATAATAAGGTATAAGTTCTCCCAGATATACTTTTAGTGAGAGAACCAATGAATAAAATAACTTGCTTATCAAAAAAGCTCAAAGAATTTTTTAATGAAAAAGCAGAGAAAATCTCAATTACAACAAGGTTTATAAAAAGAAAGAGAAAGCTAAAAGGTTCATCATTCGTAAAAGCCATGGTCTTGGGTAATATAGGAGTTGATAATTGTAGCGTAGAAACAATGTGTCAATTACTAAACGAGGACTCGATAGATATAACAAAACAAGGTTTGGATTTTAGATTTACTGAAGAAGCAGTGGAATTTATGAAAAGGATGTATAATGAATCTGTGGTTCTCTTTAAAAATATCTTGCAAGTTGATTGCAAAATCTTACAGCAATTTAATAGTGTTAAATTATTGGACAGTAGCTATATTACTCTACCTAACAGTATGGAAGAGATGTATAAAGGTTATGGTACTAGCTACAGTGGCTATGAAAGCAATACTAAGTCTGGAATAAAGTTACAATTAGTTTTCGATTACATGAATCAGATAATAGACCAACTTAATTTAACGGAGGGAATAAGATCAGACCAGGGATATAGGAAACATTTAAGTAATATATCAAGCAATGATTTGCTAATATCTGATCTCGGTTATTTTGTGCCAAGTTCTTTTAAACAAATCAATGAAATAGGAGCTTATTTCATAAGTCGTTATAAATCCGATACCAACGTATATGATGTAGAAACAAATCAAAAAATGGAGTTATTAGAATGTTTAGAGGATAAGTTATTTTTAGAAAACGAGGTATTGTTAGGAAAAGAAGCAAAAATTAGAGTAAGAATTATATGTCAGAAACTAACTGAAGAACAGTCTATAGCCAGAAGAAGGAAAGCTAATAGATTAGCAAGATCGCAGGGATATACATCCTCTAAAAGAAATCAAAAATTGTTGAACTGGTCAATATTTATAACTAATGTTCCAGAAAATAAAATTAGTGCTGAGCAAGTATTAACGATTTACAGAGTAAGGTGGCAAATTGAGTTATTATTTAAATTGTATAAAAGCCATATCAGACTTGATAAGCTAAAAGGAAAGCCATGCAGAGTATTATGTGAACTATATGCTAAATTGTGCGCAATTCTTATATTTCACGGCATAGTTGGTTGCACAGAAGTGAAAAAGAATACAGAACTTAGCTTAACAAAGGCATTTATTGAGCTAAAAAGACGGGTTAGAGAGTTATTTTTAGTATTAACCAAGATTAATAGTTTAAAAGTATTTCTTAAAAAACTCACTATAACTTGGTCGCGATTTTCATTAAAAGACAAACGTAGAAGGGCTAGAGTATCCACTTTAACCTCTCTAAATTTGCTCACAATCTCTTAACTTGACGCGTATGATCTTACTCACAGGGCCATAGCTTAAATAGATCCTACGAGGTACATAATCTTCATATGAAACTTGCCATGTTTGTTTCACCAGTGACTTTTCCATATGCCATTCAGCGTAATCAGTTGCCATAAAAATTAGATCTGAAATCAACTTATCATCCTGGTCGTTCTCAATGCGTAAAAAAGATTTAACCTCTTCTAAAGTAACTGGAAAAGATTCAGGCTTAGATTTACGTTGCACAGATATTCTTGGTGAAGTAGATCTTATTGACATAATAACCCTCCTTTTTGATATAGCTAGAATAAGTAAGGTTTACCTCGTGACAGCGTGGGGCAAATCTTACTTACTTTAGCTATGCAGCTTGCATTCAACATTAAATTAAATTGGCGCAGCAACAACTCTGAGTGCTTTATCGTATGAATATATTGAAAAGAGAACGTATTAAAGCTGTTTCTCCTTTTTTATTGATAAAATTTGAACTTATAGCGTATTCAACTAGGCTAGATTTTAGTAGATTGACATTTTGAGAATGAATATTATTAAAGGTGGAGTTTAACTCTTTAGCAAGCAGACTGCGAAATTTTTGCACACTGTCATATGCGATATTTTCAAGTTCATGTGCAAATTTATCTTGAGCTATAGTTGTTATATCTTCAATTTCCTTATTAAACTCCTCTAGCTTTTTTTCGTTATTTTTAAAATTTTTCGTAAAAGTTTTCATATCAATTAAACTCAACTACTTTTATGATTATAACTGTAATAAAAAAACTACCAAAGTAAAAAATTCACACTACTGTGTAACTTGCAAATACTTTTACGCGCTAGGGCTATAGGTGTTATCCCAGCTCGTCATGCAAGTAGCCTCCTTTTCCTGTCATCCCGCGCGGAACAATTAACCGTCATACCGCCGCGGTATCTCATCCGCTAGCACGTAGCGGACCGTCATACCGTCACGGTATCTCTAGATCCCGCTGCGGGATGACGATTGCCAGGGTGTCATGCAAGTAGCTGACACATAACTGTACGAACATTACCTCCTGGGACAATGTTCGTGCAGCTGTGGGTGCTAAGTTTTACAAACACCGTTGTGCTGAACCTTGAATATCCACTTCTTTCAATTCAGTGTCAGGAGCGATGGGTTTTGATATTGTGTATGTAATGCCACCGGCTATCAGTGCAGATACCACAGAAGCTGCAACTATTAATAGAGCAGACAATCCGGAAGCAATACTAAGAGCAGCACCTACTGCTAACATAGCTGCAAGGCTCGCGTAGGCAACTTTTGGGGAAAATTGTCTTTTTCCTACTTTTTCTAGTGACACTTCATTTGTTTTAGTTTTGCCCAGTTCACCCTCAAGTGGTGTGTTTTCATTCTCCAGACTTTTTATTTTTTGTGTCAGTGATTCATTCTCTTTATTGAATTGTTTCAACTTAGTCTCATGTCTAGCTATACAACTTTTTGATTCTTCTAGTTCCTTTTGCGCTTTTTCTAACAACACTTCTGCTTTAGAATACTGACTTTCTGTTTTGTCTAATTTATCCTTAAGCGTTGCTTTTTCACTTTCTAGATCTTGTATTTTTTGTTCTAGTGATTCATTCTCTTCATTGAGTTTCTCCAGTACTTCCAATTTAGTCTCATGTTCAGTGACACAATTTCTCAATTCTGTTAGTTCCTTTTGCGCTTTTCCTAGTCCACCCTCAAGTGTTGTGTTTTTACTTTCTAGATCTTGTATTTGTTGTTTTAGTGATTGATTCTCTTCCTTTTGAGATCGCAGTGCGTTTTCTAGAGTCTGATTATCAACATTTTCCTCAACATGATTTGCCCCATCATGATTTATTTCGGAACGGGAAGAGGTATTAGATGCAGTCTCAAGTCCTAATTCTAGACCGCTGTCCTCACTATCACTTTCATCAGTAAGAATCCGTTTATCACTATATGTAGCATTTGTTTTTTTCGATGACTCAATTTTTTCTACCATATTCTTAACACTAACACGTAGGCATTGCTCATCTGCTGTACTGTCACTACTTTCACCCGTAACAGAAGTCTGTTTATCATTACGTGTAGCATCGTGTTGTTTCAAATAAGGACTTATAACATTTGCTGGTGCAGCAGCTGCATTACTTCTTTTTTTCACAGTTTTTGCCGGAGTTCCATGACTGTCCTGCAATAAATGGTAGTGACCTTCTCCTTCAATCTTTATATTAAGATCTTTTGCGTTTTCCTTAGGCTTTGTACGATAACTTTTTTCTGCTGCCTCTAACATTTTTATTATAGTATCCCTATTTGGCACATCACCAACCATCTCTCTTGGAGTCATATTTTTGCTTTTCAATGAAGGATTAACTCGATTATCACTTAGTAACAGCTCTATTATGTTTTCATGGCCATAAGAAGAAGCAATGTGCAAAGCAGTTAGTCCACCATCTTTAGATCCATCTTTCACTCGAGCGTTAACACTTACTTTCTTTTCTAGTAGAAGTTCTACTGTCAATAAATT
The DNA here is from genome assembly GCF_964026815.1 of Wolbachia endosymbiont (group A) of Andrena fulva. Classification (NCBI taxonomy): domain Bacteria; kingdom Pseudomonadati; phylum Pseudomonadota; class Alphaproteobacteria; order Rickettsiales; family Anaplasmataceae; genus Wolbachia; species Wolbachia endosymbiont (group A) of Andrena fulva. The sequence continues at coordinate 530,610 of NZ_OZ034701.1, forward strand.
GTTACATGCCGCAGCAAGATGTAATAATGTCCAATCTTCTATTTTGTCTGAAATTTTTATACTGAATTGATGCTCCTTACTAAAATTACGTTTAAACTTGTCGTATTCTGCATAATCTTTTTTACATAACTCATCTTTTATTTTTTGGAGCAAATTATCCTCATTCAAATCTTTACTCTCACTCACATTGCATATTATTTCAAAAAACTTTTCCTTTTCTATTGCCATAACTTTTACACCTAATTTATTTATTATTGCTGAACCATCTCACAAAAAAGTTAAGTTTGTCGAAATTCCATGTTTGATCTAAAAATTAGTCATAAACATTTTCTATGCAAGTAGCTGACACTGGTTCACTCTATAATGGTGTCACAGCAGTCCTACGTCATACCGCCTCGGTATCTCTAGATCCCGCTAACAAGTAGCGGGATGACGAGATGCCACCGTGAACCGTCATACCGCCGCGGTATCTCTTAGCCGCTAACACGTAGCGGGATGACGGTTGTCGTTTAGCTATAAACATTAAGAAATTTACCAAATGAAAAAAAAGGCAAAAGAAGCCCCGTGGTTATTATCCGCTTTAAAATATTGGCGTTTTTTATGTTTTAAACGCTTGACAAGCGAAATTCAGCTGCTTTTAATTGCAACTAACTTACGCTGCAAACGTTTAAGAAATTTACTAAGCAGAAAAAAAGACAAAGAATCCCCGAGTTAGCTAGTCTTTTACTATCTCTGTCGAGTATTGGCATTTTTTGATGTCTTGTAACGCTTTATAAGCGCGTTCAGCTTATTTAGATAAAAATCTAGATGTAGATGAAGTTTTGTAAAGACATACAGTATCTATATACTGCAAAAAATTGAACATAAGACGCCGATACATTAAGTAATCCTTACCTTTTAATCTGCAGATTGGCGAAAGCAAATACAATAGCTTCAGTTTCATGATAAGGGGGCTGGCGGAGTTTGTCAAGTAAGTTTTTTGTTTCTGCGGACTACCTAGATTAATATTATATAGAAAGTCTGCTGCCAATAAAGCCTAAACTTACCAAATACATTTCTGTAGATTCAGATCTACTTGACTTTGGTTTAAAGTATTTTACTGTTTTAAACATTTTTTTTAGCTCGTTACAAAAATCTTTATCAGATTCTCCTTGGAAAATTTTTACTACAAACGTGCCACCATGACTCAAGAAATGCTTTGCAAAATTGAGCGCTGCTTCGCATAAAAGCATAATTCTGATATGATCCAACGATTTTAAACCACAAGATTCGGGGGCCATGTCAGATAAAATTACATCAAATTTTTGATCCTTGAATTTTTCTCTTAAAATTTCAAACTCATTGATAATATCACATTGTATAAACTCTACTCCATTAATTGCGTTCATTGGTTTTATGTCAAGAGCAACCACATTTGCACCTTTCTGAGATGCAACTTGTGACCATCCACCAGGAGAAGCACCAAGATCAATAATTTTTTGCCCTTCTTGGAATAATTTAAATTTGTTATCCATTTCTACCAGCTTATATGCTGAGCGTGACCTATAACCATCCTTGCTAGTTTTTTGCACATACTGATCATTCAAATGACGATGTAGCCACCTTGTTGAAGATAGTTTTCTGCCTCTAGCCGTCTTTACTCTAGTTTTTATTGCTAATACCCTACTTATTATTGATTATATCTTTAAGCTCTTTTTCAACTACTTCTTTTACCAGTGCATGTAGATATTTATTCAGCCATTCTGAGAGCTGAGGTTTTAAAAGAGATGTAACTAATTCTTCAACAGTAAGGTTCGCTTTTTTTTGTTGTTTATGCTGTAATTCGTTTTGCATTTTTCCAAGCAACGCTTTGATCTCTTCCATATTCTCTTTTAAAATTAGATGATCGTTATTTTGCGCTTGTAAGCCGCTATTACTCGCTTTGTTATTACTCATTTGGATATTATCGTACAAATAAATATCTTTTTTTTCTTCTGAATTGTAGCTATGGCCATTAAATTGGTTATTGTTGCAAGCCATTTCCTCACTTTGGTCATCATTATCAATGTCCTCTTTTTCATTATTTTCTTTTTTGCCATCTTCTTCTATTTCTTCTGGATACTCTTCCTCAAGGTATAGCACATCATCATTTTCATCCTTTATTTCTGCTTTATCGTTACTCGCGTTTTTACCCGATATAGCTTTTTTTATATCTTCTAGGATATCTTTTACAGATTGATTGCCTTGTTCATCATGCATAGTGCTAATACCATTAAATTTAGAGGTCTATACTATTTATCATAAAAAGCAAGTTGTAAACACTAATCACATAATTGCTTTTTGCTTCAACTAAGTCTGAACGTGCTTTAAATAATGCATCTTCAGTGTCCAAAAGGTCAGATGTATTCTTTAAATTTAAGTTTACTTCTTGCTCAACTCCTTCCAATGCTAGAGCTGCTGCTTTTTCCGCTTCTTGACTTGCTTTGATAATGGCCTTTGCTGTCAACACATTATTCCAAGCATTTACAACTGCTTGTTCTATATTTTTTACCGTTTCATAATAATCGTAGGTAGATTTTTTTGCATCCATTTTAGCTTTACTGACACCAAAAGCATTAACTCCTCTCTTAAAGATTGGAACATCAAGAGTAAAAACTACATGAACATTTTCTAATAGTTTGTCTACCTTCATACCATCCTCCCCAAAATTTTTGCTTGCGCTTAGATTTAAAGAAGGAAGCCACTTGGAGCTTTCAGCAATCACTTCCATTCCGGCTGCTCTTTTTTGATAAACTGCTGCTTTTAGAGATAAATTATTGGTTTTTGCTAACTGTAAACATTCATTTAGCTCTGGAACAGAAGGTAGTTTATCATTAGCTTCAGAAAGGTCATCAGCATCTTCGCCAATCAAATGATAATAAGCAATATTTACCAACTTTAATTTACCTTCAGCATCAACTCTTTCGGATATAGAAGACGAAAATTTTGCTTTTGCTAACAAAACTTCAGCATTGGTTACCTCTCCAAGGGAAAAGCGTTTTTTCATAGCTGACAAATGTTCCAAAGAAACGCGTTCTTTATGTTCTCTGAGCTTTAATATTTCTGTCTTTTGTAAAACATTAACATATGCGTTCACAGCATTAAGTGCAAGCTCTTGTTTTAATTGCTGAAATCGCATCTTTTCTGCTTTGAGAAGATGGCTTGATCGACTGAATGTGGCAAAGGTACCACCGCCATCGATTAATTTCTGGCGCAATGTAAGTTTTTTTTCAGATGTATCAAGATTAAAGTTACTATCGAAATTGTATTGCAAATTAATGTCAGGTAAAAATCCAGCTAACCCAGAAGATTTATAGTGTTTTTCTGCGCTTTTATATTGGTAAAATTGAGACTTTATTTTTGAGCTATTTTTGATGGCTTTGCTTATCACTTCTCCCACATCGGTTGCATAGCAACTTATAGTATTAAAAATGATCGCAAGTGTGATAATCAATCGAAACATTCTAATTCCTATGCATATTGGTTGCGCAGCTCAATTACTAACATAAATTACTTTAATAATCAATAACTAATATTGTTGACACTATTGAGAAATTAAGTATATCATAGCTTACTATTGTTGGATCAAATAATGAAGACTTTTTTCTTAAAGGAGAAACAAATCAATAAAAAGTGGTTTGTCATAGATGCAGAAGGATTAGTGGTAGGGAGGCTTGCAGCATTTGTAGCGACACTATTACGTGGAAAGCATAAACCTGAGTATACACCTCATATGGATTGTGGCGATAATGTAATTATTATCAACGCAGAAAAGGTGCATTTCACCGGAAAGAAGCTTAAAGATAAAATTTACTATAAGCATACAGGTTATTCTGGTGGTTTGAAGAAAACTACTCCAGATAATATTTTAAATGGCAAATTTCCTGAGCGTGTAATAGAAATGGCAGTGAAAAGGATGCTTGATGATGGGCCTATGGCACGTAGACGCTTTGAAAATTTGTATGTTTATTCTGGTTCAGAGCATAAGCATCAAGGACAGCAACCTGAAAAGATAGATTTTGCCTCTTTGAATCGTAAAAATAAAAAGTAATGGAGTAAAAATGAAGAGTTCTACAATAAATAACAATGATTGGTCAGAAAAGACAATTAAATCAGCAGTTGATTCGCTTGGTCGTTTATATGCTACAGGCCGAAGAAAAGAATCTGTAGCAAGAGTATGGATAAAGCCGGGGAGTGGAAAATTTAGTGTTAACAAAAAAGGCGATCTAATTTCTTATTTTAAAAGAGAGTCAGTGTGCCAAATAGTAAAAATGCCATTTGTTGCAACTTCCACATTGGATAAATACGATGTATTTGCAACTGTAAAAGGTGGAGGGCTATCTGGTCAAGCAGGTGCTCTAGCTCATGGAATAAGCAGAGCTTTAAGTAGTGTAAGCCAAGATTTGCATTCTATACTACGTAATGGTGAGTTCTTAACTAGAGATTCACGTGTTGTTGAACGTAAGAAATATGGTCAACATAAAGCTCGGAAAAAGTGTCAATTTTCTAAGAGATAGTTATTTTATAGGGGTGTTTTTTTGTAAGTATTATACAAATATTTGCAAAAATGTATGATATCCTCTATTTTTGTGATGAATTTAGTTGACTATCGGTGTCAACATAATATGCTATTTATGTGATTTTTTCAATATTAAGGTAATTTATGAGTAAAGAAGATATAATAAAACAATTAAAGGAAGATTGTTCTAGTCAGAATATAGATATAACAAAATCTGATTTGAGCAAGATTCATGATGCGTTTATCAAAATAATAAAGAATGAGCTGCATGGGAAAGGTGAAATACGTTTGCATGGAATAGGAACATTTGCTACTGCTATCAGTCAGGAAAAACAATGTCGTAACCCCCAAAGTGGTGAGATCATGACTGTTCCTAAAAAGACAAGGGTAAAATTTAAAGCAAGCCAAACTCTTTTAAGTATTTTAAATGAGAAGGAAAAAGCAGCAGTTAGTTAGACATTGTCATTTTCATTGTTTTTACTACGCTGTGTAAGCCGTAAAATACAGCTTCGCTAATTAAATAGTGGCCTATGTTAAGAGCTGAGATGTGAGGTATTCTTGTCATCTTCTTAGCGTGTTTATAAGTTATGCCATGTCCTGCGTGGCATTCTATTCCTAATTTATTGACGTACTCTGCAGCATTAGTAATTAACTGTAACTTTTTTTCTGATGGATTATCACAGTAATCCCCTGTGTGAATTTCTATTATGTCAGGTTTTGTCCCTAGCTTTTCAAGATATTTTAGTTGATCAATATTTGGATCGATAAACAGTGAGACTTTTATGCTAGAGCTATGCATTTCCTCTATTATACTAGAAAGTTTACTGTGCATATTCACGATATCCAGGCCACCTTCGGTTGTTAATTCTTCTCTTTTTTCTGGTACTATACTAATCGAATAGGGTTTTACCTTTTTTGCTATTTCAAGCATTTCTTCCGTGGCTGCAATTTCAAGATTTAACTCAGTGCTAATGCTTTTTTTTAGGTTAAATACGTCTTCATCTCTAATATGCCTTCTATCTTCTCGTAAGTGTACAGTAATAAAGTCTGCTCCAGCGTCAATGGCTATTTCTGCTGCTTTCAATGGATCTGGATAAGAAGTTCCGCGTGCGTTGCGGAGGGTTGCAACGTGATCGATATTAACACCTAGTTTCACAATCTACCTCAGAAATTATTTATAGATTATACATGTTATTAGGTTTTTTGCATAGTCATTGTTTGACCTTACCCAGAAAAAGTGGAGAGAAAGAAAAGAGTTTTTTTGGGTAAAATAAAATTTTGGAGGATTAGAAATGGTAAGAGAATATACAGCAGAATTCAAATTGGAAGCTGTTAAACTGGCAAATGAACAAAGAAAGGCAGGTCAAACAATTACAAAAATAGCAAAGGATTTAGGAATAAAGGGTGGTTTATTAGGAAAATGGATAAAGAAACACAACGAAAAAAAGTCGGCAGCAGATGCATTTCCAGGTAGAGGTAACATGGCTCCTTACGACAAAGAGAGGTTTGATTTACAAAGCAAGAGTAATAAGGGAAAGAGACATTTAAAAAAAAGCCCTGGCCAGTCAAAAAGAGTAAAATATTTTTTTATATAGTAACTGCTATAAAGTACAGGAATTATGTAGGATTTTCTGCTAGTGGCTACTATAAGTGGACTACAAGAAAAATAAGCAGTAGAGAATCAGCAAATAAAGAGCTACTCGAAGCTATTCAAAAAATATATCAAGTTTCTAAATGTAGATATGGAGCTCCTAAAATTCATGCTGAATTGAAGGCTTTGGGTAAAAGTTGCAATTTGAAAACGGTGCAAAGTATTATGCAGAAAAATGACATCAGGGCTATACTGAGAAGAAAGTTTAAAATTAAAAAACAACAAACAGATAATAGAGCTGTAGCTCCCAATATACTAGATCAAAACTTTATTGTTGATCAACCAAATAAAGTATGGGATTACTTACATCAAAACCAAGGAGGGATGGCTATATTTGGCAGCAATAATTCTCACGTATGGTAGTTAATGAGTAGTGCAATAAATAAACAATTGGTTATGAACTCTTTATTAATGGCCATTAATAGGCGTAAACCTGTTAAAAATCTACTGCTGCACAGTAACCAAGGTTCACAATATACTGCGCAAGGGTATCAATATCTCTTAGCTGTAAAGAATATAGATGAGTAATAAAGGCTGTTGTTACGACAATTCTGTTGCAGAAAGCTTCTTTAGCTCATTGAAAAGAGAAATACTTATTGATACTTCACAACACCCTGCTCAACAAACTAGAACTGCAATATTTGAATACATAGAAATTTTTTATAACAAACAACGTCACTATTAACTATTGCATTCCAGAACAATTTGATGCATCATTCTTTTTGTAAAAAACATTCCAAACTTTCTCTCCACTTTTTCTGGGTAAGGTCATTTTTGCCTTGACCAAGAAAAAATTCAGCTATTGCCTTACTTTCTCTTGCAACAACTTCTTCCTTAACAATTTTTCCTTTCTCATCAACGATACTTATAAAAGTTTCTTTTAGTGAGATCGCTATAATATTCCATGAGACTGCTCCTACTAATAAAAGTTTAAATTATTTTTGAAGAACTTATTCTACTGAATTCGTTACTTCGTGCTAAAATAATGGACTCCATCATTCAACAGCAATTACAGTATGTTTACCCTTTTTCTTGTTATTTTTCTAATCTATAGCTAGCGTTCAAAACCATATTCGAAAATACGTTTTCGGATTTTTTTTAATGCTGTTTATTTCATCCTCAACATCGTCTCTACCTTTATGAACTAAGTAGCAGCATTAAAAATTATAACGTACCCCTATCTCTAGAGTTGCATCTGGTATTTGTTTTGCTTTTATACCACTTAGTTGCCCACCCATGGTCATACCAACTGCACCAATTATCTGCGGAGTAATTTCATAATCAACACCTAACTTTAGTTTATAGGAAATAGAACTCAGTATTTTATCTACTACAGATGAACCAGCAGCTTCACCACCTGATTCTGGAGCACCTTGTGTTTCTTCTTCCTTTTCTTTTTCTTCTTGTGAACTATCGCCATCACCATCAACTGTATCACTAACACCAAAGCCAAAAGGTGTTATTTGGAGATATCCTCCTAAACCTCCGCTGACATATAGTTTAACGGGATCAATATCAAGGTCAGGATAGAAGCGGTAGTTTGCCAATAAGCTAGCTCCTATGCTCTTTAATGACTTAATATTACTGAGAACCTCAAGTTCAAATTTAGAGTTTTGGTCATAATGGTAACCAAGAACAACACCAGGTTTCATTTTAAAGCCACCACCCCAACCAGCACCAAAGTTTAAACCTGCATAGTACTTATCTTCTGACTTACTTGCACTATTACTAGCTGCACCTGCTAGAGATGAAGTAAGCAACACAGCCAAAACGCACAATCTCTTTATTTTCATATAACTCCTCATACAAAAAAATATATAATGCATAAGTATATATCCTTTATATTAAAAAAGATATAACTACATGTCAAAAAAAGTATAGCCATAAAATCAGATTATATAAAACGTACTACTCAGGTCTTTTATATAACTATATTTACTATCTTATTTGGTACAGCATATACAGTGCGAACTTTGCTTTGATCGATCTTACTGGACACAGAGTCTATCGCTATTTTCTTCAATTCTTCTTGAGGTAAGTTAATTGCCACCTTGATTGTTGTACGTAATTTTCCATTGATTTGCACTGCTATAGTTACCGTATCGTCAACTAATAATGATTCATCAGCTCTTGGCCAAGGTTGACCTCCTATTTCTTGCCATAGGCTTTCAGCTAGATGTGGTATGAATGGTTCGATTACTCTGATTAATATACATATACCTTCATCAATAAGAGATTTTCCAGTTTTTACGTCTATTTCAGCTATTAAATTCGTCATCTCACGAAATTTTGCCACTACACAGTTTAATCTGCAGTTTTCCAAGTCATCTGTAAGTCCGTGTAAGAGTTTATGAATTTTTTTTCTGTACTCTAGAAGTCCACCCGTAACATTTTCATTATCATAGTGTATATTTACAGGTCTTAGCTGCATGACCATACGCCACAATTTATTTACATAACGAGAACAACCTTCCACGCCATCATCGGACCATTCCATATCTTTCTCCGGAGGAGTGTCGGACAACACAAACAAGCGAGCAGTATCAGCACCATACTTTTCTATGATAAAGTTTGGGTCAACTGTATTCTTTTTCGATTTGCTCATTTTTTCAACTTTGCCCACTTGAACTTTTGCACCTCGCGCTATTAATTCTTTTGCTTCTGCGGGAAATAGCCACTTACCATTTTCGTCTTTATAAGTTGCATGGCAGACCATTCCTTGAGTGATTAAAGTAGAGAAAGGCTCTTTAATATCAAAATAGCCACATTTGGTTAAAGCACGGCAGAAAAATCTTGAATAAAGCAAATGCAGAATTGCATGTTCTATCCCACCTATATAATAATCAACAGGCATAAAACGATTACATGCATCTTTGTCTATTGATTTATCTTCACTACAGAATGCAGCAAAATACCAGGAAGATTCAAAAAAGGTGTCGAATGTATCAGTTTCACGCTCTGCTTGCTTTCCGCACTTTGGACAATCAACAAATTTCCAAGTTGGGTGCTTATCCAGCGGATTGCCACCACTTGTAAATTCTACATCTATTGGTAGAACTACAGGAAGGTCTTTTTCTGGCACTGGAACAGTTCCGCAATCTTTGCAATATATGATAGGTATAGGGCATCCCCAATAACGCTGCCTTGAAACTCCCCAATCGTGCAAACGATAGTTTATTGTTTTTTTGCCTATTTTTTTTTCTTCAAATTTTTTAACTATGGCTTCCTTTGCTTCACTAACCATTAATCCGTTTAAGAATTCGGAGTTAAACATTGTCCCGTCTCCAGTATACGCCTCCTTTGTCATCTGAGTAGCTTGACACTGGGATCCATTGTAAGAATTCTGGTCACGCGCTGGAATGACACCTAAGTGGGCTGAAGAAATAACGGGAATTATCGGCAAATTATATTTCTGTGCAAATTCAAAGTCACGCTGATCATGTGCAGGGCAACCAAAAATCGCGCCTTCCCCATATTCCATCAACACAAAATTCGCTATGTAAAGCGGCAATTCCTTATCAAGAAATGGATGTTTGACGTTTAATCCGGTGTAAACTCCTATTTTTTCATCGTTCTCTCTTTTCGATTTTATTTCCTGGATCCCAGTGTCAAGCACTGGGATGACAACAGAAGAACCATTCTTTAAATCCTGCACAATAGGATGCTCTGCTGCCACTGCACAAAAAGAAGCCCCAAACAAAGTATGAGGATAAGTTGTAAAAACTTTTAATTTCTTATTCAGGCCAACTACTTCAAACTCTATAGTTGCTCCTTCAGATTTTCCTATCCAACGCTCCTGCATTGTTTTGACTTTTTCTGGCCAATTTTTCAAACTTTGCAGGCACTTGAGTAAATCTTCAGCGAAATCAGTAATCTTTAAAAACCATTGGGACAACTTACGTTTTTCAACAACTGCACCTGATCGCCATCCTTTTCCATCAACCACCTGTTCATTTGCAAGCACTGTTTGGTCCACTGGATCCCAGTTAACCCATGATTCTTTTCGATAGGCAAGCCCATGCTTTAAAAAATCCAGGAAAAATTTTTGTTCGTGTTTGTAATAATCAGGCTCACATGTGGAGAGTTCACGCTCCCAATTATAAGAAAGACCTATAGATTTCAACTGTGTACGCATATTATCTATATTCTCTTTTGTCCATGTTTCGGGGCTAATATTGTTATCCCTTGCTGCATTCTCAGCTGGTAATCCAAACGCATCCCAGCCAATTGGATGCAAAACCTCAAATCCATTAGCTCTCTTGTAACGCGCTATCACATCCCCTATTGCATAGTTACGTAAGTGTCCCATATGAATTTTACCAGATGGATATGGAAACATTTCCAACACGTAACACTTTTCTTGTTTACCACTCTTGCTTACAGAAAAATCCCATTTATCTTGATAAAATTTTTCAACACTTTTAAAATCATATTTCATATAAATCCAAATTCAATTACAGCTCATATGCATCAAAGGATCAACCGCTTGGCCATTATGTCGTATTGTGAAACACATCTGTGGATCTTTATCTTGTGTGCTTGATTTACCTGCAGATCCAATTACTTGACCTTGCTTTACTTTATCGCCAATTTCAACATGTATGTTTTTTAAATAGGAGTACACAGTCATGTAATTATCTTTGTGTTCCACTATAATTAAATTCCCATACCATCTCAGCCCTTTGCCTACATATATCACTTTGCCTGGTGCAGAGGAAACTACGTTCGTTCCATTTTGAGCAGCAATTTTTATGCCATCCTTACACATTTCATCAGAAGAGGTAGCTGAACCTTTAACTGGCATTACAAATTTACAATTTACCCCCACATTTTGTGTATTATTGTTATCTTTGTATATCCTATTTATGATGGCTTTTCTACTTTCTTTTTGCACTGAAGGCTCCCTAATTAAATGGTACTCTCTTGTATATTCCAGATCTCTTTTTCCGTAAAATTCTTCGCCTTTAAGCAGCACAGGTGCAGGTTTTTGCAGGCCACAGCCTATTAATATTGCTAATAACATAAGAAATGAGGCTATATGCCACATTTTAAACTCTCACAAAACTCCAAAATTTTAGCGAGACGTAGTGTTTCACGCCTGCTTGTTACTTTCCTCGTTATTTATTTTACTAGTTAAATAGTCCCTCAAATCGGTGAGTTCTTGCAACAAATTCTTTGTGACTTTTATATCATTACCAAATTCTTTTTGCACTCCTTTTATTGTATATCCTTTATCATATAGCATGTATTTTACTTTCTTTATGGCCTCTATACACTTACGATCATATAGCCTTCTTCCTTTACGCTTTGTAGGCTTAATTTGATGAAATTGACCTTCCCAAAATCTCAAAACATGCTGTTCCAAATGTAGCTCTTCAGCTACTTCCCCAATCGTATAAAATAATTTTTCCTTGTTCATTAATTATTGATTGATTTTTTTATAATTTTTGAAGGCCTAAAAGAAACTGAATTTCTTGCCTGAATCATCACTTTCTCCGATGTATTTGGTATATTTCCTGGTCTTTCCTTCTTTTTCTTAACCAAGAATGTTCCAAATGACGATATTTTTACTATTCCATCCTTTACCAAGCTTGTCTTTATTTCGTCCAATATATCATCTATTATCGAAACAGAGTCTTCCTTTGATAATCCTATTTCTTGGTTTATATCTCCAGCTATCGTTGCCTTAGTTACTGTTGTGTCTTTTGTTGTAACGTGATCCATTATTGATAAATATTACAATACGTAAATATAATATAGCAATCGACTCGAGATTCAGCTACTTTATTTTTTAGAGTATGTCTCTTTTGTTGCATAATTTAAAATACCGGCAACTATCAATATCGCAAATATTGCAAAAAGTGCCATTTTATGATCTGTAAAAAGTGCTAACATTGACACTATAACTCCACTGCCAATAAACATAAATCCATTGATAATGGATGATGATGTGCTGATGTATTTTCGTTTCACAATCTCGCTGCCGACAGTAAAATTAAGCATATGTCCTCCCGCAAAAAACCCGAACATTAACATACAAAAGTACACAACGTGGACTGTTAAATGGCTGTATAGTAAAATAATAATTGAGACGCCTTGCAATAAAGCAAAAGCAGAAATTACATGTTTCCTATTTTTAAATAAGTTTGAGATTCGATCTGCAATTGGAGCACCAACTGCAAGACCAAGCCATAGTATTGCAGTTGCTATACCTGACTCCATTGCATTGAGTTCTGAGTTGCCCAGTAACCTTAGAGTCCACAAGGTATTAAGTGCTAAAAATGTTCCAAAAGTAATAGCACCCACCACTGAAGTTATCCAGATATCTCTTAATTTTAGCACTGTTAATATAGAGCACATTACTGTCTTCATAGAGCTTTTTATTGTGCGCTTTTCTGAGCTGCTTTCTGGAAGTGTGTTTGGACAAAAAAGCGTAAGTACAAATATCAACACACCAAATAGTATTATGCATACAATCAGATTTTTCCAATATGCATCTTCGGCAAGCAAGTTAGAGAACAGTATTTGAATCACCAAAGCAGAAAGGCTTGAAATTGTCTGCACTAGTGAAAACATTAGTCCAAATTGGGCAGCGGAAAAACAGATGCTACTTATATGAGCAGCACCAATAAAACCAAATGATGCTCCAGTTGCAATCAATAATTGTGATAAAATCAAATGAGCAAAATTGTCGCTATTAATAAGGACAAAGAACCCAAAAATCATAGTTATAGCATTTCTCATAATAGTCCGAACAGGTCATAGGAAGGCAGAATCAACAGCACGACGAAAGGATTCGAATAGAGGAATGTTTTTCCTGGCTCTGTTTTTTATAGCAAACCAATGATGCTCAATTTTGTTGAAATCTGGAGAATAAGGCGGCAGATACAAAATTTCTGCACCAACCCCTTTAGCAAGCTCGATAATCTTATCAGACTTATGAAAAGTAGCATTGTCAAGAATGACAGTCTGTCCAGGTTCCAAGATCGGTGTCAAAAATTGCTCAAACCATCCATTAAAAACATCCATATTACAGTGGCCTTCAAAGGTTAACGGAACAACTATCTTTCTTCCACTTAAGGCTGCAACCATACTGATTCGTTGAGTTTTCTTTCCAGATTTTAAGGCATAAAACCGCTGTCCTTTCTGGCAATATCCGTAGGGGTAGTCTTCGGTGTTATCAATGCCAGACTCATCTATATACACTAAGTTTTTAGGTTCTTTTGTCGCTATAATTTTCAAAAATTCAGCACGTTTTTCTTCGTTTCTTTCCTTGTATCCATATGTCTTTTTTTGCGCGTAAATCCAATTTTTTTAAGGGCTCGATAGATCGTTTGGATACTAATGTTGTTCCAAAGTTTAGCCATTTCCGATAGAGTCTTTCCTCCGTGTTCTCTGGCAAATTTGGCAAAGGTATCCCAGTCGGTAATTTTGTGATTGTAACCCCCATTTCCAAGTTTTTTTGATTGAAAGTCTCCTGTTTCTTTTCTTCTTTGCTGCCACTCCCATAAAGTAGTTCGTCCAATCTTAAATCTTGCTGCCACTGTTTCTCTGCTTTCTCCTTCGTCTAGCGCTTCCATTGCTTTTTTTCTTAAATCATAACTATATGCTGCTGGCATTCAACCTCCTTATCATCATCTACCCTTATCCTATCACATCCGGACTTTTATGGAAAGAGCTATACTATATGCAGATAGGGCATATGACAGAGAAAAGCTCTATAAGCTGTGTAATCAATATGGTATAAAAACGAAAATTCCTCCGAAAAACAACGCAGCAGAGCATCCAAAGTTAGACTATATGGCTGAGAGAAATTCTGCAGTCAAGCTCATAAAGTCATATGATGAAGATGGTATAAAGAAGTGGAAAAAAGAGATGAGTTATGGAAAAAGATCTTATATAGAAGGTTTTTTCTCGCGATTAAAAAAGACATTTGGATTTAGTTTTAGGAACAAATCTGAAATGAATCGTGAGAGGGAACTGCTACTCAAATGTTATTTGCTTAACAAATTTACTGAAATAGGCATGGCTAAATTTGAGATAGCTTCATAAATTTATTGTGCGTTACCTACTATCCGAAGAGCGATGCAACAAAGCCATCCCAGTGTCAAGCACTGGGATGACATCATTTACTATGTGCCATATTGCAATGTTCGTACAGTTGTGGGCGGTATCTCATCAGCTAACACGTAGCGGAATGACGAATTTGTTGTTTTTCAAATCGTAGAGCCACTTTAGCTATAAATCAACAAAAACTAATTTCCGCTTTTAATAGAGCTTGCAACAATTTGTTTTGCTTCTTCTACACCAACCCATTCTCCAACTGCTACTGTTTTTCCCTTTTCTAGATCTTTATAATGAGAAAAGAAATGAGTAATTTTATCTAGTAGATTTTTAGATAAATCAGAATAGTTCTTTATATTGTCATAATAGCTATCAACACTGGAAACAGGCACTGCTAATATTTTCTCATCTTCTCCTTTTTCATCTTTAGTGAGTAATGCGCCTATTGGACGTACCGATATTAAAACACTAGATGCTAAGGGAAATTGAGTTAGCACCAAAACATCCACAGGGTCACCATCACCTGCGCAGGTATTTGGTATAAATCCATAATTGCAAGGATAAGTCATTGAGGTAGATAAAAATCTGTCAACTTGTAACAACCCAAGCTCTTTATTAAATTCATACTTTACAGGCTCAGCATTTGCACTTATTTCAATTACCACATTCACCGCATTTGGTCCCGCTGTTATTTTACTTAAATCCATAAATCACCTCTTAACTTAAGATTATACAATATGTACTTTTAAATTGCTACATTTATGTAGTTCTAAGCTTGTTTTGCATGGAGCGGTCCTAAATTTTCATTCGTCATCTTATTGACTGTTGAAAGTGGTGGTTCCTGTGATAATTGAAATAAAGCATATACTATTACAATAGTAAGCACCGCACCAACTATCAGGTTAGTAAGGTTGTCTTGTAGCAAAACATTTTTTATTGAGTTGAACAATTTTTGCTCCATAAAGAAATAATCAGCAACATATAACCCAACAGATAATACAAACATACCTAAAATAAGTTTACAGACTGTGTTTTTATGGTTCTTTTCTTTTTTCTTGCCGACAATGAAATTTGGCCTACATTCATTCTCTTCTTGTGGCACTGAATAATATGTGTTGTTTATTATCCTCTCTTCAAACTTATTGCTATTTTGCTTCTTCAACAGCTGTTTCACAGTTGGTCCAATGCTTTTCAGGCATAAAAAACCTTGATTATTGTAACCTGCTGACATATTGAATATTCTGTTTAAGCTACCTATCCTTCTGTAATCCAGCGTATATTTGATGGCTCCATTTTGATCTTCCAGGCCAATACTTTGCAATGAGATAGCTACATTTCCTATATATCCGAAAATAACTCCATTATTTATTATTGATAATGTTCCTTTTTTAATTAATTTATTAGATGGTGAAAGTTCTTTATAGTAACTACCTATGGAAAACAACAATGCAATATCTTTATCTACTTTTATATTATGAATAGAGTAGTAACAGCCAATAACGCACTTATTTAATGCAAATTCTCTGTCATATTTGTTTAATGTATTTCCTTCACTTAGTAACTTTCTAAGACCAATGAGTACTTTATTTTCAAAATCTTCTTCTGTTTTAAATATTGGTTCTCTCTTTGGATTTGCTAAGATGTTAAGTAAATCTAATTTTCTTCCATCTACTACTTCATTTATATATTCATTTAACTCAGATCCTTTAATAACTTCATATATTTTATCTATGACATCTTTAGTATTCAGGTTATTGTTTTCACTTAGAATTCGATAAGCTAGAGCATAAATTAAAAACAACCCTTGTAGACTAAATTTTAAGTTAAAATAGTAATCTAATTGTTCATCTTGCTTCTGTATGAATGCAGACAGACCTATGTGATTCCTGTGATCCATAAAACGATCTAAGTCAGCATGTTGAAAGCTACCTAAAAAAATAAATAACGTCTCTAATAAATTACCCTTACCAACAATTTTTATTAGTTCTTCAATTTCTTTTATCATTGCTGAAACCTATAATGTTCTACTTTATAGTATAAGGGATACATGGCAAAATAGCAATAAATGTTATTAGACTTCTTGCATAACCCAAACTAAGTAGAAAAAGGTATAGCTATACCGCCGCGGTATCTCAGCCACTAACAAGAGATCCCGCTAACACGCAGCGGGATGACGAGACTTATCTTTATGCCGCCGCGAACCGTCATACCGCGATTCATTCGCGGTATCTCTCAACATAGATCCCGCTAACACGTAGCGGGATGACGAATTACTTAACCATCATTACACCGTCATACCGCGATTCATTCGCGGTATCTCTTAGCCGCTAACAAGCAGCGGGATGACGGTTGTCGTTTAGCTACAAACATTAAGAAATTTACCAAATGAAAAAAAAGGCAAAAGAAGCCCCGTGGTTGGCTAATTACTTACATTATACTTTCAAGTATGGCGTTTTTTTATTCTAAACACTTAATAACCGCGATTTAGCTGCTCTTAAGCCGCAACTAATCTAAATTATAAACGTTAAGAAATTTACTAAACAGAAAAAAAGGCAAAAGAAACCCTAGGGTAGCTAGTTATTCACTATCCATTTTTTAAGTTGGCGTTTTTTAATGTTTTAAATGCTTTATAAGCGTATTTCAGCTTGTGTAGGTAAAAACCCAGAAATTTGATAAAGACATAGAGTGCACATAGTGCAAAAAATTAAACATGAGACGCCAGATACGTGAGTTTTTTTGTCATTTAATCTGTACAGAGAAGATAAATAAATAGCTTCAGTTTCATGATAAGGGGGCTGGCGGAGTTTGTCAAGCAAGTTTTTTTGTTTCTATTCCCAATGTTATATGGTTATGCAAGAAGTCTATTGTATGTTTACACTCTGCATTAAAGCTTTTAGTTAAGAGCATATCCATCCACCGCCGATAACTTGCTCATCTTTATACGCTACACAGGCTTGACCTGGACTGATGCCAAAGTAATCGTCGTTTAAAATGACACAGGCTTTATTTTTTTCGTCAGTTGAATGTATTGTTGCTAAACTTCCCGCATGTGATGATCTCAGCTTCACAGTTACTTCCATACCTTCCTTTGGTTGTTCTAACCAATTTAACTCCTTGATCAATATTTTTTTTTGCATTAATACGTTGATCGGACCTACTATAACCTCATTATTTTCTGTATTAATTTTTATCACATAAAGAGGTTCATTGTGTGCGATACCCAAGCCCTTTCTTTGCCCCACTGTAAAATTTACTATGCCACTGTGCTCGCCTAGCACTTTTCCATTAACATCCACTATTTTACCTTTCTGTACAGATTGTGGAGCTAATTTAGCTATTGTTTTACTATAGCTTTCGGAAACAAAGCATATATCTTGACTGTCCGGCTTTTCAGAAATTTGTAAGCTGAAATACTTTGCTAATTTTCTTATATCACTTTTATAGAACCCACCTAGTGGAAATCGCAAAAGCTTCAATTGCTCTTGAGTTGTAGCAAACAAAAAATAACTTTGATCTTTACTTTTATCAATGCTTCTGCACAACTTTACCTCACCATTTTTTTCTAACCTTCTCACGTAATGTCCTGTTACGAGCACATCCGCACCAAGATTTTTTGTAACTTGTAATAGATCACGAAATTTTACCGTTTGGTTACATCTCACGCATGGTATGGGAGTTTCCCCACGCATATAGGTACTCGCAAAATCCTCTATTACTTCCTTTTTGAATATTTCCTCATAGTTTAAAATATAGTGAGGAAAGCCAACACTTTCAGCTACACGCTTAGCGTCATAAATATCCTGTCCAGCGCAGCATGCACCCTTTCTTGCGTTAGCATTACCGTCAGTGCCATAGAGTTGAAGAGTCACACCTATCACCTGGTACCCAAGGTTATGTAGCAGTGCTGCAGCAACCGAGCTATCAACTCCCCCGGACATTGCAACAACAGCCTTAGTCTGGTGCGGAGTTTTATCTTTTAGCAGAGGTTCAATTTCAAATTCTTTTAGCATAACCGCCTTAATTTATAAACGCAAATCTTGTGTCATTCCAACATACAACTGTGCAAACGTTTTGATTTGGGGGCAATTTACATAGTAGATAATGTCATGAAAGTAGCTGACACTGGAATCTAGCTTCTATTACACAAATTCATTAAAACAGCATATTTATTTGTAATCAAGTTTCCTGGATCCCAGTGTTAGCTACTCGGATGACACCCTTTTCTGCTAGAAGTTGCCTTCAAATTACTTGGTGCATGACACTGGGATCTCATTTATATTACATAATTCCATCAAAACAATTCGATAAACTACCTTCAAAAACAATTTAATCTTGCTTGAATAAAACATGGCCAAAATAATCCATGTTTTCAAGCACTTTTCCACTACCTAAGGCAACACAACAAAGTGGGTCATCTGCAACACGAACCGGTAATTTTGTTGTTTCACTGATAACTTTACCTAGATTACGTAATAATCCACCACCACCGGATAAAACTATTCCTCTATCGACTATATCAGAAGAAAGTTCAGGTGGAGTGCTCTCCAGCGCAGTCTTAATAGCAGAAATTATCTGATGTACAGGCTCTATTAAACTCTCTGCAACTTGGTATTCTGATAAAAGCATTTCTTTTGGCATGCCACTCACTAAATCCCTGCCTTTAATTATCATTCCCTCTTTGTTATTTTCACCTGGCAGACTGGCTGAACCTATGCTTTTCTTAATTTTCTCAGCGGTTGTTTCACCGATTAACAACTTATGATTTTCACGAATATATGATTTTATTGCTTCATCCATAATATCGCCACCTACTCTGGCAGAACGTGAATAAACAATTCCGCCTAAAGAAATAATTGCAACTTCAGTTGTACCGCCTCCTATATCAACAATCATAGAACCCTCAGGTTCAGTAACCGGGAGCCCAGCTCCGATTGCTGCAGCCATTGGTTCTTCAATTAAAAATACTTCATTTGCACCAGCACTTTCTGCTGCATCTTGTATAGCACGCCTTTCAACTGGCGTGGATCCAGATGGAACGCATATGATAATATTAGGTTTATTAACAGTGAATTTTGTGTTTGCACTGCGTATGAAATATTTTAGCATTTCTTCCGCACTTTTAAAATCAGCAATGACTCCATCTTTTAAGGGCCTTATCGCCTCTATTTCTCCAGGCGTTTTTCCAAGCATCATTTTAGCTTTTTTACCAAAAGCATAAGGAACGTAACTTCCTTTTTCTTTTATTCTTGCTACAACTGAAGGCTCATCAAGCACTATTCCCTGATTTTTCTGATAAACTAAAGTGTTTGCAGTGCCAAGATCTATAGCAATATCGCTAGCGAATAAACCTTTGAAAGTGAAAAGGCTATAAAACTTTCCGGTTAATTTTCGAACAAAATTCATACATAACTCAAGAAAACCATTTATTAAGACAAATTATACTTTTCAGATAAGTAGTAAGTAACACACTCAACGTCTAAACCCTTACCTGTTACTTTTTTTAGCAGTTCCAGGCCACACTTTGCACTGTATATATTTTGAGATAACCAACTGATAAGTAAACTAAAATCTCCTTTTATTATAGCACTTAATGATTCGTAATGATTCTTTTTAACGCAAGAGAAAATCTGCACAGCAGCAATTAAAGCAATAATTTTTATAGGAAAGTATCCCATAACACCGCTTGCCCAATATTCATCTTGAAAATAAGTGTTTAGCTCATTTTCAGCTTTTACTGGAATTTTATAGTGCTTCATACCTTCCAGCCACGCATCATGCAGGTCTTTGACTTCCAATGTACCATTTATTATATCTTGTTCTAACCTAGTTCTCAACATAATATGAGCTAACAGACTAAATTCATCTGCATTTTTTAAAAAAGAAGAAAGGTTTATTTCATTGAAAATCAAGTACAAATTTTCAACACTGCTAACTTTCTCGTTAGTTTTGCCTTTTATAGCAAATTTCTCTTTTATGTGTGGTTGAATAAACTCAATAAATTCTCTGGATGTTCCAATCATCCTTTCCATGAATAACCCTTGAGTTTCATACATAACATGTCTCGTAATTGGACTACTTATAGAATTTTGCGCTAAACATTTTTGATAAATTGCATAACCACTATGCCGTAAAAGTGAAAATAAACCATAACAAAAATCAGATCCATCATAATCTATAGGGTAGTAATAAGAAGTACGAATCTCATTTAGTGCAATACCCATTTGCTGTAAACATAATGAGCCAAGTTCAATCTGTTTCTGAGTAGCAACTTTTTGTATATTAGTAACCTTATCCTTTTTCTGCTTTTCAATTATTTTATCTACATTTTCGCTAAAAAATTTGCCTACCTTGGGGAATACTTCCCTTATATTCTTTTCTGTGATATCAGAGTCATAGTCAGCAAGCAGTGAGTCGTATTTTGAGCATTTTAATTGCTGCGATTTTATAGAAGCTACTTCGCGAATGAGTGTGATTAAATCAGTAAAACGTTCTTTTAGTTTTTCTAAGTTACTGGTTTCAGAATGAGATAGCTTCCATAAATCTTGGCATTCAACCTTAGCTTTGGATAAAGACTTTACTAAATCAATAGGAACAGCACTGTTGTTTTTATGTATTCTCTCTATTAACTTTAGCTGCTGAGTATTTGCACTTTTTTTGTTACCAAGAGCATCTGCTAATGATTCCTTTATTGCGTCATGAGAGATAATTTCATGTCTGATTTCTTCTAGAAGACTCATTTGTTCAACTTTGTCCTCTATATTCAATTGGCTTTGGTTTAGTACTTTTAGCGTATTTTCGATATTCTTTACCCTATATAATACTTCCTCTAAAAACTTATAAGATTGCATATTTGTTCATTATTTTAGAAAACATCTGTTTAATACCGTAATAGATTAATAATAAAGTTAAAAGTATATTTGCTTAAAGTACAATAAAAAATTGTACTTTTTATTCTTTTATTGGATTTTTCTACTCAGAGTCCAGCATATTATAGGAAAATTAATTGTAAGGTTGTAGAAAAAGTATTTAGTATTTTATTTCTCTTGACTATATTACAATATGGAGAGATATTAGCTACTGAAATTAAAGTTACGCACTATTTAAAATTTATGGAGGTTTAGTAATGTGGAGTAGACTGGTTATAATGTGCTGTTTTTGTTTATTACTTACTGGTGTAAGTTCTTGCCCAAAAAAAGGAGCAAATACAACAAATAAAATAAATTCTGTTGTTAAGCAGATAGGTGATAAAAGAGTTTTCTTTGGTTATGATGAATCTAGTATTGCTGAAGTAAGTGCAGATGCATTACTTGACGTAATGGAGGTGTTACAAGATAACCCTGACGCGAAGGTTACTTTAACTGGTCACACTGACAACCGTGGTTCTCATGAATATAATCTTGCGCTAGGCGCTAGAAGGGCAGATGCAGCTAAAAAATTTATGGTTAGTTGTACACCCTACATAGAAAACAGAATAAAAACTGCTTCTAAAGGTGAAACTGAGCCTTTGGTTAATGTAAAAGATGATTCTAGAAATTCTAAATATGAAAAAGAGCATGCTAAAAATCGTAGAGTGGAATTTTCATTTTCTGGAATAAAGAAATAGTTTCTTGCATTAAAACCTGGATCCCAGTGTCAAACACTGGGATGACATAAAGAAAGGGCACTGGGGTAGACAAAAAAGGACAAACTTGTCATATTTCGTTGCTTGTTAGCGGGATCTATATATACCACAAATAAGTCGCGGTATGACGTAAGAGATCTGACCTGTCTGGCCATCAAGAGACATAATGGAATTAGAGTTATTATTTCAAAATGTGGTTAATAGTTTTGCTTTCTATAACAATCAAGTTGCAGTTGCAGTATCAGGTGGTGTAGATAGTATAGTCTTACTGCACTTAATGACTAACTGGGCAAAAAAAAACAAGCTTTCACTTCCTACAGCATTAACAGTAAATCATGGGTTACGTCCAGAGTCTCAAAAAGAAGCTGATTTTGTTGTAAGTTATGCAAAGGAACTTGGAGCAAAGGAATCGTTCATATTAAATTGGGAGAAGCAAAATATTAAAGGCAATATTCAGTTACAGGCACGAAAAGCACGGTATAAGTTACTAGCAGAGTGGTGTAAAAATAATAATGTTAAATATTTACTTGTTGCTCATCACAAAGATGATCAAGCAGAAACGTTCTTGTTAAGATTAGAGCGAGGTAGTGGCGTAGATGGATTATCATCAATGGACTACAAGTCTTTCCTAAATGGTATTTATATATTTAGGCCATTGTTAAATTTTAGTCGTAGTGAAATAGAAAAGTACGCTAAGCTTCATCGGTTAAAATGGATCGAAGATAGAAGCAACTATGACTTAAAATACAGGCGAACTTTATACCGTAACTTACTTAAAGCAAGTGATAATCAAGAGATTTTAACAGAGCGAATATGCCTCACAGCCCTTCATATGAAAAGAGCTGCAAAAGCGTTGATGCACTACACACGCCTTGCGTTTAATGACTGCGTTAATGTGCATGATCTTGGTTATATTGAAATTAAACTAAGTGAGTTTTATCAATTGCCAGAGGAAATAGCCTTGAGGCTTCTTCTTTACTCCATAATGGCAATTGCCAGTAAACATTATAAACCAAGGTACAACAGCCTTATCGTAATATTTAATAAAATATTGCAAAAGGATAGTAATGTTAACTGTACACTTTCTGGGTGTAAAATAAGAAAACATGGAGAAAATATCTTGATAATTAGAGAATCGTCAAAGATACAAGAAATTACCTTAAACCTACCTTTAAATGAACCTACTCAATGGGATAACAGATTTAGCTGCACAATACTCGGAAATCAAGAGTGTTCAGTTATCATCGCTCCATTAAAAAAAACACAAAAAGTTCCTGAATTTCTGAAGGATTACAACTGCTGCCCTGAAGTTTTCTATTCTTTGCCTGTAGTGCTAAAAGATGGAAAGGTGCTTGCTTATCCTGATGTAAATTATAACGGAAAAAATACCAATGACGATAAGGTTCAATGCATTATTAATAGCACGATAAAACAAAATTTGGTAAGCTTGATTAGTATTTAGTTAGAAATAGAAATGAAAAAATTTTTAGAAGGCTTATTGATCTGGTTAGTAATTATTGTTCTTATTTCAGTTGCTTATATTCAGTTCAGCGGAAATGTAGGTAAAAGTAAAACAATTATACCTTTTTCGGAATTTTTAACTAGACTAGAAGACAATGATGTAGAAAATATTGTCATAAAAAACCAGAGCATTGAAGGCAAGTTCAGGGACGGTTCAAGTTTCAATTCAAGCGGTGTCATATATAGCGACCTAATAAAAAATTTACATGATAGAAAAGTGAGATTCTCCTTTTCAACTGGAGATTCTGCCATGAACGTAATTGGTGGATTACTTATCTCATGGGTCCCAACATTTATCTTTATTGGCTTCTTGCTATTCTTTCTTAAACAAACACAAGCGGGGGGCAACAGAACTATAAGCTTTGGCAAGTCAAGGGCTAGACTCATGACTAGTGGAAAAAAAGTAACATTTGATGATGTTGCCGGAATTGATGAAGCAAAAGAAGAGCTAGTAGAGATCGTTGATTTTCTTAAACAAAGGCAAAAATTTCAAATATTAGGTGGAAAAATACCAAAAGGGTGCCTTTTGATTGGCTCTCCTGGAACTGGTAAAACTTTACTTGCTCGTGCAATTGCAGGAGAAGCTAATGTGCCATTCTTTAGTATTTCTGGATCTGATTTTGTTGAAATGTTTGTGGGTGTTGGTGCAAGTCGTGTTCGTGATATGTTTGATCAAGGCAAGAAAAATGCTCCTTGTATAATTTTTATAGATGAAATAGATGCGGTGGGTAGACATCGTGGCATTGGTCTTGGTGGCGGCAATGATGAAAGAGAACAAACATTAAATCAGTTATTAGTTGAGATGGATGGCTTTGAGTCTAATGAAGGTGTAATAATAATTGCTGCGACTAACCGTCCGGATGTCTTAGATCCAGCACTGCTTAGACCTGGTCGTTTTGACCGACAGATTACTATTTCTTTACCCGATATAAATGGGCGTGAAAAGATATTAAATACTCATATAAAGAAAATATCAATAGCACCAGATGTAAACGTGAAAACAGTTGCAAGAGGAACACCAGGTTTTTCAGGGGCTGATCTAGCAAATTTGGTGAATGAATCTGCACTTATCGCTGCAAGAAGAAACAAGAAGATTGTTACCATGGATGATTTCGAATATGCACGTGATAAAGTGATGATGGGCGTAGAAAGGCGATCTCTCATTATGACAGAAGAGGAAAAGAGACTGACTGCATACCATGAAGCTGGTCATGCGATGATTGCTGTTAATATGCCTGCTTCTGATCCTATACACAAGGCAACAATTATTCCACGCGGTAGGGCACTCGGTTTAGTTATGAGACTACCAGAAACAGATAGAGTGTCCCTCACAAGAGAAAAGATGCTAGCAGATATAACTGTTGCAATGGGTGGAAGAGTGGCAGAAGAGCTAATTTTTGGCTACGATAAAGTCACAAGCGGTGCATCTTCGGATATAAAACAAGCATCTGATTTATCACGCGCTATGGTAACAAAATGGGGAATGAGTGACAAAATAGGCCCGATCTATCACAATCGCGAACAAACCATACATGGTTCTGAGATAATTTCTGAAGATACGTTAAAACTTATAGATGAAGAAGTGAAGAAAGTTGTATCTTCTTGCTATGAAAAAGCAAAAGACATTTTGACCAAGCATAAGAAAGGCTTAGATCTCATTGCCGAAAATCTACTGGAGTTTGAAACTTTAACAGGAGATGAAATAAAGGACATATTAAATGGAAAAAAAATTGTTAGAGAGGAAAATGAGAAGAATGAGAAAATAAAAAAATCCTCTCTCTATGAGAGTTGACCTCATCTTAAAAATGCTAATCAGCTAACGCTGCAATAAAACATTCAGAATTGTAACTGTCAATATAAATTGTATTAAAATATTCATAATATTGCATTTTCATCACAATAATGCTATCATTCAGTTAGTATTAATGTTTAATGAGGTGTGAGTAATGATTGATATAGCTTCTATTGGTGTAAGTACAGTTATTGATCAGAATTATAGAAGAAAAGCACAATTATGTTTATCAGGATTATTTGTAACTGTGTCAATAGCAACTGTTACCTGGTTTATTTTCCCTGCGTCACAAAATGTATTAGCTCCGTTTTTACTTCCGGCTATGTTCTTGCTCTTCACTTTATCGATGGGTTATTACATGTTCATATTTAGTTGTGAAGAAAAATCTTTGGTAAAGAATGTTCTTGGTATGGTTGAACCGGCTGAATCGGTAAAGAGAGTGCATTGCCAAGAAAATATTAAGTCCTTATTAGCAGAAGTGAGAAGTACTACGAAAGATAGGTTTCGTAACGTGCTTGTTAATCTTTGTTTTGAAGATCGTAGTAAAGCACACAAACTTGCATTATATGTGAAAGAAATTGACGATATTGTGTCTTCAATAAAAAATAAAGACCTCTTAGACCATTTTGATCAATTTTTTACTATTACTGAAGTAAGCAATAAAAAAAATAGAAGTGAATTAATGAACCTCGCAAGGGCATATAAGATGATAAGTGAAGAAGATCCAGACAAAATACAGGATTTTTTAGCTACTCAAACAAAAAGTTATTCATATGAAATAATGTTACCTGAAATTGATAATTTTCTATCACAAGCTAGGTGATTTTATCAATAATTTCATTGTGTACGTGATTATCATTTTTTGTTTCAATTCCAGTGATAACACTGCACCTAACGGGCTCTTTTATGGCTATTTCCTGAAATCCTTTTCTGACCTTATTGTAAAAATTAACATCCATTTCTTCATATTTATTCTTGTCTTTTGCTCTATTTAACCCAACTTTAACATCAATATCTAGAATGAATGTAATATCTGGATATTTAATTTCCACTAGCTTATGTAAGTCCCTTATTAGCCCTAAGTCAACTCCAAACCCATATCCTTGATATGCAATAGTTGAATCAATAAACCGATCACAAATCACTATTTTTCCTTCTGCAAGAGCTGGTAATATTAATTTTTTCATATGTTCGCGCCTCATCGAGATAAGTAGCAAGAGTTCAGAAATAGAATCAATATTATTCGTTAACAATACTCCTCTTACCTTCTCTGCAAAGTTAGTGCCACCTGGTTCTCGAGTCAATACCACATTATTTTCGCCGCGAATTTGCTTAAAATGATTTGTAAGTAGCTTAGATTGTGTTGTTTTACCAGAGCCGTCTATTCCTTCGAAAGTTATGAACATAAGTTTTATAATTATAATACTAAAAAAGAATATGCAAACAGTATACATAGAAACCGTTTGACATTTAAATAATAAGACCGTAAATTACATGTGGTATAATAATAGTCTATGGTTGCTCTGAATACTCCTAAAGTCGATTTTAGTTTTACTGCAAAAGATTTTAATCTTTTGGGAGTAGACAATAAATATTATGCATTAAGTGACTGTTGTGGAAAAAATGGTCTTATTATAATGTTTATATGCAATCACTGTCCTTACGTTCAGTCAATTATTAGCAATCTGGTAAGCGATGTTGATCAATTGAAAAAAGATTATCAGGTAAACACCATTGCAATAATGCCAAATGATGTAAATGAATATCCAGAAGATTCCTTTGAAAATATGATTAATTTTGCCAAGGAAAATAAGTTTACATTTCCATATTTAATTGATAGTACACAGAAAATAGCTAAAGAATACGGGGCTGTTTGCACTCCTGACTTTTTCGGCTTTAATTCCAATTTAAACCTTTGCTATCGTGGACGTTTTAACGACGCAAAAAAAGAAAAGGTTCAAAGCTATGAAGTAGGAAGTAGTGACTTATTTCAAGCTATGAAATTTATTGCAGAAACTGGTAATTCTCCAATTGACCAAAAATCAAGTATTGGCTGCTCAATTAAATGGTCTAATTCTACAGGTTAAATATCATGCACAGTGGCTCTCAGCATTTGTTTGATATTATAATTTTGCTTTCTGCTGCTGTGTTTATAGTCATAGCATTTTGGAAAATGAATATTAGTCCAGTGCTTGGTTACTTCGTTGCAGGTGCAGTTATTGGTTCTCACGGATTTAATCTGATACACTCAGCTGAAGCAATGGATAATCTTGCAGAATTTGGTGTAGTTTTTCTATTATTCATTATAGGCCTTGAATTGACATTTGAACGCCTGATCGCTATGCGTATTCATGTATTTGGGTTCGGTTCTCTTCAAGTTATAGTTACCATGGTAGCAATATGGTGCATCGCTCTTGCTTTCGGAGTGAATACGAATATAGCAACAGTTATTGGTGGTGGGCTTGCGCTATCCTCAACAGCAATAGTGTTGCAGGTTCTGCAAGAAAAAGGTTCTCAAGCAAGTCAGGTTGGTAGGTTGTCGATAGCAGTGCTATTAATGCAAGATTTTGCAGTGGTACCATTAATAGTATTGGTACCTTTACTTACTGGCAATTCTGAGCACAGCCTGATAAGCTCATTGGCAGGTTCATTGGTGCAAGCAGCTATTGCATTAGTGCTGATATTTATAACTGGTAGATTATTGCTTAGACCTTTATTTTCGGTTATTGCTAAAATGGAAAGTAATGAGATCTTTATATCAACAACGCTTTTAATAGTATTAGGAGCAGCATTTATTACTGAGCAATTCCATTTATCGTTAGCATTAGGTGCATTTGTTGCTGGATTGTTAGTTGCAGAAACAGAATATAGACACTCAGTAGAACACGCAGTATTGCCATTTAAAGATTTGTTTCTTGGCTTATTTTTCATGACTGTTGGTATGTCCATCAATACCGAACTTTTACTCAATAAGTTACCACTAATTACTTTATTATCGATTATCCTTATCGTTTTAAAAACATCTATTATATATATATTGTGTAGATTTTTTGGGTTTAAGAGTGCACCTGCTATACAAGCTGGGTTACTGCTTTCACAAGGCGGTGAATTTGCGTTTATTTTGTTTCGCTTAGCAGATGAGCTAAATGTGCTACCAAGTGAAATCGCTCAAGTACTTATGATGGTAACTACAGTAACCATGGCTTTCACTCCTCTTTTATCGGGGCTTGGAGATTGGATAGCAAACTCATTTAGCACTGAGAAAACAATATTAGATGATGAAGCTGTTGAAACAGATACACAAGATCTTTATAACCATGTGATAGTTGCTGGATTTGGTAGAGTGGGATATATGGTAACAAAAATGCTTACGGCAGAGCATTTAAGTTACGTTGTTGTAGATATTCAATCGAAAATAGTCAAAGAAGGAAAAAGTGATAGTTTTCCTATATATCTTGGAGATGTTACAAGATGTGAAATTTTAAAATCTGTAGGAATAGAAAGAGCTCAAGCTCTCGTTATTTCAATAAAGAATGAAGTTACTATAAAAAAAGTTGTTTCTTTAGTTGCAGCAAATTTTCCGCATGTAAATATTGTAATACGCTTACCAGATCTGAGTAATGTGGAGGTTTATAGAGATCTAGGAGCTAGTAAAATTATTCCTGAAACATCTGAGATAGGATTGCAGCTAGGTGGAGCTGCACTGAGCCTTAGTGGTATTAGCGAAAGTGGAGTTACGTCTTTAAAAAGTAGATTCAGAAAAGGCAATTACAGTATGTTAAAAGACCTTGGTAGTGATAAAGATGAATAACTACTTCTCTAATTTTATGTACAGAAAGCTTCAAGCTTTATTGAGGTTTTGCCTATAGTAAATTACGCACATAATCAACCAAATTAAGGAAAGTGCAAACCAAGTGATTGCATATTCCAAATGCTTCATTGGCTGTACAGCTAATTTGCTACCAAAATTGTTCGGCCACAATACACACTTCTCTAGCTTAATACCTAACTCATTGGAAATTTCTTCTGTACTCAGGGTAAACCATGTATTCGAAGCAGTATCGTTCTTGATAAACCAATTTTTGCTTTTACTGCTATTGCAATATAAAACTCCACCTGCAGCTACTTTTTCAATTTTTGCTCTTTCCTCTTTTTTTTCTTTAACTATTCCTTTGTTCACTAGCATATAATTTCCAGTAGTAAGTAGCATAGGAGATAACACATGATAGCCATGTTGTCCTGCAAAAACATATAGTTCTATGTCACTTAGAATCCCATCAATCTTGACATGCCTATAGTTAAATTTTTCAAGGTCGTTATTGGGCAATAGATGAACAACTGGAAGACTCATATTTTTGATAATATTATTCTTCCAGTTCAATCTGAATACTTGCCATAATCCTAATAAAAAAAGGAGCAAGCAAGGTACAATTAAAATAAATACTATTTTTTTTAACACTCTATATTTGTGTTCTTAAATAGTTTTCAACACCCATTAGTTCAATAAGGTCAATCTGTTTCTCAATCCAATGGAAGTGCTCTTCTTCATTTTTTAACATCTCTTCTAATAACATTACACTAACAAAATCCTTTTCTTTCTCAGCGATAGAAATCGTTTCTTTGATATCTTTGATACCCTTTCCCTCTAATTTCAAATTAGCTTCTAAGATTTTCCGTATTGTGTCTTTTGTAAACTTTCCATCATGCTTTGATATTTCGTTTGTATCTTGAAAATTTGGAACTCCTTTAAATAACAAAATTCTTTCTGCCAACTTGTTTGCATGTTCAAGTTCTTCGTTAAGCTCATTTTTTACCTTTTCTGCAAGTCTATTAATTCCATTGTTTTTGAGAACCGCAAAATGCAAAAGATACTGGCGTACAGAAGTCAGCTCATTGGTCAATAATTTATTCAAACATTTTACTATCTCTTCATTCATAATCTTCCCTTAGTTCAATTTATCAGCATAATTTATATGATAACGATAGTTATAGCAACTCATTTAATAGTTCCTTTGATAACAACCGTATTAAATAGCATGTCGTGGTATGTCTGTTTTTTCTTAGAGAAGCAAGCAACTAGATACCAGCAGAGAGTGAGCAGCACCGTTAATATAGTGAGTAGCACTATTAATATATCGAAAGCGTTTATTAACACGTCCTGTTCTTGGAAAAGCTCGATGAGGATAACTATTATGTTATATAATAGAGAAAGAAAAAACTGAGAAATGCTTCTATCAAATGCTAAACTCAAATCTATTTTAGAACCGTCCAAGCTTATGGTATGTATGTTCATTAATTGCTGACCAGGAGTTGCTTGGGCTTTTGAAGATATAAAATATGTGAAGTAACTGCAATCTATACACATAGATGAAATTAACGGAAAATTCTTTAACAATAGTCTGATTAATAAGTTTGGAATTAATAAAATTGCTCTATCTATCAAATATGCGCAAAAGCGTCTTATTATACTGGCAATCTCTGTAACAGTGGTCATTACCTATCTTCTAAATACTTTATTATAAAATCTGTAAGCTTATCAAAATGTTGAAAACATAACAAATCTTCATAACCGCTTATTGATTGACCGTATATAATAGGTAAACAATTGGCATTTTGTGCACACAGAACATCTGTGATGCTATCACCAACGAAAAACACATTTTCTCTATTTATAGGCAACGTACTCTCTTCTAGTGCAAATAGCAGTGGGGTTGCAGATGGTTTATCTTCCGCGGCATCGCATGACCCAACCACTCTTTCAAAGTAAGAATCCAGTTTAAAATAGGTAACTTCTTCACGTAAATTAGTATTTTTCTTATTACTTACTATTGCTAGATAAATATTGTGGCTTTTCAGTGTCTGCAACATTTTCTCTACTCCTTGATTCAAAGCAATGTTTTGCAATAGTGCATCATCTAAATATTGTTGATATATCTGATTCGCTTTTTTCCACTGATCGCCAAATAAATTGACCATATAGCTCTTTCTCGACTCATGGGAATTTCTATCAGCAGCTTTATTACTATACCCCATTGAGTTTATGGTATGTTTAATAGCATTAAAAATGTTATCTTGAGTGTCAACTAAGGTATTATCCCAATCGAATACTACTGCTAATGGGCTATCTTTCATTTCTTATATAATTATACATTTTAACTTAATAAGTAAATAGCATTTTAATGAAAAAGATATAAATAGGACGCCCTTGATAAACACTTTTTACCACAAGTTATGTTAACTGTTTTTTATATAATTAGCTAATATACTGGTTATATGATATGTTTTAATAGGTAACAGGTATGGCCCAGACATCTAAAGAAAGTGTTGAAAAAAAGTTTAAAGATGTTTTTGAACGTTCTCCAGGTGCTTTTCCAGAAGGTACCTCATTAGAAGAGAAGGTTAATTATATCGCAAAAGGAACAGAGGCTCTAAAAGCTGTGAAAAGTAAGGAGCTTGAGAACAAAATGAAAAACGTTGCAGAATTGAGTCAGAAATTTGAAAGTCAAAAAGGACGTGCAGATGAAAAAGTACGTCAAGATTTTGAAAGAATTGCTGAGCTTGACCAACAATATAAAGGGAAGGGCATCTTCACAAGTGAAAAAGTTGCAGAATTAAAAAATGACAAAAAATTTCAAGAAGCAGCTAACACTCTTAGAGAAACTACAACAGAAGGTAAAAGTGTTGAACAGAGTGGACAAAAAAAGACTTCTGAGGCTTCTGTACAAACAGATACACAGCCATCAGAGCACATCGTTAGTCCCTCAGTGAGCAAGAGTTCTGTAAAAGAGAAGCTCAACACTGAGCCGGACAAAAAAGATACCACGCCTCAACCACAAGAAAATCAAAAAGAAGAAGGGTTTTTGAGTCTTCTGAAGCGCTTTGTTAAGAAAATATTAGAAAAACTTTTGGGTGAAGGTGAAAAGGATGTAGAGAATGCTCGTGGCATGAAAGAAGATGCTCAAAGAGATACGTCAAATAACGAAGAGCAACAAAAGAGTAAGCAGCTTGATGAAATTTTAAAGGACAAAAGTGTAAGCGAGGGTTTGAAGCAGGCAACA
The DNA here is from genome assembly GCF_964026815.1 of Wolbachia endosymbiont (group A) of Andrena fulva. Lineage (NCBI taxonomy): Bacteria > Pseudomonadati > Pseudomonadota > Alphaproteobacteria > Rickettsiales > Anaplasmataceae > Wolbachia > Wolbachia endosymbiont (group A) of Andrena fulva. The sequence continues at coordinate 562,854 of NZ_OZ034701.1, forward strand.
AAGCTTGAGAACCCAGCAATAACGCCTGTTAATACTCCTAAAGTGAATGAAGTAAACACGGGTCGTGAAAGGTGATCCGCTTTCAAGCTTCATTATACCGCCACGAACCGTCATACCGCCGCGGTATCTCTAGATCCCGCTAACACGTAGCGGGATGACGATTGTCAGGGTGTCATCCCAGATACTGTCTCTGCTGTCAAACAAATTATCCAACAAAATTACAATTAAATGGTTGATTATTTTTAAGAATACCAAAAAAGACATGCATTAATTTTCGCATTAACGCAAGAACTATGACTTTTGGACATTTGCCTTTACTTGCTAGACGCTGACAAAACTTTTGAAAATGATTATTATGGTTTTTGACTACTATAGCTGGCATATAAAGAGCTTTTCGAATACGCTCAGATCCTATTTTGCATATGCAACTTCTCTTACTTACTGACGATCCCGATTGATAATGTCCTGGATTTAGACCAGCAAAAGCTGTAAATTGTTTAGCATTGTCAAAGTTATCAACTGATGGCATTTCTGCGACAACAGCAACAGCAGTAAGATATCCTATACCTTTTATAGTCTTAAGGTTTTCCACCATATTTTTTAGATGTGGATAGTTATTTATATGCTCATTAATTTCTTTTTCGAGAACAATAATTTGCTCCTCTATTGCCAAAATTACTTTAGATATAGCTTCTTTGCAACTGGAATGCATATTTTTGTTTTCCAAGCGATTTGTCTGTTGCACCTTATCATCTTTTAGCGATTGCATGCAACGGTAAAGCTCCCTCAAATGCCTCATTTCAGGTGCAATGGGCTTCCAAAGAGCAGGTTTGTTGGCGATACAAAATCTAGCTATCATAGCTGCATCTGATTTATCTGTCTTATTTCTGAGCAGCTCACTTTTGCCAAAAGCTTTCTGGGTTTACTATACTGACATTATGTCCTAAATCGTGCATAAAAGTAGCCAAATCTTCTCCATACCAACTAGTTGCTTCAAGACATAAATGAGTAAGATTTGCTCCATGGCCATTGCACCAAACTACAAGTTTTGCAAAACCATCTTGATTATTTTGAAAGACTTTGTGTCGTTTTTTACTGTCCACTAACAAACATCAAATTTCTTTTTTGAAATATCCACACCCAAAATAGCATTTACTTGCATAAAATTGCCTCCAAGACTATAAATAAACTGAGAGTTTAGACTAACCTTGTAATACGGGATATAATTCCAAAAGATACTGTTCAGTCTTTAACTCTATGGGAGGGAAGCAAAATCTGGCTTAATGGCATTAGTGTCGCATCAGCTTCACCCTCCCTGTGAGGTATTTTAGCTCTAATGCCTCACATCATAAAGATACAAGTGTCCCTATGATGTCATCCCAGTGCCCTGACTACTTGGATCTAGCAAGCTTTGCTTGCAAATAAGTCTAATACGCGTCGCGTTTTATGCCAAAACACAATTGGAGTTACATGCAAAATAGATCCCAGTGTCAGCTACTCGGATGACAAAAAAAGGAGCACTGGGATGACACCATTTGTTGTATTTAACAAAGTTCGTACTTAGCTTCATGTTAGCTATAAACATTAAGAAATTTACCAAGCGAAAAAAAAGGCAAAAGAAGCCCCAGCTAATATCTATTTTAGAACATTGGCGTTTTTTAAGTCTTAAACACTGCAATTTAGCTGCTTTTAAATGCAACTCACCTTAGTTTAAATGTTTAAGAAATTTACTAAGCAGAAAAAAAGGCAAAAGAAACCCCGTGTTAGCTAGTTGTCACTCCCTAATCCTGCAAATTGGCGTACTATACTGTCTTAAACGACTTATAAGCGCGTTTCAGCTTGTGTAGGTAAAAACCTAGAAATATTGTGAAGACATAAGGTGCACATAGTGCAAAAAATTAAAAATAAGACGCCAACTACGTTGTTTTCTTGCTGTTTAATCTGCACAAATGAAGATAACTGAATACCTTCAGTTTCATGATAAGGGGGCTGGCGGAGTTTGTCAAGTAAGTTTTTTCGTTTCTAACGGTTGTTGCCAAAAACTATGCAAGAAGTCTATTGACAGGTGATTAAATTATGATGTAGCCTATCGCCGTATATCCGGGGGTGGGTTGTTGTGAGGCTTTTTCACTTTTTATTCTTGTTAATGTGTTTTTCTCTGTATTACTATGCGGGTTTTATATTTTCGCCCTGCCCAAAAGCTACGGTTTGCTTTTCACCTGGAGAAGATTGTGCTGTACCGATAATCAACGTAATAGATCAGTCTAAAAAATCTATCTTAGTTCAAGAATATACATTTACTCTTGGAACAGTTGCAAAATCTTTGATTAATGCTAAAGAACGCGGTGTTGATGTTAAAGTCATCTTAGATAAATCGCAACTCTACTCAAAATATAGTGTTATAAATGAATTATTTTCAGGTGGAGTACCAATTTGGATCGATGATAAGCCAAAGATTGCTCATAATAAGATAATGATTGTTGACAATCAAAAAGTCATCACAGGGTCATTTAACCTTAGTAAGACAGCTAAAAAAGGAAATGCTGAAAATTTATTAATTATTACAGATTATCCTGAATTGATTCAGCAGTATGTGAAAAACTGGGAGGCACGAATGTCACAATCTTACAAATACCATACGCGTCAAGTTAAGAGATTGTGAGCAAATTTAGAGAGGTTAAAGTGGATACTCTAGCCCTTCTACGTTTGTCTTTTAATGAAAATCGCGACCAAGTTATAGTGAGTTTTTTAAGAAATACTTTTAAACTATTAATCTTGGTTAATACTAAAAATAACTCTCTAACCCGTCTTTTTAGCTCAATAAATGCCTTTGTTAAGCTAAGTTCTGTATTCTTTTTCACTTCTGTGCAACCAACTATGCCGTGAAATATAAGAATTGCGCACAATTTAGCATATAGTTCACATAATACTCTGCATGGCTTTCCTTTTAGCTTATCAAGTCTGATATGGCTTTTATACAATTTAAATAATAACTCAATTTGCCACCTTACTCTGTAAATCGTTAATACTTGCTCAGCACTAATTTTATTTTCTGGAACATTAGTTATAAATATTGACCAGTTCAACAATTTTTGATTTCTTTTAGAGGATGTATATCCCTGCGATCTTGCTAATCTATTAGCTTTCCTTCTTCTGGCTATAGACTGTTCTTCAGTTAGTTTCTGACATATAATTCTTACTCTAATTTTTGCTTCTTTTCCTAACAATACCTCGTTTTCTAAAAATAACTTATCCTCTAAACATTCTAATAACTCCATTTTTTGATTTGTTTCTACATCATATACGTTGGTATCGGATTTATAACGACTTATGAAATAAGCTCCTATTTCATTGATTTGTTTAAAAGAACTTGGCACAAAATAACCGAGATCAGATATTAGCAAATCATTGCTTGATATATTACTTAAATGTTTCCTATATCCCTGGTCTGATCTTATTCCCTCCGTTAAATTAAGTTGGTCTATTATCTGATTCATGTAATCGAAAACTAATTGTAACTTTATTCCAGACTTAGTATTGCTTTCATAGCCACTGTAGCTAGTACCATAACCTTTATACATCTCTTCCATACTGTTAGGTAGAGTAATATAGCTACTGTCCAATAATTTAACACTATTAAATTGCTGTAAGATTTTGCAATCAACTTGCAAGATATTTTTAAAGAGAACCACAGATTCATTATACATCCTTTTCATAAATTCCACTGCTTCTTCAGTAAATCTAAAATCCAAACCTTGTTTTGTTATATCTATCGAGTCCTCGTTTAGTAATTGACACATTGTTTCTACGCTACAATTATCAACTCCTATATTACCCAAGACCATGGCTTTTACGAATGATGAACCTTTTAGCTTTCTCTTTCTTTTTATAAACCTTGTTGTAATTGAGATTTTCTCTGCTTTTTCATTAAAAAATTCTTTGAGCTTTTTTGATAAGCAAGTTATTTTATTCATTGGTTCTCTCACTAAAAGTATATCTGGGAGAACTTATACCTTATTATTCTATCTCTTTCATACCTTTATTTCCTTAACTTGACGCGTATGCTTACAAATACGCTCCCAACTAATCGAGAGCGCTTGCTCAAAATCAGTTTTAAAAACAGCAAGGGAGAGCTTTTTTGATTGATTGGCATAATGATTATGATATAATGAACTAAAAATTTAAGGAATAAAGTAATGGATTATATAAATGATGCTGCCGGTAGCTACACTGCTATTCATGATTTTTTTCAAAACAACGGTGTTGGAGATTACAAAGTTCAATGCAATTATGGTGGGGTGCCGTATGCTACTGATGAGTACGTGCATTCTGGCGATAAATTTTGGAGTAATAATTTCATAGACTCACATTTTGGCAGGGAAATAAAAATGTATCCTCAAAGTGAACTTTTAGCTAAAGAATATGCTGGAAATACGTTGCCAGTTTCAATATCACTAGATAAGGATTTAATAAAAATGAAGGAATGTCAGAAAAAAACGAAATTTGTGGAACTAGAAAGAGAGTCAGGTGATTTAGTGCATGATAAGCAAAAGTATGTAAAGTGTTACACAACAAAGCTATCATATGATGATGTACATATTTACAATAACGATAAAGTTTCAACATTTAGCATAAAATACGACGTGCCAAATGATCCGAAATACAGTTTAAATATAACATTTACAAAGGTTAATGATAATAAACCAGGATTTTGGCAGAAATTTAAAAATATGTTTTAACGTGACCATTCACTGGTTTTTACTCAATCAACCAACAACAGTTAATATCAAATTTTTATAATTAAAAAATATGCTATTTTTTAAAACTTTCATTCTCCTTGACTCTGTCAACTTCACAAAACAACTCTTGGACCAAATGTATCTGGCATAACACCTTTTGGTAACTTGCTACTTCTTTTTTTCCGCATCTCCGACAACAGCCATTGATATTCCACTACATAAGGCTTGATTTTTGGTAGATCAACTTTTTTATGAATAATACTATGCTTCTCCTTAAATTGACCATTTACCCTAAACGCTATTAGCTTCCTTAAAATTTACATTAATGCCTATTTTGCCTAAACTGAAGCGTCTTTTCCAATTTTTTCTAGCATCAACTCAGCAGCTTTTTGTTCAGCAATCTTTTTACTAGAAGCGCATGCAGAAACTTTACCATAATCTTCTATGCAAACTGATATAGTAAATTCAGGATTGTGCGCTGGTCCAGTTTGTTTTACAAGCTCATACTCTGGTAAAGGCAATTTGTTTTTCTGAGTCCACTCTTGCAGTGAGGTTTTAGGATCTTGAGGGGGGTCAAGCATGCCTTTAGCTAGCTTTTCCCAATATTGGATAATAAATTTTTCAACATTTTCAAGCCCGCCATCAATATAAATTGCACCTATTAGTGCTTCAAGCGAGTTTTCTAAATTTTTTAAGTTACATCTCCCTCCATTGCAGCGTTCACTATTATTCATGATGATAAAGCTGCCTAATTTTATTTCTTTAGCAACATTAGCAATGGTGTTGCCACAAACTAAATCCGTCTTTCTTTTTGCCAATGCTCCTTCTTTTTCTTCAGGAAATAGTTTAAACAGTGTGGCAGATACAACCATATTCAAAACACTATCGCCCAAAAACTCTAGTCTTTCGTAGCTTACAATCTGGTTTTTGCTATTCCTTTTATTTACGCTTGGGTGAGTTAGTGCCTCTTCTAATATTGCATAATTTGTAAATTTATAATCAATGATCTTAGATATTGCATCATTCAAACTCTTCATACCAATTATTTAAAAGAAAAGCACTTTCTACCACCTTTATACCAGAGAATTAGTTTTATTTTATTAAAATAATACCACCAACTTCCAAAATTAATGTATACAACCCACCACCTCACTAATGTTACTAAATCCATCTCTCCTTATTAGTTCTGCAAGTTCTAGATTAATTTTGTTTACAACTTGAGGTCCGTGGTATATGAGAGCAGTGTACAACTGCACCAAAGAAGCTCCTGCCTTTATTTTTTTATATGCATCAGCACCACTTGAGATTCCTCCGCACCCTATCAATAATATTTTGCCCTTAGTAAATTTGTACATATCGCCCAATAACTCGGTTGAAAGTTTAAACAGCGGTTTGCCACTCAACCCACCACTCTCATTATGGTGAGAATGCAGATTATCTCTACTTACCGTAGTGTTGCTTACTGTTAATCCGTCAATCTTATATTCCAACGCAAGCTCAGCGATATTTTCTTTCGTTTGCTGATCTACATCTGGTGAGATTTTTAATATTATTGGTATGGATTTAGAATTATCAATTGATTTTCGGGTTAGAGTTACGGATTTCAACAATTCCGATAATTCTTGCTTATTGTGCAGATTGCGTAAATTAGGCGTGTTTGGGGATGAGATGTTCAGCACTATATAATTGCTCTTTCCATATACTATCTTTATTAAGTCAACATAATCGCTGATTTGGTCCTTTGATGTACTGTTTTTTCCTATGTTGATGCCAAAAATGCAGTCATCAAGCTTGGTTTCACCTATTTGTTTAAGAAAATAGTCTATTCCTTTATTGTTAAATCCCAATCTGTTAATTACCCCTTGATCTTTAATTAACCGAAAAATTCTTGGCTTTTTGTTTCCATATTGTGGATTACGAGTTACAGTACCAGTTTCAATAAACCCAAAACCAAATGAGAGCATAGGCCTTATAACTTCTGCATTCTTGTCAAAACCTGCAGCCAGACCTATGGGGCTTCTGAGCTTATTACCAAAAAAATTCACACTCAAAGATTCTGGTAGCTCTATAGGATTCTTATAAGGCATTTTCTTTAATGCCATAATTGCCAAAGAGTGAGCAACTTCGGGCGGTAGTAAAAATAGTAAATTACGTTTGTAAAACACTTTGCTTATTTTTAGTTTATTTTTTACCATGAAACGCTATAAGAGTATAACCATAACTTGAAAAGAAATTGATTTTACTATGGACAAGCTTTCTCTATAGGTTACACACTTAAAGCTACTGTTAACTTTTACTAGATATAGAGAATGAAAGAGGCCGGGACCGGAATTGAACCGGTATAAAAGGATTTGCAGTCCTCCGCATAAGCCATTCTGCCACCCAGCCGTTTTTTATGTGTAGATATCCATTATATCTTTTAGCATAGATAAAGCCTCCTCCCTTTTGCGTTGAAAAGTGTTACGTCCAATGATTGAACCATTACCGCCACCCTGCTTAATTTCTTTCGCTTCATTGTATATGTTATCTACTTCCTTCGATTCACCACCAGAAAAAACTACTATTCTTTTCCCTGCAAAACAAGACCTTTTAACATATTCAATTCTTTTAGATAATGATTCAATATTTTCTGTTTCTATTTTCTCCCTTTCCAAATATTTAGTTGGAAGTTTTACTTTTATTATATTAGCGCCAAGCAAAGCTGCTATGTGTGCAGCATAGGCAATAACATCAACTGCTGTTTCACCTTCTTTGGAAATCCCTTCACCGCGTGGATAAGACCATAGCACTACTGCAAGCCCGTAAGATTTGGCTTCAGCTATGATTCCACGGGCTTCCTCCATCATATCGAAACACTTAGCAGAACCAGGATATATAGTAAATCCGACAGCTAAGCAGCCCAAACGCAGCGCATCTTTCACAGAAGAGGTTATTGCCTGATCAGAGGTTAGATCCTTTGAATGTAAAGAGTTGGAACTATTAAGTTTCAAAATAAGTGGGAACATTCCAGCATAAGTTGCAGCACCAGCTTCAATCATACCAAGTGGAGCAGCATATGCACTTACTCCCGAATCAACCGCAAGCTGAAAATGATAATGTGGGTCATAAGCATCAGGGTTAACTTCAAAACTTTTAATTGGACCATGCTCAAATCCTTGATCTACTGGCAGAATCACTAACTTGCCAGTGCCGCCAAGCTTTCCATGCATGAGAATACGAGTAAGATTTGCTTTTACCCCAGGGTTTTCACTTTCGTAGTAGCTTAGGACTTGTTTTACTTTATCACTTATCACTATAATTCAAATTGAATTTAAGTTATAGATTGTAACAAAGATGAAGTTCAATACAAGGATTTTAAACTATATCAAAAGCAATTTTATTTTCTACTTTATTCATATAGATTCTTAATTTCTTTCCTTTTATTAATTTACGATTCAGTATTTCTTCCGCTAAGTAACTTTTTATCTCTTTTTCAATAAGTCTCTCTATCGGACGTGCTCCCATTTCCTTACTATAACCTGTTTGTGCAAGATAAGATTTCACTTCATCTTCTACCAAGCAGTTTATGCCTTTTTGCGTCAGCTGCTTTTTCAGTTCCTGAATAAATTTATCTACAATATGCAGAATTATATCCGCATTTAAGTCAGAAAAAGAAATAATCGCATCAAGACGATTACGAAATTCAGGGCTAAAAACCTGTTCTATCGCTTTTTCACTATCACCAGTGTTAAATTTTTTATGCCCAAAGCCAACAAAACTTTTGCTGCGTTCAGCTGCTCCTGCATTAGTTGTCATAATTAAGATTATATTGGAAAAGTTAACTTTACGTCCGTAAGTGTCTGTAACGCAACCATAATCCATAATTTGTAGCAATATATTATAGATATCGCTATGAGCCTTTTCAATTTCATCAAGCAGCACAACACTATATTGATTATTAGATACAGACTCTGTGAGTAATCCACCCTGATCATAACCTACATATCCAGGAGGAGAACCAATCATCCTTGATATCGTATGAGACTCAATATATTCGGACATATCAAAGCGTATAAGATTCATGCCCATGCTTTCTGCTAATTGTTTTGCTAGCTCGGTTTTACCAACACCGGTTGGCCCTGCAAAAAGATAATTTGCTAAAGGCTTATTGTAATTTCTCAACCCAGATTTAGCAATTTTAATAGAATTAACAAGAGATTCTATTGCCTGCTCTTGGCCAAAAATCACCTTCTCTAGATTAGCTTTTAAAGACTTTACTTTCTGCAAATCATCAGATTCAGATCCGCAAGGCACATTTGTAATTCTAGTAATGGTATTCTTAATATCTCTACTATTTACAATTTTACCCCTGTTTCTTAGCAATTTACAATATGCCCCTGCCTCATCAATAACATCAACCGCTTTATCAGGTAATATTCGCCCAGTAATATACTTATGCGAAAGTTCAGCCGCAGACCTAATGGCATTCTTTGTATAATATACTCCATGATACCCTTCATAGTAGTGCTTTATACCATCTAGTATCTTTATCGTTTCATTAACAGAAGATTCTTTAACATTAATTTTTTGAAACCTTCTCGCTAGTGCTTTATCTTTTTCAAAACTAGTGCTGTATTCTCTATATGTAGTTGCACCTATACAACGCAGTGTACCTCTTGCAAGTGCAGGTTTGAGCAGATTACCGGCATCAAGAAAGCTACCACTTGTAGAACCTGCTCCAATGATAGTGTGTATTTCGTCAATAAAAAGGATAGCACCTGGTTTTGCCTCAATCGCTTTTATTATAGATTTTATTCTCTCTTCAAAATCACCTCTATAGCGTGTCCCTGCAAGGAGTGACCCTAAATCCAAAGCATAAATTATACTGGACCTGAGCGCACTTGGAACACTGTTTTCAATGATTTTGAGTACCAAACCCTCAACTATTGTGGTTTTGCCAACACCTGGATCTCCAACATATAAAGGGTTGTTTTTTCTACGCCTCAATAATATTTCTATAGTGCGATTTAATTCATAATCACGACCAATAACATAATCTATTTTTTTGCTTCTTGCATAGTCATTTAAATTTTTACAATAACTTTGTAGAATTTCCTCATCTTTTAGTAGCTCACCTTTATTTACTGTAGTAGGAGCATCATTATTTTTATCAAGTTTTACTTTATGATTAGTGGTGTATTCATCTATATCGTTAGAGTATTTCATGTTAGATATGTGGTAAATCAAATTGGAATCTTTCGCACTTTGTTTCTGCAATAGATCTTCAACGTATAAATCTTGCCCAGACAAAATTTCTACTAGAACACTTGCTCCATTTATTTCTTTTTTCCCCAAGCTATGAGCCCGTATTATTGCTCTGTGTATTATGCATTGAAACATTGAGCTAGGTTTAACTCCACTGATAATCAATTCAGAACTGCTTTGTAAAAACCCTTTTATATTATTATTATAATCATTAGCCTTAATATTGCATCTTGATAGAATGTTATCCATACTGATGATTTCATCGGCTCTGATATTACATCTTGATAAAACGTAATTTACATCCACGTCTTTAGTTAACGCCAGCAATAAATGTTCTACTTTCGCATATTTAAGATTAAAATTAGAAGCAATGAATAGTGCTCTATTCAAACTTGCCTCTAAGTTTTTGGAAATCATCTCCTATTCTCTTTAAAAGTGGGAACTCATATATAATGAATAGCACACAATTATTAAAAAAATTGAAATCCAGCAGTTCGCTGTAGCCAATTTGAATCCCACTCTGGATCTACGTCATAGCACCGCAATATCTCAGCATAGATTCCGCTAATGAGTAGCGGAATGACGAGTTTTACGCTTATCAAATTGTAGGTAAATCCTATTTAATACGCTTTTTCTAGTACTCTGCTTTTCTTCTTAAATGCATTGATCTTTTTTCTACCGTATTTAGTCTTTAACGTACTTGGCCTTTTAAAGACCTTTTTGCTGTTACGTTTTTTAAATTGCACACTACAATCAAAATTTAGCTCTCCTTCTTTGTCTGCCAGTGCAGGCAGTCTTCTCTTATCTTGAGGTGTAACAAAAGATAGCGCATACCCTTCAGCTCCAGCGCGTGCAGTTCTACCTATACGATGAATATAGTCAGCTTGCGATTGTGGTGCATCATAATTGATAACATGTTGAATGTGGGGAATATCAAGGCCGCGAGAAGCAACATCTGTTGCAACCATGATTTGATTACGGCCACGACGAAAAGAATTAATGACCCTTTCGCGCTTGTGCTGCCTTAAATCACCATGAATTGCTAAAGCGCTATAGTCATCTTTGTGCAATCTGTTAGCTAGCTGATCCGCTCCTCGCTTTGTTTTGACAAAGATAATGATTGATCCTTCGCGCTGACATAGTTGTGTAACAAGCTTTTCATATTTTTCTGATTCTGATGCATAAACAATTTCTTGCTTAATTTTTACAGAAGTTGTAACCTCACAATCAACAGAAATACGTTCTGGTCGATTAAGGTACTTCTCAGCAAGTTTTACTATATCTCCAGGAAGAGTTGCAGAAAACATAAGAGTTTGCCTTATTTTAGGCAAATGCTTCATAATTTCTTCAATCTGAACTCCAAAGCCCATATCAAACATACGATCCGTTTCATCAAGCACAAGAACGCTAACATTGCGAGTAATCAAAGTTTTACGCTCAATATGGTCTATAATACGACCAGGAGTACCTATTACAATTTGTGGTTTTTTCTGAAGCTGATTTAGCTGCCTAAAAATAGGCTCACCACCAATCAACAAAGCGACCCTTAGTGCAGAATTTTGAGATAAGAGTTTTCTTATCTCATTTGTTACCTGATGCGCAAGCTCTCTGGTTGGCACGATGACTAAAGCTGAACCAGTGTTAGGCTCATTCAGCAACTTAGCAACCAACGGAATAGCAAATGCTAAAGTTTTTCCAGTCCCCGTTTGAGCAGATCCGAGAATATCTTTACCTTGTAGCGCTAAGGGAATCGCTTGTATTTGAATCGGAGTTGGGACGAAAAGATTATTTTTATCTAGAGCTTGTCTAAGCGAAGCTGGGAGACCCATCTCATGAAAATTATTCACAATACGTTAATCCTGTTAAAAGACTTCATAATAGATTAATCTTCCAATCTTAAATTTATTGCAGATTTTTTATCTTCTCCGTTTCTACCGCGCTCCTCTTTAACCTCATAACTCACCCTTTCTCCTTTTATTCCCTTCTCTTTATTCTCTCCTTTAAGTGCCTCAGGTCTTATTCCCGAACGTTCCAATGTGCTAATATGTACAAAAACGTCACCCCCTTTACCTTCTGGCTTGATGAAACCATAGCCTTTTTCGGCATTAAACCATTTTACATTACCAAATTCCATTTAAACAACTCCTAAATTATTAACTAACATTACTAATGTGATGAAAAACTTTGAAATTACGATTGAGAATGCTTTAAGCTTAGCTATTGAAACTAAACCTTTATACTCCATAGTCTATTCTTAACATTACATGACAATAATACACAATTGTTGTACTTGATGCAAATAAATTTTTTAATCGTTAAGCGAACCTGCAACCGTCATTTCGCTAACTTTAATCGTTGGTGAATTAAATTGCCCACAAAAAGTTAGATCATCTGCAACGACTAAATTGCTAAACATATCCTTCAAATTGCTAGCAATGGTAATCTCATGTATTGGATACGTTATTTTTCCATTTTCTATAAAAAATCCGGAAGCGCCTTGGCTGTAATCGCCATTGATTAAATTGACACCAAAACCAAATAAATCAGTTACATATATTCCCTCTTTCACTTCCTGAATTAATTCTTCAAACGATACATCACCATTCTCAATGTAGAGGTTACTAGCTGCAGGAATAACTGCAGCATTACTTGCACGAGTTGCACTTCCGGTTGTTTCTGAGTCTAATTTTCTAGCCGAGTATAAGTCTAAAATCCAATTTTGTAATATTCCGTTTTTTACAAATATATTTTTCTTGCTAGTTATCCCTTCTCCATCAAATGGTCTCGATGCTATGCCTCTTGGCAACAATGGATCATCGATAATATTAATTCTATCGTTGAAAATCTGAGCGTTTAAACTACCCCTCAAGAAAGAACTGTTGCTTATAATACTGCTCCCATTTATAGCAGAAGCAAAACTTTTTACTAGCCCTTTTGCTGCTCTTTTTTCAAAAATAACTGGAAATTTACCAGTTTTCATTGTACGTGAATTCAATTGATCAACTGCTCTTTTTGCTGCTTCTTTTCCCATTAACTCTGGCAACTTTAAATCACTAAAATTACATGCTATATCATAATCGTAACCAACCTTCATTTCACTTTCTCTTCCAGCAACAACAGAGACCTGATTAGCAAAGGTTGATTTACTAAACGAGCCAATAAAACCAGAAACAGTCGATAATACTGTATTCACTAAAGCGTATGAAGAAGAGGCTCCTTCAGAATTAGTGATACTCTTATGTGCAAGGGCTGAATTTTCTGCAGCTTCAGCAATTTCTTTTAGGTTATCAACGGTTACAACATTATTATCTGAGATACTTAAATCTGCAGAAGAGATATAATTACTACCATTTACAGCAAAATTAATGCAAGGATCTTCTGGCGCATTCTTTGCCATTTCTACCACTTGGCTTACTGTATCACTCAGATTATTCAAATCGTTTGTAGAAATATACGCAGCTTTGTTTTTACCTGCTATAGCTCTGATTCCTACAGTGCAATTTTTAGATTGTGATATTTGCTCAATTTTTGATAGACGCTGAGAAACTGAAGTCTTATTAGTTTCATATATTGTAACTTCCGCATCTTGATTTTGCTTTTTTATTAGTTTAGTAATATCTGCTGCAATATTTAATATATTCATTTTCTATTCCTTAGATTTCTATAAAGATTCTGCACCACCTATAACTTCAATTAAATCAGTCGTAATCGCTGCTTGACGAGAACGATTATAAAGCAATGCTAATTTGTTCAGTATCTCTTTAGTGTTTCTGTTTGCTGATTCCATAGCAACCATTCTAGCACTATTCTCACTCGTTGCACTTTCAAGTAAAGCAGAGTAAAGAGCAATTACAACGTAATCTTGAACTAAAGATTTTAAAATAAATTCAATATTTTGTGGTTCATACTCATAGCCGTAATCTGTTGTTGGACCAGCCAGAGAGCTATCAATCAAGGATGAGTCTTTACTCCATGGTTTTATTGTTTCCAACATTGGTTTTTGCGTGAAGGTATTATAGAATTTACTATAAAAAACTTTAACTTTATCGTATTTACTTAAATCTATACCATCAACCAAAGCTTCTACGTGCTTTAACGTGATTCCCTTACTATTTTCAATTTTTAAGATACTTTTAGAGTCAAATCTATTTTTACCTACATCAAAAGCTTTTTTACCAAGAAATACAATATCTACTTTTTTGCCATTTGCGATTGACTTATTTACACGCTCTTGACTAAATTTGACAATAGAAGAGTTAAAGTTGCCGCACAAGCCACGATCAGACGCAATAATGAATACTAGGTAAGAACCGTCGTTACTGACATTTAGAATTTTTGCCAGTAATTCTTGATCAACTGATAGCATTAATGAAAAAATAATGTTATGCAGCTTAGATACATATAATTTTGAATTTAATAACTTCTTTTGGCTTTGTAACAACTTTGCTGCAGAAACCATTTGCATTATTTTCGTGGTTTTCTGTACAGACCTAATATTCTTAATTCTTAAGGATAATTCCTTTAAGCTCTTCATTTTGTATACAACCCTGATTTATTAAAATATATAACTGTTAGTGTCTAAAAGCAAGTTTTTTTGACATTAAAACCAAGTCTAGCTAAGAAACTTGCAGGTTTATTGTTTGGAGATAAGGATTATATTAAGAAAGTGCTCTAACTTCAGCAATATCAATGTGAAAGTAGCCTAATGGTAATTTCTACACTTTGTGGAATTTTATAATATATAATAAACACAATTAAAACTATTACAACTTGAACACTTATGATCCCATTGTTCTAGTTCCCTGTTACAATTTTTACATTTCCAGCCTGGATCAGGCAAAGCTTCTGAGCCCATCTTGTTTAGCCAATAAATTACCTTGTCGTGTTCTTGCAATGTAACCTTGAGTTGTATTACAATAAAGTAGATTGACATGTAATTAGCTTTTTTCATAGCAGTGTCTAAATATTGACTTGCAAGATCATATTTACCTGAACTCATTGAGGACAAAGCAAGTAAACAGTAACTAAAATAATAATCAGGGCGTAAGTTGTATAGTCTTTCAGCACCTTTACTATTTAAATTGATGTACATTTTAGCTGACTGAGGAGTAGGATTTACTGTATACTCTGCCTCTAGCACTGCAGAAGCTTTTCTGATTTTTCCAAGTTTAATATATAATTCTGCCTTTAAATAATTGATGGGCTGAAAAATTGCACTATAACGTTGTGCTCTAAATAAAGACTTTATAGCCTCCTTAAAATCTCCTTTACTTTCATATTGCTTTGCTAAAGCGCAATAAAACACTGCAAACATTTCTTTATGATCAAAGGGGAGAAAAATATTGGACTTAACTGCTTCCTTCAACCTCAAAATTGCATTAATCCAATCTTCTTTCAATATGCAATGCTCTATTTGAAAGGGAATAGATAGCATTTTATCGTTAATTGAACTAGAGCAATATTCTATAAATTTTTGAAAGACTACTTTTTCTTGTTTGAGGTGGACAATCAGCTTATTGGCTAGAAGTAGAGCTAAGTTACGATTTTTATTTGCAATATTTGTTAAACCGTTACTGAAAAAGCTGTAATTTCCCGTCTTACCTGAGTTAAAGAGCTTTATTAAAGACAACCTATCGCTCTCCTCACTCAGACTTTTAACTAGCTTTTGGGCATTCTCTATATTGTCTAAGTCTATGCTAAAGAAAGCTTCAAAGAGAAGCAATTCTTCCCTATCCCTTCTTCTATTTCTTATGTTGGCAAATGTTGATGAAATGGAGGAAAAAAAGCGTACAAGTGTAATTAATAAAAATAATAAAACTACACAAGTAAAAATAATGAAATATAGATCAATACTTATAGTGTAATTGCCTAATTCCAATTTTATTACTTCACCACTTACCTTGACCCATATACCAAATAAAAACGAAAAAGCGAAAATTATAAAATAAATCATGAGATATATTGTAATAAGTGATGATATATTGTTGAAATATTCTTAGAAGCTACAATAAAACCATTCAATTTATTCAGCCATGGCTTGAATTCTGAATGCGTTAAATTGCTTACTGTAACAGTTATATTTTGCCAATCATTATCATTTATTGACTCCTCAATTTCTGCGAATTTTACTCTTAATGGATCATTTCGGTCGTCTACCTTTATCCAGTTTGAAATGATTTTTTTAGACAATGTACTTTTGTTGTAATCGATAGTATCAATAGTTTTTTCAAAAGATAACTTCAATTCGTGTAAGGTATTTATCTCTTTCAAATTTTCTAATTCATCTACTGCATTTTCTATCTCTGGATCGTCAAGCTCTGATATCAAAGGCTTTATTGAATTTATATGGTTATCAAATTTTGCTTCTCGCAATAACGAATTCTTCATTTTAACCACAAGTAATAGCAATTTTGCAAGGTTCTTACATCTTGAGTTATTATCACCTTGCTCACATTGAGTATGCTGACTTCTCTTGAGGTCAAATATCTTTTTTTCTATTCTAGATTGATTAACTTCAAGCAACATTCTAAATTCATCCATGTTTTCCGTTAAAGCTTTCACATTGTTTTCACTCTCTTGCTGATTTATTTTTAAAAAGATTATGTTATTTATTGTGATGTAACCGGTAAATAACAATACAATTAAGAACCAACCTATGTACTTTTGCTGAGTATCATTCATAACGTAATATCTCTGCAGGATCTTGTGCAGCTGCCTGTAATGCAGGAGCAATTGTCGCTAAAAATGATAAGAATAATGCAAGTGCAGAAATGTTCACTACATCTTGAGGAACTAATATCATTGGTAAACTTGAAAAAAAGTATATCATAGGATCAAACAGCTTGACGTTAGTAATGTTTTCTAAAAACACTCTAATGCTTTCGATATTGAGAGAAAAAACGACACCTATAATACAGCCAAGACAAGTTCCCGTAAAACCGATTAATAGACCACAAGCACAAAATATGCGCATAATGCTTCCACTTGTTGCACCAAATGTACGCATAATTGCAATCGCGGATTTCTTTTCTTGCACTATCATCATTAAATTTGAGATAATATTAAACGCTGCTACAACTATAATCAAAGTAAGAATTAAAAACATCACATTTCTTTCAGTTTTTAAAGCACTAAAATAATGGCTTTGCTGTGATTGCCAACTTTCAGCTTCCATTCCTATTTCTTTTTCTATAGCATCTGCCAGCTTATCAGCTCTAGTAACGTCGTCTACAAGTACTTCTATATTTTTTATGCTATTTTCATAATTAAAAAAGGCTTGTGCTGATTTTAGAGGCATATATATCAAGGTATTATCATACTCAAACATACCCATATCAAATATTGCTATAACTTTATATTTTTTCATTCGCGGCATTTCACCAAGTAATGCATCAAATTCTTCAGATGATATAAACGTAATTTCGTCGCCATAGTCAATGTTCAAAGCTTCTGCCAATCGTGCTCCTATTATTATCCCTTCATCAAATTTTTTTACATCACCTATAATTACATTATTTGTAACGGCAGTACTATCAAGCAAGTCTTTAGTTGACACACCTCGCACTACGCTACCTGCAATTTTACCATTTGCTGCAATAATGACTTGATCATTGGTCATAGGAGTAGCTTTTAATATACCAGGAATTCTCTCAATAGATTTTGAAACTGCGTAGTAATCTGAATTTATGTTCCTATCAAAATAAACGTTAATATGGCCATCAATGCCAAGTATTGAGTCAAGCAACTTTGCTCTGAATCCGTTCATCACAGACATCACCACTATTAGTGTTGCAACTCCAAGGGCAATGCCGATAATAGAGAACAAAGTCATTATAGAGCAAAATCTGGCATTTTTCGCTCGCAAATAGCAAGCAGCCATAGTAATTTCAAAGGCAATGGACATTACAAAATATTTTGAGGTTAGACATTATATTTTTGAAACTTCGTATAATTGTAGACTTTTCTTTATTTGAAAACTAGAGATTTTTGCTTCCTTAAATTTAGCAGACTTATAGAGTATCTTTAACATTAGAATTTCAAAATCTTCCATATACATCATCCAACCTCACTATATCATTATCAGATAAATGCTCTCCTATCTGAAATTCAACTATTTCAAGTGGAAAGCTTGTGCTTCTATTTTCAATCCTATGGGAAACTTCCCTTGGGATTTCTATCATATGGTCTTTTACTATAGCATATTCTTTGTCGTCTAAACTAACATACCCAACTCCTGATAGTACCATATGGTATTCATCTCTATAGTGATGGAATTGCTTAGAAGTGCAGCTTAATGGATTTATAAAAAGATATTTTATGAGAAAATTTTCGCTCATTAAAATTATACTACAAAATCCCCATGGTTTAACTTCTTTCCTTATCGCCTTTACTTTCTTAACTTTATGAATAAATGAAATTAGACTTTTGTTTGGTTGCTTACAAGCTCCACCCAATAAATTTTTATTACTTTCTGTCGTTGAAACTGGTTCTTTTTCTCTAATCACATGCTGAAATGGCACCGGTTCTTTACTAAACTTCTCACTCAATTCTAAAACTGAATTCCAAGTTCCAACATCCAACCAATCGAAATTAGCTTCTATCATTGCAACGTTTTTTGCTTTCTCCATCACCAAGTAATCAATGGATATGTCTTTAATTCCTGCAAAATCTTGTTGTTTTAAATATAGAAATCTCTCTTGCGGTGTGAAATGTTTAAAACATGAATTGTAAAGATTCAGGGCAGATTTTTTGATCTCATCTATGTAGCGTTTTGCTTTAAACACAAATATTCCAGAGTTCCAATAATGATCGTTACTTAATTCATGCTCAGGTTTCTCTATGAAATCCTTCACTATATGATACTTTTCCTTATGATCATAAACTGCATTTATATAGCCGTATTCAGAATTGAATTGTTCGGTAGAAGCTGTAGCTTTACTCCTCTCGTTTGAGTTTTATTACTACAACTCCCCCTAAAGAACCGTGCTTGCAGATTTCCCGCACACGGCTCATCAATATTAGTTTTCACAGTCGTCCCTCTTATGCATATAAAGAAAAATGTATTTTTGGCTTTGGTAATGGATTTACTTCTACGTAGTGTACAAACTGTTCCCAGGTCATACTCTTTTTCTGACTACGCCGATTTATCCATTTAAATGCTAGCTTTCTTACTGATGTGTAAAATTGTTTCAAACACCAATAATTTCCGCTAATACCAAAGTAGTTATAGTGTCCTGTTAATTTAGCCTTCAGTACTTGCCACCAATCTTTAAGTCGAATACTTCCGCGGACTATTTTCAACCACTCCTTGATTTCTTTTAGTTTTCTGGCTAGATTTAACTTAGAGGTTTTATGTCCCATCATTAATCTACCACGACGACTTTTTGCACCATAGTGCGTAAACCCCAGAAAATTGAAACTTTCCGTCCTTCGTTTCTCTCTTATCGCTCGTTGCCACTCCCTCTTGCCAAACTTTACTACTCTGGTCTTGTTTTCAGATACTTCCAACCCAAATTTATTTAGCCTTTGTTTCAGTAATTCCAGAAATTCTTCCGCGTCTACCTTACTTTCGCAACAAACCACAAAATCATCGCAAAACCTTATTACTTGTATATATCCTCTGGATCTTGGTTTAAATTTCTTTTCTATCCATAAATCCAACACATAATGTAAGTATATATTTGCTAATACAGGACTTACTATACCGCCTTGTGGTGTACCTTGTTTTGTTGCTTCATAATTTCCAGCTTCGACTATCCCTGCCTTGAGAAACCGCTTTACTAACCACAGCAAATTTGGGTCAGTTATTCGTTCCCTTAGACACCTCATTAGCCATTTATGCTGTATATTATCGTAGAACTTCTTGATATCCACTTCTACAATGTAGTTTATTGGCTTGTACATAACTGCTTTATCTAGTGCATTTACCGCTTGATGACAGTTTCTTCCTGGTCGAAATCCATATGAGCTGTCCAGAAAGTTTGCCTCGTAAATATTTTCTAATATCTTCTTCAGCATAATCTGTACTAATTTATCCTCGGTCGATGGTATTCCGAGTCCGCGTTTCTCTTTACTTCCAGCTTTCGGTATATATACCCTCTTTACTGGTTGTGGTTGATATTGCTTCCTCTTCATACTTTCTACTAGCACTTCGAGTTTCTCATTCAGATTTTCTCCGTATGATTCCACTGTTATCTGGTCTACTCCACAAGCCTTGTTACGCTTCAGTTCTTTATAACATCTCGCAAGATTCTCTGTATTTATCAGATGGACTAACGATGTGAATTTTAGTCGCTTATCTTGCTTTGCTCTTACTGCTATCTGGTTTAGTTTATATCGCATGTTATTCCTACCTCCGTTGTATTGGCATAGCAATCCCTATTCCAGTTACTATATTGCTGATCGCTTCCCCTTGTACGTGGCTTTCCCACATTCTGAGTACTATCAATCAGTCCGACTTCCCCTGCATCTTCCGCTAGTTCTTGCCTTTGTTGACTTGTTCCAACGTACCTTAATAGGAATGCATGGGATCTCCCAAGTTCACTTGAAGTCCATTTCAATACATGGCACGGTCTCAGATCCCGATAGAGTGAGTGATAACTTGCCTTTACGTTATCCTTCATGCTGTCTTCCATGGCCATGAACATGTCGACCTCTATGTCTTCAGGTATTTCGGGACTCCACTCCTTCACTTCCGTTGTGCCCTGCATTGTCCATCCCACTAGCTCTATTACACTCGTTACCTCATGCAACATAGTGGTCTGTTCCAAACTGTTGGCTAGACTTTGTTTGTGTTGGATTTTCACCAACTGTTCTCCAAGCACTTCTTGGCGCACCATGACACCCTGACAACCGTCATCCCGCTACTTGTTAGCGGCTGAGATACCGCGAATGAATCGCGGTATGACGGTTCGTGGCGGCGTGACGATAAGCTCGTTATCCCGCTGCTTGTTAGCGGGATCTAGAGATACCGCGGCGGTATGACGTAGGACTGCTGTCATCCCAGTGCTCCTTTTTTTGTCATCCAAGTAGCCTCCTATGGTGTCATCCCAGTGCCCAGACACTGGGATCCAGTTGAGCTATTTCAACAAAAATACTGCATTTTGAGATGAACGTTTATTTTCACCAGATTATTTACAAGTATAACAATTAAAGTCTGGATTCCAGTGTCAAGCACTGGAATGACACCGTCTTGGATGGAAACCAGTGTTGGCTACTCGGATGACATCATAGGGGCGCTGGGATGACACCCTGACAACCGTCATCCCGCTACGTGTTAGCGGCTAAGAGATACCGCGACGGTATGACGGTTCGTGACGGTATGACATAGGGAAACCTTTTTTGGGTTAGCTACAACAGTAGTCAGGAAATAATAGCCTAAAAAGAGACTTAGTGTTAAGTTATCAATAAGCTACTTTAAAAATAAATCCTATGGAAAGCAGAGCTAAGGCTTGGTTCATTTGGCTGATTAGTAACTTGGTTGTTATATTCAGCAATATGCAGATAATTTATGCCTTTATAAGTGTGAATCTTGAAAGGGAACTTGGACTTACAATCGCACAAGTTGCACTGGCTAATTCAGCATATACTTGGACTTTCGCCATCTTACAATTTTTTAGTGGGGCAACGTTTAATGTTTTTTCCAATAAAAAAATTTATTTTTTCTCATTATTATAGCTCTTTCCATAAAAGTCCGGATGTGATAGGATAAGGGTAGATGATGATAAGGAGGTTGAATGCCAGCAGCATATAGTTATGATTTAAGAAAAAAAGCAATGGAAGCGCTAGACGAAGGAGAAAGCAGAGAAACAGTGGCAGCAAGATTTAAGATTGGACGAACTACTTTATGGGAGTGGCAGCAAAGAAGAAAAGAAACAGGAGACTTTCAATCAAAAAAACTTGGAAATGGGGGTTACAATCACAAAATTACCGACTGGGATACCTTTGCCAAATTTGCCAGAGAACACGGAGGAAAGACTCTATCGGAAATGGCTAAACTTTGGAACAACGTTAGTATCCAAACGATCTATCGAGCCCTTAAAAAAATTGGATTTACGCGCAAAAAAAGACATATGGATACAAGGAAAGAAACGAAGAAAAACGTGCTGAATTTTTGAAAATTATAGCGACAAAAGAACCTAAAAACTTAGTGTATATAGATGAGTCTGGCATTGATAACACCGAAGACTACCCCTACGGATATTGCCAGAAAGGACAGCGGTTTTATGCCTTAAAATCTGGAAAGAAAACTCAACGAATCAGTATGGTTGCAGCCTTAAGTGGAAGAAAGATAGTTGTTCCGTTAACCTTTGAAGGCCACTGTAATATGGATGTTTTTAATGGATGGTTTGAGCAATTTTTGACACCGATCTTGGAACCTGGACAGACTGTCATTCTTGACAATGCTACTTTTCATAAGTCTGATAAGATTATCGAGCTTGCTAAAGGGGTTGGTGCAGAAATTTTGTATCTGCCGCCTTATTCTCCAGATTTCAACAAAATTGAGCATCATTGGTTTGCTATAAAAAACAGAGCCAGGAAAAACATTCCTCTATTCGAATCCTTTCGTCGTGCTGTTGATTCTGCCTTCCTATGACCTGTTCGGACTATTATGAGAAATGCTATACTTTTATGACATACTGAAAATCGACTTCTTTTAGCAAATCACAAGCTCCATAGTGATCAGCCGTTACTGTATTTTACAGCTATGGCTTTTTTGCTGTTTGTATTCAACATTACATGCAATTTTCTTGTCTGTTCATAGCTGCGATACTTTCTATCTTCGCTATTTTCTTTGCTATGACCAGGAGTGTTGTTGTATATACTAATTCCTGTACTGTCTATAGCAATTTCGATATCTTCCATATTATTTTCTGCAATCATTGATCTTAATATTGAGTTTCTTAAACCTTCTTGATGATTGTGAATAGCTGATAACTTGCAAATTTTTCCCAATTTGCTCAAGGTATCCTGCTATAAACCCAACTGTTTGCCTCAGGCCTATTCTAAATAAACAAGTTATTATGTGCACCAAAATTACAACTTTATCGCTATAAATATTGTTGCCACCTGGTATTTTTGGACCATTCTCGTACCACTTTTCTATGGCTTCGTTGATATAATGAAAAATATTTCCTCTTTTTTCTAGAAATTTGTTATATTCGCTATGGTTACTGACCCTCATTTTTTGTGGCATATTTTTTCTTTCAAGGTTAAATGGCTATTTTATAATGAATTTTGTCAGTAGCCACCAGATTTTTTCAGTTGCTATGCAACAAAGCCCACTGGGATCCAGACTTTCCGTAAAAACGTTATATTTTAACATAACACTTATATGCTCACCAACTTAGTGCTAATCAAAATCCTGGATCCCAGTGTCTGGGCACTGGGATGACAAGAAAGGGAGCACTGGAATTTTTGTTTCAGCATTAGCCATGCATCTGAACAGATACAAATATTGCAATTAAAAGCATTAGACAGGTGGTAGAGGTCTTGGTATTATATAATCTTTAGGTTCTAAATTTGGAAGGGTGGCCGAGCGGCTGAAGGCGGCGGTTTGCTAAACCGTTATACGACCCAAAAGTCGTATCGAGGGTTCGAATCCCTCTCCTTCCGTATACTGTTTTTAGCACGGTTTAAATTCGCTATATTAGCATGTTTTTAGCCTATTTACCAGCGTACCTGATTTTGTTGCAATGGTTTTTATTTCCATTGTCACTGAGATCACTATTAAAAAGTTGGCTAGCATTGACTCAGTATTTATTATAGAATTGGTTATTAACTAAACAACTTTACTTGTATGTATAAAATACTAATTTTACTGTTGATAGTGTTGCCACTTAGGTTGCTTGCAACCGAGATTGAAATTGTTGCAGATGTAAATGGTGAACCAATTTCAAATTTAGATATCGAAAAACGCATCAACTTTATAAATTCATTGTTTGGCACTCAAAGTGTTAATCAAAAAGAAGCAAAGCCTCAAGTGCTTAGGGAGCTAATAGACGAAATTATCATTATCAATGAAGCACAGAGGCTGAATATAAAATTGAGCAACGAGGAGTTAGATAATGCTATTATGTTATTTTTAACCCAAAGTTTTAAACTTAAGGCTAATGAAGTTGATCAATACATAGAGAAGCATAATATAGATCTTGGTATTTTAAGAAAACAAATAAAATGTCAGTTACTGTGGAGCAAAATTATTGAAGTAAGAATTGTGCCATTTATTAATATAAGCGATAAAGAAGTAGATGATGTAAAAAGGCAAACAGAAAAGCCGGATTATCTTATCACGTTCCAAGAGTTTATAATTCCTGATCAAAAAGACAAGGACGTTTATGGTATAGCTGAAGATTTAGTAAAAAAATTACGCAACAGTAATAACCCAGAATCTCTAATAAAGATGCGTAAAGCAACAGTTAATTTAAGTCAGTTGAAAGGCAAACTCAAGAGCGTTTTAGAAGGATTAGAAGTCAGCGACATAGCAGGTCCATTCAGTTTTAGTGAAGGTTACTCTGTTATAAAAGTAATAGATAAAGTACAACTTAATCATGCACTGCTGGAAAGCACTTTAAAATTAAAACAGATTGTGGTTGAAGGTTCAGAAAGTTTATTAGATAATCTCAAGGAGCAAAAAGTTAATTGTTTAAATTTTGATAAATTGGCAGATAATTTTAAGTTGCCAAACGCAAAGGAATTTGAAATAAAAATGCGAGATTTAAATCCTGATTTACAGATTTTATTTAGTAAAACAAGTGTGAATGAAATAGTAGAATTTAGAGAAAATGGCACTGCAAAGTTAATGATGTTGTGTGATATCAAGAGTAATGCAGCGGATATAGAAGCAATTAAACAGCAGATGTACCAACAAAAGATTATGATACAAAGCAACTTGTTATTGGATATTATACGTAAAAGTGCAGCTGTCAGTTATCGGTTTAGTTGAAGTCAGAGAGTGTCCTTGTCTCTGTCTTTGTGTGCCTTTGTTCTACAAAATTTCGAAAAATTTGAACAAATATAGTTAAAATAGCACATGAAGAATATAATGCTAATTGGTGGTGGAGTTGGAAATGCAGTATTATTTTCGATAGGGAAGGCATGTCTTGAAAATAATAACAAGGTTTTGTACTTCGCTGGCTATAAGAAGTTAAGTGATGTATTTAAACGAGCACTGATAGAACGTGCATCAAATGCAGTAGTTTGGGCATGTGAAGAAGGATTGATAGAAACAAGCAGAGATCAAGATAAATCCTTTCATGGTAATATAGTTGATGCAATAGTCTCTTATCAACAAGGAAGATTAGGTATTAATTTGAACGCTATAGATAAAATTATCACTATTGGTTCTGATAAAATGATGAAAGCTGTGAATGAAGCTAGAAAAACAATTTTAAAGCCATATCTGAAATCAAGCCACATAGCAATATCATCAGTTAATTCTCCTATGCAGTGTATGATGAAAGAAATCTGCGCTCAGTGTGTGCAGCAACATATAAATGCGAAAACAGGAGAAAGGAGTTTTGTTTATAGTTGCAGTAATCAAGACCAGGATATGGAGTTTATTGACTTTGACTTTTTAAGTGAGCGTTTGAAGCAAAATAGTTTACAAGAAAAACTTACTGCGAAATGGATAGATCATGTTCAAAGATATTAAACAGCACAAAAAGGAGATAAGAGAGCAATATAGAGCTATAAGAAAAGATATTGATGAAAGTTATTCCAGTTATGCGGCAAATTCCCTTATTAATCTCTTTAATCAGAACTTAAGTTACGTTAAAGGCAAAACAATAGCAGCTTACATTCCAATGGATGGGGAAATAGATGTTGTGCCTTTGATGCATAGTTTACTCGATTTAGATTATAAAGTAGCAATTCCTAATAAAAATAAGTTACTAAAATTTGAGGAATGGAACAAAACAAATGAAGACATAATTCCTGACGTAATCATTACTCCTGTTATTGCTTTTGATGATCATTTTAATAGATTAGGTTTTGGCGGTGGTTGGTATGATACAATGATAAAAAAATTACGGCCGCTTGGAAAAATATTTATAGGTGTAGCCTATGAAAAACAATATTGTAAAGATTTACCTGTAGAACAACATGATCAAAAATTGGATATTATAATCACTGAGATGTGTGTTAGATTTGAAAGTGGATTGCTCAAGAAAGTGGATAGAAAGGAATAGCGTAATTCCACTTTCTAATAGTAATTTTTGCGTCAAAACGCTCCTCAAATGCATCAATTCGGTCCTGTGATTCTTCCTTCACTCACTCGTGCAGCACTTGAAATACCTAAGTGAGAATTTGGCTTCATTTCCTGAGCTTTCTCATTAACTTTTTGTTCTACCTCTTTTATGTCACTACCAATTGCCATAATTACAGGTTGAAATTGATCGACAAGGTTCTTAAATGCTTCCATATCACTTTCATGAGTACTAAGACCTTTGTTCATAAGTCTGCTCATGTCATCTTTTGAAAAATTTTGAATGGTTCCATTCTTTACTAACTCTTGTATAGCAGATCGCTTCCCTTCGTCTTGAAGCATTTTTATGATCCTTATTTTATTCTGGGCCTCTTTTGATTTTTCATCGTCTGTAGGGTATACCATATCGTGAATGAACTCTTTCTCTAATCTAGAGAAGTTAGTCTTTTCCCAAGTCAATTTATCGATTACATTTTTCACAAAACTTTTCACTGCCTTTCCTGCATCAATCGCACCTTTTTTTATCTCACCTCTATGCTGATATATAGCATAACCAATAGCATCTATAGCAAATAGTGCCACAAACCCTACTAATGCTGCTCCACCACCAATTAATGCACCAGTCACTCCTCCTACTGTTAATAAACCTGCCAGTGTACCCGTTAATGTTGTAACTGCTGCTCCACCTATCACTCCTTGAACTAACAGTTGATTGCCTAAAGCTTCAAGCTTTTCCTCCATGCCTTTTACTTTATTTACTTGTTCAAGCAATATTTTTAATTCATTGTTGTTTTTCTCAAGATACTCCTTTACAATATCTATTGCATTCTTCAAAAGATCTTTATCTTTCATCAGCAATTCAGACACATGCTTAATAGCTGATTCGTCAAAAATTTCACCTTCCTTTTGAAGGCTATTTAGTTTTAATAGCGCCTCCAGTTGTTGTAACAAATCTTCTTTTCCACTAATATATTTTACTATATTTTCAATCAACACCTCTGAATCACCAGTATCTGTTGCACCACCTTGTACCATATTCAATTTCTGTCAATTATAAACATGCTTGATTATACATACTAATTATTAATTATATTATAATAAATATGAGGTAATTAATATAGTTACCCCTTTCCAAATATATAATTTGTATTAAAATATCTAGATTACATGAAATTAAGGTACTTTATGGGTGAAAAAAAATTAAAAGCTGCTGTGGTTTTATCAGGGTGTGGTCACCTTGACGGTGCAGAGGTAAGAGAAGTGGTTTTAAGTTTGCTTGTGCTTGATCAGCAGGAAGTGGATGTTAAATGCTTTGCACCTGACATCAATATCACACAAGTTATGAATCATAAAACAAAAGAGGCAGTGAAAGAAAAAAGGAATGTGCTTGCAGAATCAGCAAGAATCGCAAGAGGCGAAATATATGACTTAAAAGGAGCCAAAGCTGAAAATTTTGACATGCTAGTTGTACCTGGTGGATACGGGGTTGCGAAAAATTTATCTGACTTAGCTGAAAATAAAGACATGGTGACAGTAATGCCTGAATTTGAAAGATTAGTTTCAGAATTCTTTGTTACAAAAAAGCTAATAGGAGCGATATGCATATCTCCAGCCATCATTGTTTCAATTTTAAGTAGCAAGATAGGTAAAGAAGAAAGTAAGGTTAAGGTAACTATAGGAGATGACAAAGAACAGTTGATAGAAAAGCTTGGCGGCGAACACATAAAGTGTGATACAGGGTTATCAATAGAAGACGAAGAACATAATGTATTTTCCTGTTCTGCTTATATGCGTAGCGACGAAAGTACATACTCTGTATATCAAGGGATAAAGCATATGATTGACAGCATGGTAAAAAAGATTAACAAAAAAACTAAACAGCCATTCCTCTAAGATATAGTAATTTAGACTTCCTTACACAATTAACTGTTGAATTTTACATTCTTAGCTGTATTATAGCTAAAGTGCTCTAGGTTTACTGACTATAACGGTATGGCGTAGGGCTTTAGCTCTTTTTTTATAAACGTAAGGTGTTTTATATGTCAGACCTTTTCTATATTGAAACTACGTGTTGTGTGGACGGTCAGTGTGATGTCTATACAGGGGAAGTGAGTTTTAATGATGTCATGTTAGGCAAGTTCAGTCTAAATTCGTGCAGCGGGAAAGAAGCTATGATAAATCTAGACATTATTACATTCGATATTAATATCGCTATTGATGGTCAAAATGGAAAGACAATAAAAAAAGACCTTAAAGGTCTTGAATTTGTAACTAAAGATGATGGTTCTTGGTATATTAATAAGGATTTTGGTGATGATAAATTTGAAGTTGTAGTAAAGCAATCATAATTTTACATCTCAGGTGTAACATTTAGTATAGGCACTATTCTATTTATAATGTTCTTTACTATAGGCGCAGCAATTATTCCCCCGGTATGGTGCATCCCTTGAGGCTCATCAATAGCAATTAGCACTATGTACCTTGGGTCAAGCATAGTTAGCACTCCTATAAATGATGCTATGTTTGCATCTTTGCTATATTTACCATCTACAACTTTTTCCGCCGATCCAGTTTTTCCTCCTATTGAATATGCCTTTATTTTTGCTTTTCTGCCAGTGCCATCTGTTACTGCTGCACGTAATAATTTTCTCATTTCCCTGGAAGTTCTTCTTGAGATAATTTGCTCTCCTATACTTCTTTTATTCAACATCAAGGTTGCGTTATGAAATATCCCATTGTTGATTAATGCTGCTGCAGTTTGTGCAAGATGTATAGGAGTTACAGCTATGCCATAACCATAAGATGCTGTTATTAAAGTGTTTTCACTCCATTTATCCGGGATTATCGGTGTGGATTTTTCTGGTATTTCTATTTTCAAAGGAGAAAATAGCTTCATAGCTTTAAAGTATTCTACCTGTTTTTCAATACCTAGTTTGACTGCAATTTTTGCTGCACCAATGTTGGATGATTTTACAAATATATCTTGCACAGTAATTTTTGGAATTTTAGATTTATGAAAATCCTGAATTTTATACTTTCCAATGGTGATTGGTGTTGATACGTCATATAAATCGCTAGTTTTTGTAGCGTTCGCATCAAGCGCTGCGGCTATTGTAAAGTATTTTAATACCGACCCCATCTCATATACCCCAAGACTGGCGCGATTAAACTTTTGTACGTCTTCTGCCTTATTCTGTAAGTTGGGATTAAAATCAGGTAGGCTGACCATCGAGATGACTTCACTATTTCTCACATTTAAAACAATTCCTACTCCGCCAAGTGCCTGATATCTGCTTACAGCTTTAGTTAGCTCTTCATGCACTATGCTTTGCACTCGTGTATCTAAGGATAGTATTATGGGCTTTTCTTGCTCATTGTTTTTACTTATATACGCCTCAACTCCTGCAATACCATTGCCATCTATGTCAGTGTAACCAAGCACGTGTGAAAATAAATTACTGTGAGGATATATACGCTTTATGTCGTCATAAAAATTTACTCCTGGTACACCAGCGTTTTTGATCGCTAGTAATTCTTTTGGAGTCAAGTGCCGCTTTATCCAAGCAAATTTCTTTTCTGAAGTAAGTACTCTATATAAGTTCTTGTATTCGAGGTCATGCAAAGTAGAACACAGTTGTGCTGCTATACTTTCCGGATTCTTTACTTTGGTTGCATCTATATATAGTGATGTTGTGGGCACATTTGTTGCTATTACCACTCCATTTCTATCTAAAATATCAGGTTGTTTATGTACTATATTATCTTTTCTAAAATTTTCTGAAGTAGTAAGTTGATCAAATGTTAAAGAGAATATGCGAAAAATAATTATTATATAAAATATAAATAATGGTACTATAAAACACAGTGAGCGGAGCTTATTTTTAAGTAATGCTTGCATATTTACTTGATTTGACAAAAATGGAAATCATCTTAGCTGAACCACGAGGTTTTTGTGCCGGGGTAAAAAGAGCTGTGGACATATTAGCTATTACTTTAGAAAAATACAAAAACGAGCGCCAAGTTTATGTGCTACACGAAATTGTTCACAATAAATATATAGTAGAGGACTTTAAGAAACAAGGAGTGGTTTTTGTAAGCAGTATCGAGGAAATTGAAGATAATGAAGGAATACTGATCTTCAGCGCGCACGGAGTATCAAAAAATATAGAAGATGAGGCAAAAAGAAAGGGTATTCAAGTGATTGATGCAACATGTCCTTTAGTCAACAAAGTGCATAAAGAAGCAAAAAGGTATGAAAACAGTGGTAAAGAATTAATTCTCATTGGACATGAAAACCATCCAGAAGTTAAGGGAATTAGGGGAAGAGTAAACAATCCTATCACTTTAGTGCAAACTTTGCAGGATGTATATGATTTAAAGGTTAAAGATCCAGATAATTTGTCTTATGTTACACAAACTACGTTAAGCATCGACGATACCCGTGACATTATTGCTGCCTTGAAATTAAGGTTTCCAGGCATAACAGGTCCAGATTTAAAGGACATATGCTATGCAACGCAAAACAGACAAAATGCTGTTAAAAAGCTAGCTGAAATTGTAGATATGGTATTAGTTGTAGGAAGTAAAAATAGCTCAAATTCAAACCGCTTATTAGATCTGTGCACTGCCAGAGGAAAAAGAGCCTACTTGATTGATAATTACAGATGTGTAAATAAAAGCTGGTTCCAGGGCGTAGAAAAGATAGGAATCACTGCAGGTGCTTCCGCTCCTGACATATTGGTTGATGAATTAATGGACTACCTAAAAGTAAACCTGAGTGTAAAAATTTCAGTTATGCCAGGTGGTATTATTGAAAATGTTCAGTTTAAAATACCGAATCTGGTTTAAAACACAACTTATCTACTAAGCTTCTCTTGAAATCACACAAACCAGCATCTATAGCTAAGACGTCATACCGCGATTCATTAGACTTCTTGCATAACCATATAACAAACTTTTATTGGGAATAGAAACGAAAAAACTTACTTGACACCCTTCGCCAGCGCCCTTATCATGATAGTGAAGCTATTGTATTTGCTTTCGCCAATCTGCAGATTAAAAGGTAAGGATTACTTAATGTATCGGCGTCTTATGTTCAATTTTTTGCAGTATATAGATACTGTATGTCTTTACAAAACTTCATCTACATCTAGATTTTTATCTAAATAAGCTGAACGCGCTTATAAAGCGTTACAAGACATCAAAAAATGCCAATACTCGACAGAGATAGTAAAAGACTAGCTAACTCGGGGATTCTTTGTCTTTTTTTCTGCTTAGTAAATTTCTTAAACATTTGCAGCGTAAGTTAGTTGCAATTAAAAGCAGCTGAATTTCGCTTGTCAAGCGTTTAAAACATAAAAAACGCCAATATTTTAAAGCGGATAATAACCCCAGGGCTTCTTTTGCCTTTTTTTTCGTTTGGTAAATTTCTTAAATATTTACGGCTAATATGAAGCTAAGTACGAACTTTGTTAAACACAACAAATGGTGTCATTCCAGTCTGGAATCCAGGAAAAAGAATGGTGTCATCCCAGTGCCCAAACACTGGGATCCAGTTTTCTTTACAAATTCACCAAAAGTGTTTCATTCTATAACATAAAACCCATACTCACCAAATCCAATGCATTACTTGCAATTAAGTTTCCTGGATCCCAGTGTCTGGGCACTGGGATAACAAAGGAGGACGTTATTCCAGTGCCAAGCACTGACCATTTCTGGTCTCTTAAATTGCAACTAATCTAAGTATTAAAAAATTTACCAAGCGAAAAAAAAGGCAAAAAAAGCCCGATGGTTGGCTAGTTACTTACATTATACTTTCAAGTATGGCGTTTTTTTATTCTAAACGCTTAATAACCGTGACTCAGCCGCTTTTAAGCCGCAACTAATCTAAATTATAAACGTTAAGAAATTTACTAAACAGAAAAAAAGGCAAAGAAACCCTAGGGTAGCTAATTATTCACTATCCATTTTTTAAGTTGGCGTTTTTTGATGTTTTAAATAGCGTATTTCAGCTTGTGTAGCTAGAAATTTGATAAAGACATGAGGTGCACATAGTGCAAAAAATTAAGCATGATTTACGCCAAATACATTAAGTTTTTTTGTCATTAATCCACTGCAGAGATTGCGAAGATAAATAAATAGCTTCAGTTTCATGATAAGGGGGCTGGCGAAGGGTGTCAAGGAAGTTTTTCGTTTCATCCAATGCGCTGCCAAAAGTTTGTTATGCAAGAGATCCCATAAATTGGGTGTCATAATAACTACACCCACATTAATTTTGGTGTACGTGACCTTGAAAGATCGTGATTCAATACTTAAATTATTAGGGTAGTAGGCAAATAATGGAGCTCAAAATGCATAATGTACAAGAAACTGAAAATTTAAAATTTGACGCTGAGGTAGGGAAAGTACTGAATATAGTGATTCATTCACTTTACACCAATAAAGACATTTTTCTGCGTGAATTAATATCAAATGCATCAGATGCATGTGATAAGTTGCGCTATGAATCTCAACTAAACCCTAATTTGCTAGATTTGAGTGACGAATTAAAAATCACTATCAGCTCCAATAAAGATAAGAACGAGCTATATATCACTGATAATGGCATTGGAATGAATAGACAGGATTTAATAGACAATCTTGGTACAATTGCAAGCTCTGGTACGCAAAAGTTCTTGGATGCGATTAAGAATAGCAAGGATTCAAGCCAAACTGTGGAGCTGATTGGGAAGTTTGGTGTTGGTTTTTACTCAAGCTTTATGGTTGCATCAGAAGTAATAGTAGAATCGAGAAAAGCTGGAGAAGAGGAGTCTTGGATCTGGCAATCCAAAGGAGATGGGGAATATTCAATCAGCAAGTCAGATAATCAAGTCCCTCGCGGAACCAAAATTACGCTCATTATGCATCCTGAAGAAAACGAGTTTTTAGATAAATTTCGTGTTGAAAATATTGTCACTACTTACTCTGATCACATAAATTTTCCTGTTGAATTTATAGACGAAGAAGGAAAAAGTGAAAAGTTAAACAGTAAGGCTGCAATTTGGACTAAGCCAAAAAATGACGTTACTCAAGAGGAGCACAACGATTTTTTTCGCAGTGTTGCTCACGTTGGCGGGGAGCCCTGGATGATATTGCATAATAAAAATGAAGGTGCAATAGAATATACAAATTTGCTTTATGTTCCTTCTATAAAACCTTTTGATTTATTCCATCCAGATAGACGTTGCTCTGTGAAGTTATATGTAAATAAAGTATTTATCACTGAAGATAACGTACAGATTATACCACAATACTTGCGTTTTCTGAAAGGCGTGGTTGATTCACCGGACTTGCCTCTTAATATCAGCAGAGAAACGCTGCAGAATAATCGTGTTGTTGAGCAGATCAGAAAATCTCTCACTAAGCGTGTGATATCAGAGCTCGGTAAAAAAGCAAAAGAGAATTTAGAGGAATATACAAAATTCTGGACCAATTTTGGTGCAGTTTTAAAGGAAGGTCTTTGTGAAGCTATGCCAACTGATGAGAGAGAAGCACTACTCTCAATTTGCAGATTTCATAGTACTGGTGATGAGAAATTAGTCAGCATTGATGACTATATAAGCAGAATGAAGCCTGAGCAGGAACATATCTATTATCTCACCGGAAATAGCCTCGATTCAGTGAAAAACAGTCCGCAACTTGAGGGGTTCGTCAGTAAAGGGCTGGAGGTTCTTCTGTTCGTTGATCCAGTGGATGATTTCTGGACTAGTGTAATTCATGAATATAAAGATCAAAAGTTTAAGTCTGTGACTCGCGCTGATGTTGATTTGGAAAAATTCTCTTCAGAAGAAGATAAGAAAAATGAAGAAAACAAATCGAATGAAGAAAAAACTGAGGAAACTATATTGCAATATTTTACCACAGTGCTTGGAGATTCAGTAAAAAGCGTAAAAATTTCCAAAAAATTGACTGATAGTCCCGTATGCCTAGCGGTTGATGAAGGTGCTATGGATCTTCGCATGGAGCGTTTTTTGCGTGAACAAAAGCAGCTAAATTACCGCACGCCAAAGGTGCTGGAAATTAACACTAAGCATCCTGTAATAAAGAGTATAATGAAATCTTATGCTGAAAGTGGTGAAAACCCAACATTGGAGGACATGGTTCACTTATTGTTTTACCAAGCTTGCATCGTGGAAGGCGAAGAGATGGACAATGCAAGCCTGTTTGCTAAGAGACTGAATAATTTGCTTGGCAAGATTTCTGTTTAATGCTATACTTTAGTTAAGTTGTTTTAGTAGGGGAAAACATGACTTGGAGTTTACTTGGTGGGCTCATGCCACCAGCAGCAGATGCTGCAAAAGAAAATAAAGTTAAAAGTACGAAAAATTCTGGGGATTCAGGTAATTGTTCAGAGGCTGAAGAAGAACAAAATACCAACAGAGCGACTACATTAGAATTCCAGCTAACGCAATCTTTGCTCAGTCAAGTAAGGGCAGACAAAAATAATGCTGATGCGAATTCTGGTAAGCAAGCTTATAAAGACTTACCTAGAATGAATTTTATAATCAATGGTAAAACCATAAGTAAAGATTTTGTTGGCCAGTTGTGCGATAGGTATAATCAAGAGCTTCAAAGTAATAAACGCCAAGTTGCAAAGCATGTTCTAATAGAAATGTTTAAGCATGCTAAGGCAGAAGTTCCAGATGATCATATACTGAAAGAGTTAATTACTAATTGCAATCAAGCCGGGTATGACGGCTCTTTGTTCATGCAGCTCTTTCCTATATTTTTTGAGCATAACCTACAATTGTCTGACGCTAACGATAGAAAGATAAGTATTATATGTAATAGCCAAGATTCCCTAAATATTCAGTATTGTCCAAGTATGCCTGTTAAGCAACAGGATACAAATATAGAAATATGCAGGCTTGATGCTATTTTAGAGTTCACGCTTAAATCTCAGAATGGTAAGGTAGAGTATGAAGAAGGTAAAGTAACACTTACCATTCCCGAGCAGTTAAAAACTGGTAGAGAAAGTTTACTAGATGATATCAATAAGTATTTTAAAGGTGCCGATAATGCGGTTGTTGCAGGTTCGCCAGCAGAGGTGGATTCAGATGTTGATAATTCATTTGATATCATTCCTAAAAGTTTAGCCTTTGATGAATTGGTAGATAGTATAAATAAAGCAAAAAATGGTGATTATACGGATTTGGATGAAGTTATAAATAATATAAGAGAAGATAAGAAGAATGATAGGTTTATCGCTGACTTGAATCGTGGTAATTTTAAGAGTTTTTGCTCTCAATAACTTAATTTGACTAAGCCTATGTACACGGTGCTGTCGAATTATAAAAAGGGTAACTATAATAATACAGTGAAAGAGCTTGTACTGCTGGCCATTGCTGCTAATGATACGCTTGTGGAAAAATGTGCAAAGATGCACGAAGGTATATTATTCACGCAAGATGAAGATTTGGATAGGCTACTTCTTGGTGCTGGTGGACAGGGGTATATTAAAGCTTTATTAGAATTTTTAGAAGAAAAACAAAGTCGTGTACTCTCTTGGAATAATATATGTGAAAAACTTAAAAGGGCGTCGTCAATTGGCAATCAGGAATGCGTGGAAGCGATACTAAATAGATTTGAAGATACTGAGAGTAGAGATCCTGCTATATCATCAAAACTTTTGCACTATGCTGTAGAAAAAGGCGATTATGATTTAGTAAACTCACTTATTAAAAATGACGCTAATGTTAATATTCAAGATAGGAATAACAAAACAGCTTTACATTATACCGTTTCCTCTTATGGTGACATTCAAAATGTTAATAAAATGGTAATGTTGCTTGTTGAAAGTGGTGCTAAGATTGACACTCAAGATAGCGATGGCAAAACAGCTCTACATTATGCTGCTGCTTCCAATAAGGATGAAATAGTAAGGTTGCTTTTAAAAGAGGGAGCTAATGAGGAAATTAAAGATAAATCTGGTAAGACATTTTTAGACATGGTAGCTTCAGGAACTAAATTATTCCTTCTTAACGTGTTACACCCAGGAGGGCTTTTGCATCATGCTGCTAAGGAAGGTAATATTGACAGGGCTAAAAGACTTCTTGCGAAGGGTAAGGATGTTAATGCTAAAAATAGTCATCGTGAGAGTCCTTTAAGTGTAGCTATTCAAAATAATCGCTTGAAGATAGTTAAGTTATTTCTTGAAGAGAGAGCAAAAATTGGTAAGGAGGAAGTTAACAAAGCCATTGGAGCAGGTAATCTGGAAGTAATAGAATTGCTTGTGAGTAAGGATGCTGTTATAACTGAAAAAGCCATACAATACGCACGAGGTGTTTATGAAAAATGTGAGGAAGATAAAAAGCAAGCTCATTCAAGCGTATTAACGTTTCTTGTGGATATTCATAATGAACAGCTATTTAAAAAGGCCATTGAACAAGGTGATCTGAAAAAAATAAAATCGTATGTAGACAAAGGTACTGTTATATCTGGAGAAATCATACAATGCGCACGAGATGCTTGTAAAATTTGTAGGGAAGATAAAAAGCAAGCTCATTTAAGCGTATTAACGTTTCTTATGAAGACTAGTAAAGATCAATTTAAAGAAGCCATTAAATTAGGTAATCTAGAAAGAGTAAAATTGTTTGTAGAGAAAGGTGCTGTTATAACTGAAAAAATCATACAATACGTACAAAATGCTTATGAAAAATATAAGGAGGGAAGAGTTTGTATATCGCAGTATCCAGATGGAATGAAGGCTGAGGAGCGGAATCGTACAGAAATACTAAATTTTCTTAAGGATAATGTACGATCAAATAGTAACTTAGTAAATGAAACTGCAACTTCAAGTCAAGTAGTGAATGAAGAAGATAACAATCAATCAGAAAATCCAGGACTTGAAAGTGCTGGCAGTAAGCAGCCACAAGAAAATGTTGACAAAGGAAAAAATATTATGAACAATGAAGAGGCTTCAATAGAAGAAGCTATAGGTAATAATTATAGGAGAGGTAAAATGTCTAAAAATAAAAAAAGTATAAAGCAGGGATTGTTTATTGATGTTATCTACGATGTTAAGCGGATGAAGAATTTCCTAGAAAGCAATGATGATAAGCTTGTTTTGAAGAAAGCCCTAAACCAAGTAAATACTGAACTTACAAAGAAGGAGAACACTAGAGGTCTAGATCTTGCTAAGAAGAACATAAGAATTAATCAGAAGAAAAGACTCACAGAAGCTAAAGAATTGCTTACAGAAAAGATCAGCAACATTGAAATGAATGCTAAGACTGCTGCATCATCAGTAAATGATGTTAGTGCTACTACAAGTAGTCAAGCAGCTCCTGTTAGTGAGGATGTTTCACAAGATATACGATCAGAAATTTTAGTACCATCATCTAGCGTTTCTCCAGATGTCGGCAACGTGTCTACGGCTGAAAATATTAATGACAATATGGTAGCTAGCGAAAACTCTGGACAAGTGAATGATGTTCAAAGCGGCGATGAGCAGCCAGATTCACCACCACTTTCACCACAGAGTTCTGCGAGTGGTGATGTTGAAGATACAGAAGCCTCTGCTAATGCAGCAGTAACTATACCTAAAAAAGTAGATAGTCTTGTGAGTGATAAGGATGTTACTGACGGTAGTGATAACGAGTTTGTTAAAGTTTCTCCACCTCCAGAAGATAACACGCATTCTCCTCAATCTATTAGGGTACGAGATAGTTTTGGCTATACTCCATTGACAGTTGCGCATGAAAGAAATATTACTGTCAAAACAAGAAATGCACAGAATTTGCAATCTGCAGTTTTAAGTAGTCAACAGCTTGCTTCCCTCAATGTCATTGAAATTTTCAACAAGCATGGTAGAGAGGATTTTACTCCGCTTAAGCTTACGGTACAGGAGTTTCTTAACAATGGAATATCGGAAATCCAACTTCCTGCCTCTAATGGTTGCATTACCTTTAATTTGAATGTGATCAACGAAGCAAGTCCAGAAGAATTGCAAAATATAGTAAAAGTACTTACAGATTTGTATAAGAATGGTGCACTTAATGATAGAACTCGCAATGCTATTGGCACTGGGGCACAGGATGATATTGACGGTCATAGGCTTTCAGAGGAAGATCCAATTCCAACACCTACGCCGGCGCCAACGCCGAACCCAATTCCAACACCTACGCCAGAGCCGACACCACAAACAACACCGGCACTGAAGCCAACACTAATACCTTCAGTAGCTAACAACAAATCTGAGCAGGTGAATGATACTCAAACCAATGGCAAGCTGCCTAATAATCCAGGAAATGGAAGTATTACTGCAGCACAAAATACGCAAAAGAGTAAGTGGCCTACCGTAGCTACATGGACGTTAGCAGTAGCTGGAGTTGTTTCAGGAGTAGCTATTACAGTTTATTTGGGAAATGCTAGCTGCAGGAATAGCAGTTGGAGCTTGTTGTCTGGTTGCTGCTGCAGTTATATACTACTGCACACCTAAAAGCTCAGTTGAAAACAGCAATGTTGAAACTGTTAAAACAGCTGAACTAACAGCACAATAAGGAATAAATATTGTAGTTTACCATTTAATAATTTATTATAATTATGTTAATTATCGGTAAATAAGGACTTGGTAAACTACGAAGAAATATTCTTGAATAAAATAAAAGATATAAAAGATGAGGGGCGCTACCGTGAATTTACGCACTTTGCGTCATTGCCAGGTAGGCTTCCCCACATTATGGACTATGAAAGAAATAGGGAAGTAATAGTCTGGTGCAGTAATAACTATTTGGGAATGTCACAAAATGAGAGTGTAATTGCCGCTATCCAAAATTCATCTATTGGCGCTGGAGGAACAAGAAATATATCTGGTACAACAAAAGAGGTTGTCGAACTTGAAAAATCCTTAGCTTGTTTGCATAAAAAAGAGGCTGCTTTAACTTTTGCTTGTGGCTACCTTGCTAACCAGACAACACTTAGCACTTTATCGTCTGTTATTCCTGGCGTAGTAATTTTTTCAGATGAGAAGAACCATTCTTCGATGATAGAAGGCATAAAATCAGGAAAAAGGCCAAAACATATATTTAAACACAATAATGTTAATCATCTAGAGCAGTTACTCAAGTCTATAGACAAAAAGACACCAAAAATAATAGCGCTTGAATCCGTATATTCAATGGATGGCGATATAGCGCCGCTTGAAGCGATATGTGATCTTGCAGATCAACATAATGCAATTACCTATTTGGATGAGGTGCACGCAGTTGGCATGTATGGTTCACATGGTGGCGGAATTGCAGAAAGAGAAGGTCTGATGGATAGAATAACCGTTATTCAAGGTACACTATCGAAGGCTTTTGGAGTGATGGGTGGGTATATAGCGTCTTCAAAGAGCTTGGTAGATGTAATAAGAAGTTCCGCTCCAGGATTTATTTTTACCACTGCTATGTCGCCTGTTTTAGCAGCGGCAGCAAAGGCAAGCGTTGAGCACCTAAAATCGAGCAACATTGAAAGGGAAAAGCAAAAGCAAGTCGTTGAAAAAGTAAAAAACTCGCTGAGAAATGCAGGAATTAACTTCATTCCAACAGAAACTCATATAATTCCAATAATAATTGGCGACCCAGAGTTATCCAAAAAAGCATCAAAATTATTATTTGATGAGTATGGAATATACGTTCAACATATAAATTACCCGACAGTTCCAAGAGGAACTGAGCGTTTCCGTATTACCCCTACACCTTATCATACAGATGAAATGATAGAGCATTTAACAGAATCTCTTGTAAAAGTTTTCGAAAAATTGTCTATCCCTTTAGCCTGTTTATGCTATAGCTAGTACAGCCCTACGTCATACCGCGATTTATTCGCGGTATCTCAGCATGGATTCCGCTAACAAGTAGCGGAATGACGAGTTTTACGCTTATCAAATTGTAGGTAAACATAAATTACTTTAGCTATAGTTTTATATCTCCAGCAATGATTAGCCCGTTGTCTTCCGTTAGCCTTCCACCGCTTTCTTGCAGAAAA
The DNA here is from genome assembly GCF_964026815.1 of Wolbachia endosymbiont (group A) of Andrena fulva. Taxonomy (NCBI): domain Bacteria; kingdom Pseudomonadati; phylum Pseudomonadota; class Alphaproteobacteria; order Rickettsiales; family Anaplasmataceae; genus Wolbachia; species Wolbachia endosymbiont (group A) of Andrena fulva. The sequence goes on from NZ_OZ034701.1 coordinate 603,048, forward strand.
AGTCTACCGAGCAAGGCTTTATATTTGTTAACTCCAGAGTAAACTGTTCCTCTGTGCCTTCCTGCTGCAAGGTATGCAAAGCCTAAAATTGTTGAACCTATGGAGCGTACATTACTATTACCAGGCAGCAATTTATTTAATAAATTACCACTTACATCTATTAGACCCCCTTCACGGCTTTTCACTCGCATTTTTATATGACGAGATCTAAAATCCTCAAGAAAAGCACCTTTCTTTTCTTCTGCCCAAAAAGTTTCTCTAAGAGCCGGAGCATCAATTACAGCCGCCACAACTTTATTTTTATGAATGAGACAGACTGATACTGCAAAATAAACCATACAACTGGAAAAGTTCTCCCTGCCCTCTATAGGCATAATAAACCAGGTATAAGTGTCATCTTTTACTTCTTGATCAGTATCATCTTCGGAAATAAACCCATAGTCTCGTTTGTAGTCGTGCAAGCAATCGTATATGGTTTGCTTGGATTTTGAATAAGTTTTATTAATAAAGTCTGCTGATTTAACATTAGAAATTTGCAATTCATTAAAATCGCGCATAAGCTGCCTGGAAGCATTACGCACAGAATCAAGCATCACATTAATTCGTGGTGATGAGATGGACATTCTTCTTTTTACTCTTTCACTCTTTCATAATAGCTGTCATCTGGAGTATATACTACAATTTTATCCTCTTCTTTTATAAACTGAGGCACGTTAACGCGCATTCCGTTTTCCAAAATTGCAGGCTTATAAGAAGCAGTAGCAGTTTGTCCTTTAATAACAGACTCTGTTTCTTTCACAGCAAGTGTAACATAATCAGGCACATGCGCAGAAATTATTTTGTCTTGATAAGCTACAACTTTAATTTTCATGTTATCCTGTAAATAAATTTTTTTTTCTCCCAATAAGTCCAAATTTATAGTGATTTGCTCGTAATTACTTGGATGCATAAGATTTACAATGTTTCCTTCAGTGAAAAGGTAAACATATTCCTCTTCATCTAAAATTGCCCTTCTGATTGTTGCATCAGAACGAAATCTTTCATAGTGTTTTGCTCCGGTTTTGATGTTTTTCATTTCGGCTTGTATGTATGCACCACCTTTACCAGGTTGAGTATGCATAATACCTACAACCAAAAATAATCCGCCGTTATGTTCCAACACCTGACCTGGTCTAATATCGTTAGCTCTTTCTGCCATAATTACATTTTCAGTTTGATCTTACAATTATAAATAGCTTTATATAAATATCAAAGTCTTTATTAGTCAATAAATTCTGGTATATTTAATACTATATACCTCCCCTTTATATTTATATGTGGAAATATCTCTTTAGTGAAAGACAGCATAATACGTTTTTTTGTGCTGATAACTAAAATTTCTAATATATCCCCTGAGCCGAAATTATACACAGATTTTACATAGCCATATAATTCATTACTTTTCAGCCTTACTTCCATATCTACAAGGTCACTTTGGTAAAATTCATCCTCATCATTTAGCTCTGGTAACTTGCTTCTTTCTATATATAGCTTCTTATTCCTTAAAAGCTCTGCTTCATTACGGGAATTTACTCCGCTTATTGTAGCTATTACTAAATTATCACCTATGACGGATACTGAGTCTATTTTATAATTCTCATCACCACTTATTAGCTTACCATATAAGGAGATATTTTCAGGCTTTTCAGTAAAGGTTTTTACTTTAACAGCTCCTTTAATTCCGTGAGGAGAGGTAATAATTCCTAAGCATACCAGATTGTCGTTCATATTAATGCAAGTATCTAATCAGAAGATTTCTCAGATAAATATTGAGTCAAAATCTCGATGCCTTCATCAATCTCTTTTTCAGTGATAATGAGTGGAGGTAAAATTCTCACAACGTTATCTGATGTTACCCCAACAGTAAGCAAGCCGCGATGACTTAACTCTTCTGCAAACTTTTGATTGTCTGCTTTCACTTTTATTCCAAGCATTAACCCTTTCCCTCTTACTTCCTCTATTATTGGAAATTTACTTGCTAAGTCTTCTAGTTTATTTTTTAAGTATTTACCTCTAATTTCAACATTTTTCAAAAAGCCGGGGCTGAGCAATTCTTCGAGCACAGCATTACCTACTGAGGTTGCAAGCGGATTGCCACCAAAAGTGGAACCGTGCATACCAACTGCCATATATTTAGCAGCCTTTTCAGTTGCAAGACAAGCCCCCAGCGGAAACCCCCCGCCTATTCCCTTTGCAAGAGCACATATATCAGGTTCCACTCCTATATGTTCGTATGCGAATAATTTTCCTGTCCTACCAGCACCGCATTGTACGCAATCAAAAAATAACAATATGTCATTTTCATCACACAGCCTTCTTAGTTCTTTCATAAAGACTTCATTCATTACTTTGATACCACCTTGCCCTTGTGTTGGTTCTATTAATATAACGCCTATACCACTTGAAATTGCTTTCTTTACGCTCTCAATATTGGGCTCGATGTTATCACACCAATCAATGTAGGGATTTAGTAATTCAGAAAATTTCTGTTTATCGTTTGTAGCACAAGTTAAAAAGGTTCTTCCATGAAATGCACCATGAAATGTTAAAATTCTGTGACGATTTTTATTGCCTTTTCCATTTTGATAGATCCTAGCAATCTTAAGTCCACATTCTACTGTCTCTGATCCAGAATTTGAGAAAAATACAGTGTCAGCGAAACTATTGTTTATTAATTTTTCTGCAAAATTATTGGCAGCAGGTATATTATAGGTATTTGATATATGCCATAATTTTTCTCCTTGCAATTTAAGAGCACTAATTAATCGCGAATTAGTGTGACCTAAGCTACTAACGGCTATTCCGGAGTGAAAATCTACGTAGCGCTCACCATCAACATCATATAGGTAGATACCTTTGCCATGAGAAAAATTTATATTAACAGGAGAATAAACTGGCAAAATAGGAGAAATTGTCATAAAATATTATATGCTAAATTTTATTATTAATAACATAAAAGCCGTTGTTTCGCAATGAGTAAGGATATGTATAAGATAGGTAAATTAATGTTTTCTGCACTGGGGAAAAACAAATACACAAAAGTTATCGCATTATTCTCATCAATTTTTATGATTTTATTCAGTGTGATATATTGTAATTATTTACTAAGGAGTAATTTCCTTTCTTCTTACCGTGATTCAAGTGTAAACTTAAAAAGCGTACTGGAAAATGGCATAATAAAAAAATACCATTATTTACTAATAGAAAAGCATCACATTAAATACAAAAATTTTGACTACATAAACCAACTAGTAAAACTACGTGCTGAATTATTACAATCAGTGAGCAAAGTAAAGGATTTCAGCTTAATACTGTATGATCAAAACGGCAGAATAATATTCAGTAATTTTAACACTCAAGATTATGATTATGAACAGTTACTTACAAACGATGAAATTGATAAACTATTAAGTAACCAAGAAATATTTTATACTACAGGAAATACATTAACTTCTATTTTCCCTATATTCCATGAAAATAGCGCTAAACCGTCGTTTTTTTTGAAGATTCTTCGAAGCTACAATAATTCTTATGTTATAGCATATGGCCTATTTTTAGGCTTATTATTAATAATTTTAATATTAATAATGTTCTATTTGCACTTTTCTAATACCAAAATGCTGGCCAAGCAACATAAAACTAACATTGAATTACAGCAGATAAAAGAGGCATTAGAGCAAGAAAATGCAAACAAGCTAAAGTTTTTTGCAGGCGTTACACATGAGTTACGCACACCTCTTAATGCTATTATTGGATTTGCAGAGTTGATCAAAAATGAAACTTTAGGTTCAATGGATAACTCTCAATACAAGGAGTATGCAGACGATATATATAATGCAGGGACGCATTTACTTGCTTTAATTAACGATGTGCTCGATTTTTCTAAAGCTGAATCAAGTAGTTTAACAGTAGAAAAAGTGAAGTTTAACCTGAACAAAATAATGGATTCATGCATAAATATGCTATTACCTAAATTAAGAGAAACTGAGATTAATTTAAAAAAAGAGATACCTAATAAGCAATTATTAGTTATTGCAGATCCTAAGAGAATGAAACAAGTTATAATAAATTTATTATCAAACTCAATCAAATTTACCCCAAAGGGTGGTTTAATAAGAATGGTGGTAAAAGAAAATATAGAAAAAAACTTATTAACTATTGAGTTTCATGACAATGGAATAGGGATAATGCAGCAGGACATATATAAAGTTATGTCTGTTTTTGGCCAAGCAGATTCGGGGTATAGAAACGAAGGTACGGGCATCGGATTGCCGCTAAGCAAGAAATTAGTAGAGTTAATGGGTGGAACTTTTGACATTAAAAGTGAAGCAAAACTTGGTACTACGATAACATTGAACTTCTTTTATGAAGAACAAACATGTGAAGATTCGATTGATTTTTAATAGGATCTATTTGATATGGCCTTACATCAGACGAAAACCACACTTTATCAAAAGCGGCAAGCCGAGAAGGTAGGCAGAAATTCATCAATAAGCCCCCATCAAGAATCTTATCTGTTAGCTATATATAAAATTTGATACTCTGACTACAATATACTACTATAGATAGAAGTGTTATTAATGGAGCAAGGTATGGAATTAGCAGTAGGAAATAATGCACCCGATTTTAGCTTACCAACAGATTCTGGTGAAAATTTATCACTGAGTGAATTTTTTGATAAAAAAAATGTAGTTCTTTATTTTTATCCTAAAGACGATACTCCGGGTTGTACAATGGAGGCAAAAGGCTTTAGAGATAAAATAGATGATTTTTCTTTCCTTGACACAGTGATAATTGGTGTATCAAAAGATAGTGTTAGATGTCACACTAACTTCAAAGCAAAATATTCTCTGCCGTTTTCTTTAGTTTCTGATGAGAATGCTGAAATGTTGGGAAAATATGGTGTTTGGGTAGAGAAAAGTATGTTTGGCAAAAAGTATATGGGAATAGAACGCACTACTTTTTTAATAGATAAAAAAGGTAAAATAGTGAAGATCTGGAAAAATGTAAAAGTTAGTGGACATGTTGATGAGGTTCTGGAAGAAGTAAAGAGAATATAAACTAAAGAATAGGTTAATGGCTACCCATTGCTACATAAAAAAGCTGAAATTACATAATTTTCGTAGCCACTCAAACTTTGAACTGGATTCAGATGATAGCTCAGTTGTAATAACTGGCAAAAACGGTATTGGTAAAACTAATATACTTGAAGCAATCTCGTTGCTTGCTAAAAGCAATGGAATGAAAAAAGCAAAAGCCAGTGAGATACAAAATAGATTCAGTAATGAAGATTGGGTAGTGCACTATGATTTTTTTAATGGAACGGATTTTAATTCAATTGGTATCGCAAAGAGTTTTGATAAGAAACTAATACAAATTGATGGAAAAACGCAATCGAGTTATTCATCTCTGTATAAGATATCCAATGTAATATGGCTGATTCCACAAATGGACTATGTTCTTCTTAATTCTCCAAGTGACAGATTAAAATTTTTAGACCGTATAGTCTCACTGTTTGAGGAAAATTACACTTGCTGCTACATGAAACACAGAAAAGCTAAACGTGAGCGAAGTAAACTGTTGAGAGAGAACACCTTGGACGAAAATTGGCTCTCTAGTCTTGAAAACATAATGGCCGTTAATGCAGTTAGTATTTTACGTATGCGATCGTCTGTTTTAAAGACACTACAAGACACAATTGATAACCATTCCAGTGAGTTTTTTCCGAAGGCAAGTTTGAAATTCAGCAGCCAGCTAACTTTGGACGATACTGCAGAATATTTTCAGAATCGTCTAAAGGAAAACAGAGAAAAAGATTCATTGACTGGTAGAGTAACCTTTGGTGTGCATAACGATAATTTTCGGGTTTTTTGTCAAAAAAGAAACGTACCAATAAATCTGTGCTCCACTGGAGAACAAAAGTTATTACTGCTTTCTATTATTTTATCCAGTGTAAAAGCAAGGTGTATTCATTACAATGAGGCACCACTTCTTCTACTTGATGATATAATGTCTCATCTGGATAAACATTACAGAAAGGCGTTAATGGAGGAAGTGTTAAGTATTCAATGTCAAACTTGGATAACTGATGTAAATCAAGATAATTTCAATAGCTATCTTTATTCTTTCAAGTTTTTTGAATTATCAAATGAATAGTACCTCTTTCAAAGCTCATACAGGCAACTCCCAATTGTAAATTCCGGCAATTAAACCTCAAACCAAAACATTTCTGTTTTTTTTACTTTAAATTAAATGCAAAAGTTACTTTACAAACTTCGCCAGTCCCCTTATCATGAAACTGAAGCTATTTATTTATCTTCGCAATCTCTGCAGTGGATTAATGACAAAAAACTTAATGTATTTGGCGTAAATCATGCTTAATTTTTGCACTATGTGCACCTCATGTCTTTATAAAACTTCTAGGTTTCTACCTATATAAGCTGAAACGCGCTTACAAAGCGTTTAAGACAGCAAAAAACGTCAAATTGACAAGGGAGAATTTGAATGCTAGCCACCCTAGGGTTTCTTTGCCTTTTTTTTCGCTCAGTAAATTTCTTAATGTTTATAATTTAGATTAGTTGCGGCTTAAAAGCAGCTGAATTGCGGTTATTAAGCGTTTAGAATAAAAAAACGCCATACTTGAAAGTATAATGTAAGTAATTAGCCAACCACGGGGCTTCTTTTGCCTTTTTTTTCATTTGGTAAATTTCTTAATATTCATAGCTAAACGACAACCGTTATTCCGCTGCTTGTTAGCTGATGAGATACCGCGAATGAATCGCGGTATGACGGTATGCGGCGGCATGACGATAAGCCTTGTCATTCCAGCGCGTGACGCTGGAATCTAAACTTTAACTGATATGATTACAGAAAGAGAATTTATTAGGTATTCATAGACACTGAAAGTGGTCAGCTTGACCACTTTCAAGTAAAGAAAACTACGTTTATGCCTCCAATAATTTCTATGGATGATTCTTTACTGCACCGTCTTCACAAATCACACCTCCTGGTGTTATTTTTGAAACGACTACAGGAGCGCCAAAAAACACAGCAGTAAATGCACCGAGTGCAAAAAGCGCTGGCCATGGCATTCTGCCAAATATCGCAAGCAAAGCTGCACCTATTATCACTATTGTGATCATTGGCCCACCTATGCCGTGAGTATAGCCTATTATAGCTCTTTCCATAAAAGTCCGGATGTGATAGGATAAGGGTAGATGATGATAAGGAGGTTGAATGCCAGCAGCATATAGTTATGATTTAAGAAAAAAAGCAATGGAAGCGCTAGACGAAGGAGAAAGCAGAGAAACAGTGGCAGCAAGATTTAAGATTGGACGAACTACTTTATGGGAGTGGCAGCAAAGAAGAAAAGAAACAGGAGACTTTCAATCAAAAAAACTTGGAAATGGGGGTTACAATCACAAAATTACCGACTGGGATACCTTTGCCAAATTTGCCAGAGAACACGGAGGAAAGACTCTATCGGAAATGGCTAAACTTTGGAACAACGTTAGTATCCAAACGATCTATCGAGCCCTTAAAAAAATTGGATTTACGCGCAAAAAAAGACATATGGATACAAGGAAAGAAACGAAGAAAAACGTGCTGAATTTTTGAAAATTATAGCGACAAAAGAACCTAAAAACTTAGTGTATATAGATGAGTCTGGCATTGATAACACCGAAGACTACCCCTACGGATATTGCCAGAAAGGACAGCGGTTTTATGCCTTAAAATCTGGAAAGAAAACTCAACGAATCAGTATGGTTGCAGCCTTAAGTGGAAGAAAGATAGTTGTTCCGTTAACCTTTGAAGGCCACTGTAATATGGATGTTTTTAATGGATGGTTTGAGCAATTTTTGACACCGATCTTGGAACCTGGACAGACTGTCATTCTTGACAATGCTACTTTTCATAAGTCTGATAAGATTATCGAGCTTGCTAAAGGGGTTGGTGCAGAAATTTTGTATCTGCCGCCTTATTCTCCAGATTTCAACAAAATTGAGCATCATTGGTTTGCTATAAAAAACAGAGCCAGGAAAAACATTCCTCTATTCGAATCCTTTCGTCGTGCTGTTGATTCTGCCTTCCTATGACCTGTTCGGACTATTATGAGAAATGCTATAATTGCAACATTCGTGCAATCTTTAGCCATAAATATTAAGAAATTTACCAAATGAAAAAAAAGGCAAAAGAAGCCCTGGGGTTATTATCCGCTTTAAAATATTGGCGTTTTTTATGTTTTAAACGCTTGACAAGCAAGATTAAGCTGCTTTTAATTGCAACTAACTTACGCTGCAAATGTTTAAGAAATTTACTAAGCAGAAAAAAAGACAAAGAATCCCCGAGTTAGCTAGTCTTTTACTATCTCTGTCGAGTATTGGCATTTTTTGATGTCTTGTAACGCTTTATAAGCGCGTTCAGCTTATTTAGATAAAAATCTAGATGTAGATGAAGTTTTGTAAAGACATACAGTATCTATATACTGCAAAAAATTGAACATAAGACGCCGATACATTAAGTAATCCTTACCTTTTAATCTGCAGATTGGCGAAAGCAAATACAATAGCTTCACTATCATGATAAGGGCGCTGGCGAAGGGTGTCAAGTAAGTTTTTTCGTTTCATCCGATGCGCTGCCAAAAGCTATGCAAAAAGTCCAATGAGTTAACTCCCATATATCCTGAGTAATTCTTGTGCATTAGCTTTGATTAGGATAGGGCATTTTCTATCATTTAATAGGGAACGCAATATTTCAGTTGCACCCTTAACGTCGTTATTGTGTATCTTTACTATAGCGATGGCTTCTTGGCTTGAATAAGGGTATACTGTGCTTGATTCTAAATTATCAATTTTGTCTTTATTTATTTTTTCACCGTTGGAGTGAAGTAAGCTCATTACTTCTAAATATTGTGCTAACTCACGCAAAACATTAGGAGCATCTTTATCATCTGCCAAATCATTATAAATAGATGCTGTGTCTGTTGGCATTGAATCTGAGATATGATTGAATGCGCGTTCAAAATTTGTTAAATACTCCCAATTTGAATCTATTTCTTCTAGCAGCGGCTTATTATCTTTTTTTAAGAATAATACTTCGTAAAACTTGTCACCTGCAGTTATAGATTGTTTTGTGTTATCAATGTTGCGCAATAAGTATAGTGTAATGCCAACTAACATTGGCGCGAGTGCAAGCAGAAAGATGTATTTTTTCATGGTAATATTCTGAATAGTCATATATTTATACATTAATGCTTTTGATTTGCAAAAACATATTGACATAGTGATTATATCACATAATAATATTCTTAAAGTTGTTTGAATAGTTGGAGATTAAAATATTTCTAAAGTAGAAATAAAGACAGCAGTATTAAGCTAAATTATTTTTTGTCGGATTTATCCGATGTACCCTCAACCTTTTATAGGTTGAAGTCTAAATTTGAGAGTTTGATCCTGGCTCAGAATGAACGCTGGCGGCAGGCCTAACACATGCAAGTCGAACGGAGTTATATTGTAGCTTGCTATGGTATAACTTAGTGGCAGACGGGTGAGTAATGTATAGGAATCTACCTAGTAGTACGGAATAATTGTTGGAAACGGCAACTAATACCGTATACGCCCTACGGGGGAAAAATTTATTGCTATTAGATGAGCCTATATTAGATTAGCTAGTTGGTGGAGTAATAGCCTACCAAGGCAATGATCTATAGCTGATCTGAGAGGATGATCAGCCACACTGGAACTGAGATACGGTCCAGACTCCTACGGGAGGCAGCAGTGGGGAATATTGGACAATGGGCGAAAGCCTGATCCAGCCATGCCGCATGAGTGAAGAAGGCCTTTGGGTTGTAAAGCTCTTTTAGTGAGGAAGATAATGACGGTACTCACAGAAGAAGTCCTGGCTAACTCCGTGCCAGCAGCCGCGGTAATACGGAGAGGGCTAGCGTTATTCGGAATTATTGGGCGTAAAGGGCGCGTAGGCGGATTAGTAAGTTAAAAGTGAAATCCCAAGGCTCAACCTTGGAATTGCTTTTAAAACTGCTAATCTAGAGATTGAAAGAGGATAGAGGAATTCCTAGTGTAGAGGTGAAATTCGTAAATATTAGGAGGAACACCAGTGGCGAAGGCGTCTATCTGGTTCAAATCTGACGCTGAGGCGCGAAGGCGTGGGGAGCAAACAGGATTAGATACCCTGGTAGTCCACGCTGTAAACGATGAATGTTAAATATGGGAAGTTTTACTTTCTGTATTACAGCTAACGCGTTAAACATTCCGCCTGGGGACTACGGTCGCAAGATTAAAACTCAAAGGAATTGACGGGGACCCGCACAAGCGGTGGAGCATGTGGTTTAATTCGATGCAACGCGAAAAACCTTACCACTCCTTGACATGGAAATTATACCTATTCGAAGGGATAGGGTCGGTTCGGCCGGGTTTCACACAGGTGTTGCATGGCTGTCGTCAGCTCGTGTCGTGAGATGTTGGGTTAAGTCCCGCAACGAGCGCAACCCTCATCCTTAGTTACCATCAGGTAATGCTGGGGACTTTAAGGAAACTGCCAGTGATAAACTGGAGGAAGGTGGGGATGATGTCAAGTCATCATGGCCCTTATGGAGTGGGCTACACACGTGCTACAATGGTGGCTACAATGGGCTGCAAAGTCGCGAGGCTAAGCTAATCCCTTAAAAGCCATCTCAGTTCGGATTGTACTCTGCAACTCGAGTGCATGAAGTTGGAATCGCTAGTAATCGTGGATCAGCACGCCACGGTGAATACGTTCTCGGGTCTTGTACACACTGCCCGTCACGCCATGGGAATTGGTTTCACTCGAAGCTAACGACCTAACCGCAAGGAGGGAGTTATTTAAAGTGGGATCGGTGACTGGGGTGAAGTCGTAACAAGGTAGCAGTAGGGGAATCTGCAGCTGGATTACCTCCTTAGGCTTTGCACATAATTTACCATTTTTAATGATGGTGTTGTTATGTGCTATACTGCTGTCTTTACTTCTACTTTATTTTAATTTCCCGATAACGGAATTTTATGAGTGATAGACCTCTTTCTCCACATTTACAAATATATAAAGTACAAGTTACTAGTTTTTTCTCTATTATGCATAGATTGACTGGTATCTTGCTATTCCTTTTATTAATGATACTTTCTTGGTATTTCATATTACATGTTTACTTTCCTGAGTTACTTATAGTAAGGTACTTAAATGCATTATTATTCACTCCTGTTGCTAAATTAGCTTATGTCTTATGTTTTATAAGTTTTGTATATCATTTTCTTAATGGTATTCGTCATTTATTGTGGGATGCTGGGCTTAATTTAGAAATTACTGGCGTTTCAAGGAGTGCTATACTGCTGACAGTAACGCTACTTCTTTCTACTATGGCTTTTTTATTTATGTTTATATGAGTCAGTCTGGAAATTCAGTACATCATTGGTGGGTTCAGCGTGTTTCTGCGGTAATTTTACTGTTCCTGTTTCCTTGGTTTATCTATTCATTTTCTTGCACATTTTATACTGATAGCTCTTTGTCTTTTAGTGAAAAATTTATTAATCACCCTCTAGAGCTTTTATTTTTTGTTGTATTGTTGTTTTGCATTTTTTGGCACGCAGTTCTTGGAATGCAGGTAGTATGCGAAGATTATATACACAGCGTACCTTTGAGGATTTTTACAATTACATGCATAAAGTACTTATCAAGCATTACTTATATAACCCTCGCTTTTACAATCTTTATCTTCTACAGGCATATTTTCTTGTAAAATCACCGGTGCTGTGTTAATATATTATTAGTGTACTAGTTTTATTATTGAACTATAGCATTATAGCGATTTTGGTTTGACAATATGTTTGAAGCATTAAAAAAGGGAGCAATAGATCTTACACTTAAAGCAAAAGGTCTGCTTACTTCACCTGAATCTCAAGTTTACGTCGAAGACCTTAGAAAGGTAATGATGTATGACGGAAGGAAATGCCAGTATCCAAAAAATTATGATCAAATTGTACAGTCTGCTAAAATCATAGAAAACAGGGATATGCATGGAAATGCTATACTAGATAAAGATAAAAATCCAACCTATAAACTTTTGTATGGTCAAAAAGATGAGAATGGAGAACAACCAAGTTTCAGATTATCTTTAGTTACCAAAGATAAAGATAATGATAGATCTTATTTTACTATCAATTATATAGACAATCAGGGTAAGCAAATTCCGATAAATGAGTTGCATAAGTCATATTTTGAGCCATTAGGCTTTTCGAGAATGGATTTGAAAAAACACGTGCCAATTTTCGAAGCTCAAAAAACTAAGAATCCTCAATATCCGTTTGAATTAACTAACTCTTCTGTGCTAACTAAAGAGGTAAAAAATAAAGAAGGTAAAGTTCAGGAAGTTGTTGATGAAAAAGGAAGAAATGGAGAATTATTATACACTAGTAATTACAAGAAGCTAAGCACCCATTTTTCAGAAATTAGAGATCAGGATGGTAATCTAGAGCTAGATAAAAGTCTTATATCTGTTCCTATCGTTTTTGCTACAAGCTTGGCTAAAGTTTGTACTAAATTGTTGACCTCTCTTCCTATAAAGTTAGGGGAGCATTTAATAAGCAAACAAAACCCAATTGCAAAGTCTTTTGGTTATCTTTTATTTACTCCTGCAATGGCAGTAAAAAATTTAGTGGATATGGGAGCTACCATACTTAAGGCTCCAATTTTATTATTTGTAGCAGATAAGAAGAAGTATGGTGATGCTTACTTCACTATGTGGAAACACCAATTGAAAGGATGTTGGGAAGAAGCAAAAAGTGACTTTAATGTTATTAAAGGTGGAGAAAGGCTAAAACCGGAGCAAAAGGATCATAAGCTACTTAGTATAGTGGGCACATGGGATGAGCTTAACGCCAGGAGGCCAGGTATTGAAAAAGACTTAGAGAAGCCGTCAAATAAAAGTAGTGAAAGTATAGATAAATCTAGAGAACCAGGTGTTGGAAAAAGCTTAAATAATGAAAGCATAGCTGAGTCTGGAAAAAAGGCTATTGCTCAGGAGAAATTGAGCAACCATGCTGATAAAATAACACAAGAAAGACAGGCAGGCGCAAGCGCTCCATCACGTATACCACAATAATCAACCATTACTTTAAATCAACGTTTACTTTCTTTATTAACTATTCCACAACAAAAACTTGCATGCATTTTGCCCTCAGTATAAGATGTTAATTAAATAATTAGTATCTTAACTAAATGCGCCCTGTAATATTGTGTGGTGGTAGTGGTAGCAGACTTTGGCCTTTATCTAAGCCAAAGCAATTTCAGAAAATATTTAGTCAGAACACTATGTTTCACAACACTTTGTTGAGGCTAAAAAGCGATTATATGCCGCCCATAATTTCTACAAATATACAGTACGAGTCATTAGTGATGGAGGAATTACATGCGCTGCAAGAATATAAAGTGATTTTCGAACCAGTGAAAATTGGAACAGCAGCGGCAATATTAATTGCTGCGCTTCTCTGCAATGAAAACGAGATAATGTTAATTCTGCCTTCAGACCATTTTATAGGTGATTTGAATAGTTTTTATGCTTCTACTCAAAAAGCGTCTAAGTTAGCCTCTGAAACTAACTCTATAGTCACTTTTGGGGTTAAGCCTCATGGTGCGCCAAGAAGTGCTTGGAGAACAGTTGGTGAAAATCCAACACAAACAAAGTCTAGCCAACAGTTTGGAACAGACCACTATGTTGCATGAGGTAACGAGTGTAATAGAGCTAGTGGGATGGACAATGCAGGGCACAACGGAAGTGAAGGAGTGGAGTCCCGAAATACCTGAAGACATAGAGGTCGACATGTTCATGGCCATGGAAGACAGCATGAAGGATAACGTAAAGGCAAGTTATCACTCACTCTATCGGGATCTGAGACCGTGCCATGTATTGAAATGGACTTCAAGTGAACTTGGGAGATCCCATGCATTCCTATTAAGGTACGTTGGAACAAGTCAACAAAGGCAAGAACTAGCGGAAGATGCAGGGGAAGTCGGACTGATTGATAGTACTCAGAATGTGGGAAAGCCACGTACAAGGGGAAGCGATCAGCAATATAGTAACTGGAATAGGGATTGCTATGCCAATACAACGGAGGTAGGAATAACATGCGATATAAACTAAACCAGATAGCAGTAAGAGCAAAGCAAGATAAGCGACTAAAATTCACATCGTTAGTCCATCTGATAAATACAGAGAATCTTGCGAGATGTTATAAAGAACTGAAGCGTAACAAGGCTTGTGGAGTAGACCAGATAACAGTGGAATCATACGGAGAAAATCTGAATGAGAAACTCGAAGTGCTAGTAGAAAGTATGAAGAGGAAGCAATATCAACCACAACCAGTAAAGAGGGTATATATACCGAAAGCTGGAAGTAAAGAGAAACGCGGACTCGGAATACCATCGACCGAGGATAAATTAGTACAGATTATGCTGAAGAAGATATTAGAAAATATTTACGAGGCAAACTTTCTGGACAGCTCATATGGATTTCGACCAGGAAGAAACTGTCATCAAGCGGTAAATGCACTAGATAAAGCAGTTATGTACAAGCCAATAAACTACATTGTAGAAGTGGATATCAAGAAGTTCTACGATAATATACAGCATAAATGGCTAATGAGGTGTCTAAGGGAACGAATAACTGACCCAAATTTGCTGTGGTTAGTAAAGCGGTTTCTCAAGGCAGGGATAGTCGAAGCTGGAAATTATGAAGCAACAAAACAAGGTACACCACAAGGCGGTATAGTAAGTCCTGTATTAGCAAATATATACTTACATTATGTGTTGGATTTATGGATAGAAAAGAAATTTAAACCAAGATCCAGAGGATATATACAAGTAATAAGGTTTTGCGATGATTTTGTGGTTTGTTGCGAAAGTAAGGTAGACGCGGAAGAATTTCTGGAATTACTGAAACAAAGGCTAAATAAATTTGGGTTGGAAGTATCTGAAAACAAGACCAGAGTAGTAAAGTTTGGCAAGAGGGAGTGGCAACGAGCGATAAGAGAGAAACGAAGGACGGAAAGTTTCAATTTTCTGGGGTTTACGCACTATGGTGCAAAAAGTCGTCGTGGTAGATTAATGATGGGACATAAAACCTCTAAGTTAAATCTAGCCAGAAAACTAAAAGAAATCAAGGAGTGGTTGAAAATAGTCCGCGGAAGTATTCGACTTAAAGATTGGTGGCAAGTACTGAAGGCTAAATTAACAGGACACTATAACTACTTTGGTATTAGCGGAAATTATTGGTGTTTGAAACAATTTTACACATCAGTAAGAAAGCTAGCATTTAAATGGATAAATCGGCGTAGTCAGAAAAAGAGTATGACCTGGGAACAGTTTGTACACTACGTAGAAGTAAATCCATTACCAAAGCCAAAAATACATTTTTCTTTATATGCATAAGAGGGACGACTGTGAAAACTAATATTGATGAGCCGTGTGCGGGAAATCTGCAAGCACGGTTCTTTAGGGGGAGTTGTAGTAATAAAACTCAAACGAGAGGAGTAAAGCTACAGCTTCTACCGAACATTATTTACATAGGAGTGTGTATGACAAACACCAAGTTAGAGAGAAGCCGGATGTGGTGAAAGTCATAAGTCCGGTTTCGAAGTCGAGTGGGGAGAGGTGACTTTCCTCACTTAGATAACTAATGTGGTAAACCTTTTAGAACTTTGCAAAAATTTACAGCAAAAAATAGAAAAACTGAAAGCAGAGATAGAAAACTTAAAAGCAGAAAATAAAGCTTTAAAGATAGAGAACGCTGAATTAAAGGAAAGGCTCGGTTTAAATTCAAAAAACTCATCCCTGCCCAGCTCAAAAGAGCTATACAAAATAAAAAAGGACAAGCCAAAAAGCGAAAGGAATGTTGGCGATCAGGTTGGGCATAAAGGAAATTTTCATGCCACAATGGAAGCGGATAAAGTAGTAAAAATAGAGTTGCCTAATATTTGCGAATGCGGAGGAGAGCTTGTAATATGCGAAAAACCTTATGTTCACCAAAAAGTTGATCTTCCGGAAATTAGGCCTTATGTAGTAATTGGAACATGGTCGTTGTTGGAGATGCAGAAAAAGAAAAAGTAGCAAGTTACCAGAAGGTGTTACGCCAGATACATTTGGTCCAAGGGTTAAGTCTATAATTGCAGCACTCAGCGGATTTTACAAAAACTCAAAGCGTGAAGTGGCTAGTATCATAAATGACATTTTTAATTTGAACATAAGTGTTGGCAGCATATCAAATCTTACTATTACCCACAAATATGAGGTTCGTGAGCAAGTCGCCATCCTTCTGCTAAATCAAAGAGACGTTTATATCCTTTCCAAAGAGTAATTGGTCCTGGTTTTGGGTCATTTTTTCTTGCTAAATGGCCTCCAAGTTCATGAAACAGCTTCTTTTATGTTGGGAACTACACTTGGACATGGTTTTCTGTGTATTTTAACGTATAAAACTTTCCATTCTTCTTCAGCTAATAAGGTAGTACATGGTAATGTTGGGTTAGCTCTTGCAATTGATGTAATAAAGAAGATCCTCCAAGCAATAATACTCATAACTGTTAGATATCTCATTAGTCTTTCTGCTATTCCAAGCCTACATTCTTCAACTTTGAGACCGAATTTAAAATTTTATGTAATATCTCTATTTTCCATCTAAGGCAATACCAACTAATTTTTTCAACAGCTTCATCGAAAGTATTAACTGAAAGATTCGTTAATAGCATCCATTCTAGCGGTTTTTTTTAAGGGAAGGGGAGTTTTCTCAACAACATAAACTGCATAAAGTGGTAATTTAGGTAGTTCTTCCGTCTTATGCCTAATATTATTCTTAGATGGATTCATCATAAACTTTCCAAATCTAACTTCCAAACGTGCTGTTCTTTTTGGCTTATTATCTTTTACAGGAACTTCAACTTCTACCGTACCTGCACAATGAGAGGATTTAATAAATGCCCATAACTTCTGCTCACCTTTTTCAGGATATCGAGATTTTCTATTTACTGCTCTATCTCTGCATGCTCTAACTAGCACTGCCGAATTAAGATTATGTGCAAGCTCAAAAAAGTCATATATATCTGCTTCTCTATCGCATACAGTTGTAGTCTCAGTTTGAGTTGGATCAATAATATTATTTGTTTTTCTTAAAGTTTCCAACCACTTTACGCTTTCTTTATCTTCAATGCGATCGCTCTTTTTTTTAAGGTTCTCAGTTTCTTCAGGTCTTGAATAAACTTTTTGATCTAGTATCCCTAGTACCAAACCTTCTATACTAACGGCAAGAGCTGTATGCATTATAATACCTTTTGCAGTATCATAACTGGACAAATTTGCTAATCCGCTTGTTTTTTTATGGTTATTATATACAATGTAACTGGTATCTTGAATGACAAGAACCCTCTTGTGAGCTTTTGTTCTCTCAACCGTCTTATTAATATGTGTAGCTAAAATATCACTTTCTTTTACATTCTCATTTTGAAAAAAACGGTATGCTGCTTTTGCTTCTGACCAACTTCCGCATGCCTCATTAATTGAGCTTTCAGGTAAACTTATCAAACTATCAGCAATCTTTACTAATCGGTCAGTTAATCTTTTATCTCCAAGTACAGCATCTCCAAATTCATTTTTAGCCCATTCATTACTCTCGTTTGCCATTTTTATACCCTCAATATTTGCAAACTTTAATATTGTAATACTTTATTTATAAGTACATTTATATTTGTGGGTAATAGTAAGATAAATAATAGTGCAAATTTTTCTATGATATGCGGTAGTGGTGTATATGTAAGATCAATTGCTCGTGATCTTGGAATTGCATTAAATTGTTTTGGACATATTACAAAATTAAGAAGAACTATGGTAGGTGACTTTAGAGAAAATGAATCAGTGACAATTGAGCAACTTACTAAAAAAAACACAACAACTTACTCTCCGATGTCATCCCAGTGCTTGACACTGGGATGGCTTTGTTGCATCGCTACTTATGAAAGGCTAACTATAGTTAGGATTATAAGCAACCTATTGAAAATCTTGTTTTTTTGCAATCAATCTGATCAAATTTAAGAATAGTAATTTGTTATTTATATTAATAAATTTAATTCTATTGAAAATAGCTAAAGCATTGAAATTCTTGAATTTTAGCCGGATTGATAAATGGTAGTGAAATTTCTTTTACTCAAATTTAGGTATTCATTGACCGTTCTTGTTATAAATACCAGAATAATAAGCTACTGATATTCCCTATCTTTTTTATCTTTAATCCATCATAGCTAGCGATGCAACAAAGCCCACTGGGATCCAGATATACAAATACTTACAAATCATGTAATGGACAAAAGATTCTAGGAGCATATGTCAAAAACAATGTTCGTGATGAAATAGGCTGGATCCCAGTGGGCTTTGTTGCATAGCAACTGAAAAAATCTGGTGGCTACTGACAAAATTCATTATAAAATAGCCATTTAACCTTGAAAGAAAAAATATGCCACAAAAAATGAGGGTCAGTAACCATAGCGAATATAACAAATTTCTAGAAAAAAGAGGAAATATTTTTCATTATATCAACGAAGCCATAGAAAAGTGGTACGAGAATGGTCCAAAAATACCAGGTGGCAACAATATTTATAGCGATAAAGTTGTAATTTTGGTGCACATAATAACTTGTTTATTTAGAATAGGCCTGAGGCAAACAGTTGGGTTTATAGCAGGATACCTTGAGCAAATTGGGAAAAATTTGCAAGTTATCAGCTATTCACAATCATCAAGAAGGTTTAAGAAACTCAATATTAAGATCAATGATTGCAGAAAATAATATGGAAGATATCGAAATTGCTATAGACAGTACAGGAATTAGTATATACAACAACACTCCTGGTCATAGCAAAGAAAATAGCGAAGATAGAAAGTATCGCAGCTATGAACAGACAAGAAAATTGCATGTAATGTTGAATACAAACAGCAAAAAAGCCATAGCTGTAAAATACAGTAACGGCTGATCACTATGGAGCTTGTGATTTGCTAAAAGAAGTCGATTTTCAGTATGTCATAAAAGTACTATATGCAGATAGGGCATATGACAGAGAAAAGCTCTATAAGCTGTGTAATCAATATGGTATAAAAACGAAAATTCCTCCGAAAAACAACGCAGCAGAGCATCCAAAGTTAGACTATATGGCTGAGAGAAATTCTGCAGTCAAGCTCATAAAGTCATATGATGAAGATGGTATAAAGAAGTGGAAAAAAGAGATGAGTTATGGAAAAAGATCTTATATAGAAAGTTTTTTCTCGCGACTGAAACAAACATTCGGGTTTAGTTTTAGGAATAAATCTGAGACAAATAGAGAGAAGGAACTACTTGTTAAATGCTATTTGCTCAATAAGTTCACTGATATTGGTATGGCTAAATTTGAGATAGCTTCATAAATTTATTGTGCGTTACCTACTATCCGAAGAGCGATGCAACAAAGCCCACTGTGATCCAGAAAAAAGAATGGTGTCATTCCAGTGCTTGACACTGGAATCCAGCTTTTTCATAATCATTAAAACGTTGTATTTTTACATAAAACAGCTATTTTTATGCTCGCCAACTTAATAAAATTCCTGGATCCCAGTGTCAAGCACTGGGATGACACCCTCCTGATGGGCCAAAATCACAATGTTCGTACAGTTATGCATTTGTTGTGCAAATTACCTTTGCAAACAAATGTTCGTACAGCTGTGTGTCACACACTTTGCTTCAATATTTGCACATTAGCCACTCCCTTGAACAGATACGATAAATTAGCTTTAGGTAAGCTATAAGCTTTTATGAAATCTTTGAGTGCGTGCTGTGAAGTTTTATAAATTTTAGTCTTGCTGTCACTTTGTATAAAGGTATTTTTTCACTCACATCTTTCGAAGTTGTAGCCATGTTTAACAACTTTAAGTAGAATATTGTAGCATTTTGAAAATCTGAAAGTTTATCTAGAATAACAGCTAAATTATAAGTATAAAAAATATTGTTTTCATCGAGGGAAATAGCAGTTATCATATACTCTTTACCTTTTACATAATCCTCCTTTTTCATATAGATCAGACCTAAATTTGCTAATAAAGGAGCATAATTTTTATGTATATCATACAATTTTAACATTTCACTCAACGCCAGATCAGGATCATATTGTGAGATTATCGTCAGAAAATTTTTTAATATGTAAGGGTTACTAGGGTGTTCTTTTAACAGTCTTGTGTAAATCTCTACAGCTTTTTTGTATTCTTTATTAGCGTAATAAATATTTCCCAATCCAATTAAAGCATTTTTATGATAAGGAAACTTTGCAATGATCTGATTAAGGAGAGAAATAGCTGTTTCATTATCTCCTGATTCAAAGGAATCTTTTGCTTTTTTTAAAGTAGAGTATATGTCAAAACTCTTGCCAGAATTCTGCGCAATTTTGATGTTAAATTTATCACTTTTTCTCTCAATAACATCAAGATCTTTATATTTTTTATCAGCTTTTATATGCTTGACAACACTATCAAAGGCCTTCTGTATCTCCAAATTTTCACTAGCATAGGTAACAGAAGACCTCCATAAAATCACAACGCAAATTAACATGCAGATAAACATAGGTCCTAGTGTTGTGGCATTGGCTGCAGCGTGTAACCAGTAAACCTTATTTCTTTGAGCTATATGCAACACATTACAAATTCATAAATGCTAAATTACCTATCTCATACAATAATAAAGATATTATTAATTAGCGGGACGAACATGCTGTGTAGCCTTTCAGAATGCATTTATCTTTTGTCTTCCATATTTCGCTTTATTTCCACAAAAATGCTTCAATTTATCTTAACATTTTGTCAACTACCTTTGTAGATTTAAAAGGGCATTTTTACATATTCCATATGGCTGCCAGTTGCACCCCTCACATGCGTACTCGAATTTCTCTAAAGACATTTTCTCCCTAATCTTTTCTACCGCTTCACTCCAGGTCAAAGTCTCGCCAATTTTAATTCCTAAAATTTCCATATGCCTTCTATCTAGCTCTAAAACTTTAGCTTGTGTGGTGCATTTACCTTGTTTAGTCTGATTTGGACAAGCACTACAGATATTATCAAGGTTACCAACTACTTCGATTTGAGTACTAATTACTTTGCTTGCTATCCTTTTATAATTTTCTACAAAACCCTGAGAATACCCATATCCCCGAAACGCGAGGGTGCACATAAAATGATGAGGGCGAAATTTTATCATTTTTTCAAATATTGCAAAGCTGCTACAAGTAGAAAAATTTTTATCAAACCAGGAAGGATAAATGGTAAAACACCCACCATTAT
Organism: Wolbachia endosymbiont (group A) of Andrena fulva; assembly: GCF_964026815.1. Classification (NCBI taxonomy): domain Bacteria; kingdom Pseudomonadati; phylum Pseudomonadota; class Alphaproteobacteria; order Rickettsiales; family Anaplasmataceae; genus Wolbachia; species Wolbachia endosymbiont (group A) of Andrena fulva. The sequence goes on from NZ_OZ034701.1 coordinate 624,450, forward strand.
TGCTTGTTCCAGACCCAAGTAAACAGCAAGCCAACTAACACCACAAATAAAGATTGTAACTGTACCAGCCAGACAACTTAAAGAATTACATACAAATGATTTATACTTAGAGTTCAGTAATTCATTTACTTTGCTCATTACCATAACAGCAGCTAAACAGCCAATTAAATATCCACCGGTTGGTCCAAGAAGAGCGTGATAACCACCAGAAAAATTCGCAAGAACAGGCAATCCTGCTGCACCAAGTGATAGATATGTAAGCACAGAATAGAATGCTGTTCTGCGGTTAAATTTAAGCCCAATAAGCATTACTCCTAAAGTTTGCAATGTGATAGGCACAGGCTGCAATGGTATGCTTATTTGAGCCATCAAGAATAAAAGTAAAACGCAAGACAATATTTCAGCCAGTGTTGATCTGCTGCTAGATTGTGTTATAAACATACCTTCCCAATAAAAATAACTTATTAAATGTAATATATGTGTATGAGAGGTTTTGCAATTTAAATTTTGCTTATATTGTGCTACAATGCATTATTTATGCACTATTAAATTAAAAATGATGAGTAAACAAGATCTATTATCGTTGATGAAAGCAAGACACAGCGGACGTTCATACGATCCTACAAGAGCAATATCTCAGGAAGACATGGATATTTTAATGGAAGCTGTAAGGCTGACTCCCTCATGTTTTGGTGATGAACCCTGGAGATACGTAATATGCAACAAACAGAACAATCAAAGCGCATGGGAAAAGCTGCTAAATTGCCTTGATGAATCTAATCAAAAATGGGCAAAAGATGCACAAGTGTTAATCATATCTTTAAGTGCTAAAAACTTCCGTAAACAAGGTAAAGGAGAAAATCTTTGGGCTAATCATGATACTGGTGCAGCAAATTATGGACTTATGTTACAAGCTGCAGTTATGAACTTAATGGCCCATCAAATGGGTGGATTTGATAGAGATAAAATAGTGAAAGAGTTCAATATACCCAATGACTTTAACGTAATGTCAGTGATAGCGGTTGGTTACGAAGAAGAGGGTGCTGAAACAAGTAAGAAGAAAAGAAGACCAATAGAAGAAATATTTTTTTATGATGAGTGGCCAAAATTCTGAAAATTTTATCAAAATGCACGGCACTGGTAACAATTTTGTTATCATAGACTCACGTTCAACAAACAATTTAGACTGGAACCATAGACAAATTGCTGATCAAAGCAGTTGTGATCAAGTGATAATTATAACAATGTCTAATGCTGCAGACTGTTTTATGCATATCTATAATGCTGATGGCAGTCGAGCTGAAATGTGCGGAAACGCAGCACGCTGTGTTGGATATTTGATAATGTCAGAAAAAGGTGCTGAATACTCCATTATTGAGCTAACAAGCAAACGCATTTTAGAGTGTTTTAAAGTGGGTGATAAATCCATAAAGGTTAACATGGGTAAACCTTTGCTAAAATGGCATGAAATTCCCTTGTCTACTGAGTGTGACACTCTTCACTTACCTATAGAGCTTGAAATGCTAAAAGATCCTGTTGCAGTAAATATTGGCAATCCTCACATAGTTTTTTTTGTTGATAACATAAGTGAAATACCATTGCGAAATTTAGGACCAAAGCTAGAAAATCACGCATTATTTCCTCGGAAAATTAATGTTAGTATTGCACAAGTTGAAAAGTCTGGAGAAATAGCTTTAAGAGTTTGGGAAAGAGGTACAGGCATTACTGCATCATGCGGTAGTGCAGCCTGTGCAGCACTTGTTGCATCCACACTACGTGGATATCTGGTTGCCCAACAGACTTCAGTAAATTTACCAGGAGGCAAGTTATTAATCGAATGGACAAATAACGTATTCATGACCGGTGATATAGGGTTTTTGTGACCCTAATTCTAGTGATGCATTACTTCCAATACCTTCTTACCAATTACTGCAGGGGTTTCAGCAATTGCGATCCCGGCACTCCGCATAACTTCTAGTTTTGCACCAGCACTTCCACCGCTGGAGGAGATGATTGCTCCAGCGTGTCCCATACGTCTTCCTGGAGGTGCCGTTTGGCCTGCTACAAAACCAACGATTGGCTTTTTAGTTTTTTCTGTTTTCACAAAATGTGATACATCTTCTTCTTCGTTTCCACCTATTTCACCAATAACTACAATACCATGAGTATCGTCATCTTTTAAAAAGAGCTCCATACAGTCAACAAATGTCATACCATGAATTGGATCCCCCCCAATTCCGATACACGTGGATTGACCAAGACCAACAGCGGTTGTTTGTGCTACTGCCTCGTAAGTTAAAGTTCCGGAGCGAGACATAATTCCTATGTGTCCATGCTTATGGATATGGCCAGGCATAATTCCTATTTTGCATTCTTCAGGTGTAATAATTCCCGGACAGTTGGGACCAATCAATCGACTTTTTGAGCCGATAAGCGCACGCTTAACTTTCACCATATCAAGTATAGGAATGCCCTCTGTAATACAAATTATCAATTCTATTTTTGCATCTATTGCTTCAAGTATTGCAGCAGCAGCAAATTTAGCAGGTACATATATAACTGTAGCATTTGCACCGGTTTTTTCTTTGGCTTCTGCTACAGTATTAAAAACCGGTAAATTAAGGTGAGTGCTACCACCCTTTCCAGGAGTTACACCTCCCACCATTTTCGTTCCGTAATCAATTGCTTGCTCTGAATGAAATGTGCCTTGTGCACCAGTAAAACCCTGGCATATTAATCTTGTATCTTTGTTTACTAAAACGGACATGCTTTATTTTACCTCTTTTACTATCTTTTGTGCAGCATCACCCAGTTCATCTGCAGCAATAATATTTAATCCTGACTCTTCTAAGATTTTTTTTCCTTCTTCAAAATTAGTACCTGATAATCTAACCACTAGAGGAACTTTAATGCTCATTTCTTTTGCAGCCGCAACAATTCCACTTGCGATAATATCGCAACGCATTATACCACCAAATATGTTAACCAGAATTCCTTTTACGTTGCTATCAGACAATATGATTTTAAATGCTTCAGTTACAGTTTCTTTACTCGCTCCACCACCAACATCCAAAAAGTTAGCAGGCTCTGCTCCGTAGTATTTTATTATATCCATTGTTGCCATAGCAAGACCTGCACCGTTTACCATGCAACCAATACTGCCATCCATTTTGATGTAACTGAGCCCATATTTTGAAGCCTCTATCTCTTCTTTCACTTCTTCATCATAATCACGAAGTTCCATAATTTCTGGGTGACGATATAAAGCATTGTCATCGAAATTAATTTTCGCATCGAGCGCAATAAAATCTCCAGAGTTTGTTTCAACCAGTGGATTAATTTCAATTTGGCTCGCATCAGTTGCAATAAACGCATCATATATATTTTTTGCAACATTTGTTATTTTTTCTATTTGTTCTGGACTCAAATCAAAACTGCTGCTTAACTTGCTGCTATCAAAACTTGTAGCAGAATCAATATCAAATTTCACAATTTTTGCAGGAGAATTTTTTGCCACTTCTTCAATGTCCATTCCACCTTCTGAGGAAAATATGAATATTGGCCTACTGAGCTTCGGGTCGATTACCAGGCTTAAATAATACTCTTTCTTAATGCTTGAGCCTTCTTCAACGTACACTTTTCTTACTTGCTGCCCGCTTGGCCCTGTTTGATGAGTAACTAAAGTCATACCAATCATGTCCTTTACAAACTGTTGAGCTTCTTCAACTGACTTTGCTAGCTTTACGCCACCGGCTTTACCCCTACCACCTGCATGAATTTGAGCTTTAACTACAAACACGTCAGATTTTAATTGACTTACTTGAGTCTTTACTTCTTCCGCAGATGTAGCAACAAAACCTTTTGGCACTGGGACATTAAATTTATGCAAAACTTCTTTCGCTTGATATTCGTGAATATTCATAAAATAACCAATGATAAACTATTAACCTGAGTACAAACTACCAACCATAACGCTGCCTTCTGCACTCTTGTTGGTACCTCTTTTTTTTAGCTTCAGCTTTCTTTTTAGCTCTTTTTTCTGATTTTTTTTCATGATATTGTTTTTTCATTTTCAACCCTCTTCCTTCCTTTTGAATTGTTTTTTTCAATACTGGAAGAGCTCTGTCTACATCACCATAATGGACTGATACTTCTATCAAACTCTATACCTCCTTCGGTAATCATTTCAAAATCTATTTATAAATTAGAAAATTAACATTGTCAATTATTTTATAAACTTGAGCGTTAAAATATAATATGCCACAATTTACATGGTAAATGATGTCATTCCAGTGTCAGCTACTTGCTTACTGATGGAGATTGCTCTTATATTGCAGCGTTTTTACAATCGTACTAACATCGGGGCGGAGAGATTTGAACTCCCGACCCTTTGGTCCCAAACCAAATGCGCTACCAGGCTGCGCTACGCCCCGACTTCTTTACTCAGAGTATCAATAACTCAGGCAAAATGCAAGATTCATTTGTTTACTTTAGAAAAAATATAATATGAGATTTAATATTATCTTAGAATATGTTTTTTATTAGCTCCTCTTTAACAACAGACTGCTTCGTAGAAAGTCTACAGGGTTTTTGTGCGCGCAACACTGAACCAGATTTCTTTATGACCCAAACCTTAGTCATATTTAAAAATCTAGCTACACCAATTGGTGAAAGTGAGTGCAGCAACTACAGCAGTATCGACCCTTAAAATTCTTTTTCCTAGACTCAATTTTTGACAAAACTTATCGGCAAGATCAAGTTCATAAGATGAAAAACCACCTTCAGGGCCAACAATAATAGCAACATTTTTTTTGCCTTTCAGCACTTTGTCAGCTTTACCTGTTTCATCACACAAAACAAAATTTTTACTCTGGGAATCAGGTAACTCACAAAAGTTAATAGGAGGCAAAATCTCTGGTATACTTATCCTACCTGATTGTTCCGCTGCTTCGATTGCTTGTAATTTTGCTCTACTTAGGTTAATATTTTTTACCACTGTACGTTCCGTTGAAATAAATTGAATGCAGATTACTCCCATTTCAGTTGCCTGTCTTACTATGTTGTTCAAAGCAGCACTTTTTACCATGGCACAATACAGGTATAAATTTTCCTCATATTGCTGTTGTTTAGTGCATTCTTTGGGTGTAACTTCTGTCAATTTACGCGATATATTAACTACTTCTCCTAACCATTCTCCATCTTTTCCATTAAAAAGAGAGAGATTATCATACTTCTTAAGCCGCATTACATTGCAAATATAGTGACTTTGTTGTGGATTAAGTGCTAAACTCACGCCTTGTGATAAAGCTTCTTCAACATAGAGCCTAATTTTTCCCATTCAAAACTTTAATTATATTCTACTTGAGTGACTCTTACGGGATTTGAACCCGTGTTACCACCGTGAAAGGGTGGTGTCCTAACCACTAGACGAAAGAGTCAACTTGAATCTAACTAGGTTATATCGATTACATATATAAAGTCAATTCAATTATTTTGAATCACATAGTTAGAGGGATATATCAGTAATCTTATATCGACCATACGCGTCAAGTTAAGGAAATAAAGGTATGAAAGAGATAGAATAATAAGGTATAAGTTCTCCCAGATATACTTTTAGTGAGAGAACCAATGAATAAAATAACTTGCTTATCAAAAAAGCTCAAAGAATTTTTTAATGAAAAAGCAGAGAAAATCTCAATTACAACAAGGTTTATAAAAAGAAAGAGAAAGCTAAAAGGTTCATCATTCGTAAAAGCCATGGTCTTGGGTAATATAGGAGTTGATAATTGTAGCGTAGAAACAATGTGTCAATTACTAAACGAGGACTCGATAGATATAACAAAACAAGGTTTGGATTTTAGATTTACTGAAGAAGCAGTGGAATTTATGAAAAGGATGTATAATGAATCTGTGGTTCTCTTTAAAAATATCTTGCAAGTTGATTGCAAAATCTTACAGCAATTTAATAGTGTTAAATTATTGGACAGTAGCTATATTACTCTACCTAACAGTATGGAAGAGATGTATAAAGGTTATGGTACTAGCTACAGTGGCTATGAAAGCAATACTAAGTCTGGAATAAAGTTACAATTAGTTTTCGATTACATGAATCAGATAATAGACCAACTTAATTTAACGGAGGGAATAAGATCAGACCAGGGATATAGGAAACATTTAAGTAATATATCAAGCAATGATTTGCTAATATCTGATCTCGGTTATTTTGTGCCAAGTTCTTTTAAACAAATCAATGAAATAGGAGCTTATTTCATAAGTCGTTATAAATCCGATACCAACGTATATGATGTAGAAACAAATCAAAAAATGGAGTTATTAGAATGTTTAGAGGATAAGTTATTTTTAGAAAACGAGGTATTGTTAGGAAAAGAAGCAAAAATTAGAGTAAGAATTATATGTCAGAAACTAACTGAAGAACAGTCTATAGCCAGAAGAAGGAAAGCTAATAGATTAGCAAGATCGCAGGGATATACATCCTCTAAAAGAAATCAAAAATTGTTGAACTGGTCAATATTTATAACTAATGTTCCAGAAAATAAAATTAGTGCTGAGCAAGTATTAACGATTTACAGAGTAAGGTGGCAAATTGAGTTATTATTTAAATTGTATAAAAGCCATATCAGACTTGATAAGCTAAAAGGAAAGCCATGCAGAGTATTATGTGAACTATATGCTAAATTGTGCGCAATTCTTATATTTCACGGCATAGTTGGTTGCACAGAAGTGAAAAAGAATACAGAACTTAGCTTAACAAAGGCATTTATTGAGCTAAAAAGACGGGTTAGAGAGTTATTTTTAGTATTAACCAAGATTAATAGTTTAAAAGTATTTCTTAAAAAACTCACTATAACTTGGTCGCGATTTTCATTAAAAGACAAACGTAGAAGGGCTAGAGTATCCACTTTAACCTCTCTAAATTTGCTCACAATCTCTTAACTTGACGCGTATGCTTATATCGACAGCCTCCTATTACTCCATGCTCAATACTCACTGAACCTATCTCAGATTTAGGAGCTAATTCTAATTGTTGTTCAACTTTTGTATCGGAATCATAGCCAGAATCGTAGCCAGAATCTCTACGCTCATATTTCTGCCTTATTTCTTCTACACTAAAGCCAGCCTTGGTCTTAATTTTTTGATCATTAGTCTGTTGCTGACTTATCGACTTATTAGCACTTAGCTCATTTAGCTTCACTTGCCAATCATTCACTTTATCTTGCACTAACCCATGGCAAGTTCCAGAATTAGCTTTTATGTCTTTTGCTTTTCTTTCTGCTCTTTTCTTGGACAAATCTACCCTAGCATAAATAGGTTCTGACGACTGTTCTGGCTCTTTCTGTTTTAGGCTAGTAGGCTTTTTTGTTCTGAAAGATCATCTATAGTGCAATAAATAGGTTCTTCTGATATACTCAAATAACCACTATCTTCCAATGATAAATTTTCAGTGGATTTTTTATGTGAATCATATATTTCAGCATAAATAGATTCTTCTGATACACTCAAATAACCATTCTCCCCTAATGAGTTACTAACCTTAGCATCATACACCTCAGCGTAAATTGGCTCTTTTGAAGGCAAAGCATCATAATTAGTGCTCTTTGGCTTATACTCAAAAGTTCTAGGAGGTTTTTGAGGTGGTATTACATTGTTGTTCACCTCAGCGTACATAGTTATTGGCTCATATTCAGAGGTTCTAGGAGGTTTTTGTTGTATAGCTTCAACATTCAAATCATCTGTAGAATAATACTCTGCGCCTTTTCCTAGTAAAAAGGAAACTGTGGGGTGAAGAATTATCTCTGCTGGTAAGTTTTTCTCACTATCCAATTTTAGATTTTTTGATTCTGCTAAACTCTCAATAACACGAATTATAACATTCTTTCCATTCTCATCTATTGAGTGGATATCAGCTCCACGATTAATCAGCAATTCCATTATTTTGTGATCTGTAGCATGTCCTAAAGCCTGATTTATAGCTCTTTCCATAAAAGTCTGGATGTGATAGGATAAGGGTAGATGATGATAAGGAGGTTGAATGCCAGCAGCATATAGTTATGATTTAAGAAAAAAAGCAATGGAAGCGCTAGACGAAGGAGAAAGCAGAGAAACAGTGGCAGCAAGATTTAAGATTGGACGAACTACTTTATGGGAGTGGCAGCAAAGAAGAAAAGAAACAGGAGACTTTCAATCAAAAAAACTTGGAAATGGGGGTTACAATCACAAAATTACCGACTGGGATACCTTTGCCAAATTTGCCAGAGAACACGGAGGAAAGACTCTATCGGAAATGGCTAAACTTTGGAACAACGTTAGTATCCAAACGATCTATCGAGCCCTTAAAAAAATTGGATTTACGCGCAAAAAAAGACATATGGATACAAGGAAAGAAACGAAGAAAAACGTGCTGAATTTTTGAAAATTATAGCGACAAAAGAACCTAAAAACTTAGTGTATATAGATGAGTCTGGCATTGATAACACCGAAGACTACCCCTACGGATATTGCCAGAAAGGACAGCGGTTTTATGCCTTAAAATCTGGAAAGAAAACTCAACGAATCAGTATGGTTGCAGCCTTAAGTGGAAGAAAGATAGTTGTTCCGTTAACCTTTGAAGGCCACTGTAATATGGATGTTTTTAATGGATGGTTTGAGCAATTTTTGACACCGATCTTGGAACCTGGACAGACTGTCATTCTTGACAATGCTACTTTTCATAAGTCTGATAAGATTATCGAGCTTGCTAAAGGGGTTGGTGCAGAAATTTTGTATCTGCCGCCTTATTCTCCAGATTTCAACAAAATTGAGCATCATTGGTTTGCTATAAAAAACAGAGCCAGGAAAAACATTCCTCTATTCGAATCCTTTCGTCGTGCTGTTGATTCTGCCTTCCTATGACCTGTTCGGACTATTATGAGAAATGCTATAAAGCTTGATTATTATTTATATCAAATGATCCTGTATTCTTGAGAGACATAGTCTTTGAAAAGAATTTTCTAAAACTATTTAATGCATTATAGAGAATTAGAGTCAGTTTAACACCTTTTATATCATTGTTTTTGACAGATTTAATTAAAAAATTATCTATTATGCCCATGATTATACCCCCTATATAAAAGCTCACTACCATGGTACAATTTTAAACTATGATGATTTATTTTCTACTAATAGCAGCTCTCTATAACCACTTAACAAGTGGTGGCATTGACATCATAATTGCATCTGGATTGCCGTCAGTCATTAAACCAAACCTTGTGCCACGATCGTATAACAGATTGAATTCTACATATCTGCCACGTTTTATTAATTGATTTTCTCGTTGTTCTTTTGTCCAAGATTTTTGTATATGTTTACGTATGATGTGCAAATAAATTTCCAAAAAGACTTCACCTACTGCTTTTGTGAACTCAAAATCGTTTTCCCAGTTGCCAGAACTCAGATTATCATAGAAAATGCCACCAATACCACGTGGCTCTTTTCTGTGTTGTAAGAAAAAATAATTGTCACATTGCTCTTTAAATTTTGGATAATATCCGGTGTCAAATCTATCACATGTCATTTTGATTGATTCATGGATATACTTGCAATCTTCTTCATTTTTATATATTGGCGTAAAATCCATTCCTCCACCAAACCATTGTTTTGAAGTATATATCAGCCTTGTGTTCATATGTGCTGCAGGGATAAGGGGCGATTGCATATGAGACACTAAAGATATACCGCTTGCCCAGAACTCTCCGTTACTTTCACTTGCACCAGGAATTTCATTAATGGCTGAATCTGCAAATTTTCCGTGTACTTTTGAAACGTTTACTCCAACTTTTTCAAAAACATTACCAAAAATAATTGTAGATTCACCACCTCCACCACCTGGGCGATCCCACTTTCTCTTTTCGATCTTTGGCTCTGCGGATGATTGTTTTTCAATTAATAAGAAAGATTCTATGATCTTATCTCTTAGTGCACAGAACCATTTAAATGCTTGTGTTTTTTGTTTTTCCATAATATCCTCTTACTAGCTTATTAACATTGTTGTATCTGATATTTAAGGAACTTAATTAGATTTGGATGATAATTATCTATCAAAGACGTTAATAAATCTATAATAATTAAATCAATATAATAGAACATTTTCGTATGTACAACAATGCCAAGTAACAATAATGAATAAGAGATACATAGATAACAAAAAAGAGAACAGGGTTGATTTCATACTAAGAAATTATGGAATGTCAATTGTTGTGATGGCAGTTATTATGCTCTTACCACCAGTAGCAATATCGATACTCTACTTTTTTGATATATATAGTCAGCATATTAATATAGAGATTAATTTATTAGTTAGCATTCTAACAACTCTCTTTATGATGTATAATGTAAAACGCTACAGATACCTACTTAATACTATAGAATTTCAAAATGCAATATTTGCAAATGCACTAAATCATAATACAGAATTTTGCCTTATTTTACATAAAGATGAAGGTATTATTTATGCTGATGCAAGGTTCTACGAAAGGTTTAAAGATCATATAGATGATGACATTACGTTAGGCAAGATTCTTGAAATAGGAGATGTTTCAGAAGCAGACAAAAAAGTACTCTATCATGCACTAAAAAATAACTCTTCTGTACAGGTATGCATTTCCTTAAACAAGAAGAATAGAGTATCTAACTTTCTTTTGCTCTTTGAGCCAATACCAGATAATCCCCAAATTGCTATAAATAGTAATAAGATTTTAAATTTATCATTAGTGCCAATAGCAAGGCCAGATGGGTATTTTGTGTTAAAAGCAACACAGATAAACAAGGAGCAGATATATGAAGAGTTAATAGAAAAACACAGTATAGGAACTTACATTGCAAATGCCAAAGGAGTGATTTTATCTGTAAATAAAAGATTTTTAGACATATTTGAACTGAAAAAACTGGAAAAAGGTAGCTCAATCAGTGATTTTATATCTCAATCTAAATATAACAATACAATAACCGATAATGAAATTTTGTTTTTTACTATAAGTGGTATTCCATTCAAGGCTTATATGAGCACTGCTATATTTTGTGATAAATACAACCATAGCTATATATATGGCTTTATAACACCAACCGAATCAAATCTTGTTGATTATCAATTACACCCTTGTTTTGCAAATTCATCAATTGCTATTGCACAATGTGACATAAACGGCAACTTTGTAAAGAAAAATACGGCACTAATAAAGCTTGCAGGGTCAGATAATAATTCAATCTTTACATTGATATTGGATAGTTATCATGTAAAAATACGTGAATATTTTTCGAGTAATAGAATAAATAATGCGTCCTTTGATGTACAGCTCAACGGCGGTAATAACATAAAAATATATTTCAATAAGTTTCTTCATAATAAAATGATCTTCATACTTTGTTATTTTATTGACAATACTGAACACAAAAACCTAGAGATAAAGCTTGAGCATTATCAAAAGATGCAAGCTATAGGGCAGTTAGCAGGTGGTATTGCGCATGATTTCAACAATATATTGACTGGGATAATAGGATTTTGCGATTTGCTTTTACTCCAGCATTCAGCTGGTGATCCATCTTTTGGAGATATAATACAGATACAGCAAAATGCAAAGCGTGGATCAAATTTAGTAAGACAATTGCTTGCTTTCTCAAGAAGACAGACCTTGCAGCCAAAAATTATTGATGTAAATAATACTATAGCTAATCTTTATGAAATGATAAAAAGATTAATAGGTGAAAATATAAAATTTAATATTTATTATGGTAGAGACTTGGGTGCTGTTAGGGCTGATCAAGGGCAATTAGAGCAAGTTATACTTAACTTAGCAGTCAATGCTAGTGCTGCTATGGAAAAGGGCGGAGAATTAACTATACGAACCTTTAATCAAAAGATTGACTCATTAAATTCTACACCTCAGGATATGTTTTCTCCAGACAAGGAAGCGATTGAACATGGAAATTATGTTGTGATTGAAGTAATTGATACTGGATGTGGAATGACGAGTGATACAACTGAAAAGATCTTTGATCCATTTTTTTCTACTAAAGATATTGCTTCCGGTACAGGTCTTGGCCTCTCTACTGTATATGGCATTATTAAACAAACTGAAGGATACATCTATGTTGCTAGCAAAGTAAATCATGGAACTAAATTTAGCATATTTTTGCCCATGGTTTACATATCAGATGAAAATGATAGAGAGGAAGATAGTGAAGAAACAGAAAAACCGGTAGTAAGTGAAATTAAAGGTAATGGTATAATTTTATTAATCGAAGATGAAGATTCAGTAAGGGAATTCATCTCTAAAGCACTCAAAAGAAAAGGATTTGATGTAATAGAAGCAAGCATAGGCAGCGAGGCGCTAGAAATAATCAGTAAAAAAAGTCAACATATAGATCTTATAATCACTGATGTAATCATGCCAGAGGTGAGCGGCCCAGAAATAGTTAAAGAAGCATTGATCCATAGGCCAAGTATCAACGTTATTTTTATTTCTGGGTATGCAGAAGATGCTTTTTTAAAGAGTGATGACATCAATATAGAAGATTTTCACTTTTTGCCAAAACCATTCACTCTGAATGAATTAGGAAACAAGGTTCAAAGTGTGTTACACAAAGCAAAAAAGACAGTCTAATTTTAGTGTGATTAGCAACAAAAAAATTTTCTAATGCAAAAGTTTCTTGCATATATACAATAGAATTATTTTATACATAAGATAAAAGGCGTGAGCAAGATTATTGCAATAGTAAATCAAAAGGGTGGAGTTGGCAAAACCACAACTAGTATAAATTTGTCGACAGCCTTTGCTGCTGTGGGAAAAAGCACTTTATTGGTAGATCTTGATCCTCAAGGAAATGCTAGCACCGGACTCGGGATTTCTTATCGTAGTAGGGAAGAAAAAAACATATACAAAATACTACTAAGCAGCGAAAATAAATTGATAGAATCGGCAATTTTCAATATAAAGGAAATTCCGAATTTATCGCTAATTTCGTCAGTAGTTGATTTGTCAGCTGCAGAAATTGAATTATCGCAACTTGAGCGAGGAAAATTCGTACTAAAAAGCGCATTGGAGAAGATACGCGATAATTATGAGTATATAATCATCGATTGCCCTCCATCACTTGGGCTTCTGACCATAAATGCTTTGACTGCTGCTAATTCTATTATTGTTCCTCTTCAGTGTGAATTTTTTGCTCTGGAAGGATTAAGCCATTTAGTTAAAACTGTGGAGCTAATAAAAAGGAATAACCTAAACCCTTTTTTGGCAATAGAAGGGATAGTGTTAACAATGTATGACAGGCGCAACAAACTCAGTGAACAGATTAAAAACGATATTTGCCAGTATTTAAATGATAAAGTATACAAAACTATCATCCCATTGTATGAGACTGTTATTCCACGTAACGTACGGTTATCAGAAGCGCCTTCTCATGGAAAACCCGCTATTGTGTATGATCTTAAGTGTCCTGGTGCACAAGCATATATAAGTTTGGCAAGGGAAATTTTAAAAAAGCACGCGAGCAGTTGTAAGGAGAAGAAGCTAGTAAGCGAGGGCGTAGTATGAAGGATGATAGACGCCTCGGCAGAGGTCTTGCCGGTCTCATAGGCGATAATTATGATAATAAAGAAGATCGACAAGAGTATTTGCCTATTTCATTACTGCACCCAAGCAAATTTCAACCGAGGAAACATTTTGACGAGGAATCATTAAGAGAGCTTGCAAATTCGATAAAGAAAAGTGGCATTATACAGCCTATCGTGGTACGCAAAGATTCAAATGATGATGGTTACGAAATAATAGCTGGGGAACGTCGTTGGCGAGCAAGCAAGATTGCAAATCTTGATAGTGCACCGGTTATCATAAAAGATCTGAGCGACAAGGAATGCTTGGAAGTATCCATTATTGAAAATATACAAAGGCAAGATATTAATCCAATAGAAGAAGGTGAAGCTTACAGAAAACTGATAGATGAGTTCTTCTATACACATGAGGAATTAGCTTCAGCTATAGGCAAAAGCCGCAGCCACATAACCAATATGATTCGGATGTTGTCACTTCCCTATAGTGTAAAAATGATGATCAATGAAAAAAAATTGTCTATGGGCCATGCAAGAGCGTTGATTAATGTTGAAAATGCGGAAGATATTGCAGAAAAAATAGTTTCTCAGGGCTTAAGTGTTAGACAAACTGAAAAATTGATAAAAGACTTACACCAAAATAATAATCAAAAAGAACAGAAATATACTAGAAATCAAGATATGACGGTAATAGAAGGCGCTATATCTTCTCAACTTGGTTTAAAGATCAAAATTAATGACAACAATTCTAAGGGTAAAGTTATGATACGGTATAATAATCCAAATGAATTGGATCTAATATTGAAAGTTTTGAATAGGAAACTTGAGGCATAGCTAGTAGCTGCCAGTAAAGCAACAAACCAATATCAACTGTTGGTGTCATGAAAGTAGCTGACACTGGAATCCAGGAATTTTATTAAGTTGGTAAGCATAAAAGTATAACCTCTACGTCATACCGCCGCGGTATCCGCTAACAAGCAGCGGGATGACGATTGTCAGGGTAGCTGTCATCCCAGTGCCCTGACTACTTGGATCCAGGAAAAAGAATGGTGTCATCCCAGTGCGTGACACCCTAGTAGAAATCGTTTTTGTATAGCTCTTTCCATAAAAGTCCGGATGTGATAGGATAAGGGTAGATGATGATAAGGAGGTTGAATGCCAGCAGCATATAGTTATGATTTAAGAAAAAAAGCAATGGAAGCGCTAGACGAAGGAGAAAGCAGAGAAACAGTGGCAGCAAGATTTAAGATTGGACGAACTACTTTATGGGAGTGGCAGCAAAGAAGAAAAGAAACAGGAGACTTTCAATCAAAAAAACTTGGAAATGGGGGTTACAATCACAAAATTACCGACTGGGATACCTTTGCCAAATTTGCCAGAGAACACGGAGGAAAGACTCTATCGGAAATGGCTAAACTTTGGAACAACATTAGTATCCAAACGATCTATCGAGCCCTTAAAAAAATTGGATTTACGCGCAAAAAAAGACATATGGATACAAGGAAAGAAACGAAGAAAAACGTGCTGAATTTTTGAAAATTATAGCGACAAAAGAACCTAAAAACTTAGTGTATATAGATGAGTCTGGCATTGATAACACCGAAGACTACCCCTACGGATATTGCCAGAAAGGACAGCGGTTTTATGCCTTAAAATCTGGAAAGAAAACTCAACGAATCAGTATGGTTGCAGCCTTAAGTGGAAGAAAGATAGTTGTTCCGTTAACCTTTGAAGGCCACTGTAATATGGATGTTTTTAATGGATGGTTTGAGCAATTTTTGACACCGATCTTGGAACCTGGACAGACTGTCATTCTTGACAATGCTACTTTTCATAAGTCTGATAAGATTATCGAGCTTGCTAAAGGGGTTGGTGCAGAAATTTTGTATCTGCCGCCTTATTCTCCAGATTTCAACAAAATTGAGCATCATTGGTTTGCTATAAAAAACAGAGCCAGGAAAAACATTCCTCTATTCGAATCCTTTCGTCGTGCTGTTGATTCTGCCTTCCTATGACCTGTTCGGACTATTATGAGAAATGCTATAAATGGATAAATCGGCGTAGTCAGAAAAAGAGTATGACCTGGGAACAGTTTGTACACTACGTAGAAGTAAATCCATTACCAAAGCCAAAAATACATTTTTCTTTATATGCATAAGAGGGACGACTGTGAAAACTAATATTGATGAGCCGTGTGCGGGAAATCTGCAAGCACGGTTCTTTAGGGGGAGTTGTAGTAATAAAACTCAAACGAGAGGAGTAAAGCTACAGCTTCTACCGAACAAACCTAATAGATGAGGCTACTGTTTTTTTATTTTCACCTTCACTACTGTTGCTTTCAGTTACTATAACTTCAGAATGTGCTTTACTACTATCACCTTGCGCATTCGACCCAGTTGTATTGTCTAAAGAGTTACAACCTAAACTCAAATCTTCCATTTTAAGATCTTTATTCTTCTTGCTCAACTCTTCTGAAAACTCTTTTGCTTTTTTAACTTGATCATACAATATTTCCTTGAAATACTTACTAAGCTCATCACCTTGATCAGTAACGAATACACGATGTTTAGCATTATACGAAAAAGTCTCATTGAGAATGGAAAATTTTATACCGTGATGTGCACTTAGAGCCTTGTTTAAATCTCCTACTTGTTTGTCTATTAATTGCTCAATCAGTGCTTTACTTTCTTCTAAGAATTTGCACATATTACCCAATTCTTCTGACAATTTACCATCATCTACTAACTCTGCTAAAACTTCTTTCAACAAGCCATCTACTGCTGGATGCCCGTGCTGTTTTCTTTCTTGCAAATAAAACTTCAAAATCCCTAGACAATCACTTGATGAACACTCCTGATCAAAGCGCTGATATTCAAATGACAAGCCATGATCAATTTTTGCCCATTTTCTTTCTGCTATGCCTGTGTCATTTGTTTCCGTCATTCCAAAATTTCCTAAATGAAAATCAAATTCCCTAAATATTAAACATGCAGCTAAAAACTTAGCGAAGTATTTGGAATTTTCTACGCTTTTTTGCAACTCCTCTTTGAATTTATGTTGAGCTTCATCTGAATATTTTTCTTGTTTGATATTGCTTTTGTCACGTGCTTCTATATATAGATGGTTAAATGCATTAAAGTTAGGCAGAAATTCCGAACCCAAAAAGATTTGATCCTGATCGTCTTCAATTAGCCAAATTTTTGGTGATTTGCCAAACAGTGCTAGTCTATATAGCGGACCAGCAATAACTTCTGTTACAAATGATCGTACAGAGTCGTCATTGTCAACATTCAATGGCTTAATAAAAAAATCTACTCCTTTGCGCATAGCAAACCACCCACGAGAAGAAGCCTTAATATCTCTGCTTTCGATTGCTTCGAACTCTGAGTATTTGTGAGGGATTCTACTTTCTAAACATTTTTCTAAGGCCTTTTGTATTTCCTCTCTAGGTTCAACGTCACGTGGCACTTCTGTAAACTTAGTCATATCTTTATACTTTTGTAATTGCTCAACAGTTGTAGGAGAAGCATTTTCTGAAATAGTAGCAAAACTTTCACGAAAAGGCTTTGTATTACCTTTAACTAAATTCAATACTTTTCCTAAAAATATAATGTTATCAGCACTCGATGCAGTTTTCAACATTAAATCGTAAATTTCCCTTCTACCGCGAGTTCCTATGCTTTTCAGGATTTGTTTCTTTAACGTCTCAATAATCTTATCATCTGTAAATGCTTCTTTGTAGATTGTTTGAATTGCTTCATTTTTGTCCTCAATACATTTTTTGCATAAGTATTCAACAATCGGGAAACACTCTTGACTTATTGCAGCTTCTAATAAAGTAATACAACTCTCCTTCAACAGAGTTTTGGTAGCTGGATCATTGATATTCTGTTTAGCATCTCTTTCAAACACATCTAATACTTTCTTGATAAATTCCTCATTTTGTACTAATGACGCTGCTTCAAGTACACCATACGTAGGATCAGAAGTATTATTTTTCAAAATTTCTTTTAGATTTTGAAGAGTATCTTCATTAGCAAAAACTTTATCCAGTAATTCTTGTTCTTCCCTTAGCACTATAACTGAGAAAAACCCAACTTCACCATTTTCAAGTCGGATTGCTTGATTTTTTAAACTTTGATAAAGATCGGGAAATTTCCCTATAAAGGTTTCAATATACTTTTCACCACCAACAAGCAGATGTAAAAGATTCAAGTTTCCTTTAGCAAAAAGCATATCATGGTATTTCTTTGTTAGCTCATCATTAGCTGCGATTGCCAGCAGTAACAATTCTTTTACTGAGTACCTGCTACCATTTTCTTGAGATTGAAGCACCATTAATATACGGCTTAGTACATATTGGTCTCTAACTTGCGATTGTAAATTCAAAACCTTCTTAGAGAATCCCACGAAAAGCCCTGCTTCTTCTGGATCATCAAAATTGCAAATCACCTGACTTTCGTAATCCTGAATATTATTTACAACCTCAGTCAATTTTGCATCATCATTTTCATTTGCTGCTTTATCTAGAATGTCCTGTATTTTATTCAAAGTTAAATTGTCAGGAATAATGACAAATGAATCCTCTAAACTTTTAGACTCTCTTCCCAATTTTTGATTAAATAAATTCATAAGCTCAATATTACCTTTATCGGTAGCAATTTGCATTGCATCAGGTTCTCCTATATTAGGATCAGCCCCTTTATCTAAAAGCAACTTTACAATTTCAGTACTTTCCAGGGTTACATTGCTTGAAAAATGTTTTAGCATCTCGGTATTTTGTTCAGGAGAAGTATGCTGCAACAGAATCCCCATCGTCTCCTTTTCATATTCGCTGTAGCTATCAGCAATAATTGCTTGTTCTAATTCAGGGGTAACATCAATTTTTGCTCCATATCGAAAAAGCAAACTTGCTAGATCGTGGTCATTGTTTTTTAGAGCAATAAGAATTGGTGTTTTACCCGACAGGGCACTCACTTTATTAATATCAGTTCCATGCTTTAATAGTAATTCTGCAACATCTTTGTTCTTTTCTCTGCATGCATAACTTAAAGCTGTACCACTAGAACAAACATCGGCATTAAGATCAATTTTACCACCTTCTGACAAGACATCTTTGTAAAATTCGAACCAGCCAGCATCTTTACATGCGTTTGTAACAAACAATCTTAATAAGAGTAGTAGTTTGACACCCTGTACCCGATAAGATATATTAAGGTTCTTCATCTCCCTTACTAGCTCTTTTGCTGATACCAAATCTTCACCTTCAAAAGCTTTTAGTAATTTAAAGTACAAATCTTTTTGCCCTGTATTAGCTTGCCTAAGCTGTTTCTCTATTTTGGTGAATTTCCTTGCATCTTTACACGCTCTTCTTTTTCCTGTAGATGGAATGTCTTTAACTTGAACTTTTGGCTCAAATTTTAGCTTTCTTTTTTGTTCTAATTCCTCATGAATAGAACCCTTTAATTCTTCATAGCGCACAGGCAAACTAGTATTAACTTGTTGATTTTCACTATTAGTACCAAGAACCATATTTCTCACTCATTGCAATTAATTTAGTCTATCACTAAAAAAAGATTATGTCAAACAAATTACGAATTTTGGTAAAATGCTAATACCAACCTTCGTTATTGGTTTTGCCCTATTACCTACGAGATTTGGTATTACCTGTCCATTTTTCCATATCCTACAATACAGGCAACATTTTTTAGGCAAAACATTGCAATAACTAGTAGCAGCAACAATTTAATTGTTTACTCTTTATGAAAAATCGTAAAGAAGGTACGTATCTTTGTGAGAACTTTTTACGTAAAAGCGGTGTTTCAAAAATAAAAACGCAAAATTATTACAACAAAGTTAGGCAAATTAGTTCATATGTAAATTTAGTTAAAGTAGGCTAAAATAGCTGCTTTTACAATATAGTAGAATTATTATAAAGAAAAGTTCGAACAGGTTATTTGGTAGACCAACTGATTCCAAAACGAACAGTTCTCGCGCTAGCTGGTTTTGGTTGCTGAAAGTGGTTGGATTATTTAAGTTTTTAACAGCATGTATTGCCAAATTAGTAATAGCTTATCATTAAAGACTTCCATCAAAAATTATTTCAAAAAATTTTAAATTAGGGGTTGACAAGTTTTAAAGATGGAGTAGCATGTCCAAAATACATTAAACCTTTATGGTATGTAAGGGGTTAAAGTCTATTCATTTCAAGGGGGGTAGACATGTTGCGTTCAGACATTCCGCAAGTTTTATTTTCTTGCATTAAAGAGGATGATCCTTATAGGGCATCTAAGGTCTTTCAAATTGAACGTTGGTGCTATGCAAATTGGGATTTACATGAAAGAAGTGGTCAAAGAAGGCATAATTTTCTTGCACAAATACTGTCTAGTGAAGATTGCTGGAAAAAGGTAGATGGTTTACATGGAGTCAAGCTTGATAGACAAATGGTAGGCAAGAAACTGATTATGCCACCAGATTCAGATAATCCTTTTAGCACTAAGAGATACAATATTGCTTGCCGGTGTTGCTTAGAAGAAGATATCATTGCCTTATTTGAGGAAAGAAAAAAAAGGTTATCAGCCCAAGGTAAGGCTAGTTTGCTAGAGTATAACCACTTGGTTAAGTGTTTAACAGGTGATCCTTTAATAATTTTTTGGTCACATTTTGTTAGTGGTTACATTTCTAAATTAAATTTAAATGGTCGTCATCCATATGAATATGGGCTTGACTGTGCTATGGGTTTGAAACAAGCAGAGGCAGTGGAATTCTTCTGGAATAAGATAAAATCATTACCTGAAGATGAATTAAGTGCTCAGCAAAAAGATGAGATCTTTATGAAAACTGCAGTGCGTGCAGCAGGAAGTCGTTGTAATAGTTATCCTGAGATATTTGAGTTTTTCTTTAGTCAAATAAGTCCTGATAAATACCTAGAGCTTCTAAAAAGAGATTTGGCTGAAAATCGTTATTACGGTAGCTTAAATGCACTACAGGGTGCGCTTTGCTTTGATCAATTCCAGAAATTATTTGATTGCTTAAAGCCAAGTAGTATTTCAGAAGATTATTATTGTATTTGGTTAAAATATATAAGAAAAGTGGAAAATTATTCAGAATGTTGCGTAGATGAAGGAGTAAAGCTTTTTATGCATATGTGGATGAAGGAGGGATTTGATAGTCATCGTGCCTTATTATTAAATGAAGAAATGACGAGTAATCCAGTACTTCAAGGGAGATTATTAGTGCCTCTAGTTAATAGAGGTTGTATGGAACCAGTATGGGCAGTATTGGACAAAGCTGGTTCTGATCAAATTAAAGAATTTATGGATTCTAGACACGCAAACCACATCTGTTCTATATTAAAGGGAAGAGGAGATGAAGATTCATTAAATAAATTTTTATCATACGGTAAGCCCATAGTTGAAGAGCTGGATAGAGGGGATTTAAGTACTGACTTAACTAAGGTCAAATTAAGTAAGGCTATGGGGTTAAGTAAATAAACTGTATATCACAAAGGAGGGCTTATGCCAAATCCAGAAGAATCATTTACAAAAATTGGTGTACCAGAAGATGGTAGTTGCTTATTTTGGGCTGTCACTCTGGCTTATTTAACACCTGTTAAAAACGACGATGCTTTATTTCGACAAAGATATGAAACTTTGTTTGGAAATGAAGAAACCGCAACACAAAACTTGAATCATAATAGAAATTTGGTTCAGAATTATAATACGTACGATAATACATTTGTAGGCTTAGTGAGAAATACATTTCGTAACCGGGTAGCTGATCACATACGCTCCAATGAGAACGAACTCAGGGCTTTTGTTGAAGGTGAAAGTGGACGCAGTTTCGACGATTACTTACAAAATATGAGAAACCCTAATACTTGGGGAGGTGAACCTGAAATAAGAGCAATGAGTGAGATGCTTGGTGCAGACATTAGTGTCTCTGGAGCATCTAATACACGCTATGCTAATGGTGATGTTCAAATACAATTATTTCATGTTGGCACTTTAGGTGTACGAAATCACTACAATTTTGGTCTAGAGCAACATATTGTTAATGATAATGAGGTGGGTCGGTTGCAAAACAGTTTAAAAGAATCGATAAAACATTATCAAGGAGGACCACAAGATTTTGAGCTAATACAGCTACTTATTCAAGAAACAGATTCTTCAAAGGCAAGCACTTCAACTCAGCAAAGGAAAGATTTTGAATCTTTTCAAGCAAGGTTTCAGTCATATATTGACCAGATTCCATCCTATTTACATTCTGTAAAAAAGCCAGGATTCTTTTCACACTTCTTTTTTGGAAGCTTTTCTGTTTTGCTTGATACAGAGATTGCAGAGAAGTTAAATATTAAAAAGATTTATTTTAGTTTTGCTAATTCGAAAACTTTAAAGGTAGTTGTTATTAAAAATGGTCAAATTGGAAATGGTGAAGATGCTATTAATAATATAAATTTATTTTCCATTTCAGAAGGTGAGCTTGGCCATCAATTTACTCCTGATGAGTTGGAGAAAATATTAAGGGAGAACATAGATAAGAGTAAGATTAAAGATCAAGATGTTGAGAATAAGATCCAAAATATTAAGAATGAAATTCAAGGTGAAATAGAATCCAGGTTAGTACAGATCTTTAAAGAAAAAGATGGTATTTTTGTTAATATGGAAGTTAAAAAAATACTTGATTCTGCTGCTGGCCAAGAATTTCATGAAATAAAAAAGGGACTGTGGAATAATCCGGAAGGTGATATAGCTGGGCTAACTGGCTCTGATAAGACAATAGTTGAAAGATCTCTTGAGAGAATTCTTGGGGAGGTTAGTAAAGTTCACTCTAAATACGAGAAATCACTTCAGTATGGTAGCAAGGCACGTGAAGCAGCACATCATGGGTTTGTAGCAGGTGCTTTGAACAATTTCCGCTATAGACATAACCTTAGAGTTTACTTAGAGCAATTTGCAGAAAGAGGTTATGCGGATATTGTATTACTGCCTCGTGGCCCTAACCGTGCGCTGGATTCCATTCCTATTATCATCGAGTTAAAGGCAGGGAAGGGTCCTAACCTTACTCCGGATAAAGCCTTGGAACAAGCAGAAAAATATGCACAAGGTTTTCAACCAAATGTTCAGCGAGTTTTAACTACTTCTGATGATATTCTTTGTGTTGGTGTAAATCTTGATTATCCATCTCCTATTTCCAATATTAAAGCACCAAGTCGCAAGACAAAAATTGTTCCTTTTTTGCAAGATATGTTAGAGTCTACTGATGAATGGAATAAGAACGATATTGATAAAAGGATATTAAAAACACGGATTCTGGATAATATGGAACGTATTTATCATACGTTTCCTGGCACAGGAGAGAAGGGAGATAATCATTATTTTAGTAGATTTTTACTAGGACAATCGTTGTTGTTAAATGAAGTTTTAGGAATCGGCTTTGAAAAGCATATTTTCATTTACAAAGAAAACATATCTACTGAAACTCATCCTAAACCTAGTAAACCTCAACGTCCGGTAGCTCAGAAAGCCAAAGATGAACTGTCAAAAGGTCTTGACAAAAGCCATGCAATTGTATCAATGGTGCTTATCCCAGAAAGTACTGAAAAGTTAGTTTATGTGATAAATATTGTTGAAGCTAACAGAAAAGATGTGCTGGAAAAAGTGCTTCCTCTTGATAGATTAAATCAGAAAATAGGGGATAGAGAAATAGTTGAATTAGATCTTAATTTTGATACTAGATACAAGTCAAACTTTCAAAAATACCTTACTGTAAAAGCTAGTGATCCTGTTTCTCTAGAACAGTATAGTCACAGAGTAATTGATGAGTTTCAAGGTACTTTCAGAGAAGTTCCTTATCCTGATCAGTTAAAAGAAACATTTGATAGAGCATTAGATTCTCAACTTACTTCTGCTCAGTCTTCATCAATAAATGAGTATAACGAATTGTTTAAAAAAATTGGAGAAGGAATATGGTCTTTTAAGGCTCTTATTAATAACGAACCTCATCTCCAGGGGGTATTGAATGGAGTGTCTAGTTATTATAGTGATTTAAAGTTACAAGAATCACCAGAAGCTAGAGCATTAGTTTTAACTGAGTTTCAAACTGGTAGAGGGGAACGTATTGATATGCTGGTTCACGGTATTAAGTTTGAAGGTGATGATAAAAATGCTAAAGAATATACTCCTATAGGGTTGGAGCTTAAGGCATCAAGGCAGGGCAAAGGAGCTCAAGCATTATTAAAAGAAGCAAATGATCAAATAAATAAAGAATATAAAAAAGGCGTTACTTATAAAACACTTACAGATGGTGATGAGGTGAAATTTATCGGTGTTGTTTTCGACAAAGGAGCTAAAAAGGCAGATTCTCTTATTCTAACAAGCGAAAAATCTATTCCTGTTAAAGTAGTTCATAGCTCAACACTCGTTTTGCCTACTGTAGGGCAATGTTCTAAAGAAAGGGAAAAACGTAATATAGATATGGCCTGCGTAGACTCACGTGATGAGGAAGATATTACAAAGGAAGAAAAAGAACGACGTATTAAAGAGCTGCTTAGTGATCAAATGATGATGAAGATCAAGCTCAAAAAATTAGAGAGTGAAATAAGTGATGAGGTTTTAAGTAGACATGAAGAAATAGAAAGTGTTGCTACTTACGATGTAAATAAGAGTGATGTGTTAAGTAACGCGTTACAGTCTTTAAAACTAAGTAAAATGCTATTATTGATGAGCCAAAAAAGTGAGGTATCTACAGAATTACAAGAAAAGGCATATTACAATGCATTGACTGATCTTGGTGCACTCATTCATGATCACAAAAATCATGTTCATGGAGATCATTTGAGTGCACTAGAAAGTAGGGTTCATGGTAATCAGTTATTTAGTGTAGCACATGACTTATATTACTTATCGAAAAGTGAAGGTAATGTTGATCAAGATAAACTGTATTCTGACCAAGTAAAAAGTAAAATTAGTTCCTATGTGGAAGGTGAAAATGGATTAGACGATATATATAGTGAATTCAATATCATAGACATAAAGGGTTACTTTAGCGATAGTGATATTAAAGACTTTTACGCAGAAGCTGAGGCTTATGATAAGGAAGTAATAACTATACATTCTACTCAGGTATTTGCTGATGGGGTTGAAGTATATGTGGAAGTGAAAGATAGTAATGGCGATTACCAAAAAGTGGTGATAGGTGATGTTGCAAGCATACAAAACACAGAAAATTATATATTAGATGAGGAAACCTCTGAGATCAAACTCAGAATAGATGATGATAAAGAGTATACCACAACACAAGAATTAGAAGAAGGGCACGTTAAACATTATTTGAGTATTCCTGGAGGGTATAAAGTAAAGGTTGGTAATATAATTAGCAGCTTTGCTGAAAATATAAAAAAAGCGATTCATAGTAAATTACATAGCCTAGAGTTATCGGCAAGTAAAAAAGATGTTGAAGAGATAAGCAATGCTGAAATAACTGACCGGAATTACGATAACGTTGTAGGTGAGATTAAACAAAATTTATTACAAAAAGGAGTAAGTGAAGGTACTTTCAACCAACTAAAAGATCATCTTGACAGCCTGGGTAAGAAGGTTTTTGCAGAGTACATTAGCGATGTAGAAAAAAAACTTGAGGGACATGAAATTGAATTTGATCGCAGTAAGTTTGCTTTGGCAAAGGCAAATATGTCTAAGGGAGGAAAATTCTTCTTTCTCATGGCTATCTATGATCTTTTTGACAGTATAAATGATGTACCAACACTTGGACGACATGATAATGATGCTTTGAAAAAAATATTTGGTATAAACGGTATACTGGATGCTATGGATGACGTAAGAGAAAGCCTTAGTGCTAGCTACATACGTTCTGATGGTAAGGCGGTAACAAAGATTCCTCGTGATAGCGCAATAGGGAAGGTAATTAGTAAAATACCAGACTCTACACGTAAAACTTTCGTTAAAATTATCAATAATCCTGTAGTTCAAAGCATTACATTTGCAACCATTGCTTATCAATTTGGATATAGCATAAATGAAATAGTAAAAGGTAACCATCACCCATTAAACTATTATTGGACAGCTAGTAGCGGTATAAAACTAGCAAGTATGAGTATAAAGCCTATAAGTGTAGGAGTTAGTTCTGCAATGAAGGGTATCAGTTCTGCTACTAAGATTTTAAGAGGGTTATCTACTGCAAGCAAAGTTTTAGGCAAGGTAGCAGTAGTCACTATGGTTGCTGATGTATTTATAACAATTGGTGTAGAAATTCATGAAAGAATGGAGTATACTAAAGCAATAGCAGAACAAGTACCTCTACTACCTGGTAATGAGCAGGCAGTAGTGTTTTTTAATTGGAAAGATGCGGGACAGAGGTATGAAGGCATAATAAGGGTAAAAGGGTATCTAAATTATATAAAAGATAGAGCTGTTCATCTGTTAAGTGCATATAATATAGCTGCAGTCGTACAACATGTAGCTAATATTAAGGAAGGATATTTTATCACTTTTGATATTAATACCCGCAATTGGGAAAAAAGATATTTGAATATCTCTTTTGATAGTATTGGCATGAATTTTGGTACATGGGTCAATTTATCTTCACTTGATATATCCAAAACGTTACCTATGACACTTCATGCTCTAGTTATGGATGAAGGTTGGGAAAGGTTTAAATGTGAATTCGCCTTTAGTGCCAGACTTGAATGCCACCGAAAAATTAATGAAAAGGTAGTTTATATTGTAAATACAGATGCAAAACATGTTCCTCATCTAACTAAATGTGAATATGAAAACCTTGGTTTAAGAATTGTAAGTGCACCATTAGAATGCCAAGTACGAAAACCTCAATGTGATCCTCAATCTGCTGCTGCAAAAGATTCAGCAATCAGTAAGGCAAGACGTTTCATGGTTAATTATAACAATGAGGCTTATACGGATTGTACAAATACTTTTACTCTTTCAAGCGAACCTTTTATTTTCACTAAAACAACAATAGGTAGTTCTTCTCCAATACTGTATCTATTAGGGCCTAATCGGTTAACAGCAGCAAAAAACTATCCAGCAGTGATGGTTGTTCCGGAAGGTGGGGTAGATTATAGAGGTTCAACAGATCATGATAATGTCTTTATTATCAATTATGATACTTATGGTCATCTTATTGGAGGAACGAAAAGCAATAATACTGTAGTAATGAATTATAATGCCTCTACCATTTCTGTTGCATTACATCAATATGGAACTATTCGTGTAGAAGATTCAGTAATAGGATTACTTAATATACCTAACTACATTTCTCATTCTACAGCCAATCAAAACATTACTACTGGTTGCAAAACAAGGCGCGTTGATGCAGGAGAAGGTGGAGGAAATAATTCAATACAACATTATGATGTTCACTGCCAAGACGAGGATTATGAAATAAGAAAGGTTAATAAAAAGGATACACACTTTAGAAGCGCAAAACAGACAACATTTATTGTTGATAAAAACAGTGGTAATGGTGCTAGTATAATAAGTTCTAATAATCTTGAATCAAAGAAGAATTTAGACACTATTTTGATAAAAAATATTGACATTGCACAATTAAAAATAAATGAGCATCAAGCTGATTACAGTTTAGAGCTTTTAACTGATGATAAACGAAGCACAGTTACAAGCACTAAAATAGATAGTTTTGAAAATTTAGTAATTCAAGTAGAACATTATGGAATAAGAAAAACAATTACAGTACAGGATAAATCTCTGTTTGATATAATAAAAGATATGGAATATCAGAAGCTGAATCACTCAGGAACTGGTGTTAGTAACAAAATTATAGAAAACAGTAAAAAAAGATCAAAAGCGGTGATACTTACAGATATTACAGTTTCAGAGGGCCTAACGGCTTATGGAGTTGCAAAGGATATTATTAATAACAATAACCTAGATATTCCAATATCTTTAGTACAAGTAAAAAAAATTACGGGCGATGTTGCTCATGAAGCGGTAGTTGAAAGTATGTATTCTGGTGAGATAGTAGCTGATTTTAGTCATGAGAATATTGGTTGTAAGAAAATTATTACGATAGAAGCTGGTTCACACGAAAGTAAATGTGTTGTTAAGTTTCCTCAGGCTTACAAATGTGATTATCCAGTTGATTTTACACTTAGAGTAACAAATAATCCAACACCTTATGCTAACAACGCATATGATAAGATGGTTGATCTTACTGGGTGTGATATAAATCCAGAAGATGTTGAATACAGAGCAGATGATGGATGTGCTGCTGGAATAATACTTAGTAGTCGTGTTAACCAAGGATCTTTCCAAATTGTTTTAGATAATTATTTACGAGGTCCAAAATATCAACACGTTGCTTTTCAATTTAACAAAGGTGGTGAATTTTACAAAGTTAACAGTGTAAGTCTTAAGCTTGAGCCTGTATTGTATAATTATGAAAAAAAGGCAGAGGTAGACTATGATTATTTCAGATACTATGACCCTGATAAACAAGGATTAAGAATTTATCGTAATCAACTTGACAATGAAAATAAAATTGGTTTTATAGATTTAAGAGATAAGTCTATATTAGATTCTAATGTGGAAATTATTGATGATAGTTTATTGCTGTTGCACAAAAATAACACTCTTGCAAAAGTAGAGAATTGGAATACTTATCAGCATGCAAGAAAAATGATATTTGCTTTTAATAATACTATAGTCTCGAATGCAAAGTGTGTAATTTCTGCTTGTGACTCAGAAGATATTGTAGAAGAGTTCATGTTCATAAAGGAGATAAAAAAACTTATGAATAAAAAGGGTGGGTATGGTTACACACTACTACACTATGCTGTTCAAGAAGGTAATTTGAACTTAGTCACATTTCTTCTTGATAGCGGTGCTGATGCTAATGCTCAAGATGAAAGCTCTTATGGTAAAAAGCCTATACATATTGCCGCTGAGAACAATGACAAAGATATTATAGATCTTCTTATAAAGAAAGGAGCAAGAGTTAATGATACTGATAAAAATTGTTGGACACCATTGCACTATGCTGCATCGGGAGGTCAATTAGAAGCTGCTAGGTTTCTTGTCGATAGAGGGGCTGATATTAACGCTGTAGAGGCTTCAACTGATGGTAAAAAGCCTATCCATGTTGCTGCTATGGAAGGCCATGAAAATGTTATAGAGTTCTTCATCAGTAAGGGTATAAATGTTAACGATGTTGCCACTGGAAATGGACGGACACCACTACACTATGCTGCTTGGCAAGGTAAGTTAGATGCAGTTAAAACGCTTGTAGATAAGAGCGCTAGCATTGGAGCTAGAGATAAGGATGATTGTACTCCTTTGCACTATGCTGCATTGGGAGGTCAATTAGAAGCTGCTAGGTTTCTAGTTGATAAAGGGGCTGATATTAATGCTGTCTGTCATGCCGATCGCGGAAAACCTATCCACATTGCTGCTATGGAAGGCCATGAAAATGTTATAGAGTTCTTCATCAGTAAGGGTATAAATGTTAACGATGTTGCCACTGGAAATGGACGGACACCACTACACTATGCTGCTTGGCAAGGTAAGTTAGATGCAGTTAAAACGCTTGTAGATAAGAGCGCTAGCATTGGAGCTAGAGATAAGGATGATTGTACTCCTTTGCACTATGCTGCATTGGGAGGTCAATTAGAAGCTGCTAGGTTTCTAGTTGATAAAGGGGCTGATATTAATGCTATCTGTCATATCGATTGCAGAAAACCTATCCACGTTGCTGCTATGAAAGGCCATAAAAATGTTATAGAGTTTTTCCTTAGTAAGGGTATGAGCGTTAATGGTGTTGCTACTGAAAATGGTTGGACACCACTACATTATGCTGCTTGGCAAGGCCATTTAGAAGCTGCTAGGTTTCTTGTTGATAGAGGGGCT
The DNA here is from genome assembly GCF_964026815.1 of Wolbachia endosymbiont (group A) of Andrena fulva. Lineage (NCBI taxonomy): Bacteria > Pseudomonadati > Pseudomonadota > Alphaproteobacteria > Rickettsiales > Anaplasmataceae > Wolbachia > Wolbachia endosymbiont (group A) of Andrena fulva. The sequence continues at coordinate 653,955 of NZ_OZ034701.1, forward strand.
GATATTAATGCTGTAGAGACTTCCGCTGAAGGTAAAAAGCCTATCCATGTTGCTGCTGAAGGCAATAATAAAAACATCATAGAGTTTCTTCTCAGTAAAGGAGTAAGTGTTAATGATACTGATAAAGAGGGATGGACACCGCTACACTGGGCTGCATGGAACGATTGTTTAGAGGCTGCTAGGTTACTAGTTGATAGAGGAGCTGATATTAACGCTGAAAGTAGTGGAGGTACAACACCTCTAGAGATGGCAGAGACATGGAGTGGATCAGAAATAGTAAACTTTTTAAAGGCAAAAAAACAAAGTGAGTATGATTACAGATTACTTGCTGCTGTAAAAAGTGGAAATGTTAGTGAAGTTACAGATCTTCTCAATAGGGGAGCTAATATTGAAGCTAAAGATGAAGAGGGATGGACACCGCTACACTGGGCTGCATGGATCGGTCATTTAGAAATTGCTAGTTTCCTAGTTGACAGAAGAGCTAATATCAGTGCTGCAGATACTTCCTTTAATGGTGGAAAGCCTATACATGTTGCTGCTCGAGGCAATAATAAAAACATCATAGAGTTTCTTCTCAGTAAAGGAGTAAGTGTTAATGATACTGATAAAGAGGGATGGACACCACTACACTGGGCTGCATGGAGCAGTTCTTTAGAAGCTGCTAGTTTCCTAGTTGATAGAGGAGCTAATATTAACGCTGAAAGTATTAGAGGTACAACACCTCTAGGGATGGTAGAGACATGGGGTGGACAAGAAATAGCAGACTTTTTAAGGGGAAAACAAAATGAGTACAACCTCCTTCTATTTGATGCTGCGAAAAACGGGGATTTTGATAAGGTTAAGGACCTTACTGCTAGGGGTGCTGACGTTAAGGCTAAGGACAACAACGGTAAGACACCACAAGATGTTGCTGCTGATAAAGAACACAGTAATATTGTGAAATATTTAGAGGAAAAACTCAATGAGGAAAGAGGAAAACCTGTACACCGTAAGCGTCGTCATCACCATGGAGATCACCCTCGTCACTACAATCGCTCATCGCGTAAGCTTCCTGCTACAGATTTAAGTAATCAACCTGAGGTAGCAGCAAGTAGTGGAGCAAGGCCATCTTCATGGATAAATGATTTGTTTAGTTGGGCAAGAGAAAAAGGTAGTTTATTGGTGTCAGGAATAGTGAATTCGGTATGGCCTGCTTCTGTGGCTAAATTGTCCAAAGAAACATCTTATGGTTCCACAACCAAAAATAACTTAGAGCCAATAGATTATTCGCAGATCGATATGAATGGTACAATACTTCTAATTGATACATTTATAAGAAAGATTACAGGGCAAAAATATGTTTCTAGCAACACAAGAAGTATCCCTGAACAAGAAGTATTAGGTTATGTGCTCAGTATTACAGAGGGATTTGAGAAGGTGGTAGAGCAAGCTGCAAAGGATAGTAAAATATCGATATATCGATTAGGTATTGATTTTATGGGAATGCATAAAGAGATTACTGGAAAAATCATGGGTGGTAAATTTGATGAGGTTTCAGGGATTTTAAACTCATATGTAGAGAAAGCATGTCCTGACAGAGAAGCAGGATGTCCTGGTAAGTTAAGTTCGAAAAAGTTTGACAAGTTTATGAATGCACTTAACAACAGGCTAGATTTGGTGCTAAATCAATCAATGAAACAGATATTAAGCAGGAACAGTAGGTTAGAAGCGAGTGACGTAAAAGAACAACAAATAAGCTTAGAGCCTAAAAGTTATTTAAATAATACTTCTGTTCAAAGTTATTTAACCCAAGCTAGAGATTCAAGATTAAGGTAAAATTTAATTCCTTAATTTTTGAATTTCGTTGAGGGGAAGGCCGGTAATTTGAGCGATAACATCTATAGAGACACCGGCCTTAAGTGAATTTTTAGCCACTGCTATTTTAGCCTGTTTTTCGCCCTTTTCTTCGCCAATTTGAATACCTTCCGCTCTGCCTTTTTCATGTCCAATTAGGATGCCTTTTTCAGTAGCATCATCAAGTTTTTGAGCGAGGATGCCTTCTTCTTTCCGCAAATCCATTATCCTTTCTTCGTACGCTATCAGATCTTTCTCATTCCAGCGAAACTTGTCTAACTCATCGTATGCTAGCTTTATTATTGGCGATTTTTCTGCAATATCTTTTAGGTCTTCATCTGTAGTATCTTCTGCGTACTTGAAAAAAAAGCACCAGCGCTCTATTGTACTTTCTAGCTGCTCTACTTTGTTTTTTGCGAATTTAGGCAACTCAATAAAGACAAATTGAAAATCTTTTAAGTAATGTCCGTTAGTCTTTATATCACGTATATTGTGAGTGGAAATATACTCAACCTCCTCAGGAAATAGCGTATTATCGGAAATAGCAATAAAGAATACTGTTTTTAAATCGATGTACTCGCCACCTTTTCCAACCTGCCTTGAATAAGCTTTAGCAGCATATAGCTGAGCGCGTTTCTCAAAGCCTCTATCACGAGCGAGCTGCATCTCGATCACATATCTGAACCCACTAGAATCCTTGCAAAGGACATCAACGATGCTTTGTTTATCAGAGGCGACTTCAGGATCCATATAGGTGCTAAGAAACTCAACTTCTTGTATAGTATCTATCCCGGTAAATCCTAAGATATCATTGAGGAAGTGAATAAGAATGTTCTTATTTTTTTCGGTACCAAAGACTTTTTTGAAGGTTAAGTCTAATTTTGGATTGAGAAATTTAGAGAGAGCCATAGTAAGAGTACCTAAAAAGCATTAATAATTATACACAATTCTGAAGAAATATTCAAGTTTTTTATTTTTAGTTTATTTTTTAAGTTTTGAATGTGTTGATGAAAAAAATGTTTCCCATAGATGGCCCTAGAATGCTACTACGCACCTTAAATATCCTTTTATACATCTTTTATCAACCCTTCTGTAAAGTACCTTTAAAGCCCAGGAAATGGATATCACGAGTTTGGTGATCTCAAACATACCTATTTTAGATGTGAATTTTTAAAACTTACCATTTTAGCTTGTCACAGCATAGGCATTTAATATACTAGTTTTCAACAAAGGTAACAATATGCTAGTAAAATTTCTATCTAAAACTTCTAAAGGAGATTTTATGGCAGGTTACGAAAAAGAATGACCGCTAGCATACTAGACCACAAAGTAGGAGAGAAAGTAAGAAATCGTAGGTTAGCAAAGGGATATACTCAAAAAGATTTAGCAAAAGAAATCAGTGTAACATATCAAGTAGTACTACAATATGAAAAAGGAACACGAAAAATTTCGATTGAGAAGTTGTACGCTATAGCAGAGGCGTTGTCGATTGGTATCATAGATCTCATTCCTGTATCAAATAAAAAAATTTGCTTTGAAAGCGAAGAAGAAGAGATACTAAATCTAATAAGAAAATATAAAAAAATGAACGATCAAGAGTTACGTAAGATGTTTTGTTTATTAACCAAATTTGCCCGAGTGGGTGAAGAAAATAGTAAAAAAACAGAGAGAATAAAAATTGCAAATGGTCTGGTTAAAGCGGGAATTTCTGTTGACGTTGTTTCGAAAATAATTGGCATATCTGCTGATGAATGTGTTGAAGAAAAAATAGGTTCTATCTACTACCAAATAGGCAAAAAGATAAAAGAATGGAGGCTAGTGAGAGAGTGTACTCAAAAGGATTTAGCAGAGAAAATGGGTACAACACGTGACGAAATAAGCAACTATGAACAAGGAAGGACTGCTGTTCCACTTGATAAATTATATGAAATGGCAGAAGCATTATCGATTAATATTACAGATCTGCTAATAGAAGAAGATGAAGGTAGTAAAGTAGAAAATGAGCTACTTAATTTAATTGAAGAATACAAAAAGATTGAAAGCCAAGAACTACGTAATGCATTAATAAAATCTCTGTTTGAAGGCATACGGATTTGCGAGGAGAAAGTGAAAAGAGCAGAAAAAGTAAAAATTGCAAAAGATTTAGTAAAAGAAGGAATTTCTATCGATATTATTTTACAAACGGTAGACATCTCTTTAGGCGAAATTCAACAAGTTTAAAATAAAGAAATCGTATCTATTAATATCTTTACCACTTCATAAAAAAATAAATAAAAAAGATTGAAAAATTGATTTGACTTCACCCAAAAGCTATGGCTTTATGCCAATACTGCTAAAAAAACAGTAGTAAATATTAAAAAAAAGTTTGTTGTTAGTGAAAGGTAAATTATATGAATAATAATAAAAGTAAAGAAGAAATCGAATTCAGAATATTAGAAAGCAAAGGCAAAGCTCTACTTGATCGTGAAATAATGGAAACGTTTCTAAGTGCAGTACATGAAAGGCCACAAGCTCAAGAAATTGCTAAAAATCTGGTGAATACTTATACAGGAGTAGGAAGGATTTTAGGTCGAGAAATGTATGACCTGAAAGTTATAGAAGGAGTGACTGATTCTGCAGTAGCAATAATTATGTGCGTTAAGGAAACGCTAGAAAGGGTATTGAGAGAAAAGCTCAAGGGTGAGCCAATAATGGATAACTTACAAGGGCTAGTAGAATATTTAAACGTAAGTATAGGACACTCAGAGAGGGAATGTGTAAAAATACTGTATTTAAATAGAAGGCGTCAACTAATCGGAGAAGAACTCTATATTGGTGAAATGGAAAAGGCACCAGTATACATAAAGGAGATTACAAGAAAAGCATTAATAAAAAATGCAACATCAATAATAATGTCACATAACCATCCTGGAGGAAGTTTAGAGCCATCAGAAGAAGATCAAGCAGTAACGAAGAGCTTAGCAGCAGCGTGTAGTACTGTAAGCGTGAGATTATTTGATCACATTATCATCACAAGTGCAGGCTATTTTAGTTTTAGAGAAAGCGGATTGCTATAGCAGAAAGAAAGAATGAGCAGTTTTAGCTTCTAAACTGATTGAGCAGAAAGTATTTGCAAATCTGCTCACTATCATTTATAATGAGTAATAGAGTGTATAATAATAAAGTCTATTGTACGCTTGAAAGGCATTTTTAATATGGGGGTTCATATGGCTAGTAAAAAAAATACAATGGTTCGTAAAGATCCGAATAAAAAGACTAATATTAATCGCAAATTATTGAGCAAAATATTTGGTGCTCTTGAAGGTGTTGTTGTAAAAGGACTAGAGCCTGTAAGCATACCTTTCCTGCAACAAAAGGGCCTCGACAAGCCAATTAACTTCGGGAAAGGGTTTGATTACGTTTATGGCATAAAACCTGTAAGTGATCAAGAAGATAAAAATCCATTTGCTTCAGCCTTGAAAAAAATAAAGCCAAGTACAAGCGAAAGTAAAGAATTGAGCTGGTTTAAAAGTGCTGTAGTAGAGGCAAAGAACGTAAATGAATTACACAAAACTATAGACCAAGTACTAGCTGCTGGAGCAAGGCTAAATGCATGTAATGATGGGGAATGGAGCTTCGCAGAGTATATGATACTGGGCACACATTTTCACAAATTAGATAAGGGTAATCGAAAAAAGATAATACGAAAGCTAATGCTAAGTGGTGCAGAGTTTCATGATACTCTACTGCAGAATAAGCTTATAAGCGAAATCTACAACGAATTGCAACCAGAAGTTCAGCCACAGATAGATAAGCAACTAGAAGAACTTAGAAAAGCTGGCAAAAGTGCTGTTCAAGAAGGAGCCTTGGTAGATCTTGAGATAGATAATACAACATCGTATATGGAATTTTCTGAGGATAGTAAAGTAGAAGTTGCCAAAATACTGGAAGGTACGGGTCTAAACAGAGGTATAGGAAGTAACATTTTAAGAATGGGCAATAATGCAGTTGAGGTTAAAAGTGAGAAGGGAGGCGAGAGACACTACATCGATATGTCAGATGGCAGCTCTATTGTGTTAGAATTTCCTACAAGCGTTGGTAAGCTAAATATTATATTGTACCATGATGTAAAAAAATATGATCAAGTACAAGTGAGAGTAGCAAACAAGGAAATGTGGGCTGAATTACAAAAAATAGGAGAAGAAGTGGGCAAAGATTGCCTTTTTGGGGGAGTAAAACTTGAAGAAGTAGTAAAAAGTGGAAGCTTTACGAGATGCGGAATATGGAGTAGCAAACAGCTTATGAAGGAAGTTGATAGCTCAGGTGAAAAACTGTCTTCATGGGTAGATAAAGTACGTGAAAATAGTAAAGAAACTTTTAGGGAACTTTAATTCATCTATAGCCAATTTTAAGGTTCCAGAGTCTGCCATTATATCTGGAGCCTTAACAAAATTGAGCTATAGTAGAAAATATTATATGTATGGTTCTTTTTGTGGAAAGAAGTCTAGACTATGAAGTAGGGCAAAAAGTAAAAAGTTGGAGGTTAGAGCGAGGGTATACTCAAAAGGGTTTAGCAGAGAAAATTGGTGTAAAGTACTGGGTAATACTGCAATATGAAAAAGGGAATCGTAGAATTTCGATCGAAAGGTTATACTCTATAGCAGAGGCATTGTCAGTAAGTATTGCGGATCTTATTCCTGCATCAAAGGAAAAAAGCTGCTTTGAAGATGAAGGGGAAGAAATACTAAATCTAGTAAGAAAATATAAAAAGATTAATGATCAGGAGTTACGTAGAATGTTTTGTTTATTAACAAAATTTGTCCAAATGAGTGAGAAAAGTAGTAAAAAAGCAGAGAAAGTAAAAATTGCAAAGGGTTTGGTTAAAGCAGGAATTTCTGTTGATGTTGTTTCACAAACAATAGGCCTCTCTGTTGATGAATGTGCTGAAGAAAAAAAGGGTTCTATCTACTACCAAGTAGGAAAAAAGATAAAAGAATGGAGACTGGTAAGAGAGTACACTCAAAAGGATTTAGCAGAGAAAATGAGTACAACACGTCACGAAATAAGCAACTATGAACAAGGAAGGACTGCTGTTCCACTTGATAAATTATATGAAATGGCAGAAGCGTTATCGATTAATATTACAGATCTACTAATAGAAGAAGATGAAGGTAGTAAAGTAGTACCTGATTTGATTAAAGAATACAAAGAAATTGAGAGCCAAGAACTACGTAATGCACTAATAAAATCGTTGTTTGAAGGCATACGGATTTGCGAGGAGAAAGTGAGGAAAGCGGAAAGGATCAAAGTTGCAAGAGATTTAGTGAAAGGAGAAATTTCTATTGATATTATTTTGCAAGCGGTAGGTTTATCTGTTGATATAGTTTTAGATGGGCAGCAAAACATTTCGTGAAAAAATTATAGCAATAAAGTTTGTTTTTTAAATTGAGGTATATATGTTTGTTTCTGTAAGAGATATTGGTTCTATAAGCTGCAAAATAGGGCAAAAAATAGAAGATTGTAGATTAATGCAAAGGTGTACTCAAGCAGAGTTGGCAAGTAAAATCGGATTAGCATATCAAGAAATAAACAATTATGAAAATGGCTATAGCGCTATTCCAGCTGAAGTATTATATATAATAGCAAAAGCATTATCAGTTAGTGTTACAGATCTACTACCTGAATCAGTAGTAGTAAGGGAAAGTGAAAATGAAGACGAGGAAATACTATATCTAACGAAAATATACGAGGATCAAAAGTTAGGCAAAATAGTACCTTCATTAGTCAGGTTTGTTCATATTAGTGAAAAAATTAATCAAGAAGAGGCAAGATTAGAGGTAGCAAAAAATCTAGTTAAAGAAGGAGTTTCAGTTGACATAATTTCCCAGGCAACGGGCTTATCTATTTACGAATATAATGATACAGGGCAAGAAATTTGCATTGATTCTATATACTACAGAATAGGGCAAAGAATAAGAGAATGGAGACTAATAAGAAGATATACTCAAAAAGATTTGGCAGATAAAGTTGGTGTAACACTTAAGGAAATACACGAATATGAAAGAGGATACGCTACCATACTATTTGATAAATTATATGGAATAGCAGATGCATTATCAGTGAATATAAAAGTTCTGCTACCTAAAACAAGAGAAAGTAAAGAAGAGAATAAGCTATTGAGTTTAATAAAAGCTCTGTTGCCTAAAATAACAGAATGTGAAAATGAGGATAGCAAAAAGCTATTGAGTTTAATGAAAAAGTACAGAGAAGATGAGGATCAAGAATCACTGGATGCGGTAGTCAGGTCCTTATCTGAAGGTATGAAGACTAGCAAAGAAAAGGTTAAAAAAGCAGAGAAAATCAAGGTTGCAAAAAGTCTACTTAAATTAGGCGTTTCTATCAATATTATCTCACGAGCAACTGACTTAACTGCAGAGGAACTTGAAACCAAATAGGCATCCATAGCAAGAATTTCATATAGAGCTTATGGATACGTGGAAAAAAATAATAGACTTTGGTAAAATTTTATGATATAATGTGTGTAGTTGTTTTTGTAAATAAAGTATGGTTTCAAAAAAAGCTAACAATAACACAAAGTGTACTACAAGGTGTGAAATAGCACAAAAAGTAAGAAGCTGTAGGTTAAAGCGAGGATATACCCAAAAGGACCTAGCAAATAAATTCGTAGGTGCCATTCTTAAAAAGTAGATACAAGAATTGATCGAGAAGGGCTTATTCTTTTCTAAGGATTAGTTTATTCCATTCCTCCTCGGTTAAAATTTTAACGCCCAGTTCTACAGCTTTTTTATATTTCGACCCAGGTTTTTCACCGGCAATCACAAAATGCGTTTTATCCGATACACTAGAGCTAACTTTTATACCTAAAGATTCAGCTTCTGCTTGCATCTCCTTTCTCTCCCTTGACAGCTTGCCAGTAAAAACCACTATTTTTCCGCTAAGAGGGGAATTACTAACATTAGCACTTACAGGCTCAATCTTTAGTTGAGAAGCAAGGTCATTTACCATTTTGATGTTGTCTTTCTCGCAAAAGAAATCTCTTAAAGACTCTGCCTTCTTTTCGCCAATACCACTAATTTCAGCTAACTCAGAGAAAGTTTTGCCATCGCTCACCACGCTTACGGTTAGCGATATCGTGATATCATTGTTAGCAGAATCTTTGGTAACAGGATTTAAGGAAATCTTACTTGTTTTAGATACACTAGATGATAATTGAGCCATGGCAGATTGCCAATTTTCATAAGATTGATAATGCTTTGCTAGTAATTTTGCTACGTGTGGTCCGACGTATCGAATCCCTAGAGAACATATAAATTTATCCAAACTCACAACTCTTCTGCTGTTAATGGATTTGAGTAAATTAGATATTGATTTTTCATCCCATCCCTTCAGCTTACTTAAGTTGAAATTTTTGAGTTTTTCTTCGAGAGCAAAAATGTCAGATATTTTCCTTATCAAACCAAGGTCATAAAAGAACTCTATTTGCTTATCACCAAAGCCGGTAATGTCAAAAGCTTCTTTCGAAACAAAATGTTTTAGTTTTTCTATTATTTGGGCTTTACAGGTAAATTCATTAGAACACCTTATGGCTGCTCCTTCAATCTGTACTTCACTTCCGCATTCCGGGCAAGTATTTGGAAATACAAACTTTGGTGCATTTGGAGAACGAGCATTTTTATCTACTGCCACAATCTTAGGAATCACATCGCCTGCTCGTGCTACGACTACCCCTCCTATATTTATCTCAACTAATTCAGCGACTGGAGTGAGTACACCAGTTTTGCCCACTTGTACTGATATCTTCTTTATCTTGGTTTTTCCTTGAGCTGCAGGAAATTTATGAGCTATGGCCCATCTAGGAGCTTTGTTGGTATTTCCGAGACGATTTTGTAATGTTAAATTATTTACCTTTAAGACAACTCCATCAACATCATAACCCAATTCATGGCGATTATCATATATTCTATTATAAAACTCCAGGATTTCGTCAACGTTTTTTGCTAAACACTGATGCTCATTTACGCAGAATCCAAGCTTTTTCAGCTTATTCAATACTTCAGATTGGGTCCTTTCTGTTCCGCCGATCAAAGAATAAGCAAAGTACTTCAGTGGTCTGCTAGCAGTAACTTCTGGATTTAGTTGTCTTAATGAACCGGATGCTGTGTTGCGCGGATTTGAAAATTGATTATCCTTATTTAACTTCAGAAAGTCATCATTTCTGATATAGACTTCCCCTCTGATTTCCAATCTACCCTTTATGTCAGGTAAAACTTGGGGAAAATCCTTTATGGTTGAGATATTGTGAGTGATGTCTTCTCCCACAAAACCATCACCGCGCGTTGCAGCTTTAATGAGCACACCATCTTCATAAATTGCAGTGAAAGCTAAACCGTCTATTTTCAGCTCACAAACTATTTCCAGTTCATGTACATTTAGAAGTTTTCTAAGGAATTCTTCAACTTCTTTTTTGTCATAAGCGTTAGCCAATGAGAGCATAGGCACGACATGTTGTACTTCTGAAAACCTTTCATCAGGTGCAGCACCTACAACCTTTATACCTGCTTTTCTTACCAACTCATCGTACTCTGCATCAGTGATTTCTGGTTTGTTTTTCCGATAGTATAGCTCGTTGTGGCGTTTTATTTCCTTTTGTAATTTTAATGTATTTTCAGTCATAATTTTTACCTCAACCACTGTTTCAGTATACAGCGTCAGTGATAAATTAATTATTAACTTGCGCACTCACTTTCGTATTATTTTGCAAATAAAATTCCCGCTTTGCTAGTGTTTTTTATTAAATATATAATATTTAAGTAGAAATAGAAAGATATTTAAGCAAATCTATTAATATAGAAATCTATTCTTTGGAAACTTGCTTGGATTCTTCTTTTATTGATTCGACTGATATATCTTGAATTTCTTCTTCCGGCTTGTTTGGTTCAGCTACTTCTTTAGATTCTGCTGCTAATTTGCGTTGTTTGATAAACTTCTTTAATGTTTTGACTGCAATAAAATTAATACTGAAAACACATGCCGAAGTTATTGCTAGTGCTGGCAAGGGAGCTAAACTGAATGTTGGTAAAATTGCCACAATCGTACTAGCTGTCAGTAAAAATGCTAATCTTTTGCTCCCGATTATCTTATTTTTCTTAACCTTTATGGGGTTTAATTTTTTTACTTTTCCTTTTAGCTTTTTGAAGCCTTTTTTGAACACGTTGCCCTTTTTCAGCTCTTTCTCTACGGGTTTTGCTTTCTTTGTTTTTAAGCTTTTTATTTTTTCTTTTATTCCTTTTTTATCTTTTTTGACATTTTCTGCTTTAGAGGAGCATAGGTTAGGTTTCACCACAATTTCAGAGAGCGGTTTTGGCTTATCGTTTGAAATTTTAGCTTCTTGCCCCTTAGTACGTTTTTTGGGCGAAACTATGTTTTTTAAACCTTTCTTTGCTTTATTTCTTTAGTTTGCTTGGCATTTTTATGTAAATTAAGATACGATATCGCAAAATTTATCGATTACTTTTTGATTACCTTCTATCATTGCATTTGCCTCCTGCTGCAGACATTTAATATTTTTAGGTGTTACATTATCCATCTCAGCCGACGCTATTGTCAGTTGTGATTGTATTCTTACGTATCTGTCGTCCATTACGTTACCTAGCTGGTAATTTACTACATCAAGGCTCGATGCAAACATCACATTTAATAGAGCAGGCTATCTTTCCTAATTTTCTGTATTTTATTCGATTAGATAGCCGACCTGTGCCAATTGATACCAGCACTATTTCTTCATTAGGGAAAAGTTTTTTGCTATTTGCATATGCACAAGCCGCTGGGTTATTGGCAAATACCCCTCCATCGACTAATACTCTTTTTTCTTGGCTAACTTCTAAGTACTTAGGTGCAAAGTATGTTGGTGCTGCTGTTGTGGCTCTGAGTGCATCTTTTAACTTGATGAAATTCCTGTTTTCTCTCCAACTTTTAAGGAAAAATGGACAGTTGTTGTGTATATCATAACTGGTAAGCAGTAGATTACTTGAAACATCAGCAATAGTACTTTCGCCGAAGTATTTATCGAGTACGCATTTTAAATCAGGCTTTGGTTCTTATTTTATGATAATTAACATAATGATAATAAATTATTAAATGGTAAACTATAATATTTATTCCTTAATTTACCGTTGTGTAATAAGCCCTTACACAGTAAGCTCTTCGCGATCTGTAAATTTATTAACACTACTTTCTTCAAGTGAATTTAAAGGTTTATTACAATAGTATATGACCGCAGCAGCAACTAGACAACAAGCTCCAACTGCTATTCCCACTGCTAGCATTTCCAAGTAAACTGCAATAGCTATCCCTATAGCAACTCCGGTTATTGCTAACATAGAAGCAGCTATCACAGGCAACTTACTTTTTGCATTTTGTAGAGCAGGGTTGTTTTTGCCTGGATAACTAGGTTGTTTGCTGTTACCTTGAACATTATTTACTCGGTTAGAGTCTTTACTAGCTACTAAAGGTACCCCTGTTGGTATTAGTTTTGGTTGTGTATCTTTTTTACCACTATTCTTATCTACACTTTTAGGTGGAGCTAGTTGAACAGATGGTGCAGTAACACCTCCATTGTTTGGATTAGTAGACTGCTTGCTGTTGGTTTGGGTATCACTTTTTTGTTCTAGAATTGGCATTTTAACATTTTCATTTGTAACAGCTATATTATTAGGATTGCCATTGAGCACTATAGGTAAAACTTCTGGTTGTGGATCTTGTTGATCACTTTCAAGCTTAGAATTACCCTCACTGAGAGGAGCTTGCTCATTATCCATTTTTGTTATATGTCCGGTAGATTGATTGGATACTTGATCGCTACCAGTTCGTGATTCATCTAACTGAATTTTACTTGAATCACTATGATTATCATCGCTACTAATAGAAGCTACTACATTATCATTCTGAATTGGTTGATCACTTTCGTTTACAAGTTGAACATTATTATCCCTAATATTTACTAAACTTTTCGGCTGTACTACTTGTATGGAATCCTCTCGTATTACATGTCCAGCTAATTGAATAGGAGCTTGTTCATTCTTACCACTTTTTTGTTCTAAAATTGGCATTTTAACAGTAGAAAAATCATTAATAGCATTAGCTAGAACTGAATTTTCTTTATTAAATAGTACTTTTAGACTTTCTTCATTAATCAAATGCAAATTAAGTTCATAGGTATTACCATTAGAGAAAGAAAATTCGACCTCTCGATCAGACTTTTTAAAAATTTGAGCAACACTCTGATCATTAAGGAGAAAAATTTTGATTGTTCTGTTATTAGGCAAATTCTTTAATGCTTCAATAGTACTAACAGTCCCTCCACGAGGAACAACCTGTTGAGCACCCAAAGTCGCAACACGCAAATCTCCTGCATTTCCTGTTTTGGTAATGACATCTCCCATACCGTAACCTGTACTTGCTACAAGCTCTTTTTCATTACTTGGTACAAGTATTTGTTCAGGAATTCCTGGAGTGTTACTGCTACCAGCTTTTTCAGAATTCATTTGCTGATTCTCATCACTCTGCACTGCGATTTGTACATTATTATTGCTATGATCACCTAAAGATGAATTTGTTGAAGAAACTTCAGCTATTGTTAACGTTGAGATAGCTGCGGTAGAAGAAGAACCTCCATTAAGTTTATTACTCTTTTTTTCTTTCTTCATAAGTGCCAAGCTTCCTGGATAGTTATCAACTAAGGTTTTCAATAGCCTCAGACTAATAGTGTCTCCACTGAGATAATAATTATTGTTAACAAAAAAAGCAATATCAGGAACGTTAACTTTTAACCCTTCACCTCTTCCATGTCTAGGTAAAGATAGCATCATGGCTAACAAGTTATCAAGTGTGTGAAAGATTATAAACCCATCTCCACCAGGTTTAGAATCCTCATAAATTACTACTTTCTGTTCATTACTAGATCCAGAATATTTCATCATTTCAGAAAGTGAAGCATTTTTATGTTTGTTCTTTACTTGTTTAAAATATTGCTCATCACCATTTGAATGGGTATTTGGAATGAGGTAACTTGGTGAAGTGAGTACATTATACAATACTGTAACAGGGTAAGAAAAATAATAGTATATAGATACACTATTATCAGACTTAAATTGGCCAGGTTCAAGATTTGCAATAAGATTGCGATACACGTCCAATGAATGAGCATAAGAACTACTACTTATTCTTAATTGTTCACCCACGTGCTTATAACCCATAGAACCAAGCGGTAATGAAGGTATGAAATCTGATTGATTAACTACTCTAATAGTTTTCTTTCCAAGGCGCTCTTCATAAACCTCAGCAACAGAAGAGTCGAAAACCCTTGGAGAAGCAAAAGTTGCAACATGCAAATCTTCTGCACCCTCTCTTACACTTAAACATAGAGCAGCTATGTTGGCAATAGCACCTCCCATACTATGACCTGTAAGGTTAATTTTAAAATCTTTAATTTCTAACTGTTGATCATTAGCATATCCTTTTAATATCTTGTAAACACTTTCCCAAGAGTCTTTAAATAAAGAGTAAAAACCTGAATGGATTTTTCCACCTTCAGGCAAAAGCTCACCTGAACTAGTCAAAATCATTTCAGCATCTTTCATGTAGTCAAACCAATTACGACTACCGCGGTAAACTATAGTTATTTCCTTATCTTTTATAAAAACATAACCAGCATGTCGATATGGTTGTTCATTATCACGCATATTATAGAATTGAATTATTTTATAACCTTCTTCCTTAAGTTTAGCTGGAACTCTATAAGATCTTTCCTCTAACTCAGAAAATTTTTTATTATTAAGGTTACAATCACTAACATAATAGCCTATCTTAACAAAATTGATGATTTCTAATAACTTCTCTTGGCTAAATCCTGCAATTTCAGTTTTATTTGGTCCTAAAATACCTGGCCTTTGCTCTTCTTGAATATCAGTTATTTCAAATTCATTTTGTTCTAGACTTGAATCATCTCCATTAGGTTCCTCATTAAACTGACTGGCGACATTATTATTTACACTTATAGAAGTATGACAAGCGTTTCGATATCTTTGTTGGATGGTTAAAAACTCCACTCCTGAATTTTCAGCGAGTTTCAATATAAAATTTGTGTACACATTTTGAATAATTGAGAAATGTTTTTCACGTATAACATTGTCTAAAATAGTAACTAGACTATTTTGCAAGAAGGTCTGCCTATCCGTATCACTTAAAAATTTGGGATCATCTTTAATTAAATTTAGTACTTTTATTATAAAATCCGTACTGCCAGTGTGTAAAGCAGCTTTTAAAATTAGGCCGTAAATCTTTTGTTTTTTCTCCTTACGTCCCACACCAGCACTATGAATATTTTTCAAAATTTGTTTATCAATCTGTGCAACAATTTTCTCATCTGCAAATGCCTCTTTATAGGTTTCTTGAATTATTGGACCTTTCTTTTCAATACGTTCTCTGCACAAGTACTCAACAATTGAATCATGCTCCTGACTTATTGCAGTTTCTAAAAAAGTAACAATACACTTTTTTAATAGATCTTTTTTAGCCTGATCATCAATATATCTTTCAAGTGAGTCCAGTACTATCTTCATAAAGTTTTTATTTTTAGCAAGAGATGCTGTTTCAAGAATATCATATGTGTGATCAGGGCTAGTTGTTTTTAACGCTTGTTCAAGATCTTTTAAGACGTACTCAACAAGAACTGTATTTAGTAATTCTTGCTTTTGTCTTAGTGCTATAACTGAGAAAAACCCTACTTGACCATTTTCAAGTTGGATTGTTTGATTTTTTAAACTTTGATAAAGATCGGGAAATTTCCCTATAAAGATTTCAATATACTTTTCACCACCAATAAGTAGAGGTAAAAGACTCAAGTTCCTCTCAGTAAAAAGTATATCTTGATATTTCTCTGTAAGCTTGTCATTAGCTGCAATTGCTAAAAGTACCAGCTCTTTTACTGGATAATTACAGTGGTATTCTACTTGATCAAAACTATATCGTGACAGTATATTTGAATATATATGCTGGTGATCACTTCTATTTTGTAAATCTAAATTAAGTTGATTTAAACAGAAGTCTTTGAGATTTTCATTATCTAATGTAATAGATTGGCCTTCATAATCTTCAATGTCTTGTACGATCCTATCTAATTCTTTATAATTATTACGCTCTATTGCATTATTTAGAATATATATTATTTTAGTAAAAGTTAAACTTTCAGAGATTATAACAAATGAATCTTCGACTTCAATACCCGAATCCCCAGAATTTTTCCTACTTTTAACTTTATTTTCTTCTGTGGTACCTTCTTCTGATGGCGTAAGCCTGCCCAATAAGTTCCTAGCCATCTTTACCTCATAAATATAAATTACTAGAGTATAGCACTAAACATTAATTTTGCCAAGCAAACCTTTTAACCCCAATTTATGTTGTATGGTCCCAGAGAGTGGTGAATTGTAAATAAATTAGGAGCACTGGTTACATATAAATTCATAAGGTTTTGAGAGTTTTAAGTCTTTTTGTATAGTCTTGGTTGCACTTTTATGCAGCTTAACATAAGTAAATTTGATCTATAGCAACAAACAAATGCTTATTTTAACTTATTTCTGTTGGCGTTTTATAGTAGTAATTGATGTTAATTCGTTCTAAAATTGGTAGCTTGCTCTGAAGAAACACTATAGTTGTTTTCTCTAAGGTGGGTTTGATATATTTAGAAAAATTATCTATAAGATTAATATTCAATTTATTTATATTGAGATATACGATTTTATAAAATGGCTATTTATGGAAGAACATGGTGGGGAGAGAAATGGCTTCAGTGCTTCAATAGAATTGATTATGATAACCGTCTTCCACGTGGCAGAACTTGTGCTAATACTGGTCGAGCTTTTGGTATTAAAATTAATGGTCACATAGTTACAGCTAAAGTTCATAGCTCAGGATCTTACCCATATCGTGGTTCAAAACCTCAACCATATAAAGTCAAAATTATACTCAATGAATTAAGCTCATCAGAACAACAGACCATTCGTCAAATTATTGAAACTTCACCTTCTATACTATCTAAATTAATAAATAGGCAATTACCAACCAGCTTGTTTGATAAGCTTAATGATCTTGGGATTAAATTGTTTCCTTCAAATTGGGAAGAGATGAATGCAAATTGCAACTGTCCTGATTGGGCTATGCCTTGTAAACATATTGCTGCTGTAATTTATCTTATTGCTGCAGAAATTGATAAAAACCCCTTCATGATTTTTAATATTCATAATTGTAATTTGTCAGCACTTATCGATGATTTTGGGAATGGAAAATTAGAAAATGCTCAAAACATTTTAAAGATAGATGATATATTTAAGGCATGTTCTAAAATTAGAATACATAACCAAGCAATTTTAAATGATATTGATTTATCAACTATTCCTAACCTTTTTGATTGTATCAGTAGTATTTTAACAGATAATCCACTTTTTTTTGAAAAAAACTTCCATAATATTTTACAGATAGCTTATAAGCACTGGCAAAAGTATCCTGCAGGAAAGTTAGTGTACTATCCAGCTTCTAAGAAGGAACTATCAGAAGAGGAGCTATTTATTAAAAGATGGGGAAATATTGAGAATTGGAAAACATTTCAACTATTCATTGATGATCAGCATTACCTTACTCAAGTGAGCAATGGTACAACTAATGTATTTATGCTAAGTAGAAATGTATTGAAAGATATAGCGCGATTTTTAAACGACATTCCTAATTCGTTACTTCACAGGCTTAATCCTGAACTTCGCTTCATGCATATGATTTCACAGTTTGCACATATGCTGATGGAAAAGTCAGCGCTAATACCACAAGTATTACAAAACAAAAGAGGAGAAATTATAATTAGGTGGATTCCGGCGTTGTTTAATGAGTCAGTTAAGGAAATTCATAGCAAGATATCATCTATTTGTCCGCCTCTATTGATTAAATATCAAGAAATCGCTATGGAACCAGAGGAACAAGTAAATGTTGCTATCTCTTTCATCCTTTTAGGGTATATAGAAGATAACTTTCCTGCATCTCTGGATAAGTATGGAGATAAGGACATCTTTGAATTATTCTTTACTGGAAGACCATACAAGTTTACTGAGTTTAGCAACAAGGAAATACCGCAAGCAATTAATCTCTGGCTTTCACGTCTTTATTTAGCAGATAAGCCTTACAAATTCTATCTAATGATAAAAGATCACCATGAAAAATTTGAACTTGAGGTACAGTTATCACTGGATGATGAGAAGTCATTCATAAAGCTGGAAAAAGCATTTTCTAATCAAAACGTAAAGCTTAGTATTTTATCTGATCTTGCACTCTTATCTGAATACATACCTGAATTAGAAAGATCGATTGATAGCAATAGCAAGTTATCATTTAATTTAGATGATTTTGCACCTTTATTCCTGGGTATTGTACCAGTACTAAGAGCAATAGGTATAACGGTTATCTTGCCGAAATCTTTGCAAAAAATCTTCAAACCACAATTAAGTCTTAGTTTGTCTGCCAAGGATAAAATAAAAGAAGATCGCGAAAGTTTTTTAACGCTGGAAAATTTATTGAAATTTGATTGGAAAGTAGCAATAGGAGATAAAAAATTAAGCGTTACAGAATTTAAAAAATTGCTAAAAGATTCCCGAGGGCTTGTGCGAATAGTCGATCAGTATGTGCTTTTGGATGATAAGGAGGTAGAAGCTTTATTAAAAAAACTTGATAAACTGCCTGATTATTTAAGTCAAGCAGAGCTTATGCAAGCTGCTCTAACAGGAGAAGTAAATGAAACTAAAGTAGCATTTGACCAGCAGCTTACAAGCTTATTTAATAAACTTAATACTTACACACCTGTTACTACACCAAATAATCTAATAGCACAACTACGCCCATATCAAGAACGCGGATTTAGTTGGCTTATACAGAACATAGAAAACGGGTTTGGTAGCATAATTGCTGATGATATGGGTCTTGGTAAAACATTACAGGTTATAGCAGCTATTCTGTATTGCAAAAATATAGGGTTTTTGGATCGGGACAGAGTCTTGGTAGTAGCTCCCACAAGCATATTAAGTAATTGGCAACGAGAGATGGAACGTTTTGCACCAGAATTAAAGCTTTTCGTCTATCACGGACAAAATCGAGAATTGGCAAGTGATTATGATGTAGCTCTAACATCTTATGGTCTTGCACGTCGTGATAAAAAAGAACTTAATAAAATTCGCTGGTTTTTGCTCGTGATTGATGAAGCACAAAATATAAAAAATCCTAATACCGAACAAACCAAGGCAATTAAAGCTATTGAGGCAACGCATAGAATAGCAATGAGCGGTACTCCTGTTGAGAATAGGTTACTTGAGTATTGGAGCATTTTTGACTTTATCAACAAATCTTATCTTGGTACTCCTAAGCAGTTTAAAAGCAGCTTTGCAACACCGATTGAAAAAGCAAGAGATAAAATTTGTCTAGAAAGGTTTATGAAAATCACTAGCCCTTTTATGTTACGTAGGCTTAAGAGTGATAAAAGCATTATTCAGGATTTACCAGATAAAATTGAGAATAATCGTTATTGTTCCCTCACTTCAGAGCAAACAGCGCTTTATCAAAAGGTTGTTGATACAACTATGGAGAAGATAGAAAAAAGTGAAGGGATTGAACGTAAGGGACTAATCTTTAAACTTATCAATGCTTTAAAGCAAATTTGTAACCATCCATCACAGTTTGGCAAGAAAAAGCGTGCGAGTATTGAACAATCCGGTAAAATGCAGATGCTTGAGGAAATATTGATTAGTATTGGTGAAGTTGCAGAAAAATCATTGATATTTACTCAATACACTGAAATGGGTGAGATTATAGCTAGGCTACTTGAAGAAAGGTTTGAATCAAAAGTGCCATTTTTACATGGAGGACTGTCCCGTAAAGCACGAGACGAAATGGTTGATGACTTTCAAAATTCATTCCAATCAAATATTCTTATAGTATCTTTAAAAGCTGGTGGAACAGGGCTTAATTTAACAGCAGCAAACCATGTAATACATTACGATTTATGGTGGAATCCAGCAGTGGAAGCACAAGCAACAGATCGGGCCTATCGTATCGGGCAAGAACGTAATGTCATGGTGTATAGGCTACTTTCAACAGGTACATTTGAAGAGCGTATTGATGAGATGATTCAAAGCAAGAAGGAATTAGCAAACCTAACTATAAGTAGTGGCGAGAGTTGGATTACAGAATTTAACAACGATCAATTAAGAGATTTAGTTAATATAAAAAATGCACTATAGAACTTATAAAGTTTATATGTTGCTGTATTCAAAAAAAAATCAAAAATTTTCTGTTTTTTCTACTTACAACAGGTTATACAAAACTTAAGTAGAGAAATTTTTTTATGATGTACGAGATGATTTTTTGACTGATTTCAATACTGTAAAACCATAGCAGTTAGATGTATACACCCTATTATTGCGGCCTGTTTGTATGAGCTTATACCATATATTTATGCCTTTTCCTCTATCGAAGCGGTCTTGAATAGCAATGATTAGGATATTCTGTAGTATTAATTGACTTTTTATACTATTTGCATATAATTGTACATAAATAATGTTGTTAATTATATAAAATCTATTATGAGTATTGAAAAGCAGAAGCTAGACATTGAAAATATTGTTAAAGCGGGAAAAAAAGTATATCTAGGATACCTTTTGCTAGATATAATTAATGATAAAAAAAACAGTTATTTTACTATAAATAACAAGAGGGGCTTATCATTAAATGAATACGTAACAGAGTCAATTAAGGAAGAAAAGGCAGATAAATTTTCTAAGCAAGTAAAGATAGGAAAAAAGAATTGCAAAATTCATATAGAAAAAAACTCTGATGATAAATATGATGTAAAGATTACTGGTACTATAGTATCTGACCGTGAAGATTCAGGTTATGAAAGTGATAGCAGTCAAGGAACTCAGACTCAAAACATTGAGTTTAAACCGAAAAATAAGTATAATGACGATGATTTCCTTGATTTATGTAGTTCACATGAATTGACGTTTAGTTGTGATAATAACGGTAATTATGCTTTTAATACTAAAATAGATGAGCATATTATCGGTGGACCAGACAAAATTGATCTCTATCCAATACATATATCCAACCTTTATCAAATGATAAATTATGTAAATGGTGATACAAAAAATCCTGATGTATTAATTGCTATGGCAACAGGATCTGGAAAATCATTTACACAAGCACTATGGACTTTTGTATTAGATTTAGCAGGTTATCATGGAGTCTGTGCAGTTCATCAGGATGCTTTAGCACATCAACTAAGAGAAGATTTTTGTAGGCTATTACCAAAAAGTATCACTGATAAAGTCAAATTAGGTGATAAAGGTAAAATTGATAATATAGATCCTAATTCACATATCATCACTACTCATGATATTCTATTCAAAGAAAAATCAAGTGAGTTTGAAACTATATTCATTAAAAATAATAAATGGTGGATTAGTGTTGATGAAGCACATAAGGCAACTGAGATAGAACTATATAAAAGAAATATTGAAAATTTAAAAAATCCTATCGCATTTTTAACTGCTACACCTTCAGAAGTCATTGCTAAACGAGTTGGTTGTATTATAAATCTTTCTCTTAAAGAAAAAGAAGAGCAGGGTATTTCTAAATCACCTGCTGTAAAAACTAGAACAGCAAAAAGCCGTATCCAGGCAGCTAAGAAGAGATCCAAATTTAATTTTGGAGAAAGGATAGCACTATGGTTTGCTAGTATTATCGAGAAAGAAAGATTGAGCTCAGCACATGAATGCATTGGTAGCATTGAGGAATGTGTAATCTATAGAAAAACTACTGATCCTTTTTATGTATCAGATGGTAATGAAGGTGATATTAGAAAAAGCATAAGATGGAATGTTCATCTTCCAATAGGGGAAAAGTTTCTAGGTTTGGTCGGACGCGGTAGTCATGACTCAGTAGTAAATTTTCATCTTATGCTAAATGGTAATGAGGTTGGTAGTGCATACGAAAACGGAAATAAAGTTTCTCGTGAAAATGTATATGATTTTTTCGGATTAAGTCTTTTATCTTCTCATGGAGCAGAGTTAGATGAAGCTATATTTAAAAAATATGAAGAATCAAAACAAGAATTGAGAAAAGCAGGCTTACGTAATTATTTGATTGATTATCATGGGTATGATTCAAATAAAGCAGAAAATTTTATAGAAAGTAACGTAGATTATTCCAGTAATGCTGCAAAATATCAAGAATTTCATGTTCTACATGGTATCATTGAAAATACTATCTCATATCTCACTGGTTATGATAGTATTACTTTAGATTACAAAAGACGCCACGATTTAGACTCATTAGTTAAAGAAGTTAAGGCAAAATTATCATCCAAAAATATCGGAAATACTGAAGAGCACATGGATCAAATATCAAAAGATCTGATTAGTGAAGGTATTCCACAAGATATAGCTGAGAGTATAGCAACTCAAGAAATAAGAGTTTTACAGGCTTTATTACAAACCAGGAATGATGACGATGAATTCTTTAAAATGATTGTTGATAATTGGGCACTTGATAAAAGAATTCATAACCAATATTTAGGGACAGATAACTGCTCCTATAGTCCTCTTTTAGCATTACAAGAATTTTGTCAAAAGCATAAAACTATCTTTTTAGTTAATGGTTTACAAAAGAGTGCTACAAAAGTTGAGGATAATAAGCCATTTTTTAACTTAAAAGAAAAAAGCTTTAAACTATCTGATGATAATCATGATAAAGAGAAGAATCTTACAAAACATAAATTAAGTACTATAGAGGCGTTAGATGATACAACGAAACAATATTATTATGAACCTAATTATTGTTCTGCAGAATACACTGAAAAAGTAGTTGATAAGCTATGTAAGAAGGGGCTTATAGGCTCTTATATTACTAGCGAAAAGACTACTGGATTTAATGATCTAAATTTATGTAGTGTTGGCCTTATCACAGACAAAACAGATGACAATATTAACGATCCTGCTGAAATTATACAGGCTTTTGGTAGAAATAGAGGGTTAAATTGGGCAAAACAGCCAATTTTTTATCTTGTTACAAAATCAGGAGTAAAAGTAAGTTTTGATGTTAATGAGCTAACAAGAAATGGCTACATTAAAGCTCTAAATAAAGCTGATAAGAAACATCATAAAGAATTAGTGAAAAGACTTGGATCTAAGATTGCAAAACAAATACAAGATTATATTGATATAAATACTGAGCCATCAGGAGAAATTCATTCTAATCATTTAGAAAATAAATTAATTGAAATTATCTGGAATGAGTATGAGGATTTATACAATCAAAATAATCACGATAATCAAAAGACAAAAAACGATTTTATTGATGTTCTAAATGATACATATAAGATACTTTATTCTTATAGAGATAATATAAAAAAGAATTATCATCTGCCTACTTCAGCTCACGTGATAACTTTCATTTTAGAATTTATCACAAAAATTGTCTACTGGTTCAAAACGCATTCTTCATACAAAGAGTTTAAACAAGAAGTAAAAAAACTAGAAAATAACGAAAAAAAAGATGAATTGATAAATGAAAGAACGTACGCACATATAATTCAAAATTATAAATATAAAGATATTATTAGCAATGGATTGGCATTGAAGAAAATCCTTTCTTTAACAGGAGATAAGGTTAAAAGTAGCACAGATTTTATAATGGAAAATCTACATGAATTCGTAAAAGAAGAAAGAAAAGAAGAATTGAACCAACTAAACCAGACTATAAAAACTTTATTAAATAAATTAGTTGTAACTACTGGTCTAAGTAAAGAGCAGAAAGAACAAATAACTCAGTACATTAATGAGAAAAATTCATGGGCTAAAGAAGTATATGATCACGCACAGTCATTATTTTCGAATGATCAAAAGATTGGTTCAAATGATATATCTAGTATAATATTTAATCTGATTTCAAGTGACTCTACAATTAAGCAGTATTTAGAGAAGGAAAAAATTACAAAAGAGAAATTTTATGTTAATGTTCTTAATGACCTATCTATTTTTACAGAATTGCAAAATTCTCCTCTAATAAAAGAGTTAACTAGTTGTAATTATGAAAATGTTATAGATAAAGATAAGGCAGAACAATACGCTGTAAATAGTATAGCTCATTATTTTCAGTCTAAAGTTTACCAAAAATTACTTAATGATTTCATATCACCGCTTAAAGAAGGGCACTTACTTGCTATTTTAAATGCAGTTTATCCAGAAGATAATGCTAATAAAACAGAACTAAATAGTGAAAAATTGAAAAAAATCTTGGAGTTTAAGAAAGGTATAGATGATGAAGAACGATTTAGAGAAGTAGTTAAAAAATGTGGAGATATAGAAAAAATACAGGATATTCAAGAGAGTATATATAAAGTATGCTTTGAAATTCTACACTGTTATTGTTACCATACGCGTCAAGTTAAGAGATTGTGAGCAAATTTAGAGAGGTTAAAGTGGATACTCTAGCCCTTCTACGTTTGTCTTTTAATGAAAATCGCGACCAAGTTATAGTGAGTTTTTTAAGAAATACTTTTAAACTATTAATCTTGGTTAATACTAAAAATAACTCTCTAACCCGTCTTTTTAGCTCAATAAATGCCTTTGTTAAGCTAAGTTCTGTATTCTTTTTCACTTCTGTGCAACCAACTATGCCGTGAAATATAAGAATTGCGCACAATTTAGCATATAGTTCACATAATACTCTGCATGGCTTTCCTTTTAGCTTATCAAGTCTGATATGGCTTTTATACAATTTAAATAATAACTCAATTTGCCACCTTACTCTGTAAATCGTTAATACTTGCTCAGCACTAATTTTATTTTCTGGAACATTAGTTATAAATATTGACCAGTTCAACAATTTTTGATTTCTTTTAGAGGATGTATATCCCTGCGATCTTGCTAATCTATTAGCTTTCCTTCTTCTGGCTATAGACTGTTCTTCAGTTAGTTTCTGACATATAATTCTTACTCTAATTTTTGCTTCTTTTCCTAACAATACCTCGTTTTCTAAAAATAACTTATCCTCTAAACATTCTAATAACTCCATTTTTTGATTTGTTTCTACATCATATACGTTGGTATCGGATTTATAACGACTTATGAAATAAGCTCCTATTTCATTGATTTGTTTAAAAGAACTTGGCACAAAATAACCGAGATCAGATATTAGCAAATCATTGCTTGATATATTACTTAAATGTTTCCTATATCCCTGGTCTGATCTTATTCCCTCCGTTAAATTAAGTTGGTCTATTATCTGATTCATGTAATCGAAAACTAATTGTAACTTTATTCCAGACTTAGTATTGCTTTCATAGCCACTGTAGCTAGTACCATAACCTTTATACATCTCTTCCATACTGTTAGGTAGAGTAATATAGCTACTGTCCAATAATTTAACACTATTAAATTGCTGTAAGATTTTGCAATCAACTTGCAAGATATTTTTAAAGAGAACCACAGATTCATTATACATCCTTTTCATAAATTCCACTGCTTCTTCAGTAAATCTAAAATCCAAACCTTGTTTTGTTATATCTATCGAGTCCTCGTTTAGTAATTGACACATTGTTTCTACGCTACAATTATCAACTCCTATATTACCCAAGACCATGGCTTTTACGAATGATGAACCTTTTAGCTTTCTCTTTCTTTTTATAAACCTTGTTGTAATTGAGATTTTCTCTGCTTTTTCATTAAAAAATTCTTTGAGCTTTTTTGATAAGCAAGTTATTTTATTCATTGGTTCTCTCACTAAAAGTATATCTGGGAGAACTTATACCTTATTATTCTATCTCTTTCATACCTTTATTTCCTTAACTTGACGCGTATGGTTATTGTTACTATCAAAACATGTCTGAAAAGGGTGATCTGTATTGCAGTGATAAAAATGATATTATTCCTAGAGACAAGAATTTGGCAACACCGGAGTTATATAAAAGAACAAATAATAAGAAAAATTCAATATGGAGTTATAGCAGTAGAGGCTCTGATTTTGATATAGGCATGATGTGCAATAAGATTCAATTTATCAGTGGTAGTCTTAAGTCATTTGATGATACTAGTGAAATAGATCTTTTAGATCAAATACAGAAGGTTCAGCATGGACAAGAGGCTGCAGATAATCTTCAACTATTTAATAGAGCTCTTAAGTATCCTAAAAACAATACGACTAGTACAAATAGAGAAATAGAAAAAGTAGCATCAAAACTAGGTGATTTGAAGCCATTAACAAGTAAGGATTATGACAATGCTGTGCAACAGGTACGTTCAGCTTTTTCTCCCCCAGCTACTTAACTTGATCACGAAAAGTGTTCAATAAACCGTACGCGGCCAAGTTAAGGAAAAGTGTGACTTAAGGCTGAAAAACCAACCTTTGTACTCTTGCCGCGCTCTGCAATACCGGAAAAACTTTGTTTCTTATGATCTTTTTGGCTGGCAAACTGCAATAAAAGTTGAATCTATTGCATTTTTAGTATTCGAATAAACAGCATTAATTTTGATGAAGTAGATCTAATTTTAAAAATAAACGTTTTCGACCGGTAATTGCGTTTCTAAGACTATTCTGTGATTTTATGTACTCCCTT
The DNA here is from genome assembly GCF_964026815.1 of Wolbachia endosymbiont (group A) of Andrena fulva. Classification (NCBI taxonomy): domain Bacteria; kingdom Pseudomonadati; phylum Pseudomonadota; class Alphaproteobacteria; order Rickettsiales; family Anaplasmataceae; genus Wolbachia; species Wolbachia endosymbiont (group A) of Andrena fulva. The sequence goes on from NZ_OZ034701.1 coordinate 680,491, forward strand.
ATTTAATGAACGGATGTGGCATACCTTAAACCCTAGCAAAAGGCGCTTCCAATTAACTCTTATTACAACAAACCTCTATGGTCTCTTGTGAACCCAAAAATAATCGTTGTTTTGTAGAGTGCAAATTTATATAGAAGTTAGATTTATGTAAGTTAGTTGAAGAAAATAGGAGATTACCATTAAATCCTTAATAGGTAGGCCAAAGATATTATAGCATTTCTCATAATAGTCCGAACAGGTCATAGGAAGGCAGAATCAACAGCACGACGAAAGGATTCGAATAGAGGAATGTTTTTCCTGGCTCTGTTTTTTATAGCAAACCAATGATGCTCAATTTTGTTGAAATCTGGAGAATAAGGCGGCAGATACAAAATTTCTGCACCAACCCCTTTAGCAAGCTCGATAATCTTATCAGACTTATGAAAAGTAGCATTGTCAAGAATGACAGTCTGTCCAGGTTCCAAGATCGGTGTCAAAAATTGCTCAAACCATCCATTAAAAACATCCATATTACAGTGGCCTTCAAAGGTTAACGGAACAACTATCTTTCTTCCACTTAAGGCTGCAACCATACTGATTCGTTGAGTTTTCTTTCCAGATTTTAAGGCATAAAACCGCTGTCCTTTCTGGCAATATCCGTAGGGGTAGTCTTCGGTGTTATCAATGCCAGACTCATCTATATACACTAAGTTTTTAGGTTCTTTTGTCGCTATAATTTTCAAAAATTCAGCACGTTTTTCTTCGTTTCTTTCCTTGTATCCATATGTCTTTTTTTGCGCGTAAATCCAATTTTTTTAAGGGCTCGATAGATCGTTTGGATACTAATGTTGTTCCAAAGTTTAGCCATTTCCGATAGAGTCTTTCCTCCGTGTTCTCTGGCAAATTTGGCAAAGGTATCCCAGTCGGTAATTTTGTGATTGTAACCCCCATTTCCAAGTTTTTTTGATTGAAAGTCTCCTGTTTCTTTTCTTCTTTGCTGCCACTCCCATAAAGTAGTTCGTCCAATCTTAAATCTTGCTGCCACTGTTTCTCTGCTTTCTCCTTCGTCTAGCGCTTCCATTGCTTTTTTTCTTAAATCATAACTATATGCTGCTGGCATTCAACCTCCTTATCATCATCTACCCTTATCCTATCACATCCGGACTTTTATGGAAAGAGCTATATAATGAAATAAAGAAACTTGTAAGACTTTGATCTTACAGATTATAAACTTGTCATAAAGTTTAATAGTGTCTGTTACTGCTTTTAGGTGTGAGGCTAGAGGGTTATTAGCAGTAACAGACACTATTAAACTTATTATAGAATTTACTTAAAGTAAATACTTAATTTAAAATATTATAATATTTTTACTTACAATAGATTTATGTAAATGCTTTTTTCCTCAATTAGTATTGTACTATTATACTTGTTGAATGCTAAAAAATTATTAACCATCACTAATCTCTATTTGCATAGTAAGTTTATATATACTATTATACAGTATATCACTTAGTTTTATAGCAAACAAACAAAAGATATGGTGAAGTTATTTGCACTATTGATAATATTTTACTCAAATATATCTGTTGCCTCTGCTCCTACTTCCTGGCAATTTGGATTTCCTGCTCCTGCAACTGAAGTAATGGAGGCTGTAGTTAGGTCACATTCGTTTGTGATGCTTGTGATGGTTACAATAATGCTTTTTGTGTGGGCGCTGCTTGCTTATATAGCGTTTCGCTTTCGTAAAAGCAAAGTAACAAACATAAGTAAAACTACCCATAGTGTTCCTTTAGAAATTATTTGGTTTGTTATACCAACTATCATTGTTGGAATATTAGCCTTTGAAAACGCTAAATTACTGAAGCTACAGGAAGAAATACCGAAAGCTGATATAACACTGAAAGTTATTGGCCATCAATGGTATTGGAGTTACCAATATCCAGAATATCAAGGTGTGTCATTTGATAGTTATATTAAGGGAAAAGAAGACTTTATCGAAGGAGATTTAAAGCTATTCTCTGTTGATAACAACATCGTTTTACCCATTAATACTAATGTTCGTTTACAAGTTACAGCAGGAGATGTGATACACAGCTGGGGAGTACCGGCTTTTGGTGTAAAAATTGATGCGATACCAGGTAGGCTGAATGAGGCGTGGTTTAATATCAAAAAGCCTGGTGTTTATTATGGGCAGTGCTACGAATTGTGTGGTCAAGGCCATGGATTTATGCCAATTGTTGTTGAAGCAGTAAGCAAAGAAGATTTTAATAAGTGGATTGAAAATAGAAAATTAGTGAGTTAAATTTGGAGTATAGATATGAGTGACGTACCAAAGGGCATAAAGCGTTGGTTGTTTTCCACCAATCATAAAGATATAGGGACACTGTACATTATTTTTTCCATATTAGCTGGAATTATTGGTGGATTATTATCGGTGATTATTCGCACTCAGCTAATGCACATTAATATACTTAACAATAACTATCAATTATATAACGTAATGGTTACAGGGCATGCGTTGATAATGGTGTTTTTTATGATAATGCCAGCCCTCATGGGAGGATTTGGTAACTGGTTTGTACCTCTCATGATTGGCGCACCAGATATGGCATTTCCTCGTATGAATAATTTGAGTTTCTGGTTATTAGTGTCATCTTTTATTTTGCTCATTCTCTCAGTGTTTATTGGTGAAGGTCCAGGTACAGGTTGGACTTTATATCCACCTTTATCACAGGTAATGTCCCATCCAAGTGCAGGAGTTGACATTGCTATACTTGCACTTCATGTTGCTGGTATGTCGTCAATTGTTGGGGCGATCAACTTTATAGTTACTATATTTAACATGCGCACAAAAGGCATGTCATTAACTAAGATGCCACTGTTTGTTTGGTCTGTCTTGTTAACAGCATTTATGTTGATTGTTGCCTTACCAGTGCTTGCCGGTGCTATAACTATGCTTCTTACTGATCGCAATATTGGTACTTCCTTTTTTGATCCTGCCGGTGGCGGCGATCCTGTGTTATTTCAACATCTATTTTGGTTTTTTGGTCATCCAGAAGTTTACGTAATTATTTTTCCTGCATTTGGCATCATAAGTCAGATTGTATCAACTTTTTCTCACAGATCTGTATTTGGTTACATAGGGATGGTTTATGCAATGATAGGTATAGCAGTATTTGGCTTTATGGTTTGGGCTCACCATATGTTCACTGTTGGGCTTAGTGCTGACGCTGCTGCATTTTTTAGCACTACCACAATTTTTATCGGTGTTATAACTGGTGTAAAAGTCTTTAGCTGGATTGCAACTATGTGGGGTGGAGCAATTGAGTTTAAGACCCCTATGCTATTTGCACTAGGTTTTATTTTCATGTTTGTTGGCGGTGGCATAACGGGAATAATTCTTTCTCATGGTGGAATAGATAAACTCCTGCACGACACCTATTATGTTGTTGCTCACTTCCATTATGTCATGTCACTTGCTGCATTATTTGGAGCTTTTGCTGGCTTTTATTATTGGATTGGTAAAATGTCGGGTAAACAATATAATGAGCGCTTAGGTCAAATCCACTTTTGGCTTACTTTTATTAGCACCAATATCACTTTTTTACCTCAACATTTCTTAGGATTAGCTGGTATGCCAAGGCGTATACCTGATTATCCTGATGCGTTTATCCCTTGGAATTATATATCCTCAATTGGTTCGTATATGTCCTTTGTTTCAGTTATGTTTTTTGTGTTTATAGTTATACATCTTTTTAAATGGGGCAAGAAAGCTGGAGATAATCCTTGGGGAGGTGACACCTTGGAATGGACGGTATCTTCACCACCGCCTTTTCATACTTTCGAAAAACCACCAGTGGTAAAATAGAATGTACACAAGTGTTTTGCTAAATGTTGAATCAACAATACTGGATTTTTGGCGTTTGCTGAAGCCAAGGATAATGTATCTTGTGGTATTTACTGCAGTTGCTGGTATGGTTACTGCACCAGGTAGTATGCACCCTTTTCTAGCACTAATATCTCTTATATGTGTTGCTCTTGGCTCAGGATCTGCAGGTGCTATAAATATGTGGTATGACAGAGACATAGATCTGCTCATGGAAAGGACAAAAAACCGCCCTATACCCTCAGGTAGAGTTTCTGCAGAAAGTGCGCTTGAATTTGGTATAACTCTTGGAATATTGTCAGTATTTATCATGGCAATAGCAGTAAACTATATTTCTGCTGCTTTGCTTGCTGTTAGCATATTATTTTACGTTTTCATATATACAATTTGGCTAAAAAGGCGTACTCCGCAGAATATCGTTATCGGTGGTGCAGCAGGTGCTTTCCCTCCAATGATTGGCTGGGCAGCTGTGACTAATTCTGTAAATTGGGAAAGTTTCATTTTATTTTTAGTAATTTTTATGTGGACTCCACCACACTTTTGGGCCCTATCTTTAAATAAGTCTGAAGACTATGCAAAGGCATCGATTCCAATGTTCAATATTGTTTATGGTCCGGAAAAAACAAGAAAATATATATTAATTTATAGTGTCTTGCTGGTGCTAACTAGCTTGCTTCCAGCTCTATTCTTGAAAAAGGCTTTACTTTATCTAAGCATGGCAATTTTTGCAGGTTGCATCTTTATTTGGTACGCTATATCAATTCTCAGATTCAAGAACCACAACTCACAGAAACAAATGTTTTCTTACTCAATTTCTTATCTATTTTCCCTATTCGCCAGTATTATTTTTTGTTCTATTGATTTATTTTAGTTATGAAAGAACGGCAGAAACATAAAAACTATTTTTTCCTTTTCCTTTTGGTAATGCTCGTTGTCACACTTTTTTTTGTTTCTATAATAAAATTTAAAGGTGCAGCTTAAACTACCTTTAGAAATTGTGCTTTCATAAAAGCAACTATATACTTTGTTAACCGATATAAACAAAGATGAGTAAAAAAGAAGTGACAATATATACGGATGGGGCGTGTTCTGGTAATCCTGGAGCGGGAGGATGGGCAGCTATCATATTATTTCAAGATTACAGAAAAGACATTTATGGTAGAGAAGAAAATACCACAAACAATAAAATGGAGTTAACAGCGGTGATCAATGGGCTGAAAGTATTGAAATTTTCTTGTAATATTAATTTATATACGGATAGTCTTTATGTTAAGCATGGCATAACAGAATGGATAAATAAGTGGAAAATGAATGGCTGGAAAACAAGTAATAAAAAATCAGTAAAAAATATGGAATTGTGGAAAGAGCTAGACAACGTTGCTTCACAACACGAAATTGATTGGAAGTGGGTTAAAGCACACAGTGGCGATAAGTATAATGAGGAGGCTGATAGTTTAGCAAGAAAAGCAATAATCGATGCTTAAAAAAATTACTATATTATTTTCCGTAGCTTTATTATTCATATTGTGCTTCTTTATTTTTTTTAAGCCTTTAGAAATCAATATTAATTATATTGATTTTTATGTTAAACATAAAATATCAAAAATATTTGTTGGCTCAAGCGTTAATATGGAGAATACCTCAGTTGTTTGGCAGAAAGATGGCAAAGATCCGTATTTAGTCATTACGGATTTGGCAATAGCAAACCCTAATTTTACTATAAAAGTTCCTGAGCTTTTTGTACATTTTAAGTTAAGTTCCTTATTTAAAGCTAGCACAAATCTCTCTCAGGTTTCAGCTGATAATGTGCATGTATGTATCAAGAGAGAAGAAACTAATGTTAATCCGCAAAACTCATTAGACCTTTTGGATAATCATTATTTAAGTAGTAACCGCCTTCCTTCGGTGTCATTCCAGCGCGTGACGCTGGAATCTAGAAAAAAAGAAACAAGTAGTCAAGCTACTTGGATGACAAGGACGAGTGCTGGGATGACAGGAAAAAAAGATACTGGGATGACAGGGAAGAATTTCAAGATGACAGAAAGTAGTGCAAAAAATCTATTAAAAACAATAAGGGAATTTTTTTTTGACTTAAATGCGGATTCAAAAATTGAATTTACTAACATCGCTATTGATAAAAGCACAGAAGATGAATTTTTTATTGATAAATTATATATAGGGAAGGGGGAAGATTTTAATGTTTTAGATATTCATGTGAATACAAAAGATGGAAAGGGATTTTTGGATGATTTATCAATTACGATAAAAAATCGCAACAATTTGCTAAATGTGTACGGGACATTTTATGATCTAAAATTGGGACTATTGAGCAAGTTTTCTACATTAGTTAAAAGCTACAATTTGGACAAAAATATAGGATTCAAAGGAAGCTTCTCAGTGAAAATTAATAAAAAGGATGAAATTGTAGATGGAAATATATACGTATTAAATACAGAAAATTATTTGAACAAAAATTTGGCCTTAACTAATGTAAATATAAATTTAACATATAGTAATGGAATTATTAGTGTAAAAAACTTCCATTTTAAGTTAAATGACACGTATCTCTCTTTAATAGGCAAAATGAACTTTGGTACAAGTCATGCTTTGCTTAGAATTAATATTAGTAAGTTTGCTGCAAAGGATTTATGTACTTATATACCAGATAGTGTAGTAAATAGTAAATTTAAAAGCTGGTATTGTGATAATATTGATGGGGATGTTTTAAATACCATTGTAAGTTTCAATGGCAAAATTAACAATTTGGTTGATGACGATCTGTCAGACATTGTAATTGTTGCTGATATAGAAAACGGTAGCGTAAAATTTGATGAAGATTTTGAGCAAGTAAAGGAATTAAAGGGTGATTTGATCATCAAGAATAACGATCTTGAAATTACTGTAAATAGCGCTAAGTTTCAGAATTTCACTGTTAATGGTGGTGATATTGAAATGAAATCTCTAAATAAGGAAGATTCAGTTCTAACCATTAATGGCAAAGCTGTAAGTGATGCGTATGGTTTATATGAGCCTATAAGATTTAAGCTGGATGATGTGGTGAAGGTTGAAAGGGATAAAGTAAGTGGAATGGCAAAATCCGTATTTAATTTTCGCATTTTTAATCTAAATGCTGATGACAAAAAAGTAGACTTCTCAGCAAATTTTCATTCTGAAATTGACAATTTGGCCGTCTATAATGCAAGTCTTGGTAAATATGATATTAAGCTTAGTTTTGGCAGTGACTTTATAGATTTAAATGGTAGTGGTATGGTGAATAACACACAGCTATTATTTGACCTGAAAAGTAGCAATAGGAATGAAAGTTTCGCCTGGAATTTGACCGGAGATTTACCCGCTCAAATACTTAATTTTGATGAAAATATAGGTGGCTATGTCAATACAAATATAGAATCGGTGATAAATCAAGATAAGACGGGGCATGTTAATGGTAATATGGATTTATCAGAGCTTGAATCACGTTCAAGTTATTTAGGATGGAAAAATCGTTTTGAAGATCACAATAAAATTTTGTTTTCTACAAGGTTAAAAGGAGCAGGTGAATTGTTAATAGACAAATTAGATGTTGTAGGAAATGACCTAGATATAAAATTCAGCGGAAGAGTAGAAAATGGAAATTTATATTTAAATTCTAGTAGTTTTAAATTGCCTGATAATGATTTTAGTATAGAAATTGAATCAGGTAAGGAAAAAAATGCCATAACTATTTATGGTGAGGAAATTAACTTAAGTGATATTTTAGGCTTGCTTGGCAAAAACAGTAATGGATTAAACAAAGATATAGAGATTAGTATGAATGTTGACAATGTAATCATGAAAGAAGGCATCGTTATCAAAAATGCTAAGCTGAATGTAACCTGTACTAAAGGTAATTGCGATGGAAGTCAATTTACAGGACAGTTTCTAGAAGATAGCAGCAACATACTAGCGGAATACAGTGGAATAGGGCTCGAAATATATGCGGATAATGCAGGTATACTTTCGCGTTCCTTAGGCATTAGTAAATCAATTAAAAACGGCAAATTGTCTTTTTATATCTCTCCTCAGAGAGAAAGTGGAGAACATTATGGTACGTTATCCATTAGCAATTTCTACATCAAAGATGCTCCACTACTTACTACTTTATTGTCGATGTCTTCATTGCCTGGTATCGTAAATGCCATAAAGAACGAAGGTGTATACTTTTATAAATGTAATGCACCTTTCTCATACAAAGATGGCACTATTGAAATTGAAGAATCTTGGCTTGAAGGGGCGGAGTTAGGTATTAGCACTGGTGGTAAGCTCGATATTAAAGATTATAAATTCCAGGTTGCAGGACAAGTAATACCAGCATATTCAATTAATAAATCTTTGTTAAAAATTCCTATAATTGGAAAACTTCTTACTGGTGGGAAAAGTAGGGGAATCGTTTCAATAGACTATAAAGCAAGTGGTGATGACAAAAACAATAACGTATCTGTTGATCTTATCTCTTCGCTAACTCCAAACCTATTAAAGAGGTTATTGGGAGTGTTTGATCGCATTATGACAAAAACTAACGAAAGTGGCTTAAAAGGTGGTGTGAAAAAGAAATTTGGTTCGATATGACCAAAAGGGAAGTTATTTAACAAAATTATGGACAAAAATGCAAGAATTTCAGAATGATCTACCTGGTTTTTTATTTATAGCATTTCTCATAATAGTCCGAACAGGTCATAGGAAGGCAGAATCAACAGCACGACGAAAGGATTCGAATAGAGGAATGTTTTTCCTGGCTCTGTTTTTTATAGCAAACCAATGATGCTCAATTTTGTTGAAATCTGGAGAATAAGGCGGCAGATACAAAATTTCTGCACCAACCCCTTTAGCAAGCTCGATAATCTTATCAGACTTATGAAAAGTAGCATTGTCAAGAATGACAGTCTGTCCAGGTTCCAAGATCGGTGTCAAAAATTGCTCAAACCATCCATTAAAAACATCCATATTACAGTGGCCTTCAAAGGTTAACGGAACAACTATCTTTCTTCCACTTAAGGCTGCAACCATACTGATTCGTTGAGTTTTCTTTCCAGATTTTAAGGCATAAAACCGCTGTCCTTTCTGGCAATATCCGTAGGGGTAGTCTTCGGTGTTATCAATGCCAGACTCATCTATATACACTAAGTTTTTAGGTTCTTTTGTCGCTATAATTTTCAAAAATTCAGCACGTTTTTCTTCGTTTCTTTCCTTGTATCCATATGTCTTTTTTTGCGCGTAAATCCAATTTTTTTAAGGGCTCGATAGATCGTTTGGATACTAACGTTGTTCCAAAGTTTAGCCATTTCCGATAGAGTCTTTCCTCCGTGTTCTCTGGCAAATTTGGCAAAGGTATCCCAGTCGGTAATTTTGTGATTGTAACCCCCATTTCCAAGTTTTTTTGATTGAAAGTCTCCTGTTTCTTTTCTTCTTTGCTGCCACTCCCATAAAGTAGTTCGTCCAATCTTAAATCTTGCTGCCACTGTTTCTCTGCTTTCTCCTTCGTCTAGCGCTTCCATTGCTTTTTTTCTTAAATCATAACTATATGCTGCTGGCATTCAACCTCCTTATCATCATCTACCCTTATCCTATCACATCCGGACTTTTATGGAAAGAGCTATAGTTGTTTAAGTAATACCACTCCCTTTAACCTCTCTATATTTGCTGAACAACTAAAAAGGGTAGGGGGGTGGTTGTAAATTGTATCTGTTCAGCAGAGCATACGCGTCAAGTTAAGAGATTGTGAGCAAATTTAGAGAGGTTAAAGTGGATACTCTAGCCCTTCTACGTTTGTCTTTTAATGAAAATCGCGACCAAGTTATAGTGAGTTTTTTAAGAAATACTTTTAAACTATTAATCTTGGTTAATACTAAAAATAACTCTCTAACCCGTCTTTTTAGCTCAATAAATGCCTTTGTTAAGCTAAGTTCTGTATTCTTTTTCACTTCTGTGCAACCAACTATGCCGTGAAATATAAGAATTGCGCACAATTTAGCATATAGTTCACATAATACTCTGCATGGCTTTCCTTTTAGCTTATCAAGTCTGATATGGCTTTTATACAATTTAAATAATAACTCAATTTGCCACCTTACTCTGTAAATCGTTAATACTTGCTCAGCACTAATTTTATTTTCTGGAACATTAGTTATAAATATTGACCAGTTCAACAATTTTTGATTTCTTTTAGAGGATGTATATCCCTGCGATCTTGCTAATCTATTAGCTTTCCTTCTTCTGGCTATAGACTGTTCTTCAGTTAGTTTCTGACATATAATTCTTACTCTAATTTTTGCTTCTTTTCCTAACAATACCTCGTTTTCTAAAAATAACTTATCCTCTAAACATTCTAATAACTCCATTTTTTGATTTGTTTCTACATCATATACGTTGGTATCGGATTTATAACGACTTATGAAATAAGCTCCTATTTCATTGATTTGTTTAAAAGAACTTGGCACAAAATAACCGAGATCAGATATTAGCAAATCATTGCTTGATATATTACTTAAATGTTTCCTATATCCCTGGTCTGATCTTATTCCCTCCGTTAAATTAAGTTGGTCTATTATCTGATTCATGTAATCGAAAACTAATTGTAACTTTATTCCAGACTTAGTATTGCTTTCATAGCCACTGTAGCTAGTACCATAACCTTTATACATCTCTTCCATACTGTTAGGTAGAGTAATATAGCTACTGTCCAATAATTTAACACTATTAAATTGCTGTAAGATTTTGCAATCAACTTGCAAGATATTTTTAAAGAGAACCACAGATTCATTATACATCCTTTTCATAAATTCCACTGCTTCTTCAGTAAATCTAAAATCCAAACCTTGTTTTGTTATATCTATCGAGTCCTCGTTTAGTAATTGACACATTGTTTCTACGCTACAATTATCAACTCCTATATTACCCAAGACCATGGCTTTTACGAATGATGAACCTTTTAGCTTTCTCTTTCTTTTTATAAACCTTGTTGTAATTGAGATTTTCTCTGCTTTTTCATTAAAAAATTCTTTGAGCTTTTTTGATAAGCAAGTTATTTTATTCATTGGTTCTCTCACTAAAAGTATATCTGGGAGAACTTATACCTTATTATTCTATCTCTTTCATACCTTTATTTCCTTAACTTGACGCGTATGGTTCAGCAGAGTGGCAAAATAAGGTAGACGAGAAAAGACAACTATAGGAACAAATGGGTGTCATGCCAGTGCGTGACACTGGTTTCCATCCAAAAGGGTGTCATTCCAGTGTCAGCTACTTTCATGACATCGTTTACTATGTGCCATATTGTAATGTTCGTACAGTTGTGGAATGAATCGCGGTATGACGTGTTGCTTGGGTCAGCTATAGTATAAATATACTAGGGGTTATAGTTTTCTTATGCTGCCTTTTTGTTATTAGACAACCACAATATAAAGGAGTGAAACGGATGCAAACAGTAGTGCATTTCTGCACCAAACGTATTACCTTTAACGAATAGTAAAATGTGAGATTTTTTGGAACTACCGTGGAGCAATTGCTCCACGGTTTCATTCTACTTAGAATCCACCCATGCCACTCATTTCTCCTGCACCCATAGGAGATGAAGCATTTTCTTTGCTTGGTACATCAACTATCATAGATTCAGTAGTAATCAGTACACTCGCAACAGATATCGCTGTTTCAAAAGCAATGCGCACCACTTTTGCTGGATCAATCACACCAGCTGTAAATGCATTAGCGTAATTCATAGCCTCAACGTTGTATATAAGCTCTTTATCATTCTGCTTAATCAAATAGTCAATTATAACAGCAGATTCAAGACCAGCATTTTTAACTAACCTTCTAATTGGAGCACTGAGAACTTTCTTGATAATGTTTATGCCTATTTGTTCCTCGTCACTTGCACCTTTTAATTTGTCGAGAACAGATGAAGCATAAAGAAGCGCAACCCCACCACCTGGAACTATACCTTCTTCAATTGCAGCTCTTGTTGCATGCAGCGCATCTTCGACTCTATCTCTACGTTCTTTAACTTCCACTTCAGTTGCTCCACCAACTTTGAGCACAGCAACGCCACCTGATAATTTCGCTAAACGTTCTCTTAGCTTTTCTTTATCATAATCAGAAGTTGAAGTTTCAATTTGAGATTTAATCTGCTCGATTCTAGCTTTCACACTGTCAGAATCGCTATTTTCGCTGACAACTGTGGTATTATCTTTAGTAATTTTAACATTTTTAGCCGTACCAAGATCATCAAGCGTGAGATCTTCCATCTTGATTCCAAGTTCATCTTTTATGACGTACTTAGCACCAGTTAAAGTTGCTATGTCTTCGAGCATCTCCTTTCTTCTGTCACCAAAACCTGGAGCTTTTACTGCAGCAACTTTTAAACCACCACGCAATTTATTGATAACTAAAGTGCTTAATGCTTCACCTTCGATATCCTCTGCAATAATAACCAAAGGTTTACCAGATTTAACAATAGCTTCAAGAATAGGAAGTAAAGGTTGAATAATATTTAATTTTTTCTCTGTAATTAATAGATAAGGATTATCAAGCTCCACGATCATTTTTTCATTATTTGTAATAAAATACGGAGAGAGATAACCGCGATCAAATTGCATGCCAGTAGTCAGCTCAACTTCTAACTCTTTTGAACCTTTACTCTCTTCAACAGTTATTACACCCTCTTTTCCAACTTTTTTCACGGAATCAGCGATACTGTTACCTATATCCTTATCACCATTTGCAGAGATTATTGCAACTTGTGCCACTTCGTCTATTTTCTCTAGAGAAATTGTACGAGACATTGACGCAATTTCCTTTAATATTACATCTTTTGCCTTCTGTATTCCGTTTTTAATACCAACACGATCGTTTCCAGCAGCAATTGACTTTGAAGCTTCCATTATCATGTTGCTAGTTAGTATTGAGCACGTTGTTGTACCATCACCAACTTTATCGTTACATTGAGAACAACTTTGTGCAAAGATGCTTGCTATCGCAGCGTTTAATGGTTTTTCAGGCTTGATACCCTTCATCACCTTATAACCATCTTTTGTAATTTCTGGTGCTCCATAGGGCTTATTAATCCCTACTGTTTTTCCTCTAGGTCCTGCAGTTATTGCTACTGTTGAATCCACTATTGCTGCAACTTCACGAAAGGCTTCTTGCAACTGCTCACCTGATACTACTACATTAGTCATTTTTATCACCTCTTGTTAATAAAAAATTTAGAAAACTATAATAAAATCATTTACAATGCGCTATGTTGCGCTTTGTTTCAGTTTAGTAAAATAAAGACTGCTACTTAATGACAGCAAGTATATCGGACTCTTTCATCACGATAAGCTTCTCATTATTATGTTCTATTTCTGTACCAGCCCATTGGCGATAGAACACTTTATCACCAGCTTTCACAGTTAAAGTTACGCGTTCGCCACTTGAATTGCGTGAACCTTCACCAATTGCTATAACTTCACCTTTAGTAGGTTTCTTTTCAGCACTTGATGGAAGCACAATTCCACCTTGCTTTTCTTCGCTAATAGGCTTGATCAGCACGCTATCATCTAATACATTTAAACTTATACTTGACATTTGTTTTTCCTCATCAACAAATTAACTTATAAGTTTATATATATATACTCGTAAGTTAGATTTCAAGGGCTGGAGCTTGTAAAATATGCACGCCATTATAAAATATGCACGCCAAAAGCAGTTTCTAAAAGAGCCTAATGTTATATAATAAAATTTAGATTTATTTATAGAGATTTCATGAGTTATATACCATTTTTAAGTCGTGGTGTGATAGTGCTATATGGGCCTGACACTAGAGATTTTCTGCAGGGTATTATAACCAATGATATTAATAAGTTGGATAGCCAAAAAGCCATTTACTCTTTATTGCTTAGCCCTCAGGGAAAATATCTATATGATTTTTTTCTTATTGAATATGGTAAATACACCCTCTTGGAGTGCGAAAACATGCACTTGCAGCAAATAATCGAGAAACTGGATTTGCTTAAAACTTATTTGAAAGTGAAAATTAAAGACGTTAGCGCACTATATAAGGTTGGAGTTTTGTTTAATACTAAGTTGGCGGAGTGTAGTAGTGAATCACAAGTTATTTTTCAAGATCCAAGGCACAAGCTGCTAGGAATGAGGATCATACATAAAGATGAAATAAAAGAGCCGGTTGGGGATTTTACTCAGTATGAAAAAGTCAGAATTCAAAATCTCGTTCCAGATGGAGCGAAAGATATGGTGCAGAATTCATCGTTTCCGCTGCAATTTTTAATCGATAAAGTAAACGGTATAAGCTTTAATAAGGGGTGTTATATAGGTCAGGAAGTTGTAAATCGAATGAGCAGACAAGAAATATTCAGAAGAAAACTTTACCTTGTTGAGGGGGATAACGCACTTCCAGATATTGGCACTAAAGTGACAAATGAAAACAATGAGGAAATAGGGGAACTGCGCTCTAGTGTAGACAACGTTGGATTTGCATTGCTTAATACTGGAAAGAGCCATGCAAATTTATATGCAGATGGAGTTAGGTGCGTTAAGACTTTGAAGTCTTAAGGTAGCGCATATAGAAACGAAAAACTTGCTTGACACCCTTTGCCAGCGCCCTTATCATAACAGTGAAGCTATTTCATTTAACTTCGCAATCTGTGCAGATTAAAACGACAAGGACTCCTGATATAATGTTGAACATTTTTTTTCTGCATTTCCTGGAATGTTCAAAAAAGCATACGCGTCAAGTTAAGGAAAAGTGTAAGTAAAGTTGATAGAGTGAAGGAAAATAATAAGGTATAAATTCTCTTGGATATATGAATGAGAGAACTTACAATGGACAGAATAGCTTGCTTATCAAAAGACCTCAATGAATTCTTTAATGAAAAAGCAGACGAAATATCAATTGCAGTAGGTTTTATAAAAAGAAAGAGAAAACTTAATGGCTCATCATTCATAAAAGATATGGTTTTTGGTAACATAGGAGTTGATGATTGCAGCATAGAAACAATGTGTCAATTACTAAACGAGGACTCGATAGATATAACAAAACAAGGTTTGGATTTTAGATTTACTGAAGAAGCAGTGGAATTTATGAAAAGGATGTATAATGAATCTGTGATTCTCTTTAAAAATATCTTGCAAGTTGATTGCAAAATCTTACAGCAATTTAATAGTGTTAAATTATTGGACAGTAGCTATATTACTCTACCTAACAGTATGGAAGAGATGTATAAAGGTTATGGTACTAGCTACAGTGGCTATGAAAGCAATACTAAGTCTGGAATAAAGTTACAATTAGTTTTCGACTACATGAATCAGATAATAGACCAACTTAATTTAACGGAGGGGGTAAGATCAGACCAGGGATATAGGAAACATTTAAGTAATATATTAAGCAATGATTTGCTAATATCTGATCTCGGTTATTTTGTGCCAAGTTCTTTTAAACAAATCAATGAAATAGGAGCTTATTTCATAAGTCGTTATAAATCCGATACCAACGTATATGATGTAGAAACAAATCAAAAAATGGAGTTATTAGAATGTTTAGAGGATAAGTTATTTTTAGAAAACGAGGTATTGTTAGGAAAAGAAGCAAAAATTAGAGTAAGAATTATATGTCAGAAACTAACTGAAGAACAGTCTATAGCCAGAAGAAGGAAAGCTAATAGATTAGCAAGATCGCAGGGATATACATCCTCTAAAAGAAATCAAAAATTGTTGAACTGGTCAATATTTATAACTAATGTTCCAGAAAATAAAATTAGTGCTGAGCAAGTATTAACGATTTACAGAGTAAGGTGGCAAATTGAGTTATTATTTAAATTGTATAAAAGCCATATCAGACTTGATAAGCTAAAAGGAAAGCCATGCAGAGTATTATGTGAACTATATGCTAAATTGTGCGCAATTCTTATATTTCACGGCATAGTTGGTTGCACAGAAGTGAAAAAGAATACAGAACTTAGCTTAACAAAGGCATTTATTGAGCTAAAAAGACGGGTTAGAGAGTTATTTTTAGTATTAACCAAGATTAATAGTTTAAAAGTATTTCTTAAAAAACTCACTATAACTTGGTCGCGATTTTCATTAAAAGACAAACGTAGAAGGGCTAGAGTATCCACTTTAACCTCTCTAAATTTGCTCACAATCTCTTAACTTGACGCGTATGGTCAAGAATGACAGTCTGTCCAGGTTCCAAGATCGGTGTCAAAAATTGCTCAAACCATCCATTAAAAACATCCATATTACAGTGGCCTTCAAAGGTTAACGGAACAACTATCTTTCTTCCACTTAAGGCTGCAACCATACTGATTCGTTGAGTTTTCTTTCCAGATTTTAAGGCATAAAACCGCTGTCCTTTCTGGCAATATCCGTAGGGGTAGTCTTCGGTGTTATCAATGCCAGACTCATCTATATACACTAAGTTTTTAGGTTCTTTTGTCGCTATAATTTTCAAAAATTCAGCACGTTTTTCTTCGTTTCTTTCCTTGTATCCATATGTCTTTTTTTGCGCGTAAATCCAATTTTTTTAAGGGCTCGATAGATCGTTTGGATACTAACGTTGTTCCAAAGTTTAGCCATTTCCGATAGAGTCTTTCCTCCGTGTTCTCTGGCAAATTTGGCAAAGGTATCCCAGTCGGTAATTTTGTGATTGTAACCCCCATTTCCAAGTTTTTTTGATTGAAAGTCTCCTGTTTCTTTTCTTCTTTGCTGCCACTCCCATAAAGTAGTTCGTCCAATCTTAAATCTTGCTGCCACTGTTTCTCTGCTTTCTCCTTCGTCTAGCGCTTCCATTGCTTTTTTTCTTAAATCATAACTATATGCTGCTGGCATTCAACCTCCTTATCATCATCTACCCTTATCCTATCACATCCGGACTTTTATGGAAAGAGCTATAACTGCATCTTTTGCCTTATCCAATAACCCATTAATAAAACCAATTTCGCTTGGTTTATCAAGTAAATCAGATGCAATGTTAGTATATTCATTAATGACAACTGGAACTGGCGTATCACAATTAGCTAACTCACATATTGCAACACGCAAAATAGATAAGCTTATAAGATTTAACCGTGAAAGGGACCAACTTGGGTGTAAATAAGACTCTATTATTTTATCATATTCTTCACTGCTTTTTATAACCTTATATAACAAGTTTTCTAAGAACTGATGTTCAAATTCTTCACATTCAAATATATCTTTCAACTTATTTATGTAGTCCTTAAGCTCACAATTTTCCAGTTTAAAAGTGCTTTTGTTGTAACCTACGAAAATATTTGAATAAGCAATTTGTACAGCAAGAAATCTTGCCGTGCTTCTTTTTATGCGCCACTTTTTATCTACTGGTTTTTCCTCCATTATTTTAATTTATTGTGTAAATCTATCATACGCAAAACAGTTGAGGCTGCATGGCCACCAACGTTCTTTTTGTTTTTATCAGCTCTAACTAGTGCTTTATCTTTGCTGTCAGCGGTAATTACACCCATACCAAGGGGTATTGCATAATGCATAACAACCTCATTTAAGCCTTCAATTACTCCTTTACAAACATATTGATAATGATCGGTTTCACCGCGAATTACGCACCCAAGAGCTAAATAACCATCATAATTAGTATGCCCACTCTTGACTGCAAAAAGAATTGTAGCTGGTATCTCAAATGTACCAGGAACCTCAACTACATCGTAACTGGCATTACTGCCTTTTAATTTATCAATTGCACCTTCAAGCAAAAGGTTCGCTATTTCAGTATAATAAATCGAATTAACTATTAGTATTCTCGACATTTACTACCACTTTTTTTGTTAAAAACAACTTTATTAATGACTGTTGAATTAGAGTTATAATATTACTAAATATCCAATATATTACCAGGCCGGCAGGAAAAGAAGAAAAAATAAAGACAGAAATGTAAGGTAAAAACTTCATAACATTTACTTGAATATCATCTTTACTGGTTTGATCTTTCTCACTTAGCTTCTGCTGAATTATCATGGTGGCACCGAAAATTATAGGTAAAATGCCTATAGAAATAGGAAAGTTATAATTAAACAACCCAAATAATGTAAAGATGTTCGTTGGGTCAGGAGCTGAAAGATCCTTAATCCATAAAAAAAAAGGAGCATGCCTCATCTCTATAGTAACAAATAATACTTTATATAGAGCAAAAAATACCGGTATTTGTATTAGCATGGGAAAAATGCTCGACATTGGATTTACGTTGTTTCTCTTAAACAATGCAATTGTCTCTTTATGCTGCTTTAAGCTGTCATTTTTATACAACTCTTTTACACGAGTTAGCTCAGGCTGCAAGCTTTTCACCTTGAACATTGAAACATATGATCTATTAGATAAGGGAAGCATCAAAAGTTTGATTACTAAAGTCAGCAATAATATTGCTAAGCCAAAATTCTTTAAAACGAAGTTAAAGTATTCAAGCAGTAAAAACACTGGTTTAGTTATAAAGTAAAGAACACCAAAATCTACAGCTTTATCAAACAAAGGTATATTGAGAGTATCCTTATAAGAATCCAGTAAATTCAACTTTTTTGCTCCAGCAAAAAAATAATTCACATTAGAAGTGCTTGCACCAGGAAGTATACTCTTATAAGACTTAACAAAATCTACTTGAAATTTATCAATATCATTAGCGTTAGTATGTTTAATGCTTACATTTATTTTATCAGATTTTTCAGGTATGATGGCTGTGAGCCAGTATTTATCAGCAAAACCAAACCAATTTTTTTCACTCGTGCTTGCTTTTATTAAATGTTTTTTGGAAATATCCTTATATGTCCACTCCTCTAGTTTATTATCAAATGCACCCAGTACTCCTTCATGGGATATCCAATAAGATTCGTTGATATTGTCACGTTTACGGTTAATTTTACCATAAGGAACCAAAACTACATTATCCTTTGTATTATTTTCAACAACTTGCTCAACTTTAAACATGTAATTATCGTCGAGGTTAATTTTCATTCTAAATAAAATGCCATTCTCATTGTCCCAAGATAAATTGACCTCTTTTTGATTAAGTTTATCTGCTCGCCAGACTGCTTTAGAATCTGGAACTTTAATCTTGTTACTCGGATCGAGCCACCCAAATTCTGCAAAATATACATCTTTTGATTCTGCAGGTGACAGTAACACCACTTGTGGAGAAGAAGAACTCGGTTCTAAGTGGTAATTAGTTAAAATTAAGTCATCAAACCTTGCACCTTTCAGAGAAATTGATCCTTTAATCATGTTATTGGTTAAACTAACCCTCTGTTCTCGAGTAGAATTAATAATTTCAGAACGATTTTGGTATATTATAGGAGCAAGGTCGTTAAAAGATTCGATATGTTCAATATTTTCAATCAATGGCTGGTTTTGGTTTGTACTAAAAAAATTATCATAAATAATACGCCAAGACACCATGATTAACATGGAAAGGATAGCTGCCAAAATTAAACTTTTTGCTTCTGACATGAAATTAAATCAAACATATCTTCTTAAAGTGTATACTAAATATTGTACTAAAACAATGAAATTTACTTATTTTTAATAATAACTTTTAACGCTGATCTTTAAAATTTATTTTAATAGCTTCAAATTTTAACAATATGAACGCGGTGAAAAATCTAGTTATTTGGTTGCTAATAATAGCCACTACTGCAATGCTTATTGATTCACAAAGGGACAAACTAAGCGACAGATTTCTCAGTACTTTTTTACCATATAAAGGAAGAATTCAAAATAGCGGTCAGAATAGTGGAAGTATTGAATTTACGAAGTCATATGATGGACACTTTTATATTCAGGCTCAAGTCAATGATCGCAATATAACGTTTTTGCTTGATACTGGAGCAACCGATATTGTTCTATCACAAAAAGACGCATTACATGTTGGTATTAACTTACAAAATGTTCAGGATTTTAAAATATATGAAACTGCGAAAGGTCAAATAAAAGCTGGAGTGGTTCAAATACCTCAAGTTAAAATAGGAAATTTTTTGATTAATGATGTACAGGCAAGCGTTAACACTCATTCTATGTCTCATTCACTACTTGGAATGAGCTTTTTAAGGTATTTTCATTTCACTATAAGAGATAATAAGTTGATATTATACCGCGACTAAACACTTCTACAATCTACTTATCAAAGCTCTGTAGGTTAATATAGGAGCAGAAATAAATATTGCAGAACAAGTGCCAATCAAAATACCAAAAAAAATGATCAAGCTGAAGTCTTTCACTGCATCTGTGCAGATTAATGCCAAAGGAAGAGCAGCAAGAAGGGTTGTACCCGAGGTTAATATAGTGCGAAATAATGTAGCGTTGATACTTGCATCTACTATCTCACTCATCCGCCCACTTTTACCACTCTTGCAATACTCTCGAATCCGATCGTATATAATTACTGAGTTATTGATTGAATAACCAATGACAGTGAGAAGAGCTGCAACTGATGAAATATTAAACTCAATGCCAGTTAGGCTAATAAAACCAACAGTTAAAATCACGTCATGAATCAGTGCTGTTATTCCACTGAATCCACATTGCCAATTAAATCTAAACCAAACGTAAAAAAATATTCCAACAATTGCGATCAACATGGATAACATTCCTTCAAATATTTGTGTTGAGCTTATTTGTGGGCCAACATAGTCTATTTTACGATAGCTTATTGAGCTCCCCAGCTTTTCTTCTAGTATGCTTTTTATCTTTTTGATTTTATCTTCATCTCCTTCATCTTTAAAACGCATGACTAAATTATCACCCGCTTTTGAACTCTGCACTGTAAAACCATTTTCTTTTAATGCATCGAGAATAGAGTGATT
Source organism: Wolbachia endosymbiont (group A) of Andrena fulva (assembly GCF_964026815.1). Classification (NCBI taxonomy): domain Bacteria; kingdom Pseudomonadati; phylum Pseudomonadota; class Alphaproteobacteria; order Rickettsiales; family Anaplasmataceae; genus Wolbachia; species Wolbachia endosymbiont (group A) of Andrena fulva. Next base: position 701,209 of record NZ_OZ034701.1, read on the forward strand.
CTCATCTGAAGATTTTATCTCTATCAAAATTCCGCCTGCAAAGTCTATGCCTAAGTTCACTCCACGCAGCACAACAGTGAATATTGAAAAGATGATAAGAATAATGCTAATTAATGCAGTCAAATCCCTATATTTACTAAATTTTATATTGAGGTTATCTGGAATGAGTCTAAGTGCCATGCTATTTACTTAAACTTGAATTTTATATACTTTTCAAAAAATTCACTAGTTTATTCTGTGATTGTTTGACTATGTAAATTTTTCTGTCAGTTGATTCTTGTCTGTCAATTAAGTTCTATCTAGTGCAAACTTTGCAATTTTGAAGTACATTACAAGAGCAAAATACCGCCAATTTGGCCCATCATTTTATCTCTGCAAGCTTATCCCCCCCTTGCTATGTTAGCAACGCAACCTAAGCTAGGTTCCTTCATAGCAGTGTTAGGTACACTGCCATATCTTTCAAAACTTTCATGCTCTATAGCTTCCTCAACACTTTTTCCTCCTAAAAGACAGTTTTCCCCTAAACTTTTTCCCCTATTTTTTAACTCATTAAGCCTTGCTCTGTTTTCCCCATCAATCTCCACTTTTATTTTATTGCTGCCTTTCTCACTAGGACTTAGATAAATACTTATCTCTCCTACCTCAGTAGTAAAAGACATTTCAATACCACCTTTTGAGACATCCATGTAATTTCTTTTTCCCCCTATTTCTTCTACATTTTCAACTCTTACTATACTTTCTCCAATTTTGAGTATGCCAACTCTTAAATTTAAGTCTTTGGCTTTTTCATTGTTTAGGATTTCTGCAACTTCAACAATACTATCTTGCGAGTACTCTATACAAAAATATCTATTATCCTTGTCTACTCCTAATACATTTTGAGTCTGCTTGCTTTTGTTTACAATACTTTCATATGCTAAACCTTTTAGCTTGCTTTCAATTTCCTTACATTTCTCAGAAAGACCATCATCAAATCCATTACAAGTAACTATCTGCTCAAACTCATTCCCATCGAAAAAATTATGGCGTTTTACCTTCCCACCTTCTAACAATAAATTACTAACAATGCTTTTGATAATGTCCTCTTCGGACACTTCATTTTTTTTGTTACAGTTTTGATCTTTACTTTGATAGGGAAAGTTATCAAATACAAAAGTGTTACTTCTGTTACTTATATGACTACCACTAGTAAGATCTTTTATTTCTTCAAATACTGTATTTGTTACAGTTTTGTTACAACAACTACATTTTAAATTTAACATTACTTCTTTTTCTAAGTATTTAGCTACTATGCACTTAATACTTTCTGGAGTATTTTTTATATCTTTTTGTTCATTTTGTTCTGTTATACCTCTCACCTCCCCACAGCATTTATCAATCAGATCCTGTTTACTTTGAGTTAACGACATTTTTAGTTTCATAAAAAGTGAGTCTTTTAGAAAAGGATTATCATCTTCTAGGTCCCGATCATTTTCTGAATCCAAATCATCTGTTAACTCCATTGAATCAAGATTACCTGAACTATAGTACGAACCCTTTTTTGAGTCCGAACTATCTTCTGAGTTCCCATCACTATCTGACCAATTGTCAACTTTCGGAAATTCTGAGCTTTTCTGTTCACCTTCAAAAGTCTGATTACTACCACCAGCGCCCTTTGTCAAATTTTCTTTATTTTCACAAGAACCACCTAAAGAATAGCCTTGACCCTCTTCTTGATCTGAAGCACTTAATTTACTATAAGTTGCTTGACTATAACCATTGAAGTTATAACCTAAACCATTACTACCATGCTGTAAAGGATCGCTTTCAAAAGTTTGTGGATTATCACTTTCACCTAACAAACCACCATTTGTTGGATTACATACATTTTCTGTATATTTTTGATTATTTTGTGCTTCTATTTTCCTCTTCTTGTACAACGGTTCAAACTGATCAATTTCAATCGATCGTACTCGTTTCCTTGAAGGAAAGTCCTCTGGAATCTGATCCTCATCGTCAGAATTGTGACCTGAATCACAAATTACATGATCATTGCAGGTAGAATTATGCTCTTGACTAATCAAGGAAAGCTGAATTAGATTGCTAAAAACAATATTATCTAGCTGTACTGAATCAGTACTTTCAAAAATTTGTGGATTATTACTCACGTCTGGCAAATCACCTGATAAACCAGTCTGATGATTATTTTCACCTACCCAACCATCAGTTGGTGTGGGAATGCATATTCCTGTATATCTTTGGCTATCAAGAGAATCATTAGTTAATTGTACTGCTGTATAAGTTGTCCGGTCATCCTCATCATCGGAACTAATACCTGAATCATGGCCATCACCTTCTTCAATCTTTTGAGTTTCTATATCGTGTTCATTTATTTCGCTCGACGAATCATAGTTGGAAGGGTTATACTGTTGATTAGGACGTTTAAAAATTTGACGCCAATCGCTGTAAGGCTCCTTAAAATCGAAAGGAGTGCGTATAACTTTTTTCTTGCCTGATACCCCACCATTCATATTGTATAACCATTACTCACTAATCCCTTAGTGAATATCGTAATATATAGGTCTGTCAACAAAAAAATATAACTTTCTTTGGTTCTAACCTTTGCAAATCAGTATCTATAGCTCGGTAATTTCTCATACGTTGCACTCTGGACCTAGGAGTGTTGTTAATAAAATCCACGACAGCTAGACAATCCTTGCTCGTCCACTAAAAGGAAAAGCAGCAAGGAGCGAACCAAAAGCGATAAGAAAGGATCCAAGCCAGATTATAGACATTCCAGGTTTATAGTGCACTTTGGCTGCGATTTTGCTCTTACTCTTATCAATCTCTCCAATTACAACATAAATATCAGAAAGCAAATTGTGGTAGATACTGCTTTCAACATTTTTCTGACCTTCCGCAAGGTAAAATCTATATTCAGGAGTTACTTCACCTAATATCTTATTATTCAGCAAATTCCTGATATCCATTGTACCCCTCACTGCATGGAAATTTTTTTCTTTTATTAGCTCAATATTGCGTAAAGTAACTTTAAATTTATTGACTGTTATGCTATCCCCTATTTTTAAGTAATTTTCTTTTTTCTCCTGCCAACCAACTGAATAAGCTATACCAAGCACTAGAATTGCCACTCCAGCATGAGCAAGCATCATTGCATAGTAGGACTTAGAAACTCTTCTTGCTAATAAAATTGATTCACCAAATGCTACCTTAAATAAACGAATTCTTTTACTGTATGCTTCTAAAACAAAGATTAATAATGCTATGGAGATAGTAATTGATAGCACAATTATTAGCTCCATGTGAAAGATAAACGGCAAAATAGCTGCAGCACTGCAGAATGAAAATCTATATTCACGGAATATTGGCAATAGACTATTTCCCTGCCAACTGCAGTATTGCCCGATCATGGTGAGCACTAGAATAGCTAGTGCAATAGAGTTAAATAAAGAATTGTAATATGGTGCTCCAACTGAAATTAATTCACCGGTTAAATACTCAAGCACTGTAGGGTATAAAGTGCCAACGAACACGATGAAAAAGGCAGTGATGAATAATAAATTGTTCATCAGTATCATCGTAAAGCGTGAAAAGAATCTTCTACCCTCTGTCACTTGAGTAGCAAGTTTCTTTCTGGATTCCAGTGTCAAGCATTGGAATGACATCGCAGGCGTGTGATTTTTTCTCGTAAATACTACAAATATTACTAAGCTACTGACTGTAATTACACCAAGTAGAGCTAATATATATAGTCCATATCTTGGGTCATCTGCAAACGTGTGCACTGAGGTAAGTATTCCTGAGCGGACTAGAAATGTTCCAGTCACACTCAATATAAAAGTTGTAAGCGTAAGTAAAATAGCAAAGTTCCTTAAAACATTGAAATTCCGTACCACGAGCAACAAATGTGTCAGCGCTACTGCAATTAGCCACGGCATCAAAGAAACGTTTTCCACTGGATCCCAAAACCAAAATCCACCCCACCCAAGTTCGCGATATGCCCACCAGCTACCCAAGCTGATGCCCAAAGTGAGCAGCGACCAAGAAATAAGTACCCAAGGCCTGACAATTTTAGCCCAAACATTTCCTTCAGTATTTAAAATTAATCCAGCTATAGAGAGCGAAAAAGGAACGCTAAATCCAAGGTACCCCAAATATAATATCGGTGGATGAATAGCAAGGCCTATATCCTGCAATATCGGATTAAAACCCAATCCATCTGTTTCAATGCCTGGCATTTTAGTGAAGGGGCTGGATTCAATTAAAGTGAACAGCAAAAAACAAAAGCAAATCAGCCCATGAGTGATAAGAGATATTTTTTTTAATTTACTACCATTAGTTCGTTCTGGTGTCATTCCAGTGCTTGACACTGGAATCCAGTTTTTATTACACTGCCATTTGATGTACTCATTTGCAATTAAATTGTCTGGATCCCAGTGTCTGGGCACTGGGATGACAGAAGAAGAGACTGGGATGACAGAGGGGGAAACTGGGATGACAGAAGGTATATAAATATCCATTAGTAATAAATACATGACAAGCACTAAGGTCCAAAGCAACATGGACCCTTCTTTGTTTCCCCAAACACCACAAATCTTGTAGATCAAAGGTTTTGTTGTGTGTGAGTGGTAGTATACGTTTTCAAGTGAAAAATCATTTGTAATGTGGCAGTAGATCAAAATAGCCATTGACGCTGATACACAAAAAAATATGGCAGTGGTAATAAACCGACAAGAACTAAGCGGTAAAAACAAATATGTCAAAGACAATAAGCAGGCTAGCAATAGCAATATATTCCCAAGTTCAGGCATAAAAAATTATAGTTTTTATATAAACAATATTACTGATGACAAGTTAGAAGTTAAAGTGTTAATTGATGCTAGCATAATGCTCCCGTAGTTAGCTGTGCTAGTATTAATTAAAAATTAAATATTAAATCTTTATACTTTTATAGATAGCGTTAATATTGAGGTAACATTGTGGGTACAACTAAGATTAGTAAATTTCCATTCAATATAAAAGGTAAAGTGGCAAAACAACATGCCGAACCAATAATCGAAAAAAATCTCTATACTATTTTAGGATTCAAAGATATAGAAGATTTTGAAAATAAGACAAGTAAACTTGTTAATAAAAAAGTTTGGCAATCATTTGTTGACTGCTTTGCAAAAGAAATAGATTATGCAGCAACCGAAGAAGTTGTAAAAAACATCGTTTGTAACATTGCAAAGAGTGATCAAGGTAATGCTTTTACCAAAACTGAACATCTCATATTAAATGAAAAGCAAGATAATAAAAAGAGAGAAAAAGCGATTAGAAAAGCTATTAGTATTTTGAGAAAAATCAATCCAGAAAAAGCCTTTAATGAACTTTCAGTAATAAAAAAACAAGCTGAAGATTTTTTACAAACCGATTTTTGTAAAGCACAGAGTAAATCACTTCAAGGATTTGCTCCCTCTGGTGGACAGCTCTTTGCGGAAACTCTGAAATATATAGAAACACTAGAAAGATTATCCGAAGTAAAAAAAGAAGGGCTAGTTAGAGATTTCTTGTTAAATCATGTTAGTTTATTGAATAAAAAGTATCCTAAATCACAAGGTAAAAGGGAAGATGCTATAACAATACTATCAAGTGATGAGTTGAAGAATTTTTACAATAAAGGTGTAAAAGAAGGAATGTTACAACCAATGGCATCTTACAAAGGATGCAGAAACCTGTATGACAAAATGAACCAGATAAAAAATGAATCCAAAAGTATAATTAAAAGAGAAGAACGGGAAGAAAATTTAAAGAAAATAGATAAGTCGATAATCAGCGCAATTAATGACATAAAAAAACATAGAGAAGCAATCCTTAACTGTAAAGACTTTCAAAATTCTTACATAAAAGAGAAAAAAGAACATCCATTTAGAGGCAACGCATGTCAAAAAATGATTGATATATATCAAGAGAGAATTGTTGGATATCAGGAGAAAATTCGTCAAAACTTAAACCAAATAAAAGCGATATTAAAAAGTGCGCCGCAAGAAATGGATGATGTGGAAGAATTCGAGGAAATAATTGATGATATACATGAAGCAAAGCAGTGTGATGAAATTTTTGATTCAGCTTTAATTTGTTTATCGAACATACAGAATGAGCTAGATATTCAGCTGGAAAATCCTTCAACAGAACTCAGAGCTTCACACATTAACGTTAAAACTGAGCTAACTAGGTTATAAGAACCAAATCTTTAGGATAATGAAAGCACTTTAATTCAAGACAGCTCTTAGTCTGTGTTTTAATTTGGTTGTGTTTTATTAAAAAAACTTTAGATTTATTTTATAATCGATACTCAAATATAATGACTCAAACTTGGGATTTGTTGCAAACAGGACAAAAGGAAGGCTATAAAATTGCGTATACTAATGCTCGTATTATCGACCCGGAAACTAAACTTGATATAAAAGGTTCATTATTGACTGAAGGGGATAAAATTGTTGACTTTGGTGAATCATTATTTTCAACAAGTGGAGTTGATGAAACAATAGACTGTAAAGGGCTTGTTCTAATGCCAGGCCTTATTGACATTCACGTACATTTTCGTGAACCAGGCCAGGAACATAAAGAAACTATATATACAGGCAGCAAATCTGCAGCTGCGGGGGGAGTTACAACTGTAGTTTGTCAGCCAAACACTGTTCCAGCAATTGATAGCGTTATTTTGGCTAAATATTTGAAATATAGAGCACTTGAAACTTCACATGTAAACGTTGAATTTTACGCTAAAATCACCACTTCGGAAGAACACCTGACTGAAATGGCACTTTTAAAGGAAGCAGGTGCGGTTGGGTTCACCGATGATGGCATGCCAGTTATGAACCCAATGATTATGAGACAGGCGCTGCTTTATTCAAGTATGCTGAATGTTCCTATTGCTCAACATGCAGAAGATTTAAATTTATCTGCTGGTGGCGCAATCAACGAAGGTAAAATTTCTGAAGAATTGGGAGTAAAGGGGATCTTGAGTGCGTCAGAATCGGTTATGGTAAATCGTGATATACTGCTAATGAAGGATATGGAAAATGTGCACTACCATATTCTACATGTCTCTTCAAAAGATTCACTTGATGCTATTAAACGTGCAAAAGATTTGGGATTAAATGTTACGTGCGAAGTAACCCCTCATCACTTCACTTTGACTGAAGATATAGTAAAACAACATGGAGCAATTGCAAAAATGAATCCGCCGCTTCGCACTGAAGAAGATCGTTTAGCTATGGTTGAAGGTTTAAAGACAGGTGTGATTGATTGCATTGCAACTGATCACGCTCCGCATGATCGTAGTTCTAAAGATCTACCACTTGAAAATGCTGCATTTGGTATTGTTGGTCTTGAAACAATGCTGCCCCTTTCACTTGAACTCTATCACAGTGGGCAAATGGGTCTACTTGATGTGCTTGCAAAATTGACATATAAGCCTGCAGATATAATACACATACCACGTGGTCGTATACAAAAAAACCTTGCTGCAGACTTAATTTTAGTTGACCTCAATCATGAATGGGAAATTAAAACTGACAACTTTGCTAGTAAATCAAAGAATTCTCCTTTCGATGGTCGCAAAGTAAAAGGACACGTAGTACGTACTGTTGTGTCCGGCAAAACTATATACTCGCAGAAGAGTTAGTTATCATATCTTATCTATTCCAATTTGTTATCACCAGAATGGGCTAAGTGCACCTAAATTTAAATTAAGAAATCTTACACTGTCTCCGAATAAACACATCCTCTTATCTTTCCCTAATCTGTAAAGTTATTTTGTCTATCAATCTGATTCCAAAACAGCAAAATTATTGTATAATGTTACTTTGAAGTTTTATTTTCAATGCACAAGTTTGCAATACTTTTTTCTATACTGCTTGCAATAGTTGCTTACTACCTAAACAATGAAATCATATTTGAAATAGCAAAGCTATTTAGTGATATCTTTATCAGCTTGCTCAAATTAATAAGCTTACCTCTGGTTTTTTTATCCATAGTTTCCACAATTTCCGGGCTCAAAGACTCAATTGAAATCAAAGTCTTAGTTAAGAAAACACTATTTTATACTCTGCTTACAACTATTATAGCTGCGTTTGTTGCATTATCGTTTTATTTGTTAATAGATCCAGCAAGAAAAAATTTCATAAGTAATACAATAGGGAGTATTAACAGCAATAACCACAGTTATTTTTCATATTTAAAATCACTCATTCCTTCTAATTTTGTGCAAGTTTTTCTTGAAAATAATATGATTGGTAGCATATTAATCGCTTTTTTGATGGGTGGAGCTATTGTTTCACTTTCAAAAGAAAAGCAGGATATATTATATCAAGTATTCTCTGCACTTTTTGATACGCTACTTAAAATTGCTCAAGGGTTATTAAAATTTATTCCGCTTGCTGTTTGGTCTTTTATTACATGTTTTTTGCATGAATTAAAAGGCGGTAGTGAGTTCTACAATCTTTTATGGTATTTTGTTTGCATAATGTCTGCAAATTTTGTGCAGGCATTTCTGATTTTACCGCTATTTATGTGGTATAAAGGCATATCACCAATTCAAACGCTGAAAGGGGTTATGCCAGCACTCACACTTGCGTTTTTTTCTAAATCATCCAGTGCAACATTGCCAACAACTATAGAATGTGTGCAGAACAAGCTAAAGGTGCCAAAGAAATTATCGTCTTTTATTTTACCAATATGCACAACAATTAACATGAATGCATGTGCTGCATTTATACTAATCACTGTAATGTTTGTTGCAGAAATGAACGGATACGTATTTTCCTTAAGCGAAATGTTGATATGGATTTTTTTAGCTACAGGGGCTGCAATTGGTAACGCTGGAGTGCCGATGGGGTGCTATTTTATGGCAACCAGTTATCTCATGTCGATGAATGTTCCTCTGCATATTATGGGACTGATTTTGCCTATTTATACAATCATCGATATGTTTGAAACTGCAATAAATGTGTGGTCTGATGTTTGTATCACTCAGATAATTAATAAAGAATGTAATAGTGAAACTTAAAAAATGATATTAGACGAAAATAACCTAATAATAAAAGAATTTAAAGAAGCAGAAGCAATTTTGCATGGGCATTTTGTTTTATCATCCGGGCTGCATAGTGACACATACATACAGTGTGCGAAGATTTTTGAAAATCCAAGCAGAGCCATGAAAGTTTGCGCATTATTAGCAGATAAAATAAAAAAAGAATTAAATAGCTCCATAGATTTAATATTATCTCCTGCAATTGGTGGAATAATTGTGGGTTATGAGATTGGCAGGCAGCTTGGAATAAAGACAATGTTTTGCGAGCGCGTTAATGGTAAGTTTGAATTACGCCGTGGATTTAAGATCAAAAAGGGTGAGAAAATATTGCTCATTGAAGATGTAATAACCACAGGTAAATCTTCACTTGAAGCAGTGGAATGTGCAGAAGGGGAAGGAGGTAAAGTTGTTGCTGAAGCTTCTTTGATAAAGAGAAATAGTGAAACGAAACTGCCTTTTCCTGTCATATCTTTGATTGAACTGAACATCAAAAACTACAGCGAGGAAGAACTTCCAAGTGAATTAAAACAACTACCCATAACAAAACCTGGGAGTAGGGAATATTTAACAAAGTAATCCTATAATATCTTGGAAGCACAGCACAGCTTTAGTTATTTACTCCAAGTGTATTTTATGTATACTTATTACTAAATTAATTTTGAAATGATAGAAAATGAACGAATTTAAATCGATCCGAAATATAGCAATAATCGCACACGTTGACCACGGTAAAACTACTTTACTTGATAACATGTTAAAACAAAGTGGCACATTCCGCGAGAATCAAGAAGTTCAAGAACGAGTGATGGATAGTGGTGATCAAGAGCGTGAACGCGGAATTACAATACTTGCAAAATGCACATCAATAATGTGGGGTGATGAAAAAATCAATATTATTGATACGCCAGGGCACGCAGACTTTGGTGGAGAAGTAGAAAGGGTATTGTGCATGGCAGACGGCGTGTTGCTGCTGGTTGATGCTGCAGAAGGTCCCATGCCACAAACAAAATTTGTGCTCTCAAAAGCACTAAAAGCAAATTTGAAGCCAATTGTGATAATCAATAAGGTCGATCGACCAGACAGCAGAATTGATGAAGTATTAAATGAAATATATGAGTTATTTTTTAACCTTGATGCAACCAACGAGCAGCTAGATTTTCCAGTGTTGTATGCTTCAGGTAGAAATGGCTGGTGTGCTAAGGAGCTTTCTGATGAAAGGAAAGATTTAAGCCCATTATTTTCAACGGTTATAGATTATATAAAACCTTCTGTTTATGATCAAAATGCACCTTTTGCTATGCTGGTCACTCTACTTGAGTCTGATAAGTTTCTTGGCAGAATATTGACAGGAAAGGTTTATCAGGGCGTTGCAAAAGTCAATTCGGATCTTAAGGTGCTTGACCTCGATGGCAAAGTAATTGAACGAGGAAGATTAACTAAGTTGCTCTCATTTTCTGGCTTGAAACGCATTCCAGTAGAACAAGCTGTGGCGGGAGACATAATTGCAATTGCAGGACTTGAGGAAGCTTCGGTTTCAGATACTATAGCAGCACCAGAGGTTACAACTGCAGTAAGCTCAACTCCAGTTGATCCGCCGACAATGGCGATTACTCTGAGTGTTAATGATTCACCTTTTGCTGGGCAAGAAGGTACAAAGCTTACCTCAACTGCTATAAAGGATCGCTTATACGCGGAGGCAGAAACAAATGTTGCAATTACTGTGACTTTGGCACCAAGCGGTGAAGCATTTGAAGTAGGTGGACGTGGTGAGCTACAGCTTGGGGTGTTAATTGAAAATATGAGGAGAGAAGGTTTTGAGCTTTCGGTATCACGCCCTCGAGTGCTATTTAAGGAAGAAGATGGCAAAAAACTTGAACCTATAGAGGAAGTAGTAATTGATGTAGATGATGAATATAGTGGAATCATCATGGAAAAACTCAGCTTCCGTAAAGGTGAAGTAACTGACATGAGACCTTCTGGTAATGGCAGGACAAGATTAACGTTTTTAGTGCCATCAAGAGGATTAATCGGTTATCAAGGAGAGTTTTTAACTGATTCTCGTGGCACAGGCATAATTAACCGTTTATTTCACAGTTATGCTCCACATAGAGGTCCAATTTCTGGAAGGCGCAATGGAGTTTTAATTTCTACAGATAAGGGTGAGGCTGTGGCATATGCAATTTTCAATTTGCAAGACAGGGGAATTATGTTTATTAAGCCACAGGATAAGGTATATTGTGGCATGGTTGTCGGCCAGCACAGCCGTGACAATGATTTGGAGATAAACGTGCTAAAAGGTAAACAATTAACCAATGTAAGAGCATCAGGTAGTGATGAAGCCATAAAACTCACTCCTCCAAAGATAATGACACTGGAGGATATGATAGCGTATATAGACGATGATGAATTGGTAGAAGTAACCCCAAAATCTATACGTTTACGCAAGAAATTCCTCGATCCAAATGAACGCAAACGTGCAGGAAGGGCAAAGAATAAGGAGTAATCAGAGGTTGAACATTTGCGAAAAATAGTGTATAATTATTCGTCTCCTAATTGTATTTAATTATGGCCTTTTCGAAATTTCTCGATCCAAAAAACAATTTTGCGTTCAAGAGAATATTTGGCACTGAGAAAAATAAAGATATTCTCATTCACTTTCTCAATGATATATTGGACTTCGCTGGCAAAGATGAAATAGAAGAAATAGAATTTCTCAGCACTATCATGGATGCTGAGATTGCCTCTAAAAAACAAAGTATTGTTGATGTTTTCTGTACTGATTCTGCTGGAACCCAGCTAATTATTGAAATGGTGCGACCTGAAAGTCTTCGGTCATATTGTTTAAAAGGAGAGGAATTCCTTCAGAAAGAAACTAAAAGAGTTCTAAAACTTATTAAACCAGATGTTTTGCCATCTGAGTCTACGCATCAGTGCGAATCGGGTAACCGGTTGGTGCCAAGCGATGCGGACAATGAACCTCCTCTTGAAAAAGAAGATGCTCAATCGTGAAAGGAGCATAAACTACAAGCATCATGTGGTTGGAGAGCTAGGCTTAGTGGTATGGTGAACGTAAGTGAAGCTTCATAAGTATCGTAACGATTAAAGAGCTAAAGATGCTGATAAGCTCCGACCAAAAGGTAATGTGACATTTTTCATTTCTGGATGTACGCAAATCACCGGTATAGAGAAGTCACCTAACCCACTGTTGTATGACAGAAGGAACAGGGTAAGCCTGTATTTCCGCCTATATGGCAAGCAAACCGCAAGGAACGCTGATGAAAATGCAGGTAAAGGATAATGGAGAAAGCGAATGCCATTTTGTAACGAAATGGATAGAATTTGTAACATTAATTCGCGTGAAAACGAGCAGACTTTCATTTGGTCCCTCGTGACAAGAAACTTTGTTAACCACTTGAGGTAGAGAAGCAGATGACCTTACCCACAAAAATGATGAAGAAATTAGGAATATTTTTTACAAAAAGGACAATACTAACAAAAGAACTTTATTCTATTTAGAATATAAAGTTACAATAAATTTTCCTGTCATCTCCAAATAAATTACATTAACTTAGTATTGTATATTGTTAATAACTTAAATAATACAACCATTTTCAGCAACAAAAACCAAAGGTCTTGAGATACAAGATATTTGTATGGTTACTATGATAGTTCCTTTTTTAAGAAAGTTTTAAATTTCATACCTAACAATAAACAACTTTAGGTTTAAATTTATGAAATCAGTTGTTATATACATCAGCAAATACGAATTTAACTGGTGTTATGGACTTAAATAAATTTACCGAAAAAGCAAAAAGTCTAATTCAAAGTGCTCAAATGAAAGCGTTGGGAGCTGGGCATCAGATTTTTATGCCTGAGCATTTACTAAAAGTGATGCTTGAAGATGAATCAGGTTTAGTTCAGGATTTGATAAACGCTTGTGGTGGAAATGTGCAGAGTATTTCCGATGCTGTGGATAGTGCAATAAAAAAGTTGCCAGTAATTGAAGGTCCAGGAAGTGGTGGCCTTCAACTTTCAAGAGAAATAGCAAAAGTTTTTGAAGATTCAATTGGTATTGCAAAGAGAAATAAAGATTCATTTGTTGCTGTCGAGCGTTTACTGCAGGGCCTCACTGCACAAAAAGATGATACTGTAGGCAAAATTCTGGCAGAGAATGGTGTGACTCCACAAAAACTGAACTCAGTTGTTGCAGAAATGAGAAAGGGCAGCAGTGCGGACTCGCCAGACAGTGAGGAAAAATTAAACGCGGCAAAGAAATATACAAAAGATGTTACAGAGCTTGCTATGCAAGGAAAGCTTGATCCTGTAATTGGTCGTGATGAAGAGATCAGAAGAACTATGCAGGTATCACTGAGGCGGACAAAAAATAATCCAGTGCTGATCGGTGAACCTGGTGTTGGAAAAACTGCAATAGTTGAGGGGCTTGCAAATAGAATTGTTGCAAACGATGTACCACTTGGTTTGCATGATGCAAAGGTCTTAGCTTTGGATCTTGGTGCATTAATCGCTGGAACAAAGTTTAGAGGAGAATTTGAAGAAAGGTTAAAAGCAGTTATTAATGAGCTTTCGAAAGCGGAGGGAAAAGTTATCTTGTTTATAGATGAGCTTCATACTTTAGTTGGAGCAGGAGCAACAAGTGGTGCAATGGATGCCTCGAATCTGCTGAAGCCTGCTCTTGCGCGTGGAGAAATTCGCTGTATAGGAGCCACAACTTTAGATGAATATCGTCAGCATATAGAAAAAGATCCTGCGCTTGCAAGGCGTTTCCAGCCTGTGTTTATTTCTCAACCAACTGAAACTGATACCATTTCAATACTCAGGGGTTTGAAGGAAAGATATGAGGTGCATCATGGTATAAGAATTACAGACGGTGCAATAATTGCTGCTGCAACGTTGTCCAATAGATATATAACAGATAGGTTTTTACCTGATAAAGCAATTGATTTGATTGATGAAGCAGCAAGTAGGGTGAGAATTGAAATGGATAGCAAGCCTGAAGTTATTGATGAACTTGAGAGAAAGGTTATACAGCTAAAGATTGAAGCAGAGGCTTTAAAAAAAGAAAGTGATGAAAATTCTAAACAGCGTTTAAAAAAGATAAATGAAGAGATCGAAAATCTAAACAGTAAATTTGCTGACTTGAACAGCAAATGGCAGATGGAAAAGAATAAAATAGCTAGAATACAAGAAACAGCCGAAAAATTAGATAACGCTAGAAAAGAGTTGGAATTAGTTCAGCGTAGTGGGAATTTGGGAAGAGCAGGAGAGCTGATGTATGGTGTGATTCCTCAGCTTGAGAATGAATTAAAAAATCAGGAAAAGGTTACTGATAGTTTCTTAAAGAAAGAAGTGACTGGAGATGATATTGCAAACATTGTTTCAAAGTGGACAGGAATTCCAGTTGATAACATGATGCACAGCGAAAAGGAAAAACTTCTCAACATGGAGAATGAAATAGGAAGAAGAGTAATAGGGCAGAAAGATGCAATAGAAGCGATAAGTAATGCAGTTAGGCGCTCTCGCTCTGGTGTGCAAGATACTAATCGACCTTTTGGTTCATTCTTATTCTTGGGTCCAACCGGAGTTGGAAAAACAGAATTGGCAAAAGCCCTTGCTGAATTTCTGTTTGACGATCAATCAGCGCTTTTGCGTTTTGATATGTCAGAATATATGGAAAAACATTCTGTTTCAAAGTTAATTGGCGCGCCTCCAGGGTATGTTGGCTATGAACAAGGTGGCAGATTAACTGAAGCAGTGAGGAGAAGACCATATCAGGTAATCTTATTTGATGAGATAGAAAAGGCAAATCCAGATATATTTAATCTATTGCTGCAAATCTTGGATGAGGGGAGACTCACTGATAGTCATGGCAAATTGATTGATTTTCGCAATACCATACTGATTTTAACTTCTAATCTTGGTGCTGAGATAATGCTAAAGGGGATTGCTGAGTCTGTAAAAGATGAGGTAATGCAGATAATTAAATCAACATTTCGTCCAGAATTTTTAAACAGACTGGATGAAATTATTATATTTCACAGTTTAACCAGAAATGACATCTATAAAATTATAGATGTTCAATTTTCTTATTTACAAAAAACACTTGCTAAGCGTAAACTGAGTATAAGTTTGTCGCAGGAAGCTAAAGAACTAATAGCACAAACTGGCTATGACCCTGAATATGGAGCAAGGCCCTTAAAAAGGGTTATACAAGAGTGTATTCAAAATAATTTAGCTAAATTAGTTTTATCAGGGGAAGTAGTAGAAAATGATGAGCTAATAGTGTACGCTCTTGATAATGAAATCTTAGTTAAAAAGGTTTAAGTTCACTGTGTATTTTTGTTAAAAAAAATGTGTATAGATCATAATGTTGACACTGAGTCTTTATTTAAGTTAGCTGATCAAGAAAATCAGCAAGATAAAGAAAAAATTAAAAAATTTATTAAGTATTTTTATAGTTTTGTTTATAAAAGCAACCTAAAAGCCAATGATAAGTTTTTGCTATATATTGTAAACGATGCTTACAATTTTGTTTCTCAAAAAGAGAAAGATGAAAGTAAGTTAGTAGTAAGCAATATAGATGATATACCAGGAATAGAAGGCGATTTTACCACGATTAAGATAACAAACGATGATATGCCATTTTTGGTTGACTCCGTTATTACAACTATTAAGTCGCACGATTTAACCATATGCTATTACAGCAACAGCATAATTAACATTAAAAGAAAAGATGGCCTAATAGATGAGATTTACCCTTTGGAAGAAAGTAATGGAATAAAAGAGTCAGTTATATATGTAATTATCAAAGGTATAAGTGACAGTTTTGTTGATACATTAAAAGAATCTCTACAAAAAACGCTGAAAGCAGTTAATTGTGTTGTGAAAGATTGGCACTTAATGCTTAAGAAACTTGATGAGGCAAGTCTTTCTGTCATCCCAGTACTTGATACTGGGATCCAGGAAAAGGACACGTGGATTCCAGTGTCACGCACTGGAATGACACCAGACCGAAATCAAGAGCAAAAAGATTTTCTAGTTTGGTTAAAGAATAATAATTTTGTATTTCTAGGTTATCAAGAATATATTGCTGGTAAAGATGAAAAACTCGTCTGTGATGGCAAAAAGGACCTTGGCCTGATGAGAGTAGGTCAAAGTACGTTGATTCCTTCTGCAAACCTTGATTCCCTATACATATTGAGATCAGATCTAATCTCAATAGTCCATCGGCGTACATACATGAATTGTATAGGAGTAAAAGAATTTGATGACCAGGGTAATGTAGTAAAGGAACGGCGTTTTTTCGGGCTATTTACTTCTGTAGCGGAGGTCCAAGATATTCGAACTATTCCAATAATAAAAGATAAAGTTAAAGTTATAGAAAAAAATGCAGGATTTGTAACCGGGGGCCACAACAATAAAGCTTTGATTTCTATTTTGCAAGTGTTCTCTTGTGATGAATTATTCCAATCAAATGAAGACGAATTATTTAAAATTTGCATTTCGATCATGTCTCTTGCGATTAGGCCAAGGGTCAGATTATTTTTAAGAAGAGTCGGGGATTTTATTAGTTGCATAGTGCTGATACCGATGCGTTATGCTAGCGCTAGGCTAATGTTCAAGATACGTGACATATTGAAGGATGAGACAAGTGCAGGAAGTTCAGATATTTATAACAATCACATTATCAATGAATATGATTTGATGAAATTGCATGTAGTGCTAAAGACCAAAAATGCTAGCGTTCTTGATGATGAAGTTTTGCGTATCGAAAACAAATTAAGAAACATTACAGAAAAGTGGGAAGATCGTTTTATAGACAATTTATACAATACTTTTAGCACTGTTGAGGATATATTCATCCGTTATTGCAAGGCATTTCCAATAAGCTATCAAGAGAGTTTCGAACCTCATGACGCATATTACGATATGAAAAAATTGGAGATAGTGAGGAAGAAAGGAGTTAGCGAGGTCGATTTAAGACTTACTCGTGATAATCTTAATTATCAATTAAAGGTTTATACTCCAAACAATGGAGGCCTTGAATTATCGAAGATATTAAGGATCACTAAGAATTTGGGAGCTAAAATTCTATCTCATAATGGCTATTACATAGAAATTAACGGTGGAATATGGATACACCATTTTGTGTTGTCAAGAGTCGATGAATTAATAGACAACATTACTCTAAAAGAGCAATTTGAAATAACACTTGCGAAAGTGTTTAGCAAGGAAATTAAAAATGACTATTTCAATAGTTTGATCATTATTGCTGGGCTCAAGTGGAAAGAAGTGCTTCTGGTTAGAGCGTTAAGTGCTTACCTAAAGCAGACGTCATTTAACTACAACCCAGAATATATCCAAAAGGTAGTCTCAGAGTATCCAAAAGTAGTAAAGTATTTGATACAACTATTTCATGCAAGATTTGATCCTAACATAGACATTGATAGAGCAGAAACTACGGACATTGTCAGAGAAAAAATTGAGGAACTTCTAAAAGAGATCAGCAATGTTTCACATGATTACGTTTTGCGCTCGATATTTAACTTGATAATGGCTATTTTAAGGACCAGTTATTATCAAGACGATAAACCATATTTATCTACAAAATTTGACTCAAGTAAAATAAATGGTTTGCCTGATCCTCGTCCGTATCGCGAATTGTATATTTATTCAAACCTTTTTGAGGGAATACATCTAAGAGGAGGGAAATTAGCCCGTGGTGGCTTAAGGTGGTCGGATAGGACTGAAGATTTTCGCACTGAAGTTTTGGGGCTCATGAAAGCTCAGATGACAAAAAATGCGGTTATTGTCCCTGTTGGTGCAAAGGGTGGATTTGTAATAAAGCAAGCTTATAAAGATAAGAATATTTTAAGAGAGAAAAGTGTTGAGTGCTATAAGAGTTTTATTAGAGGAATGCTTGATATTACTGATAACGTGGTTGATGGTGAAATAATTCCACCAGAGAATGTGATTAGGTATGATGAAGACGATCCATACTTGGTAGTTGCAGCAGATAAAGGCACTGCTTCATTTTCTGATTATGCCAACCAGATAGCCTCTGAATACAATTTTTGGCTTGGCGATGCATTTGCATCTGGTGGATCAGCAGGTTATGATCACAAAAAAATGGGTATTACAGCCAGAGGTGCATGGATTGCAGCACAGAGGCATTTTTGGAAAATGAATAAGGATATTTACCAGGATGCAACTGTTATTGGAATTGGGGATATGGCTGGCGACTTATTTGGAAATGGTATGCTGCTTTCAAAAAATATACATTTAATCGGCGCATTTAACCATATGCATATTTTTGTTGACCCAAACCCTGATGCAAAAAAGAGTTTCACAGAGCGTAAACGTCTCTTTGAGTTACCATTTTCAACTTGGATGGATTATAATAAAGATTTGATTTCTAAGGGTGGAGGAGTATTTGAGCGTAGCAGTAAGCAAGTAAACATTTCTCAAGAAATAAAAAAGTGCTTTGATATAACAGAAGATATGCTACCTCCAAGTGATTTGATTAGATATCTATTGAAAGCAAAAGTGGACTTCATATGGAATGGAGGAATCGGCACGTTTGTTAAGGCAAAGAGTGAAAATCATAGCATGGTCGGTGACAAAGCAAACGATGAGTTAAGAGTGAATGGTAAAGATATTAGAGCTTCTATGTTTATAGAGGGTGGAAATCTTGGTTGTACACAGTTTGGAAGAATAGAATATGCTGAAAAAGGTGGATATATCAATGCAGACTTTGTTGATAATTCAGCCGGAGTGATATGTTCGGACCTTGAAGTTAACATTAAGATTGCATTTGTTTCAGCTATGAAAGCAGGGGGTATTTCTTTAGAAAAAAGGAATGAAATACTGGCAAGTATGGTGGATGAAGTTGCATCCAAAGTGCTTGAGAACCACAACAAAATTGAAACAAAAGCATTACTTCTTGAGTGTTTGCAAGCTAAAGAGAGATTGGAGCAGCACCACAGGTTACTGCTCAGTTTAGAAAAATCTGGGCTGTTAAACCGAAGCGTAGAATTTCTTCCAACTGAAGAAGAGATAGCAAGGATGTTAACTGGTGCAGAAGGTTTCAGTTCTCCTCAGCTCTCTGTTCTAATGTCTTATGCTAGAACAGCAATAAAAAATGAAATTATACATTCCGATCTGTCTGAAAAAGATCTTATATCTCATGACTACTTGCTAGGTTATTTTCCTAAAAAGATGGTAACAAAGTTTAAGGATTTCATATTAAAACACCAACTTCGTAGAGAAATTATCTCTACTTGCATTGCAAATGATGTAGTGAATAGAATGGGCTGTATATTTATTAATAATTTAGTTGAGAATACTGGAATTAAGGTACACGAAGCAGTTAACATATATATTGTTGTTAACCACCTGTATGATTTAAACAGCCTGTGGCAGAAAATTGATGAATTGGATGGAAAAATTGATGTTAACTCATACTTACAAATAGTGAGGAACGTGCAGAAATTTATTGGCAGAGTATCATTTTGGCTAGTGAAAAATCTTGGCAAGCTTAGCTTTGTAGAATTGGATGATGTTACAAAATTTAAAGATGCAATTGAAACTTTAGGCCAGAACTTAACTGATGTTTTAGATGAACACCTGTTAAAGATCTATAGCCATGGATCAACTTCTTTAGTAGAACTTAATATAAATAAAGATCTAGCAAAAAAAGTTGCTGATCTATGCGTTCTTGCTTATGCACTGGACATTATATCTGTTGCTGAACAGACATCTTTGTCCATTCTTGATGCTGGTAAAATATACTTTGAGTTAAAGTCGCTGTTAAGATTCGATCTGATTAGAACAATTGCCATCAAGATGAAAAGCCGCTCTTCTTATTGGGATCGCAGCTTAGTTAATGATTTATTGGACGATTTAAGCAATTACCATCACAAGCTAGCTGTTAAAGTCATAAAAGCTACTGATAACCCTGAAGATAAGGTTCAAACCTGGGCTTGTAATGATAAGGACTACATAGAACGTTATAATAGTTTTTTAGATGAGATGGTTGCTTCTAAACTTGATTTAAGCAAATTAATATTTATAATCAGAAGGATTAAAGTACTTGCTTCATAGGAAAATGTTCAATATAGGTCTTTCAGAAATTTTAGTTGTAGCTTTAGTGAGCATAATTGTTCTTGATAAAAATAAGGTGCCTGTATTTATTGATCTTATTAGGAATGTGTATAAGTATCTTATGATTATAAAATCAAAAGCTAGGAGGTTATTGAAAGACGCAGGAGTTGAAGACTTATATAAAGAATGTAATGCTGAGAAAGTAAATTACATAATTGGTAAAAATGGTAAGCTTTATCCTACTTATGATATAGATAATACATCTAAAGATAATGACAGCAAAGATTCTGGTAGTAGATGATGTACTATCTAATGTCAAGCTTTTAGAAGCTCGACTAAAAGCAGAGTACTATACGGTTATCGTAGCTCATGATGGTGAAGAAGCTATAGATTTAGTAGCAAAGCAGCAGCCCGATATTATATTACTTGATATCATGATGCCAAAGATGAATGGCTTTCAAGTTTGTAAGGAGCTAAAGAGTGATCCCTTGACAACCCATATTCCAATAATTATGGTAACTGCGCTGCATGATACTCATGATAGAGTGCAAGGTATTAATGCTGGCGCGGATGATTTTCTGACTAAACCAATAAACGAAACTGCTTTATCTGCACGAATTAAGTCTCTCACACGCTTAAAGATGATTATTGATGAATTGCGTTTGAGAGGAGAAACTAACGCTGAGATTGGTGGAGTCGCAGGAAACAGTATTATGGATTATTCCAATCAGATTTTTGATGCTAACATACTTGTTATAGATGAGGATGTTCATCAAGCAGAGCAGATATATAATATATTAAAGCAACGCTTTAGGTCAATTAAAATACTGAGTGATCCAATGGAAGCATTGAAGGTTGGTATTGAGAATGGTTACGACCTGATCATTTCTGATATGCAATTTTCAAAAACTGACGGCTTGCGTTTGTGTTCTGAGTTTCGTAGTAAGGTGGAAACACGTTATATACCAATTCTGATTCTTTCTGAGGATTATGATAAAAACAATTTAGTAAAAGCACTTGATGTAGGTGCTAATGATTATTTAACAGTACCTTTGGATGAGGGTGAGCTAATAGCAAGGGTTAATTCGCAAGTAAAACGCAAAAGATATCAAGATGCCTTGAGAATGAATTTATTTAATAATGCGGAAATGTCTATAAAGGACCCATTAACTAACTGTTATAATAGAAGATATTTTGATGCACACTTAAGAAACATTGTTAAGGACTCTGTGGAAAAGGATAGAAGGTTGTCTCTTATGATACTTGATATAGACTATTTTAAGATAGTGAATGACAGTTTTGGGCATAGTGCTGGAGATGAACTTTTAAAGCAAATACAGAAAAGAATTTCTGAAAATATCAGAGTGACAGATTTACTAGCTAGGTTTGGTGGTGAGGAGTTTGTTGTTGTAATGCCAGATACCAATGTATCAGATGCGTATACTATTGCGGAGAGAATACGAAAAATTATTGCTAAAGAACCTTTTGTACTTGCGGATAAAAATACAACCCATAATGTAACTGTGAGCATTGGAATTGCAGAAATGCAAGGATCTGACTTTGATGATATTAAAAAATTTATAGTACGTGCTGACAGATATTTATATAAAGCAAAAAACAGTGGTAGAAATAGAGTGGTTACTGGCTATAGCTAAAGTGGCTTAAGTTTACCGACAACCGTCATTCCACTACTCGTTAGCGGAATCTATGCTGAGATACCGCGAATGAATCGCGGTATGACGTGTTGCTTGGGTTAGCTATAGATTTCTGAAATGATTTCAAAAAAATGATAACTAAGATTAAAGCGACAACATGAGGTTTCTCAGCTCTGGAAATTTCACGTTTAACTGCAAAAATAGATACTTATTTAAAAAATATCCTGTGACTTTCAGTCCTAACTGAAATTCTTGGAATGAGTAGCTGTTTTGTAGGGTATTATTGTATACATCATGCAACATTTGTGGAAAAGGTAGGAGTTTATCTGCATAATAATCTCCTACTTTTTTTGACACTGCTCTACCAGTTTTTGGAGAAATAAATTGCAGATTTTCCTTAACACCTGTTACAGCGCATTTGGATAAGTCTAACTTGAATCCCAATTGCGTAAGAAGCAGAAGCTCTAAGTTAAGATAATGGCTTTGCCAAGACTGATTGTTGTGTTTAATTACATCGATGAAATATCGAAAATTGTCATACAGCATGGCACAGGGTTCACTTTCTGGAAGCACTTTTTCTAAAATAGAGGAGAAAGAAACAATAGTAATGCTTTTTAACCTATCTTGAAAGAAATGATGGAATGGAGATTCGATTAATTCGCACTTAAAAAAACCTAGATTTTCAGGTAACTTAGCACTCCATTCTGCATGTAATAGATTACTTATCTGAAACTTATAATTGCTATTGTTTGTTAGCTTAGTTAATCCCCTGCGCTTTCCATGACTTTTTGTAAACAGAGAAAGAATTAAGTTTTTATCGCCGTATTTTTTAGCAGCTATAATGATGCCTTCATCTTTCCATCTCATTTAGAGTGTATTGACCGTATGATATTATAGGATAGTACACCTAGAGCTTGTAATCCATAAAAATCACTTACTCCGTCACTGTCTGCTTCCAAAGTTTCAAGGCTATGAGAGAGTAAGTTATTGGCTGCCACTCTTCTTCCTGAGCCTCCATGCTGAGCTTTTGGTTTGCTAAATAATTGTTTGAATGATTTTAGTAGCATTACTTTTCCTTATCTGAAACTTTCGATAATTCAGCTTCTAATTCTTCTATTGTTGGCAGAGCCGTTTTTATGTTTTCTGGTAGATTCTCAGTGATTTGATATTCTGCAAGACCTATTGGTTTGGTCATGTCTCGGAGTGTATATTTAGCAAGTACATCGTCTTTAGATTTACATAAGATTAACCCTATAGAAGGTTGATCTGTCGAGTGCTTCAGTAAATCATCAACTGCAGAAAGATAAAAATTCATTTTACCAGCATATTCCGGCTTAAAATCCTTATCTTTTAGTTCAATCACTACGAAGCAACGTAACTTTAAATGATAGAATAATAAATCAATATAAAAGTCTTTATTACCAACATCTAAATGAAATTGTCTACCAACAAATGCAAATCCTTCACCGAGTTCTAACAGAAATTTTTCCATATGCCCTACGAGTCCTTTTTCTACTTCTCTTTCATGAGCATCCTTACCTATACTTAAAAAATCAAAAATATACGGATCTTTTAATGTGTAATGTGCTAGATCGGATTGTGGAGATGGTAATTTTTCTTTAAAGTTATTTCCCTTGACGTTTATGTAGTCCAAGCTCTATCTGCATAACCATAATGTTACGTATGTTCAATAGCTTTTTTTACATAAAATAATCTTATTTCATGACTTTCTATTTTTTCCAAAAGAGTGATATTGTGATACCAAGTTAATTGTGCAAGAGGCTCCTGCACAAATTCAACATCAGGATATTCTTCGGCAAACTTACGCATATACTTCAGATTTCTCATGCTAAAGCCTTTCATTTCTGGAAATGTACTTCTCAAATCCTTACTTAATTGATCAATTACCTTAGCTCCCCAGGTATGTTCTTTTTGGCGTTTTAGGATCTCTGTACCAATATGGTGGTAAAGCAAAATAAGCTTACTATTTACTGCAAGTGCTGCTTTATAACGGTTTGTTGCAATATGATCCTTCAATTGCTCTAAAAATTCTGTATATTCTTTTGCTATAATTTTTGTCATACGGTTCCTTTTAATCCATTATACAATTCCTTTGTCTGTCGAGAAGACAATCTTTCGCTTGCCTTCAGCTTTGAAGGGATTCCTTATTGACTTCAAACTCGTCCATCAACTAAAATATATTGACTTTACGTGCAATATTAGCTTTAAACCAGTAAAACAAGCTGCTTAACATATGCGTTTTTTCTATTCGAGTTATATTCTTTTTTTGTCTTTATGTTGTTTTTTGCTTTTTTCGTTATCTTCAACAAAAGCCCAAACGAATGATACGTTAGCTGTTCCTATACCACAAAGGAAAAAAGAAATAGTTGAGCACACTGTTGTAGCACAACCGAGGCAAATTATCGAAATGCAAGAAGAAGTCATTATTAACGAGGGTAAAGAATTCATTCCAATTCCAAAAAGAAAAAAAAGTGTAGAGAAAAAACTAAGAAGGGATGTTAGAGGGGCAAAAAATGAAATAGGAAACGAAAAAAGCGTTGAGAGCAAAAAGGATGAATTAGTTGTAACAGAAATTATTAACTCTATAAGAGAAAAGCTCACAAAATGCTGGAGCATTCCTGAAAGCATAGCTTACAAAGAAAATTTTAATATAAAAATTAACTTATTGTTATCCAGTCAAGGCGAGATAATTATGGCGGATGTAGCAGACAGTGATTCCTATCGAAATAATCCACTTTTCAGGTCGATAGCAGATAATGCAATGCGTGCAGTATATAAATGTAGCCCATTGACCGGCTTGCCTACTCAGCACCACCACATTTGGCGTGAAGTAACACTAGATTTTATTCTATAGCTAAAGTAATTCTATAATTTAATAAGCCCACTGTATCCGTTCAGGATAGCAGCAAGGTAGTATAACCATAGAGTAAAAGTGAGTTTACAACAAATGGTGTCATCCCAGTGCTTGACACTGGGATGGCTTTGTTGCATCGCTACTTATGAAAGGCTAACTATAGTTAGGATTATAAGCAACCTATTGAAAATCTTGTTTTTTTGCAATCAATCTGATCAAATTTAAGAATAGTAATTTGTTATTTATATTAATAAATTTAATTCTATTGAAAATAGCTAAAGCATTGAAATTCTTGAATTTTAGCCGGATTGGTAAATGGTAGTGAAATTTCTTTTACTCAAATTTAGGTATTCATTGACCGTTCTTGTTATAAATACCAGAATAATAAGCTACTGATATTCCCTATCTTTTTTATCTTTAATCCATCATAGCTAGCGATGCAACAAAGCCCACTGGGATCCAGTTTTCTTTACAAATTCACCAAAAGTGCTTCATTCTATAACGCAAAACCCATACTTACCAAACCCAATGCATTACTTGCAATTAAGTTTCCTGGATCCAAGTAGTCTGGGCACTGCCGTCATAAAGGAACTAGTGTCAGCTACTTTCATGACACCCTTCTGGTAGGCCCAAATCGCAATGTTCGTACAGTTATGGAATGAACCGCGGTATGACGTAGGAAGATCTGAGCAAACTTTCAATCAGAAACAGCCAAAGATCTCTCTAAGATGTCAGTTTCTTTTGTATCTTCAACTTTACCGTCCTGGTCGAATGAAATTTGCAGAGACTTACTACTATACTTCCTTTTTCCTAAAAAATTGGCTTGTTTAATTTTATATGAGACATAGTACCAAACATTGTCATCGAACTTTGATACTAATGTTGGTGATCCTAAAGTGTGAACCACTTTTTCTTTATCGTCACCTACTTTTATCTTGCTCCACAATTCAACACTAATGCCAGGAGCTCCGTGATTGTGAATAGTGTGAGTGCAGCTCACTGTAAATAATAAAATAAAAGATATTAATACTCGCATTTCTGTTGATAAATTACTTGAAGCTATAATACACTAATAAATTATCTGCCGTCAAATTTCAAAAAAGTTAAATTGACTGATTCTCAATATCACTTAATATAATATTTACTTTAGAAAATAATAGGTGTCTTATGTCATTGTTAGAAGCAGATCCAATATACAAACCTTTTAATTACCCTTGGGCGTATGATGCGTGGCTGCAGCAACAAAGAATCCATTGGATACCTGAGGAAGTTCCGCTTGCTGATGACGTAAAGGATTGGAAAACTAAACTTTCAAGTGTAGAAAAAAATCTACTAACCCAGATCTTTAGATTTTTTACTCAGGCAGACATTGAAGTAAATAACTGCTACATGAGGCATTATTCAAATATATTTAAGCCAACGGAAATATGCATGATGCTTGCAAGCTTTTCCAATATGGAAACTATACACATTGCAGCTTATTCTTATCTTTTAGACACAATTGGCATGCCAGAAAGCGAGTATCAAGCATTCTTAAAGTATGATGCTATGAGAAAGAAGTATGAATACATGTTAGAATTCGAGGAAAGCAAAAAACACGATAAAAAACATGTAGCTAAAACTCTAGCGGTGTTTGGTGCATTTACCGAGGGGTTGCAGTTATTCGCATCATTTGCAATTTTGCTCAATTTTCAACGCTTTGGAAAAATGAAAGGCATGGGACAAATAATTGCCTGGTCAGCCCGTGATGAAACTTTGCACACCAATTCAATTATCATGTTGTTTAATACATTTATTAAAGAGAATAATGAAATTTGGGACGACGAGTTTAAAGAGGAATTATATTCTGCATGTCGCACCATCGTTGAACTTGAGGATGAATTCATAAAGCTTGCTTTTGATTTCGGAGACGTTGAAGGACTATCCGCAGAAGAAGTGCGCAATTACATACGCTACGTAGCAAACAGACGGTTAATGCAATTAGGTCTTGAGTCCATATATGATGTCAATGATAATCCTATTCCGTGGCTTGATGAAATACTAAATGGCGTTGAACATACGAATTTCTTTGAAAATAGAGTAACAGAGTATAGCCGCGCAGCAACTCAAGGCACGTGGGAAGAAGCTTTTACTGAAAATGACACGAATAATAAGTGAATGCTAATTTCACTCTTTTTTGTCATTCCACTTTCATTACACCATTTGCTGTGCAGTTTAGACAGTTTTGCTTTACTTAACAACTAACTTACCATATATATGTCCATAGGACATTGGTATATAAGAACGTGCTACAACTATTAATCTTACTCACGGTCATCACTTCAGCTGCATTCTTTGGTCATTTAGTTCCAATGGAAGTAAAAACCTTCTTGTACTCAACGAGCCTTAGTATAAAAGAGGTTTTGCTATTTATAATGCCTTTTATTATTTTTGCGTTAATCTTTAGCAGTGTTAACAATCTTAAGCAGTCAGCTATAAAGTTCATATTGTTACTTATTATAATGATCTTCTTATCGAATCTGGCTTCAAGTTTAATAGCTTATTCTGTTGGGCATTTTATCATACAAAACACTTATTCAATACAAGATATAACGTATGAAGAAACAATTGTTCCCTTATGGTCGTTTAGACTGCCTGCATTGCTTTCTAATTTTTATGCCCTTGCTTGTGGATTTGTGTCCAGCATAGTAGTGTCCACACTGCTACCCAAAAAAAGCAGAGAGCTTTCGAACAAAATGTTAGATTTAACTCTCTTTATTTTGAAGACGTTTTTGACGCCGATTATTCCAATATTTGTACTTGGGCTTGCTTTAAAAATGCAGCATGATCAAGTTTTATCTATAATATTTAAGGATTACTCAATAATTTTCATTATTATAGCATCTGCAACCTACCTTTATGTTTTCCTCTTATATGGAGCAGCAAATTCATTCAAGATCACAAGCTGGATAGCTAGTATAGGCAATATGATACCGGCATTTATTACTGCAATGAGCACAATGTCTAGTAATGCAACTATGCCGCTTACTCTTGAAGGAAGCAAAAAAAATGTAAAGCAACCTGACATAGCATCGTCTGTTGTGCCAATAACTGCTAGCTTTCATTTAGTAGGTGATTGCTTTTTTATTATAATATTATCAATGATAATTGCCTCCGGTTATTCATTGTGCACAACAGACTATGTAACTTTCCTTCTCTATTTTTTGTTATTTAAGTTTGCTATCGTGGCAGTTCCGGCAGGAGGAATTATGGTAATGCTACCTATTCTTGAGAAATACCTCAAATTTTCTCCAGAAATGCTTTCGTTAATCACAGCACTGTATATAGTGTTTGATCCAATAATCACTTCAGCAAACGTTATGGGTAATGGTGCCTTTGCTATAATGTTTACAAAACTCTATGATAAGCTTAAGTAATGTCTATTTTAGCGATTGATACTGTAGGTATTGGTAGTTCAATAGCAATAGTTGATTATGATGGTAACTGTTTTGTAGAGCACAATTCCGCCAGCAACAATCATGCAGAATCATTTTTTCAAATTCTGAATACTTTGTTTGATAAGCACAACTATAATTATGATAAAATAGATCATTTAGCGGTAGTAGTTGGACCAGGAAGTTTCACTGGAATTAGAGTTGGTATATCAGCAGCACAAGGTATAAATCTTGCTACAAATAAGCCGTTATATGGAGTTAGTGCGCTGGAAGTTCAAGCCTATGCAATATCTTTGCTTTGTAAAAATAGCAAAAAAAATATCAGAGCTATAATCAAAAATGCTCAAGGGTTTTATACGCAGTTATTTGATTTCAATTTATTGCCGCTGTCTGGTCCAACTGCAGCATGTGACCCTGGTCACGCTACAAGCAGTACACATATGGATTGCAATTTAAATGCTAGCCATGCAGGACTATTAGTTCATTATAGACTGAAGAACAAGCAAAAATTAAACGAAGTTGAAGCTCTATATTTAAATGAGCCTCAGTATATGAAATTGCTATAGATTATTCTTTTGCATACACGCAATTTGGCTAAGCTTGTGCATCTGGTTTACTATCTCTTGAGCTACTTCTTTTATACTCATATTTGAATTTTCTATCTCTATGGCACTCGGTGGTATAAATGAATCGTTAGTCCTCAATTTCTCTATAACGTTATTTACATTAATCACCCTCCTATTTTTTCTTTGCCTTTTTAATGCAATACGCTTTTGTAATGTCAGTAGATCGCACCTGAGTACTACAGGAAGGATTTCTGTGCCCATTTTTTTACTAAGCCTTACTATTGAATCATACATCCTCATGTTCTGGTCATTATTTTCCATCAACTCATCAATAAATATGTAATTTTTTGAGTGAATCGGATAATTTTCTATTACCTGAAGCATAATTTGCATAATGCCATATATTCTATCTTGAACTTCTTTAGGTATTGGATCACGTTCAAAGACACCATCGTATATAGAGCAAGCTTGAACATTGTTATAGAACTTGCTATTTACAATTAATGCGTCTATCATATTAGATAATTCTATTGCTGTGGAAAGTTTACCACTTCCCGAAAGACCAGAGAGATATATGAAAAATCCTGCTGGCTGTTTTTTTGTGTTAATATTTACCATATTATTTTCAATCTTGAAACTTACATTTATAATAACATAAAAATGAAGCTTTAAAACATATGAAATATTATATAGAAAATTATTTTTGTAGTTAAGATATTATGTAATTTAAAAACATAAATTCTGTATATAAACTCTATAATAACGATAACTATTTTTAAGCAAGCTACAACACAAAAGTGTTTGGTATTCAGAAAGCAAGACAGAGTGGCATAGACTTATTAGTTTACTACAAGTCTCTTTTCGCGTATAAACCTTCAGAAGATTCTAACAGAGGATTGTGTTGTTAACAAAGAGCAGAGTAAAAAGGGATCTAGTCTATGCCTATCAGATTTTGTCCTACCTTAAGTTCGATGATCATACATATACTCACCTTTCAGTGCGTTCTGAAGATCAAAAGTCGTTTTATATTTATCCGTTTGGTATGCGTTTTGATGAAGTAGATGAACGTTCGTTAATGAAAGTATCATTTGATGGAGATGTAGTTGAAGGCAAAGAATATCAATATAATAGAACTGGCTATATAATTCATGGTTTTGTTTATCAAGCAAGGAAAGATATTCAAGCAATTTTTCACTTGCATACACCTTCTATTGTAGCGGTTTCTTCTCTCAAAGATGGGCTGCTTCCTATAAGTCAATGGGCACTGCACTTTTACAATAAAATCTCTTACCATAATTATAATTCCCTAGCACTTAGCGATACAGAAGGAAAGAGGTTAATAGCTGATCTGAAAGAAAATTTTGTCATGTTAATGCGTAATCATGGATCTATAACGTGTGGTCGGACTATACAAGAAGCAATGTTTTACACGTATCATTTAGAACAAGCGTGCAAAACTCAATGTTTAACGTTAGCAATGAATAAGGAGTTATCAATTCCAAGTGAAGAAATTTGCTCAAAAGCTGTAAAGGATCTCCTATCTTTTGAAAGCAATCTTGGTGAGAGGGATTGGCACGCATGGGTTAGACTAATTAAAAGTAAGTTGTAAGTGACCTTACCCAGAAAAAGTAGAGAGAAAGTTAAAACGTTTTTGGAGTAAAATAAAACGTTTTTTCAAAATATGACAAATAGAAGAGAATATACAGCAGAATTCAAATTAGAAGCTGTTAAGCTGGTTAAAGAAACAGGTCAAGCAAGTACAAAAATAGCAAAAGATCTAGGTATAGATGGCAGTATGTTAAGTAAGAAAATATGATGGAAAAATGTCTGGAGCATACGCATTTCCAGGCAAAGGCTCCTTATGACAAAGAAAGATTTGATCTAAAAAAAGAGCTAATAAGAGAAAGAGACATCTTAAAAAAAGCCCTGGGCAAAGAAAAAGAGTAAAGTATTCTTTTATATAGAAATTGCTATAAAACACAGGAACTATGTAGGGTTTTGTACTGGTGGTATGGGTTGCTAAGGAAAAAAGCAGTAAAGAATTAGCAAAAGAAGGGCTTCTAGCAGATATTCAAAAAACACATCAAGCTTCTAAATGCAGATATGGAGCCCCTAAAATTCACGCTGAATTAAAAGCTTTAGGCAAAAATTAAAACAGTACAAAGTGTTATGCAAGAAAATGGCATTAAAGCCAAGCTTAGACGAAGGTTCAAAAATAAAAAACAGCAAATAAGCAACCGAGTTGTGGCTCCGAACACATTGGATCAAAATTTTACTACTGATCAGCCAAATAAAGTTTGGGATTACCTACATAAAAACTAAAGAAGGTTGTTGGCGGCAATAATTGACCTATATTCACGCATGGTGGTTAATGAGTAACATGATAATTAGTTATAGATTCTTTATTAATGGCCGTTGATAAACGCAAACCCGATAAAAATCTGCTGTTACATAGCGATCAAGGGTGTTCGGTAGAAGCTGTAGCTTTACTCCTCTCGTTTGAGTTTTATTACTACAACTCCCCCTAAAGAACCGTGCTTGCAGATTTCCCGCACACGGCTCATCAATATTAGTTTTCACAGTCGTCCCTCTTATGCATATAAAGAAAAATGTATTTTTGGCTTTGGTAATGGATTTACTTCTACGTAGTGTACAAACTGTTCCCAGGTCATACTCTTTTTCTGACTACGCCGATTTATCCATTTAAATGCTAGCTTTCTTACTGATGTGTAAAATTGTTTCAAACACCAATAATTTCCGCTAATACCAAAGTAGTTATAGTGTCCTGTTAATTTAGCCTTCAGTACTTGCCACCAATCTTTAAGTCGAATACTTCCGCGGACTATTTTCAACCACTCCTTGATTTCTTTTAGTTTTCTGGCTAGATTTAACTTAGAGGTTTTATGTCCCATCATTAATCTACCACGACGACTTTTTGCACCATAGTGCGTAAACCCCAGAAAATTGAAACTTTCCGTCCTTCGTTTCTCTCTTATCGCTCGTTGCCACTCCCTCTTGCCAAACTTTACTACTCTGGTCTTGTTTTCAGATACTTCCAACCCAAATTTATTTAGCCTTTGTTTCAGTAATTCCAGAAATTCTTCCGCGTCTACCTTACTTTCGCAACAAACCACAAAATCATCGCAAAACCTTATTACTTGTATATATCCTCTGGATCTTGGTTTAAATTTCTTTTCTATCCATAAATCCAACACATAATGTAAGTATATATTTGCTAATACAGGACTTACTATACCGCCTTGTGGTGTACCTTGTTTTGTTGCTTCATAATTTCCAGCTTCGACTATCCCTGCCTTGAGAAACCGCTTTACTAACCACAGCAAATTTGGGTCAGTTATTCGTTCCCTTAGACACCTCATTAGCCATTTATGCTGTATATTATCGTAGAACTTCTTGATATCCACTTCTACAATGTAGTTTATTGGCTTGTACATAACTGCTTTATCTAGTGCATTTACCGCTTGATGACAGTTTCTTCCTGGTCGAAATCCATATGAGCTGTCCAGAAAGTTTGCCTCGTAAATATTTTCTAATATCTTCTTCAGCATAATCTGTACTAATTTATCCTCGGTCGATGGTATTCCGAGTCCGCGTTTCTCTTTACTTCCAGCTTTCGGTATATATACCCTCTTTACTGGTTGTGGTTGATATTGCTTCCTCTTCATACTTTCTACTAGCACTTCGAGTTTCTCATTCAGATTTTCTCCGTATGATTCCACTGTTATCTGGTCTACTCCACAAGCCTTGTTACGCTTCAGTTCTTTATAACATCTCGCAAGATTCTCTGTATTTATCAGATGGACTAACGATGTGAATTTTAGTCGCTTATCTTGCTTTGCTCTTACTGCTATCTGGTTTAGTTTATATCGCATGTTATTCCTACCTCCGTTGTATTGGCATAGCAATCCCTATTCCAGTTACTATATTGCTGATCGCTTCCCCTTGTACGTGGCTTTCCCACATTCTGAGTACTATCAATCAGTCCGACTTCCCCTGCATCTTCCGCTAGTTCTTGCCTTTGTTGACTTGTTCCAACGTACCTTAATAGGAATGCATGGGATCTCCCAAGTTCACTTGAAGTCCATTTCAATACATGGCACGGTCTCAGATCCCGATAGAGTGAGTGATAACTTGCCTTTACGTTATCCTTCATGCTGTCTTCCATGGCCATGAACATGTCGACCTCTATGTCTTCAGGTATTTCGGGACTCCACTCCTTCACTTCCGTTGTGCCCTGCATTGTCCATCCCACTAGCTCTATTACACTCGTTACCTCATGCAACATAGTGGTCTGTTCCAAACTGTTGGCTAGACTTTGTTTGTGTTGGATTTTCACCAACTGTTCTCCAAGCACTTCTTGGCGCACCTTGGCAGTTACTGACTCTCATTTTTTGTGGCATATTTTTTCTTCAACAGTTAAATGGCTATTTATAATGAATTTGTCAGTAACTGCCAGTTCTTTTCACTTGAGCGATGCAACAAAGCCCACTGGGATCCAGAAAATTTGATTGTGTACTATACAACATTTTCGATTAAAAGCTGGATTCCAGTGTCA
This sequence comes from Wolbachia endosymbiont (group A) of Andrena fulva, assembly GCF_964026815.1. Classification (NCBI taxonomy): domain Bacteria; kingdom Pseudomonadati; phylum Pseudomonadota; class Alphaproteobacteria; order Rickettsiales; family Anaplasmataceae; genus Wolbachia; species Wolbachia endosymbiont (group A) of Andrena fulva. The sequence continues at coordinate 734,512 of NZ_OZ034701.1, forward strand.
AGCACTGGAATGACATCACAGGGGCACTGGAATTTTTGTTTCAATATTTGTACATTAGCCATGCATCTGAACAGATACTGTAAACTAGCTATATTACATTAGCCCATCAGATGAGTTGTAATGGTTATAATTGTCTGATAAGTGATCTCTAACATCGTGACCTAACTCATCCACATCAGGTTTAAGCAAAGAAAGGTCATCAGCAGAAGGTTGTTGCGTAGATTCATCAGATTTTTCCTCTTTAGACCAAAATAACCATGAAAAGAGTGATGAGATAGAATCAATAATGGATTTAATTGCTGAAAAAATATTGGATAAGAAATTACTGGGTTGCTGAGTGTCTTGCTGGTTACTTTTTTCTTCTTCTACATTACTTTGTTCTACTTCATTTGATTCTTCCACCTCTTCTTCAGGGTTACTTCTGCTTATAAATGTCTTATCTAGCTGTTTGAATATATTTTTGTCGGAGTTTTGAAAATACATTCGACTTATCTCCTTATTTTCATCAATGTAAATCACTAAAGTTGTATTCTCGTTCCCCAATCCATCACATTCACTAACGAGCGATTCATGAGAGTTCTTAATGTCTTTGATAAATTGAAGTTTTTCTTCTTCTGCTGAAAGATAATCTCTGTGTTCTGCTCTATAAGTGGTGCCTTTGTATTTAAAACTAAACATTGATCCATGGTCTTCATATTCATCTACTAGTTCATGAATACTCTTGACATTTTGTATAGCTTTAAATTTTTCTTCTTCTGAAAGGTTCTTGTGATATTTATAAAGTGTACCTTTATATTTAAATTGAAACATCGATCCACGGTCTTCATATTCATCTAATCCAGAGTTCTTGATACGTTGTATAATTTGAAATTTTTCTTCTTCTGAAAGATCTTCACGGTATATACTACCAGTTGTGTCCTTATATTTAAATTGAAACATCCATCCACGGTCTTTATATTCATCTACACCCATCTGCTTGCAAATAGCTTTATAATTTTTTTCTTCTACCTCTCGTCCAACAACATTTGCTATGAGTTCAGTATCCAGAATATTCAAAGTTCGGACTGTTGCTGATGGTGAAAAACGTAATTGAAATATGTGACCTAGCTCATGACCTAGAACAAAATCCATGGCACTTTGCTTATATGTCAGAATATTCTGATAATCTGTTACTCCTCGTGTAATATATCCTGGACCACCGTCTTCATCTATGCCGAGAAGATTGTTATACTTTATATAATCGCTTCTATTATTGAAAATGTAAACCTTTATATCTTTAATTATGCTACTATCTTTGAAGCAAAACTTTTCTTTAAATGCCCCATAGGCAGTTTTAATGTCTGTTTCTATTTGGTTTTGTTCCTGCTCAGATAAGTTGTCGTATTTTATAGTACAATTTATATACCCGTATTTAACGGTAAAGCTGTTAGACAAAATATCATGTATATTTGTGGAAAAATAATTGAACTGCTTTGACTCGGCTTCCTTATACAATTGATGCCCATATTTATCACTAGAATACTTTGGTAGTTTAGGTACTTTGGCAATTAAGTTTTTGTTACTATCAAAAAAAGAAATGTCTGTATTACCAATTTCACAATTTTGTATAGATTGCCCGCAAGTGCCATCATTTGCACAATCGTGATGATTTGGGTCAGTCTTCTTATAAAACCATGCATTAGTGTATTTTCCCATTTTGATATCTCACTACCAAACCTTACTATATTATTATCTTGGTAAAAATCATAATAATTCATTAACTTGTATTTTAAATCTGTATCAAATGTGCTTTTCTCGTAAGGTATCAATTGTGAAGTAATTAACTTTATTTGTTTAAAATTTTGCTAAAATAGCTCTTTTTATACTATGTTTTATATAGCTAAACTGACTTAGATTTACTGACAATTTGAAAAACAAAAATTCGTCATTCCGCTACTATAGTATTTTCTAAAACGAATGATAAACATCTAAAATGGTATTACCAACTAAAAGGTGTAAGTCTGTACATTGATGCATTAGAGGTCTGAGGCGACTTTTGATGGTGTGCCAACAATGCTCTATCGGATTTAGATCTTACTATTACCCACAAATATAAATGTTTGTTGCATAGCTCTTAATGGCATAACTTTTGCTTGAAATAACTGTTTATATGGTGCAATTTACAGCTTTTAGTTGCTAAAATTATAACTCTTAGTTTAATAATTTTAATCTAATAAGCTTTCAGGTTAATAAAATTAAATTATTTGAATAAATACAATACTATGTTTTTATTTGTGGGTAATAGTAAGGCTTAAAGCAAAATGTAGTACGAACGGTAGGTGGATCTAAAAGATCGAATTACAATCCTGTATACAGCATTTTGCATTATTGTTTGATGATATTTATAGGTACAAAAATGGCTAGAATAATTTTCATGGGAGTAGATGTTTCCAAGGAAGCATTGGACATCTCAATTAATGGCAAGCATAAGCGCATAGCAAACGTGAGTGATGCTATATCTAAGTTTATAGAAACAAATATAGTCGATTTACCCATCAAGTTATGTGTAAACTGGTGGCTATGAAAAGCTCATTATAAAATTGTTGCAAGATAACTGTCCATAAAGCTCACCCGAATCGGGTATATGCATTTGCCAAAGCTTGCAATCATTTTGCAAAAACTGACAAGTTAGATGCTAAATTACTGGAAAAATACGCTGAATTTGTCAGTAAAGACGGTGAAGTAAAAGGATGTGTAATTTCAAAAAAGCAAGAGGAATTAAAGGAGCTGGGGGCAGTTGAGCGTAATTTAAATGATGCAATTCATGCAAACAAGTGTCGCCTGCAAAGTGCGACGGGAAAAGCTAGAGAATACATAGAAAGACAGATAGGGTTTGCTGAAAAACAATTGAAAGAAATTAGGCAAGACATAGAAGACGCAATAGCTGAATTGAAAGGAAAAAATGAGCTTTTAATCAGCTATAAAGGTATTGGATCAAAGACGGCGAGCGTTCTACTGACAGAGGTGCCTGAGCTTGGTAGATTAGAGAATAGAGAAATTGCATGCTTAGTTGGAGTTGCACCTAAAACTAGTGAAAGTGGAAGAAAAGTTGGCAAAGCTCAAATCAAAGGAGGCAGGTTTTATGCAAGGAAAGCACTATACATGTCAGCTTTTGTTGCTATGCGCCACAACAGAAAAATGAAAGCGTTTTATCAGCGTTTGGTTGATTCTGGCAAAGCTGCTAAGGTTGCATTAGTTGCTGTCATGAGAAAAATTATCGTTTGTTTAAATGCCATGATAAAAAATAACAACTTTTATCTTGACTCTTAAGACGGTAGATGACAGACCATTGATTGTATGGGTTCCATCTGTTATATATAATCTTTTTGAATACGAAGAAAACTGATGAATGAGTATGATATTACGGTTATAGGTAGCGGTCCTGGTGGTTATATAGCGGCAATTAGGGCGGCACAGCTTGGGTTTAAAACTGCAATTGTGGAAAAAGAAAAAAATTTAGGCGGTATATGCTTAAATTGGGGATGTATACCAACAAAATCACTGCTTAGAGCATCTGAGGTTTATAGGCTAATAAAAAGATCAAAAGAGTTTGGTATAGAAGTAAAGGGAGCGAATTTTGATATACAATCAATAGTGAAATACTCAAGAAACGTTGTTGATAAATTGTCAAGCGGTGTTGCATATTTGATGAAAAAAAATAATATCAAAGTTCATCAAGGTTTTGGTAAACTTGCAGGCAATGGTACTATAAAAGTTGCTGGCGATAAGGAAGAACAAGAAATTGTTTCCAAGCATATCATTTTAGCAACAGGCGTGAGAGCACGGAATCTGCCTGGAATAGAGGCAGATGGAGATTTAATATGGAATGCGCAGCACGCTATGACTCCAGAGAGATTACCAAAATCGCTACTAATTATAGGGTCTGGTGCAATTGGAATAGAATTTGCAAGTTTTTATAGTACTTTGGGGGTTGATGTAACAATCATAGAGATAAAGAGCACTATTTTGCCGCTGGAGGATAAGGACATTTCAGATTTAGCACAAGAAATATTCACAAAACAGGGGATAGAAATATATACAAGCAGTAGCGTAAAAGCTCTTACTAAAAGTAAAGACTCTGCTCAAGTGCTACTAAGTAGTGGTGAGAGCAAAGAATTTGAGAGGGTGATTGTTGCGGTTGGAATTCAAGCAAATATTGAAAATATAGGTTTAGAAAATACAAAAATTAAATTAAGCCCTTCTGGCTTTATTGAAACGAATGAATGGTATGAAACTAGTGAATCAAATGTGTATGCAATAGGTGATGTAGCTGGCCCACCATGTTTAGCACATAAAGCGAGCCATGAAGCCGTGATCTGCATTGAAAAGATTGCTGGTAAAAATGCTCATGCGTTAAAAAAAGAATGCATACCAAATTGCACTTATTCTCATCCACAAATAGCGAGCATCGGCCTTACTGAGGAACAGGCAATAAAAGGTGGGTATGATATAAAAATAGGAAAATTTCACTCTAACTTTAATGGTAAGTCTGTTGCACTCAGTGAAACTGAAGGGTTAGTGAAAACGATTATAGATAAAAAAACCGGAGAAATTCTGGGTAGCCACATGATAGGTGCAGAAGTAACGGAGTTAATTAGCAATTTTGCTCTTGCAAAGCAACTAGAAGGAACAGACTTCGACATAAAATCTACGATTTTTCCTCATCCAACCATTTCAGAGATGATACATGAATCAGTGCTTGCTGCAGATGTTAAATAGTTGAACTAACGTTCCATCGTTTTAGAGTTGTCAATGTCTTGAGTAGTAGTTTGATTAGGCACTTTAGTTTCAATAGATTGATTACCACCAGCATCAGAATTCTGTAACTCTTCTTTCAATCCCTTAGCTGCTTCTTTAACTTCAAGCTTTGCCTTTGGATGAAGATCTTCTGGGCCTTTTCCTTTAGTATCCAAACCTTGTTGTAGATTAGTGCTTTTCATTTTATTATGCTGCTCGTGCTCAGGTAGGTCAACGACCGAATTGAAAAGAATTTTTATTATATTTTTTAGCAGTTCTAAAAAACCTCCGCTTCTGCCTTCTCTTTGTTCTTGAGGTTTATTTTTCTCATTAGGTTCTTTTTTACTATTACTTTTAGGCATTTTTAACTCAACTATCATAACGCTTAATAAAATTCTACGTGCAAATTGTTAAATAACAGTTAACAATCTAGGATTTATTATTTACAGATGGATATTATTTTAGCAACAGGTGGCACAGGTGGGCATATCTTTCCGGCCATAGCTTTAGCAAAAGCACTAAAGACACAAGGATACAATTGCATATTATTCACTGATAAAAAAACAAATAAAAATACCGACATAGAAAGCTACACCTTACCATTACGTAGACCAAGCAGCAACAAATTTAAGTTTTTCCTTTTCTTGATATACAGCTCTATGTTAGCACTGTATCAAGTAAGAAAATTAAAACCAAAATCGGTCATTGGTTTTGGTAGCTATGCTTCTTTTCCAACTCTTCTTGCAGCAAGAGTTCTTTCTATACCTATAATTTTACATGAACAAAACACAGTTTTAGGGAGAGTAAATAGATTCTTTTTCAAGAGTGCAAAATTAATTGCAACCAGCTTTCCGGAGACTAAATATGCAGAGGGCAATAAATGTATTTTTACAGGAAATTTTGTTGATATAAAAGCACAGAGCCATTCTAGCACTGAGAAAATCCTAAATATATTGGTCATAGCAGGCAGCCAAGGTGCAAATTTTTTTGATGATGTAGTAAGCAGCGTAATTTGTGATTTACCTATTAAAATGAAAAAGAAAATTAGAGTGACGCAGCAATGTACGAAGAAAAATGTAAACAAGGTCAAAAGTCTATACAAAAGTGAAAAGATCGATTGTGAATTGAGTGAATTTTTTGATGATATGGAGAATAGACTGGCCAATGCTCACTTGGTAATTAGCAGAGCAGGAGCAACTTCAATAGCAGAGATCACTCTTGCTAGGCGTTCTGCTATATATATTCCTTACCCTTACTCAAAAGATAATCACCAATTTTATAACGCAAAATATATTGAAAACTCGAGAGCAGCTATAATAGTTGAGCAGAATAGTGAAGCAAAAAAAAATCTAACAGAGGTACTATTTGATCTATTAAATAATTCTCAAAAATTGCGTGATATGACCAATAGTACAGAAAAAACAGGGATAAAGAATGGGACTACTGAGTTTGTTAAGGTGATTGTTCACAGGTTTAGTTGATGGCTGCTTGCTTTTTCTTCAAACACGTCCCAAAGATCCTTTTCTAGCGATATATTATACAATTTATTGATATAAACTACTCCCGTGGGTGAAGTTGTGTTAATTTCGAGCAGGAAGTCATCTATAATATCAATACCAACAAATATTAGCCCTCTTTTCTTTAATTCAGGACCAATTTTGTTACATATTTCATTGTTTCTATCGTTCATTTGAGCGGGCTCAAAACTTGCTCCAAGTCGCATGTTTGTTCTGATCTCTCCACTGATTTTTGGAATTCGTTTCATTACACCAATTGGTTGGCCATAAAGTAGCAATATTCTTTTATCTTTATCTATGTTTTTACAAAATGATTGTGCAATCACAGGGCATTCGTATTTTGCTATCATGAGATCCACTACTACTTGAATACTATTCTCATCTTGTATTCTTATCACATCGTTTCCTCCATAACTATACAATGGCTTCAGAATAATATCTTGATAGTTGTAGTAGAAATCTCTAATCATTGATATATTTTCAGTAATCAAAGTTGGCGGAATTAGCTCTGGAAATAATGAAGTTATCAATTTTTCAGGACAATTTCTTATTTCTGTTGGATTGTTAATTACCAATGCGCTGGTTTTTTCTAAGATATATGTTGTTGTAATATAACGCATATCAAAGGGTGGATCCTGTCTGATAAATATGATGTCCATTTCATTCAAGTTGATTGCTACATCCTCTTTAGAGATAAAACTAAAATCATCAACGCTGACTTTCTGAGCCAGAGCAATTGGATGGTTTAGCTTTAGTGCTAAATTGTTAGGAGCATAGACAAAAACTTCGTGCTTCCTCCTTTGTGCTTCCTTTATTAGCACGAATGTAGTGTCAGTTTCAAAATTTATATTTTCATCCATCTGAAAGGCAATTTTCATTTATGTTCTCTACCTATTGTCACAACTGTACAAATGTTATAATTTGAAAGCGATTTTTGCCTAATGGCGTAACTTACTGTACCTGTATCGTACATAACTTACAACTTGTTTTACTCCCTTTACTTTTCTTGCAATTGCTATTACAGCTTTTAATTCCGCTTTATTTTGGGCTATACCCATCAAATAAACAACTCTATCAACCGTATTAACGCTATAATTAATTGACTTAATATTTCTTTTTCCCAGGAGTCTTGTTCTTATTTCCGCTGTTATCATGCCATCTACAGTGGTGTCTAGCATGGAAGCCATTTGAATTGGTATTACTCTTATTTCATTTATCACTTCTTTAATTTCTTTTTGCTGCCAAGCTATTTTTTCTGCTGTAAGTTGTTTTTCAGGAGTGTCAACACTTCCAATGAGCAATACTCTTCCTTCACTTACTTTAACCTTTATGGATGAAAATAGCCCATGTTTTAAGAGCCCCTTATTAATTCTGATGACCATAGTCGTATCATCAATGATATTTCCCAAGGATTTGTCCTGCATTGTTATTGCTGTTGCTGTAGCCACCACACCACCTATTATAAGGGTTGTGCAACCACTTTGTGTAATCAAAAAAATTGCGAGTAAGAAGCTTGTTATTAATCTCATTATTGATTTTCATGGTTTAGAGCTTTCATTAAGAAATGTTAATAAGCTTTTTTGATTGTGTAAATACCATAAATTAAGTAAGACTTTAAACCTTGAATATTTTTAATGGAATACCTATAATAGGGTACTGAAAATTTCTTGCGGATATGGCGGAATTGGTAGACGTGCCAGGTTTAGGTCCTGGTGAGCTTGCTCGTGGGGGTTCAAGTCCCTCTATCCGCACTTTAAAGTCATGTAACTTAGGTTTTAAGGGAAAATTTATAATCACTAAATACACTTTTGTTTGTGTAAAAACCTGTTCTTAAGGATTGTGTTTAACTTAAATTCTGGTAAAATGACTCTATTAAGATATGAATTAAAATGTTAATAAATGAATTATGATGTCTAATAATATACCTCAAAATACAGTCGAAGTAAGTAGCGTATATACCTACAAAGAGCTTAGTATAGATAAACTAAAGTATGAGTATGAAATCACAGTTGGTAGTGATTATATAAAACAAAAGGTAAATTCCAGGTTGCAAGAGATAGCAGAAAATGCAAAATCACCTGGATTTAGGGCTGGAAAGATGCCCTATGACCTTGTTGTTGCAAATTATAAAAACGAGGCTTTGGAATATGTGATAAATAATACAATTGATTATTGCTCAAGTGATTTGATGAAAAAAATTGAAGTCAAGTCTCACATTTATCCTAAGGTTGATGTTATATCATTACCAGATCTGGGCAAAGAAAATGAGGAGGGCAATTTTGTATACAAGCTATCTTTTGAGTCGATGCCTGAAGTACCGATGATAGATCTTGACAAAATAAACTTAAAGAAAATTGAAGCAAAGATTGAAGAGGAAGATATAAAAGAATTTATTGATTCTATCAAAACAAAGTTCCCCAATTTTGCCTCTGTTGATGATGCTTCTTATCAAGCGAAAGATGGGGATAAATTGATAATTGATTTTGAAGGGAGGATTAGGAATAAGCTCTTTCAAGGTGGAAGTAGCAAAGATTTTGCCGTTAATTTAGGGTCTGGCACATTTATTAATGGTTTTGAAGATCAATTAACTGGTATGAAAAAGGGAGAAACAAAGAACTTTAAGTTGAAATTTCCTGAAAATTACCAAGCCATTTCCCTTGCAGGACAGGAAGCTGATTTTTCTGTGCGAGTTAATGAGATTCAAATTGCCAAAGATTTTGAAAATGATGATGAAATAGCTAAGAGTATTGGGTTTAAAGATTATTCTTTGCTAATAAATCATGCAAAAAAAATGATTGGTGATCAGTGCACCGAAATGAGAAATCTCTTAATTAAAAAGGAGCTGTTTGATTATTTGGATGCTAATTATAGTTTTGATTTACCCACAGACATAGTAAAACAGGAGCAACAAAGAATGGAAGGAGAATTGGGTGCTCAAAATGATTCTTGTAAAGAAGCTGAAAAACGTGTAAAGCTTGCTATGTTATTTATGAAATTTAGTGCAGAACATAAAATATCATTAACTCAAAATGATGTTTTGAGTGTTATTGTAAATCAATATGTCAGTAAAGATGTGCAATTTGACAGAGTACTTAAGCATTTTGAATCAAATAAACAATTTCAAGAATTAGTTAGAGGGCAAGCGCTTGAGTATAAAGTGACAGATTATATAATAGAAAAAGTTAGTAAAGAAGAGCAGATTGTTTCTGTGAAAGAATTAAAGGAATTATTTGATAATATTTAATAGGAAAAGGTATGACTCTTATACCAATTGTAGTTGAACAAACTAGTCGCGGTGAGCGCGCTTATGACATATATTCAAGACTAGTGAAAGAAAGAATAATTTTTGTAACAGGTCCTATTGAAGACAATATGGCCAGTGTAATAGTAGCACAGCTTTTATTTTTAGAATCGGAAAATCCCGATAAAGACATTTGTATGTACATCAACTCACCAGGTGGTGTTGTAACTGCTGGTTTGTCGATCTACGATACAATGCAGTATATAAACCCAGACGTTTCAACTTTATGTATAGGTCAAGCTGCGTCTATGGGTTCTTTATTGCTTGCAGCTGGTACAAAAGGTAAGCGCTACTCTCTACCTCATTCAAGAATTATGATACATCAGCCATCTGGTGGTTATCATGGTCAAGCAACTGATATAGAAATACATGCTAATGAAATTTTGCGGGTTAAGAAAAAACTAAATCAAATTTATGAAAAACATACTGGAAATTCACTGAAGAAAATTGAAGGAATGATGGAAAGAGATAAATTCATGGATCCTGAAGAAGCAAGGAAAATTGGCTTAATTGACAGGGTGATAGCTGAGCGTACAGATATTGAAATTGAAAATATTAAAGTTAAACAAAAGGTGGGTTAATGGATAACAATAATGATTTACACTACTGTTCTTTTTGCAACAAGGCGCAAGATGAAGTAGATAAATTGATTACTAACTCTTCGGATGGTTTAAAGGTGTTTATTTGTAATGAGTGCATAGAATTATCCCATAAAGCAATAAGTCAAAAGAAAGATAGATCTTTTAATTCAGATCGTATATCTGATATGAAGCTATTACTAAAGAAACCTGAGGATATAAAAAACTTTCTCAGCAAGCATGTTGTAGGTCAAGAACACGCGCAACACGTTTTATCTGTAGCTATGTATAACCATTGTCAATCCATGGTACAATTTCATGCTATAAGTGATATTGAAATCGAGAAGTCAAATATAATGCTTATTGGTCCCACTGGTTCTGGTAAGACTTTGCTAGCCAAAACACTTGCTAAAGTTTCAGATGTGCCATTTGCTATGGCTGATGCGACAACTTTAACTGAGGCAGGTTATGTGGGTGATGATGTAGAAAGCGTGTTGTCGCGTTTATTACAAGCTGCAAATTATGACGTTGTAAAAGCACAGCGTGGTATAGTGTTTATAGATGAAATAGACAAGATTACAAGAAAATCTGAAAGCACTTCAATAACCCGTGACGTTTCAGGTGAAGGGGTCCAGCAAGCTCTGCTTAAGATTATGGAGGGTACAGTTGCTTATGTTCCGCCACAAGGAGGGCGAAAACACCCACAACAAGAGTTTATACAAGTGGATACTAGTAACATACTGTTTATTTGTGGAGGAGCTTTTGAAGGCCTCGATAAAATTATTGAAGCGAGAAAAAAGGGAACGTCAGTTGGCTTTGGAGCAGATATAAGTCAGTCTAAAGAGCAAAAGAAAAAGAATGCTTTACATGATGTTCAACCTGAAGATTTAATCAAATTCGGTTTAATACCCGAATTTGTAGGGCGGGTTCCAATAACTGCTGTTTTAGATGAGCTGGATCATGAAGATTTAATACATGTGTTGACAGAGCCAAGGAATGCACTAATAAAACAGTACAAAGCATTGCTTGCGTTTAGCAAAGTAAACCTTGAGTTTTCAGATGAAGCAATATCAGCTATTGCTAAAAAGGCTATAAGCTACAAAACAGGTGCAAGAATGTTACGTGCTATCTTGGAGTCACTTTTGCTTGACATTATGTATACATCTGGAAACGGAGGCTTTGAAGGTAGCACTATAGTAATCACTAAGAAAATGGTAGAATTAGGAAAAGCAACGGTTAATCATAATAACAATGGCAATGTTATAACGGTTAATGATTAATTTGAGGCATATATTATGAACATTGAACGTGCTGTAAGCTCTAGTTTTACTGCATTGCCAGTATTACCTTTAAGAGATGTAGTAATTTTTCCAAATATAATGGTGCCTTTATTCATAGGCAGAGAAAAATCTGTTAATGCACTAGAGTATGCAATAAGTAGTAGTAATCACCAAAATGAGATTTTTCTTGTAGCACAGAAAGATGGCTCTGTTGATAATCCAGAGCCTGAAGATCTTTATGAAGTAGGTGTGTTAGCAAGCATTGTACAACCGTTAATAAAATTACCTGACAATGCAGTAAAAGTTATAATCCGGGGGATAAGAAGGGGAAGAGTTGTAGAATATATTAGCTCTCATACTTTATTACAAGCCAGGGTAGAGTTAGACAGTCATTATAAAGAAGATGAAGACAATATTGACTTAGAAGCTTTAAGGCGATCTGTTGTAGACGCGTTCGATAGCTGGTGTAAGCTAAACAAGAAAAATCAGCCCGAGGTTGCCATTAACTCCATTGATCAAATCAAAGAAGTTGATCAACTTGTAGACACGGTAGCTTCACATTTAAATATAAAAGTATCAGATAAACAAAGCATACTTGAGGCTTATGACCCAGAAGAGCGTTTAAAAAAAGCTTTTGCTTTTATTGAGAGAGAAATGAGTATTTTGAACGCACAAAACCGTTTATATAAGACAATTAAATCGCAAGTTGAAAGCACTCAGAAAGTTTACTACCTTAACGAACAATTGAAAGCTATACAGAAAGAATTAGGCGAATTTGAGAATGGTGATGAAGGGAATATACTCAATGAATTTGAAAAAAAGATAAATGAAACAAAGCTTTCTCAGGAAGCAAGAGAGAAAGCTATAACTGATTTGAAGAGATACAAGAAAATGAATCCCATTTCTCCTGAAGCTACAGTTATATCTAGTTACTTGCATTGGTTGCTTGAGTTGCCATGGGGAAAGTACAAAGATGCAAAAATTAACTTAAATGCAGCTAAGAAAATCTTAGATGAAAATCATTATGGCATAGAGAAAGTAAAAGATAGAATAATAGAATTTTTAGCGGTATTAAAAAGAGTAAAAGAGATAAAAGGTCCTATACTTTGCTTAGTTGGACCGCCAGGTGTTGGTAAAACTTCTTTAGCTAAGTCTATGGCAAGAGCAGTAGGAAGAGATTTTGTTCGCATAGCTCTTGGTGGTGTGCGTGATGAGTCTGAGATACGAGGGCATAGGAAAACTTATATTGGCTCAATGCCTGGTAAAATCATTCAACACATGAAAAAAGCTAATTCATGCAACCCGCTTTTTCTGCTTGATGAAATAGATAAGATGGGTTCTGATTCGCGTGGCGATCCTGCATCGGCATTACTTGAGGTTTTAGATACTGAGCACAATAAACACTTTACGGATCATTACTTGGAAGTTGAGTTTGATCTTTCAAGTGTAATGTTTGTAGCTACGGCAAACAGCTTAAATTTACCACATCCTTTGCGTGATAGGATGGAAATTATACAATTGTCCGGGTATACTGAAGATGAAAAAATCAGTATTGCTACACACCACCTTATTCCGAAGTTAAAGAAGGAGCATGGTTTGTATCAGAAGGAATGGGACATAACTAATGAGGCGTTATACGAGTTGATACGTTTATATACACGTGAAAGTGGTGTGCGGAGTATGGAAAGGGAGCTTGCAAAGCTCATGAGAAAGGCAGTTAAAGAAATATTGACTGATAAAAATAAGAAAATATCCGTAGGGGTTGACAATTTACAAGATTATTTAGGGGTACGTAAATATACCTTTGGCATTGCGGAAAATGAGAGTTTAGTAGGAATAGTAACTGGGCTCGCCTATACTGAAACAGGTGGTGATATTTTGATGATAGAATCAGTCCTAATTCCGGGCAAGGGAGAAATAAAATACACAGGAAAGCTTGGAGAGGTTATGCAAGAATCTATAAAAGCTGCGTATAGTTATATTCGATCAAATTGTTTGTTTTTTGGTATAAAGCCCGAAAAATTCCAAAATAATGATATACATTTACATGTACCTGAGGGTGCGGTACCAAAAGATGGCCCTTCTGCTGGCGGCGCGGTATGTACGTCTATTGTTTCTCTTATGACGAATATACCAGTTAACAAAAATGTTGCTATGACAGGCGAAGTGACATTGCGTGGTAGAGTTTTAGCTATTGGGGGCTTAAGAGAAAAATTGCTTGCAGCGCTCAGAGGATCAATCAAAACTGTGATTATACCAAGTGAAAATGAGAAAGATATGCAAGAGATTCCGGCAAGCATCAAAGAGGGGATCAACGTAGTTTTTGCTAAGAATATTGATGAAGTTATGAAAGTTGCTTTAATGCACCCTACTACTCCAATTGATGGTGATGATAATCAAAATAGTGTGCCTTCCTCTATAGAAAGTAAAGATGATACTTTTCCTATGTCGGAAACATTGAAGCATTAGATTAAAAAAATATTATCAATCTCCATTTCTCTTTTATCCGGCAAAAATCCACCAACTTGTGCATCCCATAAGGATATGACTTGCTTTGTTGTTATGTCATTCATATTTTTTACTTATTCTATCTCCCAGTTTAATTCAAGTAGATGATATATTATAATAGTCCTTTTGTTCGGTAGAAGCTGTAGCTTTACTCCTCTCGTTTGAGTTTTATTACTACAACTCCCCCTAAAGAACCGTGCTTGCAGATTTCCCGCACACGGCTCATCAATATTAGTTTTCACAGTCGTCCCTCTTATGCATATAAAGAAAAATGTATTTTTGGCTTTGGTAATGGATTTACTTCTACGTAGTGTACAAACTGTTCCCAGGTCATACTCTTTTTCTGACTACGCCGATTTATCCATTTAAATGCTAGCTTTCTTACTGATGTGTAAAATTGTTTCAAACACCAATAATTTCCGCTAATACCAAAGTAGTTATAGTGTCCTGTTAATTTAGCCTTCAGTACTTGCCACCAATCTTTAAGTCGAATACTTCCGCGGACTATTTTCAACCACTCCTTGATTTCTTTTAGTTTTCTGGCTAGATTTAACTTAGAGGTTTTATGTCCCATCATTAATCTACCACGACGACTTTTTGCACCATAGTGCGTAAACCCCAGAAAATTGAAACTTTCCGTCCTTCGTTTCTCTCTTATCGCTCGTTGCCACTCCCTCTTGCCAAACTTTACTACTCTGGTCTTGTTTTCAGATACTTCCAACCCAAATTTATTTAGCCTTTGTTTCAGTAATTCCAGAAATTCTTCCGCGTCTACCTTACTTTCGCAACAAACCACAAAATCATCGCAAAACCTTATTACTTGTATATATCCTCTGGATCTTGGTTTAAATTTCTTTTCTATCCATAAATCCAACACATAATGTAAGTATATATTTGCTAATACAGGACTTACTATACCGCCTTGTGGTGTACCTTGTTTTGTTGCTTCATAATTTCCAGCTTCGACTATCCCTGCCTTGAGAAACCGCTTTACTAACCACAGCAAATTTGGGTCAGTTATTCGTTCCCTTAGACACCTCATTAGCCATTTATGCTGTATATTATCGTAGAACTTCTTGATATCCACTTCTACAATGTAGTTTATTGGCTTGTACATAACTGCTTTATCTAGTGCATTTACCGCTTGATGACAGTTTCTTCCTGGTCGAAATCCATATGAGCTGTCCAGAAAGTTTGCCTCGTAAATATTTTCTAATATCTTCTTCAGCATAATCTGTACTAATTTATCCTCGGTCGATGGTATTCCGAGTCCGCGTTTCTCTTTACTTCCAGCTTTCGGTATATATACCCTCTTTACTGGTTGTGGTTGATATTGCTTCCTCTTCATACTTTCTACTAGCACTTCGAGTTTCTCATTCAGATTTTCTCCGTATGATTCCACTGTTATCTGGTCTACTCCACAAGCCTTGTTACGCTTCAGTTCTTTATAACATCTCGCAAGATTCTCTGTATTTATCAGATGGACTAACGATGTGAATTTTAGTCGCTTATCTTGCTTTGCTCTTACTGCTATCTGGTTTAGTTTATATCGCATGTTATTCCTACCTCCGTTGTATTGGCATAGCAATCCCTATTCCAGTTACTATATTGCTGATCGCTTCCCCTTGTACGTGGCTTTCCCACATTCTGAGTACTATCAATCAGTCCGACTTCCCCTGCATCTTCCGCTAGTTCTTGCCTTTGTTGACTTGTTCCAACGTACCTTAATAGGAATGCATGGGATCTCCCAAGTTCACTTGAAGTCCATTTCAATACATGGCACGGTCTCAGATCCCGATAGAGTGAGTGATAACTTGCCTTTACGTTATCCTTCATGCTGTCTTCCATGGCCATGAACATGTCGACCTCTATGTCTTCAGGTATTTCGGGACTCCACTCCTTCACTTCCGTTGTGCCCTGCATTGTCCATCCCACTAGCTCTATTACACTCGTTACCTCATGCAACATAGTGGTCTGTTCCAAACTGTTGGCTAGACTTTGTTTGTGTTGGATTTTCACCAACTGTTCTCCAAGCACTTCTTGGCGCACCAAGGAATTCCGCTCAAAATTACCAGATAAGGAAATAGAGGAATATTCTGGCAAATTGAATAAGCTACATATCTACCAGTGCAATAAGCATATAATAGAAAATAAGAAGCTATATCATTATACAATAAATGGGAAAACCCATGCTATGGGTCAGCATGGGCATAATTTTGTCAAGAGTTTAGAAGTTATCTTGAGGAATAAGCCACAAATTTCCTTAGAAGAGGTAATTGATTTTATGGAAAAAATAATTAATTTTGGTATTGATAGTTGTTATGGAGCATTTGAGATGATATTTGAATCTCGCTCTGGTGTTACAATAGATGATGCAGTTAATTTTGTAAAAGATAGCTTATCTAGTAAATTTTATAGATTCCATGGCAGTGGGATTTTCAAAGTAATATTAGAACTTAATCCAGAGAGCTCTCTTGAAGAGATAGAGAAACAATTTAGCAAAGTAGTAGATCCTTACTTTCTTAATGCTTGGAGTCGAGAAAGTGAAAGGGCTTTTGCTAAGATATGTAGGTTATGTAGAGAAGGACATGTGGAGAGTATGCAGAAATTTGATTTTAGCAATTTTAATTTAGATCAAGATAGTGCTGGAGCATTAAGAGCACTGTTACAGTATTGTGTTGACGTTTCTAATCAAAAAGCTTTAGGTGATTCACATGAATTGCATAGAGAAGAGATGGAGGGGATATATAAATTTGATGATAATTACGATTTAAATTTAGATAGTGATCATAATGATAGTATCTGGCATTGAAATTATACTACAATAATAAAATAACTGGATAAAAATTATCACCAAAAAAATTCAAAAAAGTGCTTGACATAAAAGAACGAACATTATATAGTGTCATTATCTTTTATTTTACCTCGCTTAATTTAATTACTGGATTAAGCTTACAGTACTAAGCGTGGCACAAAGTGCCACGCTATTTTCCGGTTTACATTTTCAACAGATAAAAAATGATGCCATTTCAGTGCCAAGCACATAACTGTACGGATATTCATTTTTAAAGGTAAATTGCACAACAGATGATGTCATTCCAGTGCTTGACACTGGAATCCAGAAATTTTGCTTATAACTGAGCTGATGAGCTAAAGGTAGTTGTCTTACGCTAAAACAAACGTTTTTAATTAAGTTGCATAGAAGCTGGATCCCAGTGTCAAGCACTGGGATGACAAGAAAGGGAGCACTGGAATGACATCGTTTACTATGTACCATATTGCAATATTCGTACAACTGTGGGAAACATCTATGGATGCCATTCCTATTACCTTATTTCCATTTTTATTTCATTTTCAAAGGAGGCTATTATGTCACTTACCGATATCGCTCACCGTATCAATGAACTCGCTTCATCATGGGAGCAATTTAAATTAATAAATGATCGCAAACTAAAAGAAATTGAAAGCAAAGGGCGTGCTGATTCTGCAACAATTGAGCAGCTATGCAAGGTAAATAATGCCATTGATAGTTGCAAAGAGCGTTTAGACTTGATCGAAACTGCAGCTCAACGCCCAGAAGTAAATACAGATTTTAGCACAAGCGATAAATATTTTTCTGATTATATCCGCAAGGGAATGGAAAGCGGTTTATCACACAAAACCCTCAGTGGAGATGACAGTGATATCGGGGGGTATCTAGTTACTCCGCATATTGTAAAACGCATAAACAAGCGCGTAACTGATTCGTCCCCAATGCGACAAATATGCTCCAGTCAAAGAATCTCTACTGAAACATTGGATTACATTATAGAAGATTTTGACCGCGCCGGTGCAGGTTGGAGCAGTGAAACAGTAGATGATGAGGACGGTGGCAATAAGTCTAAGTATGATTTTGCAAAAGATACGGACACGCCCAAAATCCAAAAGATTTCCGTCACAACTTACGAGTTATATGCTCAACCACAAATATCACAAAAGTTACTCGATGATGCGTTTGTCGATGTTGAGAGTTGGCTGGTGGAAAAGATTGCCGAGACTTTTAGTAAGGAAGAAAGCGAAGCCTTCATTAAGGGTGAGGGCACTTTTCAACCAAAAGGAATTTTAGCTTATGAAAATGGAAACAGTTATAATAAAATAGAGCAAGTTAAAACTGAAAAATTAGATAGTGATTCAATAATGATGTTGTATTACTCTCTGGACGAATATTATTCCAAAAATGCGTCATTTTTGATGAACAGGAGTACGTTGAAGGATATCAGGCTGCTAAAATCTCAAACAGGTCAGTATCTCTGGCAGCCAAGTCTGTCGCTTGAAGCTCCAGATACTTTAATGGGAATACCAGTATATCAATCTGCCGATATGCCACCAGCGCCAAACAATCAGCTACCAGTAATTGCGGTGGCAGATTTCAAACAAGCTTATAAGATTGTAGATAACAGAGGAATGAGAATATTAAGAGACCCTTATACGAATAAACCTTATGTGAGGTTTTTTGTCACTAAGCGTGTCGGCGGAGAGGTTGTAAACACCAGTGCTATTAAATTGTTGAAAGTTGCGAGCAAGTACTAAAAACTTCCGCAGCATCATCTTTATAGCTGATCAAAGCAACACGTCATACCGCGATTCATTCCATAACTGTACGAACATTGTGATTTTGGCCCATCAGGAGGGTGTCATCCCAGTGCTTGACACATATAGCTAAACTAATTTAGATTTACCGACAGTTTGAAAAACAAAAATTCGTCATTCCGCTACTTGTTAGCGGAATCTATGCCGAGATACCGCGAATGAATCGCTGTATGACGCAGGAAAACCTTGCTTCTTACATTATGTAATTTTATTTTTAGCGTTGCTTCTTACATTATGTAATTTTATTTTTAGCGTTGCTTCTTATATTATGTGATTTATTTTCCATAATGTATATTATGTAATTTTCGATGCTAAGATCTGCTATAGCTCTCAGTATGATATGAGTGATTCTCTTTTAATAATTATTTTTTAAATAGTTTGTTGGTTCATCAATTTCTTTAGGATTGATATCTACAATTATTTTTCCGTTTTTTAACAGAATAATCCGATCTGATATTTTTGTTAAAAAATCCAAATTGTGAGAAGCGATAATCATAGTAATACCCATATCTCTAACTGATTGTAATAGTTCCACAACGTCGACTATTGTTGCTACATCTAAACCAGACGTTGGCTCATCGCATAATAGAATCTTTGGATTCATCATTAAACTTCTGGCAAGCGCAACCCGCTGTTTTTGCCCACCAGATAGATTATTAGGGTAATCATTTTTTTTAGAGGCAATACCCAAAGACTCAAGTAGTGAATAACTTTGATCCTGAGTTTTATTTTTAAGCTTGGGAGCGTATGTAAGATTTTCCCAGACAGTCATATGTGGGAAAAGTTGAAAATCCTGAAATACAAAACCAGTACTATCATTGCATTCAATGCTACCAGAATCTAAAACTTCGAGTTTTTGTATACAACGTAACAATGTTGATTTACCACTACCAGAAGGACCAGCAAGACCAACTATAGATTGTTCTATAATCAGGTTAATATTATTAAGTACTGGAATATTATTAAATAATTTACAAACATTATGCATTTTTATCATATATACCTTTCTGTTCAATCTTTTTGCCTATATATTCAATTAGTAATACAAGAGCGTAATAATAAGCCCCAGCAAGACAAAGTGGTATAAAATAAGTAAATTGTTCTGCTGCAAGCATTTGCGCAGAGCGCATAATATCAACACCACCAATAGTAGAGATTAATGCCGTTTCTTTAAGGAGTGCAATGATCTCATTTATCATTGCAGGAAGAATATTTTTAATAACTTGTGGTAATATAATATCTCTCCACATATAGAAACTAGGTATTTGTAAAGTTTTAGCTGCTTCAAACTGGTTTTTTGATATAGTTTCAATACCAGCTCGTAAAATCTCAGCAATATAAGCACAGCTATTTAGACCAAATGCTATAATGCCAGCACTAAATATGTTTAATTTAATTCCTGCAATGGTTGGAGTCATAAAATAAACAACACTTAACTGTAATATAAGGGGGGTGCCACGTATTACAGATATAATTCCATTAATTAATGGAATACAGATCTTATTATATCTGAGTACTGAAAATAACCCTCCTAGACTCATACCTAAAAGCAGTCCTCCAATCAATAATTTTAAAGTAAAGGCAAGGCCTGTTCCAACAAACAAGAAATTAGAAATTAATTCTTGCATCAGTTATCTCCTAGCCATTTTTCTGCTATCTTTTGTATTACACCTTTACTTTCTAAACTTTTTAACGCCTCGTTTATTTTATCCTTTAAATCAGATCCTTTATTCACAGCAATAGAATAACCATTATCTGACTTAGCGATGGCTGACCATGATAGACCAGGATTTTTTTTGCTAAATACTTTACCTTGGAATTCATCAATTAGGACGCCATCAACATGACCAGACTTTAATGTTTCTACAGCTTGATTATTATTGTCTATAGCAATAATTTGAGCTGTTGTAGGAACATGCTCTTTTAGCCAAATTTCCATGACAGTTCCTAGTTGAACGGCTATCTTCTTGTGAGTTAAGTTGTTTATACCGGCTATGGGTTTATTTTTGTGATATAGAATACCAAATTCCCCTGTATAATAACTATTTGAAAAATCAAAATTTTTTTCACGCTCTTCTGTGCTACCAATAGTAGATATAGCAGCATCTACAGAATTACTTTGTAATGCTGCAAATATAGCACTAAACTGCATATCTTTAAACATTGCTTCTTTACCTAACTCTTTTGCTACTAATTGAGCAAGCTCAATGTCAAAGCCAGTAAATTTACCATTTTCATAATATTCAAAAGGTGGATAATCTGCAGAAATTGCAAATCTAATGATATTATCGTGTTTATCTTCCTTGCATCCTGTTAATAGAATACTTATCACTATAATAGCATTTAAAATATATTTTTTCATATTACTAATTTATATTCATGTTTTATTCATCTTATGAGTATAGACATTAAAAATTGAATAGTCAAGAAATAATGAATATAATTTCAAATATACTTATTACATATTCAATATGAGGAAAATGCATAATGCATGACAACACACTAGGTGAACATATTTTAAATATTATTCAAAATCACGAAATTTTAGAGCAGAGCGATTTACAGACCTTGCTTAAAGAAAGAGGGCACAACATTCCTCAGGCTACTTTATCAAGAAAATTAAAAAAACTTAAAATTGCCAAAGTTGCTGGTGTATATAAAGTAATCGATATCAACCAGTATCAATTACCATTGATACTTAATATGCAAATTTCGGATTTTGGTTTAATAGTACTACATACCCAACCAGGACAAGCTAGCAGTCTGGCTTACTTTCTAGATCAGAAGTATGTTATTTATTCATTAAATAATAGCAAAAACATAGGAATTATAGGAACTATAGCAGGTGATGATACAGTATTATTGATCATCAAAAGTAAGGCTGAACTTAACAAAGTATTACAATCAATTTATGAAACATTTCCATATTTAAGTCCTGAATAAGAATGTTGTAAGTTAAAAATGTGATATAAAGGAGATAAGAGGGATTCCTTTGTTTAAATCTTTGTCTTCTTTTTTTCAATATACCTACATATCAGAATGGACAATTCATATAGAATCAGCATTGGTATTGCAAGCCCTACTTGGCTTAATACATCAGGTGGAGTTAAGATTGCAGCGATAATAAAAATTACCACTATCGCGATTCTGCGTTTATTTGACAAACTTTGTGTAGTAAGTAACCCTACCCTCACCATCAATGTGAGTATTACTGGAATTTGAAATGCAGTGCCAAATGCAAACATAAATTGGAGAACGAGGTCTAAATATTCGCTAACTGATGGCATAAACTCTATTGGTATACCGAAAGATTTCCCACTATGTTCAAAAGTGATGAAAAACTTCCAGGCTAAAGGAAATATATAGTAATAGACTACAGTAGCTCCCGTTACAAATAAAACCGGTGTTGCAATCAAGTATGGCAACAACACTGCCCTTTCACTTTTATATAACCCAGGTGCTAAGAACATATAAAATTGCCATGCAAACACAGGAAAAGAAAACAAAAGTGCGCTCATTATTGCAACTTGGAGATACACAAAAAATGCCTCTGTTAAGTCTGTGTAAATTAAAGAAAAACCTTCGCTACCTTTTGTTGCTTCTATTAAAGGTGCGAGTAAAAAACGGTATATATTTTCCTTAAAATAATAACAAAAACCAAAAGCAACGCAAAAAAATAGAAAGCAAAAGATAACTCTTTTTCTGAGTTCCGCAAAGTGCTCATAAAATGAGGCGTATTTGTTTGAGTTCCAGTTCATACTTTACTATAGCTCAATAATGCTATGTCTAACATTCTCAGCGAAAAAGCCCACTCATTGTCATACCACGCTGCAACCCTGCATATATCACCTGTAACATATGTACCAGTTAAATCCACAATTGCACTATAAGGGTTATGCACAAAATCTATTGAGACTAAAGGTTCCTCGCATATAGAAAGTACATTTGACATTGGATAACCCTCTGTCATCCTAGTACCCTCTGATGTCATCCGAGTAGCTGACACTGGGATCCAGAAATTAGATTCCAGCGTCACGCGCTGGAATGACGTAGAGGAGAGAGCTGCATCCTTAAACATTTCATTGATTTCTTCAACGGTCGCTTTCTTATCAGTCGTAAATGTAAAATCAACCATAGAAACATTGCTAACCGGAACTCTGACGGCAGTGCCATCTAGCTTTCCTTTTAATTCAGGAATGACAGAACCAATTGTTTTTGCTGCCCCGGTTGTAGTTGGCACCATAGATAATCCGCAAGCTCTTGCTCTACGCAAATCTTTATGATTACCATCAAGAACATTTTGATCATTCGTGTAGGCATGTATAGTAGTCATAAAACCGCTTTTTATGCCTAAACTAGAATGTAGGACTTTCACAATCGGAGCAAGGCAATTTGTAGTGCAAGAACCTGCTGATATCACTTTATGCTCTTTTTCGAGCATATCGTTATTCACACCATAAACTATAGTGACATCAGCATCCGGAACTGGAGCAGAGACAATTACTTTCTCTGCATTGTGCCTTATTGCTTCTTCACGTTTGTTGAATGCACCAGTACATTCAAGTATTACATCAACATTCCAAGGAATATTTTCAGGGCTCCGTTCTCTATACAAAGAAAACTTTCTGCCATTTATGGATAGCCAATTTTGAGACTCATTAAAATCAATATCACCACTGAATTTGCCATGAACAGAATCATATTTAATCAAATGTGCATGCTGCTTTGCACTGAGTGACCCATTTACAGCCACGACTTCTATTTGCTCACCATATTTTTCTATTTCATAAATAGCACGCAATACACTTCTGCCTATTCTACCAAGACCATTAATTCCTACACGAATCGTCATCTCTTCATTCAAAAAATTTAATTATAGAGGATATCACTTGATATTTCATTCTATTCTTTTGCTTTTCTATCGATATGAACATTATAGCAAGGAGACAGGGCTAAAAACTTGCTTGACAAACTCCGCCAGCCCCCTTATCATGGTACTGAAGCTATTTATTTATCTTCTCTGTACAGATTAAATGACAAAAAAACTCACGTATCTGGCGTCTCATGTTTAATTTTTTGCACTATGTGCACCTTATGTCTTTATAAAATTTCTAGGTTTTTACCTAATATAAGCTAAAATGCGCTTATAAAGCATTTAAAACATAAAAAAACGCCAACTTAAAAAATGGATAGTGAATAACTAGCTACTCTAGGGTTTCTTTTGCCTTTTTTTCTGTTTAGTAAATTTCTTAACGTTTATAATTTAGATTAGTTGCGGTTTAAAAGCAGCTGAGTCGTGGTTATTAAACGTTTAGAATAAAAAAACGCCATACTTGAAAGTATAATGTAAGTAATTAGCCAACCACGGGGCTTCTTTTGCCTTTTTTTCGTTTGGTAAATTTCTTAATATTTATGGCTAAAGATTGCACGAATGTTGCAATTACAAAAGCGTTTCTACTAGGAGGGTGTCATCCCAGTGCCCAGACACTGGGATCCAGGAATTTTATTAAGTTGGTAAGCATAAAAGTAGCCGTTTTACGTTACAATACAATGTTTTGATGATTATGGAAAGGCTGGATCCCAGTATCACGCACTGGGATGACAAAAAAGAGGCTACTCGGATGACAAGAAAGGAGCACTGCTATTATAGAGTGAAATGAGATCCCAGATACTGTCTCTGCTGTCAAACAAATTATCCAACAAAATTACAATTAAATGGTTGATTATTTTTAAGAATACCAAAAAAGACATGCATTAATTTTCGCATTAACGCAAGAACTATGACTTTTGGACATTTGCCTTTACTTGCTAGACGCTGACAAAACTTTTGAAAATGATTATTATGGTTTTTGACTACTATAGCTGGCATATAAAGAGCTTTTCGAATACGCTCAGATCCTATTTTGCATATGCAACTTCTCTTACTTACTGACGATCCCGATTGATAATGTCCTGGATTTAGACCAGCAAAAGCTGTAAATTGTTTAGCATTGTCAAAGTTATCAACTGATGGCATTTCTGCGACAACAGCAACAGCAGTAAGATATCCTATACCTTTTATAGTCTTAAGGTTTTCCACCATATTTTTTAGATGTGGATAGTTATTTATATGCTCATTAATTTCTTTTTCGAGAACAATAATTTGCTCCTCTATTGCCAAAATTACTTTAGATATAGCTTCTTTGCAACTGGAATGCATATTTTTGTTTTCCAAGCGATTTGTCTGTTGCACCTTATCATCTTTTAGCGATTGCATGCAACGGTAAAGCTCCCTCAAATGCCTCATTTCAGGTGCAATGGGCTTCCAAAGAGCAGGTTTGTTGGCGATACAAAATCTAGCTATCATAGCTGCATCTGATTTATCTGTCTTATTTCTGAGCAGCTCACTTTTGCCAAAAGCTTTCTGGGTTTACTATACTGACATTATGTCCTAAATCGTGCATAAAAGTAGCCAAATCTTCTCCATACCAACTAGTTGCTTCAAGACATAAATGAGTAAGATTTGCTCCATGGCCATTGCACCAAACTACAAGTTTTGCAAAACCATCTTGATTATTTTGAAAGACTTTGTGTCGTTTTTTACTGTCCACTAACAAACATCAAATTTCTTTTTTGAAATATCCACACCCAAAATAGCATTTACTTGCATAAAATTGCCTCCAAGACTATAAATAAACTGAGAGTTTAGACTAACCTTGTAATACGGGATATAATTCCAAAAGATACTGTTCAGTCTTTAACTCTATGGGAGGGAAGCAAAATCTGGCTTAATGGCATTAGTGTCGCATCAGCTTCACCCTCCCTGTGAGGTATTTTAGCTCTAATGCCTCACATCATAAAGATACAAGTGTCACGCACTGGAATGACATCATAGGGGCTTGCATGACATCATTCTTTTTCTTGGATCCAAGTAGTCAGGGCACTGGGATGACATCATAGAGGCACTAGGATGACACCTTGACAATCGTCATTCCGCTACTTGTTAGCGCCGCGGTGGTATGACGTAGAATTTTATAACCCAGTGTCCAATCTGGATTCTAGTTAGCGTTTTTAGTAACTAAGAAAAGTGCTTCCCCCTTTTAGAGCACTGCATATAATAGAATTATATCGCAGTGCATTGCGAAACAAAATTCCCAATACTACAGGAGGCTTTATGAATAAGAAATTTCTCTATTCACCATTGTCAATAAAAAGCATAGGAGAAAACGGTGTATTTTCTGGTTATGCTAGCGTTTTTAATATAGTTGATAAACAAAATGATCTGATCTTACCCGGAGCATTTAAGGAAAATTTAAACAGAAATAAAATAAAACTCCTTTGGCAGCATAATCCTGACGAACCTATAGGTAGCATCATAGATATTTATGAAAATGATGTTGGTCTATATATAATTGCACATTTACTTTTGGGTATTCAGAAAGCAGAAGAAGTGTATTTGATGCTCAAAACTGGGGCAATTAACGGACTTTCCATCGGCTATATACCTATAGAGTATGATGTTGATCATAAAAGCGGAGCTAGAGTGTTAAAACAAGTGGAATTATGGGAAGTCAGTTTGGTCACTTTTCCTGCAAACTTAGCTGCTCAGGTAATCAATGTGAAAAATCAGAACAATGAACAGGAAATGTTAGCAAGGGCGATAGGAAAAGCAAATGCTGTACTTACAGACATGTGTATTTCTGCTTAAAGTGTATTATGCAGGCAAAAGCTTTACCATAATTTGACAACCCGCGTTAGTATTTATTTAACATTTATACTAATATATATAACTTTATCACTATTAAAATTTTCTGTAAATTAAAGTTAAAAAACAAGGTAATTTTATGTCAAATATTAATAATACGGTTAATTATGAAATTAATGTTAAACAAAAATACAGTTGGTCTACTGTGTTTGCTTGGTTGTACTTAAAAACGATTGGACGAATACTACCAAAGAAATGGAACAAATGGGCGGAAAATATTCTATATTACGATAAAGCTACTGGAAGTCATACTGATGGTCTTAAAACAACAGATGAAAGTGCTCAAATTGATTTAAAACCTGGAGTTGCAGTAAAAGAGAGTCAAAGTGAAGCAATAAGTAAGGATGAAACTACATTTCAAAATACGACAATGCAGACCGAATACGTTGAAACAACGGATAAAAATATTGAAGCTGATTTAAAACCTGAAGTGGCAGAAAAAGAGAGCCAGAGTGAAATAATAAGTAAGGATGAAACTACATTTCAAGATACGACAATGCAGACTGAATACGTCAAAACAACGGATAAAAATATTGAAGTTGATTTAAAACCTGAAGTTGCAGAAAAAGGGAGCCAGAGTGAAATAATAAGTAAGGATGAAGAGGTTCAAACTGAAGAAAATAGTGAGTTCACTGATGAGAGTTGTTTTGATACTATAGTAAATGATGAATTCATTGATGAAGACTACGATAGTATGGAAGAAGTAAGCATAGAGGAGGATGAAGAATTGAATGAACAACTGAGTCAGGAACTAGAACTTGAGCGTGCACAAAATGACTTTTTAGAAGAGGAAAATAGAGAGTTAAGGTCTAAACTTGCAGAATGCGAAAAAGATTATACGGAATTGGAAGATGTTTCAGGCCAACTAGAGGAAGAGCTCTCAGCAGAATTAAAGGAAAAATCTAAATTGATATTTGGACTAAGCGAAAGATTAATTGAGTGCAACATAGAATCTCTAAATGAAATAAAAAGACCTCTGATTGAAGTAGAAAAGGATATGAAAATAAATAGTTTAATGCGGTTAAATGAAGAATCAGATGAAGCGTTACAAGAAAAGCTTGCAGAACAAGAGAAGTTGATAGAGCAGTTACAAAAGGAACGGAAGCAAGCAGAAGATCAATCAAAAGCTGATATTAAGAAACTACAGGGAGAAAAAGAAAACATGGAAGAACAATTAAAAATAATGCAACAACAACTGTTAAATAATCAAGAACAACAAAAGTTGGAAGAAAAGTTAAAAGGTGTTGATAAAAGGTTAGAAGATATTGATGGAGAAACTAAAAAATCACAAGAACAAACAAAAGCTCACAAGCCAGATGCAGTGAGTTTGGTAAGCACAGTATCTACTGTAAAATCAACTACAGGCTCTAGTAAATCAACCCTTTCAAAATTACGAAACTTGCCCAATAAGCTTTCTAGGGATAAGGGTCTCAATAACTTTTTATCTAGGAAAAACGAGGAGTTAAAAAAAGGTTTTCCTGAATTTAAAGAAAAGCACTTTTGCCATAACGTGCTTGATGAAACCATAAAATCTCTATCAAATCAAGATGATGGCAAATTTGAAAGCAGTAAGCTGCTTGAATTATTAGAAAGTGATTTGAAACAATCCGCAAGGGAGATCATAGAAGCTAAGGTTAAAGAAGTTGTCAATAAACATTGCATTGAAAAAAATATAAAAGAACTACGAGATGGCACGTTAAAAGCCAAGTTATCACCTTCTGTTAGAAAATGCATAAAAAAATTAGAATTTAACAAACAAGAAGAAGGGGTAAATAAGATTGTAGACTCTATCTTGCACAGCTTTAATAGCAAGAATAATAATAATAACGACTCAGGAGAATTACTTAAAGAAATTGTTGTGAAAGAGCTAGTAGAAGCTAGAATGAGATTTTTTTTAGATAAGATTGTTCGGTAGAAGCTGTAGCTTTACTCCTCTCGTTTGAGTTTTATTACTACAACTCCCCCTAAAGAACCGTGCTTGCAGATTTCCCGCACACGGCTCATCAATATTAGTTTTCACAGTCGTCCCTCTTATGCATATAAAGAAAAATGTATTTTTGGCTTTGGTAATGGATTTACTTCTACGTAGTGTACAAACTGTTCCCAGGTCATACTCTTTTTCTGACTACGCCGATTTATCCATTTAAATGCTAGCTTTCTTACTGATGTGTAAAATTGTTTCAAACACCAATAATTTCCGCTAATACCAAAGTAGTTATAGTGTCCTGTTAATTTAGCCTTCAGTACTTGCCACCAATCTTTAAGTCGAATACTTCCGCGGACTATTTTCAACCACTCCTTGATTTCTTTTAGTTTTCTGGCTAGATTTAACTTAGAGGTTTTATGTCCCATCATTAATCTACCACGACGACTTTTTGCACCATAGTGCGTAAACCCCAGAAAATTGAAACTTTCCGTCCTTCGTTTCTCTCTTATCGCTCGTTGCCACTCCCTCTTGCCAAACTTTACTACTCTGGTCTTGTTTTCAGATACTTCCAACCCAAATTTATTTAGCCTTTGTTTCAGTAATTCCAGAAATTCTTCCGCGTCTACCTTACTTTCGCAACAAACCACAAAATCATCGCAAAACCTTATTACTTGTATATATCCTCTGGATCTTGGTTTAAATTTCTTTTCTATCCATAAATCCAACACATAATGTAAGTATATATTTGCTAATACAGGACTTACTATACCGCCTTGTGGTGTACCTTGTTTTGTTGCTTCATAATTTCCAGCTTCGACTATCCCTGCCTTGAGAAACCGCTTTACTAACCACAGCAAATTTGGGTCAGTTATTCGTTCCCTTAGACACCTCATTAGCCATTTATGCTGTATATTATCGTAGAACTTCTTGATATCCACTTCTACAATGTAGTTTATTGGCTTGTACATAACTGCTTTATCTAGTGCATTTACCGCTTGATGACAGTTTCTTCCTGGTCGAAATCCATATGAGCTGTCCAGAAAGTTTGCCTCGTAAATATTTTCTAATATCTTCTTCAGCATAATCTGTACTAATTTATCCTCGGTCGATGGTATTCCGAGTCCGCGTTTCTCTTTACTTCCAGCTTTCGGTATATATACCCTCTTTACTGGTTGTGGTTGATATTGCTTCCTCTTCATACTTTCTACTAGCACTTCGAGTTTCTCATTCAGATTTTCTCCGTATGATTCCACTGTTATCTGGTCTACTCCACAAGCCTTGTTACGCTTCAGTTCTTTATAACATCTCGCAAGATTCTCTGTATTTATCAGATGGACTAACGATGTGAATTTTAGTCGCTTATCTTGCTTTGCTCTTACTGCTATCTGGTTTAGTTTATATCGCATGTTATTCCTACCTCCGTTGTATTGGCATAGCAATCCCTATTCCAGTTACTATATTGCTGATCGCTTCCCCTTGTACGTGGCTTTCCCACATTCTGAGTACTATCAATCAGTCCGACTTCCCCTGCATCTTCCGCTAGTTCTTGCCTTTGTTGACTTGTTCCAACGTACCTTAATAGGAATGCATGGGATCTCCCAAGTTCACTTGAAGTCCATTTCAATACATGGCACGGTCTCAGATCCCGATAGAGTGAGTGATAACTTGCCTTTACGTTATCCTTCATGCTGTCTTCCATGGCCATGAACATGTCGACCTCTATGTCTTCAGGTATTTCGGGACTCCACTCCTTCACTTCCGTTGTGCCCTGCATTGTCCATCCCACTAGCTCTATTACACTCGTTACCTCATGCAACATAGTGGTCTGTTCCAAACTGTTGGCTAGACTTTGTTTGTGTTGGATTTTCACCAACTGTTCTCCAAGCACTTCTTGGCGCACCAAGAGTTACAACTGACATCAAGCATAAGAGATAAATTTTTATCTACAGATCAGGGAATGTGTAATCAAACTCAAGGAGGAGTAAACGAATACCAATTAACAGAAAAAGCTAAAAAAGAATACACATACTGTAATTGCTATTGAATGATGGAGAGACATACTCCATTATTTTAGCACGAAGTAACAAGTTCAATAGAATTAGTTCTTCAAAAATAATTTAAACTTTTACAGTAGGAGCAGCCTCATGAAATATTATAGTGGATTAGATGTCTCACTCAAGGAAACTTTTATCAGTATCATTGATGAGAAAGGAAAAATTGTTAAAGAAGAAGTTATTGTAAGTGAAAGCAGTACAATAGCGGAGTATTTGCTTAGTCAAAGCAAAAAATATGAAGCAATAGGGATAGAAAGTGGACAACTATCAATATCAATGTGCAAAGAATTGAGGAGATTTGGATTGCCAGTAACTTGTGTAGATGCAAGGCATATGGCAGCAGCATTGTCTGCAAGAATCAATAAGAATGATAAAAATGATGCAAGAGGTATAGCACAAATGATGAGAGTTGGGCTATTTAAAGAGGTATTAGTAAAGTCAGATGAAGCTTGTCAGATTAAAATAATGCTTGGAAGCAGAAGACAATTAACACGTAGCAGAGGGAAAATTGAGGGAACAATAAGAGGATTATTAAAAATATACGGGATAAAAATTGATCAGCGTGCCAGATCTACAAGTTTCGTTTTAAAAGTGCAAGAAATAATTAATGAGCTAGATGAAATTAGCAAGAACTCAATTGAAGTATTAGTACATAGCTTAGAAACAATAGAAGAATCGATAAGAAAACTTGACAAAATGCTCTCAGAGCAAGGTAAAAAAGATGAGGATTGTAAATTATTAACTACTGTTCCAGGAGTTGGTATTATAGTAGCAATGACATACAAAGCTGCGATAGATGATGCATATAGGTTTGAAACATCTTATGCAGTTGGAGCCTATATGGGATTGAGCCCAAGACAGTACGCTTCTGGAGAGATTGATCGGCATGGAAGTATATCAAAAATGGGACCAGTAGAATGTAGGAATGTGTTGTACGAAGCAGCACAAGTCTTACTGGTAAAATGTAAAAGGAAATTTAAATTGAGAAGCTGGGGATTGAGGCTTGCAAAAAAGAAGGGTATGAAGAAAGCAATTGTTGCCGTAGCGCGGAAGTTGTCTGTAATTATGCATAGGATATTGGTTAGTAAAACAGAATTTTGTTATCAATAAATGCAAAAAGTAGATAATTTGATGTAAAGTAAAGATAGCAATGCCGATGGAAGGGATAAGCAAGATCCTAGGTTGAAGCATAGACTTCGTAAGACACATGTTGCCGTCCACTTCCGCCTAACAAGTATAGTGCGGCTTGGCTAAAATACAAATTAGCCATATCAGACCGCGGAGAGAACCATGGAAGCATGCTATTTTAACTTATATTAAGACTATGGAGGGAAAGAATGATACCTTAGTTTTTATAAGCTTAATGAATATGTGGATAAATACTTTAAATGTGTGTGGCGTGTGTGGCGTATTTATCCACATATTCATTGGCTGCATAATTTAAAAGGGATTAATTAGAAATTTAGTGCTGGTGTTTTTATTGCCAATAAAACCCCTTTTGATTGAATAAGATAATACGATAGTAAATAAAAGGTTGTATCAGACCTGAGTTTTACATCAAAAAATATTTTTCATGATACAAAAAATTATTATTGACTTTCATGCAATTAGAGAACTTTCATGCAATTAGAGAACCTAATTCCTCGATGAGTTACACTAATACTGTAAGCGTACATTCATTAAACAGCCAGAAAGCAGTTAGAGTAGGCTCTTAGCATAAAGCACCAGCTCCTCTTTTGTTAAAGTGTAGGAGCTGTCTTCCCAATTTTGCCTGAGCAACTCTAAGTTTCTACCTAAACTTTTTCCTGGCTGGTGACCTATATTTATCAAATCATTACCAGATAAAGGAAATTTTGGAATATTGAATATATTAGCAAATGAAATGTATTTATCAACATTTTCTCCAGACTCAACACCACAAATTCTTACTAAATCACAATATGATTCTCTACCAAATAAAGATATGTATTTTTTTTGCTCTTTTTCTGAGAGTTCTGTTTTGATATCGTTGGATAGTAAAAATAGCAGCTTTTTCTTTTGCTTGTTCGAAAGACGTAAAAACTTACTTATGTATTCTCCAAGACTTAGCCTGTCATTTTCTTTAGTGGTCCTAAGGAGTAACGCTAATTTTACTAGTGCATCAGTGCCCAAAAGAAGTGGCGAAGACAGAATTTCGCATTTTATTTCTTTTGGGATAATCTTTTGCAAAATATCAGATTCTTGCATGCTCTTAAGTGTTGGAAAAGGATCATTGCACTCCAGCAATTTAAGTATTTCATCTCTTATTCTCTCTCCAGAGAGGTTTTGGATCATATGCGAATGCTTTTTGCATACGCTTAGTATTTCATCACTCAAATCTCCGACACATATTTTTGCATGAAAACGAAATGCTCTTAAAATACGTAGATAGTCTTCTTTAATTCTATCTTCAGCGTTGCCTATAAAGTTTAACCTTCGCGCCTTTAAGTCCTCTATACCACCAAAGTAATCATATATATGGCCATGCTTATCTGCATACAGAGCATTAAATGTAAAGTCGCGCCTTGAAGCATCCGCTTGCCAATTATTGGTAAATTCTACTTTTGCATGCCTACCATCACATTTCACATCATGTCTTAGTGTTGTAATTTCAAAAGACCTCTGATTTAAGATCGCAGTGATAGTTCCATGTTTTAAGCCAGTTGGAATAGTTTTTATATTACGGAGTTTTAGCGCTTTAATCGTTTGATTGGGAGGCAAATTAGTAGCTAAATCGATGTCGTGGACATCACGCTGCAAAATTGAGTCTCTCACACACCCGCCGACAAGCCTAGCCTCACCACCAAATTTCTCTATGGCATCAATAATTAAACTAGTTTCACGGTCAACTTGCATTTAGTTAGTATATGCTGCAGTTCATATTATATGAAATGCTTGCAAAAAGCCCCATATAAAAATATACAGGGCTATGAAGATTTATTTTACACTTCCAATTGTGATATTTGTTGTTGATGAAATGTTTTTTCTGTTCTTGATTCCGCCATACTACATCTTGGTGAGCTTGAAGGGTTTTGCTTCTCAGAGCGCTCTATGTGCTGCTTTATCTCACTAACGCACTGCTCTACAACATCACCAATTTTTCCATCAGCATTTTTTGCCAATAACTCATCAAATCCCTTTTCAACCTCTGCTCTCTCAGAGATATCCTTTGAAAGGTTACAATATTCTAAGATCTCGTCTACCTGAAGTTTTTTTGCTAATAGGAAATCTTCTTGTTCTTGCTCTTGTTTAAGTTTGGTTTCCTCTTGCAGTTGTTTTGCTAAACTTTTATTTCTATCAAGCAATGGTTCGAAATGCAATCCGCCTTTGTTTATTATATGCACAATACTACTATCATCATAATCAACTTTATTGTATTCACCTGCACTTTTTGAACCTGAATTGTCTATTAATTCATGCAAAGACAGATCTTGGTTATCAACAGTCTGGTTCTCTATAACATGTAGCTTTACCTTATACTTTTCACAAAGTATTCTGCCTTCAACGTCAGGATCACCCCACCTACTGTTACGCATAATGTCTGCTGTATAATCATCTACAGTTTCACTACGGTGCTGGCCATTGTTATCATGACTATTGACAATTGCATTTGTAAACCACTTTGGTGGATTCTTTTGCGCAAATTCTTTACAATCATTTCTTAATTTTTCGATAGTAACTTGCTCTCCTGTCTGTTGTTCTAGACTTTGTCTGAACGAGTCAAAAAAGCAGCTTCCATTACCAATTGCTTGTCCTACATGGAAATTGTCAGGGTAAGGATTACTATTTAAAAGAGTTATTTCTTGTCCAGAGCTCTTGAACCTTTTCGGACTTCCAGTATCGTAAAAATCATTTGATAGTTTCCGTTTCCTAGGTACATTCATTTGCCCTGAGATCTTGGGCCTTTTTATTCCAACCTCAACATCATGAAAATCACTTGGTAGCTTCCGTTTCCTAGGTTCAGCCATAGTTTTTACCTTAATTTGAGCTATATGTTACTATACCAACAAAATTATTAATAAGCAACTAATTAAGTATAGCAGAAATTTTTAAATTATGCAATAGTTGTAGCTTTAAATAGCAAATATGAGTTTTAACTGCGGTATAGTTGGGTTACCAAACATAGGAAAATCAACCTTATTTAATGCACTTACAGAGTCAAGTGCAGCCGAAGCTGCAAATTATCCTTTCTGCACAATTGAGCCAAATATAGGCAAGATTTCGATAAAAGATCAGCGTTTGAAACAAATCGCAGCAATTGCAGGCTCAGAGAAGATAATTTATAATCAATTAGAAGTTGTAGATATTGCAGGTCTGGTAAAGGGTGCGAGCAAAGGTGAAGGGCTCGGCAATAAATTTTTAAGCCATATCAGAGAAGTTGATGCTATCGTTCATCTGCTCAGGTGCTTTACGGATGACGATATCAGCCATGTACACAGTAAAATAGATCCAATATCAGATGCTGAAGTGGTAGAAATGGAATTAATCCTAGCTGATATTGATAGCATAGAAAAAAGGCTTCCTCAATTGGAAAAGAAAGCAAAGCAAGGTGATAAAGAGCTAAAGAGACAACTTGAATTAATGCAAGAGGTATTAGCTACTTTAAAATTAGGTAAACCTGCAAGAAGTTTGGAGAATATCGATGAAGATGAGATGAAGTCGCTTCAATTGCTGACAACAAAGCCCGTTATGTACGTTTGCAATGTTGAAGATACAAATGTTATAACTGGCAATGAATTATCTAAAAAGGTAGAGAGAATGGCGGAGGAAAATAAAAGTAAATTTTATTGTATTTCAGCAAAACTCGAAGCAGATATTGCAAATCTTGATACTGAAGAGGAAAAACAGAGTTTTTTATCAGAATTTGGCTTACAAGAATCAGGCCTTGATGGAGTAGCGCGTATTATGTATGAAGTGCTGAGTATGATAACTTTCTTTACTGTGGGCCCCAAAGAAGCACGGGCATGGCCAGTAAAAATAGGGTCAACAGCTGACAAAGCTGCAGGTGTAATCCACACTGATTTTGAGAAAGGTTTCATAAAAGCAGAAACGATAGGCTTTGCAGACTACATAAAGTATGGAAGTGAACCGGCTTGTAAAGACGCAGGAAAAATTCGCTTTGAAGGCAGAGATTACATCGTGCAAGATGGTGATATAATGCACTTTAGGTTTAATGTGTAGTTTATTATGCAGCCACTTATTTAAAGTTAAGTTTTCTGGATCCCAGTGTCTGGGCACTGGGATGACAAGAAAGGGAGCACTGGAATTTTTGTTTCAATATTTGTACATTAGCCATGCATCTGAACAGATACCTCCCCTAAACGGATACACTGTAGAAGGATAGTTTCTTCTCCCCAGTAAAGACTAGATTCCAGACTGGAATGACAGCAGTCCTACGTCATATCGCGATTCATTCCATAGCTGTACGAACATTCATTTTTGAAGGTAAATTGCACAGCAAATGGTCAGTGCTTGGCACTGGAATAACGTCCTCCTTTGTCATCCCAGTGCCCAGACACTGGGATCCAGTTTTCCATATAATCTCATCGAAAATGTTGTAACCACTTTCTATGCTAGTTTGCTTGCTTACAAGCAAACTTTTCTGGATCCCAGTGTCTGGGCACTGGGATGACATCCTCCCTAGCGGAGATTGCTCTCAAATCACAATGTTCGTACAGTAAGCACTGACCACTTTGCTTCAATATTTGCGATGCCCCTGAACAGATACAAAAAATCTATTGTTTTTTTATAAATTAAATCCTAAGGCATTTTTTACTGTAGATTAATCATTTGATTATAGTATCATTTTAATTAAGCTTATGCTTGGGATATTTATGAAAAATATTTTATATTTTATATTATTAGCTGTTGTATTCGGATCACTGAGCCTATTTGCTGTAGAGCAATTTGAAGAAAAGAAAATTGAATCAGTTCATAAAAACGAAAATGTAGGTGTAAGGAAGCAAGATAGCACAAATCAAAAAGATGAGTTAAAAAGCAACGTCGATGCTAAACAAACACAAGAGGCTGAGAGCAAAAGATTAGACGGCACTACCGATAAAGAGAAACTGCAACACAACGAGAACAAAGCTTTCGTGGTTGAAAAAACTATAAGTGAAGGTGAAAGGATTGATAAAGATTTGCCAAATGACCAGCTAGAAGGAAGCACAGACAAATTTGCTCAAAATTTACCAAATGTGGCCAATAAAGAAGTGAATAAAGATTTGAAACCAGAGCCTTTGCCTTTAAGTGCTGATTTAAATGAGAATACAGCTAACCCGCAAAAAAATCTACAAGCTGATCAGAAGATTGATATAAAAGATAATGAACTTTCAAAAAGTGATGCGAGTCAATTATTAGAGGGAAAAAAAGAAAAAGTAGAGAATCAGTCTGAAGAAAAAAAAGTGAAAGAAACAAACAGTAATTCCAAGGACCGCAATAGAGTAAAACCTATAACTAAAAAAGATGAAGAAGAGCAAAGTGAAAAGAAAAGTTTACAAAAATGGACAAAGCTAAACAGAGAACCAATAAAAGAATGGGGTCATAAAGACATACAAAGCAAGTCAATATATAAACGACAATATGATAGCCTTAATGAGCATCTTCCTACAACTGTGTTTATTGATGATTACAGTAAGCAATTTTTTTACTGCATTAAGAAGAACAACTTAACTTGCTTAAGAGGAGTAATAAGTAAGCTAGAAAAAATTGGATTAACAATTCAAGAGATACTAAGGTTTAGAAATAAATTGGGTGATACTCCTCTCATTTATTCAGTTAAACAAGGTGAGGTAGACATAGTGCGCTTTCTCTTATTACAAGGTGCTGATCTTAGAGTAGTTAACAATAATTTTCAATCCCCAATTGATATAGCAATCGAAAAAAAGCAGATCAATATAATAAATGCGATTGCCGAAATGATGCCACATCTTTTGGAGGATAGAAAAATAGACAATAAAGAAAGCTCAGCAATGTACGATTGGGCTGTGAAAACGAAAGAAATACAGTGCGATAAGCAAGATGATTAGATTTTTGATATTAATTTTAGTTGGTCATTTATGTTATGGAAACGAAACAAATGATGAAAAAAATCAGATTAGTGATTTTTTAAACGCTTTGCGTGATGCAAAATACGTATCTTACAGTAAAAAAGACTTTGCTGAATTTTTGGTGCAGTGCCACAAAGAGGGCGTGCCAGAAGATTTTAAGAAAGGTTTTGGTTCTAACTTAAATGGAGCTAATTTTAACCAACTGTACCTAAGTAAATCTGTTTTTGATGGAGTAAGTCTGATTGGTGCCGATTTTTCTAACACCGATTTATCCGATGTGTCTTTCATTGATGTTGATTTACGTGGTGCTAATTTTTCCAATGCTAATTTACATGGCATTAAAATAAAAGGTACAAATTTGAGTTTTACAAAATTTGTTTCTGCAAACTTAACAGATATCGTATTTGATCAGTCTAATGTTAGTTATGCTGATTTTATCAGTTCCGATCTCAAAAAAGTAAGTATGCACAACGTAATTGGTTTGCATACTAATTTCTCGAATGTGAAAATGAATTTCTCCAACTTATCAAACTCGAATGTTAGCCACGTAAATTTTAGTGATAGTGAAATAAACGATACTGTTATGCAGAAAAACAACCTTGATAATGCAAGTTTCTTTGGAGTGGATGCATATAAATTAAAGATACAATTTTCTTCATTAAAAAATGCTAACATATATGGTGCAGAGTTAAAAGAATCAGACTTTACAGGTAGCAATCTTTCCGATGCTTGCCTTAATTCTTCTATCATAATTAACAGTAACTTCGACGAAACTGATTTAAGCAACACACAAATTTCCTATGTGAATGACGATAATTCAAGTTTTGTTCAATCTATACTAAATGGTTCCAAGATAAAACATGCATATGTTTCTGAAGCAAATCTTCATGATGCTGATTTATCCAATATTGATTTTAGTTTTAGTGAACTGCATCAAGTTAATGTCTCTAATGCTGACATTCGTCACGGAAAGTTTCATAATACTAAAGTTGCAAATTCTAACATGAATGGCTCATTTTTTGACCATTCACTATTCACCTCTGCGAAGATAGAAGATTCAGACCTTTCTACAACTTCAATGTATAAGATAAAAATCCAAGACTCTCAAGTTTATAACAGTACACTTTCTCGCCATAATATTGATTCCAGTGAAATAGAAAATTCAACATTCTTTAATTTATTAGCTGATAATTCGAGTTGGTCCAATTTAAAAGTAACTAATTCAAATTTTATTGAAAGCGATTTCAGATCTTCTTTGCTTCACACTAATGCCTTTAGGAAAACTAGTTTTTTTCTTAGCAATTTGAGTAATTCAACAATTAGTGATATGTCTTTTCTCTCTTCAAGCATATATAAAAGTTCAGTTGTTGATGCTCACTTAACAGGTTGCAAATTTGATAATTCAATTTTGATTGACAATAAAGGACAGAAAAAACTTGCAGGTTCAGAAAATGCTATAACTTCGATTAAAGATTTGCAAGAGAAAATATCACAGGGTGAAAAATTTAATGTAAATTATTCTTACTTTGAATTTAAGAATATGAATTTAGAAAATGCCGATTTTTCTAATTCAACATTGAGTAGAGCAAAGTTTGTAAACGTTAATTTGAATAAGGCAAATTTTGAAAAAACCGATTTGCGCTATACTGTCTTTGATAACTCTTCTCTTATTGGCACCAACTTATCAAATTCTAATTTAGAAGGTTCTAGCTTTTTAAACTCTGATCCAAAAAGCACCATGTTAAAAAATGCAAAGAAAAATGACCGTAAAAAGTGAGGGCGTATTATTGGTTCTATCCTCCCCTTCTGGAGCTGGAAAAACTACTATATCAGCAAAATTACTTGAGCAATCAACTAATTTAGTTAGGTCTGTTTCTATGACTACACGCAAGCCTCGCCCCGGCGAAATAAATGGAAAAGACTATTTTTTCGTTACCGAAGAAAAATTTCACGAGTTATGCAAAGCTGGCCAAATGCTTGAATACGCCAAAGTTTTTGAGAATTTTTATGGTATACCAAGAAATTTTATAGAGCAAAACTTAAGCAATGGAATAAGCGTTTTACTCAGCATAGACTGGCAAGGAGCATTTCACTTATTCAAGCTCATGAGAAAAAAAGTTGTAAGTGTTTTTATACTTCCCCCTTCAATGGAAGAGCTTAGGTTGCGTTTGCAAAAGCGTAATAGTGATGATGCAAGCGAAATAGAGCGCAGATTAGCCGAAGCTCAAAAAGAGATAAGCAAACGTGATAAATATGATTATGTAATAATCAATGATGATATTGACAAAAGTGTAGAAGAGATAAGCTCCATACTAAATAAAGAAAGACTTAAAAAATCAGAAGAAAAACCAAGCCTGGAAGATTTATAAAAAATCAATTTGGATATTTGCAGCTATAGTTTCTTATCCTATTTTAGCCAATAGCACGTTTCACAGTTTAGCTATATTTATTATTTTTTAAGATTAAATGGTTAAAATAGTAGCAACTGTTCAAGTGAGGATTTGACTATGGTGCGCCAAGAAGTGCTTGGAGAACAGTTGGTGAAAATCCAACACAAACAAAGTCTAGCCAACAGTTTGGAACAGACCACTATGTTGCATGAGGTAACGAGTGTAATAGAGCTAGTGGGATGGACAATGCAGGGCACAACGGAAGTGAAGGAGTGGAGTCCCGAAATACCTGAAGACATAGAGGTCGACATGTTCATGGCCATGGAAGACAGCATGAAGGATAACGTAAAGGCAAGTTATCACTCACTCTATCGGGATCTGAGACCGTGCCATGTATTGAAATGGACTTCAAGTGAACTTGGGAGATCCCATGCATTCCTATTAAGGTACGTTGGAACAAGTCAACAAAGGCAAGAACTAGCGGAAGATGCAGGGGAAGTCGGACTGATTGATAGTACTCAGAATGTGGGAAAGCCACGTACAAGGGGAAGCGATCAGCAATATAGTAACTGGAATAGGGATTGCTATGCCAATACAACGGAGGTAGGAATAACATGCGATATAAACTAAACCAGATAGCAGTAAGAGCAAAGCAAGATAAGCGACTAAAATTCACATCGTTAGTCCATCTGATAAATACAGAGAATCTTGCGAGATGTTATAAAGAACTGAAGCGTAACAAGGCTTGTGGAGTAGACCAGATAACAGTGGAATCATACGGAGAAAATCTGAATGAGAAACTCGAAGTGCTAGTAGAAAGTATGAAGAGGAAGCAATATCAACCACAACCAGTAAAGAGGGTATATATACCGAAAGCTGGAAGTAAAGAGAAACGCGGACTCGGAATACCATCGACCGAGGATAAATTAGTACAGATTATGCTGAAGAAGATATTAGAAAATATTTACGAGGCAAACTTTCTGGACAGCTCATATGGATTTCGACCAGGAAGAAACTGTCATCAAGCGGTAAATGCACTAGATAAAGCAGTTATGTACAAGCCAATAAACTACATTGTAGAAGTGGATATCAAGAAGTTCTACGATAATATACAGCATAAATGGCTAATGAGGTGTCTAAGGGAACGAATAACTGACCCAAATTTGCTGTGGTTAGTAAAGCGGTTTCTCAAGGCAGGGATAGTCGAAGCTGGAAATTATGAAGCAACAAAACAAGGTACACCACAAGGCGGTATAGTAAGTCCTGTATTAGCAAATATATACTTACATTATGTGTTGGATTTATGGATAGAAAAGAAATTTAAACCAAGATCCAGAGGATATATACAAGTAATAAGGTTTTGCGATGATTTTGTGGTTTGTTGCGAAAGTAAGGTAGACGCGGAAGAATTTCTGGAATTACTGAAACAAAGGCTAAATAAATTTGGGTTGGAAGTATCTGAAAACAAGACCAGAGTAGTAAAGTTTGGCAAGAGGGAGTGGCAACGAGCGATAAGAGAGAAACGAAGGACGGAAAGTTTCAATTTTCTGGGGTTTACG
This sequence comes from Wolbachia endosymbiont (group A) of Andrena fulva, assembly GCF_964026815.1. Taxonomy (NCBI): domain Bacteria; kingdom Pseudomonadati; phylum Pseudomonadota; class Alphaproteobacteria; order Rickettsiales; family Anaplasmataceae; genus Wolbachia; species Wolbachia endosymbiont (group A) of Andrena fulva. The sequence goes on from NZ_OZ034701.1 coordinate 775,842, forward strand.
CACTATGGTGCAAAAAGTCGTCGTGGTAGATTAATGATGGGACATAAAACCTCTAAGTTAAATCTAGCCAGAAAACTAAAAGAAATCAAGGAGTGGTTGAAAATAGTCCGCGGAAGTATTCGACTTAAAGATTGGTGGCAAGTACTGAAGGCTAAATTAACAGGACACTATAACTACTTTGGTATTAGCGGAAATTATTGGTGTTTGAAACAATTTTACACATCAGTAAGAAAGCTAGCATTTAAATGGATAAATCGGCGTAGTCAGAAAAAGAGTATGACCTGGGAACAGTTTGTACACTACGTAGAAGTAAATCCATTACCAAAGCCAAAAATACATTTTTCTTTATATGCATAAGAGGGACGACTGTGAAAACTAATATTGATGAGCCGTGTGCGGGAAATCTGCAAGCACGGTTCTTTAGGGGGAGTTGTAGTAATAAAACTCAAACGAGAGGAGTAAAGCTACAGCTTCTACCGAACATAACAGATTTTCTAATAGAAACTAGTTTTCTGCCTTTCCACCTATACATATACAACGTTTAGCTCAATTTAAAAGTCAAACTTCTTGGTTGTTAGTTTAGTGCTGACAACTTAAATAGCTTTTAATATTGAGGTTTTAGTATGGGTATAGATATAACTGCACTAACTACTAATGCAGATAAATTAGGTGAATGCATAGATAAAAATAAAAAGCAAGAGCAGGATAGAAAAGACGAACAATTGTATGGCATTATAGAGAGAAAGGTAAAAAAAGAAGAACACAAGCGTGAAAAACCAAGAGGTCAAGATGGAGCTCTCAAGGAGTGTAAAAGGTTATTCAAGGAAGGTGCTAGCCCTGAAGTATTAACTAAATTAGAAGAATCACTTAGAGAACAAGAAAAATATTATAGGTATTATGTCCAATGCTTCCTTCCAGTGCTAGATAAAGCAATAAAACGATCGAAAAAAATATCAAATGAAACAAAAGAACGAGTAAAGCAAGTAATTTCAGAAATTACTGATAATAGCAAATATTGTTCTAATAGTATTACCCACAACCAAAATGATCGTAGGAATAGTGAAGATAGTGAAGCAGAAAGTGGCTACGGTAGCGATGTTGAAGATGATCATAAAGTAGAAATAAGCAACGAAATAACAAATAGCAATGCTCTATTACTAAAAGCGATCAAAAATGGAAATAACAGGAAATTTAAAAAATATCTAAAAGATTGTACGGATATTAATAGTGTAAAAGGTGAAAAAGACAACAATATTTTACACCTTATCGTGTCGTTGGAAAAGAAACAGAAATGCAAGTTTCTAGGTACCCTAATAAAAACGGTCACCGAGGAAGATTTAGCACAACTCATTAATAGTAAAAATCAGGAAGAACAAACGCCTCTTCATCAGTTGCTTCAGCATATAAAAGAAAAGAATGAGGATCGATCATGTACAGATAGAAAATTTGAAAAAACAAATAGGTATAAAGCCTTAGAGTTATTTCTACAAAATGGTGCAGATATTACTGTGCAAGATAAAGATGGAAAAAATGCTCTGCACTATATTGCTTCATTCAAAGGAGAACAAAAAGTTACATGTTTAGAGTTGATTTCAAATAAAGATGATGCTGTAAATACTACTAACAGGGAAGGATTAACACCTCTTCATCAGCTGCTTCAGCATATAAAAGGAAAGAATGAGGATCGATCATGTACAGATAGAAAATTTGAAAAAACTAAAAGGTATGAAACCCTAGAACTATTGCTAAAAAACGGTGCAGATATTACTGTGCAAGATAAAGATGAAAAAAATGCTCTGCACTATATTGCTTCATTCAAAGGAGAACAAAAAGTTACATGTTTGGAATTGATTTTAGGTTTAGTAAAAAATGGAACAATATCTAAAGATAAATTAGGTAAAGCTATAAATGCTAAGAATGGAGAAGGGAACACACCCCTAGAATTGGCATTAAAGAAAAAAGCAGAAAAAAGAAGTATCGAATACCTACCGCAAGGAACAATTTTTGATACAGCAACTGCTTATGACAATACAACAAAATTTTGTACAATGCTGCTAGAAATAGGCGCTGATCCCTGTTCTCTGGAGCTGAAAGATCCAAAATTCCATACTAAAAAGTACTATTTAACTTTACGAGATCTAAAAGATTATTCAGGGACTCCACAGAAAGCACAGGAGAAAGCTAAAGAACTAAAAGAGAAGCTTGAAGAAAAATACCACTGTAAAACTGCTTCAAAAAAATGCAAGTCTGGCATTAAAGAAGCAGGTTCTGGTATAAAAAAAGGAGTATCTGCTGTAGCAGGATTCATAGATCCAGCAAAAAGGACCCGCGAACTGTTAGCAATCACGATAACGATTACTGTTATTGCAATGGTAACATTTGCTTTCTTTCAGGGTCAAATGGCAATTGGAGCAGCCATTCCTATCATAGCTGTTGCTGGAGTTATATGCCTTACTTTAACTTTAGGATTTAGTGGTATTAAGAAACTTTTTGAAAAATCAACCAACAAAGCACAGGACACATTTAACGACAAAAACCGCTCTAATTCAACAACAGAGCAGAATCAAGCTTCGAAGAACCTTGTTAATAATGATCAACAGAATTTAAGGAATGAGACTAAAAATCAAGCAGTACAAGAGTCACCAAATCAATCAGAGCATACTGAGAGTCCTCCAGACACTAAAATGAGTGCCATATCAATAATGAACTCGTTGAAAAATTGTGTAGGGATAGTGTAACTAGTAAACCCTCTTCTCTGGCGCTATGAAATCAATCTCACCGCTCAGAGTTTTTTCAGCCACTTTTTTATAATCAATTTTTACGTTAATTTGCCCTTTCTTTTCTTCAAGCCACGCTATAGTGTGCTTCATCCAGTTTTTGTCATCACGTTCAGGAAAGTCTTCACGAGCATGGGCACCTCTGCTTTCCTCGCGATTAGCTGCGCATTCCATGGTAATAACCGCTTGTGGGATCATGTTAGCAAGCTCCAGTGCTTCAACTAAATCACTATTCCACATCATACTGCGATCCTCAAGTGAAATATCAGGCATCATTTTTGCTACCTTTTTTATAGCTTTTTTGCCTTCTTCTAAAACTTCAGCAACACGGAAAACTGATGCGTATTTTTGCATAGTGTTCTGCATTTCACTGCGTATTTTTGCTACTTTTAGCCCACCAGAAGCAAATCGCATTTTATTGAATCTATCTACTATCCAGTCTGTGCAGTCTGAATGCAATTTTTTATGTGGTGTACCGGATTTTAGTTTCTCTCTTGCTCTGAGCGCTGCAGCTCTGCCAAAAACCACAAGATCAAGAAGCGAGTTAGAACCAAGTCGATTTGCACCGTGCACAGAGACGCACGCAGCTTCTCCAATTGCAAATAGTCCATCTACCACTTCTTCCTTACCTTGCTTCAGCGTGATCACTTCTCCATAATAATTGGTTGGAATGCCACCCATGTTATAGTGAACAGTCGGAATGACCGGTATTGGATCTTTAGTGACATCAACTCCAGCAAAAGTTCTTGCGGTTTCGCTGATGCCCGGCAATCTGAGTTTTATTACTTCCGGATCAAGATGCGCTATAGTTAAATACATATGATCTTTTTTTGGTCCAACTCCCCTTCCCTCTCTAATTTCAATTGTTATTGCACGACTTACCACATCACGAGAAGCTAAATCTTTTGCTTTTGGTGCGTAACGTTCCATAAACTTTTCGCCCTGAGAATTAACGAGATATCCCCCTTCGCCACGGCACCCTTCTGTCATCAAGCACCCTGAGCCATATATTCCTGTTGGATGAAATTGTACAAATTCCATATCTTCAAGTGGTAATCCAGCCCTTACTACCATGCCATTACCATCACCTGTGCAGGTATGCGCACTTGTTGCAGAGAAATAAACACGTCCATATCCACCTGTTGCTAACACCACTCTATGCGCACGAAATCTATGTAATGTGCCGTCGCATAGCGACCAAGCAAGAACTCCGCAGCATGCTCCGGTTTCGCTATCCATAATTAAATCAATCACAAAGTATTCAACAAAAAATTCAGCGTTGAATTTAAGACACTGCTGATATAGAGTGTGAAGGATTGCGTGCCCAGTTTTATCTGCCGCCGCACAAGTGCGTTGAGCTGATTTTCCTTTACCAAAGTGAGTTGTCATTCCACCAAAAGAGCGCTGGTATATTTTGCCATCTTCTGTACGAGAAAAAGGTACGCCAAAATTTTCAAGTTCAATAACAGCTTTAGCAGCGTTTTTACACATATATTCTATTGCATCTTGATCACCAAGCCAGTCTGAACCTTTTATTGTGTCATATGCATGCCAGCGCCAATCGTCTTCACCGATATTACCTAAAGCTGCACTAATTCCGCCTTGTGCTGCAACTGTATGACTTCGTGTAGGGAAAATTTTAGAAATGCAGGCAACTGAAAAATTAGTTGCAGCCATCCCAAGCGTTGCTCTGAGCCCTGCTCCACCTGCACCTACTACTACCACATCATACTCATGTTCTATGATCTCATACGCTGACTTATCCATATTTACTTATTTTATCATTATAGGCTTATGATATCACAGAAGTAGAAAAAATCTATACAAGTTTTCTATAGCTATACCACAGCGAACCGTCACACCGCCACGAACCGTCATACCGCCGCGGTATCTCTTAACATAGATCCCTTACTTAACCGTCATACCTTAACATAGATCCCGCTAACAAGCAGCGGGATGACGGTTATCAGGCTAGCTGTCATCCCAGTGCCCAGACACTGGGATCCAGGAAAGTTTGCTTGTAAACAAGCAAACTAGCATAGAAAGTGGTTACAACGTTTTCGATGAGATTATATGGAAAACTGGATTCCAGTGTCAAGCACTGGAATGACATCACAGGGGCACTGGAATGACACCTCTCTTGGGCTCTTTTAGCTATAAACATTAAGAAATTTACCAAACAAAAAAAAGGCAAAAGAAGCCCTGTGGTTATTATCCGCTTTAAAATATTGGCGTTTTTTATGTTTTAAACGCTTGACAAGCGAAATTCAGCTGCTTTTAATTGCAACTGACCTACGCTGCAAATGTTTAAGAAATTTACCAAGCAGAAAAAAAGACAAAGAATCCCCGAGTTAGCTAGTCTTTTACTATCTTTGTCGAGTATTGGCATTTTTTGATGTCTTGTAACGCTTTGTAAGCGCGTTCAGCTTATTTAGATAAAAATCTAGATGTAGATGAAGTTTTGTAAAGACATACAGTATCTATATACTGCAAAAAATTAAACATAAGACGCCGATACATTAAGTAATCCTTACCTTTTAATCTGCAGATTGGCGAAAGCAAATACAATAGCTTCACTGTCATGATAAAGGGGCTGGCAAAGCTTGTCAAGAAATTTTCTTATTTCATTTAAATTGCTTGTAACCTTCTTATACACTCGTCTTTACCAAGAATCACCATGATATCGATGATTCCAGGTGCATCCATTACTCCAGTTATAGGGGCGCGTAATGAGTGGTATACATCGCTTATTTTCATATCGTGCAATTTTGCACATTCCTTGATCTGAGAAGATAAAAAACCCTTATTCCAATTTTCATCACCGATCTTTGACAGAAATGACGCAAGTAACTTGATTATATCGAGGTTAGATTTGACAATTTGACGAGCTTCTTCACTTAAATCAAGTGGCGGATCTTGAATATAAAACCTTGCTAAATCCAGCAGTTCAGCCAGGTAATTTGCTCTTTTTTTTAGTTCCGTTAGCCCTTGCAGTAAATAGCCCTTTTTTTTGTCAGTTAGAGTATTTTCTCCAAGTATTAGAGCCAGAATATCTTCATTGCTCATATTACTAATATAGTGGTTATTCAAATGCTCCAGTTTTTTGAAATCGAGCCGTGCAGATGAACGACCAATACTTTCTAAATTAAACCACTCTATTGCTTGCTCATCGCTAATAATCTCATCGTTGCCGTGACTCCAGCCAAGTCTCAGCAAGTAATTACGCATCGCTTTTGGCAATATTCCCATCTTTTCATAATCGCAAACGCTTGTGGCACCATGCCTTTTGGATAGCTTATTCCCATCTTCCCCATGGATAAGCGGCACATGTGCAAAGCGTGGAATGTCAAAATCAAGAGCCTGGTATATTAGTAGTTGTTTAAAGGTATTAGTAAGATGGTCAGAACCACGTATTATATCAGTTATTCCAGCATCATGATCGTCAATTACGACAGCAAAAATATATGTTGGAGTGTTGTCAGAGCGTAAGATCACTATATCATCAAGCTGGTTGCTATTTACTTTGATTTGGCCGTATATTTTGTCATTAATGACGATCTCTTGCGAGTCTGGCACTTTGAAACGGATAACTGACCTCACACCCGATGTCATTCCAGCGCGTGACCACATATTTTTCCAGTGTCGGCTACTTGGATGACAAGAAGGAGGTTTTGTAGTACATTTATGCTTGTATATCTTGCCCTCTTCTCTTGCTTTTATTTTCTTTTCTGCAACTTCATCCTCAGGGCAATAACAGTGATACGCCCTACCCTTCTCAACTAAAAGGTTTGCTACTTCAATGTGCCGCTCTACTCTTTTTGATTGGTATATTATTTCCCCATCATAGCTCACACCGAGCCATCTTAGCCCTTCTATAATTGCATCAATTGCTTCCTGTGTTGAACGTTTTCTGTCGGTGTCCTCAATCCTTAGCAAAAACCTGCCACCATGGTGCCTCGCGTAGAGCCAATTAAATAACGCAGTACGAGCCCCTCCAATGTGCAAAAACCCTGTTGGTGATGGAGCGAATCTAGTGACTATACCTGGCATATTTGTCTGTTACAGTAATGTAAATGATAATAGCTAAAATTTATGTTTGTAACAATTTAGAATTTATTTATTCTGAGAGATTAAATTTTCTTTATTTTCAATAAATTGTGTTGTATAATTTATTATTGGTTAAATAGTAGGTGTATATTATGAATGAAAAATTCAAAGATCTGGTCAATGCAATCAAAGAAGGCAATTATGAGAGAGTGGAAGCCGCTCTGAGTCCCAGGCAAGCAACACTTAATAATTAACTTAAAAGAAGATGGGAAAACTCCTCTTCATATTGCTTTAGAGCAGTCTAATCCTAACATTCAAATTATAGAATTATTACTGGGCGCAAAAGGATTCGAGGTTAACTATGGCTACACCGGCCCATTTGATAAAACAAAACAAATAGTGCGGGGAGATAATTATTTACACATAGCTGCAAGAACAGGAAATAAAGAGGCATTTGTAGCCATTTGCAAAAAGAACATTGCTTCTGTAACTGTGCATAATGAAAGCGGAGATAATCCATTTCATGAAGCAGCAAGAAGCAAGATTCTGCTACCTGCAATCAAAGAGATTATGAGGGATTTAGAAGAAGGTACTAAGAGTAAGGTTGAAAAAGCAGAAGAAGCTAAAAATTGGGGGGAAGTAAAAAGATTAAAAGAGGAGCTTAAATGTAATAACAAATACATTAAAAATGCACTCTGCGATAAAAGCTGCTTTCTTCATGGGAGAGTAGCGGTAGCTCCTCTTTATTTTTTAAATGCTGCAGAACGGGAGGAAGCTAAGCAAATCGCAGGTATAAAGGGCGGTTTTATATGTAATAGAAAATTTCATTTGTGCTTATACATAATAGGAGCTATAGCGTGTATTGCTGCCTTGTGTTTATCCTTGTACTTTTTATTTTTGGTTTCTCAATCTCTTGCACTAGCTTCAGTAGCTACAATAGCTTCTGGAGGATCTACATGTTTGTTGTTTAAGGCATGTAACGGGATATACGGCTTGTATGATGAAAGTACTATAGTGACAGATCCTGATGTTATGCAACTTTTAGATGGTGGTTTAGCTGCAGCATGAAGCTAGAAATTACCTGCAGACAATGATATAGAAATTTACTTTCTCAAGCTAAGAAAGTATACTGATAAGATGACAGAAAAGAAGTACAGTAAGATTTTAATAGCAAACAGAGGGGAGATTGCCTGCAGGATTATCAGAACTGCCCATAAGATGGGTATATCTTGTGTATGCGTATATTCGGATGCAGATGTAAATTCTGTGCATGTAAGACAAGCAGATGAGTCAAGATGTATCGGCCCTTCGCCTTCTTGCCTCAGTTACTTAAACATTGAAAAAATATGTGAAGTAGCAGTTGAAACAGGTGCTGAGGCAGTTCATCCTGGCTATGGTTTTTTAGCAGAAAATCCAGATTTTCCACGTGCTCTTCAAAAACATAATATAGACTTCATCGGCCCCAGTGCAGAAACAATAGAAGTTACAGCCAACAAAATAACAGCAAAAGAAGCGGCAAGAAAAGCTGGAGTGAATGTAGTGCCAGGATATATGGGTAAGATTAGCGACGCTGCCCACGCAGCTCAAGTTGCTGAAGAAATTGGCTTTCCGGTTATGCTTAAAGCTGCATCAGGCGGTGGTGGCAAAGGAATGCGAATTGTAAATTCCAAAAAAGAAATTGAACTAGCGTTCACATCAGCAACAAATGAAGCAGAGAAAAGTTTTAAGGATGGCAGTATCTTTATAGAGAAATATATAGAGTTACCAAGACATATTGAAATACAAATCATAGCAGATAAATATGGCAATATAGTGTGTCTTGGAGAGAGAGAATGCTCGATACAAAGGAATAATCAGAAAATAATAGAAGAAACGCCAAGTCCATTCATTAGTGAAGAAGTAAGACAAAAAATGTATGCCCAATGTGTTTCTTTAGCAAAGCAAGTTGGCTATTTTTCAGCAGGCACTGTTGAGTTTGTTGTAGATAAAGACCAAAACTTCTATTTTCTTGAGGTAAATACGAGATTACAAGTTGAGCATCCAGTAACAGAATTTATCACTGGAATAGACATAGTAGAAGAAATGATTAGAACTTCCTGTGGAGAAAAACTAAGGTTTAGTCAGGATGACATTAAACTTACTGGTTCTGCGATGGAAAGTAGAATTTGCGCTGAAGACCCATCGAAGAAATTTTTCCCCTCCAGCGGAAGGATAAAATATTATGATAAACCGGATGAAAATGATTATGTAAGAATAGATGATGGAGTTGCTGCAGGTTCAGAAATTAGCACGTTCTATGACTCAATGATTGCAAAAGTTATAACATATGGAAAAGATAGAGTAGAAGCGATCAGCAGAATGCAAAAAGCATTGTCTGAATGCTATATAGAAGGAGTAACAAATAATATAGAATTTCTAGAATCCATCTTCCATCACCCAAATTTTATTGCAGCAAAGCTCCACACGAGATTCATTCCAGATCATTACCCTAGTGGGTTTCACGGCGATTTTGTTACAGAGGAGTATATTAAAATATTTATTTTCACTGCGTTATATGTTCATTTGGAAAATGAAGAAAGGTACCATCATAAAGCAGTGAATGAAACATCTCAGGTGTCATTCCAGTGCGTGACACTGGAATCTAGTAAAAAAGAAGGGGCACCAGTATCAGCTACTCGGATGGCAGGTGACCGTGCAAGAGATTTATTCATAGTGAATATAAATGACAATGAGTACTCCGTAAATGCAAAATACCAAGATAATATATTAATAACGGTATATAATCACAATAAATACTCCGTTATAGGCAAGTGGAAATCAAGTTATAGATTGCTATATATCACAATTAATGACGATACCAATATAGCACTTAAAATAGAAAGACAAGGCAGCAAGTACTTCATAAGGCATGCAGGCATGAAAGCTGAGTGTTGTATATTTAAGCCTCATGTAGCTGAATTAAGTAGGTTAATGCTAAATAATGAAACAGAAGGGATTTCAGCAGATGCTGTAAAATCCCCAATATCTGGTTTATTAGTTAAATTGCACGTAAATGTAGGAGATCAGGTGGAAATAGGACAACCTTTATTTGTGGTGGAGGCAATGAAAATGGAAAATATCATATGTGCTGAAGCAGCAATGGTGATAAAAAATATTCCCGTTCAAGAAGGAAAAAATGTGCAGATCGGTGATGTAGTCTGCTTTCTTAAATAACACAAGAAGTACAAACTTGACCCAAACAAGATAAATGAAAACACTTGATGAGCTATGGCAATGGCTATTGGTATGTGTAACAAAAGAGTAACCACTCCTAAAATTATCTGAATGATGATGGAGAGCAGCATAATATATACCGGTTTTACGCTAGCATTTTTTACTGTGAGTATTACTACCAAAGTTAGTATTAGCAATGCCAGTGCTCGATGTATAAATTGCACTGTCGCTCTGTTCTCAAAGATATTCAGCCATATAGGCTGTAAGAAAAATAAATCTTCTGGAACGACTTGTCCGTCCATTAGTGGAAAGGTATTGTAAATCAAACCAGCATTTAATCCCGCAACAAATGCGCCGAAAATTATTTGTATTACAATTAGGACCAAAATCATCCTTGCGTAGTATATAGTGTTACCACTAACCTTAAGTTTTGTTTGTTGTGGCCTTATCTGATAATCAAAAAATTGATATGACAATAATGCAAAGATAATTAATGCTAATAATAAGTGAAGTGCAAGCCTATAGTGGCTAACATGAGGTTCAGTTACTAAACCACTTTTAACCATATACCAACCAGCAAAAGCTTGTAAAGCTCCAAATAATAATGCCACAAATAGCTTTATTACTACCTTTTTAGATATTTTTCTTCTTAATATGAAATATATAAATGGCAGGACAAAAACTAAACCTGTTAGTCTTGCAACCAATCTGTGTATATATTCTATTAAGTATATAGCGCGAAACTCCTCCATACTAATACCATAGTTAAGTGCTTTATATTCAGGTGTAGCTTCGTATTTTAATTTTTCTTGTAGCCAGTCTTGTTCACTCAGTGGTGGTAATGTTCCAGTAATTGGTTTCCACTCCGTGATTGACAATCCTGCTTTTGAAAGTCTGGTAAATCCACCAATCCCTACCATGAGAATTACCATGACCGAGCAGAGAAAAAGCCAAATAGCTACAGGTTTTGCTTCCATAAACCATGCTGAGTTTTGTTCCATCGCTCAGGGTAAAGAATAAATTCCCATAAGGCAAGAAAAGCTGCAACACTATGTAGCAGACTATAGACCGGAAAAAATATCGATACTATATAAAAATAAAAAGGCATCTTTTGCTGTTTGACAGCTATTACCAAAAGAATCAGGTTAGTAACGTATACCACTACAAAGTAGTACAAAAATAATTCATTTAAAACTTTAGTTAATATCAATGAAAGCAGTAAAAATGGAGTAGTAAAAAATATAAAAGCTGCAGAGCCAACAAAAAGATTCAATAGCAAAATTCCCTTAAATCCAGTGTGTTTATAAAGTGACTTTATATTTTTTAAATGAACAATATAAGTTTGCATATAGCCTTTGATCCAGCGCGCTCTTTGCTTAATCCAAGCAAATACAACAATTGGTGACTCTTCCAATGTTTCTGAGTCAATCATCCTGGTTTTATATCCCATTTGCGCAAGTCTCAAACCGAGGTCAGCATCTTCGGTAACACTGTAAGCATCCCAGAAAAACACTTTTTTTAGAATTTTTACTGAAAAATGATTACTGCTACCACCCAAAGGCATCGGCATGTTCATTTTTTGGAATCCAGGCAATAAGTATTGAAACCAGTTCATATACTCCAGAGAAAAGAATTTTGTGAGAAAATTATAATCACAATTGTAGTAATTTAATTTCGCCTGTACACAGGCAAGCTTATCGTCGTCCTTATTAAATTCAATCAGTGCTTTTTTTAACTGCAATGGGTCTGGTTTATCGTCCGCATCATATATTACTGCATACTTTCCTCTAGCAAAGCTCATAGCATAATTGCATGACTTGGCTTTTGTTCTAGGCAAAGAATGAGGCACTTTTATTACTTCAAAATACTGCGGTAAAGTGTACTTTTCTATAGCTGCTAGCGTTTCTTGGTCATCACTTTCTACCTGAAGCTTCACATCTAATTTTGATTTTGGATAATCCAAACTTTCAATGCTTTCGATCAATTGCTCTATCACTGCACTTTCTTTAAAAGCAGGCAATAAAATAGTATATATAGGAAAATCTTCTTCATTCAGCTTACTATAATCCACTTTTTGGTTGGAGGTTTCACATAAGCTAAAAACTGTAGCTATAAACTTGAATAAATAACTAGAACATCCGATTATAAATATCAACATCAAAGCAAAATATGTATATTTCTCTGTTAGTGTTAAAATTGAAGTTACAATAAAGAAAGAAGCAAAAAATATTGAGCTTAGTTTAATGCTTTTAGCTGAAAAATTAGGATTCTTGTAATATAAGTAGTTGCTTGCAAATTCTGAAATACCAAAGTGCGAGTTAAGAAGATTTAAAATCTGTTCGCTATCCACTTTTATTAATACATAGTCAATACCGTAATGAGCTTCGACCCAACGGTTGATATCTCGGCTTGTGTCTTCAACCATAAAAAAAGTAGTATTATTTAATTTTTGCCAAGGAATTATATTAAATTTATAGTAAAAAAGTTTCTCTGGCTCTTTGCACAAACTAGAATCAAACTTAATTTTTTCTACATTATCAGCTTGAAGTATAGGCAATTGTTGCATTGAACCTAATGCAATTTTTTATTTAAGTCACGTGAAAATGAAGATATGACCTCGCTACTACGCTTATCATCTTTACGTTCATGCATTATTTTTTTTACAGCATCAGCAGCTATATTCACTGTGTTAGTCTGTAAATCCCCAAGAGCTTTTTCAACTTGGTCAGTGACTTTCTTCAAGTTAGAATGGGCATTGTCATCTAATGTCTGATCTAGCTGCTGTCTATTGTGCTTAATGATACTATTAGCTTTATCAAGTGTTTCATTCATCATTTTATTAACTTCTGCATCTAATTCTTTGTATTTTTTAGAAGATTTTTTGTAATACTCCAACATATCTTTCCTGAATTTTTCAGTTTCTTCACTTGAAAATTTGCTTTTGTTACGCTTATTGTTAAGCGCATTTTTTATCACTTTCTTTAGCAATTTATACGAAAGGACAAAACTTACCAAGAAGGCAAGACCGATAATCAGTGATGTAGACATAAAAACCCCTAAAATTCTTTGGACACCAAGTCAGCAATAAATTCCTCTTCAATTTCAGAATTAGTCAATTTAGTATAATAAATTAAAGCAATACTAGTAGCCATTTGTTTTAACTGATCAGTATATTCAGATTTAAATTCTGCCACTTTTTTTTCAATAAGCTTGCTCTTTTTTTTATCTTCCTCTTCTAATATATTCTTAACATTAGCTCTCATTTCTTCTACCTGAGCAAGTGCATCATCTATGATTTTTTTTGCCTGTATTCTAGCTTGGTTTAAAGCGGCATTATACTTGGCAACCTGATCTTCCGTGAGTCTTAAAAGATGAACAGAACTATTAAAAGAATCCAATACTTCTTTACTTCTAGTGCTTATTATTTCATCTAACTTTGGCAAAAATAAACAACTTACTACGAAAAAAAGTGAAGAGAAAAAAATTAAAAACCAAAAAACTTGAGAAAAGAAGGTTGAAACATCAAGCTGTGGCATCTGTTAAGCAGCAAATATTAATAACATTGCAAGTACAAACGCAAGCAATCCCATGATTTCAACCATGGCAGCACCAATATAAACATAACTTTTCATTTTACCTTCTGATTCAGGGTTTCTCGCAATCCCATTTAACATAGCAGAGAAGATATTAGCTATACCTAAACCAGCACCGAGCATTCCAAACACAGCTAAACCAATTGCTATAAATTTTAAAGCTACTAAATCCATATATTACCTTTAATTATTTCTTTATAATATAATTGTAAAATATTCTACAAGGAAGTCAATTACTTTACTGCATCTGACAAATATACACATGTTAATATAGTAAATATATAAGCTTGTAAAATTGCAACAAATACTTCAAATCCTATCAATGCAATTATGAACAAAAACGGCGCAGGAGTGAAAAATATGTTCATATTTACAATAAACCCTGCTATCACTTTGATGATTGTATGACCAGCAATCATATTTGCTGCAAGCCTTATTGATAGGCTAACCGGCCTTACTAAATAAGCAAACAACTTAATAATAATTATTATAGGTGCAAGCCACGAAGGAGTTCCTTTTGGTAGCAATATGCGTAAAAATTCTACTCCCCTTTCTTTAAATCCAACAATCGTTATATAAATAAAAACCACCATCGATAAAGCGAAGGTGACTATCACATGACTTGTGACCGTGAAACTATAAGGAAGAACACCAACTAAATTACACGATAAAATGAAAATAAATACTGTGAATATCAATGGAATGTGCTGCAAGCCTTTGCTTCCAGTGTTATTTTCTATTATTGAAATAACAAAATCATATACATACTCAACTGCAGCTTGCAAATATCCTGGTATTACTGACCCCTTCTTTATTCCAAAAAGCAAAAAGAGTATCATCAATATCACCGAAATCATCGTGAAAAAAGATGAATTGGTAAAGCTTACGTCATACCCAAATAACCTAGGTAACTCTATTATTGTATATACTTTAAATTGCTCTAGCGGATTTAACGCCATTTTGACCCTATGTACTTGAACTATAACAGTAAATAAAGTATGAATTTTATAGGACAAAGTCAAGGGTTAAGATAAGGCTCTGTGTTATTATAACATTGATACATTAACAAAATATGTAATTAGAGTGTTAATTACAGTCAGCTCTGTATTTTAAAATTTACTAATCTTATTAAATTATTTAACTTAACATCTTATTTTAATTATAATTTAATTTTTAGTGAGGTATATAATGGTGCGCCAAGAAGTGCTTGGAGAACAGTTGGTGAAAATCCAACACAAACAAAGTCTAGCCAACAGTTTGGAACAGACCACTATGTTGCATGAGGTAACGAGTGTAATAGAGCTAGTGGGATGGACAATGCAGGGCACAACGGAAGTGAAGGAGTGGAGTCCCGAAATACCTGAAGACATAGAGGTCGACATGTTCATGGCCATGGAAGACAGCATGAAGGATAACGTAAAGGCAAGTTATCACTCACTCTATCGGGATCTGAGACCGTGCCATGTATTGAAATGGACTTCAAGTGAACTTGGGAGATCCCATGCATTCCTATTAAGGTACGTTGGAACAAGTCAACAAAGGCAAGAACTAGCGGAAGATGCAGGGGAAGTCGGACTGATTGATAGTACTCAGAATGTGGGAAAGCCACGTACAAGGGGAAGCGATCAGCAATATAGTAACTGGAATAGGGATTGCTATGCCAATACAACGGAGGTAGGAATAACATGCGATATAAA
Organism: Wolbachia endosymbiont (group A) of Andrena fulva; assembly: GCF_964026815.1. Taxonomy (NCBI): domain Bacteria; kingdom Pseudomonadati; phylum Pseudomonadota; class Alphaproteobacteria; order Rickettsiales; family Anaplasmataceae; genus Wolbachia; species Wolbachia endosymbiont (group A) of Andrena fulva. The sequence goes on from NZ_OZ034701.1 coordinate 791,169, forward strand.
CTAAACCAGATAGCAGTAAGAGCAAAGCAAGATAAGCGACTAAAATTCACATCGTTAGTCCATTCCCCTTGTACGTGGCTTTCCCACATTCTGAGTACTATCAATCAGTCCGACTTCCCCTGCATCTTCCGCTAGTTCTTGCCTTTGTTGACTTGTTCCAACGTACCTTAATAGGAATGCATGGGATCTCCCAAGTTCACTTGAAGTCCATTTCAATACATGGCACGGTCTCAGATCCCGATAGAGTGAGTGATAACTTGCCTTTACGTTATCCTTCATGCTGTCTTCCATGGCCATGAACATGTCGACCTCTATGTCTTCAGGTATTTCGGGACTCCACTCCTTCACTTCCGTTGTGCCCTGCATTGTCCATCCCACTAGCTCTATTACACTCGTTACCTCATGCAACATAGTGGTCTGTTCCAAACTGTTGGCTAGACTTTGTTTGTGTTGGATTTTCACCAACTGTTCTCCAAGCACTTCTTGGCGCACCACGAATCACCTCAAATATTGTTGCAATTGCTTCTCCCTGACTCTTGCCTTTTCCATGCATGCATACTTTATATTGCTCAAAATCTAGGTCTCCTTCCCTTAAATCTGGATTTTGCTGTATAATCTTTTGTATTAGAGCATTTCTCTCCCTTGTACTAAACCTTAACCCGTCACTGTTAGGGCGATCAGAAATGCTGTAGCATCTGACAACTTGCTGTCCGTCACGATTATGAGTTAAAATAACAACTTTCAGATTTCCTGTATTTCTATTTCTACCACGTGTATCAATACTATGATTATCAAAACGAAAATACATTCTCTCATTTGCATTTAAGATATTAGCATCATGTGCAGTAGCAAACATACTAAAAAAGAATACAGGAAGGAAACGACCTGCACTTACATGATACAAGAAAGATGGACATTGATCTAAAAAAGATTCAAATCCTTGTCTGAATCCTTCAAGATCTCCATCCACCAAACTCCTAATAAGTCCATCACCATTACTCATACAAAATACCCCTTATTTACTACGACCAGAAACACCAAGAGTTCATAAGTGGATTACTTGTTACCACTAAGCGTAAAGACGCTTTTTTTCTTATAAGAAGAAACACCACTTACACTAGGAGTTCCAAGCTCAGACTGCGGACCATCATCAACTGGCAAAGTTGTTTCCTTACTACCATGAGCTTTAGATCGTGACCGTAAATTATTCCAAGGACCATCACCTACAGGACCAAGAGGTAGAGTTGTTTTCTCTAACTCAGAGAATAACTCTTCTGCAAACAGACCGTAATCTACATTTACTCTTTTACCTTCTCTACCACATAATCTAAGGTTTTCTATCATGACTTCTTTAAAAAGTTCAAACTTTTCAGGGAAGCAATCCTTGGCAAATGACATTATATCTAATATTTCTTTTTCCCTATCAGACTCATGACTATCTTCTCGCTTCCAATTGACTATTAATCCTGCAAGCATACCACTTACATGAACTGTATAATTAGAAGTATTAACGGCAGCCTTCTTGTGTTTATAAAAGTGATCACATTCCCAAATCTTCATAATAAGAGATCTAGCTTGAACACTTGACTCAGAATTTTTCAACATTACATCTGAGAGTGATGAAAGAAGAAGTTCATACTCTCGCTGTGAGAATATTTTGTCTGAATGGTCTCCTCCTGCTGAAACGTCTTTATAGCACCAGCACTGTACCAAATCATGAACTGTATCAAAAAAACATGACTCTATTAATTCAGCAAGAAGAGCATATACTCCCTTATCTTTCTGCAATAATTTCTGTAAAAGAGTATCTTTATCGACTATCTTATTTACACAAAAATCTAAAATAGGAGCATCTTTCTCAACAGATTGAACGCGAGATAGAGCAAGAATAGCTTCTGTGAGCTTCTTTTCTTTATCTTCTTCTTTCAACAGATTATAAAAATACTCTACTCCTTCACTCCACTTAAGTTTTACAGCACTGTCAAAACCTTCTACTGCATCATACTTCTTTAATTCCCCAGATTCTCTATCGATCCAGAAATCAAATACAGGACCTTTCCTCTTTATGCTATCTAGTAACGAGTTTCGTACGTATTTGCCAATTTCAGTTTCAGTTTTACCATCAAATGCACCAGGAGGAAAATTGTTCCTATAAGATTCAAATCTTTTTTGAAAGAGTGGATGAATTTTATCCACTACACAGTAACTACAAGCCATCTCATATTTGCGAAGTGGATTATCTACCCCACCTATTTTCTCTTCAGTAAACCTTTGACCTAAAGCAGCATTATCCAACCTTACACCTGACCAGCAACCTTCATCTTGGAATACATTGTGCAAAAACTTCAACTTATCACCCTTAAAGTATTTTATGTGCTCCATAAAGTTATCTTGAAGGACTCCCACCCATCTCTTGATAGCTGACTTCCTCCCGGCAGCAACTGTTGGATCTGGATGTTTAATAGCTTCCTGTAATTTTTTGGACATCGTAGCCCGAAGCTCTTTCTGTGTTGGCATTAACCCCTCCTATTAAGTATTTATATAAAAAAGGCATTGTACAGACATTAGAATGGATTGCAATATTAAAATTACTAGAATAGAGGGTTTAATAAAAAAACGTTATGGCTAAAACTTCTTTTCTTGAATTTTCTCAATATAATCAACAGAAAACCCTGTTATTTCAGCAATAACATCAATAGAAACACCCGCCTTGAGTGAATTTTTAGCCACAGCTATTTTAGCCTGTTTTTCGCCCTCTGCCCTGCCTTCTTCTCTACCTTTTTCAGTAGCATCATCAAGGCGTTGTTCCCAAATAGCAGCTTCTTTCTGTACACTCAAAACTCTTTCTTCGTATGCTGCAAGATCCTCTTCTTCCCAACTAAACTTGTCTAATTCATCATATGCTAGCTTTATTATTGGCGATTTTTCTGCAATATCTTTTAGGTCTTCATCTGTAGTATCTTCTGCATACCGGAAAAAAAAACACCACCTTTCTACTGTGCTCTCTAGTTGCTCTACTTTGTTCTTTGTAAATTTAGGCAACTCAATGAAAACGAATTGAAAATCTTTTAAATAATGTCCGTTGGTTTTTATCTCTCGTATATTATGAGTGGAAATATACTCAACCTCTGCAGGAAATAATATACTATTGGAAATAGCAATAAAGAATACTTTCTTAAAATCAATGTAATTGCCAGATTGTCTTGAGTAAGCTTTAGAAGCATAAAGTTGTGCACGTTTTTCAAAGCCCTTGTCACGAGCGAGCTGCATCTCCGCAATATATCTATTCCCGAAAGAATCCTTACAGAGGACATCAACAATACTCTGTTTATCAGAAGCAATCTCAGGATCCATAATAGTGCTAAGAAACTTAACATCTTGAATTGTGTTAACACCAGTAAACCCTAAGATGTCATTTAAAAAGTGGATAAGAATATTCTTATTTTTCTCAGTGCCAAACACTCGTTTAAAGGGCAAATCGTATTTAGGGTCGAGGAACTTAGAAAAAGTCATAAGAAAGAACCTTAAAAAGCATTAATAATTATACACAATTCTGAAGGAATATTCAACGTTTTTATATTGGGTTTTGTTTTTTTAAGCTTTGAGAAAAAAACGACCTTCAGAGGTGGGCTTAGAATAGCATTCTCTACTTTAGACGTTTTTGTATATCTTTTTACAACCACCTCTATAACATGCCTTAGAAGGCTAGGAAATGAATTCATGAATTTAGTACCTATAAAGAGCTTCAAAGACACCTATTTTTGGTGCAGGCTCCCAAAAAAACACGAGCCCAAGTACGATATCGTGAGGCCTGCACCTTATAGTAACAAGAGAAAGACGAGGATAGGCACAGTGAGTGATACAGAGAGGAAAGGTTCACCTTTTGAAGTTAGTGAAGGGAGAATGGAAAAAGAAAAGAAGCAAAAAGTGGCAAAGAATTTTATAAAGGAAGGCCAAGTCCTTTTGAAAATCAGCTAATGAAAGAATTCAATGCACCAGATGAAGGGAAGTAAAGCTTATCAGAAGGGGTAGGATTGTTTGATGAGAGGTCCCCGGCAAAAGCGGAGAGTATGGTGCTGGAAATTGATTTAATAGAGAGCTGTCCTTTAGGGTATGCACGCTGCCAAGTCTACAATACTTATATTATTGCCGAGGCTAAAAGTTATAGTTGATCAACATGCGGCCTATGAAAGGTTAGTGTATGGTGCGCCAAGAAGTGCTTGGAGAACAGTTGGTGAAAATCCAACACAAACAAAGTCTAGCCAACAGTTTGGAACAGACCACTATGTTGCATGAGGTAACGAGTGTAATAGAGCTAGTGGGATGGACAATGCAGGGCACAACGGAAGTGAAGGAGTGGAGTCCCGAAATACCTGAAGACATAGAGGTCGACATGTTCATGGCCATGGAAGACAGCATGAAGGATAACGTAAAGGCAAGTTATCACTCACTCTATCGGGATCTGAGACCGTGCCATGTATTGAAATGGACTTCAAGTGAACTTGGGAGATCCCATGCATTCCTATTAAGGTACGTTGGAACAAGTCAACAAAGGCAAGAACTAGCGGAAGATGCAGGGGAAGTCGGACTGATTGATAGTACTCAGAATGTGGGAAAGCCACGTACAAGGGGAAGCGATCAGCAATATAGTAACTGGAATAGGGATTGCTATGCCAATACAACGGAGGTAGGAATAACATGCGATATAAACTAAACCAGATAGCAGTAAGAGCAAAGCAAGATAAGCGACTAAAATTCACATCGTTAGTCCATCTGATAAATACAGAGAATCTTGCGAGATGTTATAAAGAACTGAAGCGTAACAAGGCTTGTGGAGTAGACCAGATAACAGTGGAATCATACGGAGAAAATCTGAATGAGAAACTCGAAGTGCTAGTAGAAAGTATGAAGAGGAAGCAATATCAACCACAACCAGTAAAGAGGGTATATATACCGAAAGCTGGAAGTAAAGAGAAACGCGGACTCGGAATACCATCGACCGAGGATAAATTAGTACAGATTATGCTGAAGAAGATATTAGAAAATATTTACGAGGCAAACTTTCTGGACAGCTCATATGGATTTCGACCAGGAAGAAACTGTCATCAAGCGGTAAATGCACTAGATAAAGCAGTTATGTACAAGCCAATAAACTACATTGTAGAAGTGGATATCAAGAAGTTCTACGATAATATACAGCATAAATGGCTAATGAGGTGTCTAAGGGAACGAATAACTGACCCAAATTTGCTGTGGTTAGTAAAGCGGTTTCTCAAGGCAGGGATAGTCGAAGCTGGAAATTATGAAGCAACAAAACAAGGTACACCACAAGGCGGTATAGTAAGTCCTGTATTAGCAAATATATACTTACATTATGTGTTGGATTTATGGATAGAAAAGAAATTTAAACCAAGATCCAGAGGATATATACAAGTAATAAGGTTTTGCGATGATTTTGTGGTTTGTTGCGAAAGTAAGGTAGACGCGGAAGAATTTCTGGAATTACTGAAACAAAGGCTAAATAAATTTGGGTTGGAAGTATCTGAAAACAAAACCAGAGTAGTAAAGTTTGGCAAGAGGGAGTGGCAACGAGCGATAAGAGAGAAACGAAGGACGGAAAGTTTCAATTTTCTGGGGTTTACGCACTATGGTGCAAAAAGTCGTCGTGGTAGATTAATGATGGGACATAAAACCTCTAAGTTAAATCTAGCCAGAAAACTAAAAGAAATCAAGGAGTGGTTGAAAATAGTCCGCGGAAGTATTCGACTTAAAGATTGGTGGCAAGTACTGAAGGCTAAATTAACAGGACACTATAACTACTTTGGTATTAGCGGAAATTATTGGTGTTTGAAACAATTTTACACATCAGTAAGAAAGCTAGCATTTAAATGGATAAATCGGCGTAGTCAGAAAAAGAGTATGACCTGGGAACAGTTTGTACACTACGTAGAAGTAAATCCATTACCAAAGCCAAAAATACATTTTTCTTTATATGCATAAGAGGGACGACTGTGAAAACTAATATTGATGAGCCGTGTGCGGGAAATCTGCAAGCACGGTTCTTTAGGGGGAGTTGTAGTAATAAAACTCAAACGAGAGGAGTAAAGCTACAGCTTCTACCGAACATTTTTGATATAGAGATCTGCACCATTCTTAAGAAAATCATAAAAAGTAGCGTTAGCTGTATAGGTTTCATCACATTCAATTAAGCGCTGCTTAATAAAATTGACAACAGCGTAGTGTAGTGAGCTATTTCCATTATTATCTGGTATATTAACGTTAACTCTTTGTTTTATGAGATATTTTGCATGGCCCAACTTATCTTGAATAATTGCATTTAGTAATAACGTTCTTCCTTCAGCATCTTGAGAATTTACTCCTTCATGTGCTCCCCTTTCAAGCAATAGCACAGCATTTTCAACATCACCTTTTTCAGCTGCAACACTCAGTAGGGCTTGATCACCTTTATTAACATTAATGTTAGCACCATTTTTTAGCAACCAATCTATAACCTCTTCCTTTTCGCATCTGTCCTCAATCTCTAATGCTTTTGTAAGCACATCAAAGCAGTAGTTATGGTCAGAAACAAGTTTATTTAAATCTAATTCCCCTATATTAAGGTTGCGTGAGTATAAAAACTTTTCACTATGTTGTGCTCCATATTTTTGCAGCAAGCTATACATTTCACTGCCATATTGAGCATAATCCAAAGCAGTACAACCATCATTATCCTTAGCATTTACTTCTATTTTTTGATATAACATAGACAATGGCAAAAACCTTGCTACCAGGTACTGAGACACTTCTTTTTCATTAGCTTCTAAAAACAACTCAACAACTTTTCTATTTTCATTCCTAACAGATCTATGCAGTACAGTACGATCGCTAGCATCTATAGTATCAATCCTACTGCCATTGCTTATTAATGAACTTATAACTTTTGATGAGCATTTTTTTTCTATAGCAACGTCTAGAATAGTTTTGCCATTTTTTGTAGCATTTATATCTAAATCTTCCTTGATAAGCTGCTTAATTCTGTTTTCCCTATCGGTGCTGTTTTTTATTCTCAACACATCTTCAAAGTACTCAAAATTAGACCACGCATCACACAATGCTTCATTTTCTACTGATTTTTGTATTCTTTCTGAGTAAGCAATATCTGAATGAACAGCATTTCCTGCTTGTTCACGTACTATATTAATTCTATTATTATTTTCTGTATCTGTTGTCATATACCCTCTATAAAGCCTAACTTATATCATACTATATTTGTGACGCTTGTAAAAACTTAAATTTACAGTTGGAAATACTGTTTTTTTAGACGAATAGAATAAGAAATTAGTGTTACGCATAAAAAAGTTTATCATGGCATGTGTTTTTGATCGTTCTAATTTTTCCGCAATAAAATTTTCTCATTTAGCGAGATTAGCGCATTTTTCACACCTTTTTTCAACTTAGGAGAATACACACTTAAGAGAAAACTAAGACCAATCAAATTTCTTATCTTGCGGTTTTATTTGCAATATTGCTACCACACTGATCAACAAGCAGAAGACTATATAAAGCCCAGCAGCAAGGTTTGTTTGAGGAAATGTTACAGTCAACCAAATACAAACCATAGGAGTAAATCCTCCATGTAACGCATAAGAGATATTGCGTGATAAGCTCACACCACTAAATCTAACATTGGTAGGAAAGAGTTCAGATGCAACTATTCCTATGGGAACTATACCCCTTTCTATTATAGAGAGAACCATTACGCTCAACGCAATCACAAGATAATTTTTATAGTAATATGCAATAGATAACGCAGGACAACACAGTGCCATTGTAATTGCTATAAATAAGATTGCAGTGCGCTCTTTTCCAACTTTATCAGCCAACATTCCAAACGCTATTGAAGATATCGGCATTAATACACTGGTTATAATCAATACAATTTCGTTGATATATGTTGTTACATAAACATCCACTGATGCTATTTCCTTTGCGAGAGTTCGAAGAAATATGGTAAATCCAACAGCAACATTAACAGGTACAGATATTAAAATAGCAAGTATAAGAGCTCTCTTGTGGCGTTTTATAAGCTCTATTATTGGCAAATCAGGTAAATTTCTTTGTTTTCGATTTTTTTCATATGCTGGAGTTTCTCCCAATGTGTATATGCTATACGCGCTAATTAATCCTAAAATAGCTGAGAAAATAAATGGCAATCTCCAACCCCAGGTACAAAAATCAGTAGTTTTTTTGCAGATAATCACTATCACCGCAGAAAGCAAGACGCCAATGGAGCGACCAAAACCCATCATTCCAAAATACATCCCTAAGTTCTCTTTCCTACTGGATAAATGCTCTATAAGATAAACAGAACTTCCTTGTTCACCACCAAGTGCAATTCCTTGTGTTATATGGATTGCAAGAAGCAATATAGTAGAAATTATACCTACTTGATTGTGACTTGGAATAAATGCAATGAGACTTGATGGTATCGATATTAGCAAGATAGTAATTATTAATGCTATCCTCCTTCCATACCTGTCACCAACGTGACCAAATATGAATGCACCAAGTGGCCTTACAATTGCACCTAGCCCTACAATTCCAAATAATTGCAGTATGTTACTGTAGACATCTTTTACAAAACAAAACTCTCTGCTGATTATGTTAATCAAATCAATAAAAAGCATGTAGTCATACCATATTGCGATTCTGCAGAGTATGGTTGATATCAACACCCTTGTTTGCACTAAATTCAATTCGTAAATGTTTGCTTATTCTATTCTGGCTGCTTTTTGGGATTTTACAACCTAAACATATGGAGTTGACTTTTTTATTATGGTGTGTGATAATTGCAGTGTTATTAAGTTTAGTGGTAAAGTTATAATAAATATAGCTTATTTAGCAGCACTTATAGCAGCAGCTATAATAAAAATAGCAGCAGTAATACTTTGTGCTATAATGTGTATAAGCATTTTCTTTATATTATTTAAGGGAATTAAAGAACATTTAGATTCAAAAGGATTTCTATCTCTTCTGAAAACAGTAGGTGTAATTTCTATAATACTATCAATTATATCTCTCCCACTTATTATATTAAGCCTTACTACTCCGTCACCTCTGGTAGTAGGTATAGTAGGTGGTATCGTTGGTGCTATTTCCATAATACCATTAATAGTAGCTTACATTTTGCTTGTGGCTATATCGGATATCTTTATTACCAAGTCTTTATAAATTTGAGCTAATGTTACTGTCTTCATTTCTTCTTGGTTGTAATATTGCTGAAAGTTATCTATTTCCATAGGTATAACATATAATCTGATTTTATAAGATATTCTACCGGGATTAAAATATCGTAAATCTTAGGCGTTATAAACAAAATTTACAGGAAAAATAAGATGATACTACTCAAAAAGGCAAACAAGACGGTATTTTTTTGGCATAAGTTAACGTTCAGCTTTACCTTTCCTTGCAAGACATTTTAGAGCTATTATGTCTTACTTCTTGAAGATACAAGTTAGCGTTTTTAACCCGAATTCTGGATTGGAGATTAAAAAAAACAAGAATATCAATAGCTTATTGTTTTAGCATTTACGATAAAGCAGTAAGCATTTTAAGACTAATTACTAATTTAGTAAAATTCAAGACTTTCAATAATTTACCTAAAATCTAATCCAGAATTCGGGTTAATAATAAAATCTTGTTTTTTGAAAATGAATTTGGTAAACTTTAAAGATGTATGTGACAATATGGTGATATATTGTTTTTAGTATTTAATAAATTAAAGTACGTACTTGATAATTTTTCTGAACGCTCTAATCAAGCTAAAATAGGTAAGCTAGATAAAATTATTCTTAGTTTAAAATTGGTATAAGGTATTAAGATGAAAAAAATTGAAATTTCAGAATTACTAAAAAGAATTGCAATCTGTTTACTATGCGTGGCAACTATTATCTCTATCGCTTTTTTGTTTGCCTATATGCATACAATGTTGCTCAGTAAAGGGTATGAGTTAGCTGCACATTATGTTAGTGAAGCTATGCCTTTTGTGTTACTTGTCGTTTTCTTTTTTATTGCTTGGTTTATATATGATCAAATATTCAGCAAACTAAAGGAAGTAGAGCTGCCTATATCGATAGAATTAGCTGATTCAGATGATAAAAGAATAACATTTGCTGATGCTATAATTGATGACTCCTTAAAACAACGGTTGCAGATGATTTGCTGTGACCAAATGACAGAAGAAATGCGCAAGCTGTTTGGAAATAAAAGTATTAATTCACTAAGAGGTTACATATTACATGGCCCTCCTGGAAATGGTAAAACACTTATCGCTCGTGCAATTGCAGGTGAATCAAATATGAATTTCATAAGCATCTCAGGTCCTGAACTTATTGGAGTATATATTGGTCATGGTGCACATGCTGTACGCGAGCTTTTTAAAATAGCAAAAAAATATTCTCCTTGTATAGTCTTTATAGATGAAATAGATGCAGTTGCTCAAAAAAGAAGTACCGCTAATAACTCAGCTTACCATTGTCGAGAGAGTTTAACACAGTTGTTAACTGAAATAGATGGATTTAAGAGCAGAAAAGATATAATAGTAATTGGTGCAACTAACCTTATCGGTGGTATAGATCCAGCACTTATTAGACCTGGACGTTTAGGTCAGAAGGTTTATGTCCCTAATCCAAACATAGAGGTGAGACAAAGGATATTGGAACTTTATATGCGAGGTACAAAAACTGATGAAAAGCTAAACCTCCAAGACATTGCAGACAAGACTGAAGGCTATTCTGGGGCTGAATTAGAGCAATTAGTGAATGAAGCAAAAATTAGCGCTGGTGCGCAAAGACGGCTTATAGTGAGTGAGGAAGATTTCAGTTACGCGCTTCACAGGTTAAGTCCAGAACAAGAAAGAGATAGAATAAGGTTAGTTTCAAACGTGAAGACACAGACAGAAGTATCTTATTCTATTTAGAGTATAAAACTATCATAAATTTTTCTGTTATTTCCAAATAAATTGCTATTAATTTAACAACATACATTACTAAAAGCTTAAATAATCCAGCCATTTCCAGCAACAAAAAACAGCAAGCGTGAGAAGATTTTTTTTTGGAATGAGTTGGTCATGGTGCGCCAAGAAGTGCTTGGAGAACAGTTGGTGAAAATCCAACACAAACAAAGTCTAGCCAACAGTTTGGAACAGACCACTATGTTGCATGAGGTAACGAGTGTAATAGAGCTAGTGGGATGGACAATGCAGGGCACAACGGAAGTGAAGGAGTGGAGTCCCGAAATACCTGAAGACATAGAGGTCGACATGTTCATGGCCATGGAAGACAGCATGAAGGATAACGTAAAGGCAAGTTATCACTCACTCTATCGGGATCTGAGACCGTGCCATGTATTGAAATGGACTTCAAGTGAACTTGGGAGATCCCATGCATTCCTATTAAGGTACGTTGGAACAAGTCAACAAAGGCAAGAACTAGCGGAAGATGCAGGGGAAGTCGGACTGATTGATAGTACTCAGAATGTGGGAAAGCCACGTACAAGGGGAAGCGATCAGCAATATAGTAACTGGAATAGGGATTGCTATGCCAATACAACGGAGGTAGGAATAACATGCGATATAAACTAAACCAGATAGCAGTAAGAGCAAAGCAAGATAAGCGACTAAAATTCACATCGTTAGTCCATCTGATAAATACAGAGAATCTTGCGAGATGTTATAAAGAACTGAAGCGTAACAAGGCTTGTGGAGTAGACCAGATAACAGTGGAATCATACGGAGAAAATCTGAATGAGAAACTCGAAGTGCTAGTAGAAAGTATGAAGAGGAAGCAATATCAACCACAACCAGTAAAGAGGGTATATATACCGAAAGCTGGAAGTAAAGAGAAACGCGGACTCGGAATACCATCGACCGAGGATAAATTAGTACAGATTATGCTGAAGAAGATATTAGAAAATATTTACGAGGCAAACTTTCTGGACAGCTCATATGGATTTCGACCAGGAAGAAACTGTCATCAAGCGGTAAATGCACTAGATAAAGCAGTTATGTACAAGCCAATAAACTACATTGTAGAAGTGGATATCAAGAAGTTCTACGATAATATACAGCATAAATGGCTAATGAGGTGTCTAAGGGAACGAATAACTGACCCAAATTTGCTGTGGTTAGTAAAGCGGTTTCTCAAGGCAGGGATAGTCGAAGCTGGAAATTATGAAGCAACAAAACAAGGTACACCACAAGGCGGTATAGTAAGTCCTGTATTAGCAAATATATACTTACATTATGTGTTGGATTTATGGATAGAAAAGAAATTTAAACCAAGATCCAGAGGATATATACAAGTAATAAGGTTTTGCGATGATTTTGTGGTTTGTTGCGAAAGTAAGGTAGACGCGGAAGAATTTCTGGAATTACTGAAACAAAGGCTAAATAAATTTGGGTTGGAAGTATCTGAAAACAAGACCAGAGTAGTAAAGTTTGGCAAGAGGGAGTGGCAACGAGCGATAAGAGAGAAACGAAGGACGGAAAGTTTCAATTTTCTGGGGTTTACGCACTATGGTGCAAAAAGTCGTCGTGGTAGATTAATGATGGGACATAAAACCTCTAAGTTAAATCTAGCCAGAAAACTAAAAGAAATCAAGGAGTGGTTGAAAATAGTCCGCGGAAGTATTCGACTTAAAGATTGGTGGCAAGTACTGAAGGCTAAATTAACAGGACACTATAACTACTTTGGTATTAGCGGAAATTATTGGTGTTTGAAACAATTTTACACATCAGTAAGAAAGCTAGCATTTAAATGGATAAATCGGCGTAGTCAGAAAAAGAGTATGACCTGGGAACAGTTTGTACACTACGTAGAAGTAAATCCATTACCAAAGCCAAAAATACATTTTTCTTTATATGCATAAGAGGGACGACTGTGAAAACTAATATTGATGAGCCGTGTGCGGGAAATCTGCAAGCACGGTTCTTTAGGGGGAGTTGTAGTAATAAAACTCAAACGAGAGGAGTAAAGCTACAGCTTCTACCGAACATGTTTGTAAAACTTAATTTGTACACTTTACTTACCCCCAGTAATTCTGATATAGTTACTTTAGTTAAAGTCTATAAAAGTTTATAAATGGCAACCTTAAGTGTAAGAGAAGCTTTATGCACAGCAATTAGAGAAGAAATGCAAAACGACTCTGATGTGCTTATCATGGGTGAAGAAGTTGCAGAGTATGATGGTGCTTATAAAGTAACGAAAGGATTACTGAAAGAGTTTGGAGAAAACAGAGTAGTTGATACGCCTATTACCGAACATGGATTTGCTGGCCTTGCTGTTGGAGCGGCATTTGCTGGATTAAAGCCAATAGTCGAGTTTATGACTTTTAATTTTTCTATGCAAGCTATTGACCAAATTGTGAATTCCGCAGCAAAAACAAATTATATGTCAGGCGGACAACTTGGATGCCCTATAGTATTTCGTGGACCAAATGGCGCTGCAGCAAGAGTTGCTGCACAACATTCTCAATGCTTTGCAGCTTGGTATTCGCATATACCGGGGTTAAAAGTAATAGCACCCTATTTTGCCTCCGATTGCAGAGGTCTGCTTAAAGCTGCAATTCGTGACCCTAATCCGGTAATATTTCTAGAAAACGAAATAGCTTATGGACATGAGCATGAAGTTTCTGACTCTGAGCTATCAAACAAAGATTATCTACTTGAGATAGGCAAAGCTGCTGTTATACGGGAAGGAAAGGATGTAACTATCACTGCTTTTTCATTAAAATTAATGGATGCCTTAAATGCAGCAGATTTACTTTCGAGTGAAGGTATAGAAGCTGAAGTTATTGACCTCAGAACCTTAAGACCACTTGACACTCAAACTGTTATTAACTCTATTCAGAAGACTAATAGGTTAGTTAGTGTAGAAGAAGGATGGCCATTTGCAGGAATAGGAGCAGAGCTGTCAGCCGTTGTTATGGAACAAGGATTTGACTACCTTGATGCTCCAGTTGTACGTGTAACTGGCAAGGACATCCCCTTACCTTACGCTGCAAATCTAGAAAAAAAAGCATTACCGCAAGTGGAAGATATAGTTGAAGCCGTGCATCAGGTCTGTTTTAGAAAAAAATAGTTCTTTTTTGTGTCTCCTGTTCCGCATTGGTCCATCAAAGAAGTATTTCCAGTGCCGCCTATACCACCCATTACTTTTATGACGATAGTTTTAGCACCGAAAAATACAGCACAAAATATACCGAGTGCAAAAAGAGCTGGCCATGGCATTCTACCAAATATCGCAAGCAAAGCTGCACCTATTATCACTACGGTCATAAGCGGTCCGCCTATTCCCCAAACGTAGCCAATAATGTTACATATTACTTGAGCAGTTGTATCAGTATTAGTGTCAGCGGCAGCACTCCCAACATGAGAAAAAGAAATAAATAATACTATAAAAAGAATATTAAAAACTTTCCTAGGGTTCATCTCTATACCTTAAATTTAGATATTGCAATTATACCTAAAATACTATAATTTTTAGTAAAACTAGCATAAAGATTGAATAACAAACGGTGCCACAAAAGTAGTTGATACACAACTGCACAAATATTGTAATATAGACATAGTAAACGATATTATTCCAGTGCTTGACGCTGGAATCCAGACTTTAATTGTTATATTTGTAAATAAGTCTGGTAAGAGTAAACGTTCATCTCAAATGCAGTATTTTTGTTGAAATAGCTCAACTGGATCCCAGTGTCAAGCACTGGGATGACAGCAGTCCTACGTCATACCGCGATTTATTCGCGGTATCTCATCAGCTAACAAGTAGCGGGATGACGGTTGTCGTTTAGCCATAAACATTAAGAAATTTACCAAATGAAAAAAAAGGCAAAAGAAGCCCCGTGGTTGGCTAATTACTTACATTATACTTTCAAGTATGGCGTTTTTTTATTCTAAATGCTTAATAACCGCGATTCAGTTGCTTTTAAACCGCAACTAATCTAAATTAGAAACATTAAGAAATTTACTAAACAGAAAAAAAGGCAAAAGAAGCCCTAGGGTAGCTAGTTATTCACTATCCATTTTTTAAGTTGGCGTTTTTTTATGTTTTAAACGCTTTATAAGCGCGTTTCAGCTTATGTAGGTAGAAGTTTGATAAAGACATAAGGTGCACATAGTGCAAAAAATTAAACATGAGACGCCAGATACGTGAGTTTTTTTGTCATTTAATCTGTACAGAGAAGATAAATAAATAGCTTCACTTTCATGATAAGGGGGCTGGCAGAGTTTGTCAAGTAAGTTTTTTCGTTTCTAACGGTTGTTGCCAAAAACTATACAAGAAGTCTTTTAAGATCAATCACTTATCTTCAAGGCTTGAATAAAAGCATTCTGTGGAATATTTACGTTCCCTATAGAATGTAACCTTTTTTTACCCTTCTTTTGCTTTTCAAGTAGTTTCATTCTTCGCGTTACATCTCCACCATAGAGTTTAGCTGTTACATCTTTTCTGTATGGGTTAATCGTTTCTCTGGCAATGATTTTTCCGCCCACTGCCGCTTGAATCGCGATTTTGTATTGCTGACGTGGTATTAAATCCTTCAAGCGTGCACATATTTCACGCCCTCTTTTTTCTGCCCTACTTTTGTGAACGATACAAGCCAGTGCATCTACGGGCTCTCCATTAATTAAAAAGCTTAATTTATCTATTTGGCTTACCAGATAGCTGGAAATTTCCCAATCTAAGCTTGCATATCCTTTGGAAATTGATTTTAATCGATCATAAAAGTCAAAAACAACTTCAGACAGTGGTAACTTATATCTTAACAATGCTGTTGTTGTGTTACCAATGTAAGATAAATCCTCCTGTTCTCCCCTCCTTTCTTCACATAGAGATAGAATCTCTCCCAAGTATTGATCAGGAACCATTATGGTTGCGGTAATCCACGGTTCTTCCACAATTTCAATTTTTGTTGGATCTGGCATATCACTTGGGTTATGAATATTCAAAATTTCACCACTTCGTGTTGTAACCCTGTATATAACACTTGGCGCAGTTGCTGTTAGGTCTAAATCAAATTCTCTCTCGAGCCTTTCTTGAATAACTTCAAGATGCAACATTCCCAAAAAACCACAACGAAATCCATAGCCTAGTGCATTTGAAGTTTCAGCTTCGAAGGTAAAACTTGCATCATTTAAATGTAACTTTTCTAGAGCTTCCCTTAAATATTTAAAATCATCCGTTTTGTGAGGGAAAATGCTACAAAATACCACAGGATGCACTTCTTTAAATCCAGGAAGTGCTTCACTACAAGGTCTCTTTTCCTCAGTGATAGTGTCCCCTACCTTGCAGTCTGCCACTTCCTTCATTGAAGCAGTTATAAAACCAACTTCACCCGCTGAAAGTTCACCCGTCATCACTTTTTTAGGGGTGAAAATACCAATATTGTCCACTTGATATGTAGCATTATTAGACATCATAACAATTCTCATGCCTTTTTTTAGCACTCCATTTTTAACTCGCACTAAAATTACTACTCCTAAGTAAGTGTCATACCAACTATCAACCAAAATTGCTTGCAATGGAGCATTTACATCACCTTGAGGAGCTGGAAGTTTTGCTACTATTGCTTCCAGTACATCTTTTATTCCAAGTCCAGTTTTTGCTGATATTAAAACTGACTCACTTGCATCAATACCGATTATTTCCTCAACCTGGAGTTTTACCCCTTCTGGATCTGCAGCAGGAAGATCAACTTTATTGAGCACAACTATTATTTCATGGTTGTTGTCAATAGCTTTATATACATTTGCAAGGGTTTGTGCTTCAACGCCCTGGCTACTATCTACCACTAAAAGTGAACCTTCGCACGCTGCTAAGCTTCGACTTACCTCGTAAGAAAAGTCAACGTGACCTGGGGTGTCCATGAGATTTAGGCAATATTGATTACCGTCGTTTGCCGTATAATTGAGTTTTACCGTCTGTGCCTTAATTGTAATCCCACGTTCGCGTTCTATATCCATTGAATCGAGTATTTGATTGGTCATTTCTCTTGCTTCAAGGCCGTTACATTCCTCTATTAAACGGTCAGCAAGCGTTGACTTACCGTGGTCTATATGCGCTATTATTGCAAAATTTCTTATGTTGTTCATTTATGGCTATTTTACTTAAGTAGAACCATTTTACATTTTAAGTGTTGTGAGGGCAATCCTTTATTAAGAGACTATTTACTCCTTCAACATAGACGACACTTTTTTCGAGCAGGAAATCACTTTATTAACCATATAGTTTTCATGATTATTATCTATTTTAGGCAACTCATATAGATAATTTACCATCATCCCGGCTGACTGACTAATACCCTTTTCAGAAGTATCCGCCATCCAGTTTAATTGTTTTATTGATGCGCCATTGCTTAAATGAAAATGCGCCACCGGGTCATAAGTATTTCCATTACTATTATTCACTTTTAGTAAATAATATGCACATAGTTTAAGCATGTATTGTTTAGTTTCATTTGTACATTCAACATTAGTTTTTAATTGCTCTGCACTTTCTAAAATTTCTGCACTAGATTGTTTTATATTTAGTTTGCCCAATAAAGTGACATCTTGGTTTAGATTGTTTTTTAGCCATTTCGTAAAGCCAGGTATTGGAGAAAGAGTTGCATATGTTTTTATACTTTTAAACTCCTGTGATAGCTTTTCTACAACCCTTTTGATCAAAAAATTACCAAGGCTGATTCCAGATAACCCTGCTTGAGTGTTTGATATTGAATAGAATATAGCAGTGCTTGCATTACTCGGATCATTTGAAGGTACTGACTCATCTAAAAGGTGTTGAATGCTATCTGCAATCTTATCCACCAATGCAACCTCTACAAAAATTAGAGGTTCGTTTGGTATCTTGTAATGAAAAAAAGCAAAACAGAGACGATCAGAATCTAGTCTGTTTTTTAGGTCGCCCCAAGAGGAAATTTTATGCACAGCTTCATATTTTATAAGTTTTTCTAGCAATGATGCAGGTGAATCCCAAGTGATTTGACGAAGATCGAGTAGATCAACATCAACCCAAGTATAGAGTATATTTTTTAATTCGCTCTCTAGTGGATTCAAGCTTCTATATTGGTTCTTTAGCTTAAGCACATCAGAACGCATATCAACAATAAACTTAAGGCCTTCTGGTAAAGAAATAAATTGCTTCAATATTTTAGAACGTGGTGATTCAAGAATTTTTATTAAATCCTGTTCAAATTTATAGTTTAACTCGGGATCTTGGTTTTTCTTATACTCTCTAATTTTCTCATCTATTTCCGCTTTATTCGGATTAAATTTTTCTGCCAGGGTTTGTAGAAATTTTATTTTACCTTTCTCTGATAAGCTTAAGTACAAGTTACCAAGAGATACAGCATTTTTACGTGCTGAAACCTCCCCTCCCTTTGGATTTAAGCACTCGTTCATCTTCAAGACTAAACTATCGATATCGCGACTGTTGCTTAAATCAGGACTGATGTTACCAATCCACGATCTTACAGCATCTGCCACTCCACCTAGTATTTTAAAAAAGCTTCTTACCGCCTTTTTGTCTTCAACTTTCACTATATCAGTTTTTACCAATGATTCTTTTGTCATAGATTCCCTTTATTATACATGGCTAATGCAAGTCAGGGTCATACCGCTGCGATATCTCTAGATCCCGCTAACAAGTAGCGGGATGACGAATTTGTCGTTTGTCAAATCGTCGGTAAACCCAAGTTATTTTAGCTACATATAGCTTAAGTTAAAGGAAAATTTTAGCTACATAGCAGGCACTATTACTAGATTATTAATAATTCAGTAATACAATAGACTTCTTGCACTACCTCCCAAGCCACAACTGTCATTCAGTAGAAACGAAAAAACTTGCTTGACAAACTCCGCCAGCCCACTTATCATGAAACTGAAGCTATTGTATTTGCTTTCGCCAATCTGCAGATTAAAAGGTAAGGATTACTTAATGTATCGGCGTCTTATGTTCAATTTTTTGCAGTATATAGATACTGTATGTCTTTACAAAACTTCATCTACATCTAGATTTTTATCTAAATAAGCTGAACGCGCTTATAAAGCGTTACAAGACATCAAAAAATGCCAATACTCGACAGAGATAGTAAAAGACTAGCTAACTCGGGGATTCTTTGTCTTTTTTTCTGCTTAGTAAATTTCTTAAACATTTGCAGCGTAGGTTAGTTGCAATTAAAAGCGGCTGAATCTCGCTTGTCAAGCGTTTAAAACATAAAAAACGCCAATATTTTAAAGCGGATAATAACCTCAGGGCTTCTTTTGCCTTTTTTTTCATTTAGTAAATTTCTTAATGTTTGTGGCTAAAAGAGTCCAAGAGAGGTGTCATGCCAGTGCTCCTTTTTTTGTCATCCAAGTAGCTGACACTGGGATCCAGCCTTTCACGCAATCCCATCAAGAACGTTGTATTTTACATAACACTTTTATGCTTACCAACTTAATAAAATTCCTGGATCCCAGTGTCTGGGCACTGGGATGACAGGCTAGCCTGACAACCGTCATTCCTGTAAAGATCAAGTATCCCACTACGTGTTAGCGGATGAGATACCGCCGCGGCGGTATGACGGTCTGCGGCGGTATGACGGTTAAGCAATTCGTCATCCCGCTGCTTGTTAGCGGCTAAGAGATACCGCGGCGGTATGACGTAGGACTGCTGTCATTCAAGTAGCTGAAACTGGAATGACACGTCATAAAGGAACCAGTGTCAGCTACTTGGATGATACCTTTTTTCTACTTAGTTTGGGTTATGCAAGAAGTCTATTTACTTCTTAACTTGACGCACATGATGTCTTGCAGCATCATCTACTGTCTCTAAATAAATCATTGCTAGACATATACCACTGTGTACTTCTACGGATACCTTATTGCCTAAACTTCGATTAAAGCAAGAATTTTTTCCCGGAAAAGCAAGATTACTAAGGTGCAGTTCCCATTTTAATCCTTTGGTTGATATTTGAGCTCTCGGTATACCAAGTAAAGATATTTTAGTATTTTTTGGCAAAGAAAAAAAATGGGTAATACCTTTTTGTAAAGTGTAACCTACCATGGGAGGTGAAGGTGTGTAAAAGATACTGCCCGTACTTAGAAAAATGTTAATATTCTGTAGTATGTGATCAATTGCTCCTCCAGTAATACCCGTTACTATTGATGGCAATAACTTTACTGTTTTTAAGTGAGCCATTGCTTTAGAAAAGTCGCAATAATCTTGATCAGGTAGATATATCGTATTCAAATTAGCACGTAAATCCAGATTTACGCTATCCAAATCTCCTACTACAAGATCAGGTTTTACGCCAATTGATAGAAGCTTGTTTGCTCCTCCATCTACAGCAATAATAGGTATATCTCGTTTAAAAAACGATGAGCTCGGTATTTTTCCATTTAGCACTACAATAGAACGATATTGTTGTTGTGTACTGCAGTGCAGCACATGATCATGGTGCAGGTTTTGCATCGTAGTAACATTTTTGAATAATTGATATTATGCTAATCACTAATCCAGCAATATTGCTAAGCACCACAAAAATTGAGCTCTGGTAAAGACCATAGCCAATCCAAGACAATGAACAAATAAGATAGTTTACTAACATTAACATCGATACATCACGAGTAACTTTAGTGATATATGCTTTATATACTTGAGGTGATAATCCAATTAGAGATGCAATTAACGCAATGAAGCCGAAGCATTCTTCAATATTTATATACATACATTTTCCTACGCTTGCTTTAACAATATCAGGTTCAAAGGGTTGTACTTTATGTACTCTCAGCTTTTCTAGAGCACCCCTAATGCGTGTAATTTATAACATCATTTAGTCTATTAATCAAGAAATTAATAGTGACTTGCATTTATGAAACCCAATCGGCTTCTATGCTAATTATTATCTAAACTAATCGTCGGTTGTGCATCTTGCTCAGAGATTAGGGAAACCAACAAATTATTTATCAATTGAACCTTTTGCTTGCCATCTAATTGTAAGCTTTTGTTTTTTTCAAAATGAGCTATTACTTCCTCGACAATTCCTATTGCATTTTGCACTATATGCCTTCTTGCCGAAGTGATAGCATGTGCTTGTTGACGCCTTAACATTGCTTGTGCAATCTCGGACGAATACGCCAAATGCGATATTCTTGCTTCTGTAATCTCAATTCCTGCAATATCTAATCTTTGTTGTAACATTGACTGCAATTCACTCGAAATTTTATCAGAATTTTTACGTAAAGACTCCTCATCGCTTTCGCTATCATACGGATAATTGCTTGCTAATTCTCTTATTACTGAGTCACTTTGTACAAAAACAAATTCGTGATAGTTGTTAACATTATAATACGCCTTTGCAGGACTGCTCACTCTCCAAACAATTACTGCAGAAATCTCTATTGGACTTCCATTTGCATCATTAACTTTTATTTTTTCTGTGTTAATATTCTGAAATTTTAGGGAAACTATATATTTGCTTGAAAAGGGAAGCGTTACACATATTCCAGACTTAAAATAAGTTCCAATATAATGACCAAAAAATTCTATCACTCTTGCTTCATTAGGGTCATTAATAAAAAATCCTTGAAGAAAAGTCAAAATTGAAACGGCAGCAACTCCAAGTGCAATTGTGCTGTCATATGCCAAAAAAAGCAGCGATAAAATTAATCCTAGCACTATTAGTACAGGAAAAGCCCGAATTTGACTCAAATTTCTATCGTTTATCGTATTCTTATCCATACTGTCTTTAAACTTCTTTTTCACTTGAACCCTCTCTGTTGATCGTTTTATTTATCTTATTTACAAATAGTTTAAACTCTCTTAATTCATGATCAGGCAATTTTACTTCAGTTTTATGCGCTATCGTAAGCGGATCGATGTGTTTGCTGTTATATATAACTTCGTAATGTAAATGGGGTCCTGTTGCAACACCAGTGCTACCAACATAAGCGATGACCTGCCCCTGCTTTACTTTAGAGCCTAACTTTATATCGCCACTAAATCTACTTATATGCGCGTAACAGGTTGAATATTCATTTTTGTGTTTTATTTTGATGTAATTTCCATAGCCACCATTCTTTCCTATATATTCTACCACACCCTCTGCAGCAGCGTATATGGGAGTGCCAAGTTTAGCTGCATAATCCACTCCTTTGTGAAAAGCAATTTTACCGCGAACAGGATGCTTTCTATTGCCAAATTTTGAGGATATGCGATAATCTCCATTTAAAGGATTTGCAAAAATTTCGCCATTTTTTAAGCTTATTCCTTCATTATTAAAATACCTTTCTTTGCCGTCTTGCGATTTATAATGATATAAACTAATAGCTTTCTTGTTTATTGTCAGTGAAGCATATAAAATTTTTTCTTCAGTCTTCTGATTATTAGGCAATCTCTCAAAAAGAACCTCCAATTTACTCTCTGGCACAATGTCTTTTTTAAAATCAACACCAAAATCTTTATATATGTTGATCAATTTCACCACTGTATTTGGCGCCAACCCTTGCTCAATTCCCGTGGCAAAAAAAGAAGATTTTATGGTGCTGGATATTAAAAAAGTCTCTTTACTGTTATCTGGAGTCTTAAGGGCGTGTATATTAAATATTGGTAAAATATAAAACAGTATAAATATAATCAGCTTCATCATTTAAACAGCATCAACAAAAGTAAAATTACCTTCCACATACTGTACATCGTCGTTATCTTCTAGTTCTTCAACCAATGCAGATAATTTATCAATTAACTCTTTATCGCTAATTTCAATCAGATCTTTTGGCTGCCATGAAAGACGAGCAAGTTCTGGTTCTCCGAATTTTGCATAAAAGGCATCGCGTACTTTACCAAAATCTTTTATTTCACAAGTTATAACGTGTAATCCTTTTTTGTCATTTTCCTCAACATTCAATACTTCTAATTCGATTCCATGACTGAATAAATCATCAAAATTCACACCCTCTGCTTTATAGACAATTAAACCTACATGATCAAAAAGGTAACTAACACTTCCTGTTTCTCCCAAGTTTCCACTCTTGCGAGAAAATATATAACGTACCTCAGAAGCAGTACGGTTGCGGTTATTAGTCAAGGCATGGACAATGAGTGCAGTACCAGAAGGCCCATGACCTTCATATTGGATTTCTTCGTAATTTTCTCCAGCAACGTTACCAGTTGCATTTTTTATTGCTGTTTCTATTTTATCTTTTGGTAGATTTTCCTTGCGTGCAGCAAATATAGCAAAGCGAAGGCGCGGGTTGAGTTCGGGATCGGGTAGCCCTTGCTTTGCAGCAACTGCTATTTCTCTGATCAGCTTCGTAAATTTTTGAGAGCGCTTTGCATCCTGAGCGCCTTTCCGATGTTTTATATTTGAAAATTGTGAATGACCAGCCATATTCAAATAGTTAAAAACCTAATTATATATCAAAGCATAGAAAAAGCTAAAGCAAATTTTCAAGCCTCTGGCTTGGCATCTTGCAGGTTTTCTGCTAATAACATACTTTCATACTGCTCAGCTTCTAAGTCAAGGCCAAGAGCTGAATGGGCTGCTATTAAATGGTTAATAGACTTAGAAAAATATTTAGAATCCTTATAGCTTGCCATATTCTGGAAACGCTTAATTGCTGCTAAATATTCACCACGCCTCAGGTAAAATTTACCGATAGAATACTCTTTTGTTGATATATGCTCTGTGATTAGGTTTGCTTTTTCCTTTATCTCGCCTACATATTCGCTGCCTGGAAAGAGATTAATGTACTCAGTGGCTAGCTCTAAAGTTTTATATGCAGTTTGCTGTCCAAGTTGCACTTTATTAATTTGCATGTAATAAGATAATACTCTTAAGTAGTATACATATGGTAAATCTTCACCATTTGAATAAACATATATATAATCATCCATATCACTTGCAGCACTGCTATAGTTACCCATATTATAGTGAGAAACCCCAGATAATAATTTCGCTTTCATTGCCCAATAAGAAAAAGGATACAAATCCTCTATCTTATGAAATGCCCTAATAGCTTGTTTATATTTTTTCTGGTCAAAAAGTTCAACTGCTTCTTCATATAGTTCAGTTTCAGTTTTTTCAAGATCATCCGCATACGATTGTGTAAAGGAGCAAATTAGGAAAATAAAGCACGTGATTAAAGTCTTATACATAAGATTTTTTTCGATCAAAATAAAGTATAGACCTAAATATTACTTAAATAAATAAATTTCTTAGGCAACAGCCGGTCCTTCTTCTTTATAACTACGGTCAGAACTACCTGCATTTCTTGATTCACCTCGTCCTTCCACTTTTGGATCTTTCAGCGTCTTACTGTAGGAATGTATAGTTAAGACCTGTACAGCCATAAAAATTGCAATACCTATCAAGCCTAAAGTAGGTCCAACAGCAGGATTTAAGGACGATGCTAATGCCATTAACATTATCCTTCTTATTAAAAATATAGAAGAACCAGCAAGCGCCAATCCGGCTACAGACATATTGCTAGTTTTCTTGCTAGATTTCTCATCAAGATCAGACTTTTCTGTTTCCTTTTTCTTATTTTTTTCATGCTTATCAATATAAGAAACAATAGTTGCAAGAAAAGCAATTGCATTGGCAAGAAATAAAATTGCATCCTCTGCTGCTTCAAGTGAAGATGTTTCACCCATTATCATACCTACAATAACCAGTGCAGTTGTTATAGCCTCAATATAGATCAAACACTGACCTATATCAGAAATATTGTGCTCTTTTTCCTTTACTTCCTTTCCATTTTCAATATTCTTCAACTCTCGTTCTTTTTGTGCTATTTTCCTATTATTGTAAATTAAATATAGTGTACAAATAAGAGATAGGACCATGAAAGGTAATATAGTGTGACTTAGCGCGCCACTTATCACGCCAAGTAATACCTGATCGCTACATATTTTTTCCAGTTCAATAGCCATAAATAATGCAAATGGAACCATTGTTACCAATGATGCACATTTTCTATATAGCTCTCTTTTTTTTAGTGCTAATAGTTCTTGTTCTAGCCTTTCTCTTTTGACTTCTTTATCAACTGTTGGCCAAAAATCCCAAAAAAACTCTTCTAATGGTTCAAAATCTCTTTTTTTCTTATTCTTTCCTGGAACCTTTTTAGTAGAAGAAAATTTGCCACTAGGTATTTTCATAATATTAACCTAATTAGTTGTAAGTTAATACAATTATACACCTTTTTGCTTTCTGAGTCAATATCACTAAGATATTAACTACTCTTGTCTATTAACTATTTCCTAGGAGAT
This sequence comes from Wolbachia endosymbiont (group A) of Andrena fulva, assembly GCF_964026815.1. NCBI lineage: Bacteria > Pseudomonadati > Pseudomonadota > Alphaproteobacteria > Rickettsiales > Anaplasmataceae > Wolbachia > Wolbachia endosymbiont (group A) of Andrena fulva. Next base: position 816,482 of record NZ_OZ034701.1, read on the forward strand.
TTAACCAATCTGTTTGATGCCAGCTAGGATATAATTATAGCCTGACCACACAGTTATAATAGCTGCAACCCATAAACAAATCGCACCTGTATATTGAATCATATAATAATCGTTCATTATTAGCGCTACTACAGCAACCATCTGTAGAAATGTTTTAATTTTTCCAGCTTTGCTTACAGGTAGACTAACATTTGTAGCTATCAGAAACTCCCGTAAACCCGAAACTAATATCTCCCGACAGATGATGATAATCGACGGTACTATTGTAAAATCATTTATCTTATGCTTATAAACTAGCATAATTATCGTTGAAACCACTATTAATTTGTCAGCAATTGGATCAAATAGCTTGCCAAACTTTGATTGGACTTTCCACGCACGCGCCAGGTAACCATCAAAAAAATCCGTAATGCATGCAAATATAAAGATTGATATTGTTATCAGGCCTGCATATTTATTTTCTATATAAAAACTTAATATTATTGCTGGTATTGCAAGTGCACGAGAAATCGTAAGCAAATTAGGCAAGTTCTTCTTAAGCATGTAATACCATTTTACGTAGTAGGTAAACTTATACAGAAGTACAACAGAGTTCACAAGCTAATAGTTTACAATTGAACATTTATAAAAACTCCATATACTTAAAAAATACAAGCTTAAAATATAAGGATGTAATGATGAACGATGATTTAGATAGTACCACAAAACAAGAAGCACTTAAGTATCACAGTAGAGGTGGTAACCCTGGTAAAATTTCAATTATGCCAACAAAACCTTTATCTACCCAGTATGATTTGTCACTTGCTTATTCCCCTGGCGTTGCAGCTCCGTGTCTTGAAATAGCTAAAAATCCTGAGGTTGTTTATGATTATACGGCAAAAAGCAACTGTGTTGCTGTCATTTCAAATGGCACTGCAGTGCTTGGACTTGGTAATATCGGTCCTCTTGCTTCAAAACCGGTCATGGAAGGCAAAGCTGTTTTATTTAAGCGTTTTGCTGATATTGATGCAGTTGATATAGAAGTTGATACAGAAAATATAGAAGATTTTATCAATGCAGTAAGGTATCTTGGGCCAAGTTGGGGAGGAATAAATTTAGAAGATATAAGATCTCCTGATTGTTTTATAATAGAGAAACGCCTGAATGAACTGATGGATATTCCAGTGTTCCATGATGACCAGCATGGAACTGCGGTGGTTGTTGCAGCTGGCATAGAAAATGCTCTTGATATTGTCGGAAAGAAATTAGAGGACGTTAAGATCATTATGAATGGTGCTGGAGCAGCCGGTGTTGCATGTTTAGAAATACTAAAGTCCATGGGTGCTAAAAATATAGTGCTGTGTGATAAGCAAGGAGTAATATACAAAGGTAGAAACGAAGACATGAATGAGTGGAAGGAAAAGTATGCAATTGATACTTCCGAACGTTCTCTACTTGATACAATAAAAGGCGCTGATGTATTCATCGGACTATCTGCAAAAGATGTGTTAAATGAAGAGATGTTAAAGAGTATGGGCAAAGACCCGATTATTTTCGCTCTCGCCAACCCTGATCCAGAAGTAAGGCCTGAGTTTGCAAAATCTGTGAGGCCAGATGCAATAATCGCAACTGGTAGATCAGATTACAATAACCAAGTTAATAATGTCATGGGGTTTCCTTATATATTTAGAGGAGCACTTGATGTGCGTGCAACAACAATAAATGATGAAATGAAAATTGCAGCTGCAGATGCAATAGCAAAGCTTGCCCGTGAGCCAGTACCAGGTGAGATATCTGCAGTCTATGGCGGTCGTAAAATGGGCTATGGACGTGAATATATAATACCTACTCCATTTGACCCAAGATTAATTTCTATAGTAGCTCCTGCTGTTGCAAAAGCCGCAGTTGATTCAGGTGTTGCAAGAAAGGCAATACAAGATTGGAGTAAATATGAAAATCAATTAAAATCTCGTCTTTCTAATGTTCTCAGCACGCTGAATTTACTATCTTCACATATGTAATTTATTGGATAAAGTTAAAAGTGATAAACCAATCCAAACTCTAAGCCATATAAGCCAAACCTATTGGTAATGGTTGCAGTTGTTGATTCAACACGTGCAGTTTCATCAACTTTACTTCCTCCACCGGCAGGAATATATCCTTCACCAGCTAGTATCTTTATTCCTGGTACAATATCTTTAAATTGGTTATCAAGGATACCAAAATAGCGTAAACCAGCAAATGCTTGAGTTTGTGCTGTAAGTTGGTGATTGATACCAAGTTTTGCTTGGTAAGCCAAGGCATATCTGGTTTTTCCTAGAAATTTAACCCTAGTTACACCTGCACCAATACCAACATATGGGGTGAATGGCATTTTTGCTATATTAAAATCACGATATACATTGACCATTCCAGCTAAGTTATTAAAACCTTCATTTTTCATCTTAAATGCAGCTCTGAACTCTGCTTCAACACTACAATTTTCTTGAATGTGAATATCAACCTTTCCACTTCTCCAAGGTGAATTGCATTCCGCTCCAGTAGACGCATCATTGTGACGACGAAGTTCAATATATCTTGCTTTTTTCTTATCTGAATAATCTTCATCATATAAGTTAGTCTGAGAATATAAGCCTTCAAACTCAACTCTCATATTTTTGAATAAATACCCTATTGCAGCACTACCGGCAAACCCTGGAACATATTTAGGACTGTATCCAGCTTCAATTCGCTCCTTCTTATTAAAACTAAAAACCCCCTCTGTTATATTGTCACCTGCATCTTCTTTTCCTTCTAGAGAACCTATTGCATTGAAGAATGCTCCAAAATAGTTAGCTTTGATGTAAACATTCTCTAAGTTATTTATTTTATCATCGTAAGATAAGCACCTAAATGAAAAAGTTAGCAAAACCAATAGATATGTGAATTTAAATCTTTCGCCCACCACAAAGCCTCCCTGCATAACTTGTCATTCCATTATTATAGTATGCTTCTATTTTTTATGATAGCAACTTTTTATTGCGCTCAATCGTTTTAGATTTATAATGAAAGTATTGTAATTTAAAGCAAATCAATGACTATTGCAATTCACGAATTAGAGAGGATCATCAAACAATCGTTCCCCGACGCTGATATAAAGATTCATGATCTTGCTGGAGATGATGACCATTATCATTTAAAAATAAACTCCAAGTGTTTTCTTGGAAAGACAAAAATAGAACAGCATAAAATGGTATATAAAGCTCTGGAAGGTCAGTCTATACACGCCTTGCAACTGGAAACTAATACTTAAAAATAAGGTGAATTTATGAGCAATTTTGAACAAATAAAAAAAGATATAACAGAAAATGATGTGGTATTGTATATGAAAGGCACTTCTGATTTTCCTCAATGCGGATTCTCTGGACTCGTCGTGTCAATCCTAAAAAAATTGAACGTGAAGTTTAAGTATATTAACGTGTTGGAGAATGATGAAATACGTGAATCTATAAAAAAATTTTCTGATTGGCCAACAATTCCACAATTATATATAAAGGAAGAGTTTATTGGTGGTTGCGACATCACTCGCGAGATGTACGAAAAAGGCGAACTGCAAAGTTTATTGAAGGAAAAAAAAATTATTGCGGAATAAGTACCAAGAAACCAGTGCCCAGACGCTGGATAACGTAGTATAGCTATGAAAAAGGATCTTATGTCTTAAACCGTATCCGTTCAGCGGAGTGGTAGAATAAGGTAGACAAAGCAAGATAATAAAGATAATCATAGAGCAAAAGTGAGGGTGCGATCCGATGTCATGGTGCGCCAAGAAGTGCTTGGAGAACAGTTGGTGAAAATCCAACACAAACAAAGTCTAGCCAACAGTTTGGAACAGACCACTATGTTGCATGAGGTAACGAGTGTAATAGAGCTAGTGGGATGGACAATGCAGGGCACAACGGAAGTGAAGGAGTGGAGTCCCGAAATACCTGAAGACATAGAGGTCGACATGTTCATGGCCATGGAAGACAGCATGAAGGATAACGTAAAGGCAAGTTATCACTCACTCTATCGGGATCTGAGACCGTGCCATGTATTGAAATGGACTTCAAGTGAACTTGGGAGATCCCATGCATTCCTATTAAGGTACGTTGGAACAAGTCAACAAAGGCAAGAACTAGCGGAAGATGCAGGGGAAGTCGGACTGATTGATAGTACTCAGAATGTGGGAAAGCCACGTACAAGGGGAAGCGATCAGCAATATAGTAACTGGAATAGGGATTGCTATGCCAATACAACGGAGGTAGGAATAACATGCGATATAAACTAAACCAGATAGCAGTAAGAGCAAAGCAAGATAAGCGACTAAAATTCACATCGTTAGTCCATCTGATAAATACAGAGAATCTTGCGAGATGTTATAAAGAACTGAAGCGTAACAAGGCTTGTGGAGTAGACCAGATAACAGTGGAATCATACGGAGAAAATCTGAATGAGAAACTCGAAGTGCTAGTAGAAAGTATGAAGAGGAAGCAATATCAACCACAACCAGTAAAGAGGGTATATATACCGAAAGCTGGAAGTAAAGAGAAACGCGGACTCGGAATACCATCGACCGAGGATAAATTAGTGCAGATTATGCTGAAGAAGATATTAGAAAATATTTACGAGGCAAACTTTCTGGACAGCTCATATGGATTTCGACCAGGAAGAAACTGTCATCAAGCGGTAAATGCACTAGATAAAGCAGTTATGTACAAGCCAATAAACTACATTGTAGAAGTGGATATCAAGAAGTTCTACGATAATATACAGCATAAATGGCTAATGAGGTGTCTAAGGGAACGAATAACTGACCCAAATTTGCTGTGGTTAGTAAAGCGGTTTCTCAAGGCAGGGATAGTCGAAGCTGGAAATTATGAAGCAACAAAACAAGGTACACCACAAGGCGGTATAGTAAGTCCTGTATTAGCAAATATATACTTACATTATGTGTTGGATTTATGGATAGAAAAGAAATTTAAACCAAGATCCAGAGGATATATACAAGTAATAAGGTTTTGCGATGATTTTGTGGTTTGTTGCGAAAGTAAGGTAGACGCGGAAGAATTTCTGGAATTACTGAAACAAAGGCTAAATAAATTTGGGTTGGAAGTATCTGAAAACAAAACCAGAGTAGTAAAGTTTGGCAAGAGGGAGTGGCAACGAGCGATAAGAGAGAAACGAAGGACGGAAAGTTTCAATTTTCTGGGGTTTACGCACTATGGTGCAAAAAGTCGTCGTGGTAGATTAATGATGGGACATAAAACCTCTAAGTTAAATCTAGCCAGAAAACTAAAAGAAATCAAGGAGTGGTTGAAAATAGTCCGCGGAAGTATTCGACTTAAAGATTGGTGGCAAGTACTGAAGGCTAAATTAACAGGACACTATAACTACTTTGGTATTAGCGGAAATTATTGGTGTTTGAAACAATTTTACACATCAGTAAGAAAGCTAGCATTTAAATGGATAAATCGGCGTAGTCAGAAAAAGAGTATGACCTGGGAACAGTTTGTACACTACGTAGAAGTAAATCCATTACCAAAGCCAAAAATACATTTTTCTTTATATGCATAAGAGGGACGACTGTGAAAACTAATATTGATGAGCCGTGTGCGGGAAATCTGCAAGCACGGTTCTTTAGGGGGAGTTGTAGTAATAAAACTCAAACGAGAGGAGTAAAGCTACAGCTTCTACCGAACATTATTTACATAGGAGTGTGTATGACAAACACCAAGTTAGAGAGAAGCCGGATGTGGTGAAAGTCACAAGTCCGGTTTCGAAGTCGAGTGGGGAGAGGTGACTTTCCTCACTTAGATAACTAATGTGGTAAACCTTTTAGAACTTTGCAAAAATTTGCAGCAAAAAATAGAAAAACTGAAAGCAGAGATAGAAAACTTAAAAGCAGAAAATAAAGCTTTAAAGATAGAGAACGCTGAATTAAAGGAAAGGCTCGGTTTAAATTCAAAAAACTCATCCCTGCCCAGCTCAAAAGAGCTATACAAAATAAAAAAGGACAAGCCAAAAAGCGAAAGGAATGTTGGCGATCAGGTTGGGCATAAAGGAAATTTTCATGCCACAATGGAAGCGGATAAAGTAGTAAAAATAGAGTTGCCTAATATTTGCGAATGCGGAGGAGAGCTTGTAATATGCGAAAAACCTTATGTTCACCAAAAAGTTGATCTTCCGGAAATTAGGCCTTATGTAGTATAGCATTTCTCATAATAGTCCGAACAGGTCATAGGAAGGCAGAATCAACAGCACGACGAAAGGATTCGAATAGAGGAATTTTTTCCTGGCTCTGTTTTTTATAGCAAACCAATGATGCTCAATTTTGTTGAAATCTGGAGAATAAGGCGGCAGATACAAAATTTCTGCACCAACCCCTTTAGCAAGCTCGATAATCTTATCAGACTTATGAAAAGTAGCATTGTCAAGAATGACAGTCTGTCCAGGTTCCAAGATCGGTGTCAAAAATTGCTCAAACCATCCATTAAAAACATCCATATTACAGTGGCCTTCAAAGGTTAACGGAACAACTATCTTTCTTCCACTTAAGGCTGCAACCATACTGATTCGTTGAGTTTTCTTTCCAGATTTTAAGGCATAAAACCGCTGTCCTTTCTGGCAATATCCGTAGGGGTAGTCTTCGGTGTTATCAATGCCAGACTCATCTATATACACTAAGTTTTTAGGTTCTTTTGTCGCTATAATTTTCAAAAATTCAGCACGTTTTTCTTCGTTTCTTTCCTTGTATCCATATGTCTTTTTTTGCGCGTAAATCCAATTTTTTTAAGGGCTCGATAGATCGTTTGGATACTAACGTTGTTCCAAAGTTTAGCCATTTCCGATAGAGTCTTTCCTCCGTGTTCTCTGGCAAATTTGGCAAAGGTATCCCAGTCGGTAATTTTGTGATTGTAACCCCCATTTCCAAGTTTTTTTGATTGAAAGTCTCCTGTTTCTTTTCTTCTTTGCTGCCACTCCCATAAAGTAGTTCGTCCAATCTTAAATCTTGCTGCCACTGTTTCTCTGCTTTCTCCTTCGTCTAGCGCTTCCATTGCTTTTTTTCTTAAATCATAACTATATGCTGCTGGCATTCAACCTCCTTATCATCATCTACCCTTATCCTATCACATCCGGACTTTTATGGAAAGAGCTATAATTGGAACATGGTCGTTGTTGGAGATGCAGAAAAAGAAAAAGTAGCAAGTTACCAGAAGGTGTTACGCCAGATACATTTGGTCCAAGGGTTAAGTCTATAATTGCAGCACTCAGCGGATTTTACAAAAACTCAAAGCGTGAAGTGGCTAGTATCATAAATGACATTTTTAATTTGAACATAAGTGTTGGCAGCATATCAAATCTTACTATTACCCACAAATATAAATGTACTTATAAATAAAGTATTACAATATTAGAGTTTGCAAATATTGAGGGTATAAAAATGGCAAACGAGAGTAATGAATGGGCTAAAAATGAATTTGGAGATGCTGTACTTGGAGATAAAAGATTAACTGACCGATTAGTAAAGATTGCTGATAGTTTGATAAGTTTACCTGAAAGCTCAATTAATGAGGCATGCGGAAGTTGGTCAGAAGCAAAAGCAGCATAACGTTTTTTTCAAAATGAGAACGTAAAAGAAGTCGATATTCTAGCTTCACACATTGATAAAACAGTTGAGAGAACAAAAGCTCATAAAAGAATTCTTGTGATTCAAGATACAACTTATATTTCATACTCAAGCCATAAGCGGATTGGGAACTATTGCTGGAAAAGGAGCAGTAATGCATACAGCCCTTGCTGTTAGTACGGAAGCTGGGAATACTGGATCAAAAGATTTACTCGAGGCAACTCATTTCTGAAGAAGAAAAAAGACTAAAGAGCCATCGTAACAACGTTCATATTGAGGATAAAGAAAGTATGAAATGGCTAGAAAGTTTAAAGAAAACAAATAATATTATAGATCTGGCCCAAACCGAAGCTATAACTGTATGTGACAGAGAAGCAGATATGCATGATTTTTTTGAACTTGCACATAATCTTAACTCAGCAATTTTAGTAAGAGCTCGCCACAACAGAAATGTAAATAAAAAATTCATGCATACCAGGAACAAGCAAAAATTATGGTCATTTATCGTTCGGTAGAAGCTGTAGCTTTACTCCTCTCGTTTGAGTTTTATTACTACAACTCCCCCTAAAGAACCGTGCTTGCAGATTTCCCGCACACGGCTCATCAATATTAGTTTTCACAGTCGTCCCTCTTATGCATATAAAGAAAAATGTATTTTTGGCTTTGGTAATGGATTTACTTCTACGTAGTGTACAAACTGTTCCCAGGTCATACTCTTTTTCTGACTACGCCGATTTATCCATTTAAATGCTAGCTTTCTTACTGATGTGTAAAATTGTTTCAAACACCAATAATTTCCGCTAATACCAAAGTAGTTATAGTGTCCTGTTAATTTAGCCTTCAGTACTTGCCACCAATCTTTAAGTCGAATACTTCCGCGGACTATTTTCAACCACTCCTTGATTTCTTTTAGTTTTCTGGCTAGATTTAACTTAGAGGTTTTATGTCCCATCATTAATCTACCACGACGACTTTTTGCACCATAGTGCGTAAACCCCAGAAAATTGAAACTTTCCGTCCTTCGTTTCTCTCTTATCGCTCGTTGCCACTCCCTCTTGCCAAACTTTACTACTCTGGTTTTGTTTTCAGATACTTCCAACCCAAATTTATTTAGCCTTTGTTTCAGTAATTCCAGAAATTCTTCCGCGTCTACCTTACTTTCGCAACAAACCACAAAATCATCGCAAAACCTTATTACTTGTATATATCCTCTGGATCTTGGTTTAAATTTCTTTTCTATCCATAAATCCAACACATAATGTAAGTATATATTTGCTAATACAGGACTTACTATACCGCCTTGTGGTGTACCTTGTTTTGTTGCTTCATAATTTCCAGCTTCGACTATCCCTGCCTTGAGAAACCGCTTTACTAACCACAGCAAATTTGGGTCAGTTATTCGTTCCCTTAGACACCTCATTAGCCATTTATGCTGTATATTATCGTAGAACTTCTTGATATCCACTTCTACAATGTAGTTTATTGGCTTGTACATAACTGCTTTATCTAGTGCATTTACCGCTTGATGACAGTTTCTTCCTGGTCGAAATCCATATGAGCTGTCCAGAAAGTTTGCCTCGTAAATATTTTCTAATATCTTCTTCAGCATAATCTGTACTAATTTATCCTCGGTCGATGGTATTCCGAGTCCGCGTTTCTCTTTACTTCCAGCTTTCGGTATATATACCCTCTTTACTGGTTGTGGTTGATATTGCTTCCTCTTCATACTTTCTACTAGCACTTCGAGTTTCTCATTCAGATTTTCTCCGTATGATTCCACTGTTATCTGGTCTACTCCACAAGCCTTGTTACGCTTCAGTTCTTTATAACATCTCGCAAGATTCTCTGTATTTATCAGATGGACTAACGATGTGAATTTTAGTCGCTTATCTTGCTTTGCTCTTACTGCTATCTGGTTTAGTTTATATCGCATGTTATTCCTACCTCCGTTGTATTGGCATAGCAATCCCTATTCCAGTTACTATATTGCTGATCGCTTCCCCTTGTACGTGGCTTTCCCACATTCTGAGTACTATCAATCAGTCCGACTTCCCCTGCATCTTCCGCTAGTTCTTGCCTTTGTTGACTTGTTCCAACGTACCTTAATAGGAATGCATGGGATCTCCCAAGTTCACTTGAAGTCCATTTCAATACATGGCACGGTCTCAGATCCCGATAGAGTGAGTGATAACTTGCCTTTACGTTATCCTTCATGCTGTCTTCCATGGCCATGAACATGTCGACCTCTATGTCTTCAGGTATTTCGGGACTCCACTCCTTCACTTCCGTTGTGCCCTGCATTGTCCATCCCACTAGCTCTATTACACTCGTTACCTCATGCAACATAGTGGTCTGTTCCAAACTGTTGGCTAGACTTTGTTTGTGTTGGATTTTCACCAACTGTTCTCCAAGCACTTCTTGGCGCACCAAGGCCTCCCTTGCGCTGGAAAAGTAGAAGTTGAAATCCCTGCTAGAGATAACAAGCAAAAAAGGACAGCGTTTTTAGAAATTAGATTCGGAAAATTTATCACATGAAGGCCATATAAAATGTAAAGAAGGTCACATAAAATATAAACCGACAGAGTCTACAACTTCACGCAATTCATGTTGTTGAAAAAAACTCTCCTCCCGAAGCAAGTCCTCTAGAGTGGATGCTTTTTTCCGGTCAGTACTTTTGAAGAAGCTGTTGAAAAAGTTAGTTGGTATTGTTTGAGATGGAAAATATAGATATTGCATAAGATTTTAAAATCTGGTCTCAAAGTTGAGGAATGTAGACTTGGAACAGCAGAAAGATTAATGAGGTATTTAACAGTCATGAGCATTATTGCTTGGAGAATTTTCTTTATTACATCAATTGCAAGAACTAACCCAACATTACCATGTACTGCCTTATTAGCTGAGGAAGAATGGAAAGTTTTATATGTTAAAATACACAGGAAACCATGTCCAAATATAGCCCCTACTATAAAAGAAGCCGTTTCGTGAACTTGGAGGCCATTTAGCAAGAAAAAATGACCCAAAACCAGGACCAATTACTCTTTGGAAAGGATATAAACGTCTCTTTGATTTAGCAGAAGGATGGCGACTTGCTCACGAACCTCATATTTGTGGGTAATAGTAAGATTTGATATGCTGCCAACACTTATGTTCAAATTAAAAATGTCATTTATGATACTAGCCACTTCACGCTTTGAGTTTTTGTAAAATCCGCTGAGTGCTGCAATTATAGACTTAACCCTTGGACCAAATGTATCTGGCGTAACACCTTCTGGTAACTTGCTACTTTTTCTTTTTCTGCATCTCCAACAACGACCATGTTCCAATTACTACATAAGGCCTAATTTCCGGAAGATCAACTTTTTGGTGAACATAAGGTTTTTCGCATATTACAAGCTCTCCTCCGCATTCGCAAATATTAGGCAACTCTATTTTTACTACTTTATCCGCTTCCATTGTGGCATGAAAATTTCCTTTATGCCCAACCTGATCGCCAACATTCCTTTCGCTTTTTGGCTTGTCCTTTTTTATTTTGTATAGCTCTTTTGAGCTGGGCAGGGATGAGTTTTTTGAATTTAAACCGAGCCTTTCCTTTAATTCAGCGTTCTCTATCTTTAAAGCTTTATTTTCTGCTTTTAAGTTTTCTATCTCTGCTTTCAGTTTTTCTATTTTTTGCTGTAAATTTTTGCAAAGTTCTAAAAGGTTTACCACATTACCTCACTTTTGCTCTATGATTATCTTTATTATCTTGCTTTGTCTACCTTATTCTACCACTCCGCTGAACGGATACAAAAAATTGGTAAAGAGGAAGGGAAAATTGAAGTTACAAAAACAATGCTAGCTAATAATGTTGATGTTAACACTATTGTCAAGTTTACTGGCCTTTCTATTAGTGAGATTGAAGAATTAAGTGTGAGCGGTTACAAATAATTTACCATTTCTTCTGGTTTCACTATCCTTTCAAACTCTTCCTCAGTGAGCAGTTGAAGTTTTGCTGCTGCTTCTTTTAGAGTGATATTTTCTTTATAAGCAAGCTTCGCTATTTTTGCTGCATTGTCGTACCCTATATGCGTATTTAATATAGTGACCAACATCAACGACTGATTCAGTAAATCTTTTATCCTCTCTTCATTTGCTTTAATACCAATTACACATTTTTCTGTAAAATTTAAACTTGCGTCAGCTAAAAGTCTTATAGACTGCAAAACATTGTAAATTATCACTGGCTTAAACACATTCAATTCAAAATGACCGTTTGAACCACTAATGGTTACAGCAACATGATTTCCCATAACTTGAGTGCATACCATAGTCACCGCTTCACACTGAGTTGGATTCACTTTACCTGGCATAATTGAAGAACCAGGCTCATTTTCCGGTAACATTATTTCCCCAATTCCGCATCTTGGACCAGAACCAAGCAACCTTATATCATTTGCAATTTTCATTAAACTGACTGCTACTGTATTGAGTGTTCCACTGAGCTCAACTAAAGCATCATTTGCTGCTAGCGCTTCAAATTTATTGCCTGCTGAAGTAAATGGAAGGTTAGTAATTCCTGCAACTTGCTTTGCAAAATCTTCAGCAAAACCCTTTTTAGTATTGAGTCCCGTGCCAACCGCAGTGCCACCTTGTGCAAGCTCATATATATCACTTAAAGTTGATTTTACTCTCTCTATCCCCTTTTTAATCTGGACTGCATAGCCAGAGAACTCCTGTCCTAGTGTTAGGGGCGTTGCATCTTGCAGATGAGTACGTCCTACTTTTATTATATCTTTAAATTCCTGAACCTTATTATCCAGCACCTTATGCAATTTTTCAAGATTTGGAATAAGCAAGCGGTTTATCTGGTCTGCTGCTGCTATATGCATTGCTGTTGGAAAGGTGTCATTTGACGACTGACCATAATTCACATGATCATTTGGATGTATCGGAGATTTACTACCCAAATTACCACCTAAAATCTCTATTGCGCGATTGCTGATCACTTCATTCATATTCATATTAGTCTGCGTTCCGGATCCGGTTTGCCAAACAACAAGCGGAAATTCATTATTAAATTTGCCATCTATTACTTCCTTTGCGGCTGCGCAGATTGCGTCCCCTACCTTATTATCTATGCTACCCTGCTTCATGTTAACATGTGCTGCTGCAAGTTTTACTATTGCTAATGCTTTAATCAGAGGCTCTGGCATTTTTTCTGTGCCAATCTTAAAATTTTCTAAAGAACGCTGAGTCTGCGCTCCCCAGTAATGTTCACTTGGTACTTTTACTTCCCCTAAGCTGTCTGATTCTATTCTCGTCTTTCTATCCATATTTTCCTCCTGGTGTTATGCAAACTGGTTCACTACATAATTTTTTCATGCCTACTTCTTGGTTAATTAAATCATACTAGATCCAAGTAGTCAAGTGTACGAACATTGCAATTTTCAGGTAACTTGCATGGTAGATGTACAACTGTACGAACATTGTCTAGCAGGAGGGTGTCATCCCAGCGCCCCTATGATGTCATCCCAGTGCTTGACACTTGGATCCAGAAATTTTATTAAGTTGGTAAGCATAAAAGTAGCCGTTTTATGTTAAAATACAACGTTTTGATGATTATGAAAAGGCTGGATCCCAGTGTCTGGGCACTGGGATGACACCATCTGCCACGCAAATTGCCTGCAAATTGCAATGTTCGTACAGTTGTGTGGTAGATGCAAGTAGCTGACACTGGGATTTGTTGTGTTTAACAAAAACAAATGTTCGTACAAATATATTCTAGTTATATGATAAAATAAATGAAATTCACATCTTAAAAGGATCATATACATCGATTTCCTTAGAATTACTCTTTTTCAATTTTTCACTTAATAATCTTAAAATAGGCTGTAAATCACCATTAATTGATAAGCACAGCACTTCTTTATTGAGATAATTAGCTAGGTGATTCTTCTTTTCCAGAATTTCTGCTTCCCTCAATAAGTCGCATTTGTTTAATACTACAATCTCTTCTTTTTCAACAAGATCACTATTGTAAAGTTCCAATTCATTATGGATACAACTATAAGCCGAAACAACGTCATCGTGAGTTACATCGATTAAATGAAGTAAAATTTGACACCTTTCTATGTGCTTTAAAAATTTATGCCCGAGCCCAACTCCAAGGTGAGCATCAGTAATTATTCCAGGAATATCTGCTATTACAACTTCGCTATCATCCACTTTTACCATGCCTAAATGAGGTCTTACGGTGGTAAATGGATAATCGCCTACTTTTGTATCGGAATTTGAGCAGCGAGTCAAAAATTTTGATTTACCTGCGTTTGGCATGCCAATAATTCCAACATCTGATAAAACTTTTAGTTTTAATAATACATGTTTTTCTTCGCCAGGCTGACCGTAAGTAAAATGTCTTGGTGCCTTATTAGTAGAAGATTTAAAATTAGTATTTCCAAGTCCACCTTTTCCACCCTGTGCTACTTGAAATTCCATACCAGGCTTGTCAAGGTCTACTATTATCTCTTCACTTTCTTCATCAATTATTTGTGCACCGACTGGAACTTTAAGTATAACGTCTTTCCCTGCTGTGCCAGATCTATCCCTGCCTGCACCATTTTTTCCACTATCTGCTTTAATGTGTCTTCTATAACGAAAATGAAGCAAAGTGTTGAGATTAGCGTCGCTGATGAAAACTATGTTTCCACCCTTTCCTCCATTACCACCATTTGGACCACCAAATTCAACGAACTTTTCTCGACGAAAACTTGCACAGCCATCACCACCGTCACCAGCTTTTAAACACAATTTTACTTCGTCTATAAAACCCATGCTAACCCACGATAATATTTAGCATCCTTTCCTAATGCGCTTTCTATTCTGATTAGCTCGTTATACTTCGCGAGTCTATCAGAACGCGATAGCGACCCGGTTTTTATTTGCCCGCAATTTGATGCAACTGCTATGTGGGATATTGTTGTGTCTTCTGTTTCACCTGAGCGATGAGAAATAACAACTTTATAGCCATTTGATTTTGCCATTTCAATAGCAGCAAAAGTTTCTGTTAACGTCCCTATTTGATTTGGCTTGATCAGTACAGCATTTGCCATTTTTTCCTCTATTCCTTTGCATATCAGTTCACAATTTGTAACAAACAAATCATCCCCAACCAATTGAATTTTACTCCCCAATTTTGCAGTAAGTAATTTCCAACCTTCATAGTCGTCTTCACTCATTGCATCTTCTATAGAAATTATTGGATATCTTTCCACAAGATTACAATAATATTCAGTCAACTCTTCTGAAGTAAGATCTCTGTGTTCAAATTTGTAAATTCCATCTTCATAAAAAGTAGATGAAGCAACATCAAGGCCTAGTGCAAAATCACTTTGCGCTGAATAACCTGCTGATTCTATAGCGTATATGATCAAATCAAGTGCTTCTTCAGTACTTTCAATATTTGGTGCAAAACCACCTTCATCCCCTACATTTGTGCTATAACCTTTTTTCTTAAGAATGCTACGTAAGTTGTGGAATACCTCCGCAGATATTCTAATCGCTTCGCTGAAAGTCTCAGCACCGACCGGAAGAATCATGAATTCTTGGAAATCGAGCTTATTGTCTGCATGTACTCCACCATTAATTATGTTAATGAGTGGAACCGGCATAACACTCGTCTGCTTTCCTCCCAAATATCTATATAGCGGCATTTTGAAACTGTTTGCTGCTGCTTTTGCAACTGCAAGAGACACACCCAAAGTTGCATTTGCTCCAAGTTTTGATTTGTTTTTTGTTCCATCCAGTTCAATTAATGCTTTATCAATTGCATTTTGGTCCGCTGCATTCATTCCAATGATTTCATCTGCTATTATCCCATTTACAGCTTGAACAGCTTTCAGCACTCCCTTACCACAATACCTTTTCTCATCTTGGTCCCTGAGTTCCAAGGCTTCTAATTTACCGGTTGAAGCTCCAGAAGGTACAGATGCCCTGCCTATTGCACCATCACAGAGCTCAATTTCTACCTCAATAGTGGGGTAACCCCTGCTATCTAAAATTTCTCTTGCAAATACGTTATTGATTATCTTATTCATTACATTAAACCTTAACTTCCGCAATAAGTGCTGCAGTTTCCTTTGCCAATTTAGCTATATTACTACCAGCACCAATAAATAATACTATATCACTTGGACTTGTCGAATCACTAATAAAATGTGAAATGAGCAAAGCATCATTCATAATTTTTGTGTTATTAAATCCATTACTGATTAAAGCTTTTTGTATATCATCAATCCCACAACCAGGAATAGGCTTGTCTTCTGGGGGATGAACAGGAGTGAGGATGACATAATCAAACATCATGAAAATTCGTATGAATTCATCAAAAAAATTACGAATGCGGGCAAAACGAAGTGGTTCGATAATTCCTATTACTTTTCCTTTAGTAATCGAACGTGCAGCCGTTAAAGTTGCATATATTTCATTTGGATGATGGGCATAATCCTCAATTAACTTAACACCTTTAATATCGGCAATCAAAGAGAATCTTCTTGCTACTCCTTGAAATTCCAAAAGGCCTTTTTTAATATCTGCATCGCTAATTCCGAGCTTTATCGCAACTGATATTGCAGCTAGGGCGTTGCTTACTTTGTGAATTCCAATTGCATTTGATAGTACTATGTTTTTTAAAGGGCTGGATCCCAGTGTCACGCACTGGGATGACATCTCTGTACACTTTCCTTTTGTCATTCCAGCACGTAATGCTGGAATCCAGTTGTTCAACACATCAAATTCTATGCTGTTAGCATGCTGTTTAATGTTGCTGGCTCTTATGCTACCATTCTCAAACCCAAACGTTATAGAATTACCCGCATCATAATCGATGTCTACAGAATCAGGTAAAACTGCAGAACCTGCATTATTCACGAATTGGGAAAATGCATTTTTGATATTATCAAATGTGCCGTAATAATCTATGTGGTCATTGTTGATACTTGTTATGACAGCAATCTTTGCAGGGATTTTTAGCATAGTTCCATCAGACTCATCAGCCTCGATCAGAAAAGTGTCACTCCCTCCAAGTTTGAAGTTGCTCTTATAGGAATTTAATATCCCTCCTACAGTTACAGTCGCATCAATGCCAGAATGATCAAAAATGGAAGCAATCATAGCGGTTGTTGTTGTCTTTCCGCTTGAACCTGAAACCGCTATCACATATTTATCTCTTAAAAGTTCAGCAAGCATGTCTGATCTATGCAAAACGATTTTATTGTTATTTTTTGCCGCAATTAACTCCACATTATCAGATTCTATCGCAGAAGAATATACAACTATTTGAGCTTGGCTTATATTATCAGCATTGTGACCAATGTAAACTTCTATACCCAGCTTTTGTAATCTATCTACATTGTTGTTTGACTGCGCATCACTGCCTTGAACTTTGTAATTGGAATTGTGAAGAATTTCAGCAATGGCACTCATTCCGATTCCACCTATACCAATAATATGTATTATTCCTTCTTGAGTTTTGTTAATATTTAGCAGTAGATGTTTACTCATTACTAAATTTATTATAGTATAATTTAAAATCCTCATAGTATCGAACCCTCTTACCGAATACAATGATAAAAAACCTAACCTTTCTATGCCTAATATTTGTTTTGATAAGTAGCTGCAGTGTTAGCAACAGGTTTAACTGCACTGCAGGTCATTATAAAATTGGCAGCAGCTACACAATAAATGGTATAACTTATTATCCAAAAAACTGTAAACACTATGAAGAGATAGGGATAGCATCGTGGTATGGAATAGAAGATCATGGCACACTTACAGCAAATGGTGAAGCGTTTAACCGTCACTTGATCTCTGCAGCGCATAAGACTTTGCCCTTACCCTGCTTTGTTCTTGTCACTAATTTAGAAAATGGAAGAAAGCTTGTTACAAGGGTTAACGATAGAGGGCCTTTTATTGAAGGCAGAATAATAGACTTATCAGAAAAAGCAGCTCAAGTCTTAGGATTTCATAAATCTGGGCTTGCAAAAGTAAAAGTTCAATACCTAAGAAAGATGTCAGAACAATTGATACAAAATACTCCTCATTACAGAAAGCAATATGAAAAAGAAATGCAGAAACGTCATCCGAAACAAGACAGTGCAGAAAGTAAGGGATATGTTGCATTTTTTAAAAGTGCTCAGGCTGCTAAATCAGCTGCATCAAAGCTTCGCAATCAAGGAATAAAAAATGTTAGATTGCTTTTTAAGAACGATCAATATTGCGTGAAAGTGAGTTATAGGTAGTGGTGAGTGCAGAATTTGAAAGATTTGGTTAATGTAAGGAACGCTGGCTAACTATTGTAAGTTAAAAATGTGATATAAAAAAGATATCAACAATTTATAGCTATACCACCGCGATATCTCTTAGCCGCTAACACGTAGCGGAATGACGAGCTTATCGTCACGCCACCGCTAACCGTCATACCGCGATTTATTCGCGGTATCTCAGCCGCTAACAAGTAGCGAAATGACAGCAATCCTACGTCATGCCGCCGCTAACCGTCATACCGCGATTCATTCGCGGTATCTCAGCCGCTAACAAGTAGCGGGATGACGAGCTTATCGTCATGCCACCGCGAACCGTCATGCCGCGATTCATTCGCGGTATCTCAGCCGCTAACAAGTAGCGGGATACTTGACCTTTACAGGAATGACAGTTGTCGTTTAGCTATAAACATTAAGAAATTTACCAAATGAAAAAAAAGGCAAAGAAACCCTAGGGTAGCTAGTATTCAAATTCTCCCTTGTCTATTTGACGTCTTTTACTGTCTTAAACACTTTATAAACGCGTTTCGGCTTGTATAGGTAGAAACCTAAAAGTTTTATAAAGACATGAGGTGCACATAGTGCAAAAAATTAAGCATGATTTACGCCAAATACATTAAGTTTTTTGTCATTAATCCACTGCAGAGATTGCGAAGATAAATAAATAGCTTCAGTTTCATGATAAGAGGGCTGGCGGAGTTTGTCAAGTAAGTTTTTCGTTTCATCCAATGCGCTGCCAAAAGTTTGTTATGCAAGAATGCACTAGCCATTTCTCACAGATTCATTTAAACTTAATCAAGTAGGAGTATTATTAACGCGAAAAGAGTTTAATTAGAGATTTAAGTGATATGGCGCGTGAGGAAGATATAAACCAATTAGTAGAAAATGGATTTGATATTAACTCAAAAGATGCAAGTGGAATCACTCTCTTGCATAAGTTCACAAAAGAAGGCGATTTAGTTGGAGTAAAGTCATTACTAGAGCACGAAGCTGATTTCAATGTCGTAGACAACGAAAATAGAAACCCTCTGCATTACGCCATTATGCATGGACACAAGAAAGTTGCTAAACTTTTTGTTAACCAACTGACAATTAATTCCAAGGATAAAAATGGATTCACTCCACTGCACCTTGCTGCACTACAAGATGACACGGAATTAATAGATTTTTTGATAACAAAAGGCGCAAAAATTAATGAAAAAGATGTCAAAGAGGGCTATACTCCTCTTCATATAGCTTCACTATACGGTTCTAAAAAAAGTGTTCAAATTTTAATTGATAGCGGAGCAAATCTTGAATGTGAAGATAACAATTTTCGTACTCCTTTGTTTTTAACCATTTATCAATGCACCGCACATTATGACAGCAGAGCAGAAATTATAGAATATCTGATAAAGAAAGGTGCAAATATAGAAGCCAAAGATGCAGAAAATAACACTACACTTTTCCTAGCAGCGTATAACAACAAAATGCAAATAGTAAAGCTTATTGCAAAAAAACAGCAAGCAAGTAACGATAAAATTAAACTTAAAGAGTTTTTTTGCACAAAAAATAACCATGGTTTTGATGCATTAGATTGCGCTATTGAGCATAATAATAGAAAAATGGTAACATTTCTTGTATCAAAAGGAATAGATGCAAATGATCAAGATTTTAATGGCAACGCCAGGCTGCATAAAGCTAGCCATAATGGTAACACTAAAACAGTTAAGCTCTTATTGAGGCTTAAGGTAAACATTAATGCTGTTACTAAATGTAACAGAACTCCCTTGCTACTCGCAGTTAAAAAAGGCCATACACAAATTGTGAAAATGTTATTGGAAGTTAGAGCCAATATGAACATTTGTGAGCAACAAGGTTTTGCACCTCTACATCTTGCTGTTCAAAAGGATTATTTTGATATAGCTCAGTTGTTAACAGAAAAAGGTGCAGACCTTAACATTAAGTGCAATAACGGTCATACCGCAATAGATATGTTCATTAGCAAGGCTCATAGCAAAAAAAACATCGAAGAAAATTACAAAAAATTTTGTAGATTTTTGATGCTTTACCTGAAAGAGCTACATAGTAAACACAAAGCCTGTTGTATACTTTCAACCCTAGCTCTAAGCTTAACAATTATAGGCTTACCATTTATTTTCAAGCCTATTATTAAATACAGAGAAAGAAGTAAAATATATAAAAAAATTAGGGCTATGCTGGTCTACATTTAAGTACAAGAAGAGTATACAAAAAATACATAGCCAAAGCTAATACACGACAATTATCTGCTCGATGAAAATGAGATTAAATACATTTTTAATATTTTTATAGAAATCTATTAGTATAGATTTTGTATGCTGTTCTAATGGCTATTTTTAAATGCTTAATACTCCTCTTCATTATTTCTTGCACACATCTACCTACCAAGCAATATCCTATTAACATAGACAATTATAAGCACGATTATCCGTTGCAACAATATAACACCTCTTTGGAGATTAATGAACCGGCAATACCAGAAATTATGCCTTTACCAATAGAGTTTCCCGATCTCACAATCAGTAATCAGCTTATTTCTATTAATGTTAGTGAAGAAGTATCAGTAAAGGATTTGCTGATTGAGATAGGAAAACTTTCTGACGTTAACTTGGATATGGACCCAAAAATATCAGGTAATATTATTTTAAAGCTAAAAGATAAGGATATAAACGAAGTAATTCAGAGTATAGCAAATAGCGCCAAACTGCGTTACTCAACAAGTAATGGTGTAATTAGAATTGAGCAGGACTTGCCATACGCACAAAATTATTACGTAGACTTCATCAATATTCAACATTCTGCTCAAAGCAGTTTCGTTATTAATAACAATATTACTAACAGTGATGGAAGTAACGTTGATAGGGACTATAACAATGTTATGAAGTCTCAATACAGTAGTGACTTATGGAATTCATTAGAAAAAGGCTTAAATGCAATAATGGATGTTAACGGGGTGGATGATGGCGAATTCCTTTCATCCAACAGAGAAGCTGGTGTTATTATTTTGAATGCTAGAAAAGATGTCCACAAAGCTGTTGAAGAATATATTAATAAGGTTAAGAAGTTAGCGTCTTCTCAAGTAATGATAGAGGCAAAAATAGTTGAAGTTGTGCTAGATGACAAATACCTTTCTGGTATGAACTTAAATGACTTACAAGATGGAACTAAGTCTATAATAAATCAAGATAACTCCATTATTAACCTAGCAATGAACTTTGGTGCGAATGATCTAGGAGATTTAGTAAAAAATTTAGACAAATTTGGCACTTCAACTGTAATTTCAAGCCCCAGAGTACATGCTATAAATAATCAGCAAGCAATGATTTCATTTACTAAAAACCATATTTATTTTACCTCCGATATACAAAAAGATACTAGAAACTCTAATCAGACCTTAATTACCAAGATGAATAGCATCCCAATAGGTGTTGTGCTAATAATCCACCCAAGCATTAACATTGATACTAGTGAAATATTCATGGATATACATCCAACTTTATCAAGAATTAACGGCTACACTAAAGATCCAGATATAGAGTACGTCGCACAGCAGAGTAAAATGAAATTAAATAGCGACATTCCAATTGTTGAAATCAGAGAAATGAACTCTATGTTAAAAATTAAGAGCGGTGAAATTATGGTAATCGGCGGGCTTATAGAACATAGAGAAGATAAGCAAAGCTTATTGCATCAGAAATCAAAAAGGCTAGCGAATAATATTAGAACAGTAGAAACTGTCATTTTTTTAAAAGCAACAATCGTACCAACATTTGGTTTGTTAGATAGAAAAGATAAGAATTTATATATATATTAAATTATCACTAAAAATTAAATATCAAACCAACTTCAATATTGTGAGTAGATATGTCATCTGCAACAGGTATCGGAACGCTAAAGTAACGATAGCCGAGAAAGGTTTTGATTTTTGGGATTATTGAATAATCAACACCAAGTTTTATTTGATAAGCAAACCAAGGAACATTCAGTGGCATTGAATTTTGGGGTGACCCATTAATCCTTTTTAATCTAAAAACTGTTGGTCCTATACCAAGACCGATGTACGGAGCAAATTGTGTATCCTGAACGCTGGGATTATAATAGAAGTTTAACAAAAACGCAAATATACTTGCTGATTTATCAAATACCGGAGGAGAATTACTATCTTCAATATTGGCTATAGAATACGCGGCTTCAAAATCAATTTTACCATTTTCTCCAGCATAGTAACCTAAAGACATGCTGCTAAACCACTGGAAATCAATTTTACCATCAAATTGCTGTATACTTTTAATTTCATCTGCCACTATATTTTTTATTATAAAACCATAATGACTTTCAACTAAAGTTAGGACTCTCTCCCCTATTGCCTTTATACCCTTTACAAATATTTCTGAATTATCATGGTATACCTTACCACCGTTAGCGCTAACATAAAAATCAAGTTTTTTTGATTTTTCTTTTGTAGGCTCAGCTTGATCTGCAATACGTGACCACATATTTTTCTGATCAGCTACTTGGAAAACAGAAGGTGGACTACTTTCAAGTTCTTGATATTTTATTGGTATTTCTTTTGCAGTAACCTCCTCAGAACGTATCACACTTTTATTATTGTCTGTTTCTAATTTTAAGGGTTGTACTTGCTCAATGTGTGTATCATTACTAATATAAGTAATAAAAAAATAGACACATGAAATGAAAATCAAAAATAAAGTAATAGATATTCTAGTTATCATAAATGAATTCACAATTATCATTTACAGTATAATTACTATATCGTATATTTCTTCAATGTACAAAAATTAAGAAAAAATATTTCCAATTAGATAATTATTTTCCACTCCTTTAACATTAACTTTCACAATACTCTTGGCTTGAGCTTTTGATTCAAGCTTTATTAATGCAAAATTTTCTGCTCTACCGACATTATTTTGCTCAACCAGAACACTTTGCTTAGTGTTGATCAAGGATTGACAAAAACTGCTCATAATTTCTTTATTTACTTCTCTTAAATTTTTTACTCGTTCTTTACGCACATTCTCTGGTACTTGTGGCATTCGTGCAGCAGGTGTATTTTTCCGCTCTGAATATGGAAAAGCATGTAGGTAAACTATATTTGTTTTTTTCAGTAAATCAACTGTATCCTGAAACATTTCATCAGTTTCTGTTGGAAATCCAGCAATAATATCAGCGCCAAATGCTATATTAGGCCTCAAGCTCTTCATTTTATGACAAAATTCTATCACTTGTTCTCTGTTGTGACGACGCTTCATTCTCTTTAGTATTAAATTATTACCAGATTGTAGACTCAAATGTAAATGAGGCATAAGTCTTGACTCATTAGCTATTAAATCCATTAATTCGTCGTCAACTTCAGCAACATCGATAGAGGAAAGTCTTAGCCTCTTCAACTCTGGTATATCCTTTAAAACTCTCCTAATCATTGAACCAAGTGATGGCTTACCCAACAAATCTGTACCAAAGTCAGTAATATCAACCCCTGTAAACACTACTTCTTGATATCCATTTTCTACAAAGATCCTGATTTGCTCTATAATACTGTTTATTGGCACAGATCGATTATTCCCTCTTGCCTCAGTAATTGAACAAAATGTGCAGCTATGATTACAACCATTTTGAATTTCAATAAATGCCCTTGACTTATCTTCAAATCCATTAATTAGAACAGGTTCTACTTGGTTATCACTGACCAAGATTTTATCGTCATTTAGTAAGTAATTTTCAGCTTTTAGCTTATCTTGATTACCGAGCACTTTACTTACACCAGGAATGCTACTGTAAACTTCTGGATCCAACTGAACAGCACAACCAACTACGATAATTTCTTTATTTGGATCATTTTTGTAAATCTTACGTATCTTTTGCTTTACCTGACGTTCTGCTTCGTTTGTCACTGCACAGCTATGCACCACAACAACATTTTCTCTCTTTGCTTTTTTTAATGCTTCTTTGATTAACTCGCTCTCGTAAAAATTTAGACGACAACCAAATGTTATCACTTCATTCATGTTAGTATTTTTTGCTTTAATAGACCTAAATTATATCAAATATCCAAGCAAAGTCTCTTGCATGACTATTTTTTTGTAAATAAATGCTATGCAAGCAGCAGACACTTGTATCTGGGATCTCAACGATTTTCACTCAGACACAGTATCACTCCTTTGCTTATTATAGTCTTTTGACCTTTTTAAGATACAATCCGGATTGGATACTGAGTTGGTGAGTATAAAAGTATAGCTTCTACGTCATACCGCTGCGGTATCTCTTAGCCGCTAACAAGTAGCGGGATGACGATTGTCGGTGAATCTAAGTTACCTTAGCTACATTTCTAGCTGTAACTATAAATGTATGGATTTTTTATCGTGCCATGTTATAATTAACGTCTTGCTAAAAATTAAATATTGATGAATGAACTAAGAAAGTTAAGTATTACACAAATGCATGACGGGCTCAAAAAAAAGAGTTTTTCTGCCGTTGAACTCGTAGAGGCGCACATCAGTGCGGTTGAAAATGAGAAATTAAATGCATTTATAACAAAAACCCCAGAGATAGCAATGAAAGCTGCTAAAGCTGCAGATGAACATTTCTCTAGGCAAAAGGATGATTTAATCTCGCCGCTCATGGGTGTACCAGTTGGCATCAAAGATCTATTCTGTACAAAAGGAATAAAAACAACAGCATGCTCAAAAATGCTGGAAAATTTCGTTCCGACTTACGAATCTACGGTGTCTGACTTGCTTTTAAAAAGTGGAGCAGCCATGCTCGGTAAGCTTAATATGGATGAATTTGCTATGGGTTCTGCGAACACAAATAGCTATTTTGGCCCTGTTGAAAATGTGTGGATTAGAAAAAGCGATGGGGAAAAAGTTGTTCCTGGTGGATCATCTGGTGGATCTGCAGCATCGGTTGCTGAATTTTTATGCGCTGGAGCGTTAGGGAGCGACACCGGTGGATCTGTACGCCAACCAGCAGCTTATTGTGGAGTAGTTGGAATAAAGCCAACTTATGGAAGATGCTCGCGTTTTGGTATGATTGCATTTGCGAGTTCTCTGGATCAAGCAGGAGTCATTACTCGTTCTGTCTCTGATTCAGCATTAATGCTGGAAGCAATTTGTGGCTATGATACAAAAGATTCAATATCGAGCGAAAAGCCAGTGCCTAAATTTTCTAGCTTTATAAATGGTGATGTCAAGGGTAAGTGTATTGGTATACCAAAAGAATATAGGATGGATGGAATTTCAGAGGAAATAGTTCATAATTGGGAAAGAGTTGCTTCCTATTTAAAAGAAAAT
The DNA here is from genome assembly GCF_964026815.1 of Wolbachia endosymbiont (group A) of Andrena fulva. Lineage (NCBI taxonomy): Bacteria > Pseudomonadati > Pseudomonadota > Alphaproteobacteria > Rickettsiales > Anaplasmataceae > Wolbachia > Wolbachia endosymbiont (group A) of Andrena fulva. The sequence continues at coordinate 841,732 of NZ_OZ034701.1, forward strand.
GGCGCTGAAGTTGTTGACATTACTCTGCCACATACTAAATATGCAATACCAGTCTATTATTTAATCTGTTCTGCTGAAACTTCATCCAATCTTGCTCGTTACGATGGTGTGCGTTATGGATTAAGGGTTGATGCTGATACCCTTGAAGAAATGTATTCACTAACAAGAGCAGAAGGTTTTGGTAAAGAGGTGAAAAGAAGAATTTTAATTGGCGCTTATGCGCTTTCTTCAGGTCATTATAATGAATATTACGAAAAAGCGCAGTGCATTAGGGCATTAATCAGAAATGATTTTATAAAAGCGTTTGAAAAAATAGATTACATACTTGTGCCATCTGCTCCAACAGAAGCTTTTGGCTTAAATGAAAAGCCAGATCCGCTAATTATGTGCATCAATGATGTGTTTACTGTGCCGGCAAGTCTGGCAGGATTGCCTGCTATTTCTGTTCCTGTTGGGCTCTCCAATGAGGGTTTACCACTTGCCTTGCAAGTGATTGGAAATTATTATGATGAAGCTGGAATATTAAATGTGGCAAGTGTGATAGAGCAAAATTGCGGCAGAATAATTAGACCTCTTGCATAATCTATTTTTTGATAGTAATTTTTGCATTAAAATTTGCTTACGCTCCTCAACGTACTCTATGGTTCCATTTTTAGATGAATAGCAAAAACAGGGTATATTAATCTGTTTACAAAATTTTCGTGTAACAGTTCACACTTAATTAAACAGACTGAATTCTGTAATTTTGGGATGTTGAAAAATTTACCTCACGTTGTCATTCCAGCGCATAACGCTGAAATCCAGATTTATAGAAACGAAAAAACTTGCTTGACACATTTTGCCAACCCCCTTATTATGATGTGTAGTACAATGATACAAATTAAGAATTCCCCCATCCTGTGCTGGTTCTTCGATCTGAAATCCTACTTCTACCTGATCACAACTAATGTTAATTTGTCCTATTAATGCTTTAATAATGCCGCGCTTAGTTTGCCAATCTAGCTGTTCCAGGTTCGATTTTACACTAGAATAAAAATTCTTTATGCTATTTATAATAAGACTTATTCCTTTTTCTACTGCCTTCTGATCAACTACCTTTTTTTTCTCTTCTTCTATCCCTTGTAAGCGTTCTTTCATTTTTCTCATTGTCTGTTTAAATTCTTCCTCGCTTATATATCCTTTCTCTCCTGCATTTTCTTGACTATAATAATCTTCCATTAATTTTTCGATACCTTCTTTTATTTGATTTTCTCTTCTTGCAAACTTTTTCTCTGATGATTCATCATTTTTATTTTCTAATACTCTACGTTGGTATTCCTTTTTTATCATCTCTGGGTTTTTTAGTACATCTTTCACCTTTTCCCATACTGACCTTACCCAGAAAAAGTGGAGAGAAAGAAAGGAGTTTTTTCGGGTAAAATAAAATTTTGGAGGATTAGAAATGGCAAGAGAATATACGGCAGAATTCAAATTGGAAGCTGTTAAGCTGGCAAATGAACAAAGAAAGGTAGGTCAACCAGTTGCAAAAGTAGCAAGAGATCTAGGAATAAGGGATAGTGTATTAGAAAAATGGATGAAGAAATATAACGAAAAAAAGTCAGCGGCAAATGCATTTCCAGATGTAGCACCTTATGACAAAGAGAGATTTGATTTACAGAAAGAGTTAGCAAAAGTAACAAGAGAAAGAGACATTTTAAAAAAAGCCCTGGCCAGTCAAAAAGAGTAAAATATTTTTTCATAAAAGAGCATAGTAAACACTATAAAGTGCAGGAATTATGTAGGGTTTTCTGCTAGTGGCTACTATAAGTGGACTACAAGGAAAATAAGCAGTAGAGAATCAGCAAATAAAGAGTTATTAGCAGATATTCAAAAAATATATCAAGCTTCTAAATGTAGATATGGAGCTCCTAAAATTCATGCTGAATTAAAGGCTTTGGGTAAAAGTTGCAACTTAAAAACAGTGCAAAGTATTATGCAGAAAAATGGTATTCAGGCTATATTGAGAAGAAAATTTAAAATTAAGAAACAACAAACGGACAGTAGAGTCGTAGCTCCCAATATATTAGACCAAAACTTTATTGTCGATCAACCAAATAAAGTATGGGATTACTTATATAAAAACCAAAGAAGGATGGCTATATTTGGCAACAATAATCGATCTATATTCACGCATGGTAGTTAATGAGCAGTTCAATAAATAAACAATTGGTTATGGACTCTTTATTAATGGCCGTTAACAAGCGTAAACCTGCCAAAAATCTACTATTACATAGTGATCAAGGTTCACAATATACTTCGCAAGGTTATCAATATCTCTTATCCATAAAAAACATAGATGAGTTATAAAGGTTGTTGTTACGACAATTCTGTTGTGGAAAGCTTCTTCAGTTCTCTAAAAAGGGAGTTACCAATAGACACCTCTCGGCACTCTAAACAGCATATCAAAACTGCTATATTTGAATATATAGAAATTTTTTATAACAAACAACGTCACTATTAACTATTGCATTCCTGAGCATTTTGATTCATCATTCTCTTTGTGAAAAACATTCCAAACTTTCTCTCCACTTTTTCTGGGTAAGGTCACATGTCAATGGCTCCATAAGTTCACATTCTATTCCCAAACTTTTTTTAACTAACTTTAAAATCATAGAAAATACTGTCGAAAAAGGAAGTTTTCTTGTTCGTGTAAAACTCAACACAATGGATTTTCTGAAAAGTTTTCGAGTATATTGCATTTTTAATTTGTAAGATAAGATCTTTTCCTTTTTGCATGCCTCACCTAAAAAAGACACATTTTAAACTTTTTTGTTGCAATAAAATAGAAACAAAAGTGCTGTCCCTTGCACTCTTTGGATAATTTAATGATAAAAAATTTGGAGAGAAATTTTATACACTATCGCTGATATTTTTCCTTAAGTTGACGCCATTGCCTGAACGGATACATGACAAATCTATCGTTTATCAAATCGTCGGTAAGCCTAAAGCTATAGCCATTAAGCACGATAAAGAAAATCATTCATAATCGCTATAGCAACTAGTGTAGACACTTGACGTTCCTTGTGATTTGATAAATAGAGGTTTTTATCTGACTTCACAACAAGGGCTTCTGGATGACTTTGAAAGTGAACATTACCATGCTTATCTTCAATAGCCTCTATTACCCCCTCACTGGAAAATGCTGCAACTTTATATCCAAGTGACTCCAATTTTCTTCTATTTTCTGGTGTATTACTTACTGCTCCTGAATGAGCATCTGGAAAATATGTTGAAAACCAGCCATTTTCATTAGGTATTAGGAATTTGGCTACTACTTCTGCTAAACGACTATTTGGAACGATCTTTATCTGCTGGAGAGGTACATCCTCTTTCTGTGGATTAGGTGCTGATTTTAAATGAGATCTTCGTTTCTCTTCATCACTCACAACACTCACTACTTCAATTCCCTTTGCATTCATTATGCCTTCACATATGCCAAGCAAATGAATTACAGGGTTATCATCCACTATTTTTACAATTGCTTCAGTAACAAGCTGGCGACAAGGAGTGGGTGCTGAGTGTAAATTATCCGGAATAAATATTCTATTTATTTTGTGCTCTTTAACAAACTTTGCAACTTCAACTTTTATTCGGTCTAATGTTAGCTTCTTTGCCAATGTTTCATCTTGTTTTGCAAAGATAAGCGACTTTTCTTGGATTTCTTTTAAGTTAATTATTTTATTGTAGTCAATGAGTACGGTTTTAACTCCAAAGTTATTAAACATCTCGTAGATATTTTGAGATAGCCCAAGCTCATGTGCTTCTTCCGTTTTCAACAAACCAACAACTATGTCATTATTTACTGTATTTTCTGCCGTCAAGACAGTTGACGCTGGTTCTTCTTTTCTGGTTACATGTTGAGATGCCGGTTTTTCACTAACGCCAGCATAAGTAATATTGCTTAATAATAGAACTATAATTAATAAGATATTAAATAGTTTATTATAATATTTATATACTATGACTTGCCTCCCTAATATTTATATTACGATATAGAGTATTTTATAACAAAAAGGCAAGTTTGCCAAGAAAGAGAAGGTGGCCTGAGCAGGAATCGAACCAGCGACACAAGGATTTTCAGTCCTTTGCTCTACCAACTGAGCTATCAGGCCAACTGTATACTTTTATTTTTAGATAAAAAATGTTATTATGTCTATCAAAAGTTTTTAAAGTAGTTTATAAAAATAAAGGATGAACATTAATGACAAAATAGGAATCTACCCTGGCACATTTGACCCTATAACTTTTGGGCATCTTGACATAATCAAAAGAGCGTGTAAACTAGTCGATAAATTAATAATAGGAGTTGCAGAAAACGTTAATAAGCATACTGCCTTTGACACAAAGCTACGCACAAGCATGGCTGAAAATGAAATCAAAGGGCTAGGAATTGATGCAGATGTTATATCTTTTAATGGGTTGCTAGTGAAGTTTGCCAAAGAGCAGAATGCTTCTGTTATTATTAGGGGATTAAGAGCAGTATCGGATTTTGATTACGAGTTTCAAATGAGCTGGGTAAATTATAAACTTCTTCCTGAAATCGAAACCATATTTCTTCCTGCTTCTGAAGATACTCAATTTATCTCATCAAGCTTTGTAAAGGAAATAGCAAGATTAGGAGAAGATGTTAGCAAATTTGTATCAAAAGGTGTTCAAAACGAATTGATTAACCTGAATAGGATAAAAAATGGAGAATAGTGCTTGTTGTTTTTTATTTCTGAATGGGTATATTCAATATATAAAATGTTATAAGCTAAAGGAGCAGCATGTCAAAAGTGAGGGTTAATAATAGAAAAGTTTGTTGTCATGGTGATGAGAATGATGAGGGTTCCGGCCATCCATTAATATATTTAGATATGGGAGAAGAAGAGGAAATAGCCTGCCCTTATTGTGAAAAGACGTTTGTCCATGACTGCACTGTAGAAGCGGTTGGGGAGCTGACTAGGGATGAACTCTAATGGCACTTCTGCAGACTTAGCTTATGTAAATAGCAATAAGAGGGGCAGTAAAAATGAAACTGTCCATACGGTCGAGCACTCCCCCATGGCCAGGTATCATATTTCCACTATCTTTAACACCGTAAGCTCTTTTAACAAGCGACTCAGTGAAATCGCCAAGTTGCGCTAGAATAGCAATTGCAAGGCCAATGATTGGAGAATAAAAAATTGAAAATAGACCAAAAAATATTGATCCAAAAATTGTGCACACTACTCCAGCTAAAATCGCACCAAGAAGTCCTGCCCAAGTTTTTCCAGGGCTAAGAATTGGGCAAATTTTAGCTCCACCAAAATTCTTACCAAATAGGTAGGCAGTAACGTCAATTCCCCAAATGGTTAAGACGAACCATACTAATGCGTATTTTCCTTGTGGTAGATTATATAAATATATTAATGAGGCGCTTGGTAGTGCAATCAATAATAATGCAAAAACGTATAAAATTTTATTTCCTTGGGTTAGATTATACCATTCAAAAGAAGATAAAACTGCTATTGAAAAAATCAATAGGTAAAACGATAAATCACTGAAATATGTAGCAAAGGAAAATATGAATAATATTACTATTGAGGACAACATTCTAATTATAAAATTATTATCTACCATATTTTTTCTCTCTTTTTGTATAATCTTCTAATGCTTTACTCAAATCTTGACAAGAAAAATCAGGCCATAAAGTATCACAAAAATACAATTCAGCATAAGCTGCTTGCCATAATAAAAAGTTGCTTAACCTTTTTTCGCCACCAGTGCGAATTAATAAATCCAATTTTGGCAAATCTTTAGTATATAGAAATTTTTCAAATTCCTCTTCTGATACATAAGCAATATTTTCTTTTATAATATTGCTTATAGCTTGTGTAATTTCTTGCTTTGCTCCGTAACTGACTGCCACAGTGAGTAATAAACCATCGTTCTTATGTGTCATTTCTTCTGCTTTTTTAATTTGATCCAATATTTTACTGGGTAACAGACTTAAATTGCCAATAAAATTCAACTTAATGTTACAATTGTAAATGAAATTGACTTTATCTTCATTAGTTAAAACGGAGTAAAATAAATCAAATAGACAGTCAGTTTCGTTTTTAGGTCTAAGCCAATTCTCCATAGAGAATGCATACAAAGTTAAGTAGGGTATAGTTAAGTCCGTACAATACTTGGCAATATCGTATGCAACTTCACTGCCCTTTTTATAACCATCAATTTTTACTCTTCCTTGATTGTTTGCCCATCTACCATTACCATCCATAATAATTGCTAAATGTTTCGGTAAAGATTCTTGATTCAACATTTAAATTTAACCTAATTTTGACTTGAGTGAAATTTTTTGGATTTCAATGGACACCTGGAAGGTGTCAGCTACTTGCATGACAGGAAGAGAGTTACTGTAGTGACACCAATAGTTGATACTTGAATGCAAAATTGGTGTCATCCCAGTGCTCCGACACTGGGATCCAGGAAATTTGATTTCAAACAAGTGCATCAGATAGTTGTATAGTAAAGACTGGATTCCAGTGTCAAACACTGGAATGACATCATTTGCTATGTAAGCTTTCTCCATATCATTTAGTGATTCAGTATATCCTTTTCTTTGATGGACAATTCACCATCAATCTTTTTTATATTATCATCAGTAATATTTTGTATTTCCTTCTTAGCACCATGAAAATCATCTTCTGAGATTTCTTTATTTTCCTTCATTTTTTCTGTTTCTTCCATAATATCTCTACGTATATTTCTAATGGCAATCCGTGCATTTTCAGCAAACTGATGCAATAATTTCACTAATTTTTCACGGGTTTCTTGTGTCAAGTCCGGAAGAGCTATACGTATGGTATTGCCCTCAACAACAGGATTTAAATTCAAGTTGGCATTTAATATAGCATTTTTCACTTCACCGACAACATTAATATCCCAAATTTTAATTGATAGAGTTTTGTTATCTATAACCGAAACACCTGCAACCTGATTTAACTTTTGATGTCCACCATAGATATTTACAACTATACCATCAAGCAACGATGCGCTAGCTCTACCAGTGCGTACGCCTTTAATATCATCATGAAAGGACTGAATAGTTTTTAGCATTCTTTCTTTTGTTTTAACTTTTATTTCATTTAACATAAATTACCTAATGTTTACAATCTGAAACTATAGTATAAGTACCTTGACCCTTAATAATATTGACTATTTTTTCTCCCTTCAAAGAAAAAACTATAATTGGAATAGAATTCTCACGAGCAAGTGAAATTGCTGATGCATCCATAACTTTTAAATCACGAGTCAATAAATCCGTGTAAGAAAGCCTATCATACATTACAGCATCCTCATTTTTTTTCGGATCAGCGGAGTATACACCATTTACTTGCGTACCCTTTAGAATAACATCACAATTCATTTCAACAGCACGTAAGGCTGCAGCTGTATCTGTAGTAAAAAATGGGTTGCCTGTGCCTGCTGCAAAAATTACCACTCTACCTTTTTCTAAATGACGAATAGCTTTCCTTCTGATGTAAGGTTCGCATACAGTGGCCATGGGTATTGCAGATAATACCCTAGAAGCTACTAAATTTTTTTCTAAAAAGTTTTGTAAAATTAAAGCATTGATTATAGTTGCAAGCATTCCAATATAATCACTGCTTGCTCTTTCACAACCACTTAAAGACGCAGATGTGCCACGAAAGATATTACCACCACCAACAACAATACATACCTGAACTCCAAGATTACAAACTTCAACTATGCCTTTAGATAACTCACCTATAGTCTCCATATCGTGACCAAATTGCTTTGATCCCATCAAAGCCTCACCAGAGATTTTAAATAACACCCTGGAATATTTTATTTCGCTTTTTTCATTTGTTGAAATAAACATTTTTTGCTATTTAATCTGCATCACCCAAAACAAGTAACTTGTAATTAGAGAGTTTAACAGCACTCAACTCGCTTGATTTTATAAAATCAGAAATCTTCATCTTATCATCCTTTATAAATTTTTGCTCCAGTAAAACAACTTCTTCATAGTACTTAGCCATTCGTCCATCTACTATTTTTTTTGCTACTTCTTCAGGTTTATTTAAGCTCCTCACTTGCTCTTCAATTATAGAACGTTCGTTGTTCAACTTCATTTGATCTAAATCATCTATAGACAAGGCTTCAGGCTTCATAGCAACTACATGCATAGCTATTTGTTTCCCAATCTCTTGTAGCTTCGCCTTATAACCAGATGATTGCAATGCAATTAAAGCACCAATCTTACCTAAGCCATGCGCATCACCATGTACGTAGCCAGCAATAACTCCATCCTTAGCTTCTAAGTAACAAAGCTTGCTTAACTCTAGCTTCTCACCAAGAACTGACGTACCATTCATAATAGCTTCCTGCACTGTGCCAATGCTTTCATACTTGGCATTTTTTAACTCATCAACGCTAGTACAGCGTTCTTGATGAGCAATTGATGCTAAATTTAAAACTAACTCTATAAATTTCTCATTCCTTGCGACAAAATCGGTTTCGCAATTGAGTTCAATCAATACACCACAATTTTCAGTCAAACACATAGCAACGAGCCCATCTGAAGCTACTCTATCAGATTTTTTGTCAGCTTTAGCAAGACCTATTGTACGTAACTTATCAACGGCTTTCTTAATGTCACCATCACATTCTTCTAATGCTTTTTTACAGTCACTTAAGCCAAGCCCTGTTCTATCACGTAATTCTCTTATATCATCTGGATTCATCTTCATTTGTTACTACCTCCCTTTCTTCTTCTTTGTAAACTTTACTACGTCTCCTTTTAGTTTGCACAATACCATCTTCTTTTTCTTGAATAAACTCATCACCCCTTATATCATCAATCTTAACTCCAGATTTTGCTAGACTAGACTCTATTCCAGCTAATATAGAGTCGGTAGCTAATTTACAATAGAGCTCTATTGATTTTCTTGAGTCATCATTTCCAGGTATTAGATAAGTAATACCATCTGGATCAGAATTAGTATCAAGTATTGCAACTATTGGAATTCCTAACTTCTTAGCCTCCTTAACCGCTATATGCTCTTTATTAGTATCAATGATGAATAAGATATCAGGAATTGCTCCCATTTCTCTAATACCGCCAAGCGCCTTATCAAGCTTTTGCTTTTTCTTTTCAATGTTTCCCAATTCTTTCTTTGTTAAAATGCTATCCTCGTCATTTAATATTTTCTCATATTGCATCAAGGTTTTTATCGAAGAAGAAACAGTGCCCCAATTAGTAAGCATACCACCAAGCCAACGATGATTCACATAATATTGACCACAACGAATCGCTTCACTTGCAATAATATCAAAAGCTTGAAACTTTGTACCAACAAATAGAATGCGACCACCTTGAAATGCAACGTCATATAAAGCCTTCATGGCCACCTGTAGCAATGGTAGTGTTTTTCGCAAATCAATTATATGTATACGATTTTCTTGATGCACTCCATATATGTATGGAGCCATTTTTGCGTTCCAGCGACTAATTTTGTGACCAAAATGTACACCAGATTCAGCTAAATCACGCACAGTGACTTTAGGCAAATTTGTCATATATCATTCCTCCAAATAGTTTATCTTCCATGGCATAACCCTAATGGGACTACTTGTACAAGCCATGTGTGAAATTAAATTATTTACATAGTAATAGAAAAGACAGCAAAGCGCAAACAAAAAATATTGACAAAGGGCAACATGTTTATTAGCTTTAAAGTTGAAGCCCGAAAACGCTAAAAAGAAATTAGGGGGGTGTAGCTCAGTTGGTTAGAGCGCATGCCTGTCACGCATGAGGTCGTGAGTTCAAGTCTCATCACTCCCGCCATATTAGTTTTAGCATAACTTAGAATTCGCAGTATTATTGCCGGTATTGAGAAACGCCTTCACCAAACTTGACATGGCATGGTATTGTAATTAATACTTAAATAGGTTTGTTTTTATCATTAACAATTAGGATTAAATATGCTCATTTCTGAAGTTTTTGCAGCAGATGCAACTAGCAATACATCAAGTATCGGCGCATCTTTTGCTAGTTTTACTCCATTGATTTTAATATTTGTGGTATTTTATTTTCTCATTATTCGCCCGCAACAAAAAAAACTAAAAGAACATAGAAAGATGATAGATCAAATAAAACGTGGTGATACAGTCATTACTTCTGGTGGAATAATAGGTGAAGTTAATAAAGTTGATGAGGCAAATGCACAATTTATAATAGAAATAGCACCAAAAGTTGAGATAAAAGTTCTAAAGTCCGCTATATCTGAGGTTTTAAGCAAAGAAACTCAAAAAGTAGCAGCTAAACCAATTAAAAAGGTAAAATCGAAAGAATGATAAAAAGAATATAAATCAACCAGTAATAAAGGCAAAAATGCTTAACATGTTTAGAAAAAAGTTTGTTTGGTGATCCATTTGTGTGCGGAATATTTGGTGTAGTAAGTAGCGGTGATTCAGTAATACCAACCTTACTAACTGGGTTACAAAAATTGGAATATAGGGGATATGATTCCTCAGGTATAGCAATCATAAATAACGAAGGTAAGATAGAAGTCAAAAAATCAGAAGGTAAAGTCGAAAGGTTATGTGAAGTTGTTGATGACAGCAAGATGTCTCACAGTACAGTTGGTATAGCACATACTCGCTGGGCTACACATGGAGTCCCAGGCCTTAAAAATGCTCACCCCATTCGTACAAATAACGTTGTTGTTGCTCATAACGGCATAATTGAGAATTACAATCTGCTAAAAAAGGGCCTAGAAGAAAGGGGCATGTCATTCCATACTGACACTGACACAGAGATCATACCAAACATGCTAACCTTATATCTTGATGAAGGATTGTCGCCAGTTGATTCTCTATTTAAGTGTTTAAACAACCTACACGGCTCATTTGCCTTGGTCTTATTATTTGCAGAATATCCAGACGCCTTATTTGTTGCGAAGAGAAATTTGCCTTTAGCAATAGGCTATAACTGTAACACAGTGTTTGCTGCATCTGACTCTAATGCTTTAAGTGCATTTGTGGAAAAAATATCGCATTTGGAAGATGATGACATTGCAGTGATAAAATCTAGTGGAGTTAGTATATACAACAATGGTACACAAGTTAAACGCAGTATAGAAAATAGTAGTCCAAGTGATTTTCTAATTAGCAAAAATGGTTACCCTAGCTTCATGTTAAAAGAGATTTTTGAGCAACCGCGTGCATTAAACAAAACAATAAATCAATTTTACAAGCAATATAAAGAGGTAATATTTGCTAACAAAAAATTGTTTTCTGAGCTGAGTTACATTACTATAGTTGGATGCGGGTCATCTTATTTTGCTGGGCTAATAGCAAAGTATTGGCTGGAAAATGTCGCTCAAGTTCGAGTATATCTAGAAATCTCATCAGAATTTAGGTATAGCAACGTCAAGCTGGAAGAAGGCAGCATTGGGTTATTTATCTCTCAATCTGGCGAAACTGCAGATACCATAGAAGCGCTGCGTTATGCGAAATCACAGAAGCAAACAATCATAAGTATAACTAATACATTTAGCAGCAGCATTGAAAAGATCTCAGATATTGTGTTACATACTCTTGCTGGGCAAGAAATTGGTGTTGCTTCAACAAAAACCTTTTCTGCGCAACTTGCAACTTTAGCATGCTTTGCCGTGGAGCTTGGAAAAATAAAAGGTATACTGGGTGGAGAGAGAATAAAACAGCTAAGCAACGCTATTAACTCTATTCCCAAGTATGTTGAGCATGTTTTAAATGTGATGAAAATACAACATATATCAGGCAGCATATTAGAACACAATAACGTTATTTTAATTGGCAGAGGAAGTTCATACGGAGTTGCAATGGAAGGTGCATTGAAGATAAAAGAGCTTTCATACATCAATACAATTGGTATTGCAGCGGGAGAAATGAAGCACGGTTCTATTGCTTTAATAGACTCTACTGTGCTTGTTATAGCAATTATCCCTTATGATGATTTATTCTTTAAAACGCTATCTAATATACAAGAGATTATTGCAAGAAAAGGCAAAGTAATTGCCTTCAGTGATAAACAAGGAGCGCCATTCCTAAGGGGAGTTTGCGCAGATGTGGTGCAACTTCCAGACACTGATAATTTTATCTCTCCAATCATCTACAGTGTTGCTATGCAATTCCTTGCTTACTTTACTGCAGCAAAAAAAGGGTTAGATGCAGATTGTCCAAGAAATTTAGCTAAGTCTGTCACGGTTGAGTAGTCCATTTAAAGTTAAAGCTAAACTTCTAATTAAGGTAACCAGACTGCATTCTGTGATTTTTAGCAAAACACGATACACAATCGTCATTCCGCTACTAATTAGCGGAATCTATGCCGAGATACCGCGAATGAATCGCGGTATGACGGTTAAGTAATTCGTCATTCCGCTACCTGTTAGCGCCGCGGCGGCATAGCTATCTTCAAAAATATGGTTGAATAATTGTTAATAATAGTGTATAATTATTAATATTTTTAAGCACTTTGGCTATGGCTTTATCTAAGTTTCTCGACCCTAAGCTGGATTTGACCTTCAAAAAAATATTTGGCACTGAAAAAAATAAGAATATTCTCATACATTTTTTGAATGATATTTTAGGGTTTACTGAGATAAATACTATACAAGAAGTGGAATTCCTCAGTACTATAATGGATCCTGAAATTGCATCTGATAAACAAAGTATAGTTGATGTTCTTTGCAGGGATTCTAGTGGGGCCAGGTATGTGATTGAAATGCAGCTTACTCGCGATAAAGGCTTCGAAAAACGAGCTCAATTATATGCTGCTAAGGCTTACTCAAGGCAAGCTGATAAATCTGGTAAGTACATTGATTTAAAGAAGGTTTTCTTTATTGCTATCTCTAATTGTAATTTATTTCCTGATAAGCTTGATTATATATCCAGCCACACTATAAGAGATGAGAAAACCAATGAGCATGACTTAAAAGATTTTCAATTTGTATTTATTGAACTACCTAAATTTCCTAAGAATAAGGAAGAACAGCTAGAAAGCATAGTGGATCGTTGGTTATTTTTCTTCAAATATGCAGATGAAACTACGGAAGAAGACTTAAGGAAAATAGCAGAAAAAGCACCAATAATAAAGTTAGCCTACGATGAATTAGACAGGTTTAGCTGGAATGAAAAAGATTTAGTAGCTTATGAAGAAAGAATAATGGATCTACGGAAAGAAGAAGCCATTCTTGAATACAGACTTGACCTTGCTACTGAAAAAGGCATCCAAATTGGCGAAGAAAGAGGCATCAAAATCGGTAAAGAGGAAGGGAAAATTGAAGGAAAAATCGAAGGAAAAATCGAAGTCGCAAAAGCAATGCTGGCTAACAATGTTGATGTCAACACTATTGTCAAATTTACTGGCCTTTCTATTAGTGAGATTGAAGAATTAAGTGTGAACGGTTACTAATTAAGAACTTTAATTATCAATCATAAATCACTGAATTTCGCTAGTAAATTTGTTGCCATTGTCCATATTGCACAATTGTATATAAGATATAGTATAACAATAGTGTCCGTTCAGCTAATACCAATTCCCACTGCACAATAAACGGATAGATAACAATGGAAAAAAAGCCATACTATTGCCTTTCTTTCTCACTCCACAATTAAATAACTCTACAATATCGCTTATTTGATTCACTAATAATGAGAATTGGTATAACTTTGCTATTTTTCTCTCTAGATTCTTGCAAAGTTCTACAAGATTAACCACATTACCTCACGGTTTCTCTATGATTATTTTTTTAGATTACTTGTTTACCTTATTTGCCGTTCTCCTGAACGAATATACATAAGCTATAAAAACTATCTAATAGCTACCCAAAACCCTTATTTCCCACTCAAGTTCAACATTAAATTTATCCTTTACTGCATCTTTTACTTTGTTGCCAAGGTTTTCCAAGTCAGATGCAGTTGCATTATCGTAATTGAGCAAGAAGTTACAATGTTTCTTAGAGATTCTAGCTCCACCAATATTTAACCCTAGGCAGCCAGATTTATCAATTAACTCCCATGCTCGGTAGTTTTTTGGATTTTTGAATATGCACCCAGCAGTTTTTCCTCTTATTGGCTGGCTTTTATTTTTCCTCTCAATAACTTCCTTTAACCTTTGCAGTATAAGCTCATACTCTGAGTTTACTCCTTTAAACTCAGCTTCAACAAAAATCCAATTTCCTTTTAGGCTATGTCCACGGTAAAAATACCCCATTTCTTCGCTGGAGAACTCATATAGGTTTCCATCCTCTAGATTCACTGCTTTTATGGATTGTACAACACTTGCGATATCACTACCATATGCACCTGCATTCATTTCTATTCCGCCACCAACTGTTCCTGGAATTCCAACTAGAAACTCCAACCCACTAATCTGCTGATTTCCCGCAAAGTGAGCAAGGTTGCTGAGCAGCACAGCTCCCCCAGCTACAATAGAGTTGTTACCCTTACTTTTAATATATGCAAACTCCTTACCTAATTTTACTGTTATTCCTCGAATGCCACTATCTCGCACTATTATGTTGGATGTTGCACCAATAACGCTAACTGGCAGTTCAGTATTTTTAATCAAGTATGTTAAATCTTCAATATCACATGGTTTAAATAATACATCAGCTCGTCCACCAACATTTAACCACGTCGCTTTAGACATTAAGACATCATAACGATAGATTCCACGTACTTTAGGTAAGCTTATAAGCATTTTGATTTCAACTCTAATCCTGCATCCATACCCATTTTCTCCGCATCTTCTATAAATGAAGTGCGCTCAGTGAAGTATATATTTTTTCCACTTGCTAACATACAACGAAGGTGTAGCATATTTTCGCTCACATATTCAGCCAAAGCTGCAAGTGGTGTAAAACATGAACCATTCACTGTCTTCATAAAACTGCGCTCTGATTTCACTCCTATAAAAGACATATTATTATTAATTTTCTCTAAAAGATCGATAATTTTTACATCATTCCTTCTACATTGAATACAAACCGCCCCCTGCCCCACTGCACTTAACATAACTTTTGGTGGCAATACCTCTGTAATCAAGTGATGTTTTTCTAATCTTATGAGTCCTGCTTCAGCTAGAATTATTCCATCAAAACTTTGATTTTGCAATCTGGTTGTTACATTTCCACGTAGCGATATTATATTTAGATCTGGTCTAACATTTAACAACTGAACTTTTCTTCTTATTGAAGAAGTGGCAATAGTAGCCTGCTGTGGCAAAGACTCAAGGCTATTGTGTTTATGAGAAATAAACGCATCGCATGAACTTAGCCTTTCTAAAACACAAGAAATTGTTAAACCCCCTGAGAAAAACGCAGGCACATCCTTTAGCGAGTGAACTGCCATGTCTATATTATTTTCGAGCAATTCAGTCTCAATTTCTTTAATGAATAATCCTTTACCTCCTATTTCAGCAAGATTTGCGTTTGCATACTTATCTCCAGAAGTTTTTATTTTAATAATTTCAATAGATAAGTTAGGAAAAGAATCCAGCAACTTTTGTTTTGCTTCCAAAGCCTGGGCAACTGCAAGCTTGCTTCCTCTGGTGCCTATTTTGACTAGCATGTGTACGATTGTTTGTCTGATGTCATTCAAGTAGCTAACTACTTGGATCCAGTTTATATAAACCTTTGCATTTATTGTACTTTAACTTAAAACCAAAAGCAACTTTGACTTTACAAAATAATAACCTTTTATATGCATAAATAAGCTTACTGGATTCTAGTACTTGCATGACAAGGTATAAACCTTATCGTCATACCACCGCGAACCGTCATACCGTCACGGTATCTCTAGATCCCGCTAACAAGCAGCGGGATGACGGTTGTCGTTTAGCTATAAATATTAAAAAATTTACCAAGCGAAAAAAAAGGCAAAAGAAGCCCCGTGGTGGTTGGCTATTTACTATGTACTAAAATATCGGCGTTTTTTTTATTCTAAAACGCTTGATTAAGAGCGATTTAGCTGCTTTTAACTTGCAACTAACCTACACCGCAAGTGTTTAAGAAATTTACTAAGCAGGAAAAAAGGCAAAGAAACCCCGTAGTAGCTAGCATTCAAATTCTCCCTTGTCAATTTGACGTTTTTTGCTGTCTTAAACGCTTTGTAAGCGCGTTTCGGCTTATATAGGTAAAAACCTAAAAATTTTTAAAGACATGCGATGCACGTAGTGCGAAAAATTAAACATGAGACGCCAAATACCCTAAGTTTTTTGTCATTAACCTGCACAGATTGCGAAGATAAATAAATAGCTTCAGTACCATGATAGGGGGGCTGACAAAGCTTGTCAAGGAATTTTTATGGCCTAGCGTCACGTGCTGGAATGACATTTGGGAATATGTTATCCGTTTGTCACTTCTAAATGATAAGAGCCTCAATGAATTTATTAGTTTATTACATGTCTCTTTTCATGTATAAATCTATAGAAAGTTTTATACGGAAGTTGTTTTATGAGCAAAATTATAGAAATCAGAGCACCAAAAACTCTTGGTGGTGAATCAGTTACAGAAGGTATAGTAAAAATAAAGAAGGGTATTGGAGAAGCAGTAAAAGTAGATGACTTGATCTTTGAAATTGAAACTGACAAAACAGCACTCGAATTAACTGCAGAAGCTTCAGGGCAAATAACTGAATTTCTTATAAAAGAAGATGATGTAATAAGTCCTGATCAATTGTTAGCGAAGCTTTCCATGGGAGAAGTAAAAGAGGAAGCGAGAAAAGAAGATAAAAGCGAAAGTGCTGCTAAAAAAGATGCTCCATCAGCTCGTAAAATTATGGAAGAAAATGCAATCAGTGCAGAAAGCGTCAAAGGAACTGGCATGGGAGGCAGAATAACAAAAGCAGATGTGATAGGCCATATGAACAAAGCTGAACAACCTGCAATAAAACAATATGAATTGCCAAAAAGTGTAGTAAATGGAGAGCAAAGAGAGGAACGAGTAAAAATGAGCAAAATAAGGCAAGTAATTGCCGCTCGTTTGAAAGCATCGCAAAATACTGCTGCAATACTGACCACGTTCAATGAAATTGACATGAAGAATGTCATGGATCTAAGAGCAAAATATAAGGACGCCTTTGAAAAAAAATATGGAATAAAACTTGGTTTTATGTCGTTTTTTATAAAGGCAGCGGTGCAAGCATTGAAAGAAATTGCTGAAATTAACGCTGAAATCTCAGGCGATGAAATCATATATAAACATTACTATGACGTAGGTGTTGCTGTTGGCACCGATAAAGGTCTTGTTGTACCAGTTATTCGGGGTGCCGATCAGATGTCATTTGCAGAAATTGAGTTGACTTTAGTTGCTCTTGGCAAAAAAGCTCGTGAGGGTAAATTACAAGTATCAGAAATGGAAGGTGCAACATTTACCATCTCAAACGGTGGAGTATACGGTTCACTTCTTTCCACTCCGATAATAAACCCTCCGCAATCTGGAATACTTGGAATGCATTCAATACAAAACAGGCCAGTTGCTGTTGGTAATGCAGTAGAAATCAGACCTATGATGTACATTGCTCTCTCTTACGACCACAGAATAGTTGACGGCAAAGGAGCAGTAACTTTCCTTGTTAAGGTAAAAAATTACATAGAAGATCCAAACAGATTAGTTTTGGAAGTGTAGCTCAAATGAGTTGTTGTTAGTCTAGTATTGCTCAAAACCTAAACTTTGTCTAATTCTGCCAGCAGTTTAGCAACTTCAGAAATGATTAGGACTCTGATGTTCCTTAAAGATAGATACAGCCCGTGCAAACGACTCCTGTTGTTTCTTGTGGTCACCTAAGGTACCATAAACTTCACATAAGTCTGCCAGTAGTTTGGCAACTTCCGGATGATCAGGGCCGTAATGTTCTTCAAAAATAGGAAAGGCCTGTTCAAGCAGCTCCTTTTTTTCCTTATGGTCACCTAAATCCCCATGAGTGCCACCGTGGCTTACCAGTAGCTTAGCAACTTGAATATGACCAGAACCATAGTGTTTCTCAAAAACAGGTGAAACCCGCTCAAACAACTCTTTAGCTTTCTGAGGATTACCTAAATCCCTGTAAACATTACCTAGATTTGCTAGTGTTCTAGCAACTTCAAAATGATCAGGCCCATAATGCTTCTTTTGAATCGCTAGAGCCCTTTCAAGCAGCTCTTTAGCTTTATGAGGGTTACATAAATCCTTGTAAGCGTTACCGAGACTCACCAGTACTCTAGCAACTTTAAAGTGATCAGGGCCATAATGTTTCTCAAAAATAGGTAAAGCTCGCTCAAGAAACTTTTGTGCCTTCTGGGGTTCGCCTAAAGCCCCATAAGCGTTGCCTAGAATTTCCCATAGTTCAACAACTTCAGAAGTAATCATGGCTATGATGTTTCTCAAGGATAAATGAAGCCTGTTCAAGCAACTCTTTTGCTTTCTTGTGATCACCTAAAGCCCCATAAGTGTTACCGAGGTTTGTCATTGCAATGGCGACTTGAAAATGATCAAGCCCATAGTGTTTCTCTTGAATTGCTAAAGCCCGTTCAAACAACTCCTTTTTTTTCTTATGATTACCTAAATCCCCATAAGTAATACCTAGGTTTGTCAGCGTTCTAGCAACTTCGAAATGGTCAGGGCCAAGGTGCGCCAAGAAGTGCTTGGAGAACAGTTGGTGAAAATCCAACACAAACAAAGTCTAGCCAACAGTTTGGAACAGACCACTATGTTGCATGAGGTAACGAGTGTAATAGAGCTAGTGGGATGGACAATGCAGGGCACAACGGAAGTGAAGGAGTGGAGTCCCGAAATACCTGAAGACATAGAGGTCGACATGTTCATGGCCATGGAAGACAGCATGAAGGATAACGTAAAGGCAAGTTATCACTCACTCTATCGGGATCTGAGACCGTGCCATGTATTGAAATGGACTTCAAGTGAACTTGGGAGATCCCATGCATTCCTATTAAGGTACGTTGGAACAAGTCAACAAAGGCAAGAACTAGCGGAAGATGCAGGGGAAGTCGGACTGATTGATAGTACTCAGAATGTGGGAAAGCCACGTACAAGGGGAAGCGATCAGCAATATAGTAACTGGAATAGGGATTGCTATGCCAATACAACGGAGGTAGGAATAACATGCGATATAAACTAAACCAGATAGCAGTAAGAGCAAAGCAAGATAAGCGACTAAAATTCACATCGTTAGTCCATC
Source organism: Wolbachia endosymbiont (group A) of Andrena fulva (assembly GCF_964026815.1). Lineage (NCBI taxonomy): Bacteria > Pseudomonadati > Pseudomonadota > Alphaproteobacteria > Rickettsiales > Anaplasmataceae > Wolbachia > Wolbachia endosymbiont (group A) of Andrena fulva. The sequence continues at coordinate 860,983 of NZ_OZ034701.1, forward strand.
TGATAAATACAGAGAATCTTGCGAGATGTTATAAAGAACTGAAGCGTAACAAGGCTTGTGGAGTAGACCAGATAACAGTGGAATCATACGGAGAAAATCTGAATGAGAAACTCGAAGTGCTAGTAGAAAGTATGAAGAGGAAGCAATATCAACCACAACCAGTAAAGAGGGTATATATACCGAAAGCTGGAAGTAAAGAGAAACGCGGACTCGGAATACCATCGACCGAGGATAAATTAGTACAGATTATGCTGAAGAAGATATTAGAAAATATTTACGAGGCAAACTTTCTGGACAGCTCATATGGATTTCGACCAGGAAGAAACTGTCATCAAGCGGTAAATGCACTAGATAAAGCAGTTATGTACAAGCCAATAAACTACATTGTAGAAGTGGATATCAAGAAGTTCTACGATAATATACAGCATAAATGGCTAATGAGGTGTCTAAGGGAACGAATAACTGACCCAAATTTGCTGTGGTTAGTAAAGCGGTTTCTCAAGGCAGGGATAGTCGAAGCTGGAAATTATGAAGCAACAAAACAAGGTACACCACAAGGCGGTATAGTAAGTCCTGTATTAGCAAATATATACTTACATTATGTGTTGGATTTATGGATAGAAAAGAAATTTAAACCAAGATCCAGAGGATATATACAAGTAATAAGGTTTTGCGATGATTTTGTGGTTTGTTGCGAAAGTAAGGTAGACGCGGAAGAATTTCTGGAATTACTGAAACAAAGGCTAAATAAATTTGGGTTGGAAGTATCTGAAAACAAGACCGGAGTAGTAAAGTTTGGCAAGAGGGAGTGGCAACGAGCGATAAGAGAGAAACGAAGGACGGAAAGTTTCAATTTTCTGGGGTTTACGCACTATGGTGCAAAAAGTCGTCGTGGTAGATTAATGATGGGACATAAAACCTCTAAGTTAAATCTAGCCAGAAAACTAAAAGAAATCAAGGAGTGGTTGAAAATAGTCCGCGGAAGTATTCGACTTAAAGATTGGTGGCAAGTACTGAAGGCTAAATTAACAGGACACTATAACTACTTTGGTATTAGCGGAAATTATTGGTGTTTGAAACAATTTTACACATCAGTAAGAAAGCTAGCATTTAAATGGATAAATCGGCGTAGTCAGAAAAAGAGTATGACCTGGGAACAGTTTGTACACTACGTAGAAGTAAATCCATTACCAAAGCCAAAAATACATTTTTCTTTATATGCATAAGAGGGACGACTGTGAAAACTAATATTGATGAGCCGTGTGCGGGAAATCTGCAAGCACGGTTCTTTAGGGGGAGTTGTAGTAATAAAACTCAAACGAGAGGAGTAAAGCTACAGCTTCTACCGAACATTACTTCGCGTATTATTCTATTGATATTACTCATGCTTATTCCTAATTAATATGTTAGTATTTTTATAAATTAAGTTATTATATTAAAATTCTTTCATGGATTTCAATATTAGCTCCGCACTACTTGTAGTTTTTGTAATGGGTCTGCCAATGACGATATAATCAGCTCCTGAATTTATTGCTTCTTTTGGTGTTGCTGTTCTTTTTTGGTCGTCATGACCTGGATCTATACGAATTCCTGGAGTAATAATTTTAAAGTCTTCACCGCATTCTCGGCGCACTTCTTGAGCTTCTAGTGCAGAACAGACTACTCCATGGAGTCCAATCTTTTTTGCAAGCTTTGCAAGCAAAATTACCTGTGATTTTGCCTCTCTTGCTACTCCAAGCTCGTTTAAATCCTCATTGCTCATACTAGTTAGCACTGTCACTCCAATCAGCTTTATTTTTGTGCCTTGCACTACACTTAGCGCTTCTTCAAGCATTTTTGTTCCACCGCTGATGTGCAGAGTTAACATTTCAATGTTCAGAACTTTTATTACTTCAACTGTTTTGGCTACAGTGTTTGGAATGTCATGCAATTTCAGATCTAAAAAAATTGGTACATTGCATTTTGCAACTTCTTGCACTCCAGAAAGACCTTGAGCAGCAAAAAATTCTAATCCCAGCTTTACCATGCCAACTTTACCACGCAGAGCATTAGCTAGAGAAATAGCCTTATTTAAGTCTTGTGTATCCAGTGCGCATATTATTGGGTTCATTATCTTGCATGATTTATCTTATAATAAGACTCATTGTTGTGTTTTGCAAATACTTTCACTCTGATTGAACTGACTGCGTTCATAAGATTCTGTCAATAGTGAATTTGGCAACTTGGTCGGGGTGGATGAGCGACTGACAAATAATGATTCATATCCAAGATCTTCCAGCGAAGAAGAAGGCGTTTCGTCTGGCAAAAGCCGTGCAATTTCTCCTTGTAACGCAGACTTTAATATTTGAATCGTATCTAATATTGCTTTTCCATCATTATTTCTTATTGGTTCTTCTATATTGTCTGTTACGCATCTTATCAACAGTTGCGCAAAATTCACTTGTTTTTCTTTCTCTTTCAAAAAATCTTCTATTTGACTGTCTCGTTCTAAAAGTGAATTTCTTAAACTTTTTACTTCATTATTACAATCTTTTCTTATCCCATCTAACTCAAAAGATTGATTTTTAATTAAACCATTTGCTTCATCTAACTCTTCTATACGATTAGTTGCAGCAATCACCGTCACACCTTTTCTAAATTCAAATCCATCCAATTCAGCTAATAAATTATTTAAAGATTCTACATTATTATCACTGCGTATTTTGCCAATGCTATCAATTTCATCTATAAAAATTATACAAGGAGTGTTTTTTTTTGCTTTCTCAAAAACCTTATTTATATTTGACACATTAAGCAAATCAGATCCAGAAACACTTATAAATGCAGATTTGAATCTAGTTTCACTTGCAATCGCCTTAGCAGTCATAGTCTTACCAGTTCCTGGTGGACCATACAAAATGTATCCTTCTCCTTTTTCTAGAGCATTTGGTTCACAAATCCTTATCAACTTTTGTTTTATATCGTTTTGAAGTATAACATCATCAAATGTTATCTTTCCTCTTTCTTCATCTTTTCCATAAAACTTCATCCGCAGCTCTTCTTTTACTTCAACTTTCTTTATGAGACTACCAAGCCTTTCTTCTAATTCCTCTTTTGTTATGAGACTACCAATTAGCTTTTCCATTTCATCGCTAAGCTTCTTACTTAGCTCTTCCATTTCACCTTTTGTTGTAGCATTATTAGCTTGCTTTGAAATTTCATCTAATTTTGCCGTGAAACTACTAATTAGCTCTTCCACTTCATCTTTTTTTGCAGCACTACCAATTAGCTTTACAATTTCATTGTATTGACTACTAAGCCTCTTATTTAGCTCTTTGATTTGAGGCTCTAAGCTTTGTATTATATTTTCTTGCTCTTTAGCTAATCCATTTTTTTCATTAGGTTCTGCTTTTTGTGCATCAAGCTTTTTATTCTGGCTGATCATTTTACATGAAAGTACAAGCACCAGAACAGAAAGTATAGACAAACTCAAAGCAACAGGAAGAGCTACATTAAAAGCTGCAACTGAAGACAAGAACTTAACATAAGGGGCAACAGCAAGTGTCCCAGACGCAAGCAATACCAAAGTAGCAAGAGCACCAGCTATAAGATATGGTGCATTGGTTTTACTATACAAATCCCTCATTATTCCCTCATACTAATAATGATTACAATAGCATGGATATTAAAGGAAGTAAAGCTATAAAAATCAGTATAAGTCTATATTCACTATGTATTTTCCGTCTTCAGTTTCAAGCTCAGACTGCATCCACTCTATCGTTTCCGCATTGCAAACTGCCTGCAAATCATTCTGTGCGGATTGATTCAATTTATCCTCTTGTACGCTCGCTTTTATCACCAATTTTTTTATCAAATGCTTAACTGATACATTATTATCTGCCTTTATCTTTCTGATAATGTTTAATATCTGAATAACATTATCTCCCATTTCCTCTGAATATTTATCGTAGATAAGTTCTTCTTTGCTCGGCCAATTACTTTGATTGTGTACAGAATTATAACTATAAAACTGGTGGTATATCTCTTCTGTAATGTAAGGCAAGAAAGGTGCAAATAACCGCAAAATAATATTCAGTACATACGCCAAGCTTTGTTTTGCACTTAAACTGCTTCCGTACGCACGTTTTTTTACTAACTCCAAGTAACTATCACAAAAATCCTTCCAAAAAAATTCCTCTATTACGCCCAAAGCTTCGCAGTATTCAAATTGTAATAGGTTGTTCGTTGCTCTTTCTATAACTTTGTATAACTTAGACAATATCCACTTATCCATTGTCTCGTGAGCAGAATTTATGCTCATCACTTGATGCTTTTCCATGAACATGGAAACGAACTTGCTAGCGTTCCAAAGTTTTGTAACGAGGCGCTTGCCAATTTTGAATGTATTTTCAGAGTAGACTGTATCAACTCCAAGCCTTGAGTTCGCTGCCCAATAGCGCACTACATCAGCTCCATAAGTTTCAAGTATTACATGAGGAGTGATGATGTTACCCTTTGATTTACTCATCTTTTTCTTATCATCTGCTAAACACCAACCGCTGATCATAATGTTTTTCCAAGGTAAAGAATTTGCATGATAATGTGCCTTTAAAATAGTATAAAAAGCCCAAGTTCTGATTATCTCATGGCTCTGGCTGCGCAGATCTGCAGGAAATATCGTATCATAGCGATGATTTGGTAAACTAAACTCACTGTTTACTGCCAGTGCACTCAGTTGAGGAGTAATTGAACTTGTGGCCCAGGTATCCATTACATCTTGATCTGGGATAACCTCTTCTTTGCTATACCCTTTTGGCAAATCTTTGAGTGGATCTATAGGTAGGTCCTTTATCTCAGCTAGAATAATTTTACCTTCTTCTCCCTTACGTTTGGAATACCATGCTGGAAATGGCACACCAAAATAGCGCTGCCTTGAAATGCACCAGTCCCAATTTAGCCCTTCTATCCACACTTCCATACGTTTACGCATATTGCTTGGGTGCCAATTGCATTCTTTTACTTTATCTAATACTTGAGTTTTTTGCTCTAAGGTCTTGATAAACCATTGATAAGTAGGTAATATCTCAAGTGGTGCACCAGATCTTTCTGCGCACTTAACAGAATGAGAAATGCTAGTGCTTTCTATCAAAAGTCCTTTTTTAGTTAGGATTTCGATCATCCTCTTTCTTGCTGCTGTAACTTTCAATCCATTTATTTCATTTAGTATATCGTCTGTCATCCGAGTAGCTGACACTGGGATCCATTCTTCTTTCTGATCACACCCACCTTCCTTTGTCATCTGAGTAGCCCTTTCTCCTGTCATCCCAGTAGCCCCTATGGTGTCATCCCAGTGCCCAGACACTGGGATCCATTCTTCTTTTTTCTGACCATACGCTGACATGATATCTTCCTCTGTCATCGCTGGCATTGGCTCTTTTTCCTGGATTCCAGTGTCAAGCACTGGAATGACATCATCTAGGTCCATCCTTCCATCCTGATCGATGATAATTTTCATCGGTAGATTATGCTTTTGCTGCCAATATATGTCGAGTTCATCACCGAATGTACAACACATAACAAGCCCGGTGCCTTTATCTATTTTAACCTTATCATCTGCTATTATTGGAACTTTCTCCTCTGTTATTGGCACTACCGCTGTTTTTCCGATCAGATGAGTGTAGCGCGTATCCTCTGGATGACAAAAAACTGCAACGCATGCTGGAAGTAGTTCAGGTCGCGTAGTTGCAATATTGATCTGCTCATTTTCTTGAGTAGAGAAAACTATCGTGTTTAAGGATGACTCAAAAACTTTATCTTCTATTTCTGCTTGCGCAATTGCTGTTTTATCAACCGGGTCCCAAAGGATGGGCTGCATTTTTCTATATGCATACCCTTTATTATATAGATCAATAAACGACATCTGTGAAAGCGTCACAGTTTCCTTGCTGATCGTGTGATATTCCAAATCCCAGTCATAACTAATGCCAACTGATTTAAATAATTCCTTGAATTCTTGCTTTGATTTCTCAATAACCTCATGGCACATCTCTATAAATTTTTCTCTGCCAACTTCTTTTGCACGGGTTTTATAGGTTTGTTCAACCAATCTTTCGGTGGGAAGCCCGTTATCATCAAACCCAATCGGATAGAAAACATCTTTTCCCAGCATGCGTTGAAACCTTGCAATAAAGTCCGTGTGGCAATAGCTAAATATATGGCCAATATGCAATTTACCCGATATTGTCGGTGGAGGTGTGTCTATAGTGAAAGTGTTATCCTTTTCACCATTCCATTTATAAACTTTACTGCCTTCCCATAATATGTTGCATTTGTCTTCAACTTCTTTAAAGCCGTATTTTTCTTTTAACATAAATATTTCTCAATTTTAAACCTTAAGCTAGCAACGTTATACCGCCGCGGTATCTCTAGATCCCGCTAACAAGCAGCGGAATGACGATGGTCGGTAAACCTAAATTACTTTAGCTATAGCACAATTAAGTAAATACGGCAATTTTACGCCAAAATTTTTTGTTTACGAACATAAATTTTCTATGCTATGATAAAAATATTACTTGACCTTAGGTTCTAAGGGTATTATGTAATGTTAATTATATATATTGAGGTTAAATATGCATAATTCAAATCAAAATCTTTCACCTGGAGCAACTTCACCAACTGATATAACATCTGATCAAGAAGGAACTATAAATAAAAACTCTATTGAATCAGGAACAGAGCAGTCGTTTCAAGGTTCTTCAGTTGGTAATCAAGATTCTTTAAATGATTATGTTGATGCGAGTAGCACGCCTGTGTCTGAAGGGATTAATGATACAATGCAGGTTGCCGGTGATAATGAGGTTACGTCGGGCAATAAAGGTAATCGAAGTGTTGTTTCTAGTGATAGCACGACATTAAGTGAAGGTTCTGTTAATGAGCAAGAAGGTGTTACTAAGTCAAAAAAAGGAAAAGGATCAACAAGTGAAAGACGACAACGGAGTAAGCAGCAGTTAAAAGAGAAAGACGAGGAAATAATAGCATTAAAAGCTCAACAAAATACACAAGAAGTTGCGGACTTACAGCAACAGTTACAAGCTAAAGACGAGGAAATAACAGCATTAAAAGCTCAACAAAATACACAAGAAGTTACAGACTTAAAGCAACAATTAGCAGATAAAGAGAAAGAAATAGCACAACTAAAACAACAACAGCCAAATGCTGAAGTTGACAAACTGAAGGCAGACTTAACAGCTAAAGAGAAAGAAGTTGACAAGCTAAAGAAGGAAAATAAAGAATTAGAAGCTGAAAACAAAAAAATTCAACAACTAAAACAAGGCAATGGAGCACGGTACACTGCTACTGTTGGTATGGGTCTTGCTGCTGGACTGATAGCATTTACTGCACTTGAACGTACAGTTAAGTTAGAGATGTTAGTAATGATTGGTATAGCAGTAGCATCTGCACTCGTAGCCGGTGGTATTACATATGCAGTATTACCTAGTACTTAAGTAGATGGGGCAAAAGCACAAGAAGTAAATGAGAATGGGAAAAAGAAGTAACAAGGGTTAAGCCGAAATGTACGTGTCAAGTAAAACACTTGACGCGAACTTCAGTTTTTGTATTCTTTTATTAGCATAATATAATTTTGTGCTGATTGTGCAATATGTTTAATTTCTTCATTCGACATTTTTTTGAAGAATTTTGCTGGTCTACCAGCCCATATTTCACCACTTTTTATCACTTTTCCGTGTGTTACCAGTGAGCCAGCAGCTACCATAGCTTCAGGCTCCACAACTGCATGGTCCATCACGGTAGAGCCCATACCAATAAACGCCTTATCATGCACCGTGCATGCGTGCAACACACAAAAATGTCCCACTGTTACCATGCTGCCAATAATTGTGTCACCACCTGGGTTTCTATCCACATGAATTACCGTTCCATCTTGAATATTTGTTCCATTACCTATTTTTATTGATCCAACGTCCCCTCTGACCACACAATTAAACCAGATGCTTGCATCTCTTCCTATTTCAACCTTGCCTATGATATGCGAACCACCTGCGATGAAAGCACTTTCGTCTATTTTTGGTTCATAATCTTTGTATTTTAAAATGTGATACATATTAAGCCCAAAGTCTTATGCATATGTTAATCAAAATAAGGTAGGCAGTAAATACATACTTAGATTTCAAACTACTTGGGTGACAGATGTTCTTGACTTACGTGCTTTGTACTGCTAAGATTTTTATTTTCAGCCCTATCTATAATGTCAGTAGCGGTATTAAGTATATTTCAAATAATATTGGTTGTTGTGTTAGTAATTTTAGTGCTCTTGCAGCCACCTGGGAGTAGTTCGTTAAGTGGTTTTAGTAATACACAACAGGGGGTCAACTCGATGATTCCAGTGAAATCTTCTGAAAACCCGCTCAGCAGAGTAACGGCTATTGTTGCTGGATTGTTTATTATAAATACATTGCTATTGTCAGGATTATGTTCAAAAGACGTACATAAAAAATCGATCGCAGAAAAAATTATATTAGAAAAAAAGCAAGAAAGTGAATCTACTTCTGTTCCATTTGAAAATTAATGAAGGAAGCTAAATTTATCTTTGTCACAGGTGGAGTTGTGTCATCGCTTGGTAAAGGCTTAGTTGCTTCAAGCGTTGGTGCGCTTCTTCAAGCTCACGGTTTTAAGATCCGTATCAGAAAACTTGACCCGTATCTCAACATTGATCCTGGGACAATGAACCCAACTCAGCACGGAGAGGTATTTGTTACCGAAGATGGTGCTGAAACTGATTTGGATCTTGGGCATTATGAGCGTTTTACTGGAATTAAAGCAACAAAAGATGACAATATAACAACTGGTAAGATATATCATGAGTTATTGAAGAAAGAGAGGCGTGGTGATTATCTGGGCAAAACTGTGCAAGTCATTCCTCATGTGACAGATTTGATCAAATCGTTCATTTTTAATGGTACGGAAGGTTTAGATTTTGTAATATGTGAAATAGGCGGAACTGTAGGTGACATTGAAAGCCAACCATTTTTGGAGGCTATACGTCAAGTTAACTACACATTAGGAAAACAAAGAGTTATCCTTATTCACTTAACTTTAATACCATATCTTACTGCAGCGCAAGAATTAAAGACAAAACCAACGCAGCATTCAGTTCGAGAGTTAAATTCCGCGGGGTTACAACCAGATATTATATTATGCCGCAGTGAGAAAGAAATTTTCGATAATCAAAGAGAGAAAATAGCTAAGCTTTGCAATGTTTCTTTATCCAATGTGATACCTGCTCCTGATGTGAGTCATATATATGAGTTACCGGTGTTGTATAGCCAATGTGGGCTTGATACGCAAATTTTGGAGCACTTTCATTTAAGTAAGCCAAAACCAAGCTTGACTGAATGGGATCAAATAGTGCATTCCATAAGGCACCCAACACAGGAAGTTACTGTATCTATAGTGGGAAAATACACCGAATTCCCTGATGCGTATAAATCACTAGTTGAAGCATTAAATCATGGTGCGATTAGTAATAAAGTCAAAGTAAGGATAAATTGGGTTAACTCAAGAGAGAAGGAAGAAAAACCTATAAATGAAAAACTTATAGGAGAGAAATTACAGAATTCTCATGCAATCCTTGTTCCAGGGGGGTTTGGTGATGACGGAGTAGAGGGTAAAATATTAGCAATAAATTATGCCCGTACAAATAATATCCCATTTTTCGGAATTTGCCTTGGTATGCAGCTTGCAATTATTGAATTTGCTCGTAATGTTGTTAAGCTTGAAGATGTACACTCTGAAGAATTTCGTAACTGTAAACATCCAATCGTTAAGTTAGCTGGCGATCAAGATGACGATCTTGGTGGAACCATGAGACTTGGGGCATACAAATGTAATATAAATGCAAACTCTAAAATGATGGATGCATATAGTAACACTACTATTTCAGAAAGACACAGGCATAGATACATAATCAATTCAGATTATAAAGATGATTTGGAAAAAAATGGGCTGCTATGCAGTGGCATATCAGAAGATGGAACGTGCATAGAGGCAGTGGAGGTAGAGAGTCATCCGTGGTTTATTGGTGTGCAGTTTCATCCAGAATTTCAATCAAAGCCGTTTTCTCCTCATCCTCTTTTCGTGTCGTTCGTTAAAGCAGCAATTGATAAGAAATAAGTGCCTAGTGTTTAAGTATCAATATATGGAGCTTGCCATAGAGCAAGCCAAACTCGCTCAAAAAAATGATGAGGTGCCCATAGGTGCTGTAATAGTGAGTGGAGACAATATCATTTCTTCTGCACACAATATATCCAGCGATCCAACTGCACATGCAGAGATGTTAGCGATCAGACAAGCATTTTCAACTTCCACGCTTTGTGATGCTGATATGTACGTAACATTAGAACCATGTCCGATGTGTGCTCAAGCTATTTCCTTTGCCAGAATTAAACGATTGTACTTTGGAGCTTATAATCCAAAAGGTGGAGGAATTGAAAATGGTGCTAAGATATTTCAATTTTGCAGCCATATACCTGAAGTTTATGGTGGGATATTAGAAACAGAATGCTCTTTTTTGTTAAAGGATTTTTTTGAGAAATTGAGAACATAGTTTAAGTCTATCAATTGTCATTTGCTTGCTTATCTCTGAAACTATCTTCACTTTTTTCCATATAGCCGCCTCTAGTCTAACTGTGCAGATCGATTTGCTGCCACGTGCGTAATAAGTACAACATTAGAGTTGCTAGATAAATTATTATTAGTACCAGCTTCAGCGGCCAAATAACGACCATCTTCAGTACATGTGAGTATATAATTTAATAGTGTTGCGGCTGCTTCCCTATCATTCAGTTTTGGGTCCAAACAATAATCTATCAATTTACTAATTGACTGTTTATTTGTAACTCGACCCTCAAACTCCCTGAGAGATCCTACTCTCTCTCCTAAGTTTATAACGAATTGCTGCGTTTCTTCAGGTGTAAGTTTACCTACTCTGTAATCTAACTCATTTGCGGTTCTTGCACGTTCTACTTCTTCGTGTCCATAGCAGCCTAATAGGTTACTTATTGCCTGTACCATACCATTTAGACTATTTGCAAGTTCTACTCCTAATATCCTATACAATGACTCTTGTACCGATGTCGTATAAACTTCATCAATCACTTCTTTCAGGCAGACCAGAGTATAGATTATAAATTTTCTTTCTTCTCTTGATTCTGATAGGCTCTTTAAAATATCAGTAAGAGTTGGTACTATAACATTCCGCACAACTTCTTGATTTCTTATTAAGTTTGGTACTGTATTTTTTAATACCTTAGCCCACTGCTTATCTTCAGGCAATTTTCTTTCACTTATGGCAGTTAAAATTGTACTTCCAAGAGTTGGATCAGTTATTGCCTGAAAAATAGCATATGATACTTCCAATGATAAATGGTAAACAAGCGATAATAGATGTAAATTGGAAATAGGAATGCTGGAGCGTATCTTTAGAACATCTTTAGAACATCTTTAACAGCAGCATAGAATTTCTTTAAAGTACTAGAATCTCTAGCACCTTGAAGTTCTTCAAAATTACTTAACTTATTAATGAAATTTTCTTGTATATTTTGAAATCTTGCTTCAATTAATTCCTTTTTGGATGTCATTTTTTTAGCTACACTTTCAGTCTTTTCCTTTACTTCCAGGTATAGTGCACCTGCTTCTGCTCCTCTTTCTGCTATAGTTGATAACCCGCTAAACAAATCATTAGCTGCTTCTTCTAGACTTATGTTAAATACAGCATTATTAACAATTACCTCGTGTTTGCGTTCCCCTTTTACTTTTTTATATAATACAAACAGAGACATAGATGCTATTGCAGTCAAAAAGAAGGTCACAGCTACTATTACTAACACTAGCGGAGACATTTTAATTAGAGTAAACGTGGCTGCAGCTCCCATACCAAGCGAAAACATCGCTACACATCCAACCGCTACTTGGAAATACAACTTACAGTTTTTCTTATTATTTGAAATGTTTGCGTTATTTGGAATGTCTGCTCTGTTTCGTAAAAGAAACCCGATACCTTCTATATCTCGATTCTGAAGAGCTTGTATCAGTAAAGATGACCCATTATGCGAAACATTTGCTCCTAGATCTATACAAGATTGAGCACTATCAAATAATTTATTGTTGAAAAAATACTCCAATAGTGTTTCACCAGAAGGCAATTTGAAATTTTTTACTAACTGCATGTTTTCACTCTGATCACCTCTTTCTATATATAGCTTGAATAAATAAACAGCTTCCCTAGGAGCTATTCTTGCGTGAAAAGCATATTCAAATGCTGTAAGGTTATCATGGTGCGCCAAGAAGTGCTTGGAGAACAGTTGGTGAAAATCCAACACAAACAAAGTCTAGCCAACAGTTTGGAACAGACCACTATGTTGCATGAGGTAACGAGTGTAATAGAGCTAGTGGGATGGACAATGCAGGGCACAACGGAAGTGAAGGAGTGGAGTCCCGAAATACCTGAAGACATAGAGGTCGACATGTTCATGGCCATGGAAGACAGCATGAAGGATAACGTAAAGGCAAGTTATCACTCACTCTATCGGGATCTGAGACCGTGCCATGTATTGAAATGGACTTCAAGTGAACTTGGGAGATCCCATGCATTCCTATTAAGGTACGTTGGAACAAGTCAACAAAGGCAAGAACTAGCGGAAGATGCAGGGGAAGTCGGACTGATTGATAGTACTCAGAATGTGGGAAAGCCACGTACAAGGGGAAGCGATCAGCAATATAGTAACTGGAATAGGGATTGCTATGCCAATACAACGGAGGTAGGAATAACATGCGATATAAACTAAACCAGATAGCAGTAAGAGCAAAGCAAGATAAGCGACTAAAATTCACATCGTTAGTCCATCTGATAAATACAGAGAATCTTGCGAGATGTTATAAAGAACTGAAGCGTAACAAGGCTTGTGGAGTAGACCAGATAACAGTGGAATCATACGGAGAAAATCTGAATGAGAAACTCGAAGTGCTAGTAGAAAGTATGAAGAGGAAGCAATATCAACCACAACCAGTAAAGAGGGTATATATACCGAAAGCTGGAAGTAAAGAGAAACGCGGACTCGGAATACCATCGACCGAGGATAAATTAGTACAGATTATGCTGAAGAAGATATTAGAAAATATTTACGAGGCAAACTTTCTGGACAGCTCATATGGATTTCGACCAGGAAGAAACTGTCATCAAGCGGTAAATGCACTAGATAAAGCAGTTATGTACAAGCCAATAAACTACATTGTAGAAGTGGATATCAAGAAGTTCTACGATAATATACAGCATAAATGGCTAATGAGGTGTCTAAGGGAACGAATAACTGACCCAAATTTGCTGTGGTTAGTAAAGCGGTTTCTCAAGGCAGGGATAGTCGAAGCTGGAAATTATGAAGCAACAAAACAAGGTACACCACAAGGCGGTATAGTAAGTCCTGTATTAGCAAATATATACTTACATTATGTGTTGGATTTATGGATAGAAAAGAAATTTAAACCAAGATCCAGAGGATATATACAAGTAATAAGGTTTTGCGATGATTTTGTGGTTTGTTGCGAAAGTAAGGTAGACGCGGAAGAATTTCTGGAATTACTGAAACAAAGGCTAAATAAATTTGGGTTGGAAGTATCTGAAAACAAGACCGGAGTAGTAAAGTTTGGCAAGAGGGAGTGGCAACGAGCGATAAGAGAGAAACGAAGGACGGAAAGTTTCAATTTTCTGGGGTTTACGCACTATGGTGCAAAAAGTCGTCGTGGTAGATTAATGATGGGACATAAAACCTCTAAGTTAAATCTAGCCAGAAAACTAAAAGAAATCAAGGAGTGGTTGAAAATAGTCCGCGGAAGTATTCGACTTAAAGATTGGTGGCAAGTACTGAAGGCTAAATTAACAGGACACTATAACTACTTTGGTATTAGCGGAAATTATTGGTGTTTGAAACAATTTTACACATCAGTAAGAAAGCTAGCATTTAAATGGATAAATCGGCGTAGTCAGAAAAAGAGTATGACCTGGGAACAGTTTGTACACTACGTAGAAGTAAATCCATTACCAAAGCCAAAAATACATTTTTCTTTATATGCATAAGAGGGACGACTGTGAAAACTAATATTGATGAGCCGTGTGCGGGAAATCTGCAAGCACGGTTCTTTAGGGGGAGTTGTAGTAATAAAACTCAAACGAGAGGAGTAAAGCTACAGCTTCTACCGAACACGTTTCTCAAAAATAAGTAAAGCCCGTTCAAGCAACTCTTTTGCTTTCTGAGGGTTACCTAAATCCCCATAAGCGTTGCCTAGGTTTTCTAGTATTATAGCAAATGTAAAATGATCGGAGCCGTAATGTTTCTCAAAAATAGGTAAAGCCTGTTCAAGCAACTCTTTTGTTTTCTGAGGATTACCTAAAGCATAATAAGTAATACCGAGGTTTATCAGCGTCCTGGCAACTTCAAAATGATCAGACCCATAATGTTTCTCTTGAATTGTAAAAGCTTGTCCAAGTAACTTTTTTGCCTCCTGAGAATCACCTAGAGCCCTATAAGTGGCACCTAGGTTTGTCAATAATTTAGCAACTTCAAAATGATCAGACCCATAATATTTTTCAAAAACAGGCAAAGCCCGTTCAAGCAACTCTTTTGCTTTCTGAGGGTTGCCTAAAGCATAATAAGCGATACCGAGGTTCGTCAGTGTTTTAGCAGTTTCAAAATGATCAAAGCCATAATGTTTCTCTTGAATTGCTAAGGCTCGTTCAAGTAACTCTTTTGCTTTCTGAGGGCCACCCAAAGCACAATAAGTGATACCGAGGTTTGTCAGTGCTCTAGCAACTTCGAAATGGTCAAAGCCATAATGTTTCTCTTGAATTGCTAAGGCTTGTTCAAGCAGTTCTTTTGCCTTCTTATAATTGCCTAAAGTACTACAAGCAATACCGAGGTTTCCTAATATTATAGCAAATGTAAAGTGATCAGAGCCATAATATTCCTTAAAGGTAGGTAAAGCCTGTTCAAGCAACTCTTTTGCTTTTTGAGGGTTACCTAAAGCCCTATAAGCGGTACCGAGACTTACTAGTGCTCTAGCAACTTCAAAATGATCAGAGCCATAATATTTCTTAAGGATGGGCAGAGCATGTTCGAGCAATTCCTTTTGTTTCTGAGGATTACCCAAAGCACCACAAGAATTGCCGAGGTCTTCTAGTATTATGGCAACTGTAAAATGATCAGAGCCATAATGTTTCTTAAGGATAGGTAAAGCCCGTTCAAGCAATTCCTTTTGTCCTCTAGGATTACCTAAATCAGAGTGTCCATTATCCATCCACATTAACAAATCTACAAGATAATCCTTCTCTATTGTTTGTTTTTTTAAAGGATTTTCTTTTAGCCAGTTATCTATATGTGATAAAAATGCTTCTAAATGTGGTAATAATTGTCGTTTCTTAGCACAGTCTTCTAATTTATCACTGCCATAAGGAAAGCTTTCTCTCAGTAATTCAAAAGTCTTTTCCACAACTTTTTCTTTATCTTGTTTTTCCAACTCTATTCTCGTTACTTGCTGTACTAACCTGTGAATATTGACTGAGCTTTGCTCTTCTCCTGAGCTGATCATTGAATATTGCTTAAGTAGTTGGATAGCATCACCTAACTTTTCTTCATTGCGTTCTACCCCTAAAAACATTTTTGCAGGAATGTTGTCAGAGGCAATATAGGCAATGATATCCAAAATTTCTTTGGCTTGCTGACCATACTCCGTGTTGTCTTTGATTTTATCAATAGTAATTCTCCAGGTTATAAAAGTTGTCTTGGTGTAGCTATTGTCGCTGTCTTTAGGAAACTTAAAATCAAGTAATTTTTCTGCTTCCTCTTTATACCTCTTTAAATAATCACTAATTTCAAACTTCAAGCCTACATTCTTTAATGCTACATCCCTTTCCTTTATGTATGCAACTGCCTGCTGCAGGGCTAAAGGAAAATGCTGTAATGTTTCTGCTAAATTCTTTATTTCATTTTCTTGTGATCCATCCTTTATATCCAGTGCTTTTCTAATGAAGTCTACTGACTCTGGTTCGGTAAATGTACCCAATTTTAATGGTTCTATATCTCCCCATTTTTGATTACGAGAGGTAATCAAAACACTAGGTTTATTATCATCAGATGATAAAAAGTGAGACGGTAAAAATTGACTAATACCAGCATCTTGACCTTCACTTCTATATTCTTCTGCGTTATCAAAAACAAAGAGACTTTTTCTCTTTGCAAAAAAAGCGTATATATCTCTTACAATAGATTCAATATCCCTATCTTCTGTAGGAACGCCTAAAAGACCTTTAGCTAATCTGAGAAAGGACTGCACCATAGTTTCATAGGTTTCGGCATTTATCCATATAATATTGTTATCATAATCTTTATTGTGCTTTTCAATATATTTTCTGACTAACTCATTCTTACCGATTCCTCCCAAACCACTGATAGAAGCTAGATGCGATATTACTGTGGCTACACCTTGACTTTTTTGTATTAATTTGTGTAGTTCTCGTAATTCTTCTGTCCTTCCAGTGAACGATCCTACTGGATTTCTCACCTCAAATCGAAAGCCTCCTAAGATTTCTTCTTTCATCTTGCGAAAGAATTCTCTTCCGTCTTCATGTGTAAGAAAACGTCTCCCTTTTTCTTTCAACCAATCTAGCATTTTTTCTTGGAAGCGAGCGTAAACATTCTGTCTATCAATATCATTAAATTGCTCGCCTAGCTCACTTTTGATAATATCCGCTAGTTTTATTTCATTGGGCTGATTTACTGCAAATACTAACTTATCAAAAAATTCTTTTATATTGTCTTCCAACCTACCTTCATTCATCATTCGTCCAAATTCACGTTGCCACGTCTGATTTCTTTCCAATTTCCTTTTTGAGTTCTGATCTGGCTTGTTTTGGAGTTTTTTTATCTCCTCTTCTAATTCTTCCATCGCTTCTTCTACAGCACTTTCAAATGCTGGTTGCACTACTGAAATCATGTTATTGTGAATATAAGAGAACTTATATCTAGTGCCACCATCTTTAAAAAAGACATCACTAGTGTCGATTACTTCAACTAAAATTTCTATTTCCTCGTTTGGTCCTAAAGTTTTTACCCTCAACTTCTTCACTGTGTTTCGTGCTGTGCTTTGATCCAGATCAAAATCGATATTAGTACAGATAATAAAATCTTTCAGGTTACCATCTGCAAAATCTTGATTATTTTTGATCTTTAGGTAAGAAACAAAATACTTTGCTAATCCAAACTCACCACTTTTATCTTTTGTAAGTAAGTTCCCTACTCCAATTTTCTTGTTATCTTCATCTTGTGTGTGTTTAGCCTGCAAAAAACGGTATACTTTCTTACTACCTTGGGTACATTCAAATACTAAATCATCGAATTTTCTGGCCTCTTCTATTTCTGTACCTAAGCGAAAAGAGTGCTGATAGAGCACTCCTCGATGCAAAAATAGCATCAATACCTTTAGCTGGTAGATATTACCGTGCATAACTAGTTACCTCATACAGGCTGCTATAAATTTGTTTGATCTAGAATTAAAGATTACCAAACACCTAAAATAATGCAATAGAGTCTTTATGTGTTGATAGAAAGGCCTTCGAGGGTAGGAATTGCCTGGCAAACTCTTAATTCTTGATTTAAAAAAGACTTTCCAAAGACTCCCCAAATCTAATATGTAATTGCTGTAGGCTGCATTTAGTAATATAATCTCATATTAAATAAGACTTTACTTAAGTTTATGCTAGATTCTCCGCTAATTTTGACAGCCATTCTTATATTTTTCATTTTTACGTTGTCATTCTTTTTTATAAGAAAGATATTTGGGTCAACAAATAAGAAGATAATAAAATCCTTTAGGAAAATTGTTCAGCAAATAAATGCATTAGAAACAGAAATGCAGAGCTTATCTGATGAGGAGCTTGCTGGTAAAACTGAAGAATTCAATCGAGAATTGAAAAATGGGAAAACGTTAAATGATCTTCTCGTACCTGCATTTGCAGTTGTGCGTGAAGCCTCTCGAAGATTTCTTAACATGAGGCACTTTGATGTTCAACTGATTGGTGGAATGGTGCTCCACAATGGCATGATATCAGAAATGAAAACAGGAGAGGGAAAGACACTCGTTGCAACTTTAGCAGCATATCTAAATTCCTTAGAAGGGAAAGGCGTACATGTCGTAACTGTTAACGACTATCTTGCAAAACGAGACACAGAGTGGATGAGCAAATTATATAATTCTCTTGGGGTTTCTGTTGCGTTTATTACGAATAACTTGACAGACGAAGAGAGGAAAGAGGCTTACAGTGCAGATATCGTGTATTCCACAAATAACGAGCTTGCCTTTGATTACCTGCGAGACAATATGAAATTTTCTCAAGAAGACATGGTTCAGAGAGGCTTTCACTACGGAATAGTTGATGAAGTGGACTCAATACTCATTGATGAAGCTCGCACTCCGCTTATTATTTCTGGCCCGGTTGAGGAAAACAATCAGATATATAAGCATATCAATAAAATAGTAACCAAATTAGTTGACTCCGATTATGAAGTAGATGAAAAAGGTAGAACGGTATTCTTGACTGAAGATGGTATTTCACGAGTGGAGGAACTACTAAGGTCATACAATCTCATTCCTGAAAATTCCTCGCTCTATGATACTGACAGCATGATAATGACTCATTATATAGACCAAGCATTACGTGCATATAAGCTGTTTACTGCTGATAAAGATTATATAGTAAAGGATGGCAAGGTAGTGATTATTGATGAATTTACTGGGCGTATGATGGAGGGCAGGAGATATTCCGATGGTCTTCATCAGGCACTTGAAGCGAAGGAGAATCTTGAAATTCAGCATGAAAACCAAACTTTAGCATCGGTCACATTTCAGAATTACTTTCGTATGTACAATAAACTTTCCGGAATGACGGGAACAGCAGCAACAGAGGCAGAAGAGTTTCGTGATATATACAGATTAAATGTAGTAAAAATTCCAACCAATGTACCTGTAAAAAGAGTTGATATTGATGATGAAATTTACGGTACAGAAAAGGAAAAATTTAATGCTGTGTTGAAGTTTATAGAAGAATGCTACAAACGCCTTCAACCGGTCCTTGTTGGCACGGTGAGCATCGAAAACTCTGAGAAGCTTTCTGCGCTTTTGCAAAGCCATTCTCTTAAGCATTCAGTATTAAATGCTCGTTATCATGAACAAGAGGCGTACATAATAGCGCAAGCTGGAGTGCCAGGTAGTATCACTATAGCAACTAACATGGCAGGACGTGGAACTGATATTCAGCTTGGTGGAAATGCTGAAATGATTGCAAAGGTGGAGCTAAAGAAGATAAAAAATGCTGATGAAAGAGAAAAAAAATACCAAGAAATAGTTGAAAGAGTAAAAAAAGATAAGGAAATTGCTATAAAAGCTGGTGGTTTATGTGTGGTTGGAACCGAAAGACATGAAAGCAGGAGAATAGATGATCAATTACGCGGCCGTTCTGGTCGTCAGGGGGATCCTGGACTTTCTAAGTTCTTTTTATCGCTCGAAGATGACCTAATGAGAATATTTGGCTCTGATAGAATGAGAAGTTTTTTACAAAAAGTAGGGCTAAAGAATAACGAAGCTATTCATCATCCATGGATCAATAAGGCACTCGAGAAAGCACAAAAGAAAGTTGAAGCTAGAAACTATGACGTGCGGAAATCTCTACTTAAGTTTGATGACGTAATCAACAACCAACGTAAAGTTATTTTTAAGCAGAGAAACAATATCTTAGGCAACGAAATTAATGATTTACTTGAAGTATATAGCGAAGTAAATGAGAGCGTAATAGAAGGTATAGTCCAAAGTGGCTATTATGAGGATTATATTGAAGATATAGTCAAAGAATTCCATACAAGGTATGGAATAACGCTTGATAAAGAAGATTTAGCAAAGTTTTTAAACAAACAAGAAGCTTTGGATTATATAAATGATAAGATACAAGAATTTTTTACTGAGAAAGAAAAATATTTCAACAGTCAGCACACTACAGATTTGTGGAATACGATCGTGAAGCAAATGATGATAATGACACTTGATCATTTATGGAGGGAACACCTTTCAGTTCTAGAGAGCCTAAGACAAAGCATAAGCCTACGTGCCATGGGGCAGAAAGATCCACTGAATGAATTTAAACGCGAAGCTTTCTTGATGTTTGAGTCAATGCTTGAAAAATGGAAGGAACTCACCATTCACCGCCTAGCGCACTTTAAGTTGGCAGATAACCAAGAGATAGGCAATAGGTTACATTCTGCTAGAAATAGCAGACTTCCCAAAGTCTCAAGAAACGACAAGTGCCCTTGTAATTCTGGAAAGAAGTACAAACACTGCCACGGCGCGGTTACTGTGGTGAATTAATAATTATGGTTGTACAGTTTGTTTATTTCCATCAACATTACTGCAGCTAACCTCACTTAGCTTACTGTTTAATGAATGCTCTGATGACTTATATGCAACCCCATAGGAAATTCCACCAACGATCAGTGCAGATGCCACAGTAATTCCAACTATTGCTAGTGCAGGTAATGCAGTAGCATAAATGAGTGCTAATGGAGCAACAATGGCAGCTAATATACCTACAGTAATTCCTGCTGTTATAGCTTTAGGTCTATGAATAAATGATGGATCTGCACCATAATTTAGCAGAAGTTTCGCTACTTTTGGATGTTGATAATTTAGTCTTGGATGTTCACCATGAGTGTAATAAACAGCATAATATAAAGGAGTTCTTCCGTCTTTATCTTGTGCATTAACGTCTGCTCCCTCTTCTAGCAAAACTTCTACTACTTGTGTGTATCCATTCTCAGCAGCATAATGTAAAGGACTTCTTCCATATCTGTCCACTACATTAACATCTGCCTCTTTTTTTATAAGATGTTTTACTACTTCTATATGACCACTATAAGCAGCATAATGCAAAGGAGTCCCTTTATCTTCATTTTGTGCATTAACGTCTGCTCCTTCTTCTAGCAAAACTTCTACTACTTGTGCATGCCCATGCTGAGCAGAATAATGTAAGGAGGTTTTTTCCCATTCATCTTGTACATTAACATTAGCTCCGTTTTTTGTTAAGTATCTTACTACTTTTTCATAGCCATTTTCAGCTGCTATAAGTAATAAATTGCACTTGAGCACTATAAACGTGTAATTTATATCAAATTCGTTTTTTTTCCACTCATCATATATAAGTTGATTTTCCTGCTGCAGCTTATCTTTAATTCTATCAATTAAATTTTCCTTACTCAGATCTGGACTACTGTTGACTTCTTGTAGTATTAACCTTAATGTCATTTCCTTCTCCAAGATATAAAATTTTATTATGGCATATGGAGTGGATTATGTCAATGAAAAACTAAGAAACTGGTTCTTCTTTTTTTCTATAGCTTTAGGTTTACCTACAATTTGAAAAACAACAAATTCGTCATTCCGCTACTCGTTAGCGCCGCGGCGGTATGATGTAGGGAAACCTTTCTTGGGTTAGCTATAAAGTTAAAATTCGACCAGGGCAGCCGCAATAAGGTAGCAAACGCCATCATGTCTTTAGGAGAGTTTGCTAATGAAGGCTCTTAAGTTGACGCCATTGCCTGAACGGATACGCCAATTTTTATGTTCATTTGTAACCGTCTATTATTTTACACCCCAGTCTTTTTCAAATATTGCTAGCCCTTGGTCAGTAAGTGGGTGATTAATTAATTGTCTAAGTACTTTTGCTGGCACAGTAATTGAATCAGCACCAAGCCTTGCAGCTTCTATTACATGCGCTGGGCTTCTCACTGATGCAACAAGAACTTTAGTATCAAAACCGTAATTAGAATATATAGTACATATATCTTCTATTAGCGATAAGCCATCATAGCTTATATCATCAAGGCGACCAACAAAGGGGGAAATAAAACAAGCACCGACCTTAGCGGCAAGCAGTGCTTGTCCAGGAGAAAAACATAATGTGATGTTAACAGGTATTTTATGCTCTGTCCATAACTTTTTACAAGAAATTAATCCTTCATGTGTAAGAGGTAATTTGATCATAACATTATCAGCAATTTTTGCTAAATTCAGACCTTCTGTGATCATCTCTTCATGGCTATCTGCAACAACTTCAACACTAACAGGCCCTTTTATAATAGAGCATATTTCACGCACTAAATCCTCGTATTTATCTTTACGCCCGGACTTTGCTATTAAAGAAGGATTAGTTGTTATGCCGTCAATGAACTCCTTTAGTCCTTTAATTTCATTTAAATCAACGCTATCAAGAAAAATTTCCATATTAATCTCCTATAAAAAAAATACCCTTGCAAAATCTTGTCATCCTACCGCTTGACTTACAACCGTATGAACTTCCTGCGTTGTAAACATCAAACAGCCGATAACACAACTGTACAAATATTGAGACATAAGAGTAATTTGTACCAAGAAAAAAGATGTCATCCCAGTGCCCAGACCCCTTAGACAATGTACCATCTTTTGATTTTGTCCATTCTGGGCGGGGTTTTCAAGTTCTTTGATCTTAAATACTACATCTACTTTATCAAGATCAATGTTGACTTCTTTTACTAATGTTCTAATAAGACTACGTTTGGCTTGCCAATCTAGGTCCGATTTAACACTAGAATAAAAGCCCTTTATGCTATTTGTAATAAGATTCATTTTCTGCCGTATTCCCTTTTACCTTTTTCTTCTCTCCTTCAATCTCTTTTAAACGTTACTTCATTTTTTTTATTGCCTGCTTAAAGTCTTCCTTACTTATAGTTAGTGCATACTTTGTTGCCGTAAAAACTTCTTGTACCCAAACAATTGTAATAAGTATACACAATCTTTGTCAACTATTTTCGGCACTGGTATATTGACCTTACCCAGAAAAAGTGGAGAGAAAGAAAGGAGTTTTTTCGGGTAAAATAAAATTTTGGAGGATTAGAAATGGTAAGAGAATATACGGCAGAATTCAAATTGGAAGCTGTTAAGCTGGCAAATGAACAAAGAAAGGTAGGTCAACCAGTTGCAAAAGTAGCAAGAGATCTAGGAATAAGGGATAGTGTATTAGGAAAATGGATGAAGAAATATAACGAAAAAAAGTCAGCGGCAAATGCATTTCCAGGTAGAGGTAACATGGCTCCTTACGACAAAGAGAGGTTTGATTTACAAAGCAAGAGTAACAAGGGAAAGAGACATTTAAAAAAAAGCCCTGGCCAGTCAAAAAGAGTAAAATATTTTTTTATATAGTAACTGCTATAAAGTACAGGAATTATGTAGGATTTTCTGCTAGTGGCTACTATAAGTGGACCACAAGAAAAATAAGCAGTAGAGAATCAGCAAATAAAGAGCTACTCGAAGCTATTCAAAAAATATATCAAGTTTCTAAATGTAGATATGGAGCTCCTAAAATTCATGCTGAATTGAAGGCTTTGGGTAAAAGTTGCAATTTGAAAACGGTGCAAAGTATTATGCAGAAAAATGACATCAGGGCTATACTGAGAAGAAAGTTTAAAATTAAAAAACAACAAACAGATAATAGAGCTGTAGCTCCCAATATACTAGATCAAAACTTTATTGTTGATCAACCAAATAAAGTATGGGATTACTTACATCAAAACCAAGGAGGGATGGCTATATTTGGCAGCAATAATTCTCACGTATGGTAGTTAATGAGTAGTGCAATAAATAAACAATTGGTTATGAACTCTTTATTAATGGCCATTAATAGGCGTAAACCTGTTAAAAATCTACTATTACATAGTGATCAAGGTTCACAATATACTTTGCAAGGTTATCAATATCTCTTATCCATAAAAAACATAGATGAATCATAAAGGTTGTTGTTACGACAATTCTGTTGTGGAAAGCTTCTTCAGTTCTCTAAAAAGGGAGTTACCAATAGACACCTCTCGGCACTCTAAACAGCATATCAAAACTGCTATATTTGAATATATAGAAATTTTTTATAACAAACAACGTCACTATTAACTATTGCATTCCAGAACAATTTGATGCATCATTCTTTTTGTGAAAAACATTCCAAACTTTCTCTCCACTTTTTCTGGGTAAGGTCAGATACTATAAACTATAAAAAAATTTCTCCGATAGTTCATATAGCAAGTATAGCATTTCTCATAATAGTCCGAACAGGTCATAGGAAGGCAGAATCAACAGCACGACGAAAGGATTCGAATAGAGGAATTTTTTCCTGGCTCTGTTTTTTATAGCAAACCAATGATGCTCAATTTTGTTGAAATCTGGAGAATAAGGCGGCAGATACAAAATTTCTGCACCAACCCCTTTAGCAAGCTCGATAATCTTATCAGACTTATGAAAAGTAGCATTGTCAAGAATGACAGTCTGTCCAGGTTCCAAGATCGGTGTCAAAAATTGCTCAAACCATCCATTAAAAACATCCATATTACAGTGGCCTTCAAAGGTTAACGGAACAACTATCTTTCTTCCACTTAAGGCTGCAACCATACTGATTCGTTGAGTTTTCTTTCCAGATTTTAAGGCATAAAACCGCTGTCCTTTCTGGCAATATCCGTAGGGGTAGTCTTCGGTGTTATCAATGCCAGACTCATCTATATACACTAAGTTTTTAGGTTCTTTTGTCGCTATAATTTTCAAAAATTCAGCACGTTTTTCTTCGTTTCTTTCCTTGTATCCATATGTCTTTTTTTGCGCGTAAATCCAATTTTTTTAAGGGCTCGATAGATCGTTTGGATACTAACGTTGTTCCAAAGTTTAGCCATTTCCGATAGAGTCTTTCCTCCGTGTTCTCTGGCAAATTTGGCAAAGGTATCCCAGTCGGTAATTTTGTGATTGTAACCCCCATTTCCAAGTTTTTTTGATTGAAAGTCTCCTGTTTCTTTTCTTCTTTGCTGCCACTCCCATAAAGTAGTTCGTCCAATCTTAAATCTTGCTGCCACTGTTTCTCTGCTTTCTCCTTCGTCTAGCGCTTCCATTGCTTTTTTTCTTAAATCATAACTATATGCTGCTGGCATTCAACCTCCTTATCATCATCTACCCTTATCCTATCACATCCGGACTTTTATGGAAAGAGCTATAAATTCACAAAATGAAGACTATTATTTTTATTACAGGTGTATCTACGGTTGGAAAATCAAGTTTGGCTCATATATTAGGTTCAAAGCTTTTTATGCCTAGAAACTTTGCAATTCCACTAACTATAGCTAACCCAAGAAAGGTTTCCCTACGTCATACCGCCGCGGTATCTCAGCATAGATTCCGCTAACGAGTAGCGGAATGACGAATTTGTTGTTTTTCAAATTGTAGGTAAACCTAAGCCACTTTAGCTATACTTGTAGAGAAAAAAGAATAGATGATGATCATAAATATTTAATAAATTTGACTACTGAGGAATTTCAAAAATCTCAATTTTTTATTAATTGTGATATGGTACATTCTATCTTCATATAGCTTTCCTCTTCATACCTCAACTAATGAAATTAGAAGCATCAACTCCCTTCTGCAAGCAAGCAGCAATAACAGTGTTCATCATTAGAAATGCAATTGTCATTGGGCCAACGCCCCCGGGTACTGGGGTCATAGCTTTGGCTTTCCCCTTTATTCCCTCGAAGTCAACATCACCTACGAGCTCTCCTACGTTAACGCTATTTATGCCAACATCGATCACTATTGCACCTTTCTTTATCCAGTCTGCTTGAACAAAATTTGGCTTTCCGACTGCTGCAACTACTATATCCGCTTTAGAGCAATATTCAGCTAAATCCCTGCTTTGTGAATGCAAGATGGTAACAGTGCAGTTTTCTTGCAATAGCAGGTGAAACATTGGTTTACCCACGATATTTGACCTACCAATCACCACTGCGTTTTTACCGGAAAGGTTCTCTTCAATTGATTTAATTAAATGCAAAGAACCTTTAGGAGTGCAAGGTATAAGGCAGTTTTTTTCACCTTTAACTAATTTGCCAACGTTCTCATCATGGAAGCCATCTACATCTTTTTCAATACTCACTGCATTAATTACTCTGCTTGCACTAATGTGATTTGGTAAAGGCAATTGCACTAAAATGCCATGCACAGATGGATCTTCATTTAATTCATTGATTTTTTCAATTAATTCATCTTCTGAAATATTATCAGGCAAAACAATGGTCTCAGAACTTATGCCTATTGATTCTGCTTTTTTCTGTTTGTTGCGAACATAAACCTGACTTGCTGGATTGCTACCCATGAGAATTACTTTCAGGCAAGGAAAAATGTTATACTCTCTCTTTAAAATATCAATTTTTTGTGATAGCCTCTCACATAGGTCGTTTGCTATTTTTTTACCATCAATAATAATTGTCACTTCCTTGCCACTCCTTAAAGTCGGGTAATTTGATATCAAATAAATCCAATACTTTGCCAACAGAATGATTAATAATATCATCCAACGATTTCGGTTTAATATAAAAAGCAGGCACTGGTGGAGCAATAATTGCTCCCATCTCCGTTAATTTTAACATATTTTGTAAATGCCCAAGATGCAGTGGTGACTCTCGCACCATAAGAACTAACTTTCTTCTTTCTTTTAGCGTTACATCTGCAGCCCTTGTCAATAGATTGGAAGTAACACCTGATGCGATTTCAGACATTGTCTTCATAGAGCATGGTGCTACAATCATCCCTGAGGTTTTAAATGAGCCGCTTGCTATTTTTTCTCCAATCTTTTCTTCAGAATAGTAAAAATCTGCAAGTGATGTAATATCTTCAAGTTTTTCTTTAGTCTCGTGAGCTAAAGTTATTTTCCCAGCACGACTTATCACTAAATGAGTTTCATAATCGACGTCTTTCAACGCTTCTAAAATACGCACACCGTAAATAGAACCAGATGCTCCACTTATTCCAATTACAATTCTGCTATTCACTTAACTCTTCTTCGTAGCTCATTCCCAATGCACGTTTATAGGTATCAAGCAATATTTCTTGTTCCTCTCTGTCATCATCATCCATCTTCCTCAGCCTAATAATTTGTTTCATCACTTTTATATCCCAACCTTCATCTGCGGCTTTTGCATATACATCACGAATGTGATCTTGCACATCCCTCTTTTCTTGTTCAAGTTTTTCGATTCTCTCTATGTAACCCTTCAACTCTTCAGCCGTTATTTTTACTGTATCTTCCATGAAACTCCACTAATTAATTGCTGCCACTAATATTACCAGTTTTTACTTGCACTTCAACAACAGTAATAATATTTTTATCTTTTTTTAAAATCTTAAAGCGAAAACCATACATGGAAAACTCCTCGCCTTCGTCAGGAATGCGCTCTATTTCATTCACAATCATACCTGCTAGAGTTGTAGCTTCTTCATCAGGGAGATTCCAGTATAACTGCCTGTTAATGTCCCTAATAGTAGATTTTCCTTCTATGTGATACATATTATCAGATATTTTCTTTATAAAATTCTCCGTAATCAAATCATGTTCATCCGAAATTTCTCCAACTATTTCTTCCAGTATATCCTCAAGAGTTACAATTCCCTGCAGTGCTCCATACTCATCAATAACAAATGCAAGGTGTTTCCTGTTCTTACGGAAGTTGTGAAGTTGCACGCTGAGCGGTGTACTTTCTGGTATGAACCAAGGCCTTGACATAACTTGGGTAATGTCAACTTCTTCCGCTTTATTATTCTTTTCACGCAAAGCATTTATTAGAGCTTTCACGTGAATTACACCTACAATGTTATCTGGTTCCTTCTGCCATAAAGGTACTCTACTGTGACTGCTGGTTAAAATCTCTCTTATTAACTCTTCTTTATTCCGATCTATATCAAGAGAAAATAGGTTTCTTCTATGGGTCATAATTTGTGATATCTCTGTCTCAGCCAAATCAAGTATGCTGCTTAGCATATCTAAATCCTGTTGCAACATAGTTCCTTCACTGCGGTGAAGAGTAATCATATTACGCATTGCATCCGCTGCAGATATCACTTCCTTATCTTTATGCAGCCCACATAATTTTAGGATGAGGTTAACAATAAATTGAATACCTAGTGTCAATGGAGAAAAAATCTTTACAAAAAACAATACAAAATAAGCAGAAAATGATGCAAATTTTTCAGGATTTTGAATAGCATAAGTTTTTGGTAGAACTTCGCAGAACAATAAAATACAAAATGTCATTATAATTGTTGATAGGAGAATGCCCTCATTTCCAAAAAGATTGATAAATATTGCTGTAAATAAAGCAGAGCAAGTAATATTAATAATTGTATTGCCGAGCAATACCGTTCCTATTGTCAATTCTTTCCTATTTAATAAGCGATCTATTACCCTGGCTTTTTTGTTACCGTCTAGCTTTAGCTTATTAACTCGAGAACGGCTAATTGAGGTTAAGCCTATTTCTGCTCCTGAGAACAAAAACGATAAAACTAACAAAACAAAAATTGCTGATGATACTAAGACCAATAACCAATCCATTAAAGTACGATGTTATTGTGATAAAAAATAAAATTAATTTTACATGTTATGAGAGGCATTTGCAAGCCTGAATTTATATTGCCGAATTTTATATACCTTTAATCTTAAAAAACAAATCATAAAGCATATTACACGCTGCGTTCACATGCTCATCCTCAATGATAAGTGGTGGGGTTATCCTTACTACTTTGTTGTTTAAAACCCTAGTTATTATTAAACCTTTATCAAGAGATCGACTGATAATTTTATCAGCTACAGGAGTTGCTAGTTCTATTCCCATTAGTAACCCTTCTCCACGAACTTCTGAAATCATCTCAGGAAATTCTTTAGCTAAAGATAACAGCTTTTCTTTTAAGGATTTACTAATTCTTTTAACATGATCAAAAAAGCCTTCTTTTAGCATTATATCGAGTACTGCATTACCAACAGTCATGGCAAGTGGATTGCCACCATAGGTTGATCCATGAGTTCCTGGAGTAATTGCTTCTGCTATGTAATCTTTTACTAAACATGCAGCTAGAGGAAAACCGTTACCCATAGCTTTTGCACAGGTTAGCATATCAGGTTCAATGCCGACATTTTGATAATAAAATAAAGAACCGATGCGTCCATATCCGCATTGCACTTCATCAAAGCACAAAATTATCCCTTGAGCTTTTGTTATTTCCCTTACTTTTTGAAGATATTTTACGTCTAGTGGATATACTCCACCTTCGCTTTGTATGGGCTCTAAAAACACAGCAGATGTTTCATTATTGATTTTTTCTTCTAATGCTTTAATGTCATTTCTTGGAACTTTATCAAAACCAGAAAGGAGCGGAGCAAAACCTTCGCGTGATTTTTCATTGCCTCCAGCAGAAATTGCAGCAATACTGCGGCCATGAAAGCCTCCTTCAATTGTAACAATACGATTACGTTTTGCTTGCCCTTTTGAATAAAAGTAACGACGAATAAACTTAATTGCAGCTTCTGTTGCTTCAAGCCCACTTGAGCAGAAAAAAACTTTATCTGCAAAAGTAAGGGTTGTTAAACGGTCAGCAAGCCTTTCTTGCTCGGGAATAGTAAAAATGTTAGAGCAGTGCCATAGTGAGCTCAATTGCTCTTTCAGCTTATCTGTAATGTATGGATGACAATGCCCTAAAGAAGTTGTAGAAATACCTGCAGCAAAATCTAAATATTTTTTACCATCTTTATCAAAAAGATATGCCCCTTCTCCCCTGACTATAGGAGTGTCAAGTCTATTATACGCATTAACAACATGATCCATTTTATAAGTATTGTGGTATTATCTATACTATACCTGAAATGAATCCATTAACACAAAGCTTTTCCTTTAACCTCTTATGCTACTTCAACTAAAAATTTGGCTAATGCAAACCTTTTTTGTCATTCTATAGCTAAAGTGACTTGGTTTTACCAACACTTATTAGCCATTGTAAAAGTTTTTGTTTCTATTGAATGATAGTTGTAGCCTATGCAAGAAGTTTATTGACTTTGAGCGCACTTTAGCCTATACAATTTTAATATCTTAAACTACTGGACATGCCCGATCTAAAGACAATGATGTTAAATTTTGGACCTCAGCACCCAGCTGCACATGGAGTGTTGCGTCTTGTTTTAGAGATGGATGGTGAAGTGATCGAGAGGGCAGATCCCCATATTGGGCTTTTGCACCGCGGTACTGAAAAATTAATAGAACATAAAACGTATCTTCAAGCTTTGCCTTATTTTGATCGCCTTGATTACGTATCACCAATGTCACAAGAGCATGCATATTCACTTTGTGTGGAGAAATTGTTGCAATGTGAAGTGCCAATTAGGGCAAAGTATTTACGTGTCTTGTTTTGTGAACTGACGAGAATACTAAATCATTTACTGAACGTTTCTTCTCAAGCACTTGATGTTGGAGCAATGACCCCTCTTTTATGGCTCTTTGAAGAAAGAGAAAAAATACTGGAATTTTACGAAAGAGCTTCAGGTGCAAGGTTTCACGCAGCTTACATCAGGCCAGGTGGAATTGCAGCAGATGTTCCAGAAGATTTGATTGAGGATATTGCAAAGTTTATAGAGCAATTTCCAAAATATATAGACGATGTTGATGAACTTTTAACAGAAAATAGGATATGGAAGCAACGCACTGTAGGAATTAGTGAAATATCAATTAAACAGGCACTTGATTGGGGCTTTAGTGGCCCAATGTTGCGCGCTGCTGGGCTTGCTTGGGATTTGCGAAAAAGCCAGCCATATGAGATATATGATCAACTAGATTTTGATATACCGATCGGCCAAAATGGCGACTGTTATGACCGTTATCTAGTTAGAATGGCAGAGATTAGGCAATCTATCAGTTTGGTGAAGCAGTGCATAGAGAAAATGCCTGAAGGGCAAATAAAAACTGAAGATAGAAAAATTTCTCCACCGTCAAGAGCAGAGATGAAAAAATCTATGGAAGCTCTGATTCACCATTTTAAGCTCTATTCAGAAGGATATCACGTACCAGAAGGTGAGGCTTACGCAGTTGTTGAGGCACCAAAAGGTGAGTTTGGAGTGTATATAGTTTCAGATGGTACCAATAGACCTTATAGGTGCCGAATAAGAGCACCTGGCTTTGCGCATTTACAAGCCTTAGACTTTATGGCAAAAGGACACATGCTTGCTGACGTTGCAGCAATTATTGGCTCACTCGATATAGTTTTTGGTGAGATTGATAGGTAATCATTGGTACCCGTTCAGGCAATGGCGTCATGCAAGTAGCTGACACATAACTGTACGAACATTTGTTTGCAAAGGCAGTATGTTAAGTGTTATAGCCGATTTTGCCTCAAACACAAAGGCAGTGCCTTGACTACTTGGATCCAGAAAAATTGATTGTGTACTATACAACATTTTTGATCAAAAGCGTAACCGTTCACTGTTAGACTGCATTCTGTGATTTTTAGCAAAACATGATCTTTCATTTGAGCTTCCTTCAATTTAAAATAAATACAGAAAATTGCTGCCTATAGCTAAACTGACTTAGATTTACCAACAATCGTCATCCCGCTACTTGTTAGCGGCTAAGAGATACCGCGGCGGCATAGCTATCTTCAAAAATATGGTTGAATAATTGTGTGTATAATTATTAATATTTTTAAGCACTTTGGCTATGGCTTTATCTAAGTTTCTCGACCCTAAGCTGGATTTAACCTTCAAAAAAATATGTAGGGTCAAGAACTGGCGCGCCTACTTTAGGGTTTGGTGGCTGATCCATTGTTTTCACAATAGGCCTCAATCCAAATTCCCATGTTAACGTTTCCAGCTCCCGCCTCGTCAAACGCAGCATCCGCACTACGCTTTCCTAGCAGATTCTTTACCAAAGTTTATAACATATTGTGCTGGTGATGCTTTCGGTTTGTATAGCTCTTTCCATAAAAGTCCGGATGTGATAGGATAAGGGTAGATGATGATAAGGAGGTTGAATGCCAGCAGCATATAGTTATGATTTAAGAAAAAAAGCAATGGAAGCGCTAGACGAAGGAGAAAGCAGAGAAACAGTGGCAGCAAGATTTAAGATTGGACGAACTACTTTATGGGAGTGGCAGCAAAGAAGAAAAGAAACAGGAGACTTTCAATCAAAAAAACTTGGAAATGGGGGTTACAATCACAAAATTACCGACTGGGATACCTTTGCCAAATTTGCCAGAGAACACGGAGGAAAGACTCTATCGGAAATGGCTAAACTTTGGAACAACGTTAGTATCCAAACGATCTATCGAGCCCTTAAAAAAATTGGATTTACGCGCAAAAAAAGACATATGGATACAAGGAAAGAAACGAAGAAAAACGTGCTGAATTTTTGAAAATTATAGCGACAAAAGAACCTAAAAACTTAGTGTATATAGATGAGTCTGGCATTGATAACACCGAAGACTACCCCTACGGATATTGCCAGAAAGGACAGCGGTTTTATGCCTTAAAATCTGGAAAGAAAACTCAACGAATCAGTATGGTTGCAGCCTTAAGTGGAAGAAAGATAGTTGTTCCGTTAACCTTTGAAGGCCACTGTAATATGGATGTTTTTAATGGATGGTTTGAGCAATTTTTGACACCGATCTTGGAACCTGGACAGACTGTCATTCTTGACAATGCTACTTTTCATAAGTCTGATAAGATTATCGAGCTTGCTAAAGGGGTTGGTGCAGAAATTTTGTATCTGCCGCCTTATTCTCCAGATTTCAACAAAATTGAGCATCATTGGTTTGCTATAAAAAACAGAGCCAGGAAAAACATTCCTCTATTCGAATCCTTTCGTCGTGCTGTTGATTCTGCCTTCCTATGACCTGTTCGGACTATTATGAGAAATGCTATAATACCTTATTCTGTAATCTGAATATAGACCCAGCGTTTTGTATATCCATTCGCTACTCCACTTCTTCCAACCAAACCCTCTCTTCACTTTCAGCTAATAAGTGATTTTCTATTTCACCTTCCAAACTTGCCTCCAGCAGCTTTTTTATAAATGGTGTAAATGCTCCATCCCTTCCTGTTAATGGTCTGCCTTCCCTTATTGATGACAGTATATTTGCTTCCAGTTCTTTGTAATCTACCAAACCGGTAGTTCTGTTTACTACTTTCTGACTCATTGTCAAACCTCCATTTTTTTTATATCAATTTATTACTTTTTTTTTGGTTTGACACACTTTTTTGAACCATACGCGTCAAGTTAAGAGATTGTGAGCAAATTTAGAGAGGTTAAAGTGGATACTCTAGCCCTTCTACGTTTGTCTTTTAATGAAAATCGCGACCAAGTTATAGTGAGTTTTTTAAGAAATACTTTTAAACTATTAATCTTGGTTAATACTAAAAATAACTCTCTAACCCGTCTTTTTAGCTCAATAAATGCCTTTGTTAAGCTAAGTTCTGTATTCTTTTTCACTTCTGTGCAACCAACTATGCCGTGAAATATAAGAATTGCGCACAATTTAGCATATAGTTCACATAATACTCTGCATGGCTTTCCTTTTAGCTTATCAAGTCTGATATGGCTTTTATACAATTTAAATAATAACTCAATTTGCCACCTTACTCTGTAAATCGTTAATACTTGCTCAGCACTAATTTTATTTTCTGGAACATTAGTTATAAATATTGACCAGTTCAACAATTTTTGATTTCTTTTAGAGGATGTATATCCCTGCGATCTTGCTAATCTATTAGCTTTCCTTCTTCTGGCTATAGACTGTTCTTCAGTTAGTTTCTGACATATAATTCTTACTCTAATTTTTGCTTCTTTTCCTAACAATACCTCGTTTTCTAAAAATAACTTATCCTCTAAACATTCTAATAACTCCATTTTTTGATTTGTTTCTACATCATATACGTTGGTATCGGATTTATAACGACTTATGAAATAAGCTCCTATTTCATTGATTTGTTTAAAAGAACTTGGCACAAAATAACCGAGATCAGATATTAGCAAATCATTGCTTGATATATTACTTAAATGTTTCCTATATCCCTGGTCTGATCTTATTCCCTCCGTTAAATTAAGTTGGTCTATTATCTGATTCATGTAATCGAAAACTAATTGTAACTTTATTCCAGACTTAGTATTGCTTTCATAGCCACTGTAGCTAGTACCATAACCTTTATACATCTCTTCCATACTGTTAGGTAGAGTAATATAGCTACTGTCCAATAATTTAACACTATTAAATTGCTGTAAGATTTTGCAATCAACTTGCAAGATATTTTTAAAGAGAACCACAGATTCATTATACATCCTTTTCATAAATTCCACTGCTTCTTCAGTAAATCTAAAATCCAAACCTTGTTTTGTTATATCTATCGAGTCCTCGTTTAGTAATTGACACATTGTTTCTACGCTACAATTATCAACTCCTATATTACCCAAGACCATGGCTTTTACGAATGATGAACCTTTTAGCTTTCTCTTTCTTTTTATAAACCTTGTTGTAATTGAGATTTTCTCTGCTTTTTCATTAAAAAATTCTTTGAGCTTTTTTGATAAGCAAGTTATTTTATTCATTGGTTCTCTCACTAAAAGTATATCTGGGAGAACTTATACCTTATTATTCTATCTCTTTCATACCTTTATTTCCTTAACTTGACGCGTATGCTTTTTTGAACATTCCCTGTTAAGATGCCTAATCTACTTTCAGCTCCTCAGTTTGTAAACTGCGTGGTAAAGACTCTAATTCCTTTGCAGCACTTAAACTTTTATTTTTTGCATGTATACCAAGCTTATTGAATTCTCGAGCAGCAGGAAACACCCTTGCTTCAAGAGAGCCAGCAGTTTTATTATAATGATCAACAGCACTTTTTAAGCTCCTGCGCAAATTATCAAAGTTTTCACCCATTGTGCAAATGCGCTCATATAAAATATGACCTAGTTCACTGATTTTCTTTGCGTTTTCAGCTATCATCTCTTGCTTCCATCCATACGCTATTGCTCTCAGCAACGCAATTAGAGTGATCGGTGTTGCAATGATCACTTTTTTTTCCACTCCAATCTCTATCAAAGCAGGCTCATATTCCAGTGCTGCGCTAAAAACTCCCTCCCCTGTTAAGAAAAGCACCACAAGTTCTGGCGTATTTTCAAATTGATTCCAATACTCTTTTTTACCCAAGTCATTTACGTGTTTTTTTATTGCCAGGGAATGGTTCTTTAATTTCTCCTTTTGTATTTGCAAATCATTTTGTGATATAGCATCCATGTAAGAATCAAGCGGCACTTTAGCATCTATTATTATTTGCTTTCCAGATGGCATTTTGATTATTAAATCAGGACGCAATAAATTATCCTCGTTTTTATCAATCACTGACGGCTGAGTAAAAAAATCGCAATACTCAATCATTCCTGCCATTTCTACCACTCTTTTGAGTTGCATTTCACCCCATTTGCCCCTAATGTGAGGTTTCCTCAGGGCATTAGCAAGGTTGGAAGTTTGGTTCATCAGCGCTCCAATTTGCTCCTTTAAACCTTCATAGGCCCCTACCCTCTCCTTTTCTAGCTCACGTATTTCATTATCGAATTTTTCTAATTTTTCTTTTATTGGAGTTACAACTTCGTTGATCGTTGCTTGTCTTTTTTTGAAATCGCTTTCCGTTTCTTTTAATTTACTATCGATTACTTCCTTTGCTAAGTTCAGAAAATTATTGTTATTTGTTTGCAAAGCATCAAGAGAGAGCGCTTTAAAAGTGTTTGTTAATCTCTCCTCTGCTTTTGTTAGTAATTCTATTTCCTTTTTCTTTTCCTCACGTTCTTTTTGCAGAGTTACTTCAAGTTCTGCTCTTTTGACCCTTAAATCAACTATTTCTTCATTCTTCGTAAGCAAAGTTTGCTTTGTTTCTTGAAGTTCTTGCTCTAATTTACATAAATTACCCTCAAGGTTTGCTTTCTTTTCGCTCAGTTTTTTTACGATAATGTAGAAAAATAGTAATAGAGAGACAACCAGAGCTATAGAATTGAAAAGCATCAGAATAAAAAAGCTGTATTTACAATTCTATATGATTTTTGTGTGTATAAGAAAGAAAAAAGGAGCACCTAAAGAGGTGACCTTACCCAGAAAAAGCAGAGAGAAAGTTAAGACGTTTTTATCATGAGAATAAATTGTGCAGGAATGCAATAGTTAATAGTAGAATGTCTACGTTATTTGTTATAAAAGATTTCTATGTATTCAAATATGGCAGTTCTGGTTTGTTGAGCGAGAAGTATCAATAAGCAGCTCCCTTTTAAGTGAACTTTTCTGCAACAGAGTTATCGTAACAACAGCCCTTATGGCTCATGCTGGAAATGATGTTTTTTGTATTCAATAGAAATTGGTAATTTTGAGAGGTATACTGTGGTGCG
Source organism: Wolbachia endosymbiont (group A) of Andrena fulva (assembly GCF_964026815.1). NCBI lineage: Bacteria > Pseudomonadati > Pseudomonadota > Alphaproteobacteria > Rickettsiales > Anaplasmataceae > Wolbachia > Wolbachia endosymbiont (group A) of Andrena fulva. Next base: position 897,369 of record NZ_OZ034701.1, read on the forward strand.
CCAAGAAGTGCTTGGAGAACAGTTGGTGAAAATCCAACACAAACAAAGTCTAGCCAACAGTTTGGAACAGACCACTATGTTGCATGAGGTAACGAGTGTAATAGAGCTAGTGGGATGGACAATGCAGGGCACAACGGAAGTGAAGGAGTGGAGTCCCGAAATACCTGAAGACATAGAGGTCGACATGTTCATGGCCATGGAAGACAGCATGAAGGATAACGTAAAGGCAAGTTATCACTCACTCTATCGGGATCTGAGACCGTGCCATGTATTGAAATGGACTTCAAGTGAACTTGGGAGATCCCATGCATTCCTATTAAGGTACGTTGGAACAAGTCAACAAAGGCAAGAACTAGCGGAAGATGCAGGGGAAGTCGGACTGATTGATAGTACTCAGAATGTGGGAAAGCCACGTACAAGGGGAAGCGATCAGCAATATAGTAACTGGAATAGGGATTGCTATGCCAATACAACGGAGGTAGGAATAACATGCGATATAAACTAAACCAGATAGCAGTAAGAGCAAAGCAAGATAAGCGACTAAAATTCACATCGTTAGTCCATCTGATAAATACAGAGAATCTTGCGAGATGTTATAAAGAACTGAAGCGTAACAAGGCTTGTGGAGTAGACCAGATAACAGTGGAATCATACGGAGAAAATCTGAATGAGAAACTCGAAGTGCTAGTAGAAAGTATGAAGAGGAAGCAATATCAACCACAACCAGTAAAGAGGGTATATATACCGAAAGCTGGAAGTAAAGAGAAACGCGGACTCGGAATACCATCGACCGAGGATAAATTAGTACAGATTATGCTGAAGAAGATATTAGAAAATATTTACGAGGCAAACTTTCTGGACAGCTCATATGGATTTCGACCAGGAAGAAACTGTCATCAAGCGGTAAATGCACTAGATAAAGCAGTTATGTACAAGCCAATAAACTACATTGTAGAAGTGGATATCAAGAAGTTCTACGATAATATACAGCATAAATGGCTAATGAGGTGTCTAAGGGAACGAATAACTGACCCAAATTTGCTGTGGTTAGTAAAGCGGTTTCTCAAGGCAGGGATAGTCGAAGCTGGAAATTATGAAGCAACAAAACAAGGTACACCACAAGGCGGTATAGTAAGTCCTGTATTAGCAAATATATACTTACATTATGTGTTGGATTTATGGATAGAAAAGAAATTTAAACCAAGATCCAGAGGATATATACAAGTAATAAGGTTTTGCGATGATTTTGTGGTTTGTTGCGAAAGTAAGGTAGACGCGGAAGAATTTCTGGAATTACTGAAACAAAGGCTAAATAAATTTGGGTTGGAAGTATCTGAAAACAAGACCAGAGTAGTAAAGTTTGGCAAGAGGGAGTGGCAACGAGCGATAAGAGAGAAACGAAGGACGGAAAGTTTCAATTTTCTGGGGTTTACGCACTATGGTGCAAAAAGTCGTCGTGGTAGATTAATGATGGGACATAAAACCTCTAAGTTAAATCTAGCCAGAAAACTAAAAGAAATCAAGGAGTGGTTGAAAATAGTCCGCGGAAGTATTCGACTTAAAGATTGGTGGCAAGTACTGAAGGCTAAATTAACAGGACACTATAACTACTTTGGTATTAGCGGAAATTATTGGTGTTTGAAACAATTTTACACATCAGTAAGAAAGCTAGCATTTAAATGGATAAATCGGCGTAGTCAGAAAAAGAGTATGACCTGGGAACAGTTTGTACACTACGTAGAAGTAAATCCATTACCAAAGCCAAAAATACATTTTTCTTTATATGCATAAGAGGGACGACTGTGAAAACTAATATTGATGAGCCGTGTGCGGGAAATCTGCAAGCACGGTTCTTTAGGGGGAGTTGTAGTAATAAAACTCAAACGAGAGGAGTAAAGCTACAGCTTCTACCGAACACCCTTGATCGCTATGTAACAGCAGATTTTTATCGGGTTTGCGTTTATCAACGGCCATCAATAAAGAATCTATAACTAATTATCATGTTACTCATTAACCACCATGCGTGAATATAGGTCAATTATTGCCGCCAACAACCTTCTTTAGTTTTTATGTAGGTAATCCCAAACTTTATTTGGCTGATCAGTAGTAAAATTTTGATCCAATGTGTTCGGAGCCACAACTCGGTTGCTTATTTGCTGTTTTTTATTTTTGAACCTTCGTCTAAGCTTGGTTTTAATGCCATTTTCTTGCATAACACTTTGTACTGTTTTAATTTTTGCCTAAAGCTTTTAATTCAGCGTGAATTTTAGGGGCTCCATATCTGCATTTAGAAGCTTGATGTATTTTTTGAATATCTGCTAGAAGCCCTTCTTTTGCTAATTCTTTACTGCTTTTTTCCTTAGCAACCCATACCACCAGTACAAAACCCTACATAGTTCCTGTGTTTTATAGCAATTTCTATATAAAAGAATACTTTACTCTTTTTCTTTGCCCAGGGCTTTTTTTAAAATGTCTCTTTCTCTTGTTAGTTCTTTTTTTAGATCAAATCTTTCTTTGTCATAAGGAGCCTTTGCCTGGAAATGCTTATGCTCCAGACATTTTTCCATCATATTTTCTTACTTAACATACTGCCATCTATACCTAGATCTTTTGCTATTTTTGTACTTGCTTGACCTGTTTCTTTAACCAGCTTAACAGCTTCTAATTTGAATTCTGCTGTATATTCTCTTCTATTTGTCATATTTTGAAAAAACGTTTTATTTTACTCCAAAAACGTTTTAACTTTCTCTCTACTTTTTCTGGGTAAGGTCAATTTACCGCCGCGGCGCTAACTAGTAGCGGGATTACGGGTTACCAAATTGTAGAAGTTGCTTTAGCTATAAATTCAAGTTTTATCAATGTCTTGTGTTGTTACCCAAATAATGGTTGTGCAAGCGCTTAATTTTTTGATCAAAAAGGAACAAGTTTAGTAAAAAATAATGATATTATTAGTGGAACATAAAACAGTCCCACTGCAGTACTGATTAGAAGCAACAGAGTAGCTTTATCTGGTTGATAATTCAAAATATTAGCAAGTATTATACTGGACCCAGAAACTGGAATAATAGCCAGCAACATCAGTGCTTTATATATGCTCTCATCGTATATACCTATAACATGCTTGTCTAAAAGGACAATTCCTAAAACAAACAGTGGCCAGAATACGTACTTTGCTGTAATAGTGATCAAAGCAAGCTTCCAATCTACTTTAAAGCTTGCAATATTCGCAATGCTCACTCCAAGTAGCACCATTCCTAATGTGACAAATGTACTTCTAATGTTCATCATAACATCTGTTAAAAAAGTAGGTATTTGTATATCGTATATACTTAAAAAGAAGCCCAGAACCATCGCATAAAGCGAAGGAAGTTTGAACAACTTTAATATGCATTCTTTTGCGGTATAAATACCATTTGCAGCTATGTAAAATCCTAAGCTGTTTTCAAATAGCGCCATTCCTATATAACAAACAACATATACAGATACTGAATCTTCATCAAATAAAGCCATGGCAATCGGCAGGCCAAAATAACCCATACTTGTGCTACCCGAGCTAAATGCTAATATGTTTCTCGTGTTATCCTTAAATAAAAAAGAAGAAAGATAATACACTGATAAGGACATAGTGCTACCTATAAACCATATCAAAATCGGCAGAGAAATTACTTTTAAATTAACTTCTGTATGAGAAACTCCATATAAAATCACTATTGGATTAGCTATATAAAAGAGTATTTGAGATATAGTGTTTCTATCAATTTTAAGACATTTTCCTGCTAAATAACCAATAAATATCGTAATATAAATAGGTAATATTTTTAGGAAAAGAGTAAAGAACATACTAGCCTATTGTGATACTTTTGACTGATAAAGTAATATTAGATCTTAAGGTATTGTAAAAGTAAACAAAATTTATTTTCCAATTTATCCAGCTCATAGTTAATTAAATTAGTGCCAAAATTTGTTTTTACATAGGACTTAAGAATGACATTTGTATGATAAAATTATGTTAAATTTCTGTAAAGCTTCTTGCATATTTTTGAATAATGACATATTTACTAAAAATTAAACTGCTTGTAGTAATTTAGACGGACTGTTGAAAAAGTAAGAGGAAATAAGTAAAGTTAGGACAGAGAGTAAGAGCTTTAACATAGTTGTCATATTTTTCTTTAATTAACCCTAGTGTCCAATTTATCCACCATTCCTTCACATGAGGTGTTTCTAACCATTTTAATAACAGTAAAAAATGTTTTCTTTCAACGCTTTAAATGTGATATTTTTATTCATTAATTAAAAATCTCAAATGTTACTACCATTTCTGTTAATCCTGTCTCTCATTGCCAAGTTCATTGAAATTGACATTTCCGTACCTAGTTTTCCTGATATGGTGCACTATTTTAACGTACCGGAAGGCATAATTCAATTAACTATTGCTTATAATTTCCTAGGCTTTTGCATAGGAGGGTTGTTTTTTGGTCCATTGTCTGAATGCTATGGCAGAAGGAGAATTATGATCATAGGTAACACTTTGTTATTAATCGGCGCTGTTGGTTGTGTTTTTGCACCGTCGATTTTTTGGCTTTTAATCTCTCGCTTTGTTCAGGGCATTGGTGTTAGCACATCTGTAGTTGTGTTTGCAATCGTTGCAGACAGCTACAAAGGCGACGAAGCGGTGAAATTTATTGGAATCATGAATTCTGTTCTTACAGTTGTCATGGCAATTGCGCCAGTGTTAGGCAGTTTCATCAATGAAATTGTAGGATGGCGTGGTAATTATGCAACTGTTGCAATACTTTGTTTGATCTCTTGGGTTTTGCTGCTTTTAGCGTTACCAGAAACAAAAAAGAACCGCGATATTTTCAGTTTGAAAAAAACGATGAAAGATTACAGAAAACTACTATCTAATCCGAGGTTTGTTACGTTGTCTTTGATGTCAAGCCTCTTTTCTGCTGCGTATATGTCATTCATTACTTGTGGACCTTTTCTGTATATGAAGACTTTTGGTTTATCTAGCACTATTTATGCACTACATCAAGGTGCAATAGTTGGGTGCTTCTCACTCATCAGTCTATTTGCTGGCAAAATCTTGCAGAAACTTGGAGCAATAAAGTGTGTAATTTCTGGTACGAGCGTGGGTGCTATTGGGTCTCTATTGCTTGTAATATTCAGTATAATTGTACCCCACTCTTTCTACTTAGTAACACTGTCTATGATTATTTTTTCTATCGGTTGTGCAATTTTCCAGCCAGTGATTTTTAATGCATCAATAAATGTTTTCCCTGAAATTAAAGGCACAGCTTCTTCTGCAGTCTCGTTCATTAGAGCTTTTATCATGGCTATTTTTATCGGCTTAACAAGCTACATTTACAATGGTCAAACAATTAGTGTAGCTGTTCTTGTTTTATCCGCGATAGTACTAGAACTTGTTTTTACTGTCTATCTATTGCGTTTAAAAGATCCTATGTAATTAATAAAGATATTCCATTATAGGCTGCTAACTTTCCCCGGCCAATCTTTCTGCTTCATTACGTGAGATTAGTGCCTCAATAAATTCATCTAGTTCACCTTCTTTTATGATCTGCTCTAGCCGATGTGAAGTTAGATTAATTCTGTGGTCTGTTATTCTTGATTGTGGAAAATTATATGTTCTTATGCGCTCGGAACGATCCCCAGAGCCAATCTGACTTTTCCTCATTGTTGACCTTTCCATTTCTTTTTTTTGTCTTTCAATTTCGTATAGCCTTGCCCTCAATACTTTGAGCGCTTTAGCTTTATTTTTGTGCTGCGATTTTTCATCTTGCTGTATCACAACTATCCCTGTTGGCAAGTGGGTGACCCTTACTGCGCTGTCAGTTGTATTCACTGATTGCCCTCCAGGACCACTGGATCTATAAACATCTATTCGTAAGTCTTTTTCTTCTATTTTAAAGTCAACTTCTTCTACTTCAGGTAATATCGCAACAGTAGCGGCAGAGGTATGCAACCTTCCTGAGGATTCAGTTTCTGGCACTCTCTGTACTCTGTGCACCCCTGATTCAAATTTCAACCTTGCAAAAACTTCTGTTCCATTAATGAGTGCAGAAGCTTCCTTATAGCCACCTATACCTGTATTAGAAATGCTTATTGGCTCGAACTTCCAATTTCTTCTTTCTGCATATTTTTGATACATACGAAATAACATTGCTGCAAATAATGCTGCTTCTTCTCCGCCTGTACCTGCTCTAATTTCTAATATTGCATTTCTTGAGTCATCTTCATCTTTGGGCAATAATGCTAACTTTAATTTTGCTTTTATTTTTGGTAATAATACCTTGTGCTTTTCGAAAAATTCTTCTTTTGCTAACTCTTTTATATCACCTTCGCTGTTTTCATCTTTCATTATTTCTTCTAAGTCTGAAATTTCCTCTTTCAGCGTGTTATATTCATCAATTATCTTGATTATTGGCCTGAGCTCAGAGTATTCCTTTGAAAGGGTAATGAATTCTTTTTGACTTAAATTGGTAGGATTTTCCAAATTCCTCTCTATATCATTAAATTTTTTCTTTAAGTCTTGTAAATTATTTTCCATATCCATATAGCACAGATCTAGCTAAGTAATATATACTGAAATAAAAAATTTCTTATATCAAGCAATAACACTATAATATACCTACTACCTTCTAGTTGAATATAATGGCAAAACAGATAACATCAAACTGCAATTTCATATTTGGAGCTTCGGACATAAAATCATTACCAAATGAGTCGGCTCCAGAGATTGCGTTTGCTGGTAGATCAAATGTAGGAAAATCCAGTCTGATTAACTTACTGATAAACAGCAAAAAAGCTGCCAGAGTTTCCTCTAAACCTGGATGCACTAGACAAATAAATTTTTACTCTATGTACAATGATAAGTTCAGGCTTGTTGACCTACCAGGGTATGGTTATTCTCATGCAGGTAAGGAGGAAATTATACAATATTTAAACTTAATTGAGTATTATCTAATTCAAAGAAGAAATCTAAGAAGAGTGTTTGTGTTGATAGATAGCAAGGTAGGATTAAAAGAAATAGACAAAGACTTCATTTATTGGTTAATATATAATAACATTAACTTTAACGTTGTGCTAACAAAAATAGATAAAGTAAGTCAAAAAAGCTTAGGTGCTGTTATAGAAGATATTCAAAGATGGATTAATAATGAGAATGTGTCAATTCATCAAATGAGCATCCGTGTTAAGCATAAAATAACCAAGGTAAGAGATGAGTTTTTCAAGTTTACAAGATAAAAAAATGAAGAGTAGTGAATTCTTAAAGGGTGAGGTATCATTTGAACAAAAAGCAGAAATATTATTTGAAGTGCTATCTAATATACCTAGCTTTGTAGGCGAGACTTTTGTCATTAAATGCGGTGGTACAATAATCTTAGATGAAACACTATTTAACACTTTTGTGCATAATGTTGTCTTGTTGAAGCAGCTTGGTATAAATCCGGTAATAATTCATGACGGAGAATATGAAATTAACTCGGTGTTAAAAGTGCTGGGTATGGACAGTAAATTTGTGAATGGTATCAGACTTACAGACAGAGACACTATGAAAATCATTGAAATGGCACTGTGTGGCTCAGTTAATAAAAAAATTGTTCAGCATATAAATTCTGCTGGTGGTTCAGCTATTGGATTATGTGGAAAAGATGGTCACTTAATTAAAGCCGAAAAAATAACCGCTACGCTTAGAGAAGATAGATCAAATAATATCGAAAAGATATTAGACATGGGGTTCATCGGTAGACCAACTGAAATCAATCCTGATATATTATTTTTTATTGAAGAATCAGATTTTATACCAGTTATTGCACCAATTGGTCATGGAAAAGATGGGGAAACATATCATATTGATGCCGATAGCACTGCAAGCGCAATCGCAATCGCAGTTTCTGCATCTAAAATGATAATCTTGAGTGACACAGATGAAGAAATAGATAAAATTGGTGGCAGGAAGATATCTGTTAAAAATTTAAATGCATCGATTGATTGTGGGAAAATTAAAGGGGAAAAATTTATTGAAAGGCTTATGGCATACGTTAAAATGGCGGAGGAATGTGCTGGAGTTGTTCACATAGTTGATGGTAGAATACCTAACATTATGCTTGATTTATTTACTGAGAGTAATTCAAGCATATCGATTGTGAGTGATTTATAGCTATACTGCTTGCAACTACACGAATACCAAGAGGGTGTCATTCAAGTAGCTGACACTGGAATGACAGCAATCTACGTCATACCGCGATTCATTCGCGGTATCTCTAGATCCCGCTAACAAGTAGCGGGATGACGGTTGTCAGGGTGTCATCCCAGTGCCCAGACACTGGGATCCAGAAGACTTAATTTCAACCAAGTGGCTGCATAATAAGGACTAGATTCCAGACTGGAATGACATCATAGAGGCACTGGGATGACAAAAAAAGGAGCACTGAACTTGTCAAGGAATTTTATGGCCTAGCGTCACGCGCTGGAATGACATCATTTACATTTATCACTTTTGCAGATACAATTTACATGCTATAATTGAGTCTTCATAGATGGTAAATTGGAGTGCAAAGAAGTAAAATTAAAGTAGAAATAAAAAGATTATCACACGGAGAAGACTTGTCTCTTCCATGTTATGCAACTACGCAGAGTGCTGGCATGGATCTTTATGCTGCATTGAATGATTCTGCTGTTTTAAATCCACTTGAAAGATTACTTGTTCCAACTGGAATTGTGATTGCAATACCAAACGGTTTTGAGGGGCAAATCCGCCCACGTTCTGGTCTTGCTGCAAAACATGGAATCACTGTCTTAAATTCTCCGGGCACTATAGACTCTGATTATCGAGGTGAAGTTAAAATTTGTCTAATTAATCTAAGTAATCAGCCATACGAAATAAAAAGAGGAGATAGAATCGCACAAATCCTTATTTCTCCTGTATCTCAGGTAATTTGGGATGACAGAGAAGAATTCTGCGCAGAAGAAACCGGTCGCAATGCAGGGGGCTTTGGCTCAAGCGGCAGGTAGCTTACGAAAAAGCTTGACTATGACAGTTCTTTTATACACAATTTAAGCATATTAATATTTTATTAAATGAAGTCGTTTATGCTAACTTTCAAAAATCATTGTGGCCAGCTCCACAAAGCAAACACTGTATTTGTTGCATTTACTGCTATATACGTTATAGGTGGATTAGCAATACTTTCAACACCGCTTTGGAGGCCTTCAACTTGCAAGCTAGCAGCTTTTGCAGCTACACCACTTGGAATGGGCGTTTTAGCATTTGTTGCTGCTGCGCTGACTTATTTAGCAATATATGCTATCAGCAAAAATAACGAAATATCTGAGTTGAAAGCTCTGAAGGTTATTAACGATGGGTTGCTAGTAACAGAAGACGCATTTAGGGAAATTGCAAGGAATAACCAAGTTAAAGATGAAGAAGGTAAGGTAGAAAAGGATAAATATTATATAGACTTCAGCTTAGAAGGCAAGAACTACCGTATTATTGTTGATATTAATCAGTTTACCAATAAGCTAGGCAATACTTCACTCTTCGAGATAGATTCACTAGAAGTGAAAAACAAAGAAGGTAAGTTCGAGACAGTAGATAAAACAGAATGGAATAAAACATTAGGTTTAGAAAAAGAGGGTGCTAAAGAGGTTAACACTTATTTAGGCTCGCTTATTGTTGAACAAGTTGCTTCTCAACAACAGACAGTATAGCCAAGTGAAATAAAAGAGGTAGATTAAGTCTGCCTCTTTGTTTTTTTTGATTTTTAGTGTTACGCGCATAACTGCATGGATGTTGCGATTCTCAAGGCAACGTATCTGTTTAGATGCATGGCTAATGCTGAAACAAAAATTCCAGTGTTCCCTTTCTTGTCATCCCAGTGCTTGACACATAACTGTACAAACATTCATTTTTGAAGGTAAATTGCACAACAGATAATGTCATTCCAGTGCTCCCTTTCTTGTCATCCAAGTAGCTGACACTGGGATCTGGTAGACAATGTTCATACAGCAGCTACTCGGATGACACCTTGTGCTTGCTGGCTATAATTGCTAAGGATTTTTATTTAATTTATAGCATTTCTCATAATAGTCCGAACAGGTCATAGGAAGGCAGAATCAACAGCACGACGAAAGGATTCGAATAGAGGAATGTTTTTCCTGGCTCTGTTTTTTATAGCAAACCAATGATGCTCAATTTTGTTGAAATCTGGAGAATAAGGCGGCAGATACAAAATTTCTGCACCAACCCCTTTAGCAAGCTCGATAATCTTATCAGACTTATGAAAAGTAGCATTGTCAAGAATGACCATACGCGTCAAGTTAAGGAAATAAAGGTATGAAAGAGATAGAATAATAAGGTATAAGTTCTCCCAGATATACTTTTAGTGAGAGAACCAATGAATAAAATAACTTGCTTATCAAAAAAGCTCAAAGAATTTTTTAATGAAAAAGCAGAGAAAATCTCAATTACAACAAGGTTTATAAAAAGAAAGAGAAAGCTAAAAGGTTCATCATTCGTAAAAGCCATGGTCTTGGGTAATATAGGAGTTGATAATTGTAGCGTAGAAACAATGTGTCAATTACTAAACGAGGACTCGATAGATATAACAAAACAAGGTTTGGATTTTAGATTTACTGAAGAAGCAGTGGAATTTATGAAAAGGATGTATAATGAATCTGTGGTTCTCTTTAAAAATATCTTGCAAGTTGATTGCAAAATCTTACAGCAATTTAATAGTGTTAAATTATTGGACAGTAGCTATATTACTCTACCTAACAGTATGGAAGAGATGTATAAAGGTTATGGTACTAGCTACAGTGGCTATGAAAGCAATACTAAGTCTGGAATAAAGTTACAATTAGTTTTCGATTACATGAATCAGATAATAGACCAACTTAATTTAACGGAGGGAATAAGATCAGACCAGGGATATAGGAAACATTTAAGTAATATATCAAGCAATGATTTGCTAATATCTGATCTCGGTTATTTTGTGCCAAGTTCTTTTAAACAAATCAATGAAATAGGAGCTTATTTCATAAGTCGTTATAAATCCGATACCAACGTATATGATGTAGAAACAAATCAAAAAATGGAGTTATTAGAATGTTTAGAGGATAAGTTATTTTTAGAAAACGAGGTATTGTTAGGAAAAGAAGCAAAAATTAGAGTAAGAATTATATGTCAGAAACTAACTGAAGAACAGTCTATAGCCAGAAGAAGGAAAGCTAATAGATTAGCAAGATCGCAGGGATATACATCCTCTAAAAGAAATCAAAAATTGTTGAACTGGTCAATATTTATAACTAATGTTCCAGAAAATAAAATTAGTGCTGAGCAAGTATTAACGATTTACAGAGTAAGGTGGCAAATTGAGTTATTATTTAAATTGTATAAAAGCCATATCAGACTTGATAAGCTAAAAGGAAAGCCATGCAGAGTATTATGTGAACTATATGCTAAATTGTGCGCAATTCTTATATTTCACGGCATAGTTGGTTGCACAGAAGTGAAAAAGAATACAGAACTTAGCTTAACAAAGGCATTTATTGAGCTAAAAAGACGGGTTAGAGAGTTATTTTTAGTATTAACCAAGATTAATAGTTTAAAAGTATTTCTTAAAAAACTCACTATAACTTGGTCGCGATTTTCATTAAAAGACAAACGTAGAAGGGCTAGAGTATCCACTTTAACCTCTCTAAATTTGCTCACAATCTCTTAACTTGACGCGTATGGTTCAAAAAAGTGTGTCAAACCAAAAAAAAAGTAATAAATTGATATAAAAAAAATGGAGGTTTGACAATGAGTCAGAAAGTAGTAAACAGAACTACCGGTTTGGTAGATTACAAAGAACTGGAAGCAAATATACTGTCATCAATAAGGGAAGGCAGACCATTAACAGGAAGGGATGGAGCATTTACACCATTTATAAAAAAGCTGCTGGAGGCAAGTTTGGAAGGTGAAATAGAAAATCACTTATTAGCTGAAAGTGAAGAGAATAATCGAAGAAATGGGAGAAATGGAAAGACTTTACGGACAAGTGCACACTCACTTCTTCTTGATTTTTTGGTTTATCTTGTCTACCTATTTTGTCACTCTGCTGAACAGATACACTCAACTGATGGTTAATACATCTTCTATCAAAAATTGTACAAATTCATTGCCATTCCAGTAATTCACAGAGATTTTACCCAAAACGGCTTTAACATTACCCTGCATGATAGCAGAGCCAAGGTGAGTATTTGCAGAGCGAAATGCAATAGCTCTCACCATAACATTATCATCAGCGATGAAACATTTTATATGGTCAACTCCTATAACTTCAGGCTTTCTTATCTTTGCTCCTTGGATAATAAACCTTGGTTCAGGATTCCCAACTCCAAATGGTCCCAAGCGTTGCAATTGATTCCATAAAGACAAATTTATTGCTTTAGCAGTTACTATACTATCAGCTTTTAAAGTTTTCTCATTTATAGAATTTGAAAATCTTTCAGTAAAAAAATCATGCAAATCATTTATTTTGTCTTCTTTAATTGAAAATCCTGCCGCCATACTATGGCCACCACCTTCAATAATCAAATTTATAAACTTTGCGGAAAGGACTGCAGCACCGATATCAACTCCCAAAATTGATCTACAGCTTGCTTTTCCTATTCCATTATTCAAAGATATCACTACTGTTGGCAAGTGAAACTGCTCCTTTAGCCTTGATGCAATTATACCAATTATTCCCTGGTGCCAGTTGCCGCTTATCATTATAAAATTCGCACCTGATTGGGTAGACTCTTCCGCTTGTGCTGTAGCTTCCAAGAGAGCCTCATTTTCTAACACTTTTCTTGCATTATTCAAATCTATTAATTTTAGCGCGATTGAATGTGCCTCTTCTTCATCATCGGTGGAAAGCAACCTTGCACCGAGCGATGCTTCTCCAATTCTTCCTCCAGCATTTATGCACGGTCCAATGCTAAACCCCAACCGCGAAACACTTGGTTTTTCAAGGATTCCCAAAGCATCAAATAAAACACGCAAGCCAACGTTTTTTCTTGTTGACATAACTTTTAATCCTTGTGAGACAAGTGCTCTATTGAGGCCTGTGATCTGCATAACATCACAGACAGTTCCCAGGGCAACCAAATCCAACAGATCAAATAAATCTGGTTCTTTTTTGTTGGTAAAAAATCCTTGCTCACGTAGGCTTTTATTAAGAGCAACAATTAGCAGAAATGACACTCCAACTGCTGCTAGGTTATTATAAGGAGAGCTCTCATCAAGGCGGTTTGGATTCACAACTGCTACGGCGCTTGGTAATTTTTCCGTACCAAGGTGATGGTCAACAACTATAATATCAAGACCAAAAGCCTTTGCATCTTCTATTGGTTGATATGCAAGCGTACCACAATCAACGGAAATACATAAATCAATTCCATTCTTTTTAAGTTGTAATAAAGCATCTGTGTTTAATCCATAACCCTCATCAACACGATCTGGAATGTAGATTATAGAGTGTATATCGATTGCTCTCAGGTACCTGTTAATCAATGCTGACGACGTTGCACCATCAACATCATAGTCACCAAATATTGCAAGGTTTTCATCATTTTTTATTGCCCGTATTATACGAGAAACAGCTTTATCCATATCAAGAAGGTGAAAGGGATCTGGTAATAGCGATCTGATTAGTGGATATAAGAAGTCGCTTGCATTTTCTATGTTAACACCACGAGTAACCAATATTCTTGCTAATATTTCTGGTAACTCAAATCTCTGTGTAAGAGTTAAGATTTGCCTTTGATCTGCTTCTTGCAACTTCCACAATGCATTTGTTATGCTGCGCTTTTCAATTTCAAGTAGCATATTCTTTCTTTGTAAATAAAACTACTTTACCAGAATTTTTAAGCTTGTTCTATAATTGTATTAGACTTCTGCATAACCTAAACTAAGTAGAAAAAAGGTATCATCTAAGTAGCTGACACTGGTCTCCATCCAAGAGGGCAGTAGCCCCTTCGGTGTCATTCCAGCGCGTGACCAGGTCTTTTTAGCTATCATAGGATGACAGAAGCAGACACTCCACTTTGTCGTTCCAGTGCCTCCTTTTTTTGTCATTCCAGTGCCTTGACTATTTGGATCCAGGAAAAAGAATGGTGTCATCCAAGTAGCCTCCCTCTCCTGTCATCCCAGTGCTCCTTTTTTTGTCATCCGAGTAGCTGACACTGGGATGGCTTTGTTGCATCGCTAGCTATGATGGATTAAAGATAAAAAAGATAGGGAATATCAGTAGCTTATTATTCTGGTATTTATAACAAGAACGGTCAATGAATACCTAAATTTGAGTAAAAGAAATTTCACTACCATTTACCAATCCGGCTAAAATTCAAGAATTTCAATGCTTTAGCTATTTTCAATAGAATTAAATTTATTAATATAAATAACAAATTACTATTCTTAAATTTGATCAGATTGATTGCAAAAAAACAAGATTTTCAATAGGTTGCTTATAATCCTAACTATAGTTAGCCTTTCATAAGTAGCGATGCAACAAAGCCCACTGGGATCCAGGAATTTTATTAAGTTGGTAAGCATAAAAGTGTTATGTAAAATACAACGTTCTTGATGGGATTGCGTGAAATGCTGGATCCCAGTGGGCTTTGTTGCATAGCAGCAGAAAAATTAGTGATTACTGACAAAATTCATTATAAATAGCGATTTAACTGTTGAAGAAAAAATATGCCACAAAAAATGAGGGTCAGTAACCATAGCGAATATAACAAATTTCTAGAAAAAAGAGGAAATATTTTTCATTATATCAACGAAGCCATAGAAAAGTGGTACGAGAATGGTCCAAAAATACCAGGTGGCAACAATATTTATAGCGATAAAGTTGTAATTTTGGTGCACATAATAACTTGTTTATTTAGAATAGGCCTGAGGCAAACAGTTGGGTTTATAGCAGGATACCTTGAGCAAATTGGGAAAAATTTGCAAGTTATCAGCTATTCACAATCATCAAGAAGGTTTAAGAAACTCAATATTAAGATCAATGATTGCAGAAAATAATATGGAAGATATCGAAATTGCTATAGACAGTACAGGAATTAGTATATACAACAACACTCCTGGTCATAGCAAAGAAAATAGCGAAGATAGAAAGTATCGCAGCTATGAACAGACAAGAAAATTGCATGTAATGTTGAATACAAACAGCAAAAAAGCCATAGCTGTAAAATACAGTAACGGCTGATCACTATGGAGTTTGTGATTTGCTAAAAGAAGTCGATTTTCAGTATGTCATAAAAGTACTATATGCAGATAGGGCATATGACAGAGAAAAGCTCTATAAGCTGTGTAATCAATATGGTATAAAAACGAAAATTCCTCCGAAAAACAACGCAGCAGAGCATCCAAAGTTAGACTATATGGCTGAGAGAAATTCTGCAGTCAAGCTCATAAAGTCATATGATGAAGATGGTATAAAGAAGTGGAAAAAAGAGATGAGTTATGGAAAAAGATCTTATATAGAAGGTTTTTTCTCGCGATTAAAAAAGACATTTGGATTTAGTTTTAAGAACAAATCTGAAATGAATCGTGAGAGGGAACTGCTACTCAAATGTTATTTGCTTAACAAATTTACTGAAATAGGCATGGCTAAATTTGAGATAGCTTCATAAATTTATTGTGCGTTACCTACTATCCGAAGAGCGATGCAACAAAGCCATCCCAGTGTCTGGGCACTGGGATGACAAAGGAGGACAGTGTCAGCTACTCGGATGACAAAAAAAGGAGCACTGGGATGACATCATCCTTTTTTTGGGGTTCCAGCGTCACGCGCTACCTTCCGTATAAATATTAAAAAATTTACCAAATGAAAAAAAAGGCAAAAGAAGCCCCGTGGTTGGCTAATTACTTACATTATACTTTCAAGTATGGCGTTTTTTTATTCTAAACGCTTAATAACCGCGATTTAGTTGCTTTTAAGCCGCAACTAATCTAAATTATAAACATTAAGAAATTTACTAAACAGAAAAAAAGGCAAAAGAAACCCTAGGGTAGCTAGTTATTCACTATCCATTTTTTAAATCGGCGTTTTTTGATGTTTTAAATGCTTTATAAGCGCATTTCAGCTTATATTAGGTAAAAACCTAGAAATTTTATAAAGACATAAGGTGCACATAGTGCAAAAAATTAAACATGGGACGCCAGATACGTGAGTTTTTTTGTCATTTAATCTGTACAGAGAAGATAAATAAATAGCTTCAGTTTCATGATAAGGGCGCTGGGGGAATTTGTCAAGGAAGTTTTTTTTGTTTCTATGGGTCAGTTGGTACGCGCTTTGCCTTTTAACAGATGTAAAAGCACAATTATTACGAACAACATTCCACCAACAACTGATATAGCGCCACCTATAATGAAGCACGTGCGTGCTAACATTGATGAAATACTTGGCAGATCTGCAACCTTCCTTAAAGCACCATACCCACCAAGCCAAACAAGGCCAGTAATATGGAGAAAATGCCCTACACTGTAGGCATAAATCTGTAATCTTACCATGGAGTTTTTTACCTCTTTAAAGTTTAATTTTGGTAACAGCCAATAAATGAAATTCATAAAAGCTATAGTGATCCCAACTACAGAACCATGGTAATGAGCGGGAATCGTGACATTACCTTCAATAGTCAACACTCCGAGCACATCTCCATAAGTGAACAACAAAAATGAATGTAATAAATAGTTGCTTTTATCATTAATAAAAGTTCTGATGTTGTAGCACACTAATATTATCAAAAAGCACGGCAAAACTGCTCCAGCAATCCTCATATGCCAAGTAAAAAACTGTATTAACTTGGCACTATCAACTGGATAAACAAAATATACAAACGGTGCGCCTACAGCTAAAATCGTGTTTATAAATAGTGGTAAAATAGTAATTTTATTGCTTGAAGCTAGACTAATATCATTGGAACTTAGCATTATTAAATAGACTAAAAACATTCCTTGAGTAAAAGCAAACTGCAATAAATGTCCGCCTCCCCAAAAGAGATATTCGTAAAATAAATTATTATCTGAGTGATATAGACCTGGAGGCATATTATTGTATGCTAAAACAAAGCAAAGAAATGACGATACAAGTATAATAACTAGCCCAATTTGCCCAACAGAGAGAAATGAAACCTCTTTTTTTGATGTGTATGCTAGCATTGTATTTACTAATATACTGGCAATAAATAAACTGAGTCCAAACAAAAATAATTTGTTTTGTAACACGGGAATATAATTACTTTTGATAACTTCAGTGTTTGGAACGAATGCGGATATAAACATGAGCAGCATCGAAAGGGTTGATAGAACCCATGAAAAGTTAAACCAACTATTGGTATTTTGTAGGTTTATGATAAAGAGCAGAGATATTATAGAGCACATCCACACTAAAATTGACAAGTTCACGTGTATTACCAGCGCATTATCAAAAATATATTGTGCAGAAGGAACAAGAGAGGAGATAAAAGGCAATCGTAGAAAAATAACAATTATTGACAGTAACCCAGAGCAAGCAAGAGCACATACTGCCAAGAACATCCATTTTCTACAGAGCGGAGCGTTGTCTTGTATATTAAGCACAATCTTTTTTCTCAATTTTGTTCAATACAATATATAACACTGCAATAATATCTAAAACATAGCAATAGTATACGTGTGGCACGACTGCCAAAGGTGAAACTCCAGCAATAGTGCTAGCCAAAAGCAATTGAGCGCCATACGGTATTAATCCTTGAAATACACAAGAAAATATGCCTAGCCATGCTGCACTATAGTGAGGCGGTATTTCATATTTCTTAGCAATATCTCTAGCAATTTCACCACTAAAAATTATAGCGATGGTGTTATTTGCAAGTAAAATATCAAATATGCTGACTATTTTTGCAATAAATAATTGCGCAGTTTTTTGTCCACCACGTTGTATCATAACCCAAGATGAAAGTTTATCTGCAAACTCCTTAGAATTTTTACCTACCAGTCCTGAAAGCCCGACAACCATCAATGACAGTAGCATAATTTCATGCATACTCATAAACCCCTTAGTGATGTTTTGGCTTAAAAACAATAAACCATAATTGTTGTTATTTATAAATCCAATGATTCCAGCAAAAGTTATGCTTAAAACCAATGCCGTAAATACATTTATTCCAAAGTTTGCAAGCAATATAAGTATTATGTAAGGAGTCACAAGCAATAAAGAATACTCCTTAACTGAAATAGCAGCACTATTGCTTGAGCTATAAAATAATATAATTATTGTGAATATAGAAGCAATTAGTGCCACTTTTGCATTCAGTTTTAATTTTTTCTTTATATCAGCCTTTTGAGACATCACAGATGCAATTGTAGTATCAGAGATAATAGATAAATTATCACCAAACATTGCTCCTCCTACAACGGTTGCCACTCCTAAGGAAGGAGAAATCCCAGCTTGTGTCAGTTCAACTGCAATAGGAGCAATTGTTGCAATGGTGCCCATTGATGTACCAATAGCAGTGGAGATGAAAGCTGCTACAAAAAATAATCCTATGAGTAAAAATTGTGTTGGTATAAATGAAAGAGCCAAATTAACTGTAGCATCAGCACTACCGATTGCTTTAGTTACTTCACTGAATGCACCTGCAAGTAAAAAAATGATGCACATAGTGATAATATTACGATCTCTTACCCCATCTAGAAAGGCATACATTTTTTCTTCAGTATTGCCCTTGTATAAAACCCAACCCAGAGCTATGGCAGGAACAATGGCTACCAGTGGAGATAACTGATAAAAAGCATTTGACACGCCAAGAATAGTAAAATATATACCACTTCCTACAAAAAGAAATGGGAACAGTAAAATAGGCAAAAAATTTGTAAGATAAAACATACCTCTACTCCAGCTCTGATAAACGCAAATCAACTATGATATGATTTATATTATTATAAACCACAGTTAGCACCTTGACCAAGGTTTTTCTAGAAAGCAATCTACCAGAAAAGGTTTCCATGGTGCGCCAAGAAGTGCTTGGAGAACAGTTGGTGAAAATCCAACACAAACAAAGTCTAGCCAACAGTTTGGAACAGACCACTATGTTGCATGAGGTAACGAGTGTAATAGAGCTAGTGGGATGGACAATGCAGGGCACAACGGAAGTGAAGGAGTGGAGTCCCGAAATACCTGAAGACATAGAGGTCGACATGTTCATGGCCATGGAAGACAGCATGAAGGATAACGTAAAGGCAAGTTATCACTCACTCTATCGGGATCTGAGACCGTGCCATGTATTGAAATGGACTTCAAGTGAACTTGGGAGATCCCATGCATTCCTATTAAGGTACGTTGGAACAAGTCAACAAAGGCAAGAACTAGCGGAAGATGCAGGGGAAGTCGGACTGATTGATAGTACTCAGAATGTGGGAAAGCCACGTACAAGGGGAAGCGATCAGCAATATAGTAACTGGAATAGGGATTGCTATGCCAATACAACGGAGGTAGGAATAACATGCGATATAAACTAAACCAGATAGCAGTAAGAGCAAAGCAAGATAAGCGACTAAAATTCACATCGTTAGTCCATCTGATAAATACAGAGAATCTTGCGAGATGTTATAAAGAACTGAAGCGTAACAAGGCTTGTGGAGTAGACCAGATAACAGTGGAATCATACGGAGAAAATCTGAATGAGAAACTCGAAGTGCTAGTAGAAAGTATGAAGAGGAAGCAATATCAACCACAACCAGTAAAGAGGGTATATATACCGAAAGCTGGAAGTAAAGAGAAACGCGGACTCGGAATACCATCGACCGAGGATAAATTAGTACAGATTATGCTGAAGAAGATATTAGAAAATATTTACGAGGCAAACTTTCTGGACAGCTCATATGGATTTCGACCAGGAAGAAACTGTCATCAAGCGGTAAATGCACTAGATAAAGCAGTTATGTACAAGCCAATAAACTACATTGTAGAAGTGGATATCAAGAAGTTCTACGATAATATACAGCATAAATGGCTAATGAGGTGTCTAAGGGAACGAATAACTGACCCAAATTTGCTGTGGTTAGTAAAGCGGTTTCTCAAGGCAGGGATAGTCGAAGCTGGAAATTATGAAGCAACAAAACAAGGTACACCACAAGGCGGTATAGTAAGTCCTGTATTAGCAAATATATACTTACATTATGTGTTGGATTTATGGATAGAAAAGAAATTTAAACCAAGATCCAGAGGATATATACAAGTAATAAGGTTTTGCGATGATTTTGTGGTTTGTTGCGAAAGTAAGGTAGACGCGGAAGAATTTCTGGAATTACTGAAACAAAGGCTAAATAAATTTGGGTTGGAAGTATCTGAAAACAAGACCAGAGTAGTAAAGTTTGGCAAGAGGGAGTGGCAACGAGCGATAAGAGAGAAACGAAGGACGGAAAGTTTCAATTTTCTGGGGTTTACGCACTATGGTGCAAAAAGTCGTCGTGGTAGATTAATGATGGGACATAAAACCTCTAAGTTAAATCTAGCCAGAAAACTAAAAGAAATCAAGGAGTGGTTGAAAATAGTCCGCGGAAGTATTCGACTTAAAGATTGGTGGCAAGTACTGAAGGCTAAATTAACAGGACACTATAACTACTTTGGTATTAGCGGAAATTATTGGTGTTTGAAACAATTTTACACATCAGTAAGAAAGCTAGCATTTAAATGGATAAATCGGCGTAGTCAGAAAAAGAGTATGACCTGGGAACAGTTTGTACACTACGTAGAAGTAAATCCATTACCAAAGCCAAAAATACATTTTTCTTTATATGCATAAGAGGGACGACTGTGAAAACTAATATTGATGAGCCGTGTGCGGGAAATCTGCAAGCACGGTTCTTTAGGGGGAGTTGTAGTAATAAAACTCAAACGAGAGGAGTAAAGCTACAGCTTCTACCGAACAATATAACAAATTTCTCCAAGAAAGAGGAAGCATTTTTTGTTATATCAATGACGCCATAGAAAATTGGTACGAGAATTGTCCAAAAATGCAGGGCGGCAACTATATTTATAGTGATAAAGTTGTGATTTTGGTGCATATAATCGTCAGTTTCTTTAGAATTGGTTTAAGACAAACAGTCGGGTTTATAAAAGGGTATTTGCAACAAATAGGAAGAGATTTGGCAGTTATCAGCTATTCACAAGCATCAAGAAGGTTTAAGAAACTTAATATTAAGATAAATGATTGCAGAATTGATAAAAATAATATGGAAGATATCG
Organism: Wolbachia endosymbiont (group A) of Andrena fulva; assembly: GCF_964026815.1. Taxonomy (NCBI): domain Bacteria; kingdom Pseudomonadati; phylum Pseudomonadota; class Alphaproteobacteria; order Rickettsiales; family Anaplasmataceae; genus Wolbachia; species Wolbachia endosymbiont (group A) of Andrena fulva. The sequence continues at coordinate 918,653 of NZ_OZ034701.1, forward strand.
AAATTGCTATAGACAGTACAGGAATTAGTATATACAACAACACTCCTGGTCACAGCAAGGAAAATAGCACTGACAGAAAATATCGTGGCTATGAGCAAACGAGAAAATTGCACGTAATGTTGAATATAAACAACAAAAAAGCCATAGCTGTAAAATACAGTAACGGTGTCTACTCTGATCACTATGGAGCTTGTGATTTGCTAAAAGAAGTTGATTTTCAGCATGCCATAAAAGCACTATATGCAGATAGAGCATGTGATAGGCACAAGTTTTATAAGTTGTGTAACGAATATGATATAAAGACAAAAATTCCACCAATAAACAATGCGGCAGAACATCCAGAAATAGATTATATGTCTGACAGGAATGCTGCTATTAGGTTAATAAAATTATACTGTGAAGATGGCATGAAAGAATGGAAAAAAGAAGTAAATTATGGGAAAAGATCTTATATTGAAGGGTTTTTCTCAAGATTAAAGCAAATATTCGGATTTAGTTTTAGGAATAAATCTGAGATAAATCGAGAAAAAGAACTGCTAATCAAATGCTATTTGCTTAATAAATTCACTGATATTGGTATGGCTAAATTTGAGATAGTTACATGAATTTACCATAAATCACCATCTCATAAAGTGTGATGCAACAAAGCCATCCCAGTGTCAAGCACTGGGATGACAAGAAAGGGAGCACTGGAATTTTTATTTCAGTATTGTACATTAGCCATGCATCTGAACAGATACGAGCTTTCTGCTTTTTTTGGGTAAGGTCAGTCAAAAAGGTTTTACAACAACCATAATAACTATAACTATTATCAATACTGTAACTGCTTCATTTAAAACGCGAAAATAAATATGTGACTTCTTATTCGAACCCATTGCAAAATTTTTCCTATATTTTGCAAGTAGCATATGAATAATTAACATCAAAAGTATTGCAAATGCTTTTACATGAAACCATCCTTCACGATATGCTTCCCTAATAACCATTAGTGTAATTCCAAGACCAAGTGAGAAAAGCATTGCAGGGTTTATGATATATCTAAGTAGCCTCTTTTCCATTGTTTGAAGCAAGCTATCATTTTCCGATCCCGGTTTTACAGTTGCATGGTAGACATAAAGCCTGGGTAAATAAAGCATACCTGCCATCCACATGATAACAGAGATAACGTGAAAAGCCTCAAGCCAGTGGTAATAGTTCATTAGCAAAAATTTAAAATTCCTGGTATTGTGTTAGTTTAATGAAAAAGAAATCGATATGAAAGCAGAAAATTTCACTAAAGAACAGATAATTGGATTCTACAGGAAAATGCTACTCATACGCAGATTTGAGGAAAAAGCAGGACAATTATATGGGATGGGATTAATAGGCGGGTTCTGTCACCTATCAATAGGACAAGAAGCAGTTGCAGTTGGAACTCAAGCTGCATCAAAATTAGGTGACGCTTTTATCACAAGTTATAGAGACCATGGCTTAATGCTCGCATGTGATTCTGATCCAAATGTTGTAATGGCAGAGCTTACCGGCAAAGAAACAGGATGCTCGAAAGGTAAAGGTGGTTCGATGCACGTATTTGACGTTGAAAAAAAATTCTTCGGCGGGCATGGAATAGTGGGAGCACAAGTTCCAATTGGCACAGGAATAGCATTTGCTAATAAATATAAGAAAAAAGATAATGTGGTATTTACATATTTTGGCGACGGTGCTGCAAATCAAGGACAAGTATATGAATCGTTTAATATGGCATCTTTGTGGGAGTTGCCTGTGGTTTACATCATAGAAAATAATGAATACGCAATGGGAACCTCCGTGCAAAGGTCAACTTTAGTAACAGAGTTATATAAAAGAGGAGAAAGTTTTGGTATTCCTGGAAAACAAGTTGATGGAATGGATTTTTTCTCTGTTTATGAGGCTACAAGCGAAGCAGCGGAACACACACGCAGCGGAAAAGGGCCTATCCTGCTTGAAATGAAGACATATCGATATCGCGGTCACTCAATGTCAGATCCTGCTACTTATCGCTTAAAAGAAGAAGTTGAAGATATGAAGCAAAATCATGACCCTATAAGCACTTTAAAGAAATACATGACAGATAATAAAATGGCTTCAGAAGAAGAGTGCAAAGTAATTGATAAGGAAATACGTGATTTAGTAAAAAAGTCGGAAGATTTTGCCAAAAATAGTAAAGAACCAAGCGTTGATGAGCTGTATACTGATGTTTATAAATTTGTTAGCTAATTTTTTTATCCAGAACTGTACAAACATTGTATAGTAAACGATGTCATCCAAATAGCTCCTTCTCCCGTCATCCAAGTGCCCTCCTTTTTTTGTCATCCCAGTGCTCTGACTACTTGGATCCAGCTGAGTTGGTGAGTATAAAAGTATAGCTAACGCAAGCTCTACGTCATGCCGCCGCGAACCGTCATACCGCGATTCATTCGCGGTATCTCTAGATCCCGCTAACAAGCAGCGGGATGACAGTTGTCAGGCTAGCTGTCATCTCAGTAGTCTCCTTCTCCTGTCATCCGAGTAGCTGACACTGGTTCCTTTATGACGGCAGTAGCCCCTTCGGTGTCATTCCAGTGCTTGACACTGGAATGACACCAATAATTGACATTTCACTAGATATTCATTATAAATAATGGAATGCTACAAAGTATAAAAACCATATTAATAGAAGACGATAACGTTAGGATGGATAGGTACATCAGAAGAATCTTTCCTGATCTAAAGCAATCTGTAATTGAAAAATCTTTAAGGAAAGGATTAATCAAAGTTGATGATTGCAAAGCAAAGTCCAGTGATAGAGTAAATTCTGGGCAAACTATAACGCTGAAGCACTTGAATTATATTGAAAACGCTAATTCTGATCGCAAATATAATGAAAAGTTAGTGAATCTACTAAGAGAGAACATATTATATGAAGACGAATATATACTAGCTATAAACAAACCCGCAGGGGTCATCGTTCAAGGTGGCGTAAAAGTAAAGATTAGCATGAGTGATTTGCTTGACCAAATAAGAGAGGGAGAAACATTTAAAATTGTCCATAGGCTAGATAGAGATACGAGTGGAGTGATAATATTCGCACGCAACGCTAATGTTGCCAGATACCTTATGGAAGAATTTAAAGGACGAAGAGTAAAAAAAACTTATTTAGCATTAACTTCTGGCATACCGAGCAAGGATAGTGGAACAATAGACTATCCATTGGTGAAAAAATATGTTTCAGGTCAAGAAAAAGTGGTCGTTGATGAAAATTCACCTCAGAATGCCACTACGCATTTTTCAATTATAGCAAAATCCAAACACAATGTTGCTTATTTAAAATTACAACCAATTACCGGCAGAACCCATCAGTTACGTGCACATTTAGCTCATATAAATTGCCCTATTCTTGGTGACGGTAAATATGGTGGTAAAAAAGCTTTTATTGATGGGATAGCAAATAAAATTCACCTTCATTCGCATTCTTTATCTTTAAAACTGCCAAACAATAAAGAAATCACTATCACCGCTCCTATCACTAAACACATCGAAAAATCCATTGAAGCGCTATTTTTCGACTGAAACGATTTCACCAATCAACTTTTCTGTCTTTGGCTTTAATTTGAAGCACAGATATTAGGCTAATTAATGCGCAGGCAGTAAGATAAATGCCTGCTGCAAGTTTTGTTTCGGTTTTTTCTATAAGCCACATGCATATGTATGGAGAAAGGCCACCAAAAATTCCTGCAGATATATTATTTGCTAAGCTTACGCCAGTGCATCTTACTTTTGTTGGAAACAGTTCACAAATAACAGAACCATATATTCCAAAAGATGCACCTACTGGTATAGTAATCAATAAGTAAGTTATTATTACGACATAGTGGTTAACGGAAGATAATAATGGTAATACACATGTACCAATCAGAGATAGCATAATCAGTACAGGAATCATTACGCGTTTTCTTCCAACTTTATCAGATAAAATTGCAAAAAGTACCGCAGATGCTGCAAATACAACCTGTATTACTATCCTCATTAAATCTTTAACACTAATAGATAAAATAACTAGCTCTTTTATTGATATATTATAAAACATTATTGCTGCGTAGACAATTGCATTCTGAGCAATTCCCAGATTGATTGAAATAATAAGCGGTCTTTTATAGTTTCTTACTAGTTCTAACAATGGTGAATGTGCTAAATTATTAGCGTACTTATTAGTTTTATATGCTAAGCTTTCTTTTAATATGTACCTAGTTAAAAAACCTATTGTCCCCAAAAAAAAGCAAAAATAAAAAAGCAACTTCCATCCCCATATTTCATAGTTCTCACCTGTAACTCTTTTGCAGATAAATATCATTGTTATGCATAAGAGCGTTCCAAGGGCTCCGCTAAAGGGCTTCATACTTCCTAAGAAACCTAGATTTTTTTTATCTTTTGAATGCTCTATCGTAAATGCTGTATTAATGTTTGTTTCACCTCCTGCAGTTATTCCTTGCACTATTCTACAAAACACAAGCAATACAGGTGAAAGCAACCCTATTTCTTTATACCCAGGTATAATTCCCATAATTGTGGATGATATTGAAATTAATATTACTGAAGTAAGTAAAGTCTTTCTTCTGCCATACTTATCTCCCATATAACCAAAAATTACTGCACCAATTGGTCTAAACGCAAAACCAATTGCAAAAACACCAAGGAATTTGAGTGTACTCAAATAATGATCTTCTGATGGGAAAAAAACGTTGATGATTGTATCTGTTAATACTCCAAAAAGAGTGAGTTCATACCACACAATCATGTTACAGATCATGCCCGATAGTATTGCTTTTTGGATATTATTCATGGTCTTTCAATTTAACATAACCTAATATATCATTAACCGGTGCTCCTTGCTATAAAATTTTTCATTCAATAACCTTCAAGGATAATTCACGTAAATGCTTATCCTCCACCTTGGAAGGAGCACCCATTAGAACATCTTCACCTTGCTGATTCATAGGAAAACAGATTACTTCACGAATGTTCGGCTCATCGGCAAGTAGCATAACCATTCTGTCAACCCCTGGTGCTATTCCACCATGAGGCGGCACTCCGAACCTGAATGCACGCACAAGCGCACCGAATTTTGTATCAACTTCTTCTTTACTATAGCCTGCAATGGCGAAAGCTTTATACATGATATCCAGTTTGTTATTGCGAATTGCCCCACTTGATAGTTCTATTCCATTGCAAACAAGATCATACTGGTAAGCAAGGATATCGAGTGGATTCTTTTCCTCTAAATCTTTCAGACCACCGTGTGGCATAGAAAATGGGTTATGAAAGAAATCGATTTTTTTACTTTTATCGTCATATACAAAATATGGAAAATCAATGATCCAACAAAACTTGAAGATATTATCATCTATAAGACTGAGTTCTGACCCTAAAAGAGTGCGTACTTTTCCTGCAATGTTTGCCGCCTCATTCTCTTTGTCAGAAGCAAAAAATACACTATCTCCTGGCTCTATGTTTGTTGCTTCTCTTATGTGGTTTAGCCTATTTTCATCAAGAAATTTAGCAATTGGGCCTTTCGCAGTTCCATCTTTATCAAACGTTATATATCCGAGACCCTTAGCACCGAATTCTTTTTGCGCATGCTCTATCTTTTTATCAAAGAAGCTGCGTGGTTCCTCTGCTGTTTTAGGTGCAGGGATGGCTCTCACTACCATACCACGCTCAATATTGCTTTTGAAAATATTGAACCCTGAATCACGGAAAATTTCTGTAACATCGCTGATTAATAGTGGATTACGCAAATCTGGCTTGTCAGAACCATACTTAAGCATTGCCTCTTTGTATGTAATGCGTGGAAAATCTTTATCGACAGACTTGCGAGAAAATTTGGCGAACACTTTATATAAAGCAGATTCAATAACGTCAAATATGTCCTCTTGAGTCACAAAAGACATTTCAAGGTCTAGCTGGTAAAATTCCCCAGGAGAGCGGTCAGCCCTTGCATCTTCATCACGAAAACACGGTGCGATTTGGAAATATTTATCAAACCCTGAGACCATGAGCAACTGTTTGAAAATCTGCGGAGCTTGTGGCAATGCATAGAACTTGCCAGGATTTAGCCTGCTTGGCACTAGGTAGTCGCGTGCTCCTTCAGGAGAGGAAGCAGTGAGTATTGGAGTTTGAATCTCTAAAAATCCTCGCTCTATCATGAGCTTGCGGAGCTCTGCAATAATTTGTGAGCGCAAAATAATATTGTTGCGGACTTTTTCACGTCTTAAGTCAAGAAATCGATATTTAAATCTCATGTTTTCTGGGTATTCTTGCTCGCCGGTAATGCTTGCCAATATACTTCTTTCTTCTTTTGCTATTTCTTCATCAAAGTGGAACTCAACTTCCGACTCAACGCGCAAATTGTTGACTATCACCTCGATTTCTCCGGTAGAAATAGAGCTGTTTACCGTATCTTCAGTCCTAGCTTCAACTATTCCTGTAACAGTAATTACACTCTCCAATTTTAAATTTGATATCTCATCAAAAAAGTCTTTGTCATTATTAAATACTAGCTGAGTGATTCCGTAGAAGTCCCTTAAATCAACAAAAATTAGGTTACCATGGTCGCGCTTACGATATAACCATCCAGAAAGGGTAACTTCCTTTTCTACGTCGTTCTTCCTCAGTTCATTGCACGTATGAGTTTTACAGCAGTTCATATTTGTTTTACTTCTAAATTCTTTAAGAAGTATAGAAATAAACCTTATTACATACAAGCCCGTTCGTCAGATATTTGCGCAATTTTCGAAATAGAGCAGTACTGCTTTTATATTGTCTTTACCCGCAAAAAAATTGCACAATTTCTATAATTATGGTATAATAGCAAGGGTATTTTTAATGAATTAGATACAGGAAATGCCACTTACACAGATCATATTATATAGCGTAACATTACTTGCTGTCGCTGCAGTATTTCTCTTTTTGAGAAAAATATACAAAAATCGCATTAGAAAAATCATATTTCCTAGAAAAGTTTTTAAAGAAGAGTGGGAAGAAGACAGAAAATTCAATGAATTATATCAAAAAAATAAGCAAAAAGAGTTGCTGAAACAACAAGAAACGCTACGCGAGAAACAAAAAGATGTGCAAGTTTATAAAGAAGATCCAGAAATAGTTGACATAGCAAAACCGGTAGGTAAATGGACAAAGATGGTTATGATGGGTAATGGTTTAATGCAGCGTTTTGCACAATTGATACATAGAGAAGGCGGACAGAAAGGATTTTGGGAGCTGTTTGTAAAAGCTCAGGCTTCAACTCAAGGTAAACATAAGGGGAAGGGCAGATAATCCATGCTTGAATGTGAAAATTTATCCTGCACTCGTAATAATAAGGTACTATTTAAGAATCTCAGTTTTAAAGCTGAGCTAAAATCAAAGATTCTAATCACTGGTCCAAATGGTAGTGGTAAAACCAGCTTAATTAGAAGTTTATCTGGACTTTTACCGCCGGTATCAGGCAATATAAGGCACTGCGGAAAAGATATATATGATGATCCAAAATCCTATATATCTTCTATGGTCTATATAGGCCATAAGAATGCCTGTAAAGATAGCTTAACTGTTGCTCAAAACGTAGAATTCTGGGCAGGAATACGAAATACTAGAGAACTGATTGTGGCAGCTATTTGTTGTTTGCAGTTGCAGCCTGTACTTAATATTAGATATGGCGAACTTTCTGCAGGCTGGAGAAGAAGAGTTGCACTTGCTCGCCTCTTGATTTCTAATGCAAGCGTTTGGATGATAGATGAACCATTTTGTAATCTTGATAGTGCAACGTGTGAATTAGTGCTGAACCTAATCTCAATACGCTCTGAGCAAAATGGTATAGTAATTATTACAGGGCATAGCTCTACAGAGCAATTGTGTGATTTTACAACGATTGATATACGTAATTTCAATAGACTTCTTGTATAGTTTTTGGCAACAACCGCTAGAAATAAAAAACTTACTTGACAAACTCCGCCAGCCTCCTTATCATGAAACTGAAGCTATTTATTTATCTTCTCTGTACAGATTAAATGACAAAAAAACTCACGTATCTGGCGTCTCATGTTTAATTTTTTGCACTATGTGCACTCTATGTCTTTATCAAATTTCTAGGTTTTTACCTATACAAGCTGAAATACGCTTATAAAGCATTTAAAACATCAAAAAACGCCAACTTAAAAAATGGATAGTGAATAATTAGCTACCCTAGGGTTTCTTTTGCCTTTTTTTCTATTTAGTAAATTTCTTAAACATTTATGACTAAAGGTTAGTTGCATTAAAAAGCAGCTAAATCGCAGTTATTAAGCGTTTAGAATAAAAAAACGCCATACTTGAAAGTATAATGTAAGTAATTAGCCAACCACGGGGCTTCTTTTGCCTTTTTTTTCATTTGGTAAATTTCTTAATATTTGTAGCTAAATGAACTGGGCAGTGCGTAACGTTAATTTCTATCCAAGAGGGTGTCATTCCAGTGCTCCTTTTTTTGTCATCCCAGTGCTTGACACTGGGATGGCTTTGTTGCATCGCTACTTATGAAAGGCTAACTATAATTAGGATTATAAGCAACCTATTGAAAATCTTGTTTTTTTGCAATCAATCTGATCAAATTTAAGAATAGTAATTTATTATTTATATTAATAAATTTAATTCTATTGAAAATAGCTAAAGCATTGAAATTCTTGAATTTTAGCCGGATTAGTGAGTGGTAGTGAAATTTCTTTTACTCAAATTTAGGTATTCACTGACCGTTCTTGTTATAAATACCAGAATAATAAGCTACTGATATTCTCCACCTTTTTTATCTTTAATCCATCATAGCTAGCGATGCAACAAAGCCCACTGGGATCCAGTTTTCTTTACAAATTCACAAAAAGTGCTTCATTCTATAACGCAAAACCCATACTCACCAAACCCAATGCATTACTTGCAATTAAGTTTCCTGGATCCAAGTATTCAGCTACTCGGATGATATCTTTGTGTTTGAAGCAAAACCAGCTATAACATTTCTTCGCAAACAAATGTTCGTACAGTTGTGCGCGTGATGCTGGAATCTAGACAACAATTAGATCCTATTGTCAAGCAATAAGCTACATGTGCTATTTATTTAGTAGATTAAATATGAAGTTTAAAACTCTGCTATTGACTTCCTGTAGAACTAGTGAAAACCAAACTTGCTTAAAACCACTTAATTAGTTATAGTTATAAGTTTAGGTACAGTAAAATGACAGCTTTTGTCCCCTTGATTATTTTTTTAATCTTGTATCTTGGAAGTGGTGCTTATTTTTCTTTTATCGGAACTGATAATCCACTTCATCAGGTTTCACCAGTAATCTGCTTATTACCAGCACTATTTTTTGCTGTCTCACGTGGTACAAATAAAATTCAGCATAACATCGATACTGTTATCAAGGGCATGGGTGACAAAAACACCCTTACTATGTGTTTAATTTTTTTATTTTCTGGAGCATTTTCTGCGGTGACTCAATCAATCGGTAGCGCAGACACTGTTGCTAATTTAATTCTTAATTTCCTTCCAGCAAGATTACTGCTGCCTGGAGTATTTTTGGCTTCTGCTTTTATTTCAACTGCAATTGGCACATCTATGGGAGTTGTTGCGCTGATGGTACCTATAGCTGTTAATCTGGCAAAAAGTGGAGCTTTTGGTCTCGAAATAGGAACTGCAACTGTAGTAGGTGGTGCCGTGTTTGGCGATAACCTTTCGATGATATCTGATACCACCATTGCATCTGTTTCTTCACAGGAAGCTTCAGCAAAAGATAAACTTAAAATGAACTCTAAAGTTGCACTTATTGCCAGCATTATAACACTCATCTACCTAGCAGTTGCCTCAAATAGTACAAAAATTATTTCTATATCAAATTTAGATTATTATTCTATAATAAAAATTATTCCTTACATTTCTTTAATAATCATGGGGCTGCTTGAAGTCGCCACTTTAGTAACAATAACTATAAACATAATTATTGCTGGTGTGCTAGGAATAACTTTTTTTGACTATGCTATCATTCAATTTCCTCATGACGTGTATGACGGTTTCAAAAAAGTAAACGAAATAGTGATATTTGCTCTATTTATCGGTGGATTGAGCCATATAATGTACAAGCAAGGTCAAAAAGCGTTGCATAAACTCATCGATGAAAGCAATATCACAAAAACTAAAGCTGAATTTGTGATAGCAGGAATTGCGTCTATGTTTACTACCTTAGTTGCCAATAATACCATTGCTATTTTACTAAGTGGTGGCATTGCAAAAAGGCTTGCACAAAAACACAGTATTGCGCCACATCGCAGCGCATACTTATTAGATGTTTTTGCTTGTGCTACAAAAGGTATCTTACCTTATGGTTCCCAACTATTGCTAGCAGGGAGTATAGCTTTTGTATCACCTATTTCTTTATTAACACAGGTATATTATTGCTTTATTCTAGCGGCAGTTACAATAGGCGAAATAATCATCAACAGCAGAAAAGAGAAACATTGTGCGGCTGCAACTTAGAGTTTCTCTTTTTTTACCCATAAGGAACGGAATTACTTGACACCCTTCGCCAACCCCCTTATCATGAAACTGAAGCTATTTATTTATCTTCGCAATCTGTGCAGGTTAATGACAAAAAACTTAGGGTATTTGGCGTCTCATGTTTAATTTTTCGCACTACGTGCATCGCATGTCTTTAAAAATTTTTAGGTTTTTATCTATATAAGCCGAAACGCGCTTACAAAGCGTTTAAGACAGCAAAAAACGTCAAATTGACAAGGGAGAATTTGAATGCTAGCTACTACGGGGTTTCTTTGCCTTTTTTCCTGCTTAGTAAATTTCTTAAACACTTGCGGTGTAGGTTAGTTGCAAGTTAAAAGCAGCTAAATCGCTCTTAATCAAGCGTTTTAGAATAAAAAAAACGCCGGTATTTTAGTACATGGTAAATAGCCAACCACCACGAGGCTTCTTTTGCCTTTTTTTTTATTTGGTAAATTTCTTAAACATTTATAGTTACAATTTAAGAGCCCGTAAAGGGTGTCATTCCAGTGCCCCTCTGATGTATTCCAGTGCTTGACACTGGAATACAGTTTTCCATATAATCTCATCGAAAATGTTGTAACCACTTTCCATGCTAGTTTGCTTGTGAACAAGCAAACTTTTCTGGATCCCAGTGTCTGGGCACTGGGATGACAAGAGAAGGTACTAGCCTGACACCCTGACAACCGTCATCCCGCTGCTTGTTAGCGGGATCTATGCTAATGCCCTTTTATTCTTTCAATTATGTTATTTCCATTTAAATCTGTCTGTTCCGCAACTTCAGTCAATACAGTTGAATACTCCCTAAAACTGATTGTCATAACTTTACCCTACTTTGAATAATATTTTGATCATTACATATTGTAACAAAAAAAATCAACTCATTTCTTCCAAAGGCTCTATATTGAAGATAGAAAGTCCAGAAGCGATCTAAGGCTTGCACGAGTTGCAGCGGTAAGGTTTAAGTTGTCTTCTTATATTTTTAATTGTGTAATCTCCTGTGTTTGTAAATGTTTTTTCTATGCCCCACTGCAGTAATAAGTACTCTGCGCTCTGAATGATTTATGCTGTAAATTATACAGTAGTTGCTAACCCTTATCCTATATTGCCCTCTAAAGCTATGACATAAAGGCTTTCCTAGATTAAAAGGATCAACTGTAAGGCGTTTCTTTATGGCCTCCTGAACCATTAATTTAATCTTTGCCGGAAGAGCTGGAATTTCTTTTTCAATAACATTTTTTAAGAATTTTATAGTGTAAGTTTTATTTCCAGATGTTTTCATCATCCTCTACTTCTTCTTCACCTTCAGAGAGGCGATCGTCAGCTATTTTGGATAGCTCTACATCTTCTTCGAACTCTTCTTCCACTAAATCTACTAAAACTTCAGGAATAGTTTTATTTTGAGTCTCTGCCATTTCTGTAAGATACTGAGCCAATTTACTGTCAAAACTTACATTAACATTGAGCTTTTTTTGACTGTGAGCCATATATTAACCAGAAAATACTACTATAAACTATAACATTTTTACTTAATTTTGTCAACTTCTCTATTCGTTGAAAAAACAATCTTGCATAAAAAAATCAACTCATCTCTTCCAAAGGCTCTATATTGAAGATAGAAAGTCCAGAAGCGATGACGTGTGCTAAGGCCTGCACGAGAAACATTCTTGCAGCGGTGAGGTTTAAGTTGTCTTCCAGTATGAAACGCATGTTTAAATCACTCTTGCCATACCCCCATAAAACGTGAAACGCTTCTGCAACTTCAAGTAAGTAGAAAGTAATTCTGTGTGGCTCACAAAGCCTTGCTGCAATTTCTACCACATCTGGCCACTTTGCTAAGGTTTTTATGAGGAAGAGCTCTCCACCTGTCCTTAAAAGTGAAGGATCTGCTGTTGGGAGCTCTTTTGGAGCATTACGCATTAACGAATGAGCACGAGCATGCGCATATTGCACGTAAAAAATAGGGTTGTCTTTTGACTGTTCTTTAACTTTAGCAAAATCAAAGTCCAAGACCATATCATTCTTGCGTGTTAGCATTATAAAACGAGTTATGTCCCTGCCAACTTCTTCCACTACATCCCTTGCTGTGAGGAAATTTCCTGATCTTTTGGACATCTTAACAGGTTTGCCATTCTCGAAAAAATTCACAATATTATGCAGTTTTACCTCTATTTTTGCTTGATCATCACTTAGCGCAGAGACGACTGCTTTAAGTCTTTTGACATAACCGCCGTGGTCACTACCAAGCTCTACGATCATATTGTTAAAACCACGTGATATCTTATCAAAATGGTAAGCAATATCCGAGGCAAAATAAGTCCAACTGCCGTCCTCTTTTTTCAGTGCGCGGTCAACATCATCGCCAAATTTTGTAGAGCGAAATAACATTTCTTTTCTGGAAGTCCAATTTTCACTTTCTTTGCCTTTTGGTTTCTCCAAGTACCCTTCATACACTAGACCCTTGTCAGACAATATCTTTATACTCTCTTCAATTTTGCCACTTTTTTGTAGCTCATACTCTGAAGTAAAAACATCATGACTTACTCCAAGTAAGTTCATGTCTTCCTTTATGAGTTCTAAGATAGAACTTAAAGTATAGTCTCTAATTATCTGATTATCTTGCTTTTTTAGAAGCTCCTTGCCATATTTTTTAGCCAGCTCCTCCCCTATCGGTTTTAAATATTCACCTGGGTATAAACCTTTTTCTATACTGATTTTTTCTCCCAGAGCTTCTTTGTACCGCAGATATACTGACTTTATTAGTGTATCTATCTGCGCTCCAGCATCGTTAATATAGTATTCCTTAGTAACTTTATAACCAACTTTTTTCAATAAATTTGCCAGAACGTCACCAAATACTGCCCCTCTTGCATGACCAATATGCAGTGGACCAGTTGGATTTGCAGATACAAATTCAACATTGATGGCCTGATTGTTCCCTATATCTAGGGTGCCAAACTCTGTTTTTAGCTCATTTATTTGTTTTAAAATCCCATGCCATACTTTTATTTTTAAGTGTATGTTGATGAAACCAGGGCCCGCTATTTCCACTTTTGCAACTTCATCAAAAAGTTCAAATTCTTTGGCTAAAACCTCTGCAATTTCAATGGGATTCTTCTTTTCATGCTTTGCGAGCACCATAGCAACGTTTGTGTAAATGTCTCCATGTGCTCTGTTACTTGGGGGTTCTACGATAAAGTTTGTTGTATCTGTATTTATAATACCCCTTTGCTTCAACTCATTCAATTTACTAAAGATTAGAGAGGAAATCTGCTTAAAAATGTTCATTCACTATATTGCTATAAAATCTATAGCAGTATAGTGAATAAGTGGGACTAGTTGAAGGTTTATCTTAACTATTTTATCTTCCTGGATCAGAGTTTATATTAAGTCGTTGCCGTAACCATGGTAAGAGAAAGCCATACCTTCGCTGTAACCATCATTACCAGCATCAGGCTCTTCAACATCATCAGTTACTACCTGATCTTCAGTTGTGATTTTATCCTTGATCGTCTCGTCTACACCCTCATCACTATAAGAAAATTTGTTAGTATATGAATAGCGATTATTGATTTTATCACTATAGTTATGTTTTAACATAGAGACCTCCTATACAGTCAAAATTGGAATTACATTAAGATAGAACAAGCTATGAATATAACGTGAATGAAAGAAACTACAGATCACGAAATTTCCGGATAACTATGGAACCATTATAAAATAATAAAATTAAAAATTTAATAATTTTAATTATAAATCTAGCATATCAACTAACGGTATGATTTAAATTTTCTTTCAATTCCACTGTATCTTCGCCAGTTTTGCATATAGCCCGTCTTTACTTATTAGAGAGTCATGAGTGCCTACTTCTTCTACTTTTCCATGATTAATTACTATAATCTTGTCAGTCTTGAGTGCGGTTGATAGCCTGTGTGTAATTACGATTGTTGTTCTGTTTTGCATTAACTTGCTCAATGCTTTTTGCACGAGGTTCTCACTTTTGTAATCAAGGGCAGAGGTTGCTTCATCCAGTATTAAAACCTGAGGATTGTTGAGTATGGCCCTTGCTATTACAATACGTTGTTTTTGTCCTTCAGAAAGTTTTAATCCTCTTTTTCCTACAAATGTATCAAATTTATCAGGCAGCTTATCAATAAATTCCATCGCATAAGCGCTGATGGCTGCTTGCTTCACTTCCTCATATTCGGCACCTGGTTTGCCATATAGTATATTTTCCATTATTGAGCAAGAAAATATCATGTGATCTTGTGGCACTAAGCCAAACAACGATCTGAGGTCATTTAGCGCAATTGACTTAATATTGTGCCCATCGATAGTAATGCTACCTTTGTTTGGATCATGAAAACGGAGCAGAAGCTTTAAAATGGTGCTTTTACCACTGCCAGATGGTCCAACAATTGATACTGCTTGACCTGCCTCTATAGAAAATGATACGTTATCTAATGCTGGCTTATCAGCATAAAAAAATGTTACGCCATTAAACGAAATTCCCTTTTGAACACTACAAATTTTTATAGGATCATCGGGATCTGCTATAGAGCTTTTCATATTTTTAAATTCAAATAAACGCTCTACTATTCCAAGACCTCGTTGTAAATCACTGATATTATCGCTCAAATTATTTATAGCTCCTGCTGCGAGCGCTGAATAAAACACAAATGAGGAGAGTTCTCCAATAGTTATATTATTGCTTAAGACTTCTTTAATACCAAAAAAGAGCAAAACAACTAGTGAACCTATCACACACGTGATAACTAGAGTTACTAAAATAGCACGCAAGAGTACTAATTTTACGTATGATTTTGATACTGAGTTTAAATGTTCCTTAAAACGGATTTTTTCGTTTTCCTCGAGTACAAACGATTTGATAGTCACTATAGATCTAAAATTTTCCTCACTAAATGACGCAAGCTCACTTAATTTATCCTGAGCAAAGCGTGCATAGCTATGCACTTTTTTTCCAAGTGAGGTCATGATAATGAGTAGTATAGGTATTATTGCGGCTGCATACGCAGTTAGTTGTATATTTGTATATAATAACATAGCAACACTGCCAATCAGAATCACAAAATTTCGTAATATGGTTAGTAAGCTGCTGTTTATTATTGATTGCAGCACAGAGGTATCAGTAATTAACGCTGAGATAACATCTTGTACGCCTGTGTTCTCAAAGAAACTTGGTTGCAAGTTAGTGATACTGCTATATAAGTCATATCTGATTCTTGCGATAACTTTCTCGCTGCCAATGCCAATGAAATATAACCGAGTAAATGCAGTGAGAGAAATGGCTAAAACTATAAGTATTGCAACTAATAGTTTGGTAGTAAAATCGTGCTCTGTGCCAGAATCAATTATATTGCTTAAGCCTCTGCCAAAGAGGAGGATCGTTAAGGCTGAAAATAAAACTGCAATAAAAGCTATGACAAAATAGGATAGATTAGGCTTTATATAGTAAAATAACTGCCTAATATTAGATCGCATCGTATTTTAAAGTTTCTAAAGTTAAGTATATAGATTCTAGTTTCAGGGGAAAGGGAAAAGGTATGGCATTAGTCTACAGCATGTCTTCCAAGCATAACACGCTCACGAAACTTTAATGCGATAGCTTGGTTTCTACTGAAAGACAGCATTATGCCAAGTGCGATGCTCGAAGATAAAAGAGAAGAACCACCATAGCTAAGTAACGGCAGGGTTATGCCGGTGGTAGGAAAAACACTCAATGTTACCCCTATGTTTATTATGAATTGTGTGATGAATTGCATTGAGATACCGAGAATCACTAACAGATTAAATAATTCATTTTCCCTATATGCAACGTAAAGCAAGCGGGCGGAAATGATACCAAATAACATCAATGTGGCTAAGCACGTAATCAAACCAAATTCTTCTGCTAAAACAGAAAACACAAAATCTGTATGACAATCAGGAAGAGAGGCTTTTACGCTACCTTCACCAGGTCCAACTCCAGTTAATTGACCTCTTTTGAATGCTTCTAATGATTTTGTGACTTGAAAGTTATCGCGCTGCGTAAAAAAGACAAAATTGTAAATCCTTTGCTTTATATGTGGGAGGCATAAGTAAGCTATTGTAGTTCCAGTTGTGGCCATTCCTATTATGCATAGAAAGTATAAAAATGGTATACATGCAATAAACATTTGACCGATAAAAGAATATGTTAAAAGCATAGACATACTGAAATCAGGTTGCAAAAGTAACAACACAAAAACTAACAGAAATATTATGATTGATATGTGCATTTTAAACCTCATTTCGCTGGCCAAGATACTAGCTATAACAACAGAAAAAAATGGCCTTACAAACTCAGATGGTTGAACAGAAATTTTGACAATATGTAACCATCGTTTCGCACCTTTTACCTCTATACCAAGTATTATCGCAGTTGCTACTAGAATAGTAAATAAAGCGAAACCTGCGAATGAGAGGTTAAGTATAGTTCTTGTGTTGAGAAAAGAAAATGTCACCAAGGTAATTAGTGACAGGACTATATAAATTGTATGGCGCCGTATAAAATAATCCTGTGGTAGAGAAAGACGCTGCGCAATTACAGGGCTTGCTGAATAAACAAGAATGAAGCTTATAGTGAGCAAAAAAAACACTGGAAGGATGAGATAATAATCCAGCGTTCTATACCAGAGTTTAATATTCATTTTGTTCCAATGTGTAATGCCACTATTCCATAGCTCATATTATGAAACTCAACATTCTTAAAGCCTACCTCTTCAATTTCCATTTTAAAATCAGCCTGAGTTAGAAACTCTCTAATGCTCCTCACTAAATATTCATAAGAACTCTTGTCTTTAGCAACTATGCTGCCAATTTTAGGAATTACTTTAAATGAATATAAGTCATAAAGTTTGGTAAATATCTCATTTTGATAGTGCATAGGGGCAAATTCTAAGCAGATAAATTTCCCATGTGGTTTTAATACCCTGTGCGCCTCATTTAAAGCCTTCTTGCTGTCAGAAACATTTCGAATGCCAAAAGCTATTGTGCAATAATCAAATTCGGAGTCTTCAAATGGTAAACTTTCTGCACTTGCACATACCCAATCAAAATTAATTTGGTTTGAATTTATAGCTTTATCACGTCCTCTGTTTAGCATGTTTTGATTTATATCGCATACTGTAACCTTAGCACTTGGCTCTTTTCTTACTACTCTTATTGCTATATCTCCAGTTCCTCCAGCAACATCTAAAACCTTAGAGTTTTTTGTAAAATGCACACTATTTACCATCTTATCTTTCCATAATCTGTGCATTCCGAGGCTCATTATATCATTCATGGTGTCGTAGCGACTTGCCACGGAATCGAATACCTCTTTAACTAATTGTGATTTCTTCTCGATTTTTATAGTAGACATTACGTAAAAACTCCTTTATAATTAGTAAAAATTAATTTGAATTAACACAAATGTCAACGACAGGCCTTAAGCCTATTAAAATCTTCTTCAGCGTGGTATGATGACCGAGTTAGTGGGCTTGATGCAACCACTAGGAACCCTTTGGAGTAAGCGATATATTTATAATGCTCAAATTCCTCTGGGGTAACATACCTATCAAGTTTTGCATGTTTTGGAGTTGGTTGTAGATATTGACCAATTGTAATAAAATCAACCTCAGCACTGCGCAAATCGTCCATAACCTGCAGTATTTCCTCTTTTGTTTCTCCAAGACCAACCATAAGCCCTGACTTTGTGAAAACTTTAGGATTAATCTGCTTTACCATCTTCAGCAAATATAGTGAATGAAAATAGCGAGCTCGTGGTCTTATTTTTGCATACAATCTCGGCACTGTTTCAATATTGTGGTTATAGACATCAGGTGATGCAACAGCAATTGCTTCAAATGCTCCTTTCTTATTTAAAAAATCAGGAGTTAAAATCTCTATTGTTGTTTCTGAAGTTATCTTTCTAATTTCTTCTATGCACTGTATAAACTGATTTGCGCCACCATCTGGTAAATCATCACGATCAACAGAAGTAATGACAACATGTTTTAAGTTTAACTTTTTTATTGCTTTTGCTAAATTTTCTGGTTCATGAGGGTCTAGTTTATCAGGAATGCCAGTTGCAACGTTGCAAAATGCACAAGCACGAGTGCAAACAGAACCGAGAATCATCACAGTAGCATGACGTTTATTCCAACATTCACCAATGTTTGGACATGCAGCCTCTTCGCACACTGTATGCAAGTTATGCAGTTTAACGATGTTTAAGGTTTCATTGAATACTTCACCGGTCGGAGCTTTTGCTCTGAGCCATTGAGGTTTGCTATGCATCTGAAACTGCTAACTCTACCTCTTGCTTTACTAAAACTTTTTTCAACCTTCTTTTTATCTTCTGCGCTTTCTCACTTAGTTTAATCGTTCTTGTGTTGAGCAAAAAAGCATCTAAATCACCTTTGTAATCTATAGTTCTCAAAGTTCTTGTTGCCACACGAAATCTAAACTTTTTATTCAATATATCACTCGTCAACGTAACTTTATGTAAGTTTAAAAGAAAGGTACGCTTTGTTTTACGATTCGAATGTGATACCTTATTACCAAAAGATTTTTTTCTATTTGTTAATTCACAAACTCTACTCACTTCAATATACCAAATTATTCTATGTACTTAGATTACCTTATATAGTCAAATAGTCAATACTCTCTTGCTTAATTTTTATACCATATACTGCTTTATAACCAAAAAATATCGTAATTTTTTCTATTATAAGAGAAATCATATGCTGAATTTCCAATGCTTTGCTGCCATTTGTTACTACCAGATGCAACACACCCGAATTTATATTCTGTGCATATGAGATCTTTTTCGGTTTTGTACACTCTGCTATTTCTTTCCCTACTATATTTCGCCAGTTTAAAATAAGACGTATTTCATTTTTACTAATCTTATTTTTCATGCATTTTAATGCATAGTTTTCAATTATAGACTTTAATTTTTTTGGACCGCTACGTTTGAGCATTTTTCTGCTATGAACCAGATTCTTCCATGGTTACAACATAGTGTGATGGATATTGTTTATAAGTTCCAGTAACTGTGTCAATCACAAAACCAGGCAACCACAGTAGGTTTAATAAAACAACCTTATTAAAACTTTCACCTACCATCACATTTAATTGTTTATAACCTGCTTTTTTACAATCAACAAACAGTGACCATGAACCTCGCTGAATAACCACTACCCCAGGGTTAGATGTAATAGAATGGCTCATTCCAGATGGGTCATGTACGACGCATCTAACTTTTTCTATCAAGTCACCATTATCATCTACTACTTTCATTTGAATTGCTTGTGTAGAACCGGAAAACATTGTTGCAAAACAACCGGTTAGTAACACAGTTATAGACAATATTAAACAAATATTTAGTAATCTAGAATGCATGCAATATTGATATAATCCAAACATAATAATCTCAAAAATCAATTTTTATCATTCTATAAATTTAATATAGAGTACAATTGTTTGTCAATCCCAGTGTTACAACTGGGATTGTAGCTGCTTTAACAACAACTCTACCCTCTGGCCTCACACCGTAAAAGCAGTATTTTTATGCAAAACTTATCTCAACGTAGCACTTGCCAAGATCGTTCCATTTACCAAATTTTGTGCTGTCATCTTTGCCTCATAATTAACCTTATAGCTGTTTTAATTGTAATTAGTTAAATTATTATTAACTTGCCAGGCTAGATCCAAAAAATAGCATAATCAATATGCAAATTGTAATAGAAATCACGTTTGCGTATGGTTTATTGCTATGCGGTTAATCTTTCCTCAATCCAAGCTGCTTGAATAGCTTCGAGTATTTTTTCGTTACAGCGTTTTTCATCATCATCAAATTCCTCTAAACTCAAGACCTTTTTTTTAAGCTCAGTGAATCTGATACTAATTATATTCTCATTTGGAAATTTTTCCTCCAGAGCTTCCACAATATCTTCTATATCAAGCCATTTCATACTTTTTTGTATTTATCTGCTAAGTTAAATTGGTGCCCATGGGGAGACTTGAACTCCCAAGGTCGCAAAACCCACGGATTTTAAGTCCGCTGCGTCTACCGATTCCGCCACACGGGCTTTTTTTATCTATCTAGAGTAAAACTCTACTACTAAATTGACTTCCATGTCTGCTGAATAAGGAACCTCAGAATATTGAGGTGACCTCAAATACTTCACTGAATGCTCTTTACTATCTGCTTCTAAATAATCCGGAGCCTTGCGCTCTTGTTTTTGTTCAACCTCTACTACTACAGGGATTTTTGCTGCCCTTTCTCTTATTTTTATTATATCACCTGGCTTCACTCGATAACTCGATATGTTAACCACCTTATCATTAACTGTAACGTGCTTGTGAGATATGAGCTGCTTTGCTGAGTAAATTGTTGGAACAAGACCAGAGTGGTATAAAACAGAACTTAATCTCGATTCTAAGATACCGATAAAATTATCAGCCGTATAACCCTTTCTGTTATAAGCATCTAAAAATGTACGTCTGAGCTGCTTACTTGAAATCGCATAGTAAAACTTAAATTTCTTATGCGCAGCAAACTGCTTACCAAAGTCGGATAACTTCTTGAATCCAAGAATACCATGTTGACCTGGAGGGTATTTCCTTTTGTTTACTGGGTCTTTAGCTCTACCCCATAAATTTACACCAAGTCTACGGCTAATCCTATACTTTCTAGTGATAACAGTTGTCATATAAAAACTCTCACGATTTAACTTTAGATTATTAAGGATTTTAGCACTCAGTGTCAACTTGTTTTTGCTGATATAATCTTTTATACTTCATTTTTAAGTTTTTCTATTAACACATGAATCATTCACATTTAAAATCTATGGCAAACGCCATCCGTTTTTTATCAATTGATGCAGTACAAAAAGCAAACTCTGGACACCCAGGTATGCCACTTGGCATGGCAGATGTTGCAACTGTTTTGTTTGCTAAATATCTGAATCATAATCCTGATGATTCTAAATGGTTCAATAGAGATCGCTTTGTTTTATCAAACGGTCATGGGTCAATGTTACTATACTCAATATTATATTTGACAGGTTATATTAGCATAGATGAGCTAAAAAACTTCAGACAAATGGGATCCAAGACCCCAGGTCATCCAGAGTTCGGCTTGACTTCCGGGGTAGAGGCAACAACAGGCCCGCTCGGTCAGGGGTTTGCCGCTGCTGTTGGCATGGCACTTGCTGAATCAATCCTTAAAAAGCAATTCAGAATCAATCACTACACTTACGTGATGCTAGGGGATGGCTGTCTTATGGAAGGAATAAGCCATGAAGCAGCATCACTTGCTGGGCATCTTAAATTGAATAAGCTTATAGCTCTTTTTGATGATAATGATATTTCTATAGATGGCGCTACTTGCCTTTCCTGCTCTGATGATGTAGAGAAACGCTTCTTAGCGTATGGATGGAATGTTGACAAAATTGATGGCCATGATTTTGATGCCATATCCCTTGCAATAGAGCAAGCAAAAAAGTCTGATAAACCTACAATGATCTGCTGCAAAACTATTATCGGAAAATGTTCAAGCCGTGCTGGCACATCCTCTGTTCACAGTGGTGCTTTTTCGGAGGAAGACATCAAACAGATGAGAGAGAAATTAAACTGGAATTATGAACCATTTCATGTACCAGAAGATGTGAAAAACGCCTGGATGAAAACTGTTGAGAGAGCAAAACAAAATTACACGATGTCATTCCAGCGCGTGACCAGGAAAGAAGAAAAAGAATGGATCCCAGTGTCAAGCACTGGGATGACAAAAAGTGGAGCTGGGGTAACAGGATATCATGTAGAACTTCAAAGACGGTTAGATAAACATCTACCAGACAATATCGCTGGTGTTTTAGCTGACCTGAAGAAACAAATATGTGAGCTAATGCCAAACGAAGCTACTCGATCTTCTTTTGGTAGGGTAATGGAACTTTTAACACAACATATGCCGGAATTAATCGGCGGTTCTGCTGATCTTACCGGGTCAAATTGCACTAAATATAAGCACATGCAGGTAATAAATAGCAATAATTATAGTGGCTCTTATGTCCACTATGGAGTGAGAGAGCACGCTATGGCAGCATGTATGAATGGTATGGCACTTCACGGCGCGATTCTTCCTTATGGCGGCACTTTTTTGGTATTTTCCGACTATTGTCGTCCTGCTATACGTCTTTCAGCTCTGATGAAGCAGCAGGTTATGTATGTCATGACTCACGACTCAATTGGAGTGGGAGAAGATGGCCCAACTCATCAGCCAATAGAGCATTTAGCCTCTTTGCGTGCTATACCAAATCTATATGTTTTTAGGCCAGCCGATGCAGTTGAAACTCTGGAGTGTGTTAGCATTGCACTCGAAAAGAAAGAATCTCCAGCACTGTTTGCGCTCTCAAGGCAAAACGTAAGTTACATGCGCAAGTTCTACTCTGATATCGATCAATCTGCTAATTTATCGAAGTTTGGTGCATATATTTTGTGTGAATGTTCAAAAGAATTAAAAGTGACGATATTTGCTACGGGGTACGAGGTTGAAATTGCAGTTGAAGCAAGGGAGAAATTGCAGGAAAAGGGTATAGGTACAAGGATTGTTTCTATGCCATGCTGGAGGCTTTTTGACGAGCAAAGCGATGAATATAAAGCGGCAATATTAAATAATGACAGCATTAAAGTTGCAATTGAAGCCGGAAGTGAAATGGGTTGGCATAAATACATAGGTTCAAACGGTATATTTATTGGCATGAAAAGCTTCGGAGAATCAGCACCTTATAAAACACTTTATGAGCATTTTAATATCAACGCTGATCATGTGGTAAAATGTGTGTGTGAGAAGTTAGGTTGCATTCAGTAAACCTCTTGCATAACCATATGAAAGCCCACTCTTCTTTGTCATTCCAGCGCGTGACGTTATTTCCATCCAAGATGGTGTCATTCCAGTGCTCCTTTTTTTGTCATCCCAGTGCGTGACACTGGGATCTAGCCTTTATTATTTGGTTGAAATTAAGTCTTCTGGATCCCAATGTCAGCTACTTTCATGACATCATCATAAAGTAAAATGAGATCCCAGATACTGTCTCTGCTGTCAAACAAATTATCCAACAAAATTACAATTAAATGGTTGATTATTTTTAAGAATACCAAAAAAGACATGCATTAATTTTCGCATTAACGCAAGAACTATGACTTTTGGACATTTGCCTTTACTTGCTAGACGCTGACAAAACTTTTGAAAATGATTATTATGGTTTTTGACTACTATAGCTGGCATATAAAGAGCTTTTCGAATACGCTCAGATCCTATTTTGCATATGCAACTTCTCTTACTTACTGACGATCCCGATTGATAATGTCCTGGATTTAGACCAGCAAAAGCTGTAAATTGTTTAGCATTGTCAAAGTTATCAACTGATGGCATTTCTGCGACAACAGCAACAGCAGTAAGATATCCTATACCTTTTATAGTCTTAAGGTTTTCCACCATATTTTTTAGATGTGGATAGTTATTTATATGCTCATTAATTTCTTTTTCGAGAACAATAATTTGCTCCTCTATTGCCAAAATTACTTTAGATATAGCTTCTTTGCAACTGGAATGCATATTTTTGTTTTCCAAGCGATTTGTCTGTTGCACCTTATCATCTTTTAGCGATTGCATGCAACGGTAAAGCTCCCTCAAATGCCTCATTTCAGGTGCAATGGGCTTCCAAAGAGCAGGTTTGTTGGCGATACAAAATCTAGCTATCATAGCTGCATCTGATTTATCTGTCTTATTTCTGAGCAGCTCACTTTTGCCAAAAGCTTTCTGGGTTTACTATACTGACATTATGTCCTAAATCGTGCATAAAAGTAGCCAAATCTTCTCCATACCAACTAGTTGCTTCAAGACATAAATGAGTAAGATTTGCTCCATGGCCATTGCACCAAACTACAAGTTTTGCAAAACCATCTTGATTATTTTGAAAGACTTTGTGTCGTTTTTTACTGTCCACTAACAAACATTAAATTTCTTTTTTGAAATATCCACACCCAAAATAGCATTTACTTGCATAAAATTGCCTCCAAGACTATAAATAAACTGAGAGTTTAGACTAACCTTGTAATACGGGATATAATTCCAAAAGATACTGTTCAGTCTTTAACTCTATGGGAGGGAAGCAAAATCTGGCTTAATGGCATTAGTGTCGCATCAGCTTCACCCTCTCTGTGAGGTATTTTAGCTCTAATGCCTCACATCATAAAGATACAAGTGTCACGCACTGGGATAACAGGAGAAGGAGGCTACTTAGAGAGGATGTCATTCCAGCACTTGACACTGGAATCCAGTTTTCCATCCAAGACGGTGTCATCCCAGTGCTTGACACTGGGATGGCTTTGTTGCATCGCTAGCTATGATGGATTAAAGATAAAAAAGATAGCGAATATCAGTAGCTTATTATTCTGGTATTTATAACAAGAACGGTCAATGAATACCTAAATTTGAGTAAAAGAAATTTCACTACCACTCACTAATCTGGCTAAAATTCAAGAATTTCAATGCTTTAGCTATTTTCAATAGAATTAAATTTATTAATATAAATAACAAATTACTATTCTTAAATTTGATCAGATTGATTGCAAAAAAACAAGATTTTCAATAGGTTGCTTATAATCCTAACTATAGTTAGCCTTTCATAAGTAGCGATGCAACAAAGCCATCCCAGTGTCAAGCACTGGGATGACACCTTTTCCGGTAGAAGATCACTATCAAATCACATTGCTCTGGTCATTATGATCACCATTATTTTGTTCAACTGATTGATCGACCCCAGGTGAAGAAGAATCATCATAAGGTTGTGTGTCAGACTTTTCTTCGTCAGACCCAAACAACCATGAAAAAAAACCACCAAAAAATGATGCAATTAATGAAAAAGGCTTCATAAGTATACTAAACAAACTACCAAAAAAAGAGCTCGGCTGTTCTTCTGTTTGTGCAGGTTCTGTGGAAGCAACAGGACCTACATCGTTGTCTTGTACATCAGTTCCTTGTTCTGCACTGGTGGTGCTGGTTTGTCCTCCCTTATTTTGTGTAGATCCAGTAGGTTGACTACCGTTGCTTACACCAGTTCCTTGTTCTGCACTGGTGGTGCTGGTTTTTTCCCCTTCTTTGCTATTATCTGATTGTAGTTCAGTATCATCACCTACTCGTTTTTCTTCCTCTTGACCCCCTTCACTATCTGTCGATGATCCACCCGCTGAACCATCATCAGATTTTTCTGCTGGTTGCAATAGAGTTTTTATTCCTTCATCAGTGGCTAATTTGAAAGGAGTATTTCCATCTTCATTTTCTATATTAACATCTGCTCCTTTTTTTATTAAGAATTTTACTGTTTCCGCAGAGGCGTTTGCTGGACGATCTGCATAACCCATAAACACTTTATTTTTTGTAGCAAAATGTAAAGGAGTCCATAGATCGTTATCTTGTATATTAACATTCGCTCCTTTTTCTAATAAAAGTTCTGCTATATCCGTATAACCTTCTCTAGCAGCCCAATGCAAAAGAGTATGTCCATATGAATCTACTGCATCAGCATTTGCTCCCTTGTTTAATAAAGCTTTAACTATATCTTTATGGCTACTATTGTAATTATATTCCATCATACTCTGAAGAAGTGATTCCATTACTGTATCAACCTTTGCTCCATTATTTAATAAAACTTCAGTTGCATCTTTATGACCATAGAAAGCAGCTTCAAATAAAGGAACCCTTCCATCTTTATCTGCTATATTAACATCTGCCCCTGTTTGTATTAGAGCTCTTACTATTTCTACATTGCCCTTTCTAGCAGCAAAATGTAAAAGAGTTTTTCCATCGTTGTCTATTGAATTAACGTTTACTTTTTTACTTAATAGACTTTGAACTTCCTCATAATTATCACTTTTAACGGCTGAATACAAAGCTTCGATGTCCTTTTGCGTTTCTTCTAGAATTTTTACTATATGTTGCCTGCCTTGTTGAGAGGCAAGATTTAAAGGAGTGCTGCGAGTATTATCTAGTGGAGTAACATAAATTCCTTTTGCTTCTAATAGAACTGTTACTATTTGCTGATTGTAACTTTTAGCAGCTTCATGTAAAGGAGTCTTTCCATCTTTATCTACTGCATTAACGTTGATTCCTTCTACTTTTAATAGAGCTTCTATTATGCTTGTATCGAGTGGTTGCGTTTTGTTGGCTTCGTCAACAGCAACATGTAAAAGAGCGCGTCCAGTTTCAGACTATGCATTAACATCTGCTTTGCTATCAATTAAAAGCGAGACCATATCTTTGTTTCCTTTGGCAATAGCATGCCGTAAAGGAGTAAATCTGTTTCCATCTAAAGCATTAACATCTGCTCCTTCACTTATTAGACGCTTTAATCCATCAATATCACCTCTTTCAACAGCCTCAAATAAAGCAGCATTTTGTGGAACTTGGCTTTCTTCTTCATCATTTTGCAATACTGGATTAACATCATCAGTTTTTTCTGCGTTTTGCAATAGAGTTTTTATTTCTTCTGCCTTAGCTAAATTTAAGGGAGTTTTTTCATTTTTATCTTTTATATTAACATCTGCCCCTTTATCCAATAGAGCTTGCACCGCCTGCTGATAACCACTTTCAGCAGCAAAGTGTAAAGGAGTCTTTCCATCTTGATCTGTTGCATTAACATCGATCCCTTTTACTTGCAGTAGGGCTTCTACTACCTCTTTATGGCCCCATACAGCAGCCAAATGTAAAGGAGTCTTTTGCGACCAATCTGTTGCATTAACATTGATCCCTTTTACTTGCAGTAGGGCGTCTACTACATCTTTATGGCCCTTTTCAGCAGCCAAATGTAAAGGAGCCCTATCTCCATCTTGTGCATTAACATCGATTTCTTTTGCTCCCAGTAGAGCGTTCAATACATTTATGTCTATATTGCCCTTTTTAAGAACCAAATGTAAAGGAGTTTCGCCATATTCATCTTGTGCATTAACGTTGATTCCTTCTGCTCCCAGTAGAGCGTTCAATACATTTATATCTATGTTGTCCTTTTTAAGAACAGAATGTAAAGGAGTATCTTTCTTGTTATTTGGTAAATTAACATTGATTCCATCTTTTCCCAATAGGGCTTCTACTACCTCTTTATGGTTCTTTACAGCAGCTAAATGTAAAGGAGTTTCTTGCAACCAATCTGTTGCATTAACATTGATCCCATTTACTTTCAGTAGGGCTTCTACTACCTCTTTATGGCTCTCTACAGCAGCCAAATGTAAAGGAGTCTTTTGCGACCAATCTGTTGCATTAACATTGATTCCATTTACTTTCAGTAGAGCGTCTACTACCTCTTTATGGCCATTTTTAGCAGCCCAATGTAAAGGAGTCTTTGTTATCTTGATCTTTTACATTAACCTTTGCTCCTTCACTTATTAGACTGTTTACTTCCTGAATATTACCGCTTTTAGCAACCTCAAGTAATTTAGCTGTGCTTTGTAATAGAGTTTTTATTTCTTCGTCAGTAGTTAAAACTAAGGGAGTGTTTTCTTCTTCATCTTCTGCATTAACATTTGCCCCTTTGTCCAATAGAGCTTCTACTACCTCTTTATGGCCCCATACAGCAGCAATATGTAAAGGAGTCTCTCCTTTATCATTTTCTACCTTAACATCTGCTCCTTCACTTATTAGACGGTTTACTGCATCAATATCACCTCTTTCAACAGCCTTAAAAAAATTATCTCTACTTTGTGAACTACTCATCCTACACCTCTTTGTAAAACTATATTGTTATGATAAAGCCGTTAATAATCTATGAGCTCTCACCCCCTGTAAAATTATATTATCATGATAAAGTCATTAATAACCCATGAGCTCTGGATCACGCAAATAATGGTTATTCCCTGTGTTTTTCAGTATATTTGAGCTGGCTGTACATAAGAATTGCAATTGTAGAGCATGCTATTGTTAATAGTAAATTTGGTAAAATACCATAGCGAAAAAATTTTCCTACTATATATATTCCAATAGCCCCAAACATCATATTGCAGAATGAGAGAACTGCACTACCAAGCCCTATACCTTTGATCGTTTCTAAAGCAGAAGTTACGTTATTGCTTATTATTAATGCAAGTCCGATATTGGCTGGAATCCAGGCGACTTGAAGAATTAATATATTCAACTTGTCCGCGAAATAAAAATATACCAATAAACTATCGGATATTATCGGTAACACCAAACCTATTATTAGCATTTTGCTAACCCCTACTTTTGGTACATACCTTCTATTAATTAAAGTTCCAATTATGTAAAATATGACTATGATCGATATGAGGTAGCCAAAATACTGTACTTCAATGCCCATCGATTCAAATATGAACGGGTAGTTAGCAATGTATGCCCAAAGCCACATGAAAGTTAATCCATGAATGGCTGAAAACCCAAGGAAACGATAATTTCTAAATATTGATATATATTGCTTGCAGATATTAGTAGTTATGTTAGTTATACTGGTTTCATTTTTATTTACAGTGAGTGTTTCTTGTAACTTAAAGTAGATAAAAATAAGTATAGCAATTGCTGCAAGTGATATAATAAAAAACAAAAATTTCCAACTATACCCATGTGAAATTATATAACTGCCCACCACTGGAGCTATTCCAGGTGAGAGTGCCACAACCATATTTAATTTTGAAATGACTCTCGAGTATTCACTACCCGAGTACATATCCCTTATTGCTGCATACCCAACAACACCTGCAACACCAGCCCCTGTTCCTTGTATGAAGCGAATTAGTATCAAGAGCGCAATACTGTCGGCTATATAACACATGACACTTGCCAAAGTAAAAATTGTCATACCAATCAGCATCATTGGACGCCTACCATAATGGTCCGATAATGGACCATAAATTAAGCCAGATACCGCAAATCCAACTAGATTTAAGCTAATTGTAAGCTGCACTACACTGCCTTCTACTTTAAAATAATTGGCAATGCTTGGTAGTGCAACTGAGTATAGGTCAGTTGCCATATCGACAATTGCTACAGACAATATCATAATAAGAGAGATGATATTTTGCGAAAGAGCTGTTTTCACTTAATGATTTACTGGATTAAATATACTTGATTATAATGTATTTTTTTCATTAGTATAAGTACAATGTTACATAGTAAACGATGTCATTCGAGTAGCGGACACTGAAATCTTAAACTAAAATCATAAAAAGCACGAATTTCAATACCTTATCTTTGATTATTCACTTTAAGCTTTAAGTCTTCAACAGAAGATACATTTGCCTCACTTACTACCTTTAGTGGTTCACCAAGGCTATGTTCCACTTTTGCTCTTTCCAGCTTGTTGTCTATCTGTTTATGGTATAAATCTTCTCCTCTTGTCCAAGATAGGTCTCCAGACACTGTCTCAGCATAGTTACCATTGTTCTTTCCAAAAGCAACTAGCTCCCATTGGTTTTTTTCTCCATTAACTGGGTTACTACGGGCCATATTTATAGTATGAAGCAGGGCTGGATTTAAACCTGCTTCATCCACTATATTCGAATTATATAGAGCTTCTATTCCACCATTGCTTAAAATTTCAAGCTTCTCATTACATATTTTTTCGTGATTTATAAATTGTCTCTGAAGCCTTTCTATTCCATCTGTGCATCCTAGTTCTTTCCAGGTGCTAAACACAGGTGTTGAAACAACAACACTTTTTGCTTTTTCATCTTGCACATATTTTACAGCCTTATTATAAATTTCTTTTTGGCTTAATAATTTATCTTTATACTCATATAAAATATTAATTGCTACACTTGGATTACTTATCGCAATGAGATCATTGTTTTGGGTTACCATAGTAAATATGCGGAATGATCCTAACAATATTCCTTTAGGAATCGTTATATCTTTTCCTATATGGTCTTTAATATTATTCAAAGCATCAAAGTCTATATATATTGCACCTTTCTGTCCTGTCATTTTTTCTGAAAGAGCAAGAGCAATTAACCTAAAGGTATCTATTTCAATAGCAAAATATGTTCTTTGTTCATCTGTCATATCATACATATTTTTAAAGAAATCCTTAATACTGATATCCTTGCCATCTATCTTCCACCTTTGATCTATTTCGCTCCAGTCATACTGGTGTAAGTCTACAACGTGTACTCCTTGAATTTCTTTCAGTTCACGTTTTAAATCATCTATCTGATTCTGCTCAAATCCCGGGCCATTTATAACCAAATATATGTCCCTCTCCTCCTTATTTTTTAACTTATGGTTTTTTATTATATCCAAGTAATTAAGAGCACTATTCTTACCATCTGGCAAAGATGCACCACGTACTCTTGGCACCCACGTTAGTATTATTGGTGCTTCATTTGATAATTCTTTAGTGTTCGGTAGAAGCTGTAGCTTTACTCCTCTCGTTTGAGTTTTATTACTACAACTCCCCCTAAAGAACCGTGCTTGCAGATTTCCCGCACACGGCTCATCAATATTAGTTTTCACAGTCGTCCCTCTTATGCATATAAAGAAAAATGTATTTTTGGCTTTGGTAATGGATTTACTTCTACGTAGTGTACAAACTGTTCCCAGGTCATACTCTTTTTCTGACTACGCCGATTTATCCATTTAAATGCTAGCTTTCTTACTGATGTGTAAAATTGTTTCAAACACCAATAATTTCCGCTAATACCAAAGTAGTTATAGTGTCCTGTTAATTTAGCCTTCAGTACTTGCCACCAATCTTTAAGTCGAATACTTCCGCGGACTATTTTCAACCACTCCTTGATTTCTTTTAGTTTTCTGGCTAGATTTAACTTAGAGGTTTTATGTCCCATCATTAATCTACCACGACGACTTTTTGCACCATAGTGCGTAAACCCCAGAAAATTGAAACTTTCCGTCCTTCGTTTCTCTCTTATCGCTCGTTGCCACTCCCTCTTGCCAAACTTTACTACTCTGGTCTTGTTTTCAGATACTTCCAACCCAAATTTATTTAGCCTTTGTTTCAGTAATTCCAGAAATTCTTCCGCGTCTACCTTACTTTCGCAACAAACCACAAAATCATCGCAAAACCTTATTACTTGTATATATCCTCTGGATCTTGGTTTAAATTTCTTTTCTATCCATAAATCCAACACATAATGTAAGTATATATTTGCTAATACAGGACTTACTATACCGCCTTGTGGTGTACCTTGTTTTGTTGCTTCATAATTTCCAGCTTCAACTATCCCTGCCTTGAGAAACCGCTTTACTAACCACAGCAAATTTGGGTCAGTTATTCGTTCCCTTAGACACCTCATTAGCCATTTATGCTGTATATTATCGTAGAACTTCTTGATATCCACTTCTACAATGTAGTTTATTGGCTTGTACATAACTGCTTTATCTAGTGCATTTACCGCTTGATGACAGTTTCTTCCTGGTCGAAATCCATATGAGCTGTCCAGAAAGTTTGCCTCGTAAATATTTTCTAATATCTTCTTCAGCATAATCTGTACTAATTTATCCTCGGTCGATGGTATTCCGAGTCCGCGTTTCTCTTTACTTCCAGCTTTCGGTATATATACCCTCTTTACTGGTTGTGGTTGATATTGCTTCCTCTTCATACTTTCTACTAGCACTTCGAGTTTCTCATTCAGATTTTCTCCGTATGATTCCACTGTTATCTGGTCTACTCCACAAGCCTTGTTACGCTTCAGTTCTTTATAACATCTCGCAAGATTCTCTGTATTTATCAGATGGACTAACGATGTGAATTTTAGTCGCTTATCTTGCTTTGCTCTTACTGCTATCTGGTTTAGTTTATATCGCATGTTATTCCTACCTCCGTTGTATTGGCATAGCAATCCCTATTCCAGTTACTATATTGCTGATCGCTTCCCCTTGTACGTGGCTTTCCCACATTCTGAGTACTATCAATCAGTCCGACTTCCCCTGCATCTTCCGCTAGTTCTTGCCTTTGTTGACTTGTTCCAACGTACCTTAATAGGAATGCATGGGATCTCCCAAGTTCACTTGAAGTCCATTTCAATACATGGCACGGTCTCAGATCCCGATAGAGTGAGTGATAACTTGCCTTTACGTTATCCTTCATGCTGTCTTCCATGGCCATGAACATGTCGACCTCTATGTCTTCAGGTATTTCGGGACTCCACTCCTTCACTTCCGTTGTGCCCTGCATTGTCCATCCCACTAGCTCTATTACACTCGTTACCTCATGCAACATAGTGGTCTGTTCCAAACTGTTGGCTAGACTTTGTTTGTGTTGGATTTTCACCAACTGTTCTCCAAGCACTTCTTGGCGCACCTTGGCGCACCTTGGCAATCACTTCACCAGCGGCAAAGTGATACCATGCTGATTCATATATTTTCCTTTCATATCATCATATGATTTCTCGCATTCACTTTCGCCGCTTAAAAATACGAATTGGCATGCGCCTTCATTAGCGTAAATTTTCGCAGGAAGTGGAGTGGTGTTTGAGAATTCGAGTGTGACATGACCTTCCCATCCAGGTTCTAAGGGAGTAACGTTTACTATAATTCCACACCTTGCGTAAGTTGATTTACCAACACAAATGACCAGTACATTCCTTGGTATACGAAAATATTCCACTGTACTTGCAAGCACAAAGCTATTTGGTGGAATTATGCATACGTCTGTTTCCTTATCTATGAAACTATTCTCAGAAAAATTTTTAGGGTCCACGATAGCTGAATTAACATTAGTAAAAATTTTAAATTTATTATCCACTCTTGCATCGTAACCATAAGATGATAGTCCGAAAGATATAACACCTTTGCTGCTTTTGTGGTTCACAAAAGGTTCTATCATTCCAAAATTTTCAGCTTTTTCTCTTATCCATTTATCTGGCATAACTGCCATAATTGCCCCTTAAAGTTGTGTAATACTTACAATAATATAAAATAAAATTTAAATGTAAACTGTAGCTTTTGTCATGCAATTAAAGCTTTTCAGTTTGATTTTTTGTTACAATAATTAGATTTATGTTCTTAACTAAAAATAATGCTTAGAAACTTTCTCCTGATTTTTGTATTCGTATTATTCATGCCGCTGTCAAATGCTGATGCCAGGAAATACATCAGAATTGTTGGGTCTTCAACTGTTTTTCCTTTTATCTCATTTATAGCCGAGGAGTTCAATCGTGTATTCTCCTTTAAGACTCCAGTTGTGGAATCGATAGGAAGTGGATCAGGATTCAAAATGTTTTGCTCAGGAATAGGGGAAGACACTCCAGACATCACCACTTCATCTCGCCCTATGAAGGAAGTAGAAAGAGAACTATGTAAAAGAAATAAAATTAATGAAGTGATAGAGATCATCATTGGCTATGATGGAATTGTCATTGCAAATTCAAATCAAAGCCATAGATTTGATTTCACAAAGAAGGACTTATTTGAAACTTTATCTGTATATTCTCAAGAAAATGATAAATTAGTAAAAAATAATAAGAAGTTTTGGTCTGATGTAAATCAAGCCTTACCAAAAACAGAAATTGAAATTTATGGTCCACATCAAAATACAGGCACATACGAAACTTTGGTTAATTCTATTATGCTTGATCAATATTCATGTATGAACTCGAAAATTTTTAAAGAGAATTATAAAGATCAGGAAGAAAGAAAGAAAGCATGTGGTAATATAAGGGATGATGGAAGGTATATAGAAGTTGGAATTAATGAAAATATAATAATACAAAAATTGAAAAGTAACAAGAACGCCTTAGGGATATTTAGTTTCAGCTTTTTAATGAGGAATCAAGATAAAATACAAGGGAGCACAATTGCAGGAATTGAGCCAACTTACGAAAATATATCATCGGGAAAATATATATTAGCAAGACCTCTATACCTTTACATAAAGAGGGAACACTTGGATACTGTTGATGGATTAAGAGAATTCGTAAAAGAAATTATAGATTCAATCGGTATTGAAGGTGGGTACCTATCTAGGCTTGGTCTAATTCCACTTTCAAGTGAAGATATAAAGAAAGCTTCAGCAAAAGTTTATGATATAACGTGACGGCAACACTTCTTTTATATTCTTTGTTCTAGCGTAGTCAGACCCAGCACGGCGCGCTGGGATGACATTATTAACGTTATGCTTTTTGTTGTTGTGTAAACGTTTTTTCTACACTTGGATCTTCTAAAACCTTAGCAATACCAGCACCCATTAATATAACTGCTGCCAAAACTGTTAAAGCCAGTGCAACTACAGGATACGCTAGCATATAGGCTGCAACAGCACCAGCTACGCATAGTCCAGTAACGCCTAGAGCGATCTTCCCTTTGTGTTCACTCCAGAAGTTTGTATCGTTTTTTTCTGGGGTTTTGTTGTCTGCAGTTGGTGCAGAGTTTACGGTGTTTTGATCTAGATCAGTGTCATCTATAAAGTTAAGATCATCATTCTCAGACGGATCCTGATTGATTTCTTGTGAAAATCGAGTCGCATACTCTTTATCCCATGCTATCTGATCATCAGTCTTGGCATTATCTAGTTCATTTTTACTAAGTTTTTCCTCAAATTCTTGAATCAAATCTTGAAAGCATTGCTCACCTACTCCAGGTATTTTAGCAAAACGTTTTTGTGCACATGTAAGTTTATCCATTACATAGTTATTTTCATTGGGCTCGAACCCAAGGAGCCCTGGAGAAGCAGCATCAAACATTAATTTAAAGCTTTCTTTTATCTTTTCCACATCTTCTTGGTTCAATTCTCTATCATAGTTAACCAGCAGAGGATAAACTAAAAGGGCATCTACGCTTCCATCATCCCAATATACACATCGCTCTAAAACCCTTGCTGCATCTGCACCACAATTCTCTAATACTGCTTTAACTCGATTAACATCAAGGTCTTCTATTGCTTCTTGTAAGTTGGAATCAAGACCCATTACCCTCTTGTGCTCTTCCATTTCTTGAATAACTTCTCCAAGAACAAATCCGTTATTAGAATCGTTGGTCCTTCCTTGCCCTTGCAGGTCTCTAAGCATATTTATTGTGCTAACACTACCACCTTCTGCTGAATCGTATTCTGCACTACACAAAAAATCACGAGTTCTTTGATCAGCTTTCTGCCAAATTAGTTCAATGATCTCTATAGCTTTCTCTTGATCTTGAATGTTATAAGAGTCAATAGCAACCCTTAAAACGGTATTTCTGAGTTCATTAGAAATCCACTCAAGTCTCAAAATTTTTTGTATATTACTATCTTCACTATCTTTGAACATGTTCTGGACTTCTAGAAGATTGCCACACAAGATTGCTTGTATTAATGAGTTTTGAATGTTTGTTTGTATATCAGTTAATTCAACCATATCTTACCTCTAATAAAAATTTAATTATCACACATATTTACAAGTAAATCAAGTATATTGTTAATAACTGTTAATAAAGGCCAACAAAATGCTTGACGTTAGAGTAGCTTTTATGGCTTTGTATAGCGAGGAAGTAATTCTATGAAAAATCATCAACGTTTACAAAATTTGCGTTCAATTGTATTTATTGTGGGAATATTCCTATTGCTGTTTAGATTAGCAATGCTTATTCCTGCTATTACTAATAAATGTCTCAGCTACAAATGGAAAAATTTCCTCGCTGGATTCATAATTACCTGCACATCTGGCGCAATTTTTATTTTACTCGGTAAATTAAGTAGATTGCATGGAATGCCAGCAATTTTTGCGATTACTAGTTGCACCTGGATTGCCTTGTCTCTGTTTGCAGCTATTCCTTTCTATTTTGATAATCTGAGCTATGTTGATGCATTGTTTGAAACGATATCTGGCATCACAACCACAGGAGCAACTATATTTAATGATATTGAAAAACAATCTCCAGGAATACTGCTATGGAGAGCAATGCTACATGGCATGGGGGGTTTTGGTGTAATCACTTTAGGAATTGCAGTTTTTCCTATGTTTAAGGTTCTCAGCCTAAATAATTTACTTTATTCTGAGTATTCAGATGCTACCAAAAGGAAGTTGCCGAATACGCGAAGCGTAGTGATTCATGTTACGGCAATATATTATGGCTTAATTTTGTTATGTATATTTTCCTATTATCTAGCTGGTATGCCACTGTTTGATGCAATATGCCACGGAATGTCCTCTGTATCAACTGGTGGATTTGCTAACTATAATGATTCTATAGGGCACTATAATAACCCTATGTTAGAAGTCATAACGATCATTTTTATGATTTTGGGTTCTCTGCCTTTTCTTAGCTATTTAAAAATCATAAGACGGTTAGACATTTGCCATGATGAACAGGTCTCTTACTTTGTTAAGATAGCTATTGTTTCATCTTTATTTGCTTGTTTTTGGTTGTATAAAAATGTTGATTTAGGAGTGTCATTATCATTTAGATGCAGCACATTTACCATCACCTCTTTAATTACGTCAACTGGTTATGCAATCTGTAATCATATAGATTGGAGTTTCATTTCAGTCTTAGCTTTTTTTCTAACCTTTGTTGGTGGATGTAGTGGTTCTTCAAGTGGTGGAATCAAAATCTTTCGTTTGATCATTTTTCTAAGGTCTATAGAAAATCACTTTCGCCTTTTATTAAACCCAGGCGCAGGTAATAAAGTAAAATTCAATGGAAAAACCCTGGAGAATGATGAAGTTCATTCTGTCTTTATATTTTTTGCAATTTTCATGTTAACGTTTACCATTTCATCAGTAGTGATGTCTTATTTAAGCAATGCAGACTTTATAACTAGCATCAGTTCAGTCTCTGCAACGCTTACAAACTCTGGCCCGGGATTTAGTAATTTAATAGGCCCTTCGGGTAATTATTCCTCTTTCAGTAATGAAGTAAAATTATTTCTATCGTTTTTAATGCTGCTTGGCAGACTTGAAATATTGCCAATCTATTTTTGTATAGGCAATTTATTCTTATTTAATAGAAAGAAATAGTTGGTGAAGTTGTGAAATTTGATATTATAGCTAAACTGACTTACGACAATTTGAAAAACCGTCATTCCGCTACTCGTTAGCGGAATCTATACCGCGAATAAATCCACAGATGTACGAACATTGTGATTTGGGCACACCAGGAAGAATGTCATCCAAGTAGCCCCTTTCTCGTCATCCCGCTACTTGTTAGCGGTATCTCTTAGCATAGATCCCGCGAATGAATCGCGGCATGACGGTTCGCGGCGGTATAGCTATAGATAGTATTAGCTATTTAATAAAAAGATCGTAGCTAAACCAAGAAATATAAAAGCTGAGAGAATATCAGTTGTTGCCGATGTTAGGATTGAAGAAGAAACGGCAGGGTCAGACTTTAAACGGTGAAGCATTATAGGAATGAAAGTTCCGATGAACGTTGCAATAATTGACATCATAATCATGGAGACCACAAAAATCATCTCCACTTTGAAGTTGTGAAACCTTATTGCTAACACTACTAATGAAATAGTAGATAAGATCACCCCGTTTATAAGACCTATTAAAAATTCTTTCATCAGTATTCTTTTTGCATTTTGCTCAGTTAGATATTTTGTTGCGATTGCCCGGATGGTTAGCGTTACTGTTTGGGATCCTGCATTTCCGCTCATTGATGCAATTATCGGCATGATTATTGGCAGCACTATAAAACTTTTTATTACATCATCGAAAAAGCCAACTACTATGGAACACATTGTTGCAGCTAAGAGGTTAAACAGTAACCAAGGTAGCCTTTTAATTATAGTTTTATGTATAGGGGCATTTATATCGGCTTTAGAAGATACACCGCTTATTTTGAGTACATCCTCTTCTGTTTCTTGTTGAACAACTTTTATCACATCTTCAATTAAGATCACTCCAATAATTTTACCATTCTTATTTACTACCGGAGCCGATAATAGAGAGTAATCTTTAAATATTCTTGCTACTTCCTCTTGGTCTATTCCAGTTTTAATGATTTTTATGTCATGATCCATTATCTCTTTTATTATTGTGTCTCCTGAGTGAGATATTACCTTATTTAAATTAACACTGCCTATAGGCTCTAATTTTGAGTTGATAATGAATATCTGGTGAAATTTTTCTGGTATTTTTTTATAGTTGCACACAAATTCTGTCAGTTGATTTATTGTCCAATAATATGGAGCTATAACCATATCTTTATGTATTAACCTTCCTGCACTTTCTTCTGGATATGATAGCAACTCCTCTACCGATTTCTGAGTTTTGCTGGGCAAATAGTAAAGTATATTTTCTACAGACTTTCTATCTAAATCTTTCACTATGGTTACTATATCTTCTACATCAAGGAGCATTAGTAACTTTGCTGTATTTTCTATTCCCAATGTTTCTATGATCTCTATTTGTAAATCTGGCACTACATGCACTAGGGCATCACTTAACAAATGTTGATCGAGGATATTAACTAATTTCTCCCTGTGATCACTGATCGAAGTAGATAAAAAATAAGCTAACTGAACACTGTCTATCGTTTTTACAATATTACGAACATTCTCTAGCTCCTCGTTATCAAGTGACTCTATTAAGTCATCAATAGCCTTTTTGTCTAAACCATAATGGGAACTTATTTCAATATTCATTACTTTACCTTGTTTTTTAATAAATATACGCGCTTGATTTCCTTAAACATTAAAGTATAATGAAATTATTTAAATTAACTATCATATGGTTAAATTTCTATTTTGTTTACTGTTATTGTTATTGATAGTAAATATATTAAAATCTAAAGTATAATGAAAACTTATCCAGAAATTCTTGAACACTTTCAAAGCTTAAATAAAAGTATTTCTCTTATCAGGAGGTGTCTTTGACATAGAAAAATTAAAGTTGCGTCTTGAAGAGCTTGACTCCCAAGCGTCGAATGATGACCTATGGCAAGATAACCAAAAAGCACAAGAAGTTTTAAAAGAACGTTCTAAAATTAAGAATGACGTAGAGTCGTTTTTAAAGCTGGAAAGCGATTACAACGATGCCATCAGCTTAATGAAGTCTGCTATTGATGAAAATGATGAAGAATTTTTCTCTGAAGTTGAAAATGAATTAGCTAAGCTAGAGAAATTAATCAAGTATAAAGAAACAGAGTCCTTATTTACTGGTGAAGCAGATAATAATAACTGCTTTTTAGAAATCCACTCAGGAGCTGGCGGAACCGAGAGCAATGATTGGGCTGAAATGCTGATGCGCATGTATATAAGGTGGGCAGAAATTTATCACAACTTTAAAGTTGAAGTTGTAGAAAAATTAGAAGGAGAGTCAGTTGGTATAAAGTCTGCAATGATAAAAATCGTTGGAGAAAAAGCTTATGGGTGGGCAAAAAGTGAAAGTGGAATTCACAGGCTGGTTAGAATATCGCCATTTGATGCAAATGGTAAACGTCATACCAGTTTTGCAAGTGTAGGAGTAACTCCAGTGATCGAAGATTCAATTGATATTGCTGTGGATGAAAAGGATCTAAAGATCGACACCTATCGTGCTTCCGGAGCAGGCGGTCAGCATGTGAACAAGACTGAAAGTGCGGTACGCATTACGCATATTCCAACTGGTGTTGTAGTTCAATGCCAAAATGGTCGTTCTCAACACAGAAATAAAGATGAGGCATTGAAATTACTTAAAGGACGTTTATACCAAATTGAACTGGAAAAAAAAGAACAGAAAATGGCTGAAGAATATGGTAAAAAATGCGATATAGGCTGGGGCAATCAGATCAGATCGTACGTTATGCATCCATATCAAATGGTGAAGGATTTAAGAACTGGACATGAAGTGGGCAATATAAATTCTGTTTTTGATGGTAATATAGATTGTTTCATAGTTAGTGTGCTCACTAAGCAAAATTAGGTAGGGTTGACTTTCTTGCCATAATATATGATAATTAAAATATTGTTAAAGTAGGAGTAAAGTTATGGCGATTAAATATGATCAGTGGAAAAGTGACCTTACCCAGAAAAAGTGGAGAGAAAGTTTGGAATGTTTTTTACAAAAAGAATGATGCATCAAATTGTT
The DNA here is from genome assembly GCF_964026815.1 of Wolbachia endosymbiont (group A) of Andrena fulva. NCBI lineage: Bacteria > Pseudomonadati > Pseudomonadota > Alphaproteobacteria > Rickettsiales > Anaplasmataceae > Wolbachia > Wolbachia endosymbiont (group A) of Andrena fulva. The sequence goes on from NZ_OZ034701.1 coordinate 959,253, forward strand.
CTGGAATGCAATAGTTAATAGTGACGTTGTTTGTTATAAAAAATTTCTATATATTCAAATATAGCAGTTTTGATATGCTGTTTAGAGTGCCGAGAGGTGTCTATTGGTAACTCCCTTTTTAGAGAACTGAAGAAGCTTTCCACAACAGAATTGTCGTAACAACAACCTTTATGATTCATCTATGTTTTTTATGGATAAGAGATATTGATAACCTTGCAAAGTATATTGTGAACCTTGATCACTATGTAATAGTAGATTTTTAACAGGTTTACGCCTATTAATGGCCATTAATAAAGAGTTCATAACCAATTGTTTATTTATTGCACTACTCATTAACTACCATACGTGAGAATTATTGCTGCCAAATATAGCCATCCCTCCTTGGTTTTGATGTAAGTAATCCCATACTTTATTTGGTTGATCAACAATAAAGTTTTGATCTAGTATATTGGGAGCTACAGCTCTATTATCTGTTTGTTGTTTTTTAATTTTAAACTTTCTTCTCAGTATAGCCCTGATGTCATTTTTCTGCATAATACTTTGCACCGTTTTCAAATTGCAACTTTTACCCAAAGCCTTCAATTCAGCATGAATTTTAGGAGCTCCATATCTACATTTAGAAACTTGATATATTTTTTGAATAGCTTCGAGTAGCTCTTTATTTGCTGATTCTCTACTGCTTATTTTTCTTGTGGTCCACTTATAGTAGCCACTAGCAGAAAATCCTACATAATTCCTGTACTTTATAGCAGTTATTGCTTTTTTTCTTAAATCATAACTATATGCTGCTGGCATTCAACCTCCTTATCATCATCTACCCTTATCCTATCACATCCGGACTTTTATGGAAAGAGCTATACTATGCTCTTTTATAAAAAAATATTTTACTCTTTTTGACTGGCCAGGGCTTTTTTTTAAATGTCTCTTTCCCTTGTTACTCTTGCTTTGTAAATCAAACCTCTCTTTGTCGTAAGGAGCCATGTTACCTCTACCTGGAAATGCATTTGCCGCTGACTTTTTTTCGTTATATTTCTTCATCCATTTTCCTAATACACTATCCCTTATTCCTAGATCTCTTGCTACTTTTGCAACTGGTTGACCTACCTTTCTTTGTTCATTTGCCAGCTTAACAGCTTCCAATTTGAATTCTGCCGTATATTCTCTTGCCATTTCTAATCCTCCAAAATTTTATTTTACCCGAAAAAACTCCTTTCTTTCTCTCCACTTTTTCTGGGTAAGGTCAGAAATTTAATGATCCAGGATATACTCCTTTGTTAAGGGAGATTGAGCATTTTCGAATATTTCTTGAGTGCTTCCAGACTCAACAATTCTGCCATTATGAAAGAAAATTACACTATCAGATAACTTTTTAGCTTGCTTCATTGAATGAGTCACCATAATTATAGTAAATCTTAATTTCAGCTCTTGTATAAGATTTTCGATTGCATTGGTTGCCATTGGATCAAGAGCAGAGCACGGTTCATCCATTAATAAAATAGTTGGCTTCACTGCAATTGCGCGAGCGATGCATAGCCTCTGTTGTTGGCCACCGGATAAATTGAGTGCGCTATCTTGCAATCTGTCCTTCAATTCTTCCCATAAACCAACCTTGGTTAAACTATTTTCCACCATCTCATTCAATTTTTGCTTATCCTTCGCCATACCATGCAATTTTGGCCCACAAGCAACATTATCATATATTGATTTTGGAAAAGGATTTGGCTTTTGAAATACCATACCAACTTTTGCTCTAAGTAGTACAACATCCATATCGCGTGAATATATATCACCCAGCCCATCGATATCTAATTCACCAATAGTTTTGCAACCTGGTACATAGTCATTCATACGATTAAAACAACGCAAAAATGTTGATTTACCGCACCCGGATGGTCCGATAAAAGTAGTAACTTTTCTTTTATAAATATTCAAATTTATATCGAATAAAACTTGCTTAGAGCCGTACCAGAGATTTAAATCTTTAACAGAGGCACGTGTATTGCTCATATCACATCCTGCATTGAATAGAGCCCCGGAATTTCTCTTTTATTTTCGTATAGCCATACTGCTGCTTGAACAGCTCCTCTAGCAAATGTTGTGCGATCAATTGCTTTGTGGTTTAGTTCTATCCGTTCATCAGAATTAACAAACATCACGCTGTGATCTCCTATTACTCCACCTCCACGAGATACCGCAAAACCTATTCCCCCCTTTTTTCTTATGTTTGAACCACTATGTAAATATTGATTGGACTGAAAATCCACTTTTGAAGCGTTAGCAATTGTTTTGCCAAGTTCTATAGCTGTTCCAGATGGTGAATCCTTTTTTAAGTTATGATGCATTTCCCAAATCTCAACGTCATATTCATTACCTAAAAGCTCAGCAGCTTTTTTTACCAATTTCAGCAACACATTAACCCCAACACTCATATTTGCTGACCATAATATTGGAACTTCAGCAGCATATTCTTTCAAATCGACACCTTCTATTCCAGTTGTGCCACTAACCAGCGGTGTTTTAAATTTTACAGCTGCTTTAAGGCAGTCTAACATACATTCTTTAGTTGTAAAATCTATTACAACGTCAGATGACTCAAATATGCCACTAATAGAACTTGTAACTTTAATTCCTAGATTGGCTATAATTGGTCCAATATCTGAATCTATGTACTTACTACCTGAACGGGCAACAGCACCTGCTATTTCCACTTTGGTATTTGTAATTAATTCATTGAGTATTTTTTTGCCCATTCTGCCTAAGCAGCCTATTACTCCAACTCTGATTTTCATAAAGCTTTTTACGTTTATTAAGAATGTTAGGCCTTTTTTTAAGCTCTGTCACTTCTGATCTATATTCTATAGCTGTACGAACACTGCAATTTCAGATCCCAGTGCCTTGACCACAACTATTGCAATATGGTACATAGTGAACGATGTCATTCCAGTCTGGAATCTAGCCTTTCTGCAATCTCATCGAAAACGTTGTAACCACTTTCTATGCTAGTTTGCTTGCTTACAAGCAAACTTTTCTGGATCCCAGTGTCTGGGCACTGGGATGACAGGAGAAGGCACTGGGATGACAAGAATAGGGCACTGGGATCTAGTGGGCTCAAACTACAATGTTTGTACAGCTGTAATCTATATTCTATAGCTGAATAATTTAACAATTCAAAATGAATACATATCCTATTGAGCTCTATATTACATACCAGGTTGCTTTGCCTTTTCCATGCTGAGTGATGTGATTACTCTTTACGAGATTAGATACGTGCTTCTTTAAGGTATTGCAGTTTGCTTTAGTAATATTTTCCAAATCCTTAATTGTAAGACGTCCATGTTTGCTGAGTAGTGCTAATACTTTAGCAGAAAGTGGTGGTAAATAGAGATTTAACACTTTTTCATGTGACACCTTTTGTTCAAGATAAAATTTTTGCTTTTGTAGTGACCTTAAAAAGAACATAAGCCATGGATTAAAATCATTGCTGCTCGTCTTCAAGGATTGTTGAGTACGACGCAAAGCTAAGTAGTAACTCTCCTTATTACTTTCAAGGGAACTGTAAGGTACATAGATATACCCTAACTTTAGTAACAAGAAAGTTGTGAGAATGCGTGATAATCTGCCATTTCCATCCTGGAAAGGATGAATAGCTAAAAAAGTAACTATAAAAATGCCAATAATTAATAGAGGGTGTAACGATTTCACCTCTAATTGCTGGCTAGTCCAATAAATAAGTTCTTGCATTTGTGTTGCTGTCTCAAATGGAGAGGCTGTTTCAAAAACTATGCCCAAGCTTTTTCCAGATTCATCAAACGCTTCAACATGATTGGGGAATTTTTTATATTCTCCCATGTGCCTTTGATCTTTATATGAAAATTGTAAAAGCCAGATGTGAAACTGTTTTATAGTGTTTTCTGTAAATGGCATCTTGTTAAAGTTTTGAAATACTTCTTCACACACATACGCATATCCGGCTATTTCTCGTTCATCTAGAGAACGAAATGAGCGTGTATCAAGTTTGGATAGTAATTGCTCAACTTCACGGTCTGATAATCTTGCCCCTTCAATACGAGTAGAAGAACCAATACTTTCAATTGTTGCAATTTTCTTGAGCATTTGTAAACGTTCTGGAGCTAAATTACCAAACAATTGCCATGCTCCTTTAAATTCATCAATTTCAGCAACTAATTTTAACATTTCAGATGTTATTACAATTTTTGAAATGTCAAACATATCTGTATTTTTATCTAGTTATATTCAATTATATTCGAAAATATCCTATTAGCAAAGAATACTTGTGAGACACACACTAAAGAATGAATTTTGGTAGGCATAAAAGCAGCTATTTTATGTTAAAATACAACATTTTGATGAAATTATAAGAAAGGCTGGATCCGAGTAGTCAGCTACCCGTCAGTGCATGTTGAAAAATCATTTTATGATCTAAATCAGTTTTTTTACAGGTAACTTCTAAGCTTATCAATTTTTCCAAGATCTTCTTAAGTTCTGAAAGTTGCAAACTTTTCAAATGAGATTTAAAACTCTGCAATTGTTTAAAAAACAATGGAGGGCTTAGCTGATCAATCGCAGCCTGCTCACTCATTCCACCTTGCACTGACAGCAAAACGGTTTCAAGGCGTAGGAAATAATTTGATATAATGCGAATTAGCGCTATCGGTGAAAAATTTTCTTGCGATATCAATGCATCAGAAATTCTAATGAAGCGCAACATATCTTTACTTGCTATGGCAGAACACAAATCATCAAGTGTAGCATAGTCGTTGCCGGAAGTTGAAAAGCATAATTCTATATCAGTAAGTTTTAGGTCTTTTCTCTCCCCTAAGTACAAAACTAACTTTTCAAGTTCTGAACATATAGGCAGCTTGCTATGATTAAAGTAAGATTGCAAATGGTAGATTATCTCATTTGTGCATTTTATATCATTTTGTTTTAAGTAACTTGATATAATGTCATAAAGATTGCTGTTGCTGTCCTTATAGCAAGCAATCACACCAAAAATTTTTGAACTCTCCATATAACTTTTAGTCGCAGAATTATATGGAAGATCACTTGCTACCATCATTACATAATGACCACTTGCGTTATAATCCAATACATTTTTTAACTCCTTGGATATACCTCCACTCACATTTATCAGCTTAATTAATTTTTTGCTGGTAAACATCGAAACGTTTGCCAATTCAGAAAACAGTAAACTGGGTGACTTATTCACTATTGCAAAATCCATCACCTGAACTGAATACTCACCCAAATTAGCAATTATTTCTTGTACATAAAAATCAACCCTACTGTTATCACTTCCATGAATTAACACACCACGTAAAGCATCAGGTTTCTCTAGGAATTTTTTAACTTTGGATGGTGTGACCCTCATGCTATCTATATGATATCATTCTCATTTGACTGTACATGAGTATCCAAAGACTCTGAGTCTCCTTGTGCAATATTATGCACATCACCTGCTACATCATCTGACTCTTCTGTTTTTCCTGTAATATAATTATAAAATTTTTTCACAGGTTGAGATATATATTTGGAAAAAAATCCTTCTTCGCTCATATTGCTTACTCCATAAAATTAACAACTTATCATTAGCATATAAATAATAGTATAGCAAAAACTATTTTGTGCTAAGATAGTGATGTTTTATAATGAGTATATTACAAAATTATTAACATTCGAGATCAAAATTAAGCCAACCTGCTTAATACTAGCCTTATAAAATAAGCGATAATTAAATATACCGCTGCAACAAGTATAATTGCAGGTCCAGTTAACAAATCAAAACTTGCAGATAACATGAGACCTGATATCCCAGAGATCACAGAAAAAACTGTTGCAACAATAATCATCTGCATCGGAGTTTTCGAAATGAGCCTTGCAGATGCTGCTGGTATTAGCAAAAATGCAGCAATAAGTAATATTCCTATTAATTGGGCAGCAATTGCTATAAATATAGCAAGAGTGATTAAAAATTCTAGTCTAACAAAATTAACATTAATCTTCTCAACTACTGCTAAATCTTGATTAATTGAAATCATTAACCAATAACGCCATCTAAATATTAATATCAAAGTAACTATTAGAGAGGTTAAAAAAATCGATATTATATCACTTTGATCGAGCGTTAATATATCACCAAACAGTGAGCTAATAATACTATTATTGCCAGATGGAAGAAAAGACATAAGTATTAAACTCGATGATAAAACTACATTGGTAACAATGTTCAATATCGTATCAGCAGAATATAATCTGTTAAAATTAAGAGAAAGTAGTATAGCAAATGTAATTGCAATAAGCATTATGCTAAGCGATGGGCTAATCTTAAAAATTAAAGCAAGTGCAACACCGAGCAATGAAGAATGGGACAAACTATCACCAAGATAAGATAACCTTTGCCATATCATAAACGATCCTAAAGCGCCTGTTACTAGGCTAATTACAACTACTGCAACTAGACTATTGATGAAAAAGTCCTGGGTAAGCATGCTATATGGCTATTAGATAACTGACAACAAATCTATCTTCGGATATTAAAACGTTATGGGTTCTGCATGCAGAACCTGTTGTCATAAATTCAAAATTTAAACCTTTTTGTTCCATAAGATAGGACTTCACTGAAGAACTTAGTATATTGCGTGTTTTACCAGTACCTATTAACAAAATTTCTATTTCCTCTGTTAAAAAAGATTCAAAATACTCCTTGCTGTTTATATCACTTTCTTTCAATTTTATCACCTTTTCAGGAAAAATTATAATTGAGCCATAATATTCTTGATTGTTTACCAAAAATTTTCCTTCCCTGTAACCATTTATAAGATTTTTATTCTCGGAAATTAAGGGAGTTACATCCATAAGTCAAACTATTAATTGAGTGTCACATACCCACCATTCTGGTTGCTTTTTTCCGATATTAACTGCAGCAGCTTTTGCATTTTCCTCACTATCGAATATTCCAAAACATGATACACCACTGCCTGACATGCGAGAAAGTATAGAGCCTTCTTGTGACTCAAGTGTTGATATCACATCCTTAATTTCAGGTACAAAGCTTATTGCTATTTCTTGAAGATCGTTTCTCGTCTCTTTAAGAAGCTTCAACAAATCCTTTTCAGCGTCATCGCTCCATTTAATTGGCTCAGAAAATTTTCCTTCATGTTTGGAAAATACCTCTGGTGTACTCAAAAACCTTTTTTTCGGTTTCACAAGCACCACATTTGTAGGTAAAGAGAATTTTTTAATGTGGCATAATTCTTCGCCAATACCTCTAACAAAAACTGGCTTGCTATCTACGCTTGCGGGAACATCAGCACCAACGTTTAAGGCTATTTCATTTAAAATCGTCCTATCAATCTCCCACAGCTTCCCTAGCGTACGTACCACAGCTCCAGCATCTGAGGATCCGCTACCAAGTCCTGCAGCAATTGGTATGTTTTTTACAACCTTTACAGTGACTTTAGTGCGTACAGGAGCATGCCTAAGCAGCAGATTAACCGCTTTCATTACAGTGTTATATTGGTTATTTATTTTAGACTCGGAGTTTATAAATTCAACTGTAGAGTTATCGTATCTAAAATCCTTCTCACCTACTTTTATTTCCAAAAAATTAGAGAGATTAGCAAAGACAAATAAACCTTCAATCAAGTGATACCCTGTTTCTTTTTTGTCTACAACATGCAAAAAAAGATTGATTTTTGCAGGCGCCTTTACACAAAAACTTTTCATTATATATCTTCACTAACACTATTTTTACATTATATGTATAATGCTATTCTAGTCAACTTTTATAAGGTTCTCGCACTTCTGATGAGATCAAATGCCATAAATCCTAATTTCTCTGTGTGGGTAAATGCGTCCGCTGGTACAGGCAAAACAAAAATCTTAATAGACAGAGTATTGAGACTTTTATTAGAAAACAAAAGAAATATTCTTTGCTTAACATTCACCAATGCTGCAGCAAACGAAATGGAGAATCGCATTCACAGCATACTCAGTAAGTGGGCAATATGTTCAGATAGTGTGTTGGCAGCAGATCTAGAACAACTAGATTTCTTTTCGATGTCATTCCAGCGCGTGACACTGGGATCCAGAAAAAATAAAGATTATTTAACAAGAGCAAGAAGGCTTTTCTCTGAACTGGAAAATCTTGGTCTAACTATACAAACCATACACGCTTTCTGTTACAAATTAATTTCCAGCTTTCCCATAGAAGCTGGCATCGCCCCAAATTGCACGCTGAGCGAATGCAAAGAATTACATCCCATCATATTCAATAAAGTGCTTCATAACGAAACTGTGCAGGATGATATCAATCTTATTGCAACTGAAATTGATGAAAATAAATTACGCGATTTGCTTTATACTTTATGTGTAAAAAGATCAGCGTCAGCAAATGATTCGAAATATATCAAAGATAAATTGAGCGCCCCAGATGAAATTCATGACTTACAGAGCGAAACAATTGAGCACGTGGAAAGACTAGCCGAGATATTAAGTGAAGGCAGTAAAAGAGATCAGAGTTATAGTGAAATACTTTATTCTACTGTCATCCCAGCTGGGATCCAGAAGAAAAGAACCAGCGTCACGCGCTGGAATGACACTAAAGTAGAAAACCTAGCCAAGGTCTTTTTAAAATCAGAATCGCACGAAAAAAAGAGCATATCATCCATTGCAACAAAAAGTATTTTGGAGAAATTCAAAGATGCAGAGCAAATAATAGAGAGCGTTCAGAATGTAGTATTTACCCATATAAGAGACATGAACTCTTATCAAATATTCAAGAGAACCAGTAGCTTACTTGGTATATTTAAAGTATATGTTGATCTATACAGTAGCGAAAAATCAAAAAATGCACTGCTTGATTACAATGATATAATTGACTTAGCAACAAATCTTCTCAGCAATCCAAACTATAAAGATTGGATATTGTTTAACTTGGATCAAAAAATAGATCACATCCTTGTTGACGAGGCACAAGACAATAGCATCAGTCAGTGGAAAATTATAACAAATCTCTGCGATGAATTTTTTGCCGGTAATGATGAAAAGCGAACCTTATTTGTAGTTGGTGACGTAAAACAATCCATATACAGATTTCAAGGAGCAAATCCCCATCTATTCAACTACATGCAACAATACTTTCATACGAAAACTGGTGGCAGAGATTGGGTATCATGCCAACTTGAAAAGTCATTTCGTTCAACTCCAGAAGTTTTGATGCTTGTAGATAGAATATTTAACAACTTCCGCGCAGAAATATCTTTTGTTGATAATGAAATAAAACATGTTCCACATAGAGAAAATGATCAAGGATATATTGAAATTTGGCCAGCGTTACCAAAGTGTAAAGAGGAAGAACAGCAAGCTTTACAAATTCCTCTGATATGTAAGGAAGGTTATACAATAGCAGATCGATTACTTGCTCAGGCAATAGCCCACAAAATTCACAATTGGTTAAACGAAGGGCGGATTTTAGTTGCTAAAGATCGCCATATAGAACCAAGAGACATTATGGTTCTGGTACGACAACGAAACGTATTGGTTGATTACATAATAAGCGAACTTAAAAAAGCAAACGTGCCAGTTGTAGGCCGAGATTATTTTAGAATTATGGACTATATAGCCGTGCAGGACTTAATAGCTTTGGCCGAATTTTTACTCCTCCAGGCAAATGATCTAGCTCTTGCAAATGCTTTAAAATCACCGTTATTCAATTTTACCGAGGATGATTTATTTAACATTGCATATGATCGTAAAGAGCATTCACTATGGGAAAGAATTCAGGATTATTCTGTGGTTATCTACAGTGAATTAAACTATCTCATTAACTTATCTCGCACAGAGTCTCCTCTTGCACTATTTACACATATATTGCGTACAGGTAAGAAGAAATTTGCTGCAAGGCTAGGTCTTGAGTGCTTTGAGGTTCTAGACGAATTTATGAACCTCGTGTTGCAATTTGAAAACCCATCTCTTCAAGCGTTTGTTCAGTGGATCAAGGAGAATAACCCGGAGATTAAGAATGATATGCAATCAGAACGCAATGCTGTGCGAATAATGACAATTCATAAATCAAAAGGTCTGCAAGCTCCCATAGTATTTTTGGTTGATACAAACACAGTGCCAAGAAACAGTGAAAGCATTATCTTTGATGGAACAGAAGTGCCATTTTGGTGTGGAAAAAACAACAACGCTTATTGCGATCAAGTAAAAAGAGAGAAAAAACTAGAGGATTATAATGAATATTTGCGTTTATTATACGTAGCACTCACACGTGCTGAAGATGAGTTATACATCTTAAGTAAAGAGCCAGTGCAAAAGGGCTCTTGGTATGATCTAATCACTAAGTACGGAGAACCATATGAAAAGAAACAAAGGGATTTACGGCCAATATTTAAAGAAAAAGTTGAAGTATTATGCGTGAATGCAAACTACCCTTACATTTATAAAAAACGTGATTACTTTGACGTTCCGGTCATTTCCCTTCCACCAAACCTATCAATGTCATTCCAGTGCTTGACACTGGAATCCAGTAAAAAAGAAGGAGAACCAGCATCAGCTACTCGCTCTCCCCTGTCATCCCAGTGCTTGACACTGGGATCCAGTAAAAAAGAAGGAGAACAAGTGTCAGCTCACTCTTCGGTATCATTTCAGCACTCTCTTTCGTCATTCCAGCGCGTGACGCTGGAACCTGGAGAAAAAAAGGCCTGGATCCCAGTGTCAAGCACTGGGATGACAAATAGGGGTATTAGAATGACAGACAGGGGTATTGGAATGACAGATGAGAGTGCTGGAATGACAACAAGGAGCATTGGGATGACAGATGGTTATGCAAGAGGCCTGATTATTCACAGCATATTGCAGTATATGCCCAAGATAGAAAAAGAAAGGAGAAAAAATTGGGTCAGAAAATACCTTGATAACATCAGCGAAGATAAGGATGAAATTTACAGTAAAATATTAGCCTTTAATGAAAAATATGGCTATTTGTTTGACTTGGAAGGCAAATCAGAGATTACACTGAGTGGAACAATTGATGGCAAGTCAGTATTAGTACGACTAGATAGGCTATGCATAACGCAAGATAAAGCAATCATAATTGACTACAAGTCACACCGTAACGTTTCTGTTTCCTCATTAAATGAAATAAAAAAGCAAATGTTGACCTATAAAACCTTAGTACAAGAAATATATCCAAACAAGCAAGTAGAGTGCGTGGTTATTTGGGTGAAAGATTTAACCATTCAATCTGACTTTTAACGAAACTTGATTGCAAGAAATAGCTACTACGTCATACCACCGCGAACCGTCATCCCGCGATTCATTCCACAACTGTACGAACATTGCGATTTTGGCCTACCAGAAGGGTGTCATGAAAGTAGCTGACACTGGTTCCTTTATGACGGTGTCATCCCAGTGCCCAGACACTGAGATCCAGGAAACTTAATTGCAAGTAATGCATTGGGTTTGGTGAGTATGGGTTTTGCGTTATAGAATGAAGCACTTTTGGTGAATTTGTAAAGAAAACTGGATTCCAGTGTCAAGCACTGGAATGACAAGTTCTCGGCAACCCCTACGTCATCCCGTCACGGTATCTCTTAGCCGCTAACACGTAGCGGAATGACGATTGTCGGTAAATCTAAGTTACTGTAGCTATAAAGGCTTTCACAACAACCTATTTTCCTTGAAACTAAAATAGCTACTGAATGTAATAATAATGTGGTCTATTAATTCTATTCCTATACTTTGGCAAGCTTCTGCTAGTTGTCTAGTGAGAGATATATCGCTATTTGAAGGTTGTGTATCTCCGCTTGGATGATTGTGAGATATTACAATGGATGTTGAACCAATCAAAAGTGCGCGCTTGATGATCTCTCTGACATAAAGAGGAGTTTGATCTACTGTACCAATATTTTGCAGGTCTTCCGCTATTAGACGATACTTTTTATTCATATAGATGACACGAAAATTTTCCTTATTGAGGCTTCCTATACTTATTCTTAAATAATCAAGCAATTTTTCCCAGTTATCGATTACAGGCAGGTTTTTTATTTCTTCTCTTGCAGAACGAACAAAGGCTTGTTTTACACAAAAGATGGCAGATATCGCTGCATTGCTGACATCATCAACGTTTTGCAGCGCTTCCAGGTCAGCATTAAAAACTTTATTTAAGCTGCCAAAACTTTCTATCAAACTCTTTGCCACCGGTTTTACATCAATTCTACTATATGCTGAATATAAAATGTGCTCTAAAACTTCATAATCAAGTAATGATTGTCCATTATCTAAAATAATTTTCTCTCTTAGGCGCTTTCTATGCCCCTTTTTGTAATTTTTCATCATCAATGAATTGCTTATCTCTTGTATAATAAGAAATTAGATTTTTAAGTAAAATATTTAATAAAGCGCATGACGCACAATTGTAAGAACATTCATTTTTAAAGACAGCAAATGGTGTCATGAAAGTAGCTGAGACACTGTCCTCCTTTGTCATCCGAGTAGCTGACACTGGTTCCTTTACGACGGCAGTGCCCAGAGGTGTCATCCCAGTGCATGCACATAGTGCAAAAAATTAAAAATAAGACGCTAATACGTAATACTGTTGTCGTTTAATCTGCACAGATTGAAGATAAATGAATACCTTCAGTATCATGATAAAGGGGCTGGCGAAGGGTGTCAAGTAGTTTTTAGCTCTGCCTTCTAAGGCTTTTACTCGTGACAACCACTGTGCCTGCGATCTTATCGTGCCAAGTTTGACAGCGTTTGTTGAAATTTGACCATAAAAAGCCCAAGAACAATGGTGCAACTGACAATATAAAGGAAAAAAATCTCTTTGTTGCTTGTTTTAGGGTCATCTTTTCGAAAGTTTGTGCATCCACAACTCTAAGCCCAAATAATAGTTTTCCAGGTGTAGTAGCAAACTTTACCCACATATATATTACATAGCAAAAGAGCATAATAAACTGGACTATTTGATTTAGGATTAGTAATTTTATAAGTCTACTCTGCGTTGTCTTTTCTTCCGCAGACAGTGGTGCTTGCATTGGGGATTTTGCATCAATTTGACTTAATATTTTGCTATCCTCTGAGTTTGTAAAGAGCTGATTAAAGGCTTGGCTGCAAAACTGCAAGAACAAAGCGATAATAATTAAATCAAGCAATACTGATATATAGCGCCTGAGGCCCGTTACATAACATATTCCATTTTCATCTTTCTTTACCTTTTGAATAACATTTATAGAAGAAAAAATAGAAAATAAACGATCAAAAAATTTATGTAACATATATACACTTTCCAATATTTAACGTGCCCCTGGCCGGACTTGAACCAGCATGCTTTTGCAAGCAACAGATTTTGAGTCTGCCGTGTCTACCATTCCACCACAGGGGCATTAAGTTTTAATGCTATAGGCAACACGGAATTAGTCAAATTTTTTTGCCTTTACATCTTTCAAATGAGGACTAAATATTCTACAATAATCAACAGTTACTCTCAAAACTTAAAATGAATGAATTAGCTAGTCTCTTGGGTTCAAGAAGTGTAGACAAGGAAATATGTAAATTACCGCATAATCTAGAAGCTGAACAGATGCTTATTGGTGCAATGATTCGTGATAATAGAATCTGTGATGCGGTTGAAGATACAATTACGGCAGAGAATTTCTATGATCCATTACATCAGAGTATCTTTACGCAAATATCCAAAACCAGGAAACACGGTATAGTTGCCAATGAACTGAGCCTCAAAATGTTTTTTGAGAACGACCAAGCGTTTACCGAGTGTGGCGGGGTAGAGTACTTAGCAAAGCTTGCAGCGAAGGCAAGTATTGCACTTGATATTTATAGTTTGACTAGAATAATCCGTGATACTTACTTAAGGAGATGTTTAATCAAGCTCGGGCAAGAAATAGTTGGTGATAGCTACAACTACGATATTGAAAATCCTGCACAGGCGCAAATTGAACAAGCAATGACAAAATTGTTCAATTTGGCAGTAAAAAAACAAGGTGAGAAAACATATATAAAACTTGCAAGTTCAATTAAAGATGTAGTTGAGAAGATCAGCACACTGAAAAATAATCCAGAAGCGCTAGGCGTTACAACCGGACTTCAAGATCTAAATCAGCTTCTTGGTGGTCTACAAAAATCTGATTTATTAATTTTAGCTGCAAGGCCTTCTATGGGTAAAACAGCATTGGCGCTAAACATCGCACTTAATGCTTGTAAGATGTTGCAAAAAAGAGCAGATAAGCAACACTATGTAGCGTTTTTCTCGCTTGAAATGTCAGCAGAGCAATTAACTGCAAGGCTGATCACTATAGATTCAGGAATTAGTTATTATAAGGCATTAACCGGGAGAATTAGTGATTTTGAATTGCATGAATTTATCAATACTAGTACAGAATTATCTGAACTGCCTTTCATCATAGATGACACCCCTGCGCTATCAATTAGTGCCCTTCGCACCAGAATACGCTTGCTGTATCAATTATATAATGTAGAAGTGGTATTCATTGATTATTTGCAGCTAATCAGAGGAACAACAAAAAGGAGTAATGAAAATAGAGTGCAAGAAATCTCGGAAGTGACGCAGGGTTTGAAAGCAATTGCAAAGGAGCTAAATATTCCCATTGTTGCACTATCTCAGCTCTCTCGTTCTGTTGAGCAGAGGGATGATAAAAAACCACAACTTTCTGATTTACGTGATTCAGGGAGCATAGAGCAAGACGCAGATATAGTAATGTTTCTCTATAGAGAAGAGTATTATGAACTAAGAAAACAGCCAAATGAAGGAAACAATAAACATCGGGAATGGCAAGAGAAAATGGAAAAAATTAGAAACATTGCAGAGCTCATTATTGCAAAGCAGAGAAATGGACCAATTGGCAGTGTGAAGCTATATTTTGACTCTAACAGAGGTGCATTTAAAGATTACACGGAAAGGCATAGTTCATAGCTTGGCAGCAATCTTCTTGTTCCCAAGTTCATTGATTATTTTTTTATGTAAAGATAGCTTGACAATTTCTTAAAAATCCTTTTATAATGGTATTATATTTTATAATACGTGAGATGATGAATAAAAACAATGTACCCTATCTTATAGCTGGTGCTCTGGCTACTGCAACTTTATTAGCATCTGAAGTGTTTGCTGCAGCTCCTTATATTGGTTTCTTAGCTCCAGTTGCAGCATTAAGTGTTGGCTTGCCATTTATTATTGGTTATGCTGTGTTTTCTGTTGTAACTATTGCACTTTCGTATAAAGCAATTAGTGAGAACAAAACAAATTCTGAGTTAAAAAATAAAATGAAAGCTCAAGAGCAAACAATTTCTGGGCAAAAAACTCAACTAGCTAAAAAAGAAGCGGAAGTAAAAGCTAAAGAGGAAGAAAATTCTAAGTTAAAAAATAAAGTAGAAGCTCAAGAGGAAGAAAATTCTAAGTTAAAAGATCAAGTACGCACTCAAAAGCAGAAAAATTCTGAGCAAAAAACTCAACTAGCTGAAAAAAATAAAAAGATAGAAGAAGACAAATTAAAAGTGGCAATTGCTGATGGCACTGTTCAGCTTGCAAAAGGAACAGTTAATAGCGCTGTTTGGTTTGCAAAAGAAGCAGTTAATGGTGTCTTGTATTCTGGCAAATATGCTTACGATAATTATGTGCCATCAACTGAGTCTACAAAAGGAACACTTAGTGGTATTGGAGGTGGCTTGAAAAATACTTATGATGCGTCAATTGCATCTGTAAGAGGAGCACTTAACAGCGTTGGAAGCAGCTTGTACAGTAGGATTTATGGTACTAAGGTTTCTAGTCCGGAAGAGCAGTTTAAGCGTGAAGATGGATCTAAACCTAGCATGCAAGAACTAACTCGTTTGGATTATTTAAATCTTGAGGTTCTTTCCAGTGAGCAAAAGCAACGAGCTAATAGTTTGGATTATTTAAATATTGATAACGTTCCTAAGCAACCTGATCATTTAAATGTTGATGCTGCTAAAAGTTATTTAATGAGTCTTTCTGAGGATCAGGATGTATTTTATGATGCAGAATCTGGTGATGAAAAAGGTACTGAGATTTCTAGTCCAGAAAGTCAGCCAACTAAAGAAGAAAATGGTCAAGGCTGGTTTGCATGGAGCCTAGGAAAGGCTAAGTCGGCAATGACTGAAGTAGTAGTGATAGGTGCTGATGTTACTAAACCATATCTTGCTAAAATAACTAAGGCACTTGCACCTAACTTGAATATGTAGACAGCGTTGTGCACCGTCGTTAACTAAAGATAATCTCATCCAGGAGAAATAGTTTTTACACTATTTCTCCTCTTTAGCATCAACCCTAAAAAAAACCGGCGTAGGTTTAGGCAATGTTATGCCTGAACTTACGCACGCGTCGCACAAAGATTTTAAATCTCGTTGTTCTTTCGGAATTTGCAGTTGATTTAGTATCATCTCTGCTGACTTGGGAACGATTGGCTGCAATAAAATGCCTATTATCCTGATATATTCCAGTAACTTGTAAATTACTAAATTCATGCGCTCTCTGTCAGTTTTGCTTAGTGTCCAGGGTGCACTTTTGTCTATGTAGGCATTTGCTTCAGAAGAGATGTTGATGATTAGAAGTATGATATAGTTAAATTCATACTTTGATAGGTGATTCATCACTTGATCGAGTATAGCTTTGCAACCTGGAAGACTTTCTTCACCTTTAAGTAGGCTTTGATCGATTGTTGGTACAATTCCAGAACATTGCTTGTGTAAAAATGAAATTGTTCTTTGCACTAAATTGCCTATGTTGTTTGCCAGTTCTGAATTTATCCGGCTGATCATATTTTTCTTACTAAAGTTGCCATCTTGGCCGAAGCTTGCTTCCCTGAGGAGAAAATAGCGTAGCTGATCAACACCAAACTCTTGAGCGAGGCCAATTGGATCTATGACATTACCAAGGGACTTGGATATTTTCTCTCCCTCGTTCAACCACCAACCATGAACTGCAATTTGTTTTGGCAGTGGTAGGTCTGCTGCAAGGAGAATCGCTGGCCAATATACAGCATGAAAGCGCAATATGTCTTTACCGATTACATGAACGTTGAAAGAGTTGTCAGCTAGGTTTGCAGCGCTTGACACTGGAATCTGCGTTTTCCCTTGGTTTGGTGTCATTCCAGTGCTTGACACTGGAATCTGTGTTTCTGGTTCTGCCCAAAACCTCTTATATTCCTCACCTTCAGTACTAGGGAAACCTATTGATGTAAGATAATTGGTTAATGCATCTATCCAGACATAGATTACGTGTTTGTCATTACCTGGTACTTTTATTCCCCAGTTAAAACTAGTGCGAGAGATTGAGAGGTCAATGAGCCCTGATCTTACAAACGATATCACTTCATTTCTTCTGCTCTCAGGAAAGATAAAACTTGGCTGATTTTTATAGAGTTCCAGTAATTTGTCTTGCCAGTTTGACAAGCGAAAAAAGTAGCTCTCTTCTTTTATCCACTGAACTTCTGCGCCTGTTGGTGCTTTGCCATCTATCAGCTCTGATTCCTGATAAAATGCTTCATCACGAACTGAATACCAACCCGAATAGGAATCCAAATATATTTGCCCTCTCTCTTCAAGTCTATTCCATAAAGCTATAACTGCTTTTTTGTGACGTTCCTCCGTAGTGCGAATAAAATCGTCATACTCAAAATTCATGAACTTAGCCAATTCTTTAAATGAAACGCTCACTTCATCTGTAAATTCTTTTGGCTGCATTTCCTTTGCTTTAGCTGCTTTTTCTATTTTTTGTCCATGTTCATCTGTACCGGTGGTAAATTTGACATTTTTCCCAGCTAGTTTCATGAACCTTGCCACCACGTCACACAAGAGAGAAGTGTATGCATGACCAATATGCGGCTTATCGTTTACGTAATATACTGGCGTGGTGATGTAAAAGTTCTCGAATTGTTCCATGGTTTAGCATTTTGATAAAAATCAACTGAGTTAATTATAGTATTAAAAAGGCAGTAATAAATAAATATTGATTGGGTTAAGCATAATTTTTGAAAAAAGCTATTTACTGAAATTTTATTAAAATAAGAAACAATCAGGCATGATTATTGAAAGAACAATGAGAAATTTTCTTGTAATTCTATTTATAGTTTTCTATGCATTTGATGCACACGCTGATGGAGCAACAGATGTAATGTGTAATGTAATAGGTTACGTTCATGGAATAGGTGGACCAATGATTACAGTGGTAATAATTGGTTCAAGCTTACTTGCAATATTTGGCAGAATGCCTTGGCCTGCACTTTTCGCACTGGGTATGTTTGTTGCTGTGTTTTTTGGTGCTCCTCAAATTGTAACAAAGGTAACAGAAAAAGAAGTTTGTTGTCTTTTTAAAGGTCAAACCTTGGAGAATGGAAAGTGTGTTGCTGCTCCTGGATATGAACGTGTAGGTACAGGTTATGCTTGTCGTTCCGGTTGGGCGCTAACTAATAAAGGCTACTGTATAAAAGCTGGCCAAGATCCTTCAAAGTATTGGAAGTGAAAATGGTGCTTTTATAGAGTTAAATCTAACAAACCGCAGAGTATATAATTAACATCCACGCCTTTAGTTAGATTCCACTCACGCTTTATTACGTTGTACTCCATGCCAGCCATGTTTTGCAGCGTTACATTATTTTCTCTTAAGTGATTTGCAATTTCTGACGGCTTGAGAAATTTATTCCAGTTATGTGTACCTTTTGGCAGCCAATTTAATATGTACTCTGCACCAATTATTGCAAGGCAGAAGGATTTGATAGTTCTATTTATTGTGGATATAAATATCAGCCCATTCGGTTTTAGCAGTTCTATCGCTTTTTTCATGAAAAGCTCTAAATTATCCACATGTTCAACTACTTCCATCAACAGAACCACGTCGTACTTCTTGTCATTGCTTAGCTCTTCAATGCTGGTGTGTATATATTCTATATTTAACCCTACTTTTTTTGCATGTGAATGCGCTACTTTTATGTTTTCTTCACATACATCTATTCCCACAACGTTAATGCCAACGCGTGCCATTGACTCTGACAAAATGCCACCACCGCATCCAACATCAAGCAATGATAATTCTTTCAAATTGCATTTTTTTAACTCTTTTATTTTCTCAATAATGTAAGATACTCTAACAGGATTCATTATGTGCAATGGTTTGAATTTGCCGTTCTCATCCCACCACTGGCCTGCCATTTTAGCGAATTTTGATATTTCATCTTCGTTATAAGTTTTTGTTTTTTTTTTCTTAGAGGTTATATTGCTGAGTTTATCAAGGCGTTTTTTATGTCTGCTTTCTTTTGAAAATTCTGTTTCGAGGAATTGTTTGACTATGTCTTTTGCTAATCCACTCGCAGTAAACCCTGCACCAAGACACAGTACATTTGCGTTGCCATGCTCGCGAGCTAATTTTGCGATCTCAACACTGTTACATAAAGCAGCGTAGATTCCTTCAAAACGATTTGCCACAGTACTCATGCCCAAACCTGTACCACAAATTAATATCCCATAATTTGCTTTTTTGCTTGTTATATCTTCTACAACTTTAACAGCATAGTTTGGGTAATCTACACACTTTTGCTTAGCAGTGCAGCCTTGATCTACTACTCTGTAACCTAGGGCTTCCAGGTAAGGTTTTATTTCTGATTTTAATTCATAACCAGCATGATCTGAGGCAATTGATACTACATCTAACATATAAGAAATAAGGACATTTTATATGGGTTTGAACTTTCTGTCAAGTCATTCAATGCTTCTGACCTTTTGGGAGTTCTAAAGCTATAGCTAAGGTTTTCCTACGTCATACCGCAATTCATTCCACAACTGTACGAACATTGTGATTTGAGAATAATCTCCGCCAGGAAGGGTGTCATCCCAGTGCTTTGGCACTGAGATCCAGAAAACTTAATTTTAAATAAGTACACCAGATAGCTGTATAATAAGAGCTGGATTCCAGTGTCAAGCACTGGAATGACACCTTCTGTATAAATATTAAGAAATTTACCAAACGAAAAAAAAGGCAAAAGAAGCCCCGTGGTTGGCTAATTACTTACATTATACTTTCAAGTATGGCGTTTTTTTATTCTAAACACTTAATAACCGCGATTTAGCTGCTTTTAAGCCGCAACTAATCTAAATTATAAACGTTAAGAAATTTACTAAACAGAAAAAAAGGTAAAAGAAACCCTAGGGTAGCTAGTTATTCACTATCCATTTTTTAAGTTGGCGTTTTTTAATGTTTTAAATGCTTTATAAGCGTATTTCAGCTTGTGTAGGTCAAAACCCGGAAATTTGATAAAGACATAAGGTGCACATAGTGCAAAAAATTAAACATGAGACGCCAGATACGTTGAGTTTTTTTGTCATTTAATCTGTACAGAGAAGATAAATAAATAGCTTCAGTTTCATGATAAGGGCGCTGGCGAGGTTTGTCAAGGGTGCGCCAAGAAGTGCTTGGAGAACAGTTGGTGAAAATCCAACACAAACAAAGTCTAGCCAACCATACGCGTCAAGTTAAGAGATTGTGAGCAAATTTAGAGAGGTTAAAGTGGATACTCTAGCCCTTCTACGTTTGTCTTTTAATGAAAATCGCGACCAAGTTATAGTGAGTTTTTTAAGAAATACTTTTAAACTATTAATCTTGGTTAATACTAAAAATAACTCTCTAACCCGTCTTTTTAGCTCAATAAATGCCTTTGTTAAGCTAAGTTCTGTATTCTTTTTCACTTCTGTGCAACCAACTATGCCGTGAAATATAAGAATTGCGCACAATTTAGCATATAGTTCACATAATACTCTGCATGGCTTTCCTTTTAGCTTATCAAGTCTGATATGGCTTTTATACAATTTAAATAATAACTCAATTTGCCACCTTACTCTGTAAATCGTTAATACTTGCTCAGCACTAATTTTATTTTCTGGAACATTAGTTATAAATATTGACCAGTTCAACAATTTTTGATTTCTTTTAGAGGATGTATATCCCTGCGATCTTGCTAATCTATTAGCTTTCCTTCTTCTGGCTATAGACTGTTCTTCAGTTAGTTTCTGACATATAATTCTTACTCTAATTTTTGCTTCTTTTCCTAACAATACCTCGTTTTCTAAAAATAACTTATCCTCTAAACATTCTAATAACTCCATTTTTTGATTTGTTTCTACATCATATACGTTGGTATCGGATTTATAACGACTTATGAAATAAGCTCCTATTTCATTGATTTGTTTAAAAGAACTTGGCACAAAATAACCGAGATCAGATATTAGCAAATCATTGCTTGATATATTACTTAAATGTTTCCTATATCCCTGGTCTGATCTTATTCCCTCCGTTAAATTAAGTTGGTCTATTATCTGATTCATGTAATCGAAAACTAATTGTAACTTTATTCCAGACTTAGTATTGCTTTCATAGCCACTGTAGCTAGTACCATAACCTTTATACATCTCTTCCATACTGTTAGGTAGAGTAATATAGCTACTGTCCAATAATTTAACACTATTAAATTGCTGTAAGATTTTGCAATCAACTTGCAAGATATTTTTAAAGAGAACCACAGATTCATTATACATCCTTTTCATAAATTCCACTGCTTCTTCAGTAAATCTAAAATCCAAACCTTGTTTTGTTATATCTATCGAGTCCTCGTTTAGTAATTGACACATTGTTTCTACGCTACAATTATCAACTCCTATATTACCCAAGACCATGGCTTTTACGAATGATGAACCTTTTAGCTTTCTCTTTCTTTTTATAAACCTTGTTGTAATTGAGATTTTCTCTGCTTTTTCATTAAAAAATTCTTTGAGCTTTTTTGATAAGCAAGTTATTTTATTCATTGGTTCTCTCACTAAAAGTATATCTGGGAGAACTTATACCTTATTATTCTATCTCTTTCATACCTTTATTTCCTTAACTTGACGCGTATGGTCTAGCCAACAGTTTGGAACAGACCACTATGTTGCATGAGGTAACGAGTGTAATAGAGCTAGTGGGATGGACAATGCAGGGCACAACGGAAGTGAAGGAGTGGAGTCCCGAAATACCTGAAGACATAGAGGTCGACATGTTCATGGCCATGGAAGACAGCATGAAGGATAACGTAAAGGCAAGTTATCACTCACTCTATCGGGATCTGAGACCGTGCCATGTATTGAAATGGACTTCAAGTGAACTTGGGAGATCCCATGCATTCCTATTAAGGTACGTTGGAACAAGTCAACAAAGGCAAGAACTAGCGGAAGATGCAGGGGAAGTCGGACTGATTGATAGTACTCAGAATGTGGGAAAGCCACGTACAAGGGGAAGCGATCAGCAATATAGTAACTGGAATAGGGATTGCTATGCCAATACAACGGAGGTAGGAATAACATGCGATATAAACTAAACCAGATAGCAGTAAGAGCAAAGCAAGATAAGCGACTAAAATTCACATCGTTAGTCCATCTGATAAATACAGAGAATCTTGCGAGATGTTATAAAGAACTGAAGCGTAACAAGGCTTGTGGAGTAGACCAGATAACAGTGGAATCATACGGAGAAAATCTGAATGAGAAACTCGAAGTGCTAGTAGAAAGTATGAAGAGGAAGCAATATCAACCACAACCAGTAAAGAGGGTATATATACCGAAAGCTGGAAGTAAAGAGAAACGCGGACTCGGAATACCATCGACCGAGGATAAATTAGTACAGATTATGCTGAAGAAGATATTAGAAAATATTTACGAGGCAAACTTTCTGGACAGCTCATATGGATTTCGACCAGGAAGAAACTGTCATCAAGCGGTAAATGCACTAGATAAAGCAGTTATGTACAAGCCAATAAACTACATTGTAGAAGTGGATATCAAGAAGTTCTACGATAATATACAGCATAAATGGCTAATGAGGTGTCTAAGGGAACGAATAACTGACCCAAATTTGCTGTGGTTAGTAAAGCGGTTTCTCAAGGCAGGGATAGTCGAAGCTGGAAATTATGAAGCAACAAAACAAGGTACACCACAAGGCGGTATAGTAAGTCCTGTATTAGCAAATATATACTTACATTATGTGTTGGATTTATGGATAGAAAAGAAATTTAAACCAAGATCCAGAGGATATATACAAGTAATAAGGTTTTGCGATGATTTTGTGGTTTGTTGCGAAAGTAAGGTAGACGCGGAAGAATTTCTGGAATTACTGAAACAAAGGCTAAATAAATTTGGGTTGGAAGTATCTGAAAACAAGACCAGAGTAGTAAAGTTTGGCAAGAGGGAGTGGCAACGAGCGATAAGAGAGAAACGAAGGACGGAAAGTTTCAATTTTCTGGGGTTTACGCACTATGGTGCAAAAAGTCGTCGTGGTAGATTAATGATGGGACATAAAACCTCTAAGTTAAATCTAGCCAGAAAACTAAAAGAAATCAAGGAGTGGTTGAAAATAGTCCGCGGAAGTATTCGACTTAAAGATTGGTGGCAAGTACTGAAGGCTAAATTAACAGGACACTATAACTACTTTGGTATTAGCGGAAATTATTGGTGTTTGAAACAATTTTACACATCAGTAAGAAAGCTAGCATTTAAATGGATAAATCGGCGTAGTCAGAAAAAGAGTATGACCTGGGAACAGTTTGTACACTACGTAGAAGTAAATCCATTACCAAAGCCAAAAATACATTTTTCTTTATATGCATAAGAGGGACGACTGTGAAAACTAATATTGATGAGCCGTGTGCGGGAAATCTGCAAGCACGGTTCTTTAGGGGGAGTTGTAGTAATAAAACTCAAACGAGAGGAGTAAAGCTACAGCTTCTACCGAACAATATAACAAATTTCTCCAAGAAAGAGGAAGCATTTTTTGTTATATCAATGACGCCATAGAAAATTGGTACGAGAATTGTCCAAAAATGCAGGGCGGCAACTATATTTATAGTGATAAAGTTGTGATTTTGGTGCATATAATCGTCAGTTTCTTTAGAATTGGTTTAAGACAAACAGTCGGGTTTATAAAAGGGTATTTGCAACAAATAGGAAGAGATTTGGCAGTTATCAGCTATTCACAAGCATCAAGAAGGTTTAAGAAACTTAATATTAAGATAAATGATTGCAGAATTGATAAAAATAATATGGAAGATATCGAAATTGCTATAGACAGTACAGGAATTAGTATATACAACAACACTCCTGGTCACAGCAAGGAAAATAGCACTGACAGAAAATATCGTGGCTATGAGCAAACGAGAAAATTGCACGTAATGTTGAATATAAACAACAAAAAAGCCATAGCTGTAAAATACAGTAACGGTGTCTACTCTGATCACTATGGAGCTTGTGATTTGCTAAAAGAAGTTGATTTTCAGCATGCCATAAAAGCACTATATGCAGATAGAGCATGTGATAGGCACAAGTTTTATAAGTTGTGTAACGAATATGATATAAAGACAAAAATTCCACCAATAAACAATGCGGCAGAACATCCAGAAATAGATTATATGTCTGACAGGAATGCTGCTATTAGGTTAATAAAATTATACTGTGAAGATGGCATGAAAGAATGGAAAAAAGAAGTAAATTATGGGAAAAGATCTTATATTGAAGGGTTTTTCTCAAGATTAAAGCAAATATTCGGATTTAGTTTTAGGAATAAATCTGAGATAAATCGAGAAAAAGAACTGCTAATCAAATGCTATTTGCTTAATAAATTCACTGATATTGGTATGGCTAAATTTGAGATAGTTACATGAATTTACCATAAATCACCATCTCATAAAGTGTGATGCAACAAAGTCATCCCAGTGTCAAGCACTGGGATGACACCCTCCTTATGGGCCAAAATCACAATGTTCGTACAGTTGTGGATTCATTCGCGGTATCTCGGCATAGATTCCGCTAACAAGTAGCGGAATGACGAATTTGTCATTTTTTAGATTGTTGTAAGTCAGTTTAGCTATAGCATAATGCTATATTAATAAATAATCTATATAATGCTATTAAATGTAATAATTAAAATCTAAATCACTTTCTCTATAAAAGGAGAAATTTACCTTAATGAAAATATATATATATTTAATATTATTTTTATTTTTTTCTTGCGCTCAACTATATGCTGACGAGGAAATTGCAAAATTTGATTTACTTATTGGCGAGATAAATGAAGCAAGCTTCACTCTTAAAGGTGCAATAAAGGTTACAGTAGAACCAGGCTGGCACATATATTATAAAGATCCTGGAGATTTTGGCCTTCCCACGTCTATTAGTTACAAAGGTAATGCATCAGATATAAATATTCACTGGCCTATTCCAAAGGAACATAAAGATAAAGTAGGGAGAGAGACGTTTGTAAGTAACGTATATGAGGATATGGTATTATTTCCCTTTAAGATGAATATATTTTTAAATCAAGGGTATATTGACCTTAACTTCCATATAAATTATGCGATATGTAAAGATAGGTGCATCCCTAAAAATGTTGAGATAAAAATCAGGCAACCATTAAAGGATTTTATAGATTCTGATATCAATAAACTTATAAATGAGTGGTATGAAAAATAGAGTTCTCATGGGGTAGGTGTCATTCCAGCGCGTGACACTGGAATCTCATTTACTTTTTTGTTCACTATGTGAGGAACTTGGGCCTACAAGTATATAAACATAATGGTTTCGCATAAAAAATTTAGATCCCAGTGTCACGCACTAACTGTACGAACATTGAGATATAAGAGTAATTTGTACCAAGAAAAAAGATGTCATCCCAGTGCTTGACACTGGGATGGCTTTGTTGCATCGCTCTTCGGATAGTAGGTAACGCACAATAAATTTATGAAGCTATCTCAAATTTAGCCATACCAATATCAGTGAACTTATTGAGCAAATAGCATTTAACAAGTAGTTCCTTCTCTCTATTTGTCTCAGATTTATTCCTAAAACTAAACCCGAATGTTTGTTTCAGTCGCGAGAAAAAACTTTCTATATAAGATCTTTTTCCATAACTCATCTCTTTTTTCCACTTCTTTATACCATCTTCATCATATGACTTTATGAGCTTGACTGCAGAATTTCTCTCAGCCATATAGTCTAACTTTGGATGCTCTGCTGCGTTGTTTTTCGGAGGAATTTTCGTTTTTATACCATATTGATTACACAGCTTATAGAGCTTTTCTCTGTCATATGTCCTATCTGCATATAGTACTTTTATGACATACTGAAAATCGACTTCTTTTAGCAAATCACAAGCTCCATAGTGATCAGCCGTTACTGTATTTTACAGCTATGGCTTTTTTGCTGTTTGTATTCAACATTACATGCAATTTTCTTGTCTGTTCATAGCTGCGATACTTTCTATCTTCGCTATTTTCTTTGCTATGACCAGGAGTGTTGTTGTATATACTAATTCCTGTACTGTCTATAGCAATTTCGATATCTTCCATATTATTTTCTGCAATCATTGATCTTAATATTGAGTTTCTTAAACCTTCTTGATGATTGTGAATAGCTGATAACTTGCAAATTTTTCCCAATTTGCTCAAGGTATCCTGCTATAAACCCAACTGTTTGCCTCAGGCCTATTCTAAATAAACAAGTTATTATGTGCACCAAAATTACAACTTTATCGCTATAAATATTGTTGCCACCTGGTATTTTTGGACCATTCTCGTACCACTTTTCTATGGCTTCGTTGATATAATGAAAAATATTTCCTCTTTTTTCTAGAAATTTGTTATATTCGCTATGGTTACTGACCCTCATTTTTTGTGGCATATTTTTTCTTTCAAGGTTAAATGGCTATTTTATAATGAATTTTGTCAGTAATCACTAATTTTTCTGCTGCTATGCAACAAAGCCCACTGGGATCCAGATTGGACACTAAGTTGGTGAGTATAAAAGTAGCTAACCTTATGTTAAAACACAATATTTTTGGTGAGGGGTTGCATTAAAAGCTGGATTCCAGTGTCAAGCACTGGAATGACATCGTCTTAACATTGTACCATATTACAATGTTCGTACAGTTATGTGTCACGCTACTTGGATGACAAGAAAAGGTTTCTAGAATGACGGAAACGAAGTCATACATAGAAAATAGGTTAGGTATTTTCAATTTTTGTTGTATACTCAAATAAAAATCTCACTTTTACAGATGGATACAGTAAAGTTTGTTTTATTACTGCCAACAATATTACTCATGCTAGTTGCTGGTGTTTACCTATCGATTAAACTAAAATGGCTACAGGTATTTAGATTACCATACGCCCTTTCACTCCTTGGAGCTAAAAAAGGAGAAAATAAATTTTCTTCTATAGCCGCTCTGTTTACAATTTTAGGGGGAAATTTAGGAGTAGGAAATATTTCAGGAACTGCTGTTGCTCTAAAAACCGGAGGACCGGGCTCTATTTTATGGATGGCAATAATTATTGTTATCACTTCTGTGATAAAATATGTCACTTGTTATCTAAGTATAAAAACCAGAAAGGAAAAGAACGAACGGTTTATAGGTGGCCCTGTAGCCTACATGACTGATGCGTTTAACTCTAGGAAGGCCACAATTGTCTTTCTAGTTATCATGATGATGGTTTCAATAACAGTTGGTAACCTTGTTCAGGTAAATTCTCTATCAATACCACTTAATATGATAGATGTGCCTGTAGTTGTTGGTGGCATTGTAATGGCCATAATATTTTTTGTTGTTGCAGCTCTCAGCTTAAAAAAAATTAAAATTTTTATATCGGCTATGATACCGATAATGACGGTAAGTTACCTCACACTTTGCGGTATCATATTATTTAAATTTAGTGAAAATATTCTTCCTTCTCTAAAACTAATAACAAGCAGTTTTTTTACAACCAGTAGCTTTAACTCTGGTTTATCTCTAGGTTTGATTCTAGAAATGTTGACTATTATTCAAGTCGGAACTTTGCGAGGTATTTTTGCAACAGATATAGGGCTTGGCCTTGAAGGAATCGTACATTCTTCAATTGTTCCTAAGAAAAATAATAATAAATTTATTATTGAGCAGAGTCTAATTACGATAATATCGCCTTTTATAGTTGCGTTTATAGTGTTTATTACAACAATGGTACTGCTTGTCACAGATTCTTGGGTCACTGATTTAGAGAGCACTAACATGTGCATATTTGCTTTTAGAAAGGCAATGAATTGGCCTTATATTGACTATTTAATTATGGCCATAATGTTTTGTTTTGCTTTTACTACTATTTTTACTTGGTTTTTTTGCTCAAAACAGACAATACGCTATGTGTCTATGGATAATAAATACACTAAAATCTGGATTGTAATTTTTACCATGATCATTCCGCTTGGTGCGATAGGTAAAGTCCGGTTGCTATGGGATGTTGCTGATATCTCGATTGCTGCTTTGTTGTTTATCAACATACTCGCTATACTCAAGCTAACCTCTCAAGATCCAGAAGTGTTTACTATGAGTAGCAGATATTTGAAGTTGCAAAAACAGAGCTATAGCTAAAGCAATTTAGGCTATGCAGCTGTTGTGATATAAGAGTGATTTCCGCCAAGAAGGATGTCATCCCAGTGCCCAGACACTGGGATCCAGGAATCTTGATTGGCACTAAGTTAGTGAGCATAAAAGTAGCTAATCTTATGTTAAAACACAACATTTTTGATGGGGTTCGTGAAAGGCTGGATTCCAGACTGGAATGACAACTTAAATCGTTTGATGTTACCATAAAATAGCTTGTGTCATCACATTAGTAACACAACCTTCCTTAATAAAAATTCAACCAATGCTTGTGATAATTATATTAGCTAGTATTAGCTAGAACTAAAGGCAGAGGGTTATTAGTGAGGGATATATGGGCACTAACGATACACAACAAGAACACATTTATAATGAGCGCATTCAAGAAATTTTTCCTTTATTTGATAAAATAAAAAAGGAAGACGACCCAATTTATAATGCTAGAGTTGATTTTAACACAGTAAAGTTTTTAACAAAACACGCCAACTGGAATTGGGACGAAGAAGAAAACAAAGATAAAGCATATGGAGTTATTCTTCAGAAATGCGACAAGACAAAGAAAGCTGGACAAGACCTTGAAAGTGAAGTTAAAGAAAGGTTGAAAGAGTATGTTGATGATGTTGCAGGAGTTTCAATATACGGTAATCACGCAAGTATTACGCTGGGAAATAACAAAAAAGAGTTTAAAATCAGCGAATTTTTAAACAGTGATTTTTGTGAGAAGAATGAAATCTCGGGATTTTCAACATTGCATAGTGATGGAAAGAGAGGAATGCATGGTTTTGTTGCCGAGGAAGAAGGGAAAAAAATAAGACATTATGTCGTAACTGATGGTTCATATGAAATGACTTTAAAGTGGTATGCGGAGGGGAAGGAATGTAAGATCAAAATTAAGATTGATGCTAACGGTGTAGACCTTGTTAAAGGTGATGATTTTTCTCTAGAACGGTTAGAAGTAAACAGAGATGTAAAAATAGGTGGTTTATTCTTGCATGAAATACAATTCAGGGAGAAAGGACAAGGAAAAGCGAATGAGATGCAACATAATAAAGACAGTAACGAGCTATCATCTGAAACTACAACAAGAATTGATGTTAATAGAGGTGTTAGCGTTCAAGCTACTGATATAACTCAAAAAAAAGAAGACCACCATTCACATTTTGGACTACAATCTAACAGCAGAAGGCAGTCTTACGATAGCGGAATTGGAAAAGATTTTGACGATAAAATTAATTCTCAGGAGGCTAAAGAAAAGCGTGAGCTTAGACAAGCAGCACGAGAAGCAAATTCGGGAGGTCAAGTTTATAACCTACAATCGCTTTTTGAGGAGAATCCTCAGAACAAAAAAACTCCTCCGCCACTTCCACCTAGAACTAGTTCACTACCACCTAAAAAAGGTGTTTTCGATGAGCAAGGGGGAGCCAAATCTGGAAGCCAAAAACCAGATGACTTGCGCGAAAATGAGCAAACACCTAATAATCAGCAAAAAGGTGCAACTTCTGATTCTTCAGATAGTTCTACTTTCACCAAGTCTGTAAGCCACAATCAAGATAATAGGCAAGAAGATGAACGGTATGACAATCCTACATTTGGACATGCTGTACCTGGAAGCCAAAAACCAGATAGAAGTGAGCAAACACCTAATGATCAGCAACAACCTAAAACCCAGCAACAAGAAGGAAATAGCAAAGGCGATCTGTTACAAGACATCAGAAATTTCAAGAAAAACAACTTACGGCACATTGATGTTGATGATAGAAAAGCATCAATTGCAGGAAGTAGAAAAAATAACCCATCACCGTTAGAGACATTAAAGGACATAATTCCTTATTCATCTTCTCCAGATAACAGTGATAACCAAGATGCTAGTGATGCTAAGTGGAAAGAAAGTGAACAGCCGCTCTCTGCTACAGCACTCAATAATAAAAGTGACTCGGGCTATTCATCTCCAACTCATGACAATAATGAACAATCTCAAGTAAATCCTGAACAGTTAAAGAAGAGCTTAGAGAACATTGAACAAAGTGATCAAACTCCACCTGAAAATCTTCTTAAAGAAATCAGAGATAGATCACAGCAGGATAATAGAGGATTAAGGCAAGTTGATCCTACTGATAAACTGTCACAAGATAAAGAAGATGGATTGCAAAAAGACGATTTAGCAGATGTAAAAATAGTGGAAGGTCCAACTGTTAGTGTCTCTGCTTCAACACCAAATAGTATAAGTGATTCAGGCTATATATCTCCAACTAATAGTGATAGTAAATCTCAAACAGATTTAAAACAGGTAGGAAGGAAATTAGAAGAACATATTAGACAAAGTAATCTAACTCTATTTGAAGAACTTAAAAATACATTAGGTCAAGAAAATCTCGGGTTAAAACCAGCTGATCAGAGTCAGATTAGCGAAGAAACTAAAAAACGCTTGAGAGAAGTTGGGTTGCTAAAAGACAGCTCAACAGACATAAAAGCAAACGATTCGGGCTATTCATCTCCAACTCATGACAATAATGAACAATCTCAAGTAAATCCTGAACAGTTAAAGAAGAGCTTAGAAAACATTGAACCAAAAGAAATCGGAGATACGAGTGAGTTAAAAGGAGCATTGGAAAACCCGGATAAAGGGTTAAGAGAACCGGCACAACAGGCTACTAAAGAAAATATTCCTAAAGATTCATTCTCAGAAAACATTTTAGAAAAGATAGGAGAAGGTAAACAATATGACCCTATACGTAAGTGGTTAGAAAAAACAGTGGCAGAACGAGAAAATAATGACACTAATCCAACTGTAGATAAAAATAGCGAACTATATAAATTACTAGAGAAAGATGAAGCACAACTGAAAGCTGGAGTAATAGAAGAAGAAAGAGGAGATACTTTAACAGAACACACTGATGGTTATGATCGCAATAGAATTGCATTAGCTAACAGAAATAAAAGACCACTAGATTGGGCTAAACAGGTTGCTGAGTCACAACAAAAAAAAGATACTAATAAAGGTATTTCAATATAAATTGAAGTTAAAATAATTGCTTAGCAAACAATAGGTTTCATGTAATGGTAACCCTATAACGGAAGAGTAGGAGCCGCGTAAGAACAATACGAACACTCCAGCTAGGCCTTGTATATTGCATCCCCCCGCCCTATTTTTCCACTCTTCTGATGCTAAATAATACTTAATTTCTTGTTCACTGAGACGTTTAAATTTCACTATTGTAACCACAGTCCTGATATGTTGTTTAGATTGATCGGGAGTTAATAGACATACACTGGTGTATACTCTATGCCTTCTTCCTGATAACAAGCGGATACATTTTTCTGCTTGCTCAACGTTTTCAGCTTTGAGCAATATCCTTCTACCACAAGCAACAACTGTATCAACACCAAGCACAAAGTAATTTGGATTTGAGCTTTGTATTTTCTCCGCTTTACTTTTTGCCATACGGATTGAGTAATCCTTCGGAAGTTCCTTTTTTAAAGGGGCTTCATCTATATCTGCTGGCAAAATTAAACCTGGCTCAATGTTTATTTGTTTTAGTAAAGCTATACGCCTTTTCGATGATGAAGCAAGAATAAGATTATTTAGAGATCGTTCTGTCACTTGTACCTTTAAGCCTTCTAATGATCCTACCCTTTCTCGCATTCCTATCGTAAATGCTCATCTCAACTAACACCCTATCCCCTATAATGATGCGTATTTTACTTCTTCTCACTTTCCCTGATACATGACAGATAATCTCATGTTCATTGTCCAGTTTCACTCTAAATTCTGCTGCAGGTAGTAAAGCAGTTACTGCCCCTTCCACTTCAAAAAGTGTTTTCGATTTCTCGTCTTTTATCATATGTTATATTATAATTTAATAATCTTTTTTAGTCTACTATAGATTTTAAATTATTATCAACAAAAAAGACCTTTTGCGCCCCACTTAAGTTGCAACTTAACCCCAACCATCTTCACAATGATACCCTACCTACGTTTCTACTCTCTGCCACCTTCTCAATAGAACTTATAGGACTTATGTTGAAAGATAAATCATTATCACAATTTTCTTCATCGCTATCAAGTCCACTATCAACGCTTAAAGATCTGAGTAATGTTGTCTTCTCTCTCAGTGGAACATAAGACTCATTATCAACGCTTGAAGATTTGGATAACCTTTTCTTCTGTCGTGGAGCATTACCAGACTCATTAGAAATTTCTCCCGTTAATTGATTGTTGAAGCTCCTTTGTTCATCAGCACGAATTTTTTCTTCCAGTCCATCAAGCATTCCTACCAATTCATCACCCCATTCATTTTCTTCTTCTAATAATTGTTTACACTTTTCTTTCTCACGCTCTAGCTCGTTTCTTAACTCTTCGACTTTATCTTCATCTTTAGTGAGTTCAAGTGTAAGCACCTTATCTCCTGGAAATTCCTCGTACTCGTTTTCTAGCTCTTCAATGTTGAGTTTTAGTCTCTCTTCTCCAAGTGTATCTTGTAAATTGCTATCCTGCCTATCTGATTCTTTAATCTTTTGCCCAATTTCTACTTGTACCTTATATTCCTGATCTAATTCTCTTAGCTGATCTTTCAAGCGCTCTTTCTGCTGGCGTCGTTCAACCATTATCTGTTCCGCATCTTCTCGTGCTTGATTTAGCTCTTTTTCCAAATTCTTCTTTCCTGCATTAACAATTTTCAGCTCTTCCTTTAGCTTTCTTTTTTCTTCATATACACCTTTAAGTTCTTGTGCTTTCCCTTGTAGCTCTTTTAACACACCTGCTAATTCTTCATTTTTTTGTGCCAGTTCAGTTTGCAATTCCGTGTTTTTTTGCTCCTCTTTTTCAAACCTGTCTTGTAAATCGCTATTCTGCTTCTCTAACTTTACAATTGTTTGATTAGCTTCTGCTTGGGTTGTTTCTAGTTTCTCCTGTAGTCGCTGATTTTCTTGTATTAATTCATGGTGCTTTTTATTTATCACTTGCAACCCTGCTTCTATTTCTCGCTTCAATTCAACAGCTTCTTTTTTCAAATTTGACATTTCTTGCTTCAATTCAACGTTTTCTTTGGACAGCATCCGATTATTTAAAATCAATTCATCCATTTGTTGTGAAGCAACTTCTGTCTGAGTTCCAGTGTGCTGTAAATTGACTTCCGTTTGAGTTTCGATTTGTTGTGAAGCAACTTCTGTTTGAGTTTCAGTGTGCTGTAAATTGACTTCCGTTTGAGTTTCGATTTGTTGTGAAGCAACTTCTGTTTGAGTTGATGCATTGCTATTAATAGAAGGAGGAAGGCTATTGTCAGCATCAACTTTAGGGTCTAATTCCCCCTCTGGTTCCTTGCGATAGGCCACTATAGATTCATTTTGAAAATTGTTATTAGCAGTAGGCACAACATCAGCAGCCTTACCCTTTTCTAGTACAGCATCATATAAGGAGAGACTTTGAATATATAATTCATCATTTTGCTTTATCAATTCTAAGATCTCCTCCGATAGCACAAAATCTTCATCATTAAATTTTAGTACTTCAGTTATGCCATCGCTACTCACATTCATAATGTTCGGTAGAAGCTGTAGCTTTACTCCTCTCGTTTGAGTTTTATTACTACAACTCCCCCTAAAGAACCGTGCTTGCAGATTTCCCGCACACGGCTCATCAATATTAGTTTTCACAGTCGTCCCTCTTATGCATATAAAGAAAAATGTATTTTTGGCTTTGGTAATGGATTTACTTCTACGTAGTGTACAAACTGTTCCCAGGTCATACTCTTTTTCTGACTACGCCGATTTATCCATTTAAATGCTAGCTTTCTTACTGATGTGTAAAATTGTTTCAAACACCAATAATTTCCGCTAATACCAAAGTAGTTATAGTGTCCTGTTAATTTAGCCTTCAGTACTTGCCACCAATCTTTAAGTCGAATACTTCCGCGGACTATTTTCAACCACTCCTTGATTTCTTTTAGTTTTCTGGCTAGATTTAACTTAGAGGTTTTATGTCCCATCATTAATCTACCACGACGACTTTTTGCACCATAGTGCGTAAACCCCAGAAAATTGAAACTTTCCGTCCTTCGTTTCTCTCTTATCGCTCGTTGCCACTCCCTCTTGCCAAACTTTACTACTCCGGTCTTGTTTTCAGATACTTCCAACCCAAATTTATTTAGCCTTTGTTTCAGTAATTCCAGAAATTCTTCCGCGTCTACCTTACTTTCGCAACAAACCACAAAATCATCGCAAAACCTTATTACTTGTATATATCCTCTGGATCTTGGTTTAAATTTCTTTTCTATCCATAAATCCAACACATAATGTAAGTATATATTTGCTAATACAGGACTTACTATACCGCCTTGTGGTGTACCTTGTTTTGTTGCTTCATAATTTCCAGCT
Source organism: Wolbachia endosymbiont (group A) of Andrena fulva (assembly GCF_964026815.1). NCBI lineage: Bacteria > Pseudomonadati > Pseudomonadota > Alphaproteobacteria > Rickettsiales > Anaplasmataceae > Wolbachia > Wolbachia endosymbiont (group A) of Andrena fulva. The sequence continues at coordinate 994,120 of NZ_OZ034701.1, forward strand.
TCGACTATCCCTGCCTTGAGAAACCGCTTTACTAACCACAGCAAATTTGGGTCAGTTATTCGTTCCCTTAGACACCTCATTAGCCATTTATGCTGTATATTATCGTAGAACTTCTTGATATCCACTTCTACAATGTAGTTTATTGGCTTGTACATAACTGCTTTATCTAGTGCATTTACCGCTTGATGACAGTTTCTTCCTGGTCGAAATCCATATGAGCTGTCCAGAAAGTTTGCCTCGTAAATATTTTCTAATATCTTCTTCAGCATAATCTGTACTAATTTATCCTCGGTCGATGGTATTCCGAGTCCGCGTTTCTCTTTACTTCCAGCTTTCGGTATATATACCCTCTTTACTGGTTGTGGTTGATATTGCTTCCTCTTCATACTTTCTACTAGCACTTCGAGTTTCTCATTCAGATTTTCTCCGTATGATTCCACTGTTATCTGGTCTACTCCACAAGCCTTGTTACGCTTCAGTTCTTTATAACATCTCGCAAGATTCTCTGTATTTATCAGATGGACTAACGATGTGAATTTTAGTCGCTTATCTTGCTTTGCTCTTACTGCTATCTGGTTTAGTTTATATCGCATGTTATTCCTACCTCCGTTGTATTGGCATAGCAATCCCTATTCCAGTTACTATATTGCTGATCGCTTCCCCTTGTACGTGGCTTTCCCACATTCTGAGTACTATCAATCAGTCCGACTTCCCCTGCATCTTCCGCTAGTTCTTGCCTTTGTTGACTTGTTCCAACGTACCTTAATAGGAATGCATGGGATCTCCCAAGTTCACTTGAAGTCCATTTCAATACATGGCACGGTCTCAGATCCCGATAGAGTGAGTGATAACTTGCCTTTACGTTATCCTTCATGCTGTCTTCCATGGCCATGAACATGTCGACCTCTATGTCTTCAGGTATTTCGGGACTCCACTCCTTCACTTCCGTTGTGCCCTGCATTGTCCATCCCACTAGCTCTATTACACTCGTTACCTCATGCAACATAGTGGTCTGTTCCAAACTGTTGGCTAGACTTTGTTTGTGTTGGATTTTCACCAACTGTTCTCCAAGCACTTCTTGGCGCACCATGGTACACATTTCGGATCCATCCTTTACAGGCCAAGTGCTTGTCATTTCATAACATGCGCCTTCTTTAAATTCATAATATCTTTTCTTATCTTCTTGATGAGCGTGTATTTCATGTTTTTTATTGCAATAGATATTCAGCTCTTTAATATCTTTCTCTTGCTGTAAAATGTCACTAACCCTTACTGGCTCATTTCCATTGTGATTAATAGAGTTGATATTCAAAACTCTATAAGCGTTATCAGTTTCTGTGTAATAAGCTTGAAGCTCTACGCCTTTCCTTCCAAGATATTTACTTGCAGCTTTTTTTCCCTGCTCTGCCAACTTTATGCATTTATCTATATCTTTCTTAAAGCTCTTATTAGCAGACTCTGTTACTGCTTTATCTATGTACGTTTGTTTAAAATCTCTATCGTTTATTAGGTCATAAAAACTCCACTCATCTCTATAAGCCTTCTGTATAGCAGTGAGGTCTCTTTCTTCTTTCAAAAGCATTAAGAAGCCTACCTTGTCTTCTAGGTTTTTTAGTTTAAAGCCTGTTATTATCTTCTCTAATTGAGAATCAAATTCTTCATTGGCAAAATTTTCAGCAAGATTATTTAAATTTTTTAACTCTTTGTATAATTTATTATTTTCTGCAATTGAGCGGCAGAACTTTATTATAGCAGATTCCTTAGTGAAAGAATTGTCTTTTTCCATTTTATTGATACAGTCCTTGAGGGATGTAAAATGCGATTCAAGCCATGACGAATATAGATCGTATTCATAAGATGCCAACAAGCAATGTATTGCATTCCAAGCACATGATGCTACCCTTATAACTGATTCAACATCATAATTCTCTGACTGATTACTTGTTTTTCCTGCCTCTGCTGTTTTTTCTTCCTTAGCCAAACTTCCAATCATAATACGCCCCCTTAACTATATTTATATTATATCAATTAACATATATTAAAAGAAATCAAACTGTATAACCTCGTCCTACACTAACTTTTATGATTACTTAATTGTGTAAAAATAACTGCAAGTGTTAAACTTGAGCTTTTATTTTTCATTATACATTTCTTACTACATGTTTATACTGCTGTCTTGCATAATAGACTATTCGAAGTTACACAAGTATTTTTTTTATTAGATAAGAGTTAGTAAGAGCCTGTTCATAATTTTTTCAGAAGTAAGGCAGTGAAAGCCAGAACTACCATTTGTAGGCTAGTATTGAGTTTTCGCTCACAATTTTTCCACAATCTTCTACATTTTTCTAACTAAGCAAAAGATCGCTCCACAACCCATCTTTTGGGCAATACAACAAAGGAACGTAATTCATTTCTTTTGATCACTTCAACGGTTGCACCAATAATCGTTTTTATTTGAGTTGCAAAATTCTCTCCAGTATAGCCTGCATCAACCAGTACATTTTTAACTCCCGAGAGGTTTTCTTTTGCATTTTCGACCATTCTCACAGCACTGCTACGGTCAGTTATCTCTGCTGTTGTTGTATAAATTGCATGCTTGCGTATCTACTGCAATACGGCCCTGAAATCTTCTTGCCTGCATCATAGCTTCAGCAGTATCTGCATTTTTTATACTCTGTGCATCAATTGTGCAGAAGCTTTTCCGACCATTGTTTTGTCGCAATTATTTTTTTTTAATACCAGCTCCAGAACACTTTCTTTATTTACATCTGGTTTTTCACTCCACTTCTTAAAATAGTCGTAACAATTGCGCCATTTTGGGAACTCTTTTGATACCATTCTCCACTGGCAACCACTTTTTAACACGTATAACACTCCACAAAATACATCATGTAAATCAAGTGTTCTTGGTTTTGTCTTCTTTCTGCAAGATTCCAGATCTGCTACAATAATCTCAAACTTTTCTCGACTTATGTCACTTGGTTATAAACTTCGCATATCCTACTTTATATACTTTATCCTCTCACTTTAACTCTTTTTTGAGATTACGTACAGGCTCTAAGATACAAAGACGTTTTCAGAAATCTTTAAGCTTAATAACATCCTCTCTCTTTGGACTAGTTGAAATTAGATGAATTGGTACACCTATTAATTTTTCTAACCTGTCTATATATTTTATTAAATTGATAGGCAATGTTTCAATCGACCTTTTACCTTGAGTGTTTTCTTTCCAGCCAGGAAACTCTTCATATATTGGCTCTAATTCCCCTTGTATTGAATGCGATGCGGGTAAATAATCATACATTTTTCCGCTATACTTGTAACCAGTGCATATTTTAATTGTATCAAAAGAATTAAGCACATCTAATTTGGTTAATACAATGCTTGAAACTCCAGAGAGTTGTACGGCCTGGCGCACTAAAACTGCATCGAACCATCCGCAACGCCTTCTTCTATTGCTCACTGTTCCAAGTTCCTTACCTATAGTAAACAAGCTATCTCCTACTTCATTTTTCTGCTCAGTAGGAAATGGGCCATTGCCCACTCTTGTTGTATAAGCTTTTACCACACCAATAATGTAAGCATTGGAGGATAACCCTGAGCCTGTTATTGCTTGCGATGCTACAGTATTACTTGAAGTAACAAAAGGGTAAGTTCCGTGGTCGATATCTAAAAATGCGCCTTGGGCACCTTCAAATATTATTTTCTTACCTTCTTTCATCAAGTCATTTAATATCTTCCACACAGGTTTTTTATATGAAAGAATTTTTTCTGAAATCTCTTGAATTTCCTTTAATATTTCTTCTTTTTTAACCACCTGGTAGTTAAGGCCTTTCCTGATAGCATTGTGGTAATTCAAAAGAGTATCCACTCTTTTATTGAGCTCATCTGCGTTTTCTAAGTCACAAAGGCGTATAGCTCTCCTTCCAACTTTATCTTCATAACATGGCCCTATCCCTTTGTTTGTTGTACCAATTTTGTGATTTCCATTTAAATCTTCAAATAGCTTTTCCTTGTCCTTATGTATGCTAAGTATTAATGGACAGCTCTCGGATACCATCAAGTTGTTATAGTTTACGTCTACTCCTTTAACTTTCAATGACTCTATTTCTGAGATTAGAGCGTGTGGATCAAGAGCAACGCCATTTCCTATGATAGATATTTTGCCTGGCCTCAAAACAGCAGAGGGCAGTAAATTTAATTTATAAACCTCATCATCTACTACTATAGTGTGCCCTGCATTATTTCCTCCCTGAAATCTCACAACTACATCTGCATTCTCAGAAAGATAATCTACTATTTTACCCTTGCCTTCGTCACCCCATTGCAGACCAACAATTACAATGTTATTCATCATTATTTTCTAGATTAATACATAAATATTAATGCAGTACGCTACAAATGGAAAGAGAAATCTACGCCTTTCCTACACCTCTTAAATAAAGAAATATACTGTCGATTTTCTTAATATATTACCAAATTATTCATCATTATATGATATAACTTACAGCATATTTGCAGTAAGGTGTTATTTATGAAAGAGACAAAAGGAAAAAATAATAAGAGTCCAGTAGTTAGATTAAAGGCCACAGCTAAAGAGTTCAATTTTAGTAAATTAAGAGCAGATCAAGATAATAAATTAGCGAATTCCGGTGAAACAATGTTCTTAGATTTTCAAAGGATGAATTTTATTATTAACGGAAAAGAAATAGATAAAAATCTTATTATTGCATTTAAGGAAGGAGCTAAGCACCGCAGAAGCGAACTTTTTAATAGTGATGATATATATAATGACGAAATATTTAACAAAAAAGGAACAAGAGAAATAGATACGGATCGTGGCAAAGCTTTTGTTGCTTCAGTACTCGAAGATATTGAGAAAGAGCTTGTAAGTGACGCATTGGGTGAGCTGTGGAAAAATCACTGCGAAGATCCCAAAACTACTGATCATCAAAAAACTGATTCATATAAGAAAGAATTTGAAGAATTTTACAATGCTGGCCAAAGGTATATCCATCTATTACCAACAGAGAAAGATGAAAACAAGGATTACCGTTCCTTTGCAAAAGAAGTTTTCAAAAAAATGTTCAGATACACTGGGGCAGAAGTTCCAAGTGATGCTATTTTAGAAGAGCTAGTTACCAATTGTAATCAAGCAGGGTATGAGGCTGCTCCATTTATACAAACCCAACTTGCACTTGGACAGTCGTTCATAGTAGAAAATCCTAAAAAAGTAATAAACATTGATTGTGCTAACCAAAATAATGTGAGAATTAGATCTGATATGAGGCTACCAATACTCTCTGTTAAAAATCAAGTTATGCATGGCGATAAGATATGTAATCTGTCTAGTTCATTGGAATTTACAATTGAATCTCACAATGGTGAAGACTTTGTAACATACAGAGATGGTAAATTGTCACTTACTATTCCTAAAGAGTTAAAAAATTATAAAGATAATGGCAAGAGCTTGTTTGACATTATTAAAGAATATTTTCAGAAATTCTGTGCAAAATTAGGATTTAAACCTGAGACAAAAATACAAATAGAGCATGGCTTCGGTGCTCAAAGTAACTATTTAGATGGTACAATATCAACCACAGGATCAGATGCAAATGAAGAATTTATCAATCTTTTAAGCGAAAATCTCAGAGAGAGGTTATTGGGGTCAGGAGTTGCTCTAGAAGATGAAGATGTTGATGATATTGTTGAAGTCAGAGTATCTACCGTTATAGATCTATTGAGTGATTATGCTAAATTGGAAGATAATAAAGAACACAGAGAGTTATTAATAAGTAAAGTAGCAGATAATTTAGGACTTTCCACTCAAGATAAAACAGCACCAGAAGTATTGATGGAATTAGGCTCTTTACCTTCTTTGATAAAAGGTCAGGTTAATCATAATCAAGTGCAGTCTGTTGTAAATACTTTTATTAAGTTAATTATTGAAGGGAAAAGCGAAGTATACAAAAAAGGAGGTGCGATTAATGCAATTGATGCAATTCATAAGGAGATAGATAAGGCAATTGTTGAGCAAGAAAAAAAAGCAACCAACAAACAAGATATAGAAAATGATAAATGGACAGATAGAATCAAAAAACAGAATTATTCTGCGGAATCACATGAACATTTACCTTAAAGATATTAGTAGGCTCTTTAAATATTTTAGAGTTCATGGTTACAACGGTTGCTATTTTACAGTGCATCTCACAACACTTTCTTCAAAAATATACATGTTAACATACCCTGGACGTACAAGATCACACTTATACCCAAGCTTTTCATAAAATACTTTCGCTTTTTGAAAATTCATGGTTGCAACGGTTGCTATTTTACAGTGCATCTCACGACCATAATCATGAACTTCTTCCATTAGCTGCTTTCCCATACCTTTTCTTCTATAATCAGAATGTACCCAAAGCAAGTCAGTGTAAATTGAACCATAGATAACAAAACCGCTACAACCTGCAATAATTTGTTCAGTATCATCGCGAATAAAAAAAGCAAATGGGTTACACGTACCTTTATCAACGGTTTCTTCATTAATCTTTTTGAGTAGGAATTCAATGTCTTTGCTACTTGGTGATGTGGTGTGTTCTATTTTCATCTCTCGGCCTAATACCGCATACTGATTTCTCTCTTTATCTTATATAAATTAATTAAGTAAAGTGAATACAGTATCCACACTACTAAAAAAAATGTGGCACAAAACATAAACATTGCAACCAGTGGCAACAGCAGGGAACTTTCTATTGCTATTCCACCTTTTCTCAAAATGCTTGCTGGCTGATGGAGAGTGGACCATAAATTCACGGAAAATTTTACTATAGGAATATTTATAGCACTAAAGATGGCAAATACTGCTGCTGATTTTTCTGCCCTCGCTTCATTATCAAAAGCGCTCCACAATGAAAGGTAGCCAACATATAGGAAAAGTAAAATCAGCATTGAAGTAAGCCTTGCATCCCATACCCACCAAGTGCCCCAGGTTCCTTTTCCCCAGATGCTGCCTGTGATTAAGCATATTGCCGAAAAGATTGTCCCTGCAGGAGCAGCAGCATGTGCCAAGACACTAGCAATGCTATTGTTCCATACCAATGAAATGAAACTGAGTGATGCAATTAATCCATATATTCCAAGAGCAAGCCATGCAGAAGGCACATGAATGTACATGATTCGTACAATTTCTCCTTGTTTATAATCTTCTGGAGAGAAGAATAACGCCAAAGACATTCCAATTAAAAAACATGCGAAACAAATAACCCCAAGCCAAGGTAGAGCTTTCTTAGAAAAATAAGAGAAATTTGTAGGCTTTAATAAAAACATTCGTTTTGAGAATAATTGTGTTAAGAATTTACCAATTAGTTTGAGTTTTATCAACAGGATAGTTTTTCTATATTTACGTAGGTCAACAAATTAGCATAATTTCAGTAGCAGATTGCTAGCCATTATTTTTAGTATAACACTATATAAAACATGACCATTAAAAAGCTTAATCTACACTTAGTATCAGATTCAAGTGGTGAAACTGTTATATCAGTTGCAAAATCAGCTCTGAAACACTTTCGTTCTATAGAAACGATCGAATATGTTTGGTCTTTTGTGAAAAAAGAGGAGCAGATTGACAAAATTCTGGAGGAAATTAATAGGAAAAGTGATGAGCATAATTTTGTTATATGCACTATTACTGATGATGAGCTAAGAAAATATTTAAAAGATAACTGTATAAAGTTGAAAATTCCCTATAGAGCAATATTATCACATATTATTAGAGAAATTTCGTCCTATCTTGAAATTGAAAAAGACGAAAAGCTTGACTTGCATACTGAGATAAATAACGAATATTTTCAGCGCATTGAGGCAATAAACTACACTATTAATCATGATGATGGACAAAATATTCAAGATATTGATAAAGCAGATATAATTTTGGTTGGAGTTTCACGTACATCAAAATCTCCCACCAGTACGTATTTAGCTTACCGAGGCTATAAAGTTGCAAATATTCCTTTTGTTAGTGGAGTACCCTTTTATGTTGACTTGGCAAAATTAAAAAATAAACTAACGATAGGGGTAACAATAGACGTAAGTAGGCTAATAGAAATACGCAAAAATAGACTTACTTCAATTAACAACGAAGATAATAATATATATGCTAACCCTGAGAAAGTAGAAAAGGAAATTAAAGAAGCAGAGGAGCTCTTTAAACAGAATAACTGGCCAATTATCGATGTCACGCAAAAGTCGATCGAAGAAGTATCAGCAACAATTATACAATATTTTAATAAAATGTTATCAATTGACTAACTCTTGATAAGTGATTATAATGTAAAGTAAATTAATTCTTACTATAGATATGAAAGTCAAAGGGTCGCTAAAATCTCATCGTAACAGAGATAAAAATTGTAAAGTTGTGAAAAGGGGTGGTAAGATTTACATTATAAATAAGGTAAAGCCAAGGTGTAAAGCGCGTCAAGGTTCTTAGCTTTTTGTTCACCTTTTCATGTTATATATTTTTTATATGTGAAAGTACGGTGCTTATACCTAAAAAGAAGCAAAAATTGCTGTGTTTAAGCGCAGCCTTACTCATTTCTTCTCTTACATTATATTTCAGCATTAGCACAATTACAGGTAAACGTGGCTTATTGACGCTAATAGACTTAAAAAAAGAAATCGAGTACAATAAACTTTTGCTAAAGGATGTCTCTTCTGAAAAGGAAAAGTTGGACAACAAAGTATTTGGCTTATATGAAAAAAGCTTAGATTTAGATCTGCTTGATGAGCAAGCAAAAAATGCTTTAGGTTATGTGAACCCTAATGAACTTATGGTTGTTCTTGACGTGGAATAGCAGTAGAGATCTCCCTACGTCATACCGCCGCGGCGCTAACACGTAGCGGGATGACGGTTTTTCAAATTGTCGGTAAATCTAAGTCAGTTTAGCTATATTGTCTCTCACACCGCTTAGCTGAACAGACAATGGCGTCAACTTAAGGAAAAATGTCAGAGATTGTGTATAAAATTTCTCTCTAAAATTTTTACCATTAAATTACCCAAAAGCTGCATGACCTTACCCAGAAAAAGTGGAGAGAAAGAAAAGAGTTTTTTTGGGTAAAATAAAATTTTGGAGGATTAGAAATGGTAAGAGAATATACAGCAGAATTCAAATTGGAAGCTGTTAAGCTGGCAAATGAACAAAGAAAGGTAGGTCAACCAGTTGCAAAAGTAGCAAGAGATCTAGGAATAAGGGATAGTGTATTAGGAAAATGGATGAAGAAATATAACGAAAAAAAGTCAGCGGCAAATGCATTTCCAGGTAGAGGTAACATGACTCCTTACGACAAAGAGAGGTTTGATTTACAAAGAGAGTTAGCAAGAGTAACAAGGGAAAGAGACATTTAAAAAAAAGCCCTGGCCAGTCAAAAAGAGTAAAATATTTTTTTATAAAAGAGCATAGTATAGCTCTTTCCATAAAAGTCCGGATGTGATAGGATAAGGGTAGATGATGATAAGGAGGTTGAATGCCAGCAGCATATAGTTATGATTTAAGAAAAAAAGCAATGGAAGCGCTAGACGAAGGAGAAAGCAGAGAAACAGTGGCAGCAAGATTTAAGATTGGACGAACTACTTTATGGGAGTGGCAGCAAAGAAGAAAAGAAACAGGAGACTTTCAATCAAAAAAACTTGGAAATGGGGGTTACAATCACAAAATTACCGACTGGGATACCTTTGCCAAATTTGCCAGAGAACACGGAGGAAAGACTCTATCGGAAATGGCTAAACTTTGGAACAACGTTAGTATCCAAACGATCTATCGAGCCCTTAAAAAAATTGGATTTACGCGCAAAAAAAGACATATGGATACAAGGAAAGAAACGAAGAAAAACGTGCTGAATTTTTGAAAATTATAGCGACAAAAGAACCTAAAAACTTAGTGTATATAGATGAGTCTGGCATTGATAACACCGAAGACTACCCCTACGGATATTGCCAGAAAGGACAGCGGTTTTATGCCTTAAAATCTGGAAAGAAAACTCAACGAATCAGTATGGTTGCAGCCTTAAGTGGAAGAAAGATAGTTGTTCCGTTAACCTTTGAAGGCCACTGTAATATGGATGTTTTTAATGGATGGTTTGAGCAATTTTTGACACCGATCTTGGAACCTGGACAGACTGTCATTCTTGACCATACGCGTCAAGTTAAGAGATTGTGAGCAAATTTAGAGAGGTTAAAGTGGATACTCTAGCCCTTCTACGTTTGTCTTTTAATGAAAATCGCGACCAAGTTATAGTGAGTTTTTTAAGAAATACTTTTAAACTATTAATCTTGGTTAATACTAAAAATAACTCTCTAACCCGTCTTTTTAGCTCAATAAATGCCTTTGTTAAGCTAAGTTCTGTATTCTTTTTCACTTCTGTGCAACCAACTATGCCGTGAAATATAAGAATTGCGCACAATTTAGCATATAGTTCACATAATACTCTGCATGGCTTTCCTTTTAGCTTATCAAGTCTGATATGGCTTTTATACAATTTAAATAATAACTCAATTTGCCACCTTACTCTGTAAATCGTTAATACTTGCTCAGCACTAATTTTATTTTCTGGAACATTAGTTATAAATATTGACCAGTTCAACAATTTTTGATTTCTTTTAGAGGATGTATATCCCTGCGATCTTGCTAATCTATTAGCTTTCCTTCTTCTGGCTATAGACTGTTCTTCAGTTAGTTTCTGACATATAATTCTTACTCTAATTTTTGCTTCTTTTCCTAACAATACCTCGTTTTCTAAAAATAACTTATCCTCTAAACATTCTAATAACTCCATTTTTTGATTTGTTTCTACATCATATACGTTGGTATCGGATTTATAACGACTTATGAAATAAGCTCCTATTTCATTGATTTGTTTAAAAGAACTTGGCACAAAATAACCGAGATCAGATATTAGCAAATCATTGCTTGATATATTACTTAAATGTTTCCTATATCCCTGGTCTGATCTTATTCCCTCCGTTAAATTAAGTTGGTCTATTATCTGATTCATGTAATCGAAAACTAATTGTAACTTTATTCCAGACTTAGTATTGCTTTCATAGCCACTGTAGCTAGTACCATAACCTTTATACATCTCTTCCATACTGTTAGGTAGAGTAATATAGCTACTGTCCAATAATTTAACACTATTAAATTGCTGTAAGATTTTGCAATCAACTTGCAAGATATTTTTAAAGAGAACCACAGATTCATTATACATCCTTTTCATAAATTCCACTGCTTCTTCAGTAAATCTAAAATCCAAACCTTGTTTTGTTATATCTATCGAGTCCTCGTTTAGTAATTGACACATTGTTTCTACGCTACAATTATCAACTCCTATATTACCCAAGACCATGGCTTTTACGAATGATGAACCTTTTAGCTTTCTCTTTCTTTTTATAAACCTTGTTGTAATTGAGATTTTCTCTGCTTTTTCATTAAAAAATTCTTTGAGCTTTTTTGATAAGCAAGTTATTTTATTCATTGGTTCTCTCACTAAAAGTATATCTGGGAGAACTTATACCTTATTATTCTATCTCTTTCATACCTTTATTTCCTTAACTTGACGCGTATGGTCATTCTTGACAATGCTACTTTTCATAAGTCTGATAAGATTATCGAGCTTGCTAAAGGGGTTGGTGCAGAAATTTTGTATCTGCCGCCTTATTCTCCAGATTTCAACAAAATTGAGCATCATTGGTTTGCTATAAAAAACAGAGCCAGGAAAAACATTCCTCTATTCGAATCCTTTCGTCGTGCTGTTGATTCTGCCTTCCTATGACCTGTTCGGACTATTATGAGAAATGCTATAACTGCTATAAAGTACAGGAATTATGTAGGATTTTCTGCTAGTGGCTACTATAAGTGGACCACAAGAAAAATAAGCAGTAGAGAATCAGCAAATAAAGAGCTACTCGAAGCTATTCAAAAAATATATCAAGTTTCTAAATGTAGATATGGAGCTCCTAAAATTCATGCTGAATTGAAGGCTTTGGGTAAAAGTTGCAATTTGAAAACGGTGCAAAGTATTATGCAGAAAAATGACATCAGGGCTATACTGAGAAGAAAGTTTAAAATTAAAAAACAACAAACAGATAATAGAGCTGTAGCTCCCAATATATTAGACCAAAACTTTATTGTTGATCAACCAAATAAAGTATGGGATTACTTACATCAAAACCAAGGAGGGATGGCTATATTTGGCAGCAATAATTCTCACGTATGGTAGTTAATGAGTAGTGCAATAAAAATAAACAATTGGTTATGAACTCTTTATTAATGGCCATTAATAGGCGTAAACCTGTTAAAAATCTACTGCTGCACAGTGACCAAGGTTCACAATATACTGCGCAAGGGTATCAATATCTCTTAGCTGTAAAGAATATAGATGAGTAATAAAGGCTGTTGTTACGACAATTCTGTTGCAGAAAGCTTCTTTAGCTCATTGAAAAGAGAAATACTTATTGATACTTCACAACACTCTGCTCAACAAACTAGAACTGCAATATTTGAATACATAGAAATTTTTTATAACAAACAACGTCACTATTAACTATTGCATTCCAGAACAATTTGATGCATCATTCTTTTTGTAAAAAACATTCCAAACTTTCTCTCCACTTTTTCTGGGTAAGGTCAAAGGATCTTATGTCTTAAACCTTATCACCAGGCTTAACAAATAGGTGGCCCAATACTATTAACTTTATGGATTTACCTTCGTTATTTGCTACTATCCAAACCCCATCGCTCTCATGATCAATAATTTCTATTGGTGCAAATACTATATAATTATTATCATCAACAATCTTTATTCCAAGAGCACCTTCGTCACTTAAGCTCAGGGCTGAAGAAGGAACTTTATATGCAAATCTTTCGCCTGAAGGTAGCCTTACGTTGGCAGTTAGTCCCTGCAAGGATATCATTTTATTATTAGTTACCTTTACTTCTACCCTATAAGACCCAGTTTTAGGCTCAGCAATTTTACTAATAAAACTTACTTCACCTGCCAATTCTTTTCCGTCCAGCAAATTAATTTGAGCTGTGCTGCCTAGCTCTATTTTATTTACTTCATTTTCCGAAACGTATAACACTACAAGAATTTGATCGAAATTAACCACGTCAGCTATTTTTTGCCCAGCATTAACAAAATCCCCTTCGTTTGCATTGATTTTATCAATATAACCATCTATAGGAGATGTGACTGCAGTATTTTCTAAATCCAATTCTAGCCTTTTTAGGTCAGCTTTTGCACTTTGTAACGCAGTAAAAGCTGCTTCTACTTGTATTTGTGCCCCATAGCCTTTTTTATTCAGTTTGTGAGAGGAATCATACTCAATTTCACGCTGCTTTAATAAAGCTTTGGCTTTCTGAGCTTGCTCAATCCTGTCATAATCTTCTATCTTTAACACTACATCATCTCTTTTTACCTTTTCACCATCAGGTAAATAAATAGCAATAATCTTACCACTTATTTTTGAGACAAGGCTAGCTCTATGTAAGGGATTTACTGTACCAGAAAAATTTAAATATATAGTGCGGTTTTGCGGCGCACATTCTTGAGTTTTTACTGAAAAGCTACTAGTTGCATTATCGCTATGAACCGCCTGATCTTTTTTTAAAAATGCACTGCTGATAAAAAACAGTAGAATAAAAGCAATACTGGAAATGATGATTACTTTATTTCTCATCTTTAAACAATAGAATTTGTTGACCAATCTTGTTAGAAACAATTGCATAAATTTTCGAATCAGAAATGTAAGTATAATACATGTACCATTGTCACTCCATAAATAGTTTTATATGAGAACAAACACAAGATTTTCCTATAATAAGTAAGTTTTTTATTGCTAAAATGCAATTTTTAATCGAATAAAATTGCAAACAAAGTTGTGCATAAGACTGGATTTAAAAAAATCTCGAAAAACATACTAAAACTTTTAAATAATAACTTTATATCTAGTGGCTTTGCCTTCTCCAAGACGCTGTAAGTATTTCATCCCTAGCAGTTTCTTTGTAATTGCCTCTACTGTTCTTGGAGGAAATCCTAGAGCTTCTATAGCATCTTTTCTACTAAATTCTTTATCTGCAAGGCTAAGTGCCCACTCCCAGAAGAATAATTGTTTTCTTGATAATAAATATTCAGTATTCTCCCTCTCAAGAATATAATGCGCCTCATTTGCTTGCGTTTTGAGCACATTAAGAAAAAATATTAACCATGGGGAAATATCTTCTTTGCCACTTTTCCAGCTACTTTGTGTTTTATTAAGCGCTAAATAGTAATCAAGTTTGTTAGTTTCAATTATCTTTTCATGTGATACAATAGATACAAAATCATAACCCTGCTGCAACAGCATTAAATTAGTTATCAATCTACTAGTTCTGCCATTCCCATCTTGAAAAGGGTGTATTGCCAGATACTCAAAAACAAAGTTAGCAACAATAATAAGAGGATGCTTAAATTTATTATTTAAGGACCAGTGATACCAATCAATAAGCTCTTGTACTTCCTTTCTAACAAGGTAAGGTGGTGTGGGATCAAAAATTATACCAACAACTTTTCCATTCTGATCTTTTGCCTCAACTCTATTAGAACTTGCTTTGTATTTTCCTCTATGATACAAATCTTTTTCACTATAAAGTAGCATCTGGTTATTAATGTGCAATATTGATGACTCACTAATTGGAATATCCGTATAATCATGAAATATTAGTTTAAGCATTTCTAAGTAGCCAGCAATTTCTTGCTCATCTCTATTTTTAAATTTTTTGACACGTAGGTTTTTATATAGGTCCTCAACTTCTTTATCGGTTAGACGATTTCCTTCAATACGGTTAGAAGCGCCAGAAGATGTAACAATAACTGAATGAGTTAATCTTTCAATTGTTTGTGGTAGTAGTTTTTTCGTTATCTGCCAGCTATTTTTAACACTATCAACTGCAGTAATTAACTCGTACACTTGCTCAATTACAGGCCCTTCTAGGTTGAGACGTGTACTAAGACGAAAATTCTTCCAGTTCATATTCTTCTCACATGCATATTATGTGAGATAATGTGAGATAATGTGATAAAAGTCAATAGTAAGCTTTATATGCATAGCAGAGCTAACTACAAAAATTATACATTTTCAAGTGATCCTAACCATATCAAAAACTACAGGGCAAAGCTGTTGGAGGAAGGCTTAATTAGTTAAAAATTTCAATCTTATGTAAAATATTGTCTTATTTTGTAATTTTCTTGTTGACTAACGAGACGATATCTACTTTTCAATAAACTCCATTTGCATTTCTTGTATACTACTTTCTATTTGCTCTATTTGTTCTATTAACCTTTCTTCTAAGTCAAGATTACCGCTCAGCCTCGCTTCGGTTCTTTCTTTTCGTAATGCATTTAATTCTTTTAGTAACACTATATTATTCCACACAATTTCTGCAGATTTTCTCTCGTTCAGTTGGCTATTTAGTACACTAGTTTTTTCAAATACATACTTTATAACGTTAAACTGTTTCAATTCTTGTAACAAAGCCTCTTTATCGAGTTTGCTTTTGTTACTTATTACATCAATTACACGCTGTTGTAATCTTTTCATCTCATTAGTAAATTCAAAATGAGAAAATTGCTCAAAAAATATAGGACGGTTCAAAATTTCAGGAAATTCTACGGCTATACGCAAAATTACGGCCTGATTTTGCTCTGCTTCAATTAGCTCTGGAGATTTGTTATGAAGATACTCACCTTTTGTTGCTCCAGTTTTACTATTAAAAATCTGTTTTTTGAAGCTACTTCTTAGTTCACTAGCCTTATTGTAAAAATAATCTCTGTAATACCTTCTAATACTGCTGTTGCTAATAGTATTTACATATTCCATGAACTTGTGCTCAAGAATTGAATATTTTTCCGGAGCAAGTTTTTCATAATTTTGCAAATTGCTATCGATTATGTGATGCCATAAATATTCAGAATGCAGTTTTGTTGAATGGTCAAGAGCAGTCAACACGTCTTCTTTCTTGTATGCCAGTTCGTTACATATATCGTATGGATCTTTATTACTTGGCAAAGTCACAAACTTTAACGTGTATCCAGGCTCTAATATTGGCAGAGCAAGTTCTGCAACTCGGGTAGCAGCATGACGTCCAGCACTATCGCCATCCATACAGATGGAGATTTCTTTAGCAAATCTCCATAGATTTTTTATCTGTTCTGCAGAAATTGCGGTACCAAGCGGAGCAACTGCATTACTAATTCCTGCTTGATGTAGCGCTATAGCGTCCATATATCCTTCAACAACGAGTATGTGCTGTTTTTTACGTATTTCGCTTAAAGCAAAGTTTAATCCGTATAAATTCTCCCTCTTCTTGAAGAGCTGACTCTCTGGACTGTTTAAATATTTCGGCTGTTGCTCAGAACTTAGCGCACGTCCGCCAAAACCAATAACTCTCCCTGCAATGCTCTGTATAGGAAATATCAGCCGGTCATAAAAATAATCATGAAAATTTTTGTTTACTAATCCAATATCAATTAAAATTTTGTCTTCAATACCTGAAGAGTTTAAATACTCTTTCAAACCAGAGCTTGGTGCATAACCTATCTTAAATTTATCTATGATTTTAGGTAAAATCTTACGCTGCTTTAAATAATCTACAACACCTTGATTTTTTTGTGCAAACCAATTTGCAGCTAAATCAAGCGCTAAAAATAGTTTATTGTCCTCTTTTGTAATACTAAGATTTTTGGGCAGTTCAACACCTGTAACCGATGCTAATTTTTCCAATGCTTCTTTAAAGCTTAATCCTTCAGTTTGTGAAATAAATTCAAATGCATCACCACTAGCCAAGCAACCAAAACAGTAATATAACCCCTTAGTATTGCTCACCGAAAAAGATGGGGTTTTTTCGTTATGAAATGGACAGAGCCCAACAAAACTATCTCCTCTTTTTATTAATCTGACTTTTTTACCTACTATGTCGGATAATAATAATTTTGATTTTATAATATCTATATGATCCATCTTGTTAAATTAGTAGTAGGATAAAAATTATATAGAATTTATACACATCTGACTCGAAATTTATTTCTATAACTAAAGCAATTTAGATTTACCGACAATGTAGCTATACAAATTGTTCGGTAGAAGCTGTAGCTTTACTCCTCTCGTTTGAGTTTTATTACTACAACTCCCCCTAAAGAACCGTGCTTGCAGATTTCCCGCACACGGCTCATCAATATTAGTTTTCACAGTCGTCCCTCTTATGCATATAAAGAAAAATGTATTTTTGGCTTTGGTAATGGATTTACTTCTACGTAGTGTACAAACTGTTCCCAGGTCATACTCTTTTTCTGACTACGCCGATTTATCCATTTAAATGCTAGCTTTCTTACTGATGTGTAAAATTGTTTCAAACACCAATAATTTCCGCTAATACCAAAGTAGTTATAGTGTCCTGTTAATTTAGCCTTCAGTACTTGCCACCAATCTTTAAGTCGAATACTTCCGCGGACTATTTTCAACCACTCCTTGATTTCTTTTAGTTTTCTGGCTAGATTTAACTTAGAGGTTTTATGTCCCATCATTAATCTACCACGACGACTTTTTGCACCATAGTGCGTAAACCCCAGAAAATTGAAACTTTCCGTCCTTCGTTTCTCTCTTATCGCTCGTTGCCACTCCCTCTTGCCAAACTTTACTACTCCGGTCTTGTTTTCAGATACTTCCAACCCAAATTTATTTAGCCTTTGTTTCAGTAATTCCAGAAATTCTTCCGCGTCTACCTTACTTTCGCAACAAACCACAAAATCATCGCAAAACCTTATTACTTGTATATATCCTCTGGATCTTGGTTTAAATTTCTTTTCTATCCATAAATCCAACACATAATGTAAGTATATATTTGCTAATACAGGACTTACTATACCGCCTTGTGGTGTACCTTGTTTTGTTGCTTCATAATTTCCAGCTTCGACTATCCCTGCCTTGAGAAACCGCTTTACTAACCACAGCAAATTTGGGTCAGTTATTCGTTCCCTTAGACACCTCATTAGCCATTTATGCTGTATATTATCGTAGAACTTCTTGATATCCACTTCTACAATGTAGTTTATTGGCTTGTACATAACTGCTTTATCTAGTGCATTTACCGCTTGATGACAGTTTCTTCCTGGTCGAAATCCATATGAGCTGTCCAGAAAGTTTGCCTCGTAAATATTTTCTAATATCTTCTTCAGCATAATCTGTACTAATTTATCCTCGGTCGATGGTATTCCGAGTCCGCGTTTCTCTTTACTTCCAGCTTTCGGTATATATACCCTCTTTACTGGTTGTGGTTGATATTGCTTCCTCTTCATACTTTCTACTAGCACTTCGAGTTTCTCATTCAGATTTTCTCCGTATGATTCCACTGTTATCTGGTCTACTCCACAAGCCTTGTTACGCTTCAGTTCTTTATAACATCTCGCAAGATTCTCTGTATTTATCAGATGGACTAACGATGTGAATTTTAGTCGCTTATCTTGCTTTGCTCTTACTGCTATCTGGTTTAGTTTATATCGCATGTTATTCCTACCTCCGTTGTATTGGCATAGCAATCCCTATTCCAGTTACTATATTGCTGATCGCTTCCCCTTGTACGTGGCTTTCCCACATTCTGAGTACTATCAATCAGTCCGACTTCCCCTGCATCTTCCGCTAGTTCTTGCCTTTGTTGACTTGTTCCAACGTACCTTAATAGGAATGCATGGGATCTCCCAAGTTCACTTGAAGTCCATTTCAATACATGGCACGGTCTCAGATCCCGATAGAGTGAGTGATAACTTGCCTTTACGTTATCCTTCATGCTGTCTTCCATGGCCATGAACATGTCGACCTCTATGTCTTCAGGTATTTCGGGACTCCACTCCTTCACTTCCGTTGTGCCCTGCATTGTCCATCCCACTAGCTCTATTACACTCGTTACCTCATGCAACATAGTGGTCTGTTCCAAACTGTTGGCTAGACTTTGTTTGTGTTGGATTTTCACCAACTGTTCTCCAAGCACTTCTTGGCGCACCATGACACCCTGACAACCGTCATCCCGCTACTTGTTAGCGGGATCTAGAGATACCGTGATGGTATGACGTAGGGGTTGCCGAGAACTTGTCATCCCAGTGCTTGACACTGGGATCCAGTTTTTCGTATAATTTTGTCAAAATCTATTGTGCTAGCAAGTTCACTAGCGTCACGCGCTGGTCTGTTAGACATTTACGTGTAGGGTGAAGAAATTTTGAAAAAGACATACCAAATATGAAAGGCCTATATATTAAAACTTACGGCTGTCAGATGAACGTTTATGACTCCGTTTTAATGGAAAATGTAATTAAACCTTTGGGGTTCAACGTTGTTAGTGATGCAGGGAAAGCCGATTTAGTGATACTGAATACTTGTCACATTAGAGAGAAGGCAGCAGAAAAACTTTACTCAGAGCTTGGGAAGATTCATTCGTTACGAAAAGAAATGACTATAGTGGTGGCTGGGTGTGTAGCGCAAGCAGAGGGAGAAGAAGTGTTCAGAAGGGCTCCTTTTGTTGATATTGTTGTTGGTCCGCAGAGTATCGCTACCTTACCGGAGCTGATAGTCAAAGCAAGCAGAAGTAAAGGTCATGTAATAAACACTGATTTTCCTGAAGTTGCAAAGTTTGATAAATTGCCAGATGAATGCTATGGCAATAGCCAGGGGTCTTCTGCGTTTCTTGCCATACAAGAGGGTTGTGATAAATTTTGTACGTTTTGTGTAGTGCCCTATACTCGTGGAGCTGAGTATTCACGGCCAGTGAATGAAATATTTCGTGAAGCATTGAAATTAGTTGCAAATGGGGCAAATGAGATCAATTTGCTTGGTCAGAACGTCAATGCTTACCATGGGGAGTGCGAAGGGGAAGTGTGGGATTTAGGAAAATTAATTAGTCATATTGCTAAAATTGAAAAGCTAGAGAGGATTCGTTATACAACTTCTCATCCAAGAGATATGCATGAATCTCTCTACTTGGCACATGCGGAAGAGCCAAAGCTCATGCCGTTTGTTCACCTGCCTGTGCAGTCTGGTTCGAATAAAATATTGCACGCGATGAACAGGAAACACACTGCAGAGGAGTATTTGGAAATAATAGACAGATTTCGCAAATTGAAACCTGAAATCGAATTTTCTTCTGATTTTATTGTTGGTTTTCCTGGAGAAACCGAAAAAGATTTTGAAGAAACTATGAAATTAGTAGAAAAAGTTAGATATGCTCAGGCTTATAGTTTTAAATACAGCCCAAGACCAGGCACACCGGGAGCGGAAAGAAAAGATCAAGTACCAGAAGAGGTTAAAACAGAGCGCCTTCTTCGTTTACAGAAATTAATTAGTAAGCAACAACTTGAGTTTAACCAGAGTATGGTAGGTAAAACTATACCTGTTCTATTTAGCGATAAAAAAGGTAAACACCAAAACCAAATTATTGGTAAAAGCCCATATATGCAATCAGTGTGCATTGATGATTCTGAAGATAAATACAGGGACAAAATAGTAAATGTGAAAGTGTTGGAAGCTCGGCAGAGTAGTTTGCTGGGGTGTGCATTTCACTGATTTTAAGCAGCGTTAAATATAAATCTTAAGCAAAGAGTATTGAAAAAATGCAATCATAATCTTTTTCAAAAGTTACAAAGTTTAATTGCTACCTCTGCTGAACGGGTACCTTAAACCTACAAATTTGAGCTTACCTATATCAATTTTTTGTACAAGATGAGTTAGTAACAACTTTATGTATAAAATTGAAGAAGAATAAAAATACAATAACGAGCATTAAATTAAATATTCCCACCTTTAAAAAACCCTCTTTATATATTTCTAAAGATTCTAAATAATTTATTTTACCATTTACTGAAGGAACTGACATAAATTTTGATATTGCAACTCCGGCTAGGTTAGAAAACGCTAATGACAGCATTACTATACCCATCACTACTCCTCTAAGGTTTTTGGGGGCTAGTGTAGTTGCTTGTTCTTGGACTAATAGAGCAATACATAATTCTCCCAGTCCCATAAAGGAGATAGCAATTATTAAATATAAGTATTCTACTTTACCTTCAATGTTAGAGTTTAAACATCCTATGTACAGTGTGAAAAAACACATAGCCATTGTCAGAAGGCCAAGGGTAAACATGGAAGTTGCATATTTTTGCTTAAACTTCATGTATGTTCCAAAAAGAAAGCCAAATATTATAATTGACAAAGGATTTATGGCTTGAGAAACTGAAGCTGGGATTGTTATACCTAATACATTGTTAATAACGTTTCTTTCGGTGAATAAGTTAACCAAAGAGCCAAGCTGCATTTCTAAAGCAAAAAAACACAAGAAAAATACCACAAGAATAGATAATGCCACTAATTTTCGTCTTTGTTCTGCTGATAATTTAGATATTATATAAATAAATATGCCCAGAGCTGTTATTCCAATAAATATGAGCATATTAGTAAAAAATTCACTATGTATAAGCATTTTAGCAATTATTGATGATGACAGAAAGCTTCCTATCAATACTATACCAAAAATTTTAATCCCTAATATGCGCTTATTCATAAGCTCTGGATAAGGAGAAAGGCCGCTATCTCCTAAAAGATTCTGAAATTTGAGAAAAAAGATTAGCCCTATAGACATCCCAATACCAGCTAAACCAAAGCCGTAGTGCCAGCCAAACAAGTGGGCTACATAACCACATGAAATAGAAGCCAATATTGCTCCAATATTCACACCTACGTAAAATAAAGTAAAGCCTCTGCTACGTTCAGGATCGTCTTTGCCATAGCATGAACTAAGTAAGTTAGTTACGTTCCCTTTAAACATACCAGTACCTATGGCTATTAGAGATAAACCTAAATATAATAAACCTGGTTCAAACTTAACCAATGACATGCAAGCATGACCTGCTATCATCACTATCCCTCCAAGCAACACCATGTTGCGGAATCCCATCAACTTATCAGCTAAAAAACCTCCAAGTATTGGTATAGCATAACCTGTTGCAGCAAATAATGAGTAAATAGTAAAGGCCCTCTCATCAGTGAAACCTAAGTGAGA
The DNA here is from genome assembly GCF_964026815.1 of Wolbachia endosymbiont (group A) of Andrena fulva. Classification (NCBI taxonomy): domain Bacteria; kingdom Pseudomonadati; phylum Pseudomonadota; class Alphaproteobacteria; order Rickettsiales; family Anaplasmataceae; genus Wolbachia; species Wolbachia endosymbiont (group A) of Andrena fulva. Next base: position 1,016,244 of record NZ_OZ034701.1, read on the forward strand.
AGTCAAAAATAGGACCAAAAGTGCCCTCATTCCATAGTAAGAGAAACGTTCCCACATTTCAACAAAGCACAACATTTTTAAAAATTGTGGAAACTTATCTGTCTTCTGATCCATAAAATACCCCTAAAGCTTGGGTTAATGTTAAGTAAAACAATAAAAACTGCAAGTAAAACTTAAAAAAAGGTATTGGAAGCTCGGCAGAATAGTTTGTTGGGGTGTGAGCTACGGAAATATTTTTGAATTTGTAATTTTTCAGAAAGCCCTATATTCTTTAGTTTTACATAGCGAACATGAAGTCAAAGCATTATCCTGATACAGTAAGTAGTCCTGATTTTTCATCGTTAGAAAAGGAAATCATAAAATTTTGGCAGGAAAACAAAGTTTTTGAGCGGTCAGTTGAAGAACGTTCCAAGGATAATTGTTTTGTCTTTTACGATGGGCCTCCGTTTGCAAATGGACTTCCGCATTATGGACATTTACTCACTGGTTTCATCAAAGACGCATTTGCAAGATATCAAACTATGCTTCAAAAAAGGGTTGAACGTAGATTTGGCTGGGATTGCCATGGATTGCCGGCTGAGATGGGTGCAGAAAAAGAACTTGGAATATCTGGTAGAACTGAGATAGAGAAGTTTGGTATAGATAAATTTAACGATCATTGCCGTACTTCTGTGATGAAATTTTCATCAGAGTGGGAGAAGTATGTAAATAGGCAAGCAAGGTGGGTAGACTTTCACAATGACTATAAGACTATGGATAAATCATTCATGGAGTCGGTCATGTGGGCATTCAAGCAGCTTTATGATAAGGGTCTGGTGTATGAATCAGTGCGCGTTGTACCATATAGCTGGGCATGCGAAACTCCATTATCTAATTTCGAAACAAGGCTTGATAACGCGTATAGAGAAAAAGTTAGCAAAGCTGTAACTGTTGCATTTGAGCTTTTAGAAAACCCACAGCAATTTAAAAGTGTTAAACGAAAGTGTAAATTACTTGCTTGGACTACAACTCCTTGGACGTTGCCGAGCAACTTGGCTTTAGCAATAGGAAAAGATATTAAGTATTGTGCAGTGTCAGTCCACCCTTTGATGTCATTCCAGCGCGTGACGCTGGAATCTATTTCTGGATCCCAGTGTCTGGGCACTGGGATGACAGGGAGTAGTGAAGGAAGTTCAATGAATGGTGAAATATACATTTTTGCTGAAAGCTACTTAGAGAAATTTATCAGCCACTCTGAACAAAACAATATTCCATATGAAAACTGCAATATAAAACTTAAAGCGAATGATCTTGCAGGTCTTTCTTACAAACCACTGTTTGACTATTTTAAAGACACAAAAAATGCATTTCGCGTTTTTATTGCTGATTATGTGACGGAAGAAGACGGTACTGGCGTTGTGCATACTGCTCCTGGATTTGGTGAGGAAGATTTTTACCTTTGCCAAAGCCATGATATTCCAGTTATTTGTCCAATTGATAACAGTGGAAAATTTACTGCTGAAATTTCAGATTTGGCAGGGGTTCATGTTTTTGATACCAATGATACAGTAATAAAAAAATTAAAAGAGCAAGGGAATTGGTTTAAAACTGAACAATATATTCACAATTATCCACACTGCTGGAGAACTGACACTCCTTTGATCTATCGCACTATGCCTTCTTGGTATGTTGCTGTTACAAAATTCAAAAGCAGAATGGTAGAGCTAAATAAGAGAGTTAATTGGATACCAAACCACATTAGAGATGGTCAATTTGGAAAATGGCTTGAAGGGGCACACGACTGGTCAATTTCACGCAATCGATTCTGGGGTACGCCAATCCCTGTATGGAAATCAGACGATGCGAGATATCCAAGAGTAGATGTATATGGTTCAATAGAAGAACTGGAGAGAGATTTTAATGTTAAAATAGACGATTTGCACGGACCATTTATCGATACTTTAACAAGACCAAATCCTGATGATCCAACAGGAAAATCAGTTATGCGCCGTGTACCTGACGTGTTTGACTGCTGGTTTGAATCTGGCTCGATGCCATTTGCGCAAATCCACTATCCGTTTGAAAATAAGGAGTGGTTTGAATCTGCGGATTTTATCACTGAATACATAGCGCAAACCAGGGGGTGGTTTTATACGCTCTTTGTATTGTCCACTGCTTTGTTTGATAGGGAACCATTTAAGAACTGCATATGCCACGGTGTTGTTTTGGATGTAAAAGGGCAAAAATTGTCCAAACGTTTGAATAACTATGCAGATCCAATGGAGGTTTTTGATAGATACGGTTCTGATGCACTGCGTTTTCTTATGCTTTCTGGATCTATTGTTTGTGGTGGTAATTTGCTACTCGATAAAGAAGGAAACTCAATACGAGATGTTCTGAAAAACGTAATAAAACCTATTTGGAACAGTTATCACTTTTTTACTATGTATGCAAATGCAGATGGAATTAAAGCTGAAGTTTGTAAGGATTATCAAAGTACTATTGATCGCTACATGATTTCCAAATGTTTTGAAGCTATAGAAAGTATCCAAGCTTCTATGAACAGCTATAACTCCCAAGAGGCTTGCAAAATTTTAATGAACTTTTTTGAAGTGCTAAATAATTGGTATATTCGTCGCAGTCGCGAGCGTTTTTGGAAAAGTGATTTGGATCAGGATAAAACTGATGCTTATAATGTTCTATATACGGTTTTTTATTACATACTAAGAGCTGCAGCTCCTTTGTTGCCACTTATAACAGAGAATATATGGCAAGGGCTTAAGTATGAAGAAACATCTGTTCATTTGGCTAATTTTCCACAATTAGAGAAGTTTGATAGTCAGCTCATTGCCAAGATGGATCTAGTGAGAGAGGTGTGCAACTCTGCACTTTCGATCAGAAACACTTTTAATATACGTATCAGACAGCCGCTTGGCAGTATGATCATTTATCATCAGTCTTCCTGTAGTTTTCTTGAAGGTGAACCGCTTTCTGTCATCCCAGAGTTCTCTCCTGTTATCCAAGTAGCTGACACTGGGATCCAGTGTGCTGCAGATTCAAATGAGTACCAGGAGATGATAAAAGATGAGGTAAATGTAAAAAAACTGAAGTTAGTAAACAGACTTGAAGATATTGCATCACTAGAGTTAAAGCTAAATTTCCCACTGCTTGGGAAAAGAATTCCAGACAAAATCAAGAAGCTAGTTCAATATGTCAAGGAGGGAAAATGGAAGCAAGTTGAGAATGAGCAGATATTTCTAGGAGACGAATCAGAGAACTATATTATAGAAAAAGGCGAATATGAACTATTGTTAAAAGCAAACAGTGAATATTCCTCTGTATTTGATAACAATAAAGGGATTGTCATTCTAAATACTGAACTAAATGATGAATTAATTCTAGAAGGGCTCGCGAGAGATATTGTGAGGCTCATTCAAGAAACTAGAAAACAAGCTGATTTTCATATATCAGATAGAATTAGAGTAACAATCAAAACAGAAGATGAGAAAATTAAGGAAGCAATAAATACGTGGAGTGAATATATAAAAGAGCAGACCCTTGCCTTATCTTTGGACATTAATACAGAAATTGGAACTAACTTCTATTCTAAGGAATATCAGGATTTAAGTGTTAGTATTGAGCGTTAAATTTTTAATAAAGTTGCAAGATTGTCAGTATTTATGCTATACTTAAGGTAATTGGATAAGGTTATAATATGAATAAAGCTGTTGCAGATGATTATGAAGAAGTTGTTAACAATAGTGGTGGTTTAGGTAAAGCAGAATCTGTTGTTACTTTGGAGGAGGAAGAAGAGTTTTTTGATGCTATGGAAGCTGTTTCTAATGTAGAAGAAGGGAATAATTTAGGTCTTGCTACTTCAGAAGAGGAAGAAGAATTTTTTGATGCTGTGGAAGAACAAGAGCCGTTAGCTAATTTTAACGTTCCACTCAGTATATTTCATTATAAAGATTATAACTCTGATTTTTTTACTTCCTGGTATAATATATCAAGCGAAATATTTAAGGAAATAAATAGAACTTGCCCAGAAAAGAAAATATTAAATTTAGCTCTGTCAGTTTTAATGCTTCCTTATATTGCTTTTACTGCACTGGGATTAGTCGTATGCAGTAGATTTCAAGCAAACAGCAAGACACAAAACAGTGTAGGGGAAGATAAGACAAAAAAGAGTGAAACTGGCGTGCCAAAAAGATTGGCATATGGTGTTCTTGCTGCAATAGCAATTTTTGTTAATATGGCTGTACTTGTAGCCTTAGTTGTTCCTGCAACAATTGCTTTGGCTACTTTTTATCTTTTAAATAGAGATTTATCTCACTCTTTAGTTACTGCTCTTAAAATAAGTATGGGGCGGTATTCTAATAAGCATCAAAATATTGAGGTGTCTTTTCATGAAAAGGAAGTTACTGGACCAAATATTGCGTGGGATATGGAAATAGAATTTCCACCGCAATTTAAACGATTGCTTAGAGATTTGTATGAAAATGAAAATAACAAGTGGTTTGATGTGACGCGGGATTCAGAGCATAGCATCGTACTGAAATTGTCAACTAACATCAATTTAAAAAATGGTCTTAAGCCCTTACGCAATGAAATCAAGGATGTGCTTGCAACTTCTATTCAGGAATTTGCGAAGACTATGGAAGAACTGATAAAGCTAGAAAAGAAAGAGATTACATATGATAAATTGAAGGAATTATTGAACGGATTCAAGTCGAAAGTGGTAGATAGTATAGGTCCTAATTTGACAAGTCACTTAATACAAAGTGCTTATCAAGTTGCCTTTATACAAGCAATTAAGTTTCAGCGAGATAGACGGGGAGAAGATTTTTCGCTGGAAGATGAGATAAAAAATTCTTTAGTGAGACAGGAATTAGAGAGCCAAGGTAAGGAATTACCAAGTAGAAAAGAGATTATAATAGAAGATTTGAAAAACGCAGGAATGGAAGTAGAAGACTCAAAAGATGATGAATTTTCTGTACATGAGGCGGAATGGAAAAAGCTTATAAAGGAAGGCGAAATAGTTAAAAGGACAGTAATTGATATTTATAAAAATAAGCATCTCCAAGCAACAGAGAAAGCCTTAGGTAATGCGAAAGAAGAAATTGAACGTTTAAGAGGAATAGGTCAAACAAGGTGTAACGATATATATAAGAAATTAAAAGAAATACATGAAAACAGTAGCTTAACAAATGACACCTTAAAAAGGGGGTTAGAAGACCTTTTTAAATTCGAATATGATGATCAAGAGATTGAGCGCAGGCTGATAAAATCAGTAATGAAAAAAGTTCAAGGTAAGTTAAGTCAATCAGATATACCGGATAAGGAGAAGCAAAGCCTAAGGAAGCAGCTTGAAGATTTAGAAAAAAAAGTAAAGGTTCCATCGGATAAGGAAGCTTCAGCTAAAATAAATGACTTTATAGAAAAGATGTATTTAGAAATAAAAAAATATAAAGTGCAAAGGTTACTTCGAGAACAAAAAAAGGGTGTTTTACGTTTATGCAAGAAATTAAGAAAATATGGTGAATCAGGTCTAGCAGAAATAATTGAAGCTTTTCGCGTGCAAGATGAAGGACATTTAGAAAAATCTACATTAGAACAAACACTCAAAGATCAAAATAAGCGTTTACAAGCTGAACAAAATAACAGGGAAAAAGGGCATCCGGGTACAAGATCAATAGAAGTGCTCTTAAAAAGGAATGAAGAAATTCTGAAAGCATTAAAACAGTTAGAATTAGGCAAAAAAGAATTATTGATAAATGAAGAAACAAAAAATGATTATAAAGAAGAACTAACGTCTCGTGAAAAAATAAAATTTGCAGTAATAGAAGATGATTTACTGAAGGTATTCAAGCTTGAAACTTTTGATGAAAAAGAAATCAAGAAGTTATTAGAAAGAGCAGAACTGGAGTACTGTTTAGCAGAAAAACGCATCAAATATCCTGTAATTAAAACAAAAGATAATATCAAACATTTTAGTCAAAATTTATTGTCTCCTTTGATAGACAATTTGACAAAAAATATAATAAATAATATACCAGGAAATAGTGAAGGTTGTATACAGAAAGTTAAGAACTGGAGTAAAGTTATGTTTGGTGCAATAAAGATTGGAGCATCAAATGCTTATAAAGAGACTACAGAGAGAAAAGCGTTAAATGTGGCACATAATACTTATAAAGAAGGAGAGACATTTCTTCAATGTTTTCAGTCAAATTATGAAGGTATTGGAGCCTTTTTAGGTAATTTATTTTCTGATGATGGGGTAACATTTAAAAATGATGTGTGGCCTAAAATAGAAGAGCATTTGCATGGAATGTGGGATAGATTTTTCAAGGATATTGAATTCAATATTGGAAATAAATTGGATGAAGTAAGTGTGACACAGCAACGGCAGGAAACTATGATTGTGACTCAACGATAAGTTCTCAAAGTTCCTCCGGTATTTTCACATACTAAATTAACTATAGCACTTGATTCTTTTTGGATCTCTTTTTCAGTTAAAGTGTGGATTGGAGAGCAAAAAGTAACTGACAACGCTATAGAGATCTTATTCGGTTCTATATTATTTCCATGGTATACATCGAATATCAAAACTTCTGTGATGAGCTCTGAGCTTTTTTTTATCACATTGATTATGTTACCTACTTCCACATCCTTATTTACTATAAATGCAAAATCACGTTTTACACTTTGGTATTTATAATCGATAAATTTCTTTCTACTTACAGGTAAATTTTCAATATTTTCTAGTATTACCTCAAAACCTACAACTTTTTGCTTGATATCAAAAAGATCTAATATATTAGGATGCAACTCTCCAAAATAACCTGCTACTTTATTCTTAAAAGAGAGAGTGCCTGACTTTCCTGGGTGGTAATGTTCTTTTTCTGCTTTCTCTATCGTTAAATTATCACAATTAACGTTAAAAAACTCCAAAGCTGCTATGCAATCAGCCTTTGCGTCAAAAACATCTACTTTCCTATCAGTATTATAATGGTTTCGCGGTAAATTATTTCCTGACCTAATTCCACTTAAAACATACTTAGACTGAGCTTCACCATCGTAAATCGGCCCGATTTCGAAGATTGCAAGATCAGATATTCCATGGGCAATATTATCAGCAGTAACTTGCAATAAATTTGGCATAATACTTGGTCTCATTATATTAAAGCTATTGTTAAACGGATTATCGATGATAAATAACTTATTCGAGTAACCAAATTTTTCAGCTGTTGATTCACTCATAAACGACCAGGTTAGCACTTCATGAAACCCTCTGTTTGTCATCAAAATACGCAAATTGTCGTATGTACTATCTACTTCTTCAACATTATTTGGTAGTGGTTCTTCTTTTATTTTGTCATAGCCGTATATCCTTGTTACTTCTTCGATTAGGTCAGCCGGTATTGTCACGTCCGGTCTCCAGCTTGGTACTTGTACATTCCAATTGCCTTCGGTTTTTTTATCAATACTAAACCCTAGTTTCGTTAAGATATCAAGCACCTCATCAGGCGATACAGACACACTTCCAAACTTGTTCACATCCTGATAATCAAAGCTCACCTTGGTGTCAGCACTATCTAAACTGCCAGCAGACACTACGCTTGAGGTTTCTCCACCACATAAGTCCAGAATCATTTTAGCTGCAAGGTTGAGTCCATCAAAAGTAAATCCAGGATCAACTGAACGTGCAAATCTGTAACTAGCGTCTGTGGAGATGCCGAGCTGCCTTGAAGATTTAGTAATAGAGATGGGATCGAACCAAGCAGACTCTAAAAAGATATCAGTAGTTTCAAGAGTACATTCACTGCACTTACCACCTATAATTCCAGCAATTCCATGAATATTTTTATCACCTGCAATAACGCTTATGTCTTTGTTTAATAAGTATTCTTTACCGTTCAAACCAGCAAATTTTTCTCCGTCGTTTGCTTTGCGTACTGTGAGCTCTCCTTCTATTTTTTTTGCATCATACGCGTGCATTGGGCGGCTGAAAGATATCATAATATAGTTCGTGATATCAACTATTGCAGAAATGGAGCGCATTCCTATCGATTCCAGCCTATCTTTTAACCATTTTGGGCTTTCTTGATTTTTTACATTGGCGATGTATATTCCACTAATAAAACTTTCCCCGTCAGTAACTTCAACATCGATTGGTGAATTTATGGAGCTGGTAAGTTGTGGAATGCTTAAAGTCTTTAATGTCCCAATTCCAGTTGCAGCAAGGTCGCGAGCTATTCCATAAATGCCTAAGCAATCTCCACGGTTTGGAGTAACATTTATATCAATTACAGGGTCACAATTGAAAAATTTATCCCCTACTTTATAATCATCGGAAAGCTCGATTATTCCTTCACTTTCCTCTTGAACCAGCGCAAGTTCAGAAGCAGAGCAGAGCATCCCTTCACTTAGCATTCCTCGTATTTTTGTGGACTTAATTGTGAGATCACTTTCTGGCAACGTGCTACCAAGAGATGCAAGTACAGTTTTCATACCTTCTCTAACATTGTTTGCTCCACAGACTATTTGTAGAATTTTACTTCCATCATTTACTTTACATAATTTTAATTTATCAGCATTTGGATGAGGTACGACTTCTAATACCTCTACAACAATAAACCCAGTCAATCTGGAATTATCGATCACATCTTCTACTTCTAACCCTATGTGAGTTAATTTATCGGTAATTTCTTCTAAACTAGCATTGGTTTCTAAGTGTTCTAATAACCAAGATAATGTGAATTTCATGGACCTAAAAAGAAGTGAAAAAGTTATTGTAATGTAAAATGTAGTGATTTTAAAGCTTATTGTAGTGGAATGAAAAGTGACTTCTGTATCACAAGCAATGATGCAGAAGTTTTTGTAACTTTATATCTTCTTGTAAAGAGAATTTATCTTCTTTATATCACCTTTTAAATCTATCTCCGTAAAGGATTTAAGATTCATATTGTGGGTATCTGCATGGAAGCTATGAATGTAGCCATCTATAGTTAAGTCTCCTATCATATTATGGCTTTCATCTAGTATTTCGCTTCCTATTTGATAATGGCCAGTATATTCGTTAAAGGAACCATCTGTCAATTTGATGTATCCGTTACCAAATTCCTGCTCTAAATTTAAAGGATGATTAGCGTTAATAAAATCTATTTCGTTGTTCGGTAGAAGCTGTAGCTTTACTCCTCTCGTTTGAGTTTTATTACTACAACTCCCCCTAAAGAACCGTGCTTGCAGATTTCCCGCACACGGCTCATCAATATTAGTTTTCACAGTCGTCCCTCTTATGCATATAAAGAAAAATGTATTTTTGGCTTTGGTAATGGATTTACTTCTACGTAGTGTACAAACTGTTCCCAGGTCATACTCTTTTTCTGACTACGCCGATTTATCCATTTAAATGCTAGCTTTCTTACTGATGTGTAAAATTGTTTCAAACACCAATAATTTCCGCTAATACCAAAGTAGTTATAGTGTCCTGTTAATTTAGCCTTCAGTACTTGCCACCAATCTTTAAGTCGAATACTTCCGCGGACTATTTTCAACCACTCCTTGATTTCTTTTAGTTTTCTGGCTAGATTTAACTTAGAGGTTTTATGTCCCATCATTAATCTACCACGACGACTTTTTGCACCATAGTGCGTAAACCCCAGAAAATTGAAACTTTCCGTCCTTCGTTTCTCTCTTATCGCTCGTTGCCACTCCCTCTTGCCAAACTTTACTACTCTGGTCTTGTTTTCAGATACTTCCAACCCAAATTTATTTAGCCTTTGTTTCAGTAATTCCAGAAATTCTTCCGCGTCTACCTTACTTTCGCAACAAACCACAAAATCATCGCAAAACCTTATTACTTGTATATATCCTCTGGATCTTGGTTTAAATTTCTTTTCTATCCATAAATCCAACACATAATGTAAGTATATATTTGCTAATACAGGACTTACTATACCGCCTTGTGGTGTACCTTGTTTTGTTGCTTCATAATTTCCAGCTTCGACTATCCCTGCCTTGAGAAACCGCTTTACTAACCACAGCAAATTTGGGTCAGTTATTCGTTCCCTTAGACACCTCATTAGCCATTTATGCTGTATATTATCGTAGAACTTCTTGATATCCACTTCTACAATGTAGTTTATTGGCTTGTACATAACTGCTTTATCTAGTGCATTTACCGCTTGATGACAGTTTCTTCCTGGTCGAAATCCATATGAGCTGTCCAGAAAGTTTGCCTCGTAAATATTTTCTAATATCTTCTTCAGCATAATCTGTACTAATTTATCCTCGGTCGATGGTATTCCGAGTCCGCGTTTCTCTTTACTTCCAGCTTTCGGTATATATACCCTCTTTACTGGTTGTGGTTGATATTGCTTCCTCTTCATACTTTCTACTAGCACTTCGAGTTTCTCATTCAGATTTTCTCCGTATGATTCCACTGTTATCTGGTCTACTCCACAAGCCTTGTTACGCTTCAGTTCTTTATAACATCTCGCAAGATTCTCTGTATTTATCAGATGGACTAACGATGTGAATTTTAGTCGCTTATCTTGCTTTGCTCTTACTGCTATCTGGTTTAGTTTATATCGCATGTTATTCCTACCTCCGTTGTATTGGCATAGCAATCCCTATTCCAGTTACTATATTGCTGATCGCTTCCCCTTGTACGTGGCTTTCCCACATTCTGAGTACTATCAATCAGTCCGACTTCCCCTGCATCTTCCGCTAGTTCTTGCCTTTGTTGACTTGTTCCAACGTACCTTAATAGGAATGCATGGGATCTCCCAAGTTCACTTGAAGTCCATTTCAATACATGGCACGGTCTCAGATCCCGATAGAGTGAGTGATAACTTGCCTTTACGTTATCCTTCATGCTGTCTTCCATGGCCATGAACATGTCGACCTCTATGTCTTCAGGTATTTCGGGACTCCACTCCTTCACTTCCGTTGTGCCCTGCATTGTCCATCCCACTAGCTCTATTACACTCGTTACCTCATGCAACATAGTGGTCTGTTCCAAACTGTTGGCTAGACTTTGTTTGTGTTGGATTTTCACCAACTGTTCTCCAAGCACTTCTTGGCGCACCATGAGCAAACATCACCATGCCAGTGCTATAAAATCCACGTAAAGATCCAGCACCGCTTAGGCCTTGAAATGGATCTTCTTCCAGCATCTTTTTGGATAGTTTTTTTGTGTGGTGGGTAAGGATTATACCTGCATCTGGATTAATAATGTTCCTCAGTCTTTCAAGCGTTTTTTGCAAAAAGAATAGCATAGCGCTGTTGTCATTTTCATTACCATATTCACTTGAGTTAAAAATGTTACGAAGAGGATCAATTGCAATAATATCAGGTTTGAAACGCTCTTTAACGGTGCTTTTGATCTCATCTATTTCTTCACTGCTGAAAGATAATTGCACTCTTGGCGTGATAATTAAGTTATTGGCAGCTATATCCAAAAGTTCTTGGTCGAATGTCAGTTGCTGTAAACGCTCTTTCATGTATTCATACTCAATTTCAGTTTGCATGTAGAAAATTTTCATAGGACGACTAGGAGTCATACTGAGAAATGAAACTCCGGCAGCCATGTGAATCAACCAGGAAATAAGAAAATCACTCTTGCCAATCTTAGGTGGGCCACCCAGTACCAATAGACCTCTTTTAGTTAGAATCCTTGGTGCGATTATATCTTCTGGTATTGGCGATTGATCATTCAAATATTCTTTCACACTGAAAAAGGGAATTTTTTGACCGATATTGAAAAAGCTTTGTTCCATAATAATTATTCTCCAATTTTTAATTAAGCAATAGGAGCCAAAGTTTTGGCTTTAATTTTCGCAAGTAATTTACCCAAATGTGGTTCTTCAACCATATTCAGGCAGCCACTTCGATCTTTAGCTGGGTATCCCCAAGTATTAATAGTCTGACAGATAAATGAACGTACTTCTGTGCCATTATCTTTCTTAATTCCAACCATGCTGATTACCTCATCAACAATACCTGGAATCTCACTAGCAGTTTTAGCTCCTTCACATTGAGGTAGCCAAGTTGGACGATTGCAGTCATCGAGATATTGACCTAATGTGCCAACTATGATGATGTCTTTATCTCTGATATGTTGAAACTGATTGAGCCAAGCCATCATCTCTTGAGCAAGTAACCCATAAGCAGCTCTTTTGTCTTCTTTTCCCGATCTATCAGAAAAACACTCAGGTTGCATCCTTGCCCATAAAAGACATAAACGTGAAGCAACGGTTATACTATCTACAAAGATGCATCGGTATTTAGAAGTCTCAGAAAGAAGATCTTTATACTTGCCAGATACATGTTCATGGTGTTTTTGACTGTATGCTTGGTCAGATTTCAGCGCAGGGTTTGGACCACCAATTAGGCAGGCAATATCCCGAGCTTGATTCCAAGTACGAACACTAATTGAATCTCCCTGCCAATCTTGAACAGCAAGCAGACCTGCTTCAAAGTCAAGACATAGTGTTGGTTCACTTATAGTCTTTAAGAGGCTGGTTTTACCAATACCGTAAGGACCAAAAATTACTACTTTTATGCCTGTAGTTGTTTTCAATCTTTCATTATTGTTTAAAATTTTAAAAGTCATTTATTCACCTCAATGGTATATGTTATATATTCAGGAAAGGTAGAATTTATGTTCAATTTTTCTTTTTGCTCTTGTAGTAGATGGAAGAGAGTTTTATACGTATTTTTCTTACCATAGTATTTAAAGTAGTTCTTGATATGTTGTTCATCTTAGCAACTTCATATAAGTTAAAGTACTTGAGTTGTTCGCATATCTTTTGCATCTTTCTTGGTAGCGTTGAAATCATGTAATCTACATCAGTACGTTTTGCTACTTCATCTTCAAAAGCTTCTGTTTTCTCAATATTGACGTAGTTATTAATGTTGCGTTTAATACATAGTTGTTTCTCCAATAAGTTATTGGCACGACGTTCAGTTAATCTTGCTACAAAAGTGTTAAAGCTACCTTTACTTTCATCATATCTATCAAGATAAGTCCAAATTTCACAGAAAAGTTCTTGCTCAAGATCTTCATGAGTTTCATGAGCAAAGCATTCAAAAAGTTTTAATCTCTTAGCTTGATACCGTATATTTTGAACAACTATGGCAGTTTTTAGTTTCATAACTTTTCCCTAAAACAATTAATGCTTTAAGGATGAGAACTTATAGGTGCACTTTGTAGGACAGGAGCAAAAATAAATAATACAGATGCAATTTTTAACCTATTGATATTCTATTGTTTTTTTTCGAGAATAATACAGTTCGATTTTTAAATAATACTGCAACAAAAAATTAGGCAAAAATTCATTTTTTTTGGACAAAAATTTTCCAAATCCTGAATATATATTATATAAGCCTTTCAAACTCATCACAGGTGTCAATTCTTACACAATCAGGAAGAGCAGCAATAGCAGCCAGCATAAAAGAGCAAGTTATACATCTTGCTTGGGGAACAGGTGATTCAAGCTCTGGAAGTAGCCATCAGGTCGAAAAAGTTTTTGTTGAGGGTGAAATAGCTCTAGATCACCACACTATTAAAGATGTAAGGGTTTTTACAGGACAAACAACTTATCAGTCAAGTATAGATTATATAGTTGATAGCAGTAGTGGTGTAATAAAACGTACGGAAAATAGCTCTATCAGGGCAAATAGTGCAGTTACTGTAGAATATAGTGAAAGCACACCACCAGAGCTGATAACTTCTGAAAAACTGCTCAATGAGCTTGGCAGACGTACTGCGAACGAAGTGCTCTTCTGCACAGGTGATGAGAATGGAGAGCTTGTTACTCCCTCCGGAAGGTTTAGGCCCTCAAATGTACCAACTAATAATCTCTATCTTAAATTTACTTTCGATTTCACGGACGCAGCAAATCAAGTTATCAGGGAACTTGGGGTTATGGTTGGTACTAAAGTAAAAAAAGGATTACCTACAGGACAGAGATATTTTGAGCCAAAAGACATTGAAGATTCAGGAATTTTGTTGGTACTTGAACATACGGTACCACTTATTCGAACTGCAGCAACTCGGGAAACTTTTTCCTTTGTTGTCACATTTTAAAAAACTTAAAGGGAGAAAAAAATGATAAATGATGCTATTGTCCGTCTTCAGAAGATGGGACTTGATGATTTAACTGCAAAGCAGCTGCTTAGTTTTAAAGATAATGAAAACTTCTTATACGACTCAGCATTTAAAATTACCGACTTATTCGAAGATAGATTTGTCGAAGCGGTAAAAGATATATTTTTAGAAAGCACAGCACGGGATATCTATCAAAAAGCTGTGGCCAGGAAAAAGTTTATCTCAATTTACATGGCAAACGCTAGGAACATCTCTGAGCCTCATTATCGAGCTCAACGTTGTTGTAACATACATTAAAATTTACAGGAGAAAAAATGCAAATACCAAAAATCTTTAATACCGACGATTACAATCAATGTGAAAGTTGCCAATCGGTACTTAGTCCTGCAGCTTATCTGGTTAAATTATTGGAAATAGTTGATAAATATGAGCAGCCACCTAAATTACTTAAAAAACGTCGTCCTGATCTCTACGATATTAAACTCGATTGTGACAATACCAACAAGGAAAAGCTATATCTTGAAATTGTCAATGAAATAATGGAGAAAAATCTAAAACTTACGCTTAAAGAAGATGATGTCCTATGTAAGCTTGCAACTGCCAAATATCCTTTTAATCTTCCAGCAAATTTTCCGCTAATGAGTATACGTGCTTACCTTAAGAAGCATAAGACAAGCTTAGCAGAGATATATAAAATACTGATTGAAAATGCTGACACTGATGCAGAATTTTTGAGTCTTTCTCCGGAGGAATATGAAGTAATTACGTCTGATAATGAAACAGAAGCTTATTTAAAAGAGGTATATGGAATAAAAGATGGAAAAATAGATCAATTGAAAAATGTTGATAAATTCATTGCACAAACAGGTATAGAGCATGATAAGCTTCAACCATTACTTGATAGCTATAAAGGTGCAAAAAAACTTACTATTACAGAACAAACTATAAATAATCTTGATAATCAAGCACTGAGCTTTCTACATCGCTTCATTCGTTTAGCAAACAAACTTAATTGGTCATTTGCTGAATTAACTCAAGCACTAAATGGGAGTAAAATTGATCAGAAAAAAATAGCAAAGATTAAAAATCTACAAGAAAGATTTAAGCAACCTTTAGCTAAGATATTTGCATTGTATGCTGATAGTTTACCAGAGAGTGTATCAAGTAAAATTGACAGTCTACCAGAATTTAAAGCACTTTTAAGTCAAAAAAGCCTCAAAGATCTAGCTGCTACAGCAAGTAATTATAGCGCATTGCAAAATATTTTAGAAGTAAACAGTAATGAATTAACTGCTTTGATTAACTACCACAATGATCAAGAGGTATTCGGAGAAAAAATTTTAAAAGTATATAAACAAGTTCTGCTTGCAAGATTAGTAAACATACCAATAGCAGAGCTCTTATTACAATTAAGCGTAGAAGGAATAAATCTGGAAAATGTGGTTGAATTTAATGATTGGCTCACAAAACATGCAATTACGACAGAGCAAATACGCAGATTGATTGATCCTGCTTCAAGTAAGCAACTTGCGAAACAATTATATGAATCAACAAAAGAAGTAAAAGATTCGCAGAGTTTCTATAACGAAGTATATAAGTGTGTAGGCAACATTCAACCTGAAATACTCGATGCTATTTATGCATTTACTGTTGATCCCAATAAACCACAGTCATTTTCAGACAAAGGATTTTTAGAAAAGCTCATTCATAACATAGATGTATTTACAACGCTAAAGTTTGAAGTAGAGGGTATTACAAGTTACAAAAGTGTCTATGGAGTAGAGGGAAAATGGTCAATTGAGCAGATTCGGACTCTGTTAAACTATAAAACACTTAAAGCATCATATTCTACACTACCTGAATACATTAACTGGTTATTTGGCAATGACTACAGCAGTGATAAAGTAACGGAGAAAATGGTTCAGCTTACTGGTTGGAGTAAAGATACACTCGAAGCTATTAAAAAAGTCGAAATATTTAAGCAATGTTTTGGCAAGCAAGATTCGGTGAATTCTTTAATGAAGATTAAGTCTCTCATGGATATAGCTGAAATCAATGTCAAAGTTCTACTGAAGCTTCAGGATTTATACAATTTAAAAGCAAGTGAAGGATGGAAAAAATATACCGATACTGAAAAAGATTTAGAACTGATCACTGAAAAAGACGAAGGATATTTAGCAAGAGAAAAGCGAGATATTCTAGCAAGGTACATGATACATACTAATCCAGGTCTGAAAAACATGAGAGATCTTTATGGATTTTTGTTGATCGATGTTGAAATGAGTGAATGTTCAAAGATTTCGCCGATTAAAGCAGCACTAAATAGTGTTCAGCTATACATTCATCGCGCTATGATGAAGATAGAAAAAGATAAAGATAAGGATGTGGAGATTAAAGGCCTGACGGAAGAAGAATGGAAATGGCTGTCCAGTTATCGTGAATGGGAAGCAAGCAATAAGATAAAATTATATCCAGAAAACTACTTAAATCCAACATTACGTAAAATTGTTACTCCAGAGTATAAGAAACTACAAAACACGCTCATGCAAGGAAATATCACCGACGAAGGAGTAAGTGATGCATACATGAAGTATTTTGAAGATTTTGAACAAGTAACTAGTTTAAAAATAGTTGATAGTTGTTATGAAAAAGTAGAAGGAAAAAACACACTGTACGTTATTGGCAGAACTCTTGCGCAACCATACGATTATTATTACCGCGCAGCAGTATTTGATCAGAAAAATCAAAATATACTTTACTGGACTGCGTGGGAGAAAATAGAGGCATCGATTCCAGTTGAAACAATAACCCCAATACATGCATTCAACAGATTATTTATATTTTGGGTGC
Organism: Wolbachia endosymbiont (group A) of Andrena fulva; assembly: GCF_964026815.1. NCBI lineage: Bacteria > Pseudomonadati > Pseudomonadota > Alphaproteobacteria > Rickettsiales > Anaplasmataceae > Wolbachia > Wolbachia endosymbiont (group A) of Andrena fulva. Next base: position 1,033,189 of record NZ_OZ034701.1, read on the forward strand.
AACAAATTGAAAAAAGTGAAAATAACGAAAAAAGAATCGATGCAACGATTAATTACATATTTCAAAAACCAAGTGGCAGTTGGACAGCACCACAGAAGCTTGCAAGTGATATTAAAATAGATCCAGTTGATGAAGCAAAAAAATTATACTGGAAGAAAGTGGCAGCTTTTTACCTTCAAGAAGAGAACGGAAAAGAAAAACGGATAGTAATTGTTATCGGCAAAACAAAGTTTGATAGTGTAAGTTTATCTAATCTATTTACTCTTGATGAAGATTTAGTTGCTAGTAAGAATCAGAAAGGAAAGTTTATTAATAATCTTCCTTATAAATATCGTATTATCGACCTAAACAAAAGTTTCCTTAATCGAAAGAGTATAACGATTACAGGAGTTGGCAATAAGGTCATTTTTTTTGGTGGCAGGAGTGGCAATTATCCAAATTATCAATACTTTTCACAAGTAAATGTTTACGATGATAACACAGGAAATTGGACAACTCATACTTCTAGCGAAGCACGATATCAACCAACAGTAGGAATAGTAAGCAACAAAGCTATTTTCTTTGGGGGTACTACAAATAATCGGTTCTCAAAGGAGCTATTTTCCTCAAAAATAGATATTTATGACAGTGAAACAGGAAGCTGGACTACTCATACTGCTAGTGAAGGACGGTGGGATGTAGCAGTGGCAGTAGTAAATCACAAAGCCGTTTTCTTTGGAGGTAAGAAGATTAATGGTGAATGCTCAGCACGAATAGATATTTATGACGATGAAACAAGAAGTTGGACAACATGCACTACTAGTGAAGCAAGAATGAGTGTAACAGTAGCGGTAGTAGGAAAGAAAGCTATTTTTTTCGCAGGAAATAAAGGTTATGATAGTAGTAATCATGTAATATGTTCTTCGCAAGTAGATATCTATGATAGTGAAACAGGAAGTTGGACTACTCATACTGCTAGTGAAGGAAGGTATAGTGCAAGAGTAGGTGTAGTCGGCAAAAAAGCTATTTTTTTTGTAGATATAAAAACTATAGGTAATTCTTCAAAAATAGATATTTATGACAGTGAAACAGGAAGTTGGACTACTCACACCACTAGTGAAGCACGGGAATGGATATCGGTAGCAGTAGTAGATAAGAGAGCTATTTTCTTTGGAGGTTACGAATCCTCACAGATAGATATTTATGATGATGAAACTGGAGAATGGACAGTACATGCTGCTAGTGAAGCGAGGGCTTTTGCAGCAGTAGCAGTAATTGGCAAAAAGGCTATTTTCCTTGGAGGAAATAAAGGTTTGAGAAATGGTAATTTTATATACTCTTCGCAGGTAGATATCTATAATGACGATGAAGTTGATGAAAATAAAAAATGGACTTCACACACCTTAAGTGGAGAACTAGGTAAAGACAAAGTTGCAGTAGTTGGCGATAACGTTATTTTCTTTCGTAGCAAATTAGATGGTAAGTATTGTGAAAAAGTATATGTTTACAACAATGAGGCTGATTATTGGACAACCATAACTTCAAATATTAAAAGCGATGCCTGCTCTATCATTCGAGGTGATAAAGTATCATTTTTCGGTACTGATGAAAATAATAACGTATTCAAACAAGAAATACAAATAAGCATTTCATACCCTTCTTATGATGTAATTAACCGTGATGATAAACTTCATTTAGGGAAAACTAAAAATATCTTTGAAACTAACGTTACTAATAAAAAGGATAATGCTGAACTTCTACATAAAGATGATGATAAAAAGTGGTTAACATTGCTAAGTAATTTTAAAAAGTCCTTATCCCAGCAAGTAATCAATAAACCTGGTTGGTTCATCGTTGAAGGTAACCTCGAGCGTGAAAATATTCGTGAGTCTTTCTTGCTTTTACCTAAAGATTACGATCTACCTGCAATTAGTGAGAAATCAACTTACAAGATAAACAAAAGTGAAAATAAGCTTGAGTTTGAATATGATGGTAAAAGCCAAAAATCTAACTTTCAAGATATAAAATTCTCTTTTACGAGGTTAAACATCACCGGCAATGTTCGCCATTTACGTCAAAAAGCTTATGCTGGTGGGCCAAAAAGTATTTTAACTCTAAAGTCACAGAAAATAGAACAACTTCCATTTTCAAGATTTAATCCAACAGATAGTATCTCTCATCGTCCAAGTGATACTTTGGACTTCAGTGGCGCTTATGGCCTTTATCTATGGGAAATATTTTTCCATATTCCAATGCTGGTTGCTTGGCACTTGCACAAAGAACAGGACTTTGCTACAGCAAGGAAATGGTATCAATATATCTTTAACCCTACCAATAATAATAAAGAATGGCAGTTTTTGCCTTTTGAAAAGCATAACAGTGATAATATCGTTGAGTCGATAAATGATACTCAAACTGCTGAAGAACTGGCAATTGATCCATTTGACCCATACACCATTGCAAAACAACGTACCACTGCATTTGAAAAGTATATCATCATCTCCTACATAGATAACCTCATTGATTGGGGAGATATGCTCTTTGCTAAGGGATCTTGGGAAGCATTAAATCAAGCTACGATGCTGTATATCAGAGCTTGGGATTTACTTGGCCCAAAACCTATTAAAAAAGGAAATTTTTCAGTTCAACCTCAATCCTTCAGTGAATTAAAAGACCATGATTTATTGAAAATGGAAACAGAACTACCAGCTGGTTCACAACTCGCAGTTCAATCTGATGAAGCTCATGATCTTATCAAATACAGCAATTACTTCTGCACACCTGAAAATAAGAGCTTTATTGGTCTATGGGATAAAGTTGAAGATCGCTTATATAAAATAAGACATTGTTTAGATGTTAGAGGAAAAAAAGCAGTATTACCTTTATTTCAACCACCACTTAATCCTAAGCAATTAGCAGCAGCAACTGGCAGTTATTCTCTAGCACTACCAGAGGTGAAGCTAATACCACATTATCGCTTCAGTAAAATGGTAAGTTATGCAAAATCGATAGTTGAAACGGTGATAGAATTTGGCTCAGAATTACTTGATGTTCTGGAAAAGAGAGACGCTGAGTCACTGACTATTCTTTACAACAAACAAGAAGGAATAATCAGTAATTTAATCTCATCGGTTAAAGAAAAGACCATAGAAGCCTTAAAGAAAGAAAAAGATGCACTGAGTGCAAGTTTAAATAATGCTGAGGAGCGTGAATCGCATTATGAAAGTTTAATCAATGCTGGACGTTCATACCATGAAGTGAAAGGAATCTTATCATATTCTGAAGCAACTTCAACAAGACTTGGAGCTTGTGGTATATTTGGAGCTGCAGCATTAGCACATTGGATACCTACAGTATTTGGTTTTTCTTTTGGTGGTGCTAAACCTGGCTTTTCTACACAAACAGGAGCAGATTTTCTGACTACTCTAGCAGATATTAAGAAAGAAGGTGCAGAATTATCCAATATCATAGCAAGTTATCAAAGACGTGCTGAAGATTGGGATCTACAGAAAAAATTAGCTGCCTGTGATGTGAAGCAGATCAACCACACAATAGAGGCAAATCAAATTAATCAAACCATTGCTGAGCAAGAATTAAAAGTACATAAAGAGTCAATCAAGCAAAACCAGGAAAAAAGGGAATTCTTTGAAAGTAAGTTTACAAGTAAAGAGCTCTATGACTGGATGAAAGGGCAAATAGCAATAATATATTTCCAAGCTTATAAGATGGCTTTAGAGATGGTAAAACAGGTGGAAAAAACTTATCAGTATGAGTTGAATAACGATAGAGTATTTGTTACAGCAAGCTCTTGGAACAGCTTAAAAGAAGGATTACTTGCAGGTCATAGCTTGAAGTTTGCTCTTGAGCAAATGGCCAAAGAGTATCTTGATAATAATGAAAGAGCTCTGGAGATTACTAAAACAATACCTCTAAGTCCTATTGCAATCAATGAGTTAAAAACTCAAGGAAGCTGTAAGTTTGCATTAACAGAAAAAATGTTTGATCTTGATTTTCCAGGTCATTATTGTCGTAAGATTAAAAGTATAAGAATTACTATTAAAGCAGAAGTTGCTCCTTATCAGGATATTCATGCTACATTGCAACAAACAGCCAACAGAGTAGTACTGAAACCTGAGATTGAGGCAATAAGGTCATTACTCGATGAAAATAATGAACTCAGTGATAATCAATCATTAAGAGTAAACTGTAATACAAATCAGCAGATAGCAATATCAAAAGGAAACCAAGAAGATAGTGGATTATTCGAATTAAACTTCAATGATGAACGTTATCTACCATTTGAAGGTACAGGGGCGGTATCTGATTGGATTTTAGAGCTACAAAATACTGAAAAAGTTTCTGATGTGATTATACATCTTGATTATACTGCATTTAACGGAGGAAAAGAGTTAAGTAACAAAGTAAAAGCTCTGCCGAAGCTAAAATACTATTATGACATGTTGGCAGTGAAGTTAAGTGAGGTAGATCAAGAAAAGTGGCAAAGATTTAAACAATCAGGAGAGTTTAAGTTTAAACCTTCTTTTTCGACTCGAATTAAAAATCCAGAAATTGATTTAAGTTATAACGGTGTTTATCTCGTACCAAAAATAGCAGATGGGAGTGAGGTAAATATAAAACTGGGTAATAATGTTTGGGATAAGGATACTCATAAAGTAACTGTAACTGAGCTGGAGAATGATTGGGTCATTAAAGCAACTAATGCGAATAAAATAGAGGAGATTACGGTGATAATCCCTTATAAGGCTGAAGTCAATTGGAAGTAACATGAGTTTAAACGGCTATTACAATCGCTTTGATCCTGACAAAGAGTACGAAAAAAGCTTATTCCTGGCAGGAAGGGGTTTACAGTCAGCAGAATTAAACGAGACTCAAGAGTATGCTCTTTTCAAGCTCAAAGGCATAGGAGATGCGATATTTCGTGATGGTGATGTTATAACAGGAAGCAACTGTATCATAGATGGGGAAACCGGCGAAGTCACACTTGAATCGGGAAAAATCTATCTTCGTGGAGCGGTGAGAAAAGTAGGGGGAAAAAGATTTATTATTCCACTGAATACCACAGTTCGCATCGGTGTTTTTTTCGCCCTATCCACTATTACAGAACTTGAGGATGAGAATCTTCGTGATCCTGCCGTTGGTACACGTAATTATCAAGAAGTAGGGGCAGCAAGACTTAAAGTTTCCACCATTTGGGGTTATCAAGCAGAGAATGTTTCTCCCACTTTTTCTACTGATGGAGAATTTTATCCAATTTACAACATTGAAAACGGAGTATTAATAGAGCATTCACCGCCACCACAAGCAAACATAGTAACCACAGCGCTTGCTCGTTATGACAAGGAGGCAAATGGTTCCTACGTCGTAAATGGGCTAGAAGTGATGTTCCTCCACAAAGAAGAAAAGGGAGAAGAAGGGGTAAAAAAGGGTAAAAAAGAAATTTTTGTGATTAATGAGGGCAAAGCTCATGTTGATGGTTATGAAATTGAGTTGCCTCACAGTATTCGTGTTTCTTTTGATGAAGATCCAGATATAAAATCAGTTGAATCAGAACCCCATACTTTTCAGCCAAACAGCGAAAGAGTAATGGAACTGAAGGTTAATGATTTTCCAATCAGCGAAATCAAAAAGGTTGATATCACTGTTCAAAAAACAGTTACCGTTACTCACGGTTCATACTCTGGAGCTATTGATCCGATACCTGACTCTGCGGTACTTGAGATTATTCAAATTAAACAAGGTGATGTTATTTATGAAAACAGTATAGACTATAAGTTAAACGCAGGAAACGTTGATTGGTCATTACCCGGCAAAGAACCAGCTCCTGGAAGTAGTTACTCGATAACCTATCGCTGTCGCACTCATGTAAGCCCTGAAGATATAAATGAAGAGGGATGTAAAGTAAGGGGAGCAGTTGATAACAGCTTGGTTCTGATTGATTACACCTGGAAGATGCCACGCTTTGATTTAATTACTATAGATAGCAAAGGGGTAGTAAGGAGAATAAAAGGAATTGCCCACCCTTGGAAACCATCAATGCCAAAAGCACCTAGCGGACAACTTTTACTCTGCTACATTCATCAGACGTGGAAAGATGGGGAAAAAGAAGGGGTGAAAGTAATGAATAATGCTATTCATGCTGTACCGATGAATGAACTTGAAGCAATGAAAAAAGGAATAAATGATCTTTATGCATTAGTTGCAGAGGAGCGTTTACGCAGTGATGCAAATTCAAGAGAGCCTACCACAAAAAAAGGGGTATTTGTAGATCCGTTCTTTGATGATGATATGCGCGATCAAGGAATTTCGCAGTCTGCAGCAATAGTAAATAGAGAGCTAGTTCTGCCAATAGATGTAGAAGTTGCAGATATTGAAAAAGGTGGGGAAAGATATCTTTTGCCATATGAACTTGAACCGGTACTGGAGCAGCTTTTACAGACTAAAGGAGAAAAGATTAATCCATATCAAGCTTTTGATCCAGTCCCGGCACAAATTACTCTAAATAAAAACATTGACCACTGGACAGAGGTTACCACTAATTGGAAAAGTCCAGTAACCAGAGTATTTAATGTTAAAGAAACAACAGAATTGCTGTCAAGTACTTCATACGAAGCTGAATTTATGAGAGAAGCAGTACAAGATTTTGAAATTGAAGGTTTTGAGCTAGGTGAAAGGCTTAAAGAAGTAAAATTTGACGGCATCATTATCCAACCTATGTAAAAATAAAAAGAAAAAAAGTGGAAAATCAAGGACAAATAAGTGGAAAAATAAAAATCCCAGCAAATATTCCAGCAGGTACTAAATTAGTACAGTTTTACGGGGATAAAGGAAGCTATGGAGAAACAACGTATACTGGTAAAAAAACTATTACCATAGAAGAAAGAAGAAGAGTGATCGCAGCAAGACGAGTTGATCCTTTAGCCCAAACATTTACGCTAAATGAGAGCAGACACATAGGAGGCGTGGAGCTATGGTTTATAAATAAAGGCAAAAAACGTGTTGTTGTGCAGATTAGAGAAACAGCAGTGGGAATGCCCTCGCAGACTGTCATTGCTGAAAGCTATATTGAGCCAAAAGATATAAAGATAGATGGCACAGCAACACGTATTACTTGGTCGCCAGTGTTTTGTCATGCTGGGCAGGAATATGCAATAGTTTTACTTACCGATGACGGGGAAAATGCGGTCAAAGTAGCAGAACTTGGCAAATATGATGCAGTAAATAGCCGTTGGGTAACAAGTCAGCCATATCAAGTAGGAGTATTACTGTCATCTAGCAATGCAAGTACGTGGACACCGCATCAGAATTTAGATTTAACGTTTCGGCTATTAGCAGCAAAATTTAGCGAAAGTTCTCACGTTATTGATCTTGGTAAAGTTACTGCAAACAATACTTCAGATTTAATTGTTTTAACGAACGTCGAAAAAGTAGCATTTGATACCAATGTAGAATTTATCTTAACAGATGAAGAGGGAAGAGAAAACTTTCTGTCTGATAATTTGCCACTTGCACTGCGTGAAAGAATAAGTGGGGAATTAACGGTAAAAGCAAGCCTAAAAGGAGGGCGAGAAAAAAGTCCAGTGCTATATCCTGGATTACAGCTAGTTCTGGGTAATCTTTCAGAGTCTGGAGATTATGTTACAAGAAGCATTACAGCAGGAGCTAACACTAAGATAACAATTACCTATGATGCGCTAATACCTGGTACTGCAGATGTTAAAACTTATGTAGAGAAAAACGTGGGAGAATGGCAATTAGTAGATTTAACAGTAGGAAAACCTATTGGAGACAACTGGGTGGAAAGAACTCACGTGCTATCAAATTTTAATGGTAATGAGACAAGGATAAAATTGGTTTTAAGTGGAACGGTTGCCTATCGTCCAAAGGTAAAAAACTTGCGGATTGTTATAACATAAAAAAAATGCCAAATGATGAAACGAGGCACGGATATCCTTTGCCGCATCCAGAGAACATAGCTGTAGAAGATGTAGTACGTATACGCAGAGCCATAGAAAAGATAGATGAAGATATGAGTGAAAGAGAAGATGAACTTAAAAATAATTTTGAACGATTTAGATTTGAAACTTTTTTGAATTTTTGGGAATGAAGGAAGCAATATACCAAAGGATAAAGGATTTAGCAGCAAATAGTACACCTGATCAATTGGCATATCTTGCAAAATCGCTGGAATTAATAATAGATAAAAAAACTATTTCCAACGTTGTGCAAATGACCACAATAAAAGAAATAATTGATGTACTACAAGGAAGGCTTAAGGATTTAGCAGCAAATAGTACACCAGATCAATTAGCATATCTTGCTAAAGCATTGGAATTGATAGTCGACAAAAGTTCGGTTTCTGAAATTGTACAGATGACAGATGGTAAGCTAAAAGAACTTCTTGATAGTGCAAAAAAACACTTAAGTGACATAAACAGCAATAAAGCAAGCTCTATATCGGCGATAACTGTAGCAAAAACAGAATCTGTAAGTGAAATCAACAAGCTTAGGGATAGTTCCTTAAACACTTTAAAAGCATCATCAGATTCACATATATCGCTACTTGATACTCGTAAAAATACCAATATTGCGGCAATAAATAGTGTTGGCAATGATCATAAAGATGGTCTTAAAGGTTTAGTGGATAACTTTCGTGCTGTTAATGATGTGCCAGGTGGTTCATCGATCATGAAGGAAATAAAAACCAGGGAAGACCAACTAAAAACACTGACAACCAAATTTAACTCCATCAATGATGTGCCTAGCAGTTCATCAATTATGAGAGAAGTGAAAAAGAGGAATATGGTTGAACCAGGGTCATTACCTTTCTTGTTTGGTGTACTTGGCAGAAAAAATAATTACTTTGGCCACGGAACTTTTACAACAGAGCTTGGAAAGTGGAGCAGTGATATAACAAAAACAGACTATATGCTGCAACTACTAGCAGGTAGCCATACATACGATACAGATTACGTTAGTTTTTATCGGCCAAGACAACTCTATTTTATAGAGGGAAATAAAGGAACATTTATTTACGGAGAGTTATGCACAAATAGTTTTTCTGGTAGTTATGATGAGATATACTATTACCCATATGCTGCACTTGGAGTAGTATTTGTAAAAAATACAACCAATGTGAACATAAATAAAACAATAGAATTTGTTGGATCATCGTACTCAAGTACGGAGTATGGGGGTGCAGGATTATTTGTGGGAACACCAGATAATACCAATAAATCAAGTATTTCAAGAATAATATGGAAAAATGTTTACCAATACACAAGTTCTGATAGCAAGTTAGCTGGATCTGGCAATGTAGAAATTCCAGCAGGAAAAACAGTTGCAATATTACTTTACACATCATCTTACCTATGTTCCAGAACACAAGTCAGTCAAGGTATGCTTGCATCAAATTATGTATACAACTATGGTCAATTTATCCAGTGGGGAATATATAACATACGTAGCAATTTTCTAACCACGGGGCTTGAAATAGATGTAGAGAGAACGCTAAAAGCTTGGCAATGTCCTGGGTTATCTGAAACTTATGAACTCTGGAGGTAACAAAGAATGTCTATCTACATTAGATTTGAGAATGATAAACAAGTAGAAACAACAACGCTTGAAAGTAAGCCAACTGAAAATGATTGGTATGAAGCACCAGAAGATTTTGATTGGCAAAAAAGCTATTGTTTAACAGAAGGAGGAAAAATTGCTCAGCGTACTAAAGAAGATATACAAAAGGAGTTACTGGATAATGCGAAGCTTTGTGCATTTGATAGTATGCGTTTCTATTATGATAATCATACTCACCAATATGCAGGTCATTCTCACCAAAAAGCTAAATCTTATGAGATTCAAGCGGAAGCCGCAAAAAGCATTCTAGCAGCACCAGAATCTATAGATGAAAAGGATAAAGAAATTATAGAACCTTTAGCAAAAGTCCGTGGTATTACGGTTATTGAAATGGCAAGAATAATTGAGGAAAAAGTGAAAAAAGCAGTAAAAGCAATAATTAAATGTGAAGAGCTTGAAGATTTAGCCAAAAGAAAGATTGAAGAAGCCGAAAGTGAAAATGAGCTACAGACTTTGCTAGATGATTTCAGGAAAAAAATACAAAGAAATGGCTGAAGAATTTTTACATGGCGTAAATGTTATTGAGGTAACCTCAGGAGCAAAGACAGTACGTACAGCTAAATCATCAGTGATAGGTGTAATTGGTACTGCACCTGAAGCAGATGAGCAAAAATTTCCGCTAAATAAACCAGTGTTAGTTGCAGGAAGCTTAAAGGAAGCAGCAAAGCTCGGAAAGAGTGGCAGTTTACCTTCTGCAATAAATGGAATATTTTCCCAGATTGGTGCAACAGTAGTAGTTATTCGAGTTAAAGAAAGTGAAAACAGCGATCCAAAGCTCAAAGAAAGTGAAACTATTCAAAGTATAATCGGTGGAGTTGATAAAGAAACCGGAGAATATCAGGGAATTGAGGCATTTCTCAGCAGTGAAAGCATAGTTCATGTTGCGCCAAGAATATTAATTGCACCTCAGTTTACTCATCAGTTACCTGAAATAGATGGAGTAAATTCAGTAGTGAGTGCTTTAATTTCCATAGCAGAAAAATTAAGAGCAATTATTGTTGCAGATGGACCAAATACCAATGATAAAGAAGCAATAAAATGGAGAAAAAGTGTAGGCAGCTCAAGAGTTTACGTAGTTGACCCATGGATTAAGTTATTTATTGAAGGAAAAGAAAAAATCTTGCCATCGAGTCCATTTGTAGCTGGTTTAATAGCTAAGATAGACAGCGAGCAAGGCTTCTGGCACTCACCTTCAAATAAAGAAATAAACGGTATTATTGGCACAAGCAGGCCTATTGATTTTACGCTCGGTAATACAAATTGTAGAGCAAACCACTTGAATGAAAATGAAGTAACAACGATAATTCATCAAAATGGCTATAGGCTTTGGGGAAATAGAACATGTTCAAATGACTCAAAATGGGCTTTTTTATCAGTGAGAAGAACTGCAGATTTAATTAACGATAGTTTACTTAGGGCTCATTTATGGGCAGTTGATCGCAATATCACTAAAACTTATATAGATGATGTGATTGAGGGGGTGAATTCTTATTTGGCCAATTTAAAAGCACAAGGAGCAATTATCAGCGGAAAATGTTATGCAACTCCCGAACTCAATACACCGGCAAATATTGCAAGCGGAAAAGTGTATTTTGATTTTGAGTTTACACCGCCATATCCGGCTGAGCAAATATAGCATTTCTCATAATAGTCCGAACAGGTCATAGGAAGGCAGAATCAACAGCACGACGAAAGGATTCGAATAGAGGAATTTTTTCCTGGCTCTGTTTTTTATAGCAAACCAATGATGCTCAATTTTGTTGAAATCTGGAGAATAAGGCGGCAGATACAAAATTTCTGCACCAACCCCTTTAGCAAGCTCGATAATCTTATCAGACTTATGAAAAGTAGCATTGTCAAGAATGACAGTCTGTCCAGGTTCCAAGATCGGTGTCAAAAATTGCTCAAACCATCCATTAAAAACATCCATATTACAGTGGCCTTCAAAGGTTAACGGAACAACTATCTTTCTTCCACTTAAGGCTGCAACCATACTGATTCGTTGAGTTTTCTTTCCAGATTTTAAGGCATAAAACCGCTGTCCTTTCTGGCAATATCCGTAGGGGTAGTCTTCGGTGTTATCAATGCCAGACTCATCTATATACACTAAGTTTTTAGGTTCTTTTGTCGCTATAATTTTCAAAAATTCAGCACGTTTTTCTTCGTTTCTTTCCTTGTATCCATATGTCTTTTTTTGCGCGTAAATCCAATTTTTTTAAGGGCTCGATAGATCGTTTGGATACTAACGTTGTTCCAAAGTTTAGCCATTTCCGATAGAGTCTTTCCTCCGTGTTCTCTGGCAAATTTGGCAAAGGTATCCCAGTCGGTAATTTTGTGATTGTAACCCCCATTTCCAAGTTTTTTTGATTGAAAGTCTCCTGTTTCTTTTCTTCTTTGCTGCCACTCCCATAAAGTAGTTCGTCCAATCTTAAATCTTGCTGCCACTGTTTCTCTGCTTTCTCCTTCGTCTAGCGCTTCCATTGCTTTTTTTCTTAAATCATAACTATATGCTGCTGGCATTCAACCTCCTTATCATCATCTACCCTTATCCTATCACATCCGGACTTTTATGGAAAGAGCTATAACTTAGGCTTACCGACGATTTTAAAAACAACAAATTCGTCATTCCGTTACGTGTTAGCGGCTGAGATACCGCGAATGAATCGCGGTATAACGTTAGAGAGCTGTGCTAGCTATAGTGCATACCTGACCATAAGGTGACAAGATTTTAAAAAGGCTCTATAACAGTTTTACACATGTATGAATCTCAATGAGCAATCAGATTTTTCTAAATAGCAGGCTGGAGAATATACCTAAGTTCCATTCCGCAATATTGCCTAAACTTTGTGGTGGGGACAAGGTGGTGGATCTGCTGTTTTATAAGCCACTTAGTTATGTGGATAGAAGCAAGTTACTATCTGATGCTCGAGTTGGAGAATTTACAACTTTCATTGCAAAAGTTTATGAACATCAGTCGCCCACTTTTAGAGGTAGACCATATAAAATAGTCGTTGAAAGTGAGAGTCAGTATATATTCATAGTCTTTTTTAATTACTCAGTTAAGTATTTATATAAACTATTTCCAATTGGAGCGAATGTGATCATCAGTGGCAAACTCGAAAAATTTGCTGAACATTGGCAAATTACTCATCCAGATTACGTGTCGCTTGACATCAACCAATTTAAAAAAATAGCTTGCATAGAGCCAGTTTACCAATTATGCCGTGGCATTACCAATAAGCGCATTGGGAACATAATAAGCTCTAATCTAAAGGAATTGCCTGATTTACCAGAGTGGATAGATGATACATTAATCAAGCAAAAAAAATGGTTAAGTTGGAGGGAAAGCATCATAAAGTTGCACAGACCAAGCTCATTGGTGGAAGCTGAGGTTTGTAGAAAAAGGCTTGCTTATGATGAATTGTTTGCGTATCAGCTAGCGCTGAAACTTGCAAGAAAAAATCATGTGAAAGAAAGGGGAAGAGAATTTATAATATTGAGTAAATACAAAAAGCAAGTTTTAAATGAATTGTCGTTTCAATTAACAAATGATCAAACTCGTGCAATAGATGAGATCTCAGAGAGACAAAAATCCAAGTATCGCATGATAAGCTTGCTGCAAGGTGATGTTGGTAGTGGCAAAACCGTAGTTGCACTTTTTGCGATGATAAATGTGGTAGAAAACAACATGCAGGCAGCTCTAATGGCACCGACTACTATCTTGGCGGAGCAACATTATAATTGGATTGAGGAAGTTTTATCCTGTACCGATATAAAAGTTGCGCTGCTTACTGGTAAAACTTCGCGCAAGGAAAGAAAGATTATCATGAACGAACTTGCAAGTGGTGTTTTAAATATAGTGATTGGCACTCATGCACTATTTCAAGCTAACGTTACATTTAAAAATTTAGGGCTTGCAGTCATAGACGAGCAACAGCGATTTGGAGTGATGCAGAGAAATCGCTTGGTAGGAAAAGGAGAAAATGCCGATATACTTTTCGTTACTGCAACTCCCATTCCAAGAACTTTGCAGCAAGCTATGTATGGTGACGTTGAATGTTCAATTTTGAAAGAAAAACCAAAATCCAGATTGCCAATAAAAACTGTAACTATGAACATTAGTAGGGTGCCAGATGTTATTGAAAAGCTAAAAGGTGCTATAAACAGGGGCGAAAAAGCATATTGGATTTGTCCATATATAGAAGAAAACGAAGAGACCAATATTGCTGCAGCAGAGATGCGTTTTCAGGAATTACAAAAACCATTTCTTGATAAAGTCGGGATAATACACGGAAAATTGACTCAGGAGCAGAAAGATCAAGTTATGTTTTCCTTCAAAAGGAATGAATTTTCTCTGCTTGTTGCAACCACTGTGATAGAAGTTGGTATAGATGTGCCAGATGCAACCATCATGATTATAGAAAATGCAGAGCAATTTGGGTTATCACAATTGCATCAGTTAAGAGGCAGAGTAGGGCGAGGAAACAAGCCATCTTTTTGTGTATTATTATACGATAATTTAAGTAAAAGCTCATCTTCAAAGTTAAAGATCATGTGTGAGTCACAAGATGGATTTTACATTGCTGAAAGGGATATGATGCTAAGAGGCAGTGGAGATATTTTAGGCACAAAACAATCAGGATGTATGGAATTTAAATTTGCTGATTTATATCAGGACAAAGAGCTGCTCAATCTCGCGTATAATAACGCAAAAGGCGCAATGGCTGATTTTGAATTACTGCTTGATATATTTGAATATAGGAGTAGATTACATTTTTCAAAATTTCAGTAGGAAAACCAGGTAGCCCGCAGAAACGAAAAAACTTGTTCGGTAGAAGCTGTAGCTTTACTCCTCTCGTTTGAGTTTTATTACTACAACTCCCCCTAAAGAACCGTGCTTGCAGATTTCCCGCACACGGCTCATCAATATTAGTTTTCACAGTCGTCCCTCTTATGCATATAAAGAAAAATGTATTTTTGGCTTTGGTAATGGATTTATAGCATTTCTCATAATAGTCCGAACAGGTCATAGGAAGGCAGAATCAACAGCACGACGAAAGGATTCGAATAGAGGAATTTTTTCCTGGCTCTGTTTTTTATAGCAAACCAATGATGCTCAATTTTGTTGAAATCTGGAGAATAAGGCGGCAGATACAAAATTTCTGCACCAACCCCTTTAGCAAGCTCGATAATCTTATCAGACTTATGAAAAGTAGCATTGTCAAGAATGACAGTCTGTCCAGGTTCCAAGATCGGTGTCAAAAATTGCTCAAACCATCCATTAAAAACATCCATATTACAGTGGCCTTCAAAGGTTAACGGAACAACTATCTTTCTTCCACTTAAGGCTGCAACCATACTGATTCGTTGAGTTTTCTTTCCAGATTTTAAGGCATAAAACCGCTGTCCTTTCTGGCAATATCCGTAGGGGTAGTCTTCGGTGTTATCAATGCCAGACTCATCTATATACACTAAGTTTTTAGGTTCTTTTGTCGCTATAATTTTCAAAAATTCAGCACGTTTTTCTTCGTTTCTTTCCTTGTATCCATATGTCTTTTTTTGCGCGTAAATCCAATTTTTTTAAGGGCTCGATAGATCGTTTGGATACTAACGTTGTTCCAAAGTTTAGCCATTTCCGATAGAGTCTTTCCTCCGTGTTCTCTGGCAAATTTGGCAAAGGTATCCCAGTCGGTAATTTTGTGATTGTAACCCCCATTTCCAAGTTTTTTTGATTGAAAGTCTCCTGTTTCTTTTCTTCTTTGCTGCCACTCCCATAAAGTAGTTCGTCCAATCTTAAATCTTGCTGCCACTGTTTCTCTGCTTTCTCCTTCGTCTAGCGCTTCCATTGCTTTTTTTCTTAAATCATAACTATATGCTGCTGGCATTCAACCTCCTTATCATCATCTACCCTTATCCTATCACATCCGGACTTTTATGGAAAGAGCTATACTTCTACGTAGTGTACAAACTGTTCCCAGGTCATACTCTTTTTCTGACTACGCCGATTTATCCATTTAAATGCTAGCTTTCTTACTGATGTGTAAAATTGTTTCAAACACCAATAATTTCCGCTAATACCAAAGTAGTTATAGTGTCCTGTTAATTTAGCCTTCAGTACTTGCCACCAATCTTTAAGTCGAATACTTCCGCGGACTATTTTCAACCACTCCTTGATTTCTTTTAGTTTTCTGGCTAGATTTAACTTAGAGGTTTTATGTCCCATCATTAATCTACCACGACGACTTTTTGCACCATAGTGCGTAAACCCCAGAAAATTGAAACTTTCCGTCCTTCGTTTCTCTCTTATCGCTCGTTGCCACTCCCTCTTGCCAAACTTTACTACTCTGGTCTTGTTTTCAGATACTTCCAACCCAAATTTATTTAGCCTTTGTTTCAGTAATTCCAGAAATTCTTCCGCGTCTACCTTACTTTCGCAACAAACCACAAAATCATCGCAAAACCTTATTACTTGTATATATCCTCTGGATCTTGGTTTAAATTTCTTTTCTATCCATAAATCCAACACATAATGTAAGTATATATTTGCTAATACAGGACTTACTATACCGCCTTGTGGTGTACCTTGTTTTGTTGCTTCATAATTTCCAGCTTCGACTATCCCTGCCTTGAGAAACCGCTTTACTAACCACAGCAAATTTGGGTCAGTTATTCGTTCCCTTAGACACCTCATTAGCCATTTATGCTGTATATTATCGTAGAACTTCTTGATATCCACTTCTACAATGTAGTTTATTGGCTTGTACATAACTGCTTTATCTAGTGCATTTACCGCTTGATGACAGTTTCTTCCTGGTCGAAATCCATATGAGCTGTCCAGAAAGTTTGCCTCGTAAATATTTTCTAATATCTTCTTCAGCATAATCTGTACTAATTTATCCTCGGTCGATGGTATTCCGAGTCCGCGTTTCTCTTTACTTCCAGCTTTCGGTATATATACCCTCTTTACTGGTTGTGGTTGATATTGCTTCCTCTTCATACTTTCTACTAGCACTTCGAGTTTCTCATTCAGATTTTCTCCGTATGATTCCACTGTTATCTGGTCTACTCCACAAGCCTTGTTACGCTTCAGTTCTTTATAACATCTCGCAAGATTCTCTGTATTTATCAGATGGACTAACGATGTGAATTTTAGTCGCTTATCTTGCTTTGCTCTTACTGCTATCTGGTTTAGTTTATATCGCATGTTATTCCTACCTCCGTTGTATTGGCATAGCAATCCCTATTCCAGTTACTATATTGCTGATCGCTTCCCCTTGTACGTGGCTTTCCCACATTCTGAGTACTATCAATCAGTCCGACTTCCCCTGCATCTTCCGCTAGTTCTTGCCTTTGTTGACTTGTTCCAACGTACCTTAATAGGAATGCATGGGATCTCCCAAGTTCACTTGAAGTCCATTTCAATACATGGCACGGTCTCAGATCCCGATAGAGTGAGTGATAACTTGCCTTTACGTTATCCTTCATGCTGTCTTCCATGGCCATGAACATGTCGACCTCTATGTCTTCAGGTATTTCGGGACTCCACTCCTTCACTTCCGTTGTGCCCTGCATTGTCCATCCCACTAGCTCTATTACACTCGTTACCTCATGCAACATAGTGGTCTGTTCCAAACTGTTGGCTAGACTTTGTTTGTGTTGGATTTTCACCAACTGTTCTCCAAGCACTTCTTGGCGCACCCTTGACAAACCTCGCCAGCCCCCTTATCATGAAACTGAAGCTATTGTATTTGCTTTCGCCAATCTGCAGATTAAAAGGTAAGGATTACTTAATGTATCGGCGTCTTATGTTCAATTTTTTGCAGTATATAGATACTGTATGTCTTTACAAAACTTCATCTACATCTAGATTTTTATCTAAATAAGCTGAACGCGCTTATAAAGCGTTACAAGACATCAAAAAATGCCAATACTCGACAGAGATAGTAAAAGACTAGCTAACTCGGGGATTCTTTGTCTTTTTTTCTGCTTAGTAAATTTCTTAAACATTTGCAGCGTAAGTTAGTTGCAATTAAAAGCAGCTGAATTTCGCTTGTCAAGCGTTTAAAACATAAAAAACGCCAATATTTTAAAGCGGATAATAACCACGGGGCTTCTTTTGCCTTTTTTTTCATTTGGTAAATTTCTTAAATATTTAGATTAGTTGCAATTTAAGAGCCCGTAAAGGGTGTCATTCCAGTGCTTGACACTGGAATCCAGGTTGCTCACAAGCGAACTAGCATAGAAAGTGGTTACAACGTTTTCGATGAGATTGCAGAAAGGCTGGATCCCAGTGTCAGCTACTTGAATGACATCATAGGGGCGCTGCCCTGACAATCGTCATCCCGCTACGTGTTAGCGGAATCTGCTGTGGCGACATAAACTCAAATCATTTCAAATTTCAATCCAAAGAGGTATCATTATGTCAAACAACTTCAATTTTAAAGAATTTTTTAACCACTATGAAACAAATAGTACGTCAGATGATATACAAAGGTATTATTTGCTGTGGAAATCAGTAATAGCGCAGGCAATGATTGATGCAGCAAGTAACTGTAAAAAAACAGAAAGCTTGGTAGAAAAACGTAAGGCAATTTCTTGGTTGTCAGACTTTAGTCAAGATTTTGTGCACACATGTATATTGGCTGATTGTGATCCGGTATACGTAAAAAATAAAATACAGCCAACCTTAAAAAGCCTTACTAGATAAAGCCTTTTTATATACTTAATGAGGTTTACTCCTTTTACCGAAAAAAATATAATTCAATCTCCTATCTATAGTTGCCTCTATATCTTTGATTAATAGCTGCTTTATCATGTTTACTTTTCGCTTTGCATCTTGAGCTTGACGCTCATTGTTACCACTGTTATTGCTGTAATTATTCTTATCACTATAACTACTGCCACTTGGTTTGCTACTGTTACTGAACTCACTACCCTTTTTTCTTCTTGTGTTGAGTATCTGTATTATCTTTTCCTTTAAAAAGGACTTCCAGCCTGTGCCAAGTAATAATTTATAGAGAAAATGCGGAGTAAGAAACGCCACTAATATTCGAATAGAAATTCCGTAACCGAGATCTTCCCTATTTTCATAATACCACTTGCAATATTGAAACAAACGGTAAAACGCATTTTTGAAAGAGCAAAATTCTACAGCATACCAAAAACCATTGCTGAGAAACATGAGCACAATGCTGAATGTGTAAAGATACATTGTGAAGAGAAACAGTTTCACAATTATATCTTTTAGACTACCTAATATATAATTCAATAATCTTAATTTATAGAAAAGTGATATCATTTCACACCCACTTCAATATGGCTGGGGTGGAAGGATTCGAACCTTCGCGTGGCGGTATCAAAAACCGCTGCCTTACCACTTGGCTACACCCCAATACTACTTACATCAATAACACTATTAGCCCAATTAGTAAAAGATTTATTTGCTTTTTCTATGGGCATCACAGCAATAGCTGGCTGATCATAAGAATGCATTGCTTCGATTTTTTCTACAATTTTATCAACTTGATCATTCCTGCTCTTCATAATTGCCACTACTTCACAACTATTACTAATTTTACCTTCCCATAAATACAGAGAATTCACTTCGGGAAATATATTTACACATACAATTAATTTCTCGTTTAACAATTCTTCAGAAACAGTTTTAGCCTCCTCAAAATTTGAAAAAGTTGTATAAACCAAAACTAAATTATTCATTAGTAGCTACATAAATGCATTGCTACTATACTCTACCGAGATTTATTCATCAAGAGAAAATAACGCCAGCGCGTACTGTATGAACATTTGTTTGCAAAGGTAGTATGTTAAGTGTTATAGCTAGTTTGCCTCAAACGTAAAGGTGTCATCCCAGTGCCCCTGTGATGTCATTCCAGTGCTTGACACTGGAATCCAGTTTTCCATATAATCTCATCGAAAACGTTGTAACCACTTTCTATGCTAGTTTGCTTGTAAACAAGCAAACTTTCCTGGATCCCAGTGTCAGCTACTCGGATGACACCTTTCCTAGCAGAGAAATCACAATGTTCATACGGTTGTACGCATACCGCTGGGATCTAGGATTTTTCTATAGTTTAAAAACAAAAAAAGGACGTTACTCATTGAGTAACATCCTTTTGGAGAAGGTAGAAGTTTTACTTATTACACTGTTCCTGGAGTTGCTGTAGCTCTTGAGTTGACAGGTTCTGCACTAGGTTGATCTAGAGATGCGCGTCGTTTTGCCAACTTTTCTTCGAGTTCTCTGTCAAATTCTTCTTTTAAAGGAAGAACTTGTTTTCTTGTTAGCGTAGAAGAACCAGAACCCATTCCACTATCAGTAGAATTACTGTGAGTGAGAGTTCTGTTACTCAAACTATCCAGGTTTTGCTCCACAATAGGATCACTGAGAACATCTTCACTGAAAGAACTTTGTCCATTTAAGTTAGTCAATGAGGCGCTTCTAGGTAGTTCTGGTGGAGCAACTGGAGTAAGCTTAGGAGTTAAGCTACTAGATGAATTGCTTCTACGGACTGTTGCAAAGTTCTGAGAATCTGAATCAGAGACAGTAGCAGTACTTTCAGTTCCTATAGAATTTAGTGAATTGCTTTTTGACAAGCTGTTAGATTGTTCAGAGCCTTTTCTTCCCAGTGAAGAGAATGATGATGACACAGACCTAGTTAAACTTTTGACAGAAGGCCTGTTAGCTTTTTTCTCTGCTCTGTCAAACATATTGCTTACGCTTGAGTACAAATGATTTTCTCTACATTCTTTAATAACCTTCTTAATTTCATCGTAATGTTCAGAGAAAACACTGTCGATGAAATAACTATCTTTAGGTAATGACCTTTGTGTTAACAAGTTATGCAAGCTTTTTTCATTTAAATTATTAATGAATTCTTTCTGTACTTGCCATCCAGAAGTATGTTCAATCTCCCCTGATTTTGCCTTCTCTGCCATTTTTAAATCAATTTCTGACGATATTCCAGAAAGTACATTTTTCACTAACCCAGAATTATTTCCTTTATCAGCAAAAATTGCTTTCATATCATTTCTTATTTCGTCAGATTTCTTAATTGCATCTGGAGTAAACCTTTTTACCTTATCTAAATAGTCCGTCTCACCAGATGCCTTATGGAACTTATTTGCCACTCCTTCGCCTACAAAACTAGCGCCTTTTTTCAGTGAATCTACTGAATGTTCATAACCTTCTTTCACCTTATCTTTAACATGCACAGCACCATCTCTAACTTTTCCGGCAGCGTATGTTGATGCGTCCTTAACTTTCCCAGCAGTATATTTCGCCCCATCAACTGTTTTTTCTGCTGACCACTTGAGCCCTTTATATCCAGATTGAACTGTTTTTACAGCGACTTTTACAGCGAAATATAAAGCAAGACCAACTATAGCACCTGGTATAGCAAGTGTTGCACCAACTGCCAAAAGTGGTAGTACTGCCGTAAATAATCCACTTGCTGCACTTACTACAAGAATCTTATCTCCTTGTTTCATCTTAGAGAATTTTGTATCCCCTTTTAACAGGTCAGTAATTCTTTCTTTTAGCTTCTTGGGATCATTAGCAATATCTGAATTTGGTAGATTTTGCATCGTTTTATTCAAATCAAAACTATCTTCTGGTTGGTTTTGTTGAGTTCCAACAGAATTTGAATTTTTTTCATTATGTAACATTTTAAACCTCACTATTAATTAAATATATTATAATTGTATTCCTTGATTCTTAAGTTAGTGTTAAATTGATTGCCAGTATTTATTTGTCTTCAAATAATTTCGCTTGACGTGTTTTGTGGTAACATAGAAAATTAGGTCAAGAAGCTGCAGCATTTATGAAGTATAGAAAAAGAACACTCATCTTTTTGGCTGTTATAACTTTAATAATAATAGCTTTACTATTTAGGTATAATTCCCATTTTCACAAAGACGTAGTGCACTTAAAGAGTGACAACAAAGAATTCAAAAAAAAGCCAGAAAATTCCATAGAGTCGACCATATTACATAGAGAAAAGGAAGTGTACGATCATGTTTTCCATCCTGATGATTAATTTGTAAATAAAATAGCAATTTATGTTTGCATTTTCTTATTAAAGAAGTAATATTAGCGTATTAATTATAGAATCAATCATTATGTTTGATGATAATAATCCTTGGAATCTGGGAAAGAAACCGGTAGGGAACAAAACTCCTAATAATGAAGATATTTTAAGTAAAGCTGTATCTGATATAAGGTTCTTTCTTAATGGATTAACCAGAAACAGGGGCAAAAAACCTTATTTCATCATTTTCATTATTTTGCTGTTCTATGCTTGCACTGGCTTTTATATTGTCCATCCTAGTGAAGAAAGTATAGAACTTACCTTTGGTAAATATTCTAATACAGAAACACCTGGTTTGCGTTATCACTTCCCCTACCCTATTGGCAAGGTTTTTAAAGTGAACGTTAAGGAAGTAAATCGTGAAGAAATTGGGGTAAGTAGTTCTTATGGGCGAGATACAGATCGCGGTGAAGGCGTGATGCTAACTGGAGATGAAAATATAGTCAACGTTAACTTCGAGGTTCAATGGCGCGTTAGAGATGCTAAGGACTATTTATTCAAAGTGCGGGATTACAAACCCGGTTTCAGTGTTAAAAATGCTGCTGAAAGTGCCATGAGAGAAATAATAGGTAAAAATACGATCTCTTTTGCACTTGGTCAAGGCAGACCAGAAATTTCTAGAGATACTAGAATTCTATTGCAGCAGATTCTTGATGGATACCAAATGGGTATAGAGATTTTATCTGTTCAAATGAAAAAAATTGATCCACCAGAAAAAGTAATCAGTTCGTTTAGAGATGTACAAAGTGCTCGTGCAGACAAAGAGCGTACTATAAACGAAGCATATGCTTATAATAATGATATTATACCTCGAGCAAAGGGTGAAGCGATAAAGATAAAATTAGATGCACAAGCATATGAAAATGAAATAATAAATGAAGCAAAAGGTAATGCAAATCGCTTTTTATCTCTTTATGAGGAATATAGACAGAATCCTTCTCTCGTTAAGAATCGTATTTATCTTGAAACTATGGAAAATATTTTCAGTAAGGTAGACAAAGTTGTTGTAACTGATGATCTGAAAGGTATGTTTTCTTATTTACCTCTTACAAATTTAGGAAAATAACCATGAGTAGTAATATTAAAATTGTTTTTGTTTCTGTATTTGTTGTTTTATTGTTGATTGCTTTATCTAATTCAATATTTGTTGTGCAAGAAACAAAGCAAGCAATAGTTATACAACTGGGTAAAGTTGTAAGGGATGTTAGGGAAAGTGGCTTATATTTTAAGTTGCCATTCATAAATAGTGTAGAGTTTCTTGATAAAAGAGTTTTAGATTTAAGTCCTGATAAGATCCCAAGGGAAGTGATAACAGCGGATCAAAAACGTATTATAGTAGATGCGTATGCAAAATATAAAATAACAAATCCTGTTACTTTTTACCAGGCTGTGAGGAATGAATCAGGTCTGGTTAGAAGATTATATCCGGTTATAGAAGCTCACATAAGAGAAAATATAGGCAGATTTTCGTTGATTAGCTTGTTGAATGAAAAAAGATCAGAGGTTATGCAATTGATTCAGCGTGGAGTTTATTCTGAAGCTGAAAAATTTGGCATAGAAATAATAGATGTAAGAATTAAGAGAGCAGATTTACCAGAAGAAAATAGTTCTGCAATATTTCGCCGTATGCAAACTGAAAGGGAAAAAGAAGCAAAAGAAATTAGAGCAGAAGGAGAGCAAGCTGGGCAGGAAGTTAGATCAAAAGCTGATAAATTAAAAAGGGAAATTATCTCCAGTGCAGTAAAAGAATCGTACGAAATAAGGGGCCGTGGTTATGCTGAAGCAACTAGAATTTATAATGAGGCATTTAAGGTTGATGAAGAGTTCTTTAACTTTTATCGCTCTATGAGCGCTTACAGTAAATCATTTGCCGAAAATAATACTAAATTTGTACTTTCACCAAACAATAACTTTTTAGATATTTTAAATAAGGGGTGGAAATAGTCTATGAAAATTATTTTATCTATATTTGCATGTTTTTTGATTTCATTCTCTTCATACGCTAATGTGTTCGACTGGAACGCAAAAAAAGTTGTTAATGCTAGCAATACTGGATGTAACTGTAATCAAGGACTTGCCGATCTAGTGGAAGAACTCATTCCTGCGGTTGTAAATATTTCAAGCGAACAAATAATCAAACAAGAAAATAACAGCAGAACTAGAGTTCCATCTATGCCAGGAAATAATTTTTTTGATGATTTTAGAGAGTTTTTTGAGCATTTTGATCAGTTTTTTATGGATAGGGGCCCTAGTGTTAACAAAGAGGTGGTGTTGCTTGGTTCTGGGTTTATTATAGATAAAGGTGGAACTATAGTAACCAATTATCACGTTATTAAAAACGCCAAAGATATCACAGTTACTATGAACGATAATACTTATTTCAAAGCAGAAGTTTTAGGCTATGATGCAAGAACTGATCTTGCTGTGCTTAAGATTAATTCTGATAAAGATCTTTCTTCTGTTGCATTTGGTGATTCTGATAAAGCAAGGGTTGGTGATACGGTTATGGCAATAGGTAACCCATTTGGTTTGGGTGGCTCTGTAAGCACAGGAATTATATCTGCAAGGTCCAGGGACATTAGTATTGGCACTATGAATGAATTTATTCAAACTGATGCTGCAATTAATAGGGGTAACTCTGGAGGACCGTTATTTGATTTAAATGGAAAAGTTATAGGTATTAATACTGCTATCTATTCTCCATCTGAGTCTGGCGGCAACGTGGGTATAGGTTTTGCCATACCATCTAATTTAGCTATGTCAATTATTGACACATTAAAAAGTGGCAAAAAAATAAAACATGGTTGGCTTGGTGTGCAAGTTCAGCCTATAACGAAAGAATTTGCTGAGTCCTTGGGTTTAAAAGATATAAAAGGCGCATTGGTTGCAAGTATAGTAAAGGATAGTCCTGCAGAAAAAGGTGGGATTAAAGTAGGTGATATATTATTAGAATTTGACGGTAAAAAAATCGATAGAATGACACAATTACCTCAAATGGTTTCAAGAGCTGGACCTGAGAAAAAAGTGCAAGTTAAGTTACTTAGAAAGAGCAAAGAGGTTAATATTAAAGTTGTGATCGGAGAATCTACAAATGATGGCCAAGATAACAATCAAGAAGAAAATAAATCAACATCTGATTATGTAACCGGTTTAACTGTTTCAAATCTGCCAAAAGAATCAAAAGAAAGTAAAAATAATGTACCTACAAAAGGTGTGATAGTTACCAATGTAGATAGTAACAGTAATGCCACGTTGCGTGGTATTAAAAAAGGAGACATTATTATCCAATTAGATGGAACCGATATAGAAAATACTAATGATTTTCAAAAACAAGTTGATTCAGCAGTAAAGAAAAACGGTAAAGATTCAATAATGTTGCTCATTTACCGCAATGGAAATCAATTCTTTACTTCGATAAAGTTGAAGAAGTAATTTTATTCACTAAATTTACAAAACAGTAGTGTTGTAAGCTCGCTACTGTAACACTTCAATCTTATAAAATAAATAAAAATCTACACTAGATTTCTTGCATAACCATATAAAAAATCAAAGGATGTCATTCCAGTGTCAGCTACTTGCATGACGCCGTCATAAAGGAACCAGTGTCGGCCACTTGGATAACACCATAGGGGTTACTTGGGTGATACTATAGGAGGTCTAACATGAACTTTCTAAAATTCATTGAACTGTGCTTTCAAACAGTGGTGCCGGGATGTGAGTATAATGATTATCAGTACATAAAAGTCATAGCAGACAGGCTGGAAGCAGCGAATGCTGGCGAAGTAAGGCGCATAATATTCAATATGCCTCCGCGTTCAATGAAGTCCATATGTATGAGTGTTGCGTGGCCCGCATGGATACTGGGAAATCAGCCAACTGCAAGAATAATAGTTGCAAGTTATTCTAAGTTGCTTAGTGAAAAACATTCGCTTGATACGAGGTGCATAATGCAATCTGATTGGTATAAAAAGCTATTTCCAGAAGTAGAACTATCCAAAGACCAGAACACTAAATATAAATTCCAAACAGTGCAGAGAGGATTTAGAATCGCAACATCAGTTGGAGGAACATTAACCGGTGAAGGTGGTGACTTTATTATTGTGGATGATCCGCTTAACCCTGCTCAAGCTTTGAGTGAAACATTTAGAAAACGTGCCACAAACTGGTTCGATCAGACTTTAGTAACGAGACTCAACGATAGAAAAAAAGGAGTAATTGTGCTTGTGATGCATAGGCTCCACCTGGAAGACTTAACTGGGCACCTCTTATCCAAGCCAAAAAACATATGGCATCACATTTGTTTGCCAATGATTTCTGAAAATAAGGAGGTTATTTATTCAATTATAGCATTTCTCATAATAGTCCGAACAGGTCATAGGAAGGCAGAATCAACAGCACGACGAAAGGATTCGAATAGAGGAATGTTTTTCCTGGCTCTGTTTTTTATAGCAAACCAATGATGCTCAATTTTGTTGAAATCTGGAGAATAAGGCGGCAGATACAAAATTTCTGCACCAACCCCTTTAGCAAGCTCGATAATCTTATCAGACTTATGAAAAGTAGCATTGTCAAGAATGACAGTCTGTCCAGGTTCCAAGATCGGTGTCAAAAATTGCTCAAACCATCCATTAAAAACATCCATATTATAGCTCTTTCCATAAAAGTCCGGATGTGATAGGATAAGGGTAGATGATGATAAGGAGGTTGAATGCCAGCAGCATATAGTTATGATTTAAGAAAAAAAGCAATGGAAGCGCTAGACGAAGGAGAAAGCAGAGAAACAGTGGCAGCAAGATTTAAGATTGGACGAACTACTTTATGGGAGTGGCAGCAAAGAAGAAAAGAAACAGGAGACTTTCAATCAAAAAAACTTGGAAATGGGGGTTACAATCACAAAATTACCGACTGGGATACCTTTGCCAAATTTGCCAGAGAACACGGAGGAAAGACTCTATCGGAAATGGCTAAACTTTGGAACAACGTTAGTATCCAAACGATCTATCGAGCCCTTAAAAAAATTGGATTTACGCGCAAAAAAAGACATATGGATACAAGGAAAGAAACGAAGAAAAACGTGCTGAATTTTTGAAAATTATAGCGACAAAAGAACCTAAAAACTTAGTGTATATAGATGAGTCTGGCATTGATAACACCGAAGACTACCCCTACGGATATTGCCAGAAAGGACAGCGGTTTTATGCCTTAAAATCTGGAAAGAAAACTCAACGAATCAGTATGGTTGCAGCCTTAAGTGGAAGAAAGATAGTTGTTCCGTTAACCTTTGAAGGCCACTGTAATATGGATGTTTTTAATGGATGGTTTGAGCAATTTTTGACACCGATCTTGGAACCTGGACAGACTGTCATTCTTGACAATGCTACTTTTCATAAGTCTGATAAGATTATCGAGCTTGCTAAAGGGGTTGGTGCAGAAATTTTGTATCTGCCGCCTTATTCTCCAGATTTCAACAAAATTGAGCATCATTGGTTTGCTATAAAAAACAGAGCCAGGA
This sequence comes from Wolbachia endosymbiont (group A) of Andrena fulva, assembly GCF_964026815.1. Taxonomy (NCBI): domain Bacteria; kingdom Pseudomonadati; phylum Pseudomonadota; class Alphaproteobacteria; order Rickettsiales; family Anaplasmataceae; genus Wolbachia; species Wolbachia endosymbiont (group A) of Andrena fulva. Next base: position 1,060,438 of record NZ_OZ034701.1, read on the forward strand.
AAAACATTCCTCTATTCGAATCCTTTCGTCGTGCTGTTGATTCTGCCTTCCTATGACCTGTTCGGACTATTATGAGAAATGCTATAAATTCTATTTACTTGATGTATATCGAGCAAAGCTTGAGTACCCAAAGCTTAAAGAGCAAGTTCTGTCACTAGCTGCAAGATGGACGCCACACGCAATTTTGATTGAAGCAAAAACAAGTGGTCAGCAATTAACACAAGAGCTAAAAGCAAACAGTGATCTACCCATTATCGAAATAATTCCACACAATGACAAACTCACTCGATTTTATCAAATTGTTCCGGTGATAGAGTCTGGCAGGGTTTTTCTGCCACAGCAAGCAATATGGCTCAATGATTTTGAGTATGAGATTTTAATGTTCCCAGAAGCCCGTTATGATGATCAAGTGGACAGTACGGTACAATATTTACAATGGACAAGAAAAAACCACCGACAGCATCCCCAGGGTCAGGGGCTTTGGCCCCAACCCTAATAAAACACTTGGGTGGCTGAGAGCAGTGAAATTAATAAGCCTAACACTTACCTATTTGATGAGAGGAACTACTCAAACTTAACGACTCCAGCCTTGAAAGTGGTAAAGAATCTCTTTTCGGAGATTTTCTTGGACTACCTCCATCTTCAGGCGATGGAGACTTACGTTTTGGCGATCTTTCTCCAGTATTCTCACAATCCATAGACTCATAACCACTTGTTGTTGCCTCAGCTTTTGAGCTTACGTTTTCAGCATCAGTTACGAACCCGGAAGAGTAACCGCTGCTGCTGTCATCCTTTTTACTCTCCTCTATCTTTTTAAAGGTAGTAGTAGTATTTCTAGTACCTTTAGCAGGCCATTGCTCTTTCCTAAACGACTCTACTTCCGAACCATCATAATCACGGTTAATCCAGTATCCACCTTTGTCTTTTGTAATTGAAATATATTCTAATACGCTTTCATCGGGATAACAGGTTTTAATTGCTTTTTTAGGGGATAACCCATGTTCTTGCACCTGAAAATTTACCCATTTGTCCTTTTCAGATTTCACTGCCTTTTCGACGATGTTAATGTCGATATCTTTTATTTCTACTTTTCCCTCATGCTCCCGACTAAAAAGTTCTTTTAAGTTAAGTAAGGCACCACGACTTATATTAGCAACAACTGTTGTTTCTTGGTTTTCCTCACAACTAGAAAGAAATTTAAATGGAAACTCATTGAGATCACAGGCTTCTTTCTTATTGACACGATACTCTTCTTTCGTTTTATCTATTATCTCCTCTAAATACTCTTTTACATCAACACTATCATCAATTAAACTAGCAATCTTCCCATTTTTTACAATAAAGTTAGTATGAGGAGGATCCAAAGCATAATTATTTAAGTTAAACCAATAAAGCAATGCTTTAAACAACTTTTCTTCTTCCTTTTCCTTAGTAACTTGCTGTTTTTCAGGTTCCTTATTACAAATGTTCGCCGTATCTTTTGGAGAATCTTCAGAAACCCCAGAATTTAAGGACATTGAATCATTCCATGCTATAGGAGAAGGAATCGATGATGATCTACAGGTCATTTTCTGATCCCGAATCTCTATTAGCATACTTTGTTCGGTAGAAGCTGTAGCTTTACTCCTCTCGTTTGAGTTTTATTACTACAACTCCCCCTAAAGAACCGTGCTTGCAGATTTCCCGCACACGGCTCATCAATATTAGTTTTCACAGTCGTCCCTCTTATGCATATAAAGAAAAATGTATTTTTGGCTTTGGTAATGGATTTACTTCTACGTAGTGTACAAACTGTTCCCAGGTCATACTCTTTTTCTGACTACGCCGATTTATCCATTTAAATGCTAGCTTTCTTACTGATGTGTAAAATTGTTTCAAACACCAATAATTTCCGCTAATACCAAAGTAGTTATAGTGTCCTGTTAATTTAGCCTTCAGTACTTGCCACCAATCTTTAAGTCGAATACTTCCGCGGACTATTTTCAACCACTCCTTGATTTCTTTTAGTTTTCTGGCTAGATTTAACTTAGAGGTTTTATGTCCCATCATTAATCTACCACGACGACTTTTTGCACCATAGTGCGTAAACCCCAGAAAATTGAAACTTTCCGTCCTTCGTTTCTCTCTTATCGCTCGTTGCCACTCCCTCTTGCCAAACTTTACTACTCTGGTCTTGTTTTCAGATACTTCCAACCCAAATTTATTTAGCCTTTGTTTCAGTAATTCCAGAAATTCTTCCGCGTCTACCTTACTTTCGCAACAAACCACAAAATCATCGCAAAACCTTATTACTTGTATATATCCTCTGGATCTTGGTTTAAATTTCTTTTCTATCCATAAATCCAACACATAATGTAAGTATATATTTGCTAATACAGGACTTACTATACCGCCTTGTGGTGTACCTTGTTTTGTTGCTTCATAATTTCCAGCTTCGACTATCCCTGCCTTGAGAAACCGCTTTACTAACCACAGCAAATTTGGGTCAGTTATTCGTTCCCTTAGACACCTCATTAGCCATTTATGCTGTATATTATCGTAGAACTTCTTGATATCCACTTCTACAATGTAGTTTATTGGCTTGTACATAACTGCTTTATCTAGTGCATTTACCGCTTGATGACAGTTTCTTCCTGGTCGAAATCCATATGAGCTGTCCAGAAAGTTTGCCTCGTAAATATTTTCTAATATCTTCTTCAGCATAATCTGTACTAATTTATCCTCGGTCGATGGTATTCCGAGTCCGCGTTTCTCTTTACTTCCAGCTTTCGGTATATATACCCTCTTTACTGGTTGTGGTTGATATTGCTTCCTCTTCATACTTTCTACTAGCACTTCGAGTTTCTCATTCAGATTTTCTCCGTATGATTCCACTGTTATCTGGTCTACTCCACAAGCCTTGTTACGCTTCAGTTCTTTATAACATCTCGCAAGATTCTCTGTATTTATCAGATGGACTAACGATGTGAATTTTAGTCGCTTATCTTGCTTTGCTCTTACTGCTATCTGGTTTAGTTTATATCGCATGTTATTCCTACCTCCGTTGTATTGGCATAGCAATCCCTATTCCAGTTACTATATTGCTGATCGCTTCCCCTTGTACGTGGCTTTCCCACATTCTGAGTACTATCAATCAGTCCGACTTCCCCTGCATCTTCCGCTAGTTCTTGCCTTTGTTGACTTGTTCCAACGTACCTTAATAGGAATGCATGGGATCTCCCAAGTTCACTTGAAGTCCATTTCAATACATGGCACGGTCTCAGATCCCGATAGAGTGAGTGATAACTTGCCTTTACGTTATCCTTCATGCTGTCTTCCATGGCCATGAACATGTCGACCTCTATGTCTTCAGGTATTTCGGGACTCCACTCCTTCACTTCCGTTGTGCCCTGCATTGTCCATCCCACTAGCTCTATTACACTCGTTACCTCATGCAACATAGTGGTCTGTTCCAAACTGTTGGCTAGACTTTGTTTGTGTTGGATTTTCACCAACTGTTCTCCAAGCACTTCTTGGCGCACCATAATCACCTTCCGATAATGAAAGTTCTCTAAGCATCGACGGTTGTGACATTAACGGTTTCCGTCTACATCTGCTCGTGTATGACCTGCGTGGCATATCGTCCGTTTGCTGAGAAGAAGTACTAGCCTGACCTATCCCCTCCCGAAGCACCCGAAACAGCCTCCCTGTTTCTTCCTCTTTTTTTGATCTTCGCCTGGGATGCTTCTCTAACTCTTCACCACGACTTCGCTTGGGAAACTCCCGTGTCGGTGATGCTTCAGCTAATAGCGTTCGAGGAAGCTCATGGTCAATGGACAGTTCATGTTTTGCATTGATTACAGAGCTTTCTATAATTTTAGTTATCATACAGTGAGAAATTTCTTTATTAGAAAAGTCTATGCCATATACCCCACTGCTTCCATTTACTTTGAATGTTGCTTGAGTTTTATCACTCATATCATCAAGTACAGGATTATTAAATTTATGATTTATATCACGTGCTTCTTCCTTTGTTAAAAACCTAGTTCCTCTATTACTTAGTATAACAGGTATAAGAATTGAGGTTTCCTCTCTATTCAAAGGAGAGGCACACAAAAAGGCACTTGTCACCACACGTGTTGATGGATCAAGAACTTCCATTATCAAATCTTTAAATGCCCTTACATCACTACGAATTTTGCTATCAGCTTGAAGATCACGGCCTATAAGCCATGTGGCACGCCGTGTTACACTATCAATAAAACGAGCGTCATCAAAAACGTCCCTGATATATACACTATTGTCTCCACCCTCCAGAGGGTTCTTAGGAGCATTCTCATATCTTTCCCTCATCCTTGATAAAAACTCACGCTCAAATTCCTTGCGTAATTTTTTATTAGGAAATTTAGAATGACACAAATATTTTTCCTTGTTGAATGAGTTAGTAACTATGCTACAAGTTGGCATATCTTCTAAAACATCCTTTACAAGTGAAGAAGCCAAATGAGACTTCAAATTAAAAATTACACCTTGATCTATAGGTGCTACAAACTCAATCCTACCTTGTTTACCTACAGACCAGCCTCCTTTATAGTCGTTAAATGGAAAAGATTTAACATCAAAAATTAACTTGGCTGTATTTAACACTACCTCATCCGTATCTCCTTCTTCAATACCGTAGAACTCACCTACTATCTTCCTTTTTATATTGTAAAGATATTCGCTACACTGATAATCCTCCATACCTTTATCAAATGAGACTACGATACAGTCCTTCCCGTACCTGCTTTGCAGCGTAAAATTAGTTTTAACTGTATTACGAGCATAATTATGTACATTAAAAGCACTAACCAATGCTCTTACTGTTTTTGTATTAGGCATACCAACCTCCCCATTTTTAAATTACAACAGCTACTCTTTACTTAACGTCTAGGACCACCGGGATTATTTTTTTGCTCAGACTGACGCCTCCTTTCTTCTATCTCCTTGGCTTTTTCACGATGATCATCAAGCCTTGCTCCTTTAACTCCCAGCAATTGTCCACCACCTGGTCCCTCATTCCGCTCATCCCATTCTTTTTCTCCCTTGAACCTTTCCTTACCATTATCATTTGGCATATTGCCCTCCAGTAAAAATATTATGTAATTAATATACTAAAAATAAAATTAAGTGCAAGCACTTTTTTATATTTTTTTTCAAAAAATTTTATTCACTCTTTTTCATAAAATTCAGTTTTCTAGATTCCAGCGTCACGCGCTGGAATGACAAGAAAGAGGTACCAAAAAGAGTAAAATTCCTTTTTCTTGTCGCCTTAGTAGCCATTCTAACATAGAATGGCATCCCAACTAAGAAGGGTGTCATCCCAGTGCCCAGACACTGGGATCTAGTCTTTTTGTCATCTAAAGCTACACTAGTATCCCCTTGATGGTGCTCTTTCTGGTGCCTTTCCCATTGAATCCACATGATTATTAACTTTTACATTACTACATTCGCTTGCTGGCTGAGCATTACTTACAGAACCTTCATTCTCAGCATCATTCCAAACACCAACTGTAAAATCGTATTCATAATCAGCAACAGAACTTTTGACAGATTGATTCGGAGCTCTTCTGTTAGCTTGATTAGATTGCTCTGGGACTTCTCTGTTAGAAGCAGATTCCCGAGCAGATTGTCCTGAAGCACTTCCGCTAGGAATAGAACTCTCAGCAGATTGATTCGAAGCTTCTTTGCTAGAAATAGAGCTTTGAGCAGGCCGGCTTGGAGTGCTTCCGTGGGTCTCTAGGTTTTTTCTTATTTGCCAATCACTATCGCATCTTTGCACTCTCCGATTTTGTACCTTCCCCGTCGTATTCGTTGCAGTCTTTGGATCAGGTGGACACACCCCTTTCTTCGGCTTCGCTTTTTTGTCTTCTTTATTTACTTCTTGTTTTGGCAAATTCTCAATATCCTCCTTACCTCTATCATGTGTTTGCACAAAAGGCACTCGATCTTTCAGAGAATTCGACAAAAGATCAAGCTCTGGTTTGCTCAGAGGAATTGGCCTTACAAATCCTGGTGAAATTTCAAAAAGGAAAACTGGCACTTTAGGCTTTTCTCTTTCATCTACCTTGATTTCTACGTCTTTATGAACTTCTTTAATTGCTTCTTCCTTTAATGATGTTTTTTCTGCTTTTTTATCTTCTTTTTCTGTAGATGCCGCTACCGCAGCCGCCAACTCAACTCCAAACATCTCTGCGAACATTGTAACAATCCATCCGACAACGGCCATTTGTAACCTGAGTTTCAGATCTTGCAATGCAGTTAATCTTTCTAACGCCCTTGCAAACTCTTCTTCTGATAACTCACCACTGCCTAATTTTTCCTGCAATTCTTTTATCTCTTTGTCCAACCTCTGATTGAAACTTAAATCGCGTGCAAAAATCTTCTTGATTAACTCCTTAAGCTTGTCACGCATAAATTTAATTATCGAAAGAAGCCAATTTTTTTCTTTCTTCTCCTTGAGCATTTGGTAGATTTTCGGATCATCTACATTTACTTCAAAAAGGTTAAAGAGAGCTTCAAAGAAATTCCAGAAATCTCCGAGTACTCTTCCTTTTTCACAAGTGAAGTAATCCTCATCATCACCTTCTCCGATATGTAGCTCTGCTTGAGATGGGATTTCATCGATACAACTAAAAGCCTGACGCTCACACTCGAGCCTCCTGAGCAAATCTTGTCTGGTAAGCTCCTCTATGGCTGCTTTTAGTTCATTTAACTTCTGCTCTGCAGAGAAATCTTGCTCCCTGATTTTTCCTTGGAAGATTGAGCTACCGTTTCCGTTATTATCTGAAAAATTTTCCATTATTTTTGCCTCCTCAATAAAATTACTGCCTTTGTTGTTACCTGAAAAGCTTTCCACCATTTTTACTTCCTTCATAAAACTTAATAATTTAATTCTACAGTACTAAATATTTAAGAACTATTAATGTAAAGATGTCAATAAAATTATTTACATTTTTACACTATATATATTATATCATACGCCATTTAACCTTTCAATAATATTTTTTATTCTTGCTGCTTTTTCAAGCTCTAGCACGCGCTTTCCTTAAATTGGTTCTTATTAGTGTTCACTTTTGCCTCTACCACCACTTTTTCTTGTAAAATATTTGATATAGATTTTATTATATTCTTTGGCATAACATTTGCAACATACTTTATCTATAAATGGAAATTATTATACTTGCAGCTAGACACAATTTGAAATAATTTACCTATAAAGTTAAGGAACGAGATCCCAGATACTGTCTCTGCTGTCAAACAAATTATCCAACAAAATTACAATTAAATGGTTGATTATTTTTAAGAATACCAAAAAAGACATGCATTAATTTTCGCATTAACGCAAGAACTATGACTTTTGGACATTTGCCTTTACTTGCTAGACGCTGACAAAACTTTTGAAAATGATTATTATGGTTTTTGACTACTATAGCTGGCATATAAAGAGCTTTTCGAATACGCTCAGATCCTATTTTGCATATGCAACTTCTCTTACTTACTGACGATCCCGATTGATAATGTCCTGGATTTAGACCAGCAAAAGCTGTAAATTGTTTAGCATTGTCAAAGTTATCAACTGATGGCATTTCTGCGACAACAGCAACAGCAGTAAGATATCCTATACCTTTTATAGTCTTAAGGTTTTCCACCATATTTTTTAGATGTGGATAGTTATTTATATGCTCATTAATTTCTTTTTCGAGAACAATAATTTGCTCCTCTATTGCCAAAATTACTTTAGATATAGCTTCTTTGCAACTGGAATGCATATTTTTGTTTTCCAAGCGATTTGTCTGTTGCACCTTATCATCTTTTAGCGATTGCATGCAACGGTAAAGCTCCCTCAAATGCCTCATTTCAGGTGCAATGGGCTTCCAAAGAGCAGGTTTGTTGGCGATACAAAATCTAGCTATCATAGCTGCATCTGATTTATCTGTCTTATTTCTGAGCAGCTCACTTTTGCCAAAAGCTTTCTGGGTTTACTATACTGACATTATGTCCTAAATCGTGCATAAAAGTAGCCAAATCTTCTCCATACCAACTAGTTGCTTCAAGACATAAATGAGTAAGATTTGCTCCATGGCCATTGCACCAAACTACAAGTTTTGCAAAACCATCTTGATTATTTTGAAAGACTTTGTGTCGTTTTTTACTGTCCACTAACAAACATCAAATTTCTTTTTTGAAATATCCACACCCAAAATAGCATTTACTTGCATAAAATTGCCTCCAAGACTATAAATAAACTGAGAGTTTAGACTAACCTTGTAATACGGGATATAATTCCAAAAGATACTGTTCAGTCTTTAACTCTATGGGAGGGAAGCAAAATCTGGCTTAATGGCATTAGTGTCGCATCAGCTTCACCCTCCCTGTGAGGTATTTTAGCTCTAATGCCTCACATCATAAAGATACAAGTGTCACGCACTGGGATGACAGCAGTCCTACGTCATACCGCGATTCATTCGCGGTATAGATTCCGCTAACAAGTAGCGGAATGACGAATTTTTGTTTTTCAAATTATCGTAAGTCACTTTAGCTATATCAGAGCAATAGAGGCAGTGCGTAGAGGAGCTTACCAGACAAGATTTGCTCAGGAGGCTCGAGTGTGAGCGTCAGGCTTTTAGTTGTATCGATGAAATCCCATCTCAAGCAGAGCTACATATCGGAGAAGGTGATGATGAGGATTACTTCACTTGTGAAAAAGGAAGAGTACTCGGAGATTTCTGGAATTTCTTTGAAGCTCTCTTTAACCTTTTTGAAGTAAATGTAGATGATCCGAAAATCTACCAAATGCTCAAGGAGAAGAAAGAAAAAAATTGGCTTCTTTCGATAATTAAATTTATGCGTGACAAGCTTAAGGAGTTAATCAAGAAGATTTTTGCACGCGATTTAAGTTTCAATCAGAGGTTGGACAAAGAGATAAAAGAATTGCAGGAAAAATTAGGCAGTGGTGAGTTATCAGAAGAAGAGTTTGCAAGGGCGTTAGAAAGATTAACTGCATTGCAAGATCTGAAACTCAGGTTACAAATGGCCGTTGTCGGATGGATTGTTACAATGTTCGCAGAGATGTTTGGAGTTGAGTTGGCGGCTGCGGTAGCGGCATCTACAGAAAAAGAAGATAAAAAAGCAGAAAAAACATCATTAAAGGAAGAAGCAATTAAAGAAGTTCATAAAGACGTAGAAATCAAGGTAGATGAAAGAGAAAAGCCTAAAGTGCCAGTTTTCCTTTTTGAAATTTCACCAGGATTTGTAAGGCCAATTCCTCTGAGCAAACCAGAGCTTGATCTTTTGTCGAATTCTCTGAAAGATCGAGTGCCTTTTGTGCAAACACATGATAGAGGTAAGGAGGATATTGAGAATTTGCCAAAACAAGAAGTAAATAAAGAAGACAAAAAAGCGAAGCCGAAGAAAGGGGTGTGTCCACCTGATCCAAAGACTGCAACGAATACGACGGGGAAGGTACAAAATCGGAGAGTGCAAAGATGCGATAGTGATTGGCAAATAAGAAAAAACCTAGAGACCCACGGAAGCACTCCAAGCCGGCCTGCTCAAAGCTCTATTTCTAGCAAAGAAGCTTCGAATCAATCTGCTGAGAGTTCTATTCCTAGCGGAAGTGCTTCAGGACAATCTGCTCGGGAATCTGCTTCTAACAGAGAAGTCCCAGAGCAATCTAATCAAGCTAACAGAAGAGCTCCGAATCAATCTGTCAAAAGTTCTGTTGCTGATTATGAATACGATTTTACAGTTGGTGTTTGGAATGATGCTGAGAATGAAGGTTCTGTAAGTAATGCTCAGCCAGCAAGCGAATGTAGTAATGTAAAAGTTAATAATCATGTGGATTCAATGGGAAAGGCACCAGAAAGAGCACCATCAAGGGGATACTAGTGTAGCTTTAGATGACAAAAAGACTAGATCCCAGTGTCTGGGCACTGGGATGACACCCTTCTTAGTTGGGATGCCATTCTATGTTAGAATGGCTACTAAGGCGACAAGAAAAAGGAATTTTACTCTTTTTGGTACCTCTTTCTTGTCATTCCAGCGCGTGACGCTGGAATCTAGAAAACTGAATTTTATGAAAAAGAGTGAATAAAATTTTTTGAAAAAAAATATAAAAAAGTGCTTGCACTTAATTTTATTTTTAGTATATTAATTACATAATATTTTTACTGGAGGGCAATATGCCAAATGATAATGGTAAGGAAAGGTTCAAGGGAGAAAAAGAATGGGATGAGCGGAATGAGGGACCAGGTGGTGGACAATTGCTGGGAGTTAAAGGAGCAAGGCTTGATGATCATCGTGAAAAAGCCAAGGAGATAGAAGAAAGGAGGCGTCAGTCTGAGCAAAAAAATAATCCCGGTGGTCCTAGACGTTAAGTAAAGAGTAGCTGTTGTAATTTAAAAATGGGGAGGTTGGTATGCCTAATACAAAAACAGTAAGAGCATTGGTTAGTGCTTTTAATGTACATAATTATGCTCGTAATACAGTTAAAACTAATTTTACGCTGCAAAGCAGGTACGGGAAGGACTGTATCGTAGTCTCATTTGATAAAGGTATGGAGGATTATCAGTGTAGCGAATATCTTTACAATATAAAAAGGAAGATAGTAGGTGAGTTCTACGGTATTGAAGAAGGAGATACGGATGAGGTAGTGTTAAATACAGCCAAGTTAATTTTTGATGTTAAATCTTTTCCATTTAACGACTATAAAGGAGGCTGGTCTGTAGGTAAACAAGGTAGGATTGAGTTTGTAGCACCTATAGATCAAGGTGTAATTTTTAATTTGAAGTCTCATTTGGCTTCTTCACTTGTAAAGGATGTTTTAGAAGATATGCCAACTTGTAGCATAGTTACTAACTCATTCAACAAGGAAAAATATTTGTGTCATTCTAAATTTCCTAATAAAAAATTACGCAAGGAATTTGAGCGTGAGTTTTTATCAAGGATGAGGGAAAGATATGAGAATGCTCCTAAGAACCCTCTGGAGGGTGGAGACAATAGTGTATATATCAGGGACGTTTTTGATGACGCTCGTTTTATTGATAGTGTAACACGGCGTGCCACATGGCTTATAGGCCGTGATCTTCAAGCTGATAGCAAAATTCGTAGTGATGTAAGGGCATTTAAAGATTTGATAATGGAAGTTCTTGATCCATCAACACGTGTGGTGACAAGTGCCTTTTTGTGTGCCTCTCCTTTGAATAGAGAGGAAACCTCAATTCTTATACCTGTTATACTAAGTAATAGAGGAACTAGGTTTTTAACAAAGGAAGAAGCACGTGATATAAATCATAAATTTAATAATCCTGTACTTGATGATATGAGTGATAAAACTCAAGCAACATTCAAAGTAAATGGAAGCAGTGGGGTATATGGCATAGACTTTTCTAATAAAGAAATTTCTCACTGTATGATAACTAAAATTATAGAAAGCTCTGTAATCAATGCAAAACATGAACTGTCCATTGACCATGAGCTTCCTCGAACGCTATTAGCTGAAGCATCACCGACACGGGAGTTTCCCAAGCGAAGTCGTGGTGAAGAGTTAGAGAAGCATCCCAGGCGAAGATCAAAAAAAGAGGAAGAAACAGGGAGGCTGTTTCGGGTGCTTCGGGAGGGGATAGGTCAGGCTAGTACTTCTTCTCAGCAAACGGACGATATGCCACGCAGGTCATACACGAGCAGATGTAGACGGAAACCGTTAATGTCACAACCGTCGATGCTTAGAGAACTTTCATTATCGGAAGGTGATTATGAAAGTATGCTAATAGAGATTCGGGATCAGAAAATGACCTGTAGATCATCATCGATTCCTTCTCCTATAGCATGGAATGATTCAATGTCCTTAAATTCTGGGGTTTCTGAAGATTCTCCAAAAGATACGGCGAACATTTGTAATAAGGAACCTGAAAAACAGCAAGTTACTAAGGAAAAGGAAGAAGAAAAGTTGTTTAAAGCATTGCTTTATTGGTTTAACTTAAATAATTATGCTTTGGATCCTCCTCATACTAACTTTATTGTAAAAAATGGGAAGATTGCTAGTTTAATTGATGATAGTGTTGATGTAAAAGAGTATTTAGAGGAGATAATAGATAAAACGAAAGAAGAGTATCGTGTCAATAAGAAAGAAGCCTGTGATCTCAATGAGTTTCCATTTAAATTTCTTTCTAGTTGTGAGGAAAACCAAGAAACAACAGTTGTTGCTAATATAAGTCGTGGTGCCTTACTTAACTTAAAAGAACTTTTTAGTCGGGAGCATGAGGGAAAAGTAGAAATAAAAGATATCGACATTAACATCGTCGAAAAGGCAGTGAAATCTGAAAAGGACAAATGGGTAAATTTTCAGGTGCAAGAACATGGGTTATCCCCTAAAAAAGCAATTAAAACCTGTTATCCCGATGAAAGCGTATTAGAATATATTTCAATTACAAAAGACAAAGGTGGATACTGGATTAACCGTGATTATGATGGTTCGGAAGTAGAGTCGTTTAGGAAAGAGCAATGGCCTGCTAAAGGTACTAGAAATACTACTACTACCTTTAAAAAGATAGAGGAGAGTAAAAAGGATGACAGCAGCAGCGGTTACTCTTCCGGGTTCGTAACTGATGCTGAAAACGTAAGCTCTAAAGCTGAGGCAACAACAAGTGGTTATGAGTCTATGGATTGTGAGAATACTGGAGAAAGATCGCCAAAACGTAAGTCTCCAGAACCTTTAGCTGGAAGTAGTACAACAAAAAAAACTCGAAGCGAAAGCGATAGTTCATCATTTGAAGGGGGAGTAGGTTCACCACGCCCAGGTTTTTCCGGTCCCAGAATCGAACAAGTCCGCGAACAGCTCAATAAAACCGGAATATCAAAATGATAAGGGACCTTTTGGAAACTAACTTAGGTTTATTATCTAATCCACTGCTCTCAGCCATCTAAGCGTTTTATTAGGGTTGGAGCCAAAATCCCTGACCCTGAAAGCACTGGTGTTAGTTTTTCTCATCCATTGCAGATATTGCACCGTACTAAATATTTAAAAAGTATTAATATAAAGATATCAATAAAATTATTTACATTTTTATACTATGCCCATAGCATCATATATTACTTAACCTTGCAATAATTTTTTTATTCTTGCTGCTTCTTCGAACTCTAAATTTTCAGCATGCTCTATCATTTGCTTTCTCAAATCATCCTTATTAATATTTACTTTCGGTTCTGCTATTGCCCTCTCCTGTAAGGTGTTTGATATAGGTTTTATTATAGTCTTTGGGACAATATTGTACAATATATTATGTTCTTCTTGTTTTTTTCTTCTTCTTTCGGTCTCTTTTAATGCACGGTCCAGAGAACCAGTGATTTTATCTGCATACAAAATTACTCTACCTTCAGCATTACGCGCAGCACGACCAATCGTTTGAATTAATGAAGTTTCCGATCGCAAAAATCCTTCTTTATCAGCATCCAAAATTGCAACCAACCCACACTCTGGAATATCAAGACCTTCCCTCAGCAAGTTAACACCTACTAAAACATCGATTTCTTTAGATCTCAATTTGTATATAATTTCTATTCTCTCCAGCGCAGCAATATCAGAATGCAAATAACTCACTCTCATATTCAATTCACTCATATATTCAGCTAAATTTTCAGCCATTTTTTTCGTCAATGTAGTGATTAAAACACAAAATCCCTTCCCTATTGTCACTTGTGCCTCGTGAATTACATCATCAATTTGACTCTCTATTGGTTTTACAATGCAGATTGGGTCTGTAAGCCCTGTTGGACGGATAACTTGCTCTATAAATACATTATTGGTCTTTGCCAACTCATACTTTCCTGGAGTGGCTGAAATGTAAACAGTCTGCGGCCTAACTCCCTCCCACTCTTCAAATTTTAATGGACGATTATCAAAAGCGGAAGGGAGCCTGAAGCCATAGTCGATCAATTTCTTTTTACGCGCCTCATTACCACTGTACATCGCACCAACCTGAGGAACGGTGACATGACTCTCATCAACAAATAAAATTACGTCTTTAGGTAAATATTCAAACAAAGTAGGTGGTGGATCCCCAGCTTCCATTCCATAGAGATACCGCGAATAATTTTCAATACCTTTACATATTCCTGTTGTTCTCATCATTTCGATATCAAAATTAGTGCGTTGCTCGAGGCGCTTTGCTTCAACAATCTTGTTTCGCGAGTAGTAATAATCCAAGCGTTCATGCAGCTCTTTTTTGACTAGTTCAATTGCCTGCAACAAAGCCTCACGTGGGGTTATGTAATAGCTATTTGGAAAAATGGTGATTTTATTTACGCCTTTGGTAACATTGCCCGTTATAGCATCAACATCAAAAATTTCTTCTATTTCATCGCCAAATAACGATAAACGCCAAGCTTTATTTTCATAATGGGAAGGAAATATATCAATAATATCGCCGCGCACTCTGAAATATCCTCTCTCAAACCTGGCATCAGAGCGCTTGTATTGAAGATCAGTTAAGTTGCTCAGGAAATCATTAATACGAATTTTATTTCCAACACTAAGCGGTATGATCATGCTGCGGTAGCTCTCAGGCGAACCAAGACCGTATATGCAGGAAACACTGGCAACTACGATCGTATCCCTGCGCTCCAAAAGGGAGCAGACGGTGGAATAACGCAGCATCTCAATTCTTTCGTTAATTGCAGAATCTTTTTCGATATAAGTATCAGTTTGTGGTAAATAGGCTTCAGGTTGATAATAATCATAATAAGAAATGAAGTATTCAACAGCATTATGGGGAAACAATCCTTTCATTTCCTCATAAAGCTGTGCTGCTAAAGTTTTATTGTGTGCCATAATTAATGCAGGCCTGTTTGTCCTTGCAATAACATTTGCCATAGTAAAAGTTTTCCCAGAACCAGTAACTCCAAGCAAAACCTGATCTCTTTTATTGCTATTTAGCCCTGCAATTAAGCTATCGATTGCCTGTGGTTGATCCCCAGCCGGTTGAAAATGTGTAGCGATTTGAAATTCCATAGACTTTACTTACTATCTTTGATTCATTGTATAGTAAACACTATATTGCTTTTAAGATAAGTTGTATAGCTATCGTAAAGCCATAAAACATTAACCAACAATGTCATGCAAGTAGCTGACACTGGAATCTTGTTTCAATGTTAAACAAAATACCATAGAATTCAAGAAGACAATTCCTAAAAAATCCCTACATCCAAAAAAAGGCAAAATGCTGCTTGAATAAGCTAAATTTTTTTAGATGCAAAAACAATAAAACATAGTTGATACTAAAGTTATAGTACTCCTATGACAACGTTACAAAAATTAAGGAAATGGATAGCTCTGATCAATTGGAATAGTATTTTCAGGTACCGGTGGTCAATATGACATTTTTAAAATAAAGATTTAGAACCTGCTTAAAATCTTCTCAATAGAAGAGAAATGAAGGAAAGAACGACCATTTGTAGGCTAGTGTTAAGTTTTCGCTCGCAATTTTTCCACAATCGTCTGCATTTTTCTAACCAAGCGAAAGATCGCTCTACAACCCATCTTTGTGGCAATACAGCAAAGGAATGTAATTCACTTCGTTTTATTACTTCTACAGTTGCTCCAATAATCGTTTTTATTTTAGTTGCAAAATTTTCTCCTGTATAACCTGCATCGACCAGTATATTTTTAACTTCCGAGAGGTTTTCTTTTGCGCTTTCAACCATTCTCACAGCACTGCTAACCCCAGTTGTAAATTAGAAAAAATAGAAAAGGTAAGGAAATAGGGTAAACTCCGAGGTATTTGATATTCATTCCTAAAATAGGAGGTTACCAATGAAAGAAAAAGTAACAGAAATCTTTTGTATAGTCGATGATTTTTGCAATACAGTCGATGAAAATTTTGCAGAAAAACTTCTACCAAGTGGCAAAAAACCAACCAGGACGCCAGAGATTACGCATTCAGAGATTTTTACCATAATATTGCTATATCAAGTGCGACAATTTTAAAATTTTCTATGTGCATTATTTGAAATTATTATACGAATCAGCGTTTCCAAAATTGCCATCCTATAGTAGGTTTATCAGGCTAAAATCGCGGGTTTTATGGTATTTAGCGCTCTTAATGCAATGGTTTTGCGAACAGTCAAAAGTGACAGGGATTTCGTACATAGATGCAACATCTATCGCTGTTTGCCATCCAAAAAGGACCTCGAGAAACAAAGTTTTCAAAGGGTTGGCAAAGATTGGAAAGACTACTTATGGGTGGTTTTTCGGTACATCTAGTAATCAATGAAACTGGCGAAATTCAAGGGGTTACGGTGATAAAAGGCAACGTTGATACCTGTGCCAAATTTAACTAAGAAATTGACTGGATTATTGTTTGGAGATAAAGGATATATCAAAAAAGATCTTTTTCACGAATTATTCGATAGAGGGTTAAAGCTTGTAACCAGTATAAAAAAGGGTATGAAAAACTCATTAATGGCGCTAAATGAGAAGATTTTGTTAAGAAAAAGATCGATTATTGAGACAGTTTTTGGCTCTCTGAAAAACAAATTTGAGATTGAGCATACTCGCCACAGATCACCGATAAATTTTTTGGTACACATTTTTTCCACGCTTGTTTCATATTCCATGCAGCCGCTGCATTTCTAAGCTTTACTTCGTTGGCTAATCCGCAACTGGGGTATATAGGGTTGACACCAAGGCAATATTCTTCTGGAGAAGTTGATCGGCATGGCAGCATATCAAAGATGGGACCAGCGGAATGTAGAAGTATGTTATATGAAGCTGCACAAACAATGCTTACAGTTACCAAGAGGACATTTAAATTAAAAAACTGGGGTTGCGAAGAAAAAAGGAATGAAAAAAGCAATTGTAGCAGTAGCAAGAAAATTAGCTGTAATTATGCATAGGATGTTGGTTGATAAAACAGAATTTTATTATCAATAAACATCAAAAGAGCATAGGACAATAATTTTATTGAAAATAAAGATAGCAATGCCGATGGAAGGGACAAGCAAGAACTTAGTTAGACTTCGTGGTAAATATGTTGCCGTCCACTTCCGCCTAACAAGTATAATGCGGCTTGACAAATTTATTGTCATCTCAGACCGCGGAGAGAACCATATGCTACTTTTAACTTATGTAAAATTACCAAGGATTATGGAGAAGATATGCTGTTTTGATTTGTGTGAAAATTATTGTTGACTTATGTGCAATTAGAGAACCTAAGTCACTTTAGCTATATATAAAAGGTTTAAGTGGTTGTATTGATGTATCTTTGTATTAAAAAACACCCAATAAGCAGAGTTGTAAGTGGAATAAACCACAAAATGTAAGTGCTAGATTTTATAGGCGGTACGATTATAATTGAATTGCCGTAAGAATTTTTTAACTCTGAGATTATCTCTTCATCTGTGTATCCATCATTGATTTTTTTACGAATTGCTTCTCGCATATCATACGCGATCTGAGATCCAGATTCAGACAATGATTCGCCAGAACATATTGGACACCTTATTATTTCAAATAAACTTGTTGCTCGTTTTTCCATGCTTTTATCTCTGAGTTTATTATCCAGAGTAAAAGCGTTTACGCCTGAGTGGAATATCAATATGAAAAGTAAACTAACTACTGCTCTCATCCTTGGTTAATTGGGTTATTTTACTGAGCTGGTTCATAAAATCAGTGGTGGATAACTTTCCAATAAAACTTGACCCTACATCATCATCGTACTTTATTGAAAATTGAATGCCATCATCAGTTGTTTTTTCTGATAAGGAAGACATTAATTTTTCAAACGCATCTGAAGTTTTTGAGTCACCAATCATAAACGAGATTAATTCTTTATAATTTGATATAGCCACGTTGATTTTGTCTTTAAATGAATATGTAACTAAGTTGTAATTGTTTACCCCACCATCTGCAGCAAAAGAAAAATTATTACTTTGAATCAAAAATTTCTCTATATTGAAATTAATTCTGGAAGCCGAGATGTCGTTTACAAATTCATAATCAAATTTAGTGTCGATACTAAGGTAACTTTCAGGACTTGCAGTATTTTTATACCGATAAGTATACAAATCAAATCCTAGCTTAGCATTTCCACTCAGTTCTTTATCGAGGTAAAATTGAATGTAATTACTTTTATCATTCACTTCAGTTATAACACTTTGCTGATTTTCTGAAACATCACATTTTAATCCATAATCTTCGTAACGAAGTGTATCTATATAGTCTATCACGGTACTATTTTTGTTGAATCGCAATGAAGATGGTAAATCGTTTAGTCTAACAACAAAGTGGCTGCTATCGTTTGTGTGGCATTTTATATTCTTTTTCTCATCACCATGAACAGCAATATTGACTTCATTGCTTGGTATGTAGATATATACTGATTTATCAAACAATCTATTTTTTATCAATAAAGCATCAGATGAGATGGTTAATTGCTCATTGGAAAATTTTGGGTTTGTCACACGGAAAATTAGGTTAGAAGGAAATCCACTAAAATCATGTGAAATATCAAATTTTTCGTCGTTAATGTATAGTATTGTTTCAGCTAAAAGATTTTTTACCTTACATGCAGAAAAATACCAAAAACCACTATACGCTACAGGAATAAACAAAAGTAAAGAGACGATAATATAGATAAAAATCTTACGCATGATTCCCCTGTTTATCTAATGATATGTTTCTTGTACCCCTTGGTATGGTTACACACAAGCCGTCGATATCTTTTGTGATTTTTATTTGGCATCCAAGCCTCGACGTCTCTGTTAAGCCGAAAGCTAGGTCTAACATATCATTTTCCTCATCAGATATAGGGTTATGTATTTCTACAGCATTATAAAACTTTGGATCAACAATTACATGGCATGTAGAGCAAGCAAGAGAACCTTCACATGCACCTTCAAGCAGATCTGGAGCACTTCTATGGGCTAAATTGAGCAGAGTTTCTCCCTCTGCAGCTTCATAGCTTTTCTTACTCCCATCAGGTAAAATAAAAGTAACAGATGGCATATTATTCCTATTAAAATCCTTACTAATTTCTCTATATCCTACAGGTAATAACTAATATTTGCAAACTCTTTGCAATTCCAGTGCCTATATTTCTTGTTATCCAAGTAGCTCTTTGTTGTCATCCGAGTAGCTGACACTGGTTCCTTTATGACAGCAGTGCCCTCTTCTTGTCATCCCAGTGCCCTGATTACTTGGATCCAGAAAAAAGAATGGTGTCATGCAAGTAGCCTCCTTCTCCTGTCATCCGAGTAGCTGACACTGGGATGACACCCCACTTAACCGTCATACTGCCGCGGTATCTCTTAGCCGCTAACAAGCAGCGGGATAACGAGCTTATCGTCACGCCGTCGCGAACCGTCATACCGCCGCGAACCGTCATACCGCGATTCATTCGCGGTATCTCAGCCGCTAACAAGAGATCCCGCTAACAAGCAGCGGGATGACGATTGTCGTTTAGCCATAAATATTAAGAAATTTACCAAATGAAAAAAAAAGGCAAAAGAAACCCCGTGGTGGTTGGCTATTTACCATGTACTAAAATATCGGCGTTTTTTTTATTCTAAAACGCTTGATTAAGAGCGATTTAGCTGCTTTTAACTTGCAACTAACCTACACCGCAAGTGTTTAAGAAATTTACTAAGCAGGAAAAAAGGCAAAGAAACCCCGTAGTAGCTAGCATTCAAATTCTCCCTTGTCAATTTGACGTTTTTTGCTGTCTTAAACGCTTTGTAAGCGCGTTTCGGCTTATATAGGTAAAAACCCAGAAATTTTTAAAGACATGCGATGCACGTAGTGCGAAAAATTAAACATGAGACGCCAAATACCCTAAGTTTTTTGTCATTAACCTGCACAGATTGCGAAGATAAATAAATAGCTTCAGTTTCATGATAAGGGGGCTGGCGGAGTTTGTCAAGGAAGTTTTTTGTTTCTATTGAATGACAGTTGTAACCTACGAAAGAAGTCTGTTGTAATTTGTACGATATCTTTATAAAATGGTTCGCATAAGTTATCTAGCAGTGCAACTAAACAAATACAAAAATCAAAACGTCGCGGTTTTTGGTCTTGGTAAAACTGGTTTATCCGCCATTAACGCTCTAACAAAGGGTGGTGCAAGAATATATGCATGGGATGATCATGAAGAGCAAATAGCAAATGCAAAAATGATGTATAAAAAATGTAATTTTATTCATCCCAAGGAATACAATTGGCATGAGATCAGTGCATTGGTTTTAAGCCCTGGAGTGCCAACAGAGCCACATTGGATAGTAAAACTTGCAAGGAGATTTGATTGCAAAATAAAATCAGACATTGAGCTATTTCTTGAAGCTAAAACTACGAACCAGAAGGTAATAGGCGTCACAGGAACAAATGGTAAATCAACCACTACATCACTAATAGGGCACATATTAAAATCTGCAGGGAAAAAAGTAGCTATTGGTGGAAATTTAGGCGTTCCTGTTTTGGATCTAGAAAGAGATGCAGAAATTTATGTAATCGAACTCTCCTCTTTTCAATTGGAGTTGATGAATGAAATTAACGTGGACATTTCAGCACTGCTCAATATTACACCAGATCACATAGATAGGCATGGAAGTATGGAGAACTACATAGCAACTAAATTAAAACTGATAAACGGTAGTGAGGTTGCCGTAATAGGATGTGACAATGAGATTACTGCTGATATATTCAACAAATTCACTGGAGACAAAATTCCAATCTCAGTAACATATTCCCCGATGTCATTCCAGCGCGTGACGCTGGAATCCAGAAAAGAAAAACCATTGCCAACTACTCAGATGACAGAGGGTGGTGCAAGAGATCTAATATCATTGGCAGGTAACAATTTGCTTGATTATAGTGAACAGATTACTGGTATAGATCGAAATTATCTGGATCCCAGTGTCAGCTACTTGGATGACAAAAGGGGCACTGGGATCCAGAAGATCTCGTTAAAACTAGAGAATCATAGCTTATCAGTAAGCGACGTGAAAATAAACCTAATATCCAACGCAGAAAACATAGCAGCCACATATGCCGTATGTAAGGTACTTGGAGTAGATAGCAACACTATTATCAATGGAATCAAGTCCTTTTCAGGACTGAGGCATAGGAATGAACTGCTTGGCAAAATAAGAAATGTGTTTTTCGTGAACGATAGCAAAGCAACTAATGCAAAATCGAGCGAAAAGGCGATCTTATCTTATGAAAACATAAATTGGATCGCTGGTGGAAGAAGCAAAAAAGGTGGAATAGAATCATTAAGCAAGCATTTTACAAGGGTTAGAAAAGCTTTTCTTATTGGAGAATCAACCGAAGCTTTTGCAAATGTTATGGAGAATAAAGTAGATTATGTTAAATGTTGCAATCTAGAAGATGCATTCAGATTGGCTTTTGAAGAGGCCTTAAATAGCGCAGAAGAAGTAACAATATTACTTTCTCCCGCGTGTGCTTCTTTTGATCAATGGAAAAATTTCGAGGAACGTGGTGAAGCATTTTGTAGAATGTTTGAAAATCTCAGGTACAATCACACATGCTGTTTAGTATGATGTTGCGTGGAACAAAAGTTAATAATAGATAAGCTAATTAGGGTTATTCCATTTGAAGGGATAAGCGATGAAACCCTATTAAAGGTGTGCACTGACCTTAATCTAGCTAATAGCTTTTGCAAATTTCAGAATGGAATATATAGCGCTTTGGAGCACATAGCAGAGGACTTAAATAGCTCAATGGAAGCTGAACTAAGGAATTCTAATTTAGAAGATATGAAAGTGCGAGAGCGAGTAAAGTTAGCCATTCAAATACACCTTTCAAACTATGCTAAGCTACCGAATTATAGAGAACTTTTAAAAAATGTTTTATCATTCTCCGTATCACCAAAAAATACATATTTTTCTAGTAAACTTTTATACAGAACTATTAGTGCGATTTGGTATGGCATTCATGACCAATCAACAGATTTTAACTACTATACAAAAAGAGCAATATTAGCTGGAGTGTACTTAAGTACGATACTTTTTTTTATCAATGATTATTCAGAAGATTTTGCGGATACTTTATCGTTTCTTGATAACCGTATCAACAATGTCATGACATTTCAAAAATTCAAAACTCGCTTAAAAGGAATCATAGGAAATTTCTTATAAGCTATTGATTGTTGGTAGAAAAGTACTTGAGCACGATCCTGAAAAGGTTTGTGAAAATAAAAATATTCATGCTGATCATAAAGAACATTTAGTTTATCGTGAGGATAATAATGGTACAACAAAATACACCAGTTACGAAGAAAAAGAAAATAAATTTATTGAAGAAGCACATGAATATTTAATAGACTCTGAATTTAATAAAAATTTTGATCTAGGGCAGTACAGAATAAGTAATTTCTCCGGAAACTTGACGAAAATAGAACTGGAACTCATCAATGAAAAGTATATGCAAGTTCAAGTTAATAGAGAAAGAAAAATTATTCTCGCTATACCGTAGGTGCGTTCCAAGATTATACTGAAGTTTTTATTGCACTCAAAATCTTCGTTTTTCCTAATCTCTAGAATTATCAATGCATCATCACTTAACCAGCCTGAGTGAGCTAGTCCATTCAACGTTGATTCAACTAGATTGCTATTGTAAGGTGGGTCTATAAAAACTATGTCACATTTTGAAATAGGTTGTGGTAAGCAGTTAGCACTGCAGCAAATTAGCGTAACATTGTCCGTAATTCCAAAATCTTTTGCTGTTTTTTTAGGCAATTGCAAATTGTAATAATCTGAATCTACCATAAATGCATGTTTAGCGCCGCGAGAAAGCGCTTCAAATGAAAAAGAACCACTACCACAGAATAAATCAAGTACATTCAAGTTATAAATAGGTTTTCTTGAGGAAAGCATATTAAATATTGCTTCTCGGACAATACTCATAGTTGGCCGTGCAGCTAAATGCTTACCTGTAGTTATTTTTCTTCCGCGATATTTGCCTGCAATGATGCGTAGCATATTAAATAAGCTCCAAAATAATTAATTATTTATACTATATGATTAATGTCAATATGGCTTTAGCAGTTTAATAGAGAGAAGCTATCGAGTCGCTTGTAAGAAAAACACAAACACAAGACTCATCAGTTATCTTTTTCTGATTTGCCTGCTGCATTAATTGCTTGACCAATCTCATCTTGTAAATCATCATGATCATTTTTTTCATCATGATTTAGCCCTTCAATTCTGCTTTCTAACTCTAACTTAATTATAGTATTGATTTTATCTATATTATCAAGAAAGCCTCTACATTCTTCTTCACTATACTCTTCACCAGATGCTTTTTTTTCAATAAATAGGTTTTTAAATCCTGCTAGATCAGAATTCTGATCGGTATTTAGTACAACATTTCTCTCTATGAAGCTAAGATCTGACAGCAGTAAGCTAACCTCTAACAGATCTTCACTTTTCACGCTTTTAAGGTCTTCAAGACTTTCTAAAATACTAAACACCTTAATCCTTTCTTGTACAATCTCTTTGTCTTCCTTATCAAATTCAGACAATAAACCATGATTATCTACAAATTTCTCATTCAAAGCTTTATTCAATTTAGCAAAATTGACATCCTTGTCAAGTGATGTGTTATCCCGCAACAAGTCTACCCTTGCCCTACGCGCATTTAAAATGTCGTCGTAGTCATTTAACTTTATGTTGCCATCTTTGTCTTGCTGCAATTTATAATAATCAAGGCCTTTGAAATTTTTATTAGTCTTCATCTTCAATCCTCTTCTCATCTCCTTTTGCATCTGGTTTCCTCATTGGTTCCGGTAATTTCCTTTTACTGTCTTCTCGATTTCTTTTTTCCTCTCTTTCAGCACGTTTTTTTATAGCTTCCTGGGTATTCATTTCAAAAAGTGCCTTAACGTACTCTTCTGGATTTTTTGGTTCTTTAAATAAAGGCTTAAGATTATAAACTTCGTCTTTTCGATCTCTTTCTTCTTTTCTTCTAGCTCTTTCAGCACGTTTTTCTACAGCTTCTGGAGTGTTCATTTCAAAAAGTGGTGAGAGGTTGTAAACTTTATCTTGATTTCTTCTGCCTTCTCTTTCAGCACGTTTTTCCATACCTTCAAAAGCAGATCCAAAATCATCAATTTCATCTGAACCTTTTGGTTCCGTGCCTAAATTTCGTGTCACTTCATTTGATTGATCAGGCTTATCTTCTTCTGTTGGCTGATCATGCTGTAGTTGATTAGGCTTGTCTTCTTGTTCTGTGCTTAGTTCTCGTACTACCTTATCTGGTTGACCTCCCCCTCGTAGTCGAAGAGGGTCGCCTTCTTCTAGTGGCTGATCATGGTTATCTCTTACTAGTTCCGTGCCTAACTCTCGTTCTACCTTATTTGATTGATCAGGATTGTCTTTTTCTGGTTCTCTCTTACGGCCTATGGTGTCATCATGAAGCTTATTCAAGAAATCTTGCCTATGCGATTTTGCTCTAAAAAGTAAGTTATTTGGATAACCATCTTTTTCTCCTGTACGGCGGCTAACTCCTATAGAATCAAGGCCATGCTCCCAAGTAAACTTCATAGCATCTTCTATTGTATAGCCCAAATGTGATCCTACGTATCCTTTATAATAATCTAAATATTTACCGATCCTTCTGTGTGTAATATCTTCCTTATCAACTCCAAATGCCCTGTAGATCTTTTCCTCAAGTTTATCAACGTCATTTTTAGGTGATGTTGCAAATTTTGTTGCTTCAATAGTAGCACCTACAAATTTACGTGGCACATCAATAGCGTATTTCAGCACTCCTCCAACTCTTGGTACTCTCCCCAGCAGATTAGCTGCACCTCCGGCTAATCTATCCGGTAAATGAGTAGCCCAACTGCCTAAAGACTCAAGTCCTCTACCAGCAAAATTTTGCCACTGCTGTTTGAATCCTTCCATTATGCCAGTCAAAGGCGATGCCTGATACATACTAGATATATTGTAAACGCTGAATCCACCACCAGCGATACTTGAGCCCATTTGTTGTACGAACGTGCGTAAGGAGAACATTAAAAATGAAAGCAAGAATAGTATAAAGATTTCCCCTGCATTGATTAAATAACCTCTCTGTATGTCTTGCACCCTTTGGTAATCGCTATTTTCTTGATAATTTTTGCAATCCTCACAATCTTTACATTTCTGACAGTATTCACTGTTGGGATCCTTATATAAATCATGAAGTTTCAGTATTCTACAACCTTGTTTTTCTACCGCACTCCGCACTAAAGATCTTATTTCATTAATTATTTCCCTATAACTATTGCATTTATTTATATCTTGACAGTAGCGTTTTATTATTTCACTAACATCACCTATCCTTTTCTCTATATTGTTGATCAGTAATATAATGTCAGCCCTCTCTGATGCATGGGATAAACTATTTGTTAAACGCACTAAATCTTTTACACTACAGCTATTATCTACTACCATATCACTTTCTGCAATATAATGGTCTGCTGGATTCTCTTTAGTACCAGGAATTGGGTTAAAGAAAGGATAATCTATATAACGAAACCCTTTTTCAATGTAATCCGGTGGAAGAGAGATATACCCAGCACCGCCAGTAAATTTTATTGTACCACCTTCTCTGCTTATCTTTTCTATACCTTCTATGTTCTTATCTACGTTCAGCGGAGAAGCTTCTCCAAGAGTGTAAGGTACGAAAATTTGCCCTGGGGTCCAACCAAAGTACTGCTTATCAACGATACAAAAACCACCAAACACCCATTTTGGAGCACATAACCTTACCTCAAACCATTTATTGTAGCATACAGTAAAACCTAACTGCCTATAAAAGGTATTCATTATAATGGAAGCCAGTAATGACAAGAGAGCAAATATCATAATCGACTGTAAACAAAAGCTGATGCAGAATTTTATCCAACCTTCAAATAGACTTTTCAGCGGTGAAAATAAAATAGAAATTAGAAACAGTGGCATAATGGCTATAAGAAAAGCTATACCCATAAAACCAGAGAGAAATATTATGTAAGCATATAAGCACAGCAAGAAGTATAGCACAATCCCTATGAAAATTGCCGGTATCATAAGAAGGCTTGCCCACATTTGGTAATGCAAAAACGCTGCAAACTTTTTCCAAACAGAATAAGCAAAAAACTTATTGAACATGTCCTCCATGAAGCTAAACAACTTAGCTTCATCTCCTTGAGCAATACTTCCGGTGTTCATGTTGGGAGCAAAGTTAGTAATTATACTTATCAATTGTTCAAGACCTTTAACGAATAAAACAAGAAAATGATCATAGAAAAATCTAAAACTTCCAGGAGATATAAGCACTATTACTAGAGTGATTTTCATCATTCTGATGAGCATATCATGCTTAGTCTCTTGTATCATGCCAAAAAGATAAAGAAGCGATGAAATCATTACAAATAGAACAAGCAAGGAAAGAACAAAATTGTGAAAGCTCGTACTTTTTTCAGCTATATTTTCGAACATAGCTTGTGCAGCTGCAGGATCGTTACTGTTAAAATGCTTTTCACAATTTTTGTTAATCAATAATACACATTTTAGATAGTGATAAATGTAATCAAAAAACCCAAAACTACTTGGCTGCTGCACTCCACTTAAGAACTCAAAAGAGTAGCCACCTACATTATCTAAGTAATATCTATCTAATATTTTTACATATATTTTCCATCCCTTTTTTAACTCCAATGCATCACAATTTTCGTCCTTTAATTTAGTGTTATTTCTGTCTAAAGTAAAAAGACCGCTCCCATTTTCTGCTACGGAGTTGTAACCTAGATGCACAGTAGGAGATGAAGGATTGCGCATAGATTTCAGACTTTCATTAGGATCTGGATCTATAAATACTTTTTTACCATCAGCATCTATGGTAGATCTTCTAAATAAAAGATAAGCACCATGACCGTTGGTAAACCAACATGGAGCACCACGTGATACTGTATTTGCGCTATCATCTTCATTAATGCACTTGCACTTTACAGTGCAACTTGTACCAGACTTACTTGAAATTTTCTGTGGCGCACTAGGTTTGTAATCATTACAAACTAAGTGAAAGTCAGGTAGACTATTATCACCTGACTTGCCTTCAAATTTAGTTGCATATTTTAACTGCTCCAAGCTTTGTAAGGTATAACTGCCTTTTTTAGATTCCTTCTTGTTATTATTACTCCAAGATGTCCATGCACCATTAACTCGCACTTTTAAACTATCTCCATTGGTTTCGAGTCCGGTATCCTCCCACTTCACCACTTGGTTATGGTGAAAACCATAATTAATTTCGCCAGTTTCAGGATCAATAACGCTTTCATCTTCACCTTCTGGAATAAAAGCATCATGATCGCTTGAAAAATGAGCGCTTACTGCAATAGGTTTAGGACCAAAATAGTCAGCAGATATGCACCTTGGAAAAGGCATATCGTTTTTACTACAACCTGTGATCAGCACATAAGCTGCAAGAAGTAATACCCTAAACCAACATTTGCCTAAACGTGATTGCATATCTAAACTTTTTCCAAATACAGAATAAATTTCTAAAACTTTACTTAAAATATCTTTTTAATTAGTTACTCCATAATATCATTTATATCTTACTCCTCTCCATTTTCTTCCTTGTTTTTAGCTTTAGCACTAGGATCACTTCTTATTGTTTCATCAGAATTTTTTTGCTGATCTGATTGTTTTAATGTTTTAGGTCTATCACTCGTTGTTTTATCAGAACTTCCTTTAGAATCTTCTTTTTTGTCTGGTTGCTTTGGCGTGTTAGGTAATTTAGCCTCAATTTTTCCCCGATCTTTACTCATTTTCTGCTTGATACTCTGTATCATACTTTGGGTCTTATCATCAAGGCCAACGGTTGACAGCATAGCTTGCGATGCGCTCTTAGCAACTGTACCAACACCGCCAGTAACTCCATAACCAGAGCTAAATAGTGTTTGTACCATAGTTTCCGATATAGAAACAAAAGCTTCCATTGCACCGGCAATAATGAGGTATATAAACGCCTGGATTAGGTCTATAGGTAATGCTGCAAAGTGTCCACCAGCCCTTTCTCCGGTACTGAGTGCAACATCAACGCTAGTGCCAGGACTGTATCCAAGAGGCAGTATTGATTTCATCAAGCACAGATCATACGATAAGAAATTTACGCTAATTAAACATTGATAGCATGCAGAAAAATTTGTGAGGTTATATAAAACTGAATACATCAACTGATTTAAAAGAGATAAAAATGAAAATAAAATGACTGGTTCTAATGAAACATGAGCCAACGTTTTTATCCAATTATCAAACAAGGGTTTAGTCTTTTGAAATAGAATAAATACGATAAATAAAGGTGTTAATGACAGTAAAAACGCTACTAGAACAGTAGATATTACATATTTCAATGTAGCACTAATAATGCATTTTAAAAACGCATAAGTAGCGCAGAGTATTGCCAAAAATGCAATAACGCCAAAAGGACCAGAAAGCATCAACGATAAAAACTTTAGCCAAGTTTCTGCTGTGAATAATACTCCTGCTGTCAAGTCTAAGAATGCAAATTTTCTCTCCCCTTCTCCTACATAGCCAGAAAAACTATCAACTAAATAAGTGCTACCATCTATAAAAAGTCTGGATAAAGTTGTACCAAAAAGTTCCCAGCTTCTATCGCTAAAGGCAAAAGCTATAAATGCTATCTTGAACATTCTTACAATGAAATCAAACTTACTTAGCTGTATTGTTCCAAGCATATAGCCAACGACAGTAAATATAACGTATAGAGTAAGCAAAGCTCTTACCCCTTGAAGAAGACCTCTTGCATATCCTTTGTATGAATCTTTAACGCTGTCCCCAATTACTTCTTCTTTTATAAGTTTAAATACCCCGTTTACATTCGATGAAATAAAATCATTAATTTTTCTTTTAACAAATAAAGTTACTGTGTACTTATTATTTTCATAATATTTGCCATTTTTATCTGTAATGTCATCTCTCTCTACGTTGCTTACATTGATACCGAAATATATCTTCTTAGATTCTTCGTTCTGAAAGTGTTCTCCGCTTATTACATCTAATATGGTGTACTCATCTTTTCCTTTTACTCTTTCTCTCACTCCTACCACTTTAAAATCATTAGTTCCCACACCATGCAAATCTTTAGGTGGCTCATCACCTAAATATACATATAATTTTTCGCCATTAATATATTCACATGATCTAGTCACTTTAACATGGTACCCTCCTCTATTATAGTAATAATGACCATAATCTGCGATAGCGAGCATCACACTACTACCGGGCGTTACCTCGTCATTTACTGGATAATCATTGTTCAATTCCAGAGAAAAATCCTCGAATTTATTGTTATCGCCAATTTGCGAACACATATTATCCCCTTTTGCACCCTCTTTCTTTGGAAGACATTGAATACCTTTAACGGTATTTTTATCATCAGGATCACCAATTTTTGCAACAAGAGCCTCAGCCCAAGATTTATCATCTTCAGTAAAACTACCTGCTTTAACATTCCCTTCCATTTTTTCTAGATAAGAATACATATCACATTTATTTCCTTTATCGTACTTCTTATACCTTATAGAGGAGACACAGTTCCGTTCTCCTGCTTGACCTAAACCATAGTTCCATATACCCTTCTCAGTATAGCATATATTTTGATGGTAACAGTTAAGCTCATAGGAGGAGTACTTTTTTCTCTCATCAAGACTACAGTTTTTTCCATCACATAACTCGTTCAATCCTATTTTAGCGCGGCGTAAATCAAGTAGTGAACCATATACCCATGGTTCGTTGTCTTGAATATAACCTTTATTAAAATGCACCTTATTATCATATGGGGTATACCCATTGCCAACTAGCACTTTGCTTTCCTTTGCTTTTGTTTTATCAAGAGGTAAAAATTGTATTTTATTTTTTGTACCATCTTTACCATCACAAAAAAACTCTCCCCCCTGATGTACTTCACTCACTGTAGCTTTCTTATATACAGTTTCCTTACGATCATTTTCTACAGCTTTATAACAATTGTCATCAAAATTGATGCCTTTCCCTTCTGGATTGTCGTAATCAATTGTTATTTTTCTGGGAACTAAGCTGAAGCTTAACTTGTCACCAGGATTTACTTTAATTCCAGTGTCCACATAACGTCTATTGCTGCCAAATCCTTTGCCACCACATAGTTCGTTTTTACTTTCATTAACACCATAATTGTTAGGTACACTATTAATATCCGCAGCCTTACTATAATTTGGTTCTGAGCCATCAGCACAAAAGCTAGCTGGCACAAGTACTTTCCTTGGATTTTTGTCTTCTTTAAAAGGGCAAAAATTTACTGATCCATCGAGGGTGAATTTGATTTTCTCACCCTGACTAATTACCTGACCAGAATCAACCCAATGAATTTTATCGGCTTTACGAACTGGAACATCCACATTAACGCTGGTGTTTTTGCTCTGCAACCCAGGCTCGACACAATCCATATTACAACCAGTGATTGCAAGACACAGTATCAATAATAGTGATCTTTTACTTATCATTGCTGTCTTCCTGGTTGTGGTATCTGAGGCGTTGACCTTTGAGTCCCTTGTGGTATTTGAGGTCTTGACGTACCTGACTGTTGAGAGGCATCTCCTCTTTCTCTTCTTTGAACGCTTTGTTCATCTAACCCTACTGTTCCCATTAAGCTTTGTTGATACTGTCTTCCAGGTTCGCTTGCTACATAAGCACCAAACAACGAGTCAGATATTGCCGAAGAAGCTTCAACTAAAGCTTTCATAGCGTGTCCCAAAATAACAAAAGCCATCATAGCGGTAATATTAGGTGTATATTTGGAAGCATAACCATAAAAAATACAAGGGTTAAAAATCTTTAGGTTAATATTAAGTATACATGTAGAGCAGACCTCAAAATCAAATACTGAATACACAATATAATCCATAACCTGACTTATCAGTGATATAAAAATTAAAAGGACCACTGGATGAATTGCAAATCTTGCTAAATTTTTAACCCAGTTTTGAAACATCTGCCTAGTATACGCAAATAAAAGACAAATAATAAAAATAGGTGCTAAAGAAAGTAATAACGCAACTATTGCTATAGATGTAATAAAAGAAAATAAGGCATTAAAAATAGATAAGCTCACTGTGATTAAACCCCAAATCACCAAGCAAAAAGATACAATGCCCAAAGGGCCAGAAAATATAAGAGATACTATTAACAATACTGAATGCGATGACAAGAACCTATTGAGCGGCAAATCAAGAAACTCAAAAACATTTGAAGTAGTGCCTCTAAAATTTGCTATTTCTATTAGTTGTTTTGGAGTGTTAATAAATATAGAGAATGCGTTGTTATAAAAAAAGTCCCAGCTATTATCCTGCAATAGCTGGGCGATGATTCCTATCTTTACGCATATAATTAAAAACTCATATATAGAAATATGAGTTAATCCAAAAAAGTAATAAAGAGTATATAAGATTATATATAGTACTAATAGTGATATTATAGTAGATCTAATGGTATTTGTTCTGCTTGATTTTATAAAACTTTCGTAAAGAGACTTTACAGGACTAGTATCAGAGTGAATTGCGTTAGGGTCTTTATAATTAGAGCCGAAAAATGCAGTTTTCACTTTTTCATCAAAGAAATTATATATTGCACTAAAAGTTCTTGTAGGTGGCTCTTTAGTTGTTAGGTTAATGCTAAACTGACCTTCATTTTTGTAATCGCAGCCATGGTCTCTTATTCCGTAATATATGGTGCCTGTTTTGTCTTTTAATTTTCCTTTCGAGTTTTCCATATATTGGATGTCATGAACTTTGCTGATATCTACAGATATATCCGCTTGGTTTTCACCAGGCTGATGCTCAGGAAGTTTGTCAGAGACGCTTATATACAAGCTATTCTCCAGACTGTGGTTCTTCGTTACTCTTATGTTGAAACCACCTTTGCCTCCAGTACCAAGGGTGAAAGTTAAATTCTCACCTTGGTGATGATTGCCCTTCACTTTATGATCATAGTTAGTGCATAAACCACCTCCTGGAATGTGTTCAAAATCCTCATCATCCATGTGAGCACGTAATAGTGTAATGTCAGTTTTTACCTGTTTTCCCTTTAATACGTTACTAATAATTTCAGCAATAACAGATTCACCACTAGAATTTAAAGCATTGAATAGCTCAATTTCTATATTATTATATTCAATATACGTGCAACCTTTGTTTCCGCTGCCGGAAGGAAATTTACATATACGTCCGCAGAGTAAATTCAAAATGCGCGTATCTGTTTTGTTTTTCTGATCACTTGAAAGCCCGCTACAGTCTATATTTCCTCCTTCTTGTTTTATAGATTTGACAATCTTTTCAATCTCTTCTTTACTATTCCCTTCAACTAATTTTGATGGGTCTGAACTCCAATACTCTTTTCCATTCAACCATTGCGCATCGCCTATTATATATTTATTAGGACATATTCCATCCTGACATCCTTCTCGATTTAAAACATGTGCAAAATGTTCCGTTTCTTGCTCGCTACACTTTTCGTCGATTTTCAAATACCTGATTTTTGTCTCACTCTCTTTATCTTTACACACTTTACTTCCAATAACACTAAAGCTTATCGTATCGCCTTTCTTAAGTGCAAATGGTAATGTAACGCTATTTTTCCCAGGCCCAATTGCAAAATCTTCATACTGCTTAGGGCAAAAATTAACCTTACTAGGCACTATACCAATCTCTGTTACTCTTATTCTATCTGAGATATTAACACCGGAATCAACCCACTTCTGCTCTGTTGACACTATATCTAGTTTTTCACGCAAACCTGATAAATTTTCTGGCTTAATACAGTGATCCTCCCCGCATCCAGACAATAAAAAAAGCACCACAAAACTTATGCATAGCTTACCCAAGTTTTGGTTACTTAAACGTTTAAGCATCTGTTACTTACCTTAACTAGCATCACCGCCACCTTAGTTAATCTTTTCGCTGGAACCTTTACCACTATCTCCACCTCCTCCATCAATACCTCTTGCCTTCTTGACAGCCGCAGCAGCAGCTTGACCAACACCTCCAGCAGCAGCTTTGGCAGCAGATAAAGCTTTGCCCACCATTTGTCCAGGTGTACTACCAGAACCGAGTGCTGCTCTATGGTTACCAGCAAGTTCGGCAGCCATGCCAGGAAGAATGTTTAAAAAGTGGTAAAAGAGGAATAATACTAAACACAATTTTAATAATTCTCCGATGAGAGAGCTGCCAAACTCCATGTATGTAAAGTCGAATAGACCAAGTATGCTGCTCTTTTTAAAGCTATAATTTTGCATCATACATGCAAGAGTAGTTTCATTTTTATCACATTCCCCATCTTTCAATTTAAACCACTGTTTTTTCTTACTATATGAGATTTCTGCTTGTTTCTTTTCATATGACTTGTCCGGTTGTTCATTTTTATATGACTCGTCCAGTTCAAAATTTAAATTTTTAAAATAGATTTTATCACATGCTATGAACATAAAGGACAAAAACGCAAAAAGGATAACCGGGTATAAGCTATAGGTAATCAACTCTTTCACCCAGCCTTCAAAATATCCTTTGGTGTGTTGGAATAAAACCATAGGAATGAACAAAGGTGATAAAATGATGATTACACTTAAAGCAACTAGAGATAAAATAAATACATAGCACAGCCACAAAATAACCATCATCATCAGAACGGCCATAAATATACAGACAAGAGCTACTAAAATTTGTCCACCAGCAAAAATAATACCGATTACCGAACCTGCAACTAATAAGACAGGAGCAGCACCAAGCAAGACTGCTAATGTTGCAACACCTCCAGTACCAATTTTGCCACCAATTCCATCTAAAGGGGCACCTAAATAAAACAAAATTCTACAATCAAGCCTATCCCAAGGTGCAAGATAGCTATAATTTCCTGTACTATATTTATAATCATTAGCTTTATAATTACATATGCCTTTACTTTCAGATGATGCTTTTAGCACTATTTCTGACAAGCCATTTGAGAGACGAGTCAATTCTCCATAGTAATGAGACATGGTACTGCCTGTTGTGAAGTAAATCACTAAAGCGAATTTTATGATCAACATGTACATTTCTTGAGGCCTCTGAACTCCACCAGACATGGCTTTTATAGAGAACAATACTAAAGCTAGAACCAAAACAGCAGTTACAGTGTTCTTCAGCCTTTTCTGTGCTACAGATAAGAAACTGCCCTTGTTATGTCCATCTTTATCTTTAAGTGGGCTGCCACTTGAATCAATACCTGCAACTAAATTATCTAACGATTCCTTAATGCATTGTACTATCATAGAAGTTACGGGAATAGGAGCTAATGATTTACTCCCTGCCTGGTTATAACAAGCTTCAGAGACATACGAGCTAAAACAGCCTTTATTGTCGTAACCTACAAAAATTTTTCCTTCTCTTTCCTTATTTCTTATATTAATTTTATAGTCATTATCATTACCAATAGAAACTTCTTCTTTCCCTGTGCCATCTTTATTTTTGAATATCATCACAGATTTTTCACACATAGGAGCAATCGGGTCAGGTGGCAATTCCGTGCACCCCATATCAACCCCTTGCGGCCAAGGAGTCATTTCGATACCAAGCATTTTCACACTTGCTAACTCCACACATAATCTGCCCATTTTTCTTACTGCTTTGAATGTAGCTCCATGTATGGGTTCGCTCTCTCCTGCTTTGAGAACTTTACATTCCAGCTCACCATCAACCTTCGGGGACCATGACCCACCTTCATATCCAGTATCTTTCTCTCTTACATCAAAGTCTACATCACTAAAAATATGACCAAATGTCAAAGGATTTCGATGACATACTTCTATATATTCACTGTATTGCACACCGTTTTTTGGCCAGTAATAACTCTCTGTACTCTCCTGAACGTTAGAATTTAAGGCTTCTTTTTCTGCTCTTTTCCCGTCATAATCTTTTTTGTTCACGTCTTCCCGAGCTTTATTTTGCAAACAAGAAAAATATTCCTCTTCTGTTTGGTAATTTTCATTGGTGCAGCCACTATAACCTGTGTCTTCTAATTTAAAATTTTTGTATTTTCCATCATGATCACGTGCAACTGGGTGTTTAACAAAACTATGTTCACAAACAACAAGCCCTCCTATCGCTTTCCAGACTCCAACAATTGCAGCTATCATTCCAACAATAACAAGAGCGGTAAACAAACCAGCAGAAGAAACGATCAAAACAATGCCAGTAAATATTGCGCCAACAGCAATCGCTATTCCAGCAAGTGCTGCAGCTGTTTTAAACGCTCCACAATCAGGATTAGAGGCACGACTAAAACTGCCAGTGGAATTAAATCTGCTAACAAATTCTGTCTTGTCAGTACCACTTACTCCATCTGCAAGCACTGGATATGAGAGTAAAAAGTCTATATTTAGTAAAAATATCGCAATTAATAGCAATGACAGCTTAGTCTTAAACATTTTTTACCTTCTGATAAAATATAGGCAACCATACTTTTGGGTTGTCCCCAACTTCATTTAATATATCGTGTAACAATAGAACACTTTCTGCACGTCCGGATAATACGTTGATTATATCATCCAGGCCTTTTAAGTCTATTCTAGCTACTACAGCATTGACTCCTTGTTTCACCAAAAAGAATCTAGTACTCGGATCTGTGTGCTTAATTAATATATATTCACGTTCAGTTAACATAAAAACATCCCGATAGACACTAGTAGCTTTCAGATTTGGTAAAAAAATCTGTGTCGCTGTTTGTTGTACAAGCGTATCGCTAATAGTACTTTTACTTGCATCCTCAACACTCTGAGTAGCAAAAATCACAAAAGCATTTAGTTTTCTCAGTACCTTCAACCAGTCTTTTATCTTGGGTGCAAAAACTGGATTATCTATTAACGCCCATGCCTCATCAAGAACGATAATAGATGGAGTGCCATCAAGAGATATACTAATCCTATGAAATAAATAAATCAAGACCGGTCCAAGAGCAACAGGATCTTTGAGCAAGCTAGCCATCTCAAAACCAAATACTCTTGCTCGTGAAAAATCTAGCAAATCTTCTTTATTGTCAAATATTGCAGCATGAGAACCATTATCATGCCACATAGATATTGCCCCAGCTAGAGTATCAGGACCTGCAAGCCCTAAAAACGGTACGAGGTTTCTCAAGAATCTGTCTTCTTTTCTTAATTTAAAATTTCCTTCAATTGCATCATTAATTCGTGCAATATCTTCTGAAGTAAATTTATCATTATATACCGAAATTAAAGACTTTATCCACTCCATTAAAAATGTTCTATTATCAGAGGTATCATCAAGTTGTAAAGGATTAAAATTTGTTTTAGTTCTTGGTTCTATTACAGTATAGATACCACTAAGTGCTCTTAAGAAAATCTCTGCACCGCGATCTTTATCAAAAAAGAATATCCTTGGAGAAAACCTCATCGCTTGGGCACACAGGAAATTCATTAAAACAGTTTTACCAGCACCAGTTGGGCCAATTATCATAGTGTGTCCAACATCCCTTATATGAAAGTTGAAAAAAAATGGAGTACCAGATGTCGTGTCAAAAACTGTAACGGCATCTCCCCAGTGGTTATTGAATTTATTACCAGTAGGATAATTATGTTGAGATGCAAATCCAGCCAAATTAAGACTACTTATTGTAGCTTTTCTCACTATATAATCGAAATTACCAGGAATTTGCGCCCAAAATGCTGGTTCAAGGTTAACTCTCTCACGTATAGGGTAAACACCGCAATTAGAAAGCTCTGATTCTACCAACGACAGAGCGTTATCCAATGATTTAGGACTTTTTTCTATACATAAAATAGTCAGGTGATGTTGACCAAACGCAATCTTACCACTCATTGAGTCATCAAGCGCTTGAGAAATTTCTGCTATTTGAGAAATAGCTTTATCTGCAGACTGTATCATTCGATTTTGCTGTATCTGCATTTTTCCAATCGCCATTTGCCTGTTTATAAATTGAAAAGATTGCGTAATTATAAACTCGTAAGGAAGTTGTAAAAACGAATCAAGCATTCCTGCAGAAGTATGATTTCCATATTCTTTGATACTAATTATTCCAGCATATTTACTCTCATTATGAGTCACAACCTGTATCATCTTACGGCCAAAGAATAACCTATGTACTGGTAAGTATCTTGATATTTCAGTTCTTAGCGGAAAAAGCGTATTTGTAACGAAGCCACAATTTACGATTCTAGATAGAAACTCCATTATTTCGCAGAACAAACCATCTGGAGTTTCTTTTACTCCAAGAATTTTAGGCGAATAATTTCTAAGGCTTGTCACTACACGATTTGTCGTTTCCTCTAAATCTTCATACGTGGTACGTATATCACTTTCCCAAGCATGTTTTGAAGTTACATGTCCGAATTTTTTTAGTAGATGTGACAAAAATTCTACTCCTTTTGTGTCCGCTCTACGGATAATCGTAATGTATAGGTCATTAATAAATGATTGCCTTGTTGCGTGTTTTTCTCTCCATTTTAGATTTACGTGATTAGCGAAAAAATTCGGCAAACCTTGACTTGCAAATTCATCAGAAAAAATATTTTTCTTACGTCTGATAGTATGAAAATACAAACTAAATGCCGGAGATGAAATGCTTCTTAGCATCTGATTCCTGATGTTGTTCTGTATGACTAAATCCTCGTCATCGGCAGTTTCAAATGCAAAACCACTTAATTTTATAACCTTAACCAACCAATTTTCTTTTGTCATCAAGGTTGTGCTATTCCAATAGCAAGAATAAGGAATAAATTCAGCAGCGTGAACTTCCCTGTTCAGAGTAGATTTATTCTTTGATTGAATAGCCCTAAACCTCAGCATCACACAACGTTAAGCAATATCATAAGAATTGGCTCCATGGTAAAAACGATTTAAACATTTCGAGCACTTTCCCAATTTTACCATAAATAATTCAATAAACAACGGTTCTTTTGCAGAAGCTATATAACCAAGTCCATGTATACCTGGTAACATTAAGAGAATCACTCTTAAATCATTTGAATTAATGAAAATTAGCATGCAAATCAGGACGTTTAATATTGCAAACATATAACTCACACCAAAGAGCATTGCAGGTCTTGTAAGACCTTTAAATAATTGATCTGTTTGTATACTACCTGTGGACATATCTTTAACCTTCTAATAATAGCTCTAACACTAATACTATATCATTATATTAAAAATCCATTGAAACTAGTAGCACTTTAAGTTAAGATACATTATTTAATCCCGATAATGACAAATTGGCCATTTCAAGAAGCAGAAAAAATATTGCAAGAGTTTCCTAATAAAAAAGAAATAATATTTGAAACTGGTTATGGACCCTCTGGTTTACCCCACATAGGAACCTTTGGAGAGGTTTTCCGCACTACAGTTATTGTAAATGCATTAAAAAAAATAGCTCCTGGTATAAAAACCAAAATCATTGCAGTTTCAGATGATATGGATGGTTTGCGAAAAATACCAGATAATGTGCCAAATCAAGAGATGCTAAGAGAGCACTTAAATAAACCATTGACTATGATACCTGATCCATTTGGCACTCATCAGAGTTATGGTCATCATATGAATTCATTGTTGTGTAAATTTCTTGATATGTTTGAATTTGAATACGAGTTCAGGAGTGCAACAGAGTGTTATAAATCTGGCGTTTACGATGAAAAACTTTTACTCTTACTGAAAAATTATGATAAAGTGATGGACGTAATGCTTCCATCATTTCGGGAAGAAAGACAGCAGACTTATAGTCCATTCTTGCCAATATGCCCAAAAACTTCTCAAGTTTTACAAGTTCCAGTAATTGAAACAAATACAGAGAAAGGAACAATCACATATGAAGACCCAAACGGGGAAAAAATAGAAGTTCCAGTGACAAAAGGAAAATGTAAACTGCAATGGAAACCTGATTGGGGAATGAGGTGGGCCGCATTTGGAGTAAATTACGAAGCTCACGGAAAAGATTTAACTCCATCTGCTGTGCTTTCAAGTCAAATATGTGAAATACTTGGAGAAAAGCCACCACTTCTGTTTTGCTACGAGCTTTTCCTTGATAAAGAAGGAAAGAAAATATCAAAATCAAAAGGAAATGGCATTTCAATTGAAGAGTGGCTAACTTACGCACCAACAGAGAGCTTAGCATTGTACATTTTTCAGAGTCCTAAAAAAGCTAAACGTTTATATTTTGATGTGATACCAAAATCAACTGATGAATATTTAGAATTTGTAAAGCGTTATCATGAGAACAAAGAAAAGGATATAAATAATCCTGCTTGGCACATTCACCAGGGCAATGTTCCCAGTATAGAAACTTCAGGCATAAATTTCTCACTACTTTTAAACCTAGCAGCAGCTTGTAATGCTGAAAACAAAGAGATCCTATGGGGTTTTATATCCTCTTATGCACCAAACGTTACACCAGAAAATAATAAAATGCTTGATAGACTTTCAGACTTTGCAGTAAAGTATTATCACGATTTTATCAAGCCAACAAAATCATATAAAACTCCAAATGAAAAAGAGAAAGAAGCGTTACTAGATTTGAAGGACACTTTACATTCTCTATCTATAACTGCTACTGCTGAAGAAATTCAATCTCAGGTATTTTCTATTGGAAAAAAATATGATTACACTAACTTACGTGACTGGTTTCAGCTATTATATGAAACGTTACTTGGCCAAAAAACCGGTCCAAGAATGGGATCTTTCATAAAGCTTTATGGAATGGATAATACGATTTCTCTCATAGAAAGCGCTATTAAATAGACTTCTTGCATAACCATGTAACAAACTTTTATTGGAAATAGAAACGAAAAAACTTACTTGACACCCTTCGCCAGCTCCCTTATCATGAAACTGAAGCTATTTATTTATCTTCTCTGTACAGATTAAATGACAAAAAAACTCACGTATCTGGCGTCCCATGTTTAATTTTTTGCACTATGTGCACCTTATGTCTTTATAAAATTTCTAGGTTTTTACCTAATATAAGCTGAAATGCGCTTATAAAGCATTTAAAACATCAAAAAACGCCGATTTAAAAAATGGATAGTGAATAACTAGCTACCCTAGGGTTTCTTTTGCCTTTTTTTCTGTTTAGTAAATTTCTTAATGTTTATAATTTAGATTAGTTGCGGCTTAAAAGCAACTAAATCGCGGTTATTAAGCGTTTAGAATAAAAAAACGCCATACTTGAAAGTATAATGTAAGTAATTAGCCAACCACGGGGCTTCTTTTGCCTTTTTTTTCGTTTGGTAAATTCCTTAATATTTATAGCTAAGAGAGCCCAAGAGAGGTGTCATTCCAGCGCGTGACGCTGGAATCCCAAAAAAAGGATGATGTCATCCCAGTGCGTGACACTTGTATCTTTATGATGTGAGGCATTAGAGCTAAAATACCTCACAGGGAGGGTGAAGCTGATGCGACACTAATGCCATTAAGCCAGATTTTGCTTCCCTCCCATAGAGTTAAAGACTGAACAGTATCTTTTGGAATTATATCCCGTATTACAAGGTTAGTCTAAACTCTCAGTTTATTTATAGTCTTGGAGGCAATTTTATGCAAGTAAATGCTATTTTGGGTGTGGATATTTCAAAAAAGAAATTTGATGTTTGTTAGTGGACAGTAAAAAACGACACAAAGTCTTTCAAAATAATCAAGATGGTTTTGCAAAACTTGTAGTTTGGTGCAATGGCCATGGAGCAAATCTTACTCATTTATGTCTTGAAGCAACTAGTTGGTATGGAGAAGATTTGGCTACTTTTATGCACGATTTAGGACATAATGTCAGTATAGTAAACCCAGAAAGCTTTTGGCAAAAGTGAGCTGCTCAGAAATAAGACAGATAAATCAGATGCAGCTATGATAGCTAGATTTTGTATCGCCAACAAATCTGCTCTTTGGAAGCCCATTGCACCTGAAATGAGGCATTTGAGGGAGCTTTACCGTTGCATGCAATCGCTAAAAGATGATAAGGTGCAACAGACAAATCGCTTGGAAAACAAAAATATGCATTCCAGTTGCAAAGAAGCTATATCTAAAGTAATTTTGGCAATAGAGGAGCAAATTATTGTTCTCGAAAAAGAAATTAATGAGCATATAAATAACTATCCACATCTAAAAAATATGGTGGAAAACCTTAAGACTATAAAAGGTATAGGATATCTTACTGCTGTTGCTGTTGTCGCAGAAATGCCATCAGTTGATAACTTTGACAATGCTAAACAATTTACAGCTTTTGCTGGTCTAAATCCAGGACATTATCAATCGGGATCGTCAGTAAGTAAGAGAAGTTGCATATGCAAAATAGGATCTGAGCGTATTCGAAAAGCTCTTTATATGCCAGCTATAGTAGTCAAAAACCATAATAATCATTTTCAAAAGTTTTGTCAGCGTCTAGCAAGTAAAGGCAAATGTCCAAAAGTCATAGTTCTTGCGTTAATGCGAAAATTAATGCATGTCTTTTTTGGTATTCTTAAAAATAATCAACCATTTAATTGTAATTTTGTTGGATAATTTGTTTGACAGCAGAGACAGTATCTGGGATGGCTTTGTTGCATCGCTCTTCGGATAGTAGGTAACGTACAATAAATTCATGAAGCTATCTCAAACTTAGCCATGCCTATTTCAGTAAATTTGTTAAGCAAATAACATTTGAGTAGCAGTTCCCTCTCACGATTCATTTCAGATTTGTTCCTAAAACTAAATCCAAATGTCTTTTTTAATCGCGAGAAAAAACCTTCTATATAAGATCTTTTTCCATAACTCATCTCTTTTTTCCACTTCTTTATACCATCTTCATCATATGACTTTATGAGCTTGACTGCAGAATTTCTCTCAGCCATATAGTCTAACTTTGGATGCTCTGCTGCGTTGTTTTTCGGAGGAATTTTCGTTTTTATACCATATTGATTACACAGCTTATAGAGCTTTTCTCTGTCATATGCCCTATCTGCATATAGTACTTTTATGACATACTGAAAATCGACTTCTTTTAGCAAATCACAAGCTCCATAGTGATCAGCCGTTACTGTATTTTACAGCTATGGCTTTTTTGCTGTTTGTATTCAACATTACATGCAATTTTCTTGTCTGTTCATAGCTGCGATACTTTCTATCTTCGCTATTTTCTTTGCTATGACCAGGAGTGTTGTTGTATATACTAATTCCTGTACTGTCTATAGCAATTTCGATATCTTCCATATTATTTTCTGCAATCATTGATCTTAATATTGAGTTTCTTAAACCTTCTTGATGATTGTGAATAGCTGATAACTTGCAAATTTTTCCCAATTTGCTCAAGGTATCCTGCTATAAACCCAACTGTTTGCCTCAGGCCTATTCTAAATAAACAAGTTATTATGTGCACCAAAATTACAACTTTATCGCTATAAATATTGTTGCCACCTGGTATTTTTGGACCATTCTCGTACCACTTTTCTATGGCTTCGTTGATATAATGAAAAATATTTCCTCTTTTTTCTAGAAATTTGTTATATTCGCTATGGTTACTGACCCTCATTTTTTGTGGCATATTTTTTCTTCAACAGTTAAATCGCTATTTATAATGAATTTTGTCAGTAACTGCCAGTTCTTTTCACTTGAGCGATGCAACAAAGCCCACTGGCATCCAGCTTTCTTTATAAATTCACCAAAAGTGCTTCATTCTATAACGCAAAACCCATACTCACCAAATCCAATGCATTACTTGCAATTAAGTTTCCTGGATCCCAGTGTCTGGGCACTGGGATGACACCATCATAAAGGAATCAGTGTCAGCTACTTTCATGACACCATTCTTTTTCCTGGATCCAAGTAGTCGAGCTACTTGGATGACAGCTAGCCTGACAACCGTCATCCCGCTAACAGGTAGCGGGATCTATGCTAAGAGATACCGCGAATGAATCGCGGTATGACGGTTTGCAACGGTATGACGGTTCGCGGCGGCATAGTAATTCGTCATCCCGCTGCTTGTTAGCGGGATCTCTTGTTAGCGGCTAAGAGATACCGCGAATGAATCGCGGTATGACGGTGTAGACGATGGTTAAGTATCCCGCTGCTTGTTAGCGCCGCGGCGGTATGACGGTCCGTGGTGGTATGACGTAGAGTGCTTAGAAGCTGTTATTTTGCTATAAATGGCTGTAATGGCATCATCTATTTTATTGCTATCACAGCCTGTTTGTGCAAGTTCAGCATTCCCACCACAGTTCTTTTTAACTGCTATGGATATTAGTTCTTTTGCGCTAATCTTATTGATTAAGTCTTTACTTACTTTAATAATCAAGACTGTTTTATCTTTTTCTGTTGCCGTAAAAGCTATTACCGTTTTTGGTTTTTGTTGCTGCAAAACAAACTCTCTTATTACATTTGCTGGAATATCAGTGAAAGTGTGGCTTATAAAATTTATTCCATTTATTTCGGTGCTTTTTATATTCTCTGCACTCACAAGCTTTTTATATAGGTTTTTTATTTTGGTTTCGGATTTTTTGTGTTCTTGACTTAAAATACTTAATCTGCTTGTTATTTCACTCACTGGCGCTTTTACGAATTCTGCAACTTTTTTTAAGTTAATTTCATTATCACGTACATAATTGATTGCTTCCTGACCAGTTAAAGCTTCAATTCTCCTCACTCCAAAAGCAACAGAACTCTCTGTTACTATCTTAAACAAACCAATTTCTCCAGTATGTTCAACGTGTGTGCCACCACACAGTTCCCTTGAATCTCCAATCTTCACTACTCTTACTTGATCGCTATATTTTTCGCCGAATAACGCCATAGCTCCTTCGTCTATTGCCTGATTCATGCTCTGAATTTTTGTAGACGTAGAAAGGTTTTCTCTGATTAGAGAGTTTACCATATCTTCTACTAAGAATAGCTGATCCTGAGTAACTTGAGTGTTATGACTAAAGTCAAATCGTAACTTATCCGGTGCAACTAGGGAACCTTTTTGAGTGACATGATCACCTAGAATTTTTCTGAGTGTAAAGTGCAGAAGATGTGTAGCTGAATGATTTCTTCTTAAGGTTTGCCTTCTTTCCTTGTCAATGCTTGCTGCAACTGTGTTAACTTTACAAATTGAACCGAACTTAACTATGCATCTGTGCAAATATAGGTCATTAACCTTATTGGTATTTTCCACTGTGATTACACCTAGGTCTTGTGTCATTCCAGCGCGTGACGCTGGCCCAGTTGGGATGACAATGAAACTTCCAGCATCTCCCACCTGTCCACCTGACTCGCCATAAAAAGGTGTTTTATCAAGTATAATGGTTATCTTTTCTCCCTCCTTTGCAGAATCAATTACTTCATTTTTAGAGGAAACTATAGCTAGTATTTTCGCATCACTTACTTCATTGAACTCATAACCAACAAATTTTGTTTTGCCAAATTTATTGATCAAATCAAACCATACTTGCTCAACAGATTTTTCACCAGATCCAGCCCATTTAGCACGTGCTCTCTCTTTTTGTTCTCCCATTGCATCATCAAAACCCTTCTGGTCAAAATTTATTTTTTTCTCTTTTAAAATATCGAGTGTAATATCCAAAGGAAATCCGTAGGTGTCATATAGCTTAAACGCTGATTCTCCAGGCAAAGTATCGCCTGGTTTTAAATCTGCAGTGAATTTCTCCAGGAGATTGATACCTTTCATCAAAGTGTCTTTAAAGTTTTCTTCCTCTGATTTTAACGTCGTTTCTATTAAGCTTTTGGCTCTGATCAATTCAGGATAAATATCCCCCATATAAGCCGAACTCGTGCTATCTATCAACACTGGAAAAATACGATGGAGTAGGGAATCATTATATCCAAGCAGGTGAATATAACGCGCGGCTCTCCTAATTAATCTGCGTAATACGTAATTCCTGC
This sequence comes from Wolbachia endosymbiont (group A) of Andrena fulva, assembly GCF_964026815.1. Classification (NCBI taxonomy): domain Bacteria; kingdom Pseudomonadati; phylum Pseudomonadota; class Alphaproteobacteria; order Rickettsiales; family Anaplasmataceae; genus Wolbachia; species Wolbachia endosymbiont (group A) of Andrena fulva. The sequence continues at coordinate 1,105,389 of NZ_OZ034701.1, forward strand.
CCTCATTTCCAGGAAGCACTCCTTCTGCGATGAGAAATGCAGCCGCGCGAAGATGATCTGCTACGATCTTATGCGCTATTTTATTTTCCGTTCTTCCACAGTACTCCTGTGATTTACTTATCAAAGCAGAAAATAAATCAATATCATAGTTATCATGGACATTTTGCATTACAGCAGCTATTCTCTCAAGGCCCATTCCAGTATCGATACATTTTTTTGGCAATTTATGTAAATTACCTTCTTCATCTTTATTAAATTCCATGAATACCAGATTCCAGATTTCAACAATTCTATCGCCCTCTTGTAAATTAGGACTCCCATGGTCATAAAAAATTTCAGAACATGGACCGCACGGACCAGTGCTTCCCATACTCCAAAAGTTATCATCCGTTGCAATTCTTATGATTTTATCACTTGAAAAGCCACTTATCTTACGCCAAATCTCGTACGCCTCATCATCAGTATGGTAGACGGTTATGGATAGTCTGTTTTTATCAAGAGATAACTCCTTAGTGATAAATTCCCACGCAAATTCTATCGCGGTTTCTTTAAAATAATCACCGAAGCTAAAATTTCCGAGCATTTCAAAAAATGTGTGATGCCGAGTTGTATAGCCAACATTTTCAAGATCGTTGTGTTTACCGCCTGCTCTTAGGCACTTTTGACTTGAAACAGCACGCTTCATTTCAGTTTTTTGAGCACCAGTAAAAATATTTTTAAACTGCACCATACCAGCATTTGTGAACATGAGCGTTGGGTCATGCTCTGGAATCAAAGGAGAAGAAGAAACCTGCTCGTGGTCATTACTTACGAAAAATTTTATAAATCTTTCTCTGATTTCGTTTAGCTTCATCGTTTTTATTGAGATTATTCATGAATAATAAGCTGCAATGGAAATAAAATCAATACCACTCTCTAGATCTCAGAACTTCTAGTGACATGCACCTTGTGGTAAGAAAAAATCAATATATTCACGATAAATTTACCTCATATCTGTGTTTCATATGTGGAAATTGGAATGGAAATTTATGTAGGCAAAGAAAAAAGAATAGCAAATGTGGTGACTCAACACTGGAATGACATAAAAGGATCAGACAGAGATTGGCCAGAAAGGCATGAAATAGACACTGCAGAAATAATGGAATCATGGCAGCATTGTTTTGTCATTGAAGTCAAGGATCAAGGTTATATTTGTGAAAATGCAGGAGAAAAGGCTGTTGAATTCTATGGTTTTGAGAACAAGACGCGTATTGATAATAAGTATGCAATTGATGCACCATTTTTGCGACTATATAAAATAGATGCAGTTATTGATAAACTTGATACTGTAATAGAGAGTAAATGTCCAATCAACGAAGAGGAAGAAAGTGAAAGTGTTAAAATGAGGCAAGTATTGTTGCCACTTGGGAATAAAGAAGGTATAACACACATATTGGGCGTAATTACTTTTAAACTCCTTTAATATACAATTTTAATTTGATTCTTTAATAAAATTATTTATACTAATGCTTAATTACTATTAAAGAACTCAATAGTAGTGCTTGTAAATTTATTTGGAATATGAAGAAAATAAAATTAAAAACCAAATCTTCTGTGAAAAAGCGCTTTCACCTTACAGCTAAGGGTAAAGTTATTTCTACTCAGTCAGGCAAAAGGCATGGCATGGTAAAGAGAAGTAAATCTAATATTCGTAATCAGCGCGGTACAACGATTCTTGGTAAATCTGACTCGCGTATAGTTAAGCTTCATATGCCTTACGGTATTTAACAAAATGGAGGTAAAATAAAATGGCTCGGGTAAAACGTGGAGTCACTACTCACGCTCGTCATAAAAAAATATTGAAACTGGCAAAGGGTTATAGAGGGCGCGCAAAAAGTTGTTATAGAATTGCATTACAAAGAGTTGAAAAAGCACTGCAATATGCTTATAGAGACAGAAGAACCCGTAAACGTGATTTCCGTAGCTTATGGATAATACGTATTAATGCAGCAGCAAGAGAGCATGGGCTTACTTATGGTAGGTTTATGCATGGTCTTACACTTGCCGGCATTGATTTAAATAGAAAAATTCTTGCTGAGATGGCAGTTAATTATAAGGATGATTTTGCCAAATTAGTAGAAACTGTAAGTGGTAAATTAGCGGAGAATTCTTAAAGCAAAAACACCATGAGAATTATTTTCATGGGATCACCAGGATTTGCTGTTAATTCTCTGAGCTTGTTACTGAAATCAAAGAGCGAAGTGGTGGCAGTATACACCAAGGCTCCAAAACCTTCGGGGCGTGGACAGAAGCCAACGAAATCTCCAGTACATGTTATCGCTGAAGAAAGTAACATAGAGGTATGTACTCCTATCTCTCTAAAGTTTTCGGCAGAGCAAGAAAAATTTAGAAATTTCAAACCAGACGTTGCAGTTGTAGCCGCGTATGGGTTGATACTTCCAAGAGAAATTTTGAATATTCCAAAATATGGTTGTATTAATATTCATCCTTCATTACTACCAAGGTGGCGTGGTGCAGCCCCGATACAGCACACAATTTTAGCAGGAGATCAAGAAACCGGGGTTAGCATTATGCAATTGGATGAAGGATTAGATTCCGGCCCTATTTTAAAACAGGAAAAATTTCTTATCGAAAAGAACGATAATTACAAGACATTGCATGATAAATTATCTAAGCTAGGCAGTGATTTACTGCTGAAAGTGCTAAACGAAATTGAAAAACAGCTTCCCTTAAAACAGAACGATAACAATGCATGTTACGCTGACAAAGTGGAAGACTATAAAATTTATGCAAGTGATGCCTGTGAAGTTGCTTATAGAAAGGTTAAAGCGTTTTACCCAAAAGCATTCATTAAGATAGAAAATAAACGTATCAGGATACTTGATGCTGACTTTGAAGCTCTCGCTTCAGAACAAGGTAAGATTGTTAACGATAATATGCACATAAGTTTAAAAGGTGGCACTTTAATTCCTAAAGTTGTACAAATGGAAGGGAGAAATCCTTGCAGTATTGAAGATTTTATTCGTGGCTTGAAATCAAGCATGGTAAAAAAATTTATAGAATAGACTGCTTTAAATTAGTGTAGAAATGTAATAGCTAAATTTCCTTTTCTTAGATATAATCTTAAAAAACTTTCCATATAAAAATGAAAATAAAAAGAGCTTTAATATCAGTATACGATAAAACGAATATAATTGATCTTGCATCGTTTTTAACGCAGCAACAAATAGAAATTCTTTCAACGGGCAATACTTATAAAGTGCTATCTAGTGCAGGAATAAAAACACAAGAGGTCTCAGATTACACACAATTTCCAGAGATACTGGGTGGTAGAGTGAAAACTTTACACCCTAAAATTCATGGAGGAATACTTTATGATCGAGAAAAGCATAAAAAGGAAGTGCAAGATCTAGGTATTGAGCCAATAGACCTGCTTATAACTAACCTATACCCATTTTGGGAGACAGTAAGTAGCGGCTCAAATGAAGAGCAAATTATAGAACAAATTGATATCGGCGGAGTGGCGTTAATTAGAGCTGCAGCAAAAAATTTTCATTTTACTTCAGTTATTTCTAGCATTCAAGACTATGAAGCACTGAAAGCTGAGATGATAGAAAATAACAATAAAACAACATTGGAATATAGAAAACACTTAGCAACCAAAGCATTTGCTCTCACTGCACACTACGATTCTAATATTCACAGTTGGTTTTTATCCCAGAGTAAAAATAATGAGTTACCAGAGTTTTTTGCTCTATACGGGCATAAAGTACAAGAACTCAGGTATGGTGAAAATCCCCATCAAAAAGCTGCATTTTATAGTAATCAATTTACAGAATATCCGTTGGAAAAACTACATGGAAAAGAGTTGAGTTATAATAATATAGTAGATATAGAATCCGCACTTAACATAACTTCTGAATTCGAAGAACCTGCAGCAGTGATAATCAAGCATAATAACCCATGTGGCGCTGCTATTGGTAATAATGCTTTGGAGGCATATGAAAAAGCTCTATCGTGCGATGAAGTAAGCAGTTTTGGTGGTATAGTTGCCTTAAACCGGGAGATAGATTTAAAGCTAGCAGAAAAATTAAACGAGATATTTTTGGAAGTAGTGATAGCACCATCGGTAAACAATGAGGCACTAAAAATTTTACAAAGAAAGAAAAATTTAAGAGTGATTATTCATAAATCTTTTCAACAAAATGTGAAATACCAAACTAAAAATGTTGTTGGTGGGTTTTTGGTGCAAGAAAATAATGACCACACAATAAAAGCAGAACAAGTAACAGAATGCACTGCAACAGACAAAGAAAAAAAAGATCTTATTTTTGCCTGGAAAATATGTAAGCATGTGAAATCCAACGCAATAGTTATAGCAAAAGATGGTTGTGCTATTGGCATCGGTGCAGGGCAAACAAGCAGAATAGATAGTGTGAACATTGCAGTGAAAAAAGCAGGTGAAAAATGTAAAGGTGCAGTGCTTGCTTCAGATGCATTTTTTCCATTCCCAGATAGCATAGTAGAAAGCGCAAAACATGGAATTACAGCTATAATTCAGCCCGGTGGCTCGCTAAAAGATCAAGATGTGATAAAAGCTGCAAATGAAAATAAAATTGCTATGTTTTTCACTGGCGTTCGCAGTTTTTTCCATTAGGCTTTGTGTCTTATCGTCATACCGCCACAAACCGTCATACCGCGATTCATTCGCGGTATCTCTCAACATAGATCCCGCTAGCGGGATGACAAATATACCGCCGCGGCGCTAACAAGAGATCCCGCTAACACGTAGCGGGATGACGGTTGTCAGCCAAGTAGCCCCCTATGATGTCATTCCAGCGCCCCTATGATGTCATCCCAGTGCCCCCTGTAATGTCATCCGAGTAGCTGACACTGGGATGACACCCTCCTAGTAGAAACGCTTTTGTAATTGCAACATTCGTGCAATCTTTAGCCATAAACATTAAGAAATTTACCAAATAAAAAAAGGCAAAAGAAGCCCCGTGGTGGTTGGCTATTTACTATGTACTAAAATATCGGCGTTTTTTTTATTCTAAAACGCTTGATTAAGAGCGATTTAGCTGCTTTTAACTTGCAACTAACCTACACCGCAAGTGTTTAAGAAATTTACTAAGCAGGAAAAAAGGCAAAGAAACCCCGTAGTAGCTAGCATTCAAATTCTCCCTTGTCAATTTGACGTTTTTTGCTGTCTTAAACGCTTTGTAAGCGCGTTTCGGCTTATATAGGTAAAAACCCAGAAATTTTTAAAGACATGCGATGCACGTAGTGCGAAAAATTAAACATGAGACGCCAAATACCCTAAGTTTTTTGTCATTAACCTGCACAGATTGCGAAGATAAATAAATAGCTTCAGTTTCATGATAAGGGGGTTGGCGGAGTTTGTCAAGTAAGTTTTTTCGTTTCTGTGACCAGTTGGACTTAAAGTCTACACAAAAAACGTTTACAACCAACGTTCAACATGGTAAATTAAAAACGGTTTATTCCTCGGTAGCTCAGTGGTAGAGCAGTTGGCTGTTAACCAATTGGTCGCTGGTTCGAATCCGGCCCGGGGAGCGTTTCTCTGTGAAATTCTAGTGTTGATTTTATATGAACATTAAATCAGTGGTTTTATGTATACTAGATGGCTGGGGAAATGGAATAGAGAATAATAAATACAACGCTATCAGCAACGCAAATCCACCCTGTTGGCAATATATTAGCTCTAATTATCCAAAATGCAGTTTATCCGCCTGTGGAGCTGATGTGGGGTTACCTGGTGGTCAAATAGGTAATTCAGAAGTTGGCCATATGAATATTGGCAGTGGTAGAGTAGTAATGCAAAGCCTTCAGCGCATTAATCAAGAGATTGGAACAATAGAAAACAATGCAAATCTACAAAGTTTTATTAGTAATCTAAAAAGTAAGAACGGAGTATGCCATATAATGGGATTAGTGTCAGATGGCGGTGTTCATTCGCATCAAAAGCATATTTCAACTTTAGCAAATAAAATATCACAGCATGGAATAAAAGTGGTGATACATGCATTTTTAGATGGCAGAGACACATTGCCAAATTCAGGAAAAAAATGCATTCAAGAATTTACAAAGAGTATAAAGGGAAATGACACAAGCATTGCTACTGTTTCTGGGCGTTACTATGCTATGGACCGTGACAACAGGTGGAAGAGAACAATCGAAGCTTATGAGGCTATCGCATTTGCAAAGGCACCTTGTCATGATAATGCAGTATCGTTGATTGAGAATAACTATCAAAATAACATAACTGATGAGTTTATCAGGCCCGCAGTAATAGGTGATTATCAAGGTATAAAACCAGAATATGGAGTGCTGTTGGCTAACTTTCGTGCTGATCGAATGATACAATTAGCAAGTATTTTGCTTGGCAAAACAGATTACGCTAAGGTAGCAAAATTCTCTTCAATTTTAAGTATGATGAAGTATAAAGAAGATCTCAAAATTCCTTATATTTTTCCTCCTACTTCTTTCGCTGATACTCTAGGACAAACAATAGAAGACAATAAATTACGACAATTACGTATCGCCGAAACCGAGAAATACGCTCATGTGACTTTCTTTTTCAATTGTGGAAAAGAAGAACCTTTCTCTGGTGAAGAAAGAATACTCATTCCCTCACCAAAAGTTCAAACTTACGATTTGCAGCCCGAAATGTCAGCCTTCGAGCTCACAGAAAAGCTTGTAGAAAAAATTCACTCCCAAGAATTCGCACTGATAGTTGTAAATTACGCTAATCCTGATATGGTAGGGCATACAGGTAATATAAAAGCAGCCGAGAAAGCTGTGCTAGCTGTAGATGATTGTCTTGCGAAAGTGCTGAATGCTGTTAAAAAGTCAAGCAACACCGCATTAATTGTTACTGCAGACCATGGTAACGTGGAATGTATGTTCGATGAAGAAAATAATACACCTCATACAGCACACACTCTAAATAAAGTGCCATTTATTGTGTCTTGCGATAATCTAAAACTAAGAGACGGAAGGTTATCTGACATTGCCCCTACTATTTTACAGCTACTTGGAATTAAAAAACCAAACGAAATGACAGGCAGTTCGTTGATTTCTTGCATTACCCTCTGTCATTCCAGCTAGGCAGCGTTATGCACCGGAATGACATCAAATAGATGTGTTTTAACTTAATCCAACTTTTAAATTTTTCGCTGTTAGTACTAATGATTCATTAAAGAAGCTGTCAATATCACCAATACTATCTATATTTTTTGTACTGATAGATTGGTCAATTCTTTTGACCAAATTAGATAAAACTTTATTAGGGCCAATTTCAACAAATTTGTTAATGCCACGGCTTGACATATACAAAACCATTTCTCTCCATTTCACTCTGCTTACAACTTGCTTGGCGAGTAAAGTTTTTATAACTTTGGGATCACTCTCCTCTTTAGCTGTAACATTTGATATCAAAGGAACTATAGGACGGGTTATTTTAATACCCTTCAAAAACTCCAAAACTTTTTCATCAGCAGGTTTCATAAGAGATGAATGAAAAGGCCCACTAACCTGTAATTTAATTAGTTTCCTCACACTCGAGTTTTTGAATAAATCGGGTAACATTTCAAGAGCTTCTCTAGTGCCACTTATAACCACTTGTCCGCCACCGTTATCGTTTGCAATTTCACAAATTCCGTCAATTTGAACTGATTTCAATATATCTTCCACTTCATTTATCTCTGCTCCAAGCAACGCAACCATTCCGCCTTTACATTTCAGTGAAGCTTCATGCATTGCTTCGCTGCGAACTTTCAGCAGCTTGATTGCAGACTCAAGCGTTAACGCTCCTGCAGCACACAGCGCTGTATATTCGCCAACTGAATGCCCACAAACATATTTAACATTGTGATCAGTGAAAAGAGATTTGCCAAACACATGCTCCATAACACGTAGCATTGCAATTGATACTGCCATTATAGCTGGCTGAGCGTTTTCTGTAATGGTTAATTCTTCAATAGGACCGTTGAAGATTAAATGAGACAGCTTTCTATCCAATATGCTATCTACTTCATTAAATACTTGTCTTGCAACGGAAAACTCACTATATAAGCTCTTTCCCATTCCTACAAACTGAGAGCCCTGACCAGGGAAAGCGAAAATCATGATAATTATTACTTATTCCTTATTAAGTATAAGATTTTATTTATTTTTTGTCAATATTTTAGAATAATGATTGACTTAGTGAATTAAGTTCACTAGAATGTTAACTGACTAAAAGTTTATAAACAACAATGAATTATCATAAAATTATTATAGTTATGACAGACGGTCAAGAGTTTGAAACTCGTTCCACTTATGGAAAGGAGGGAGATAGGGTAAAACTTGATAGAGATCCTCTTACTCACCCTGCATGGACTGGAAGTTTGACAAGCGGGTTAGCAAGTAAAACTAGCAAATTAGCTAAGTTTAACGATAAATATGGAAGCATTTTCTAATTTTCCTCCTCTTTAAGTTTTAGAGAGTTTACTGAAGCATGCATAAATACAAAAATATAGGCTATGTTGCTTCTCCATCACCAAAATCGCAGGAAGTATCTAAACTATTAAAGAAACTTAATTTTATCAATATAACAGAAGAAAATAAGTCCGAAATCGATCTATTGATAGTTGTTGGCGGTGATGGCTTTATGCTGCGTACCTTGCATAATTACGTTATAGAAAATAAAAACATGCATGTGTATGGGGTAAATACCGGCAATGTTGGGTTTTTGATGAATAAATGCTTTAGCCGCAGTGAAGATTTAATTGATCATATAGAACATGCAACTTCAACTCAGTTAACTTTGCTAAAAATGGAAGCAACAGACACAAGTGGCAAGAGGTATCACTACATAGCGGTAAACGAGGTATATGTTTTTAGAAAAGCAAACCAAATAGTAGAAATGAATATCACTATTAATGATAAGCTAAAAGTAGAAAAATTTAGAGGGGACGGAGTAATATTATCTACTCCCACAGGTAGCACTGCATATAACTTCTCTGCCGGTGGCCCAATCTTGCCGCTAAATTCAAATTTACTTGCATTAACCTCTATCAATAGCTATTACCCAAGGCATTGGAATGGAGCGTTAATATCAAACGATACAATCGTACAAATTGACATTAACGACACAAAAAACCGTCCAGCACTTGTAGTATCAGATTACAAAGAATTTCATGATATATCACAGATAAAAATACAAAAAGACCATGAGAACACAATCACTTTGCTTTTTGACAAAGATTACCCTCTGAATGAAAGAATCTTTGATAGACAATTTCTATACTAATAATTATCCGTAAATTGGTATTTACTATATCTTAATAACTATAGCGTAATCAATGCAGCATAGTAATTAATTTTGGAGTGAATATGCCTGGACCAGTAAATGAAGAACAAACAGTAACATTAATTTCTTCCACATCAATAAGTGAAGATGGCGAGATAACACCAGGAATTTTACCAATACCAGCACTTAGGACAAGTACTCCGAAAAAAAATGATGAAAATACAGCTTTAGAAGCTTTGTTAGAGGAAGAATTTAAAGAGAAAAAAAACAGCAATGCTAATTCAAGAGATCCGTTAACTCTTGAGACTCAAGTATCACCTCCTTCCCTAGAAGAAACAAAAGGTGAAGAAACTCATGTTGACGTGCCACAAAATCCCACTCTAAGCAGATCACCTTCTCAAGAGACAGTATTTAATCCACCTTGGAATAGTGAAATATTAGAAGATTTACAAAGAACTAACAGCTCAAGTATACCTCCAACTGGCTCACTACCATCATACACAAGCGCAGCAGATGGCTCTAAAAAGTCTTTGCTTACAAATAGTAAATTTAACATAAATGACGATGCAATTTTAAAAAATAAAAAAACAAACAGATTCTTGCCAAGAGCAAAGTATGCCATGCAGCAGAAGGGTTTTATAATTTTTGGTGCAAGTGCTATTATACTCAGTATATCTGCAGCTTTATTATATTTACAAGATAAAGCAAAATTTATTGCATTTTTTACAAACAGCCCAAAATATATCACTATACCAGTTATCGCACTTGCTGCATTGCTTGCAATTGGTCCAATATTTTTTGCAACAAGGCAATTTATAGATACTGAAGAACATTCCATTCAAAAAAAAGATGCGGATAAAATTTTAGCTGAGGTGTTGGAGCACCAGCCAAAAGATAAAGCTATAAAATCTGTAAGACTGGAATATAGCAATGGCACTCATTCAAATTTTGTACTTAATGCTTGGGAAGCTAAACAAGGCTTCACTAACATTGACGAAAAAGTAATTACTAGAACTAATAAAATAAAATCAGTAATTAACGACAGACCAATATTTACTGCATTATTTACTGGTGTAGTTGCTGCAAATATAGCGTTTCCTCTAGGGCTACTTGCAACACATGGTGTTAATGGTGTACAAAAATTTTACCAAAACCCTTTGACTAATAACATAGGATTATCATTACTTATAGGTTCTGGTATACTTGCATTACTCATTGTGGATTTTGGCATACATTATTATAGAAAAACAAATTGCACTAATCTTATATATTCGCAGGAAAAGATTGACCCTGAAAGCGTTAACAAGAAATTCATTGAAGAAATAAAACACGAAAGAACAAATGTTCTTGGGGAAAACCACGGTAAAGACGCTAAACGCAGCAGCTTAACGCTTGAGCAAGTTGTGGTTCAATCTCATAATTGTAAGGATGTTGTTTATAGTGTCGGTTAATAAAATGCATGATATAGCTAGTGCAGCCCTACGTCATACCGCTGCAGACCGTCATACCGCGATTCATTCGCGGTATCTCTAGATCCCGCTAACACGTAGCGGGATGACGATTGTCAGGGTAGCACCTCCCTCCCCTGTCATCCAAGTAGCTGACTGACCTTACCCAGAAAAAGTGGAGAGAAAGTTTGGAATGTTTTTCACAAAGAGAATGATGAATCAAAATGCTCAGGAATGCAATAGTTAATAGTGACGTTGTTTGTTATAAAAAATTTCTATATATTCAAATATAGCAGTTTTGATATGCTGTTTAGAGTGCCGAGAGGTGTCTATTGGTAACTCCCTTTTTAGAGAACTGAAGAAGCTTTCCACAACAGAATTGTCGTAACAACAACCTTTATGACTCATCTATGTTTTTTATGGATAAGAGATATTGATAACCTTGCAAAGTATATTGTGAACCTTGATCACTATGTAATAGTAGATTTTTGGCAGGTTTACGCTTGTTAACGGCCATTAATAAAGAGTCCATAACCAATTGTTTATTTATTGAACTGCTCATTAACTACCATGCGTGAATATAGATCGATTATTGTTGCCAAATATAGCCATCCTTCTTTGGTTTTTATATAAGTAATCCCATACTTTATTTGGTTGATCGACAATAAAGTTTTGGTCTAATATATTGGGAGCTACGACTCTACTGTCCGTTTGTTGTTTCTTAATTTTAAATTTTCTTCTCAATATAGCCTGAATACCATTTTTCTGCATAATACTTTGCACTGTTTTTAAGTTGCAACTTTTACCCAAAGCCTTTAATTCAGCATGAATTTTAGGAGCTCCATATCTACATTTAGAAGCTTGATATATTTTTTGAATATCTGCTAATAACTCTTTATTTGCTGATTCTCTACTGCTTATTTTCCTTGTAGTCCACTTATAGTAGCCACTAGCAGAAAACCCTACATAATTCCTGCACTTTATAGTGTTTACTATGCTCTTTTATGAAAAAATATTTTACTCTTTTTGACTGGCCAGGGCTTTTTTTAAAATGTCTCTTTCTCTTGTTACTTTTGCTAACTCTTTCTGTAAATCAAATCTCTCTTTGTCATAAGGTGCTACATCTGGAAATGCATTTGCCGCTGACTTTTTTTCGTTATATTTCTTCATCCATTTTCCTAATACACTATCCCTTATTCCTAGATCTCTTGCTACTTTTGCAACTGGTTGACCTACCTTTCTTTGTTCATTTGTCAGCTTAACAGCTTCCAATTTGAATTCTGCCGTATATTCTCTTGCCATTTCTAATCCTCCAAAATTTTATTTTACCCGAAAAAACTCCTTTCTTTCTCTCCACTTTTTCTGGGTAAGGTCAGTCTGTCCAGGTTCCAAGATCGGTGTCAAAAATTGCTCAAACCATCCATTAAAAACATCCATATTACAGTGGCCTTCAAAGGTTAACGGAACAACTATCTTTCTTCCACTTAAGGCTGCAACCATACTGATTCGTTGAGTTTTCTTTCCAGATTTTAAGGCATAAAACCGCTGTCCTTTCTGGCAATATCCGTAGGGGTAGTCTTCGGTGTTATCAATGCCAGACTCATCTATATACACTAAGTTTTTAGGTTCTTTTGTCGCTATAATTTTCAAAAATTCAGCACGTTTTTCTTCGTTTCTTTCCTTGTATCCATATGTCTTTTTTTGCGCGTAAATCCAATTTTTTTAAGGGCTCGATAGATCGTTTGGATACTAACGTTGTTCCAAAGTTTAGCCATTTCCGATAGAGTCTTTCCTCCGTGTTCTCTGGCAAATTTGGCAAAGGTATCCCAGTCGGTAATTTTGTGATTGTAACCCCCATTTCCAAGTTTTTTTGATTGAAAGTCTCCTGTTTCTTTTCTTCTTTGCTGCCACTCCCATAAAGTAGTTCGTCCAATCTTAAATCTTGCTGCCACTGTTTCTCTGCTTTCTCCTTCGTCTAGCGCTTCCATTGCTTTTTTTCTTAAATCATAACTATATGCTGCTGGCATTCAACCTCCTTATCATCATCTACCCTTATCCTATCACATCCGGACTTTTATGGAAAGAGCTATATTTTTATCAATTCTGCAATCATTTATCTTAATATTAAGTTTCTTAAACCTTCTTGATGCTTGTGAATAGCTGATAACTGCCAAATCTCTTCCTATTTGTTGCAAATACCCTTTTATAAACCCGACTGTTTGTCTTAAACCAATTCTAAAGAAACTGACGATTATATGCACCAAAATCACAACTTTATCACTATAAATATAGTTGCCGCCCTGCATTTTTGGACAATTCTCGTACCAATTTTCTATGGCGTCATTGATATAACAAAAAATGCTTCCTCTTTCTTGGAGAAATTTGTTATATTGTTCGGTAGAAGCTGTAGCTTTACTCCTCTCGTTTGAGTTTTATTACTACAACTCCCCCTAAAGAACCGTGCTTGCAGATTTCCCGCACACGGCTCATCAATATTAGTTTTCACAGTCGTCCCTCTTATGCATATAAAGAAAAATGTATTTTTGGCTTTGGTAATGGATTTACTTCTACGTAGTGTACAAACTGTTCCCAGGTCATACTCTTTTTCTGACTACGCCGATTTATCCATTTAAATGCTAGCTTTCTTACTGATGTGTAAAATTGTTTCAAACACCAATAATTTCCGCTAATACCAAAGTAGTTATAGTGTCCTGTTAATTTAGCCTTCAGTACTTGCCACCAATCTTTAAGTCGAATACTTCCGCGGACTATTTTCAACCACTCCTTGATTTCTTTTAGTTTTCTGGCTAGATTTAACTTAGAGGTTTTATGTCCCATCATTAATCTACCACGACGACTTTTTGCACCATAGTGCGTAAACCCCAGAAAATTGAAACTTTCCGTCCTTCGTTTCTCTCTTATCGCTCGTTGCCACTCCCTCTTGCCAAACTTTACTACTCTGGTCTTGTTTTCAGATACTTCCAACCCAAATTTATTTAGCCTTTGTTTCAGTAATTCCAGAAATTCTTCCGCGTCTACCTTACTTTCGCAACAAACCACAAAATCATCGCAAAACCTTATTACTTGTATATATCCTCTGGATCTTGGTTTAAATTTCTTTTCTATCCATAAATCCAACACATAATGTAAGTATATATTTGCTAATACAGGACTTACTATACCGCCTTGTGGTGTACCTTGTTTTGTTGCTTCATAATTTCCAGCTTCGACTATCCCTGCCTTGAGAAACCGCTTTACTAACCACAGCAAATTTGGGTCAGTTATTCGTTCCCTTAGACACCTCATTAGCCATTTATGCTGTATATTATCGTAGAACTTCTTGATATCCACTTCTACAATGTAGTTTATTGGCTTGTACATAACTGCTTTATCTAGTGCATTTACCGCTTGATGACAGTTTCTTCCTGGTCGAAATCCATATGAGCTGTCCAGAAAGTTTGCCTCGTAAATATTTTCTAATATCTTCTTCAGCATAATCTGTACTAATTTATCCTCGGTCGATGGTATTCCGAGTCCGCGTTTCTCTTTACTTCCAGCTTTCGGTATATATACCCTCTTTACTGGTTGTGGTTGATATTGCTTCCTCTTCATACTTTCTACTAGCACTTCGAGTTTCTCATTCAGATTTTCTCCGTATGATTCCACTGTTATCTGGTCTACTCCACAAGCCTTGTTACGCTTCAGTTCTTTATAACATCTCGCAAGATTCTCTGTATTTATCAGATGGACTAACGATGTGAATTTTAGTCGCTTATCTTGCTTTGCTCTTACTGCTATCTGGTTTAGTTTATATCGCATGTTATTCCTACCTCCGTTGTATTGGCATAGCAATCCCTATTCCAGTTACTATATTGCTGATCGCTTCCCCTTGTACGTGGCTTTCCCACATTCTGAGTACTATCAATCAGTCCGACTTCCCCTGCATCTTCCGCTAGTTCTTGCCTTTGTTGACTTGTTCCAACGTACCTTAATAGGAATGCATGGGATCTCCCAAGTTCACTTGAAGTCCATTTCAATACATGGCACGGTCTCAGATCCCGATAGAGTGAGTGATAACTTGCCTTTACGTTATCCTTCATGCTGTCTTCCATGGCCATGAACATGTCGACCTCTATGTCTTCAGGTATTTCGGGACTCCACTCCTTCACTTCCGTTGTGCCCTGCATTGTCCATCCCACTAGCTCTATTACACTCGTTACCTCATGCAACATAGTGGTCTGTTCCAAACTGTTGGCTAGACTTTGTTTGTGTTGGATTTTCACCAACTGTTCTCCAAGCACTTCTTGGCGCACCATAGAACACCTCACACAAAATTAGCAGCTACTTTCGTTTTCCTGTTTCTCAAGTACACTAATATGCTCACTATCGCTGCGGGAGTGATGCCTTGTATTTGCTTTGCAATGCCAATTGTTGCTGGTTTTATCGTCTGCAACTTTTCTATTACTTCACTTGACAAGCCTTTAACTTGTGAATAGTTGAAGTTGATTGGAATTTGAGTATTGATTTCCTCTCGTAAAAACTTCATATCTGCTTCTTGTCTTATTAGATAAGGTTTGTATTTTGCTTCAATTTCAACCGCTTCGCATATTTCATTCTTAGTTATGCTACCCACTGCGATGTCATCCCAGCGCGTGACGCTGCTTAACTCCGGCCATATTTCTTGTAATTTATTCCAGTCGATATTTGGATAGCTAAGTAGATCTAGTGCCGTTTTTCTTATCCCATCATAAGATATTTTGATACCATAAGACCTAAGCTGCTCAGGAGTAATCGTCAAACTCTCTAGTTTTTCTTCAAGTTGCTTAATAGATTTAAGTTTATTCTGTAAAACAGAGTATCTCTCATGCGACACAAGGGAAATATCATAACCTTTTTGTGTTAATCTCCTATCTGCATTATCTGACCTGATAGCTAGCCTATATTCTGCACGTGAGGTAAATAATCTATAAGGTTCGATCACCCCTTTAGTGACTAGATCATCTATCATTACGCCGATATACGAATCTGTGCGGTGGAGAACAAAGCTTTCTTTTTTTTCAGATGCAGAAAGTGCTGCATTGATCCCGGCGATAATTCCTTGCCCTGCTGCTTCTTCATATCCAGTAGTGCCATTAATTTGGCCAGCAAAATATAGACCTTTAACTTTCTTAGTTTCAAGAGTATGAAATAGCTCTCGTGGGTCAATATAGTCATACTCAACTGCATATCCAGGTCTCAATATTTCTGCGTTCTCAAGTCCTTTGATACTCTTTATCATTTCACGCTGCACTTCAATAGGCAATGAATTTGAAATTCCGTTCGGGTATACAGTATCATCATTCAGGCCTTCTGGCTCTAGAAATATTTGATGACTACTTTTTTCTGCAAATTTTTTAACTTTAACTTCAATTGATGGGCAGTATCTTGGTGCAACAATGTCATCCAAATACGAAGAAGCTGACCTGTGAAGGTTCTCTCGAATTATTCTATGTGTATTTTCGTTAGTATGAGTAATAAAACATGAAACCTGAGGTTGGTTAATTTTTTCTGTGAGATAAGAAAACGGCACAGGTGGATTATCACCTACTTGTTCTTGCAATATTGACCAGTTTATAGTATTACGATCAAGCCTTGGTGGAGTTCCGGTACGCAGTCTACCTAATTTAAAATTATATCTCTTCAACGTATTTGCAAGTTCTACGGCAGGCTCATCTCCCATTCTCCCTGAAGGAGTTACCTGCTCTCCTATATGAATCACACCCCGCAGAAAAGTCCCTGTAGTTAGAACGACTTTACTTGTTGGTATACGTTCACCTGAGCTTATTATTACAGCTTTAATGCACGGTTTTCCATTGCCATTACTCTCTATAAGGAAATCGTTAACTGACTCTTCTTTTACCGTCAAATTGTTATAATTTAGAATGATTTCCTGTATTGCTTGCTTGTACAATTTTCGGTCTGCCTGTGCACGCGGGCCCCATACTGCCGCACCTCTGCTGCTATTTAAAATGACTGAGTGTATGCTTGCCTGATCGATTGCTCTTCCCATTATTCCATCAAGAGCGTCAACTTCCCTAACTACAACACCCTTTGCAACTCCTCCGATTGCTGGGTTGCAGGACATTTCCCCTATAGTTGAAATTTTATGAGTTATGAGCAGCGTGCTTGCACCAAGGCGAGCTGCGGCTGCAGCCGCTTCGCACCCTGCATGACCACCACCTACTACTACTACGTCATATTTATGCATGCCTTCTTGAGTAACTCTTACTCTCTAATATTCCGACTATTAGCGGTTAATGTCAAATTTTATAGTGATACCTCTCCTGTTACTCCGTACTGCACATACAACTATACGCACATTCGTTTTTGCTAAGGTAATTCGCACGACAAATGATGTCATGCCAGTGCTTGACACTGGCATCCAGTTTTCTTTACAAATTTACCAAAAGTGCTTCATTCTATAACGCAAAACCCATACTCACTAAACCCAATGCATTACTTGCAATTAAGTTTCCTGGATCCCAGTGTCAAGCACTGGGATGACACCCCTTTGTGTTTGAGGCAAAACCGGCTATAACACTTAACACACTGCCTTTGCAAACAAATGTTCGTACAGCTATATGCTGCACACTAGAATAACAGAAAGCAGAAACCTTACTTAATTGGTTTAAAGTGATTCGTACCCCTTCTCTTTTGAAGAAAAACACTCAACTATAGGTGATATAATATATTCATTCACTTTTTCAGCAGCAAATATTATAGCCATGGTTGCAAATAACCCTGCTATCGGTGCTATCACTCCTATTGTTGCACCTGCTAAAGCTGCAGAGCCCATTCCAAGCATTGCACCAGGAAAAATAGCAGTTGCGGCTGCAGCAAGGCCAACTCCAATTGCAGCACTTGTAACGCAAAAACAAGCCGCCTCGAAAAGACCTTTTTTGGAGAATTTTCCTTCTTTTACACTATTGCATATAAAATATGCAGTTAATAATATTACAGGAATGGCGGCACCACCTATAACCAAAGGTGATAAAGCTGTAAAACTCAATCCCAGACCTGTAAATGCACCTATTACCGATGCTGCGCCACAAAATATTAAAAGACTTTTAGTGCCGTCATCCATATAACCTCCCTAATTAATTGATATATTACCATTTGTTCATATCTCCGTCAAGCAGAAAATTTTAGTGGGGCGAGCGACCAGGATCGAACTGGCGACATTCAGTACCACAAACTGACGCTCTACCAACTGAGCTACGCCCGCCAAGGTATAAAATATCTAACATACGAGCGCAAATAGTCAATTGATTATTTAACTCTCCTTTTGCAGAGGGTTTTAAGTTTAGCCAATAAATATTTTCATTGATACTTTTACTATTATAGTTAATTGTATTGACACTAATGAAGTAGTGGTATGTTTAAAAGTATTTTCACATTTAGTTTTTTTACGGCTATTTCAAGGATCTCAGGGTTAATAAGAGATGTATTGATTGCTACGGTTATTGGTGCGAACTCTCTTGCAGACATATTTTTTTCTTCGTTTCGCTTTGCCAATCTATTTCGAGCATTTTTTGCAGAAGGAGCGTTCACTACCTCATTCATACCGTTATATTCGACAGAATCATATGATAATAAAAAGGCATTTAATTTTGCAAGTAGTGTAATATCCATTACGTTTATTATCTTAGTAATTTTTTGCCTTATTATGCAAACTTTCTCCCCTTATATGATTCAAATTTTTGCTCCTGGATTTGACCAAAGTAAGTTTACCCTTACTGTTACTTTATCAAGAATTATGATGCCCTACATAATCTTTGTTTCAATTGCATCACTTATTGGTGGAATGCTGCAAGTAAAGCAGCATTTTGCTTCAACAGCTATTGCACCAATTGTTTTGAATCTCTGTTTAATCATCAGTTTGTTTGTGCCTTACGTAAAAACTCCAGCGCACAACCTTTCTATAGCTGTCCTTATAGGAGGAATTTTCCAGCTACTTTTGATACTATTTAGTGCATACAAGTTAAAGGCAGCTTTTTCTTTTAGCCTTGAATTAAGCAATGAAGTAAGGTTGTTTTTTAAGCGTGTGATACCTGCAATTATCAACAATTGTGTAACTCAAATAAGCTTATGGATTGATACAATAATGGCAAGTTTTATACCAAATGCGGTGTCTTATATATATTATGCCGATAGACTAAATCAACTACCGCAGGGAATAATCGGTACTGCAATTGGTACAGTGCTTCTTCCTCTAATTTCAAAACAGGTGAATAATACTGAAAATATAGTCAAAATACAGAACAAGGCTCTCAACATAGGATTAATGTTAATTATGCCAACAACTGCTGCCTTTATCATTATTCCCGACATAATTTTACTTACGCTTTTTTCTTACGGCCGGTTTGATCATTATGCAGTGCAGCAAACTGTTCCCACTTTAATAGCATTTTCTCTTTCTTTACCTGCATTTATTATAAATAAAGTATTGCTACCTACATTTTTTGCTAAAGGCAATCTGAAAATACCAACCATATTTTCGCTAATGTGTCTTGGAATTAATGTAGTGCTAAACCTTTTGTTAATGAACGAGTATCAGCATACGGGGATTGCTATTGCTACTTCCGTTTCCACTTGGATAAACTCCATTCTATTAATTAGTTATTTAACAATAAATAAGATGTATAAGGTTAGCCAAGCGTTATTGTTAAATATCATGAAAATTTTTGTAGCAACGGTAGTCATGTCAATAGCCCTTTATATTTTTAATTCTTTGTTGGCAGGATTATTTTTTGATAAAATGTTGGCTCGTATCGTTTATTTAACGACTTTAATAGCTTTGAGTGTTATTGTTTATTTTGGTATTCTTTACCTAACTTTTAGAGGAAGTTTGAAAACATGTATAAATGTAATCTGAAGGTACAACAAATGGTGTCATCCCAGTGCTTGACACTGGGATCCAGATATAAAAGTATTTACAAATTGTGCAATAGACAACAGATTCTAGGAGCATACGCTGAAATAATGCCCATGATGAAAATAAGATGGATCCCAGTGTCACGCACTTGGATGACAGGAAAAAGGTGAACTGGGATGACAAGATGAAAGGATGCTGGAATGAGAGGTCTACTATGGTGCGCCAAGAAGTGCTTGGAGAACAGTTGGTGAAAATCCAACACAAACAAAGTCTAGCCAACAGTTTGGAACAGACCACTATGTTGCATGAGGTAACGAGTGTAATAGAGCTAGTGGGATGGACAATGCAGGGCACAACGGAAGTGAAGGAGTGGAGTCCCGAAATACCTGAAGACATAGAGGTCGACATGTTCATGGCCATGGAAGACAGCATGAAGGATAACGTAAAGGCAAGTTATCACTCACTCTATCGGGATCTGAGACCGTGCCATGTATTGAAATGGACTTCAAGTGAACTTGGGAGATCCCATGCATTCCTATTAAGGTACGTTGGAACAAGTCAACAAAGGCAAGAACTAGCGGAAGATGCAGGGGAAGTCGGACTGATTGATAGTACTCAGAATGTGGGAAAGCCACGTACAAGGGGAAGCGATCAGCAATATAGTAACTGGAATAGGGATTGCTATGCCAATACAACGGAGGTAGGAATAACATGCGATATAAACTAAACCAGATAGCAGTAAGAGCAAAGCAAGATAAGCGACTAAAATTCACATCGTTAGTCCATCTGATAAATACAGAGAATCTTGCGAGATGTTATAAAGAACTGAAGCGTAACAAGGCTTGTGGAGTAGACCAGATAACAGTGGAATCATACGGAGAAAATCTGAATGAGAAACTCGAAGTGCTAGTAGAAAGTATGAAGAGGAAGCAATATCAACCACAACCAGTAAAGAGGGTATATATACCGAAAGCTGGAAGTAAAGAGAAACGCGGACTCGGAATACCATCGACCGAGGATAAATTAGTACAGATTATGCTGAAGAAGATATTAGAAAATATTTACGAGGCAAACTTTCTGGACAGCTCATATGGATTTCGACCAGGAAGAAACTGTCATCAAGCGGTAAATGCACTAGATAAAGCAGTTATGTACAAGCCAATAAACTACATTGTAGAAGTGGATATCAAGAAGTTCTACGATAATATACAGCATAAATGGCTAATGAGGTGTCTAAGGGAACGAATAACTGACCCAAATTTGCTGTGGTTAGTAAAGCGGTTTCTCAAGGCAGGGATAGTCGAAGCTGGAAATTATGAAGCAACAAAACAAGGTACACCACAAGGCGGTATAGTAAGTCCTGTATTAGCAAATATATACTTACATTATGTGTTGGATTTATGGATAGAAAAGAAATTTAAACCAAGATCCAGAGGATATATACAAGTAATAAGGTTTTGCGATGATTTTGTGGTTTGTTGCGAAAGTAAGGTAGACGCGGAAGAATTTCTGGAATTACTGAAACAAAGGCTAAATAAATTTGGGTTGGAAGTATCTGAAAACAAGACCAGAGTAGTAAAGTTTGGCAAGAGGGAGTGGCAACGAGCGATAAGAGAGAAACGAAGGACGGAAAGTTTCAATTTTCTGGGGTTTACGCACTATGGTGCAAAAAGTCGTCGTGGTAGATTAATGATGGGACATAAAACCTCTAAGTTAAATCTAGCCAGAAAACTAAAAGAAATCAAGGAGTGGTTGAAAATAGTCCGCGGAAGTATTCGACTTAAAGATTGGTGGCAAGTACTGAAGGCTAAATTAACAGGACACTATAACTACTTTGGTATTAGCGGAAATTATTGGTGTTTGAAACAATTTTACACATCAGTAAGAAAGCTAGCATTTAAATGGATAAATCGGCGTAGTCAGAAAAAGAGTATGACCTGGGAACAGTTTGTACACTACGTAGAAGTAAATCCATTACCAAAGCCAAAAATACATTTTTCTTTATATGCATAAGAGGGACGACTGTGAAAACTAATATTGATGAGCCGTGTGCGGGAAATCTGCAAGCACGGTTCTTTAGGGGGAGTTGTAGTAATAAAACTCAAACGAGAGGAGTAAAGCTACAGCTTCTACCGAACAGACTTTCTTTATATGCCATATTATCAATCTCGCTGCTATTAATTCTCATGCACGTTGCTGCAACTTTTAAGGATTGGAGTGGCTACAAGGAATATATTATAAAAGAGTTGGAGAGGACGTATGATGCTGAAGTGCGTATTGGGGGAAAAATTAAAGTTTCGTTGATTACCCCAAAGCTCACTATTTATAATGTATATGTACAATACAACGAAAATAAAGAGCAAAAGTTGTCAGATTTAATTAGTGTAAGAAAAATTGAGGTAAAACCGTCACTCCTATCGTTGTTTTTATTTTCGTTGCAACCAAAGTCAATCACATTGTTTGGCATGAAAAGCAATAAAGAAAATTTAATTAATATTATAAATACAAAAGCCAGTGGTAACACAGTCGATATAGTAATAAAAGACAGCCAAGTAAGTTTTAAGAATGATTTCGCTAATTATAGCAGCATTGTTAATATAAAGGAGGTTGCTGTAAAAAAAAATAGGCAATTCTCCGGTAAAGTAAAGGTAGGTGATAATAATTACGATTTTTCAGGAAAGGTTGATATCACAAAAAAGAATGTACACATTAGTGTTGAATCAAATTTTGTAAATTTGCTATTTACAGGTAATAGAAATCAAGAAGAACTCCAGGGTAATTTAACACTAACGATCAATAATAGTTCCGGTTTTGCGAGTGATTTAGCAAAAATCATTAATCTTAGCTTTCTCTCTCATGTTATTCCTAGCAAAAATATCAAGATATCATCCAATATAAGTCTTAATGAAAGTGAGTTTACGGCAACTGACCTAAAAATTGATTCCAAAAGCATGCAAGCCAGTGGTACAATACAAAATGATAGAAAAGGCAATCACACTAATCTCAATATTAGCTTCAGTAAAGTTGATTTAGATTCCATACAAGATGATTTACAAAAAACAATGAATATGAAAGACCTTCTGGAATGTTTTAGAGAAGTTGTGCCAAAGAACTTGAGCTTAAATTTTAATATAGAAGCTTCTAACATTCAATATCAAAACAAAATATTGGACAATTTCCGTGCTGTACTAAAATCCACTGATGGCAAAGTAAAAGTTAATACGCTTCTTAAATTTCCTGGAATCAATAATATATCTTACTTATCAGGAGAAATCTCAAACAATAATGTCCTATCTGAATTCAACGGTGATTTATTAGTCGAAGGAAATGATTTTGAGTCATTCATTTCATGTTTTTTCCCTTCTATAAAGATGAAAGAAAACCAGAAAAATCAATTTACACTAAGTTCTAAACTGCACCTTGCACCAAGAATATTATCTATCTCAGACATTAGACTGCTAAATAATAAGGAATCCTTGCAAGGGTCAATTAGAGTAAGCCACACAAAAAAACACAATGTGATCAATGGTGAATTTAGCATGCATAATCTTGATGCAGATAAATATGATCATTCATTATTTAGCAGTTTACCTAAAATGCAATGGCTGAAAATTTTTCAGTATGATGCAAATATAAAGGCCAGTGTTAATAACCTTACATTGAATGATACGAAAATTAAAAATTTGGATTTTTTGCTAAAAATGGAAAAAGGTAAGCTAGTTGCAGATAAAATAAAACTATCTGGAGAAGATTTCGATATTACCGGTAATGCAAAAATATTAGCAGATCAAAAATACGCCAAACCTTTATTAGATGTTAACCTTACGGGCAGTAAATTTAATGGAAATATCTTTAAATTACCGAATTTAGTAGAGACGAAAAGAAATTCAAGAAATGAGATAGATCAAATTCAATGGTCAACAAAGCAGCTTGATTTTTTGGATGATAAAGAAGGCTTTGATGCAAATGTGCAAATCAATACTGCAGAATTTAAAACCGAGCAGAATGTTTTAAAAGATTTTAATTTGGATGCGGTAATGAGAAACAACACTATCACTATCAGGCAGGCAAGTTACGTATTAGAACACGGGCAAGTGTTTTTTCAGGGTTATTTAAGATCAGACTCAATAAATACAAGGTTTTCTATTGTAAATTTGGACACTAAAAAGATTGGTAAGGTTATAGGAATTGACAATGTAAATGGTCAGGTAAGCTTAAATGGTGAAATCAAAACTCAAGGAAAAAGTTTTCATGATTGGGCTAGTAACTTATCAGGAGATGTAAACTTACAAGCGCAAGGAATAGAAGTTACTAATGTAGATTTCAATTCATTTATCACTAATTTGTTAAGCAGTAAGAATAAATCTGAAATTTCCACACTTGCTTATGTTGATATATATAACGGTAAAACATCTTTTGAAAATATTAGCGGAAAAGCAAGTATTAAGAGTGGTATATGTTCAACTAGTTTACAATTCGGGATTGATCAAGCATCAGGGTCGATCTCTTCTAATTTAACCTTATCTAACTTCGCTTTAGTTTCTATATTCAGGTTCTTTTTCATACCACCAAATTATAGTAATCCAATCTATATCGATATGCATTTGGATGGCCCTATTTGGCGTCCTAAGATGAGTTTTGATGTAGACCAAATCTTCACCGCTCTGGTTGGCAAGAAAAATAGTTGATTTACTTAGGCGTACGGTTTAGGAGACAATGAACTCATCTGAACGGGTACAAACTTAACCTAACTCATCACCACCCGGCAGCGGTGGTAAGCCAAATGCTTCCCTTTTTTCATTGAGTGTCATAAAGCTTGCATTTTCTACATATTTCCACAACTTTTGTCTCTTTTCCATGAGAATTTCTATTGCATCTTTGTCATACGACAAGCACAGATCTTCACCAAATCTTGGTATCAGCCAAGAATTCAGGTGACAGATAATATTTTCTAGCGTTGGTAAAACCGTCTGTTCCCAGAGGGATAAGCGTGCTTCGACTAAATTGCTATAAGTGTTATCACCTGGTATGCCAAGCAACTGCGGCGGAACACCAAAAGCCAGGGCAATATCACGAGCTGAACTGTGTTTGGACTCAATGAAATCCATATCCCTTGGCGATAAGCTCATTTCCTTCCACTCCAAGCCTCCTTCAAGCAATATCGGTCTTCCAGCATTGACAGGACCTGAATAATGATCATTTATCTGCACCTTTAAGCGTTGGTACTGCTCTTGACTTAAACTTCCACCACTTCCATCTTTTGCTGATTTCACAACTATTGCACCACTTGGTCTTGCTCCGTTTTGCAACATCGCTTGATTCCAAGCACCCGCCTGATTATGCTGATCTATGCTATATGCAGCTGCCTCAATTGGTGATAGCCCATACCAATCATTCAAAGGATTAAAGGTCTTTAAGTGCAACACTGCTGAACATCCAGTTAGTTTATCAACTTTAAAGTCATAACTGTTGTTATTTATGGTATAACGATAGATATAAGGAACGTTATTTCTCCCTGGAACAATTTCAACCATATCTGGGCGCAGAAGATAAAGCTCTGTTGGTGGTTTTCTATTGTTCTGCGACTCAACCATCAATATATAAGAATTGCCGTTAACTAACCGATAAGTTACAATCCCCTCAATAAATTCCGATTTTGATGTCATTGGATTAGGAGAATAAAGTAATTTCAGTAATGGATGGGCTTTTAATTGTGATTTTCCCTGGTCAGTAAGCTGGCAGAGAGTAAGAGGTACCGAAGATGCAGCACTTGCAATCATATTGATTGCTCGAAAGGCAATAACATTTTTTATGTAACCTTCCTCAGCAAAACTTACATAATCACGCTTACTCCAACTTGGCTCCATCATTAGCTGCAAAGCAGAATATTTAGTAAATACTGCGCTTTTTTTTCTTTGAAAGATGTTGAAATTCATATGTGCCTCATGAAAGATGTTTAAAAGTTAAAAGTGTTTTAGATTCTGTAGTTAAACTAAGACATAGATCCCAGTGTCACGCACTGGGATGACGGAAGGAAAGCACTTGGGTGACAGGAAAAGAACGAACTGCTATACTAAAAAAAAAGAAATAGAATATGACAGAATGGCTAATATCTAATCAGCTTATTGATTATAACTGTGCTGTAAAATCCATGGAAGAGAAAATTCAACAAATTCACAATAATTCAGCAGACGAATTGGTATGGCTACTCCAGCACCCTCCACTTTATACTGCAGGAATCAGTGCAACAGATGACGACGTTGTTGAAAAATTATTTCCTATATATAAAACAGGAAGGGGTGGTAAGCACACATATCATGGTCCAGGACAGCGCATCATATATTTAATGTTAAACCTTAAAAAAAGAAATAAATGCGATATAAAGCTATATATTAGAGACCTAAGTAATTGGATGATAAACGTTTTAAGGCATTTTAATATACTTGGAGAATTTAAAGAGGATAGAATAGGTGTTTGGGTAAACCATAACGGAGTAGAAAAAAAAATTGCAGCTTTTGGTATCCGTTTAAGAAAATGGGTAACTTATCATGGCATAGCGCTTAACGTCTTTCCAGACCTCTCTCACTATAAGGGTATTATTCCTTGTGGACTGCAAGATTATGGCGTCACGTCAATGGAAGAACTAGGAGTGAAAGTTCCACTCTCTGAATTGGATGATATACTAAAAAAAGAGTTTTATAAGATATTTTAATGATTGTTTATCTTTTATATTTCATTCTCACTTTATGTGCTAACACAAGTATTCATGCAATCGACCAAGTTGATATTATTGCTCCTTCTTCGAAGGGAAAAGAATCAGATCTGACTACTATAAAAGAATATGTAGAAGCTTTGGATTTTAATCCTCATATTTCGGAGAAAATATATAGTAATGATAATCCATTTTATTCCAACTCTGATGAATTCAGAGCAAATGATTTGGTTAGTGCACTAACCGGTGATAGTAAAATAATTTGGTGTATCAGAGGAGGAGAAGGGGCTTCTCGGTTAATTCCCTATCTAGAAAAGTTACCCAATGATAAAAAAGAAAGGATTGCTCAAAACAAAAAAATCCTCATAGGCTATAGCGATATAACTGCCTTGCACATCTATCTACAAGCTAAATATGATTGGCAAACTCTTCACGGCACCATGTTGGAAATGATAGTAAATAACTCCGTTTCTGAAAGCTCTGTTGAAAAATTGAAAGAGTTAATTCTTAACAAGCGGGATTCTATCAGATTTGATAACCTAAAGACGATAAATAATGGCATTAGACTAAAAGATGGCAGATTAGAGTCTAAAATCATCGGTGGTAATATGACTCTAGTTGAAAATAGTATAGGAACCGCTTGGCAAATAAATGCGAAAGGTAAAATTCTATTTTTAGAGGACATAAGAGTTTACCCATATGCAATAGAGCGCAGTTTAGATCACCTAAAACAAGCTCACATCTTTGATGGAGTACATGCAGTAATCTTTGGGGATTTCGTTAACTGCTATAACGATAACCTTGTTGAAGTTGTAAAAGAAAGGTTTGCAAAAAGTGTTAACTTTCCTGTATTTACAATGAAAGGGGTAGGCCATGGACATACAAATGATCCTTTACCTTTTAACACTCACGCTATTATTAGCGTTCAAGACGAAAAAGAAGGTTTGTTTTTTATGGACGTGCAGAATGTTAGCTACACATAGCTGATAGCTCACTAGGCTTCTTTTGAAATTGTTAAGGTAATTGTCATCCCAGTGCCCTGACTACTTGGATCCAGAAGACTTAATTTTAACCAAGCAGGCTGCATAATAAAGGCTGGATTCCAGCGTCACGCGCTGGAATGACAAGGTATAAACCTTATCGTCATGCCGCCGCGAACCGTCATACCGCGATTCATTCGCGGTATCTCATCAGCTAACAAGCAGCAGTTCTACGTCATACCGCCGTGGTATCTTTTAGCATAGATCCCGCTAACACGTAGCGGGATGACGAGCTTATCGTCATGCTGCCGCGAACCGTCATACCGCCACGAACTGTCATACCACCACGAACCGTCATACCGCGATTCATTCGCGGTATCTCTAGATCCCGCTAACACGTAGCGGGATGACGGTTGTCAGGGTGTCATGCAAGTAGCTGACTACTTGGATCTGGTAGGCTTAAATCACAATGCCCGTAAAGCTGCGACCCTAGAGCTACTATCTCTCACCCACTGCAAATATTGCACGGTACTATCCACTTGATCATCGTGTCGAGTTTCAGGAAACATTAAAATCTCATACTCAAAATCGTTCAGCCATACTGCTTGGTGCGGCAGAAAAACCTTGCCAGACTCTATAATCGGAACAATTTGATAAAATCGAGTGAGTTTGTCATCATGTGGTACTATTTCGATAATTGGTAAATCACTGTTTGTCTTTAGCTCTTGCACCAATTGCTGACCACTTGTTTTTGCTTCGATTAAAATTGCGTGCGGTGTCCATCTTGCAGCTAGTGACAGAACTTGCTCTTTAAGCTTTGGATACTCAAGCTTTGCGCGATATACATCGAGTAAATAGAATTTATTGCCCACTTTTGTCCAGGTGGTGCAGACGCTAAAGTTGCTCATGCTGCTTGTTGAAACTGCAGTGTCCCAGCTCTGAGTGACATATGAGAGACTATCAGAAAAATTTCTATAGCGCTTCAGCCACTCTCGTTTAATTATACCACTTGAAAGTGGCAGAGGGTTTTGTTGATATTGTGCAGCAAAAGCGTAACTTCCAAGTTCAACCTTTATCATCTCAACTTCTTCTTTTCCTCCATCGAGGGGATATAGCAACTGACCTTCTTCTCTTGAGTATAATATTACGGGTGGTGTCATTCTAGCACTTGATGCTGTAATCCAGCTTTTGTACTCATTTGTAGTTACTCGGGTGACAGGAACAAGAAAAGGAGGCGCTGGCTTTTTGATTGAATAGATAATCTCCTTATTTTCAGATATCATCGGTAAACAAGTATGGTTCCATATGTTTTTCGGTTTGGAGAGAAGGTGCCCGGTTAAATCTTCTTGATGTAGCCTATGCATCACAAGAACAATTACTCCTTTTTTTCTATTGTTGAGCCTGGCTACTAAAGTCTGGTCAAACCAATTTGTAGCACGCTTTCTAAACGTTTCACTCAAAGCTTGGGCGGGACTCAGTGGATCATCCACGATGATGAAATCACCACCTTCACCTGTTAACGTCCCTCCAACGGACGTTGCAATTCTGTATCCTCTCTGCACTGTTTGAAATTTGTATTTGGTATTCTGATCTTTGGATAGTCCTACCTCTGGAAACAGCTCTCTATACCAACTAGACTGCATTATGCATCTTGTATCGAGCGAGTGCTTTTCGCTAAGCAGCCGAGAGTAGCTTGCAACTATTATTCTTGCAGTTGGCTGATTTCCCAGTATCCATGCGGGCCACGCAACACTAGCGCACAGGGACTTCATTGAACGCGGAGGCATATTGAATATTATTCGCCTCATTTTGCCAACATTTGCCGCTTCAAGTCTGTCTGCTATGACTTTTATATACTGATAATCATTATACTCACACCCCGGCACCACCGTTTGAAAGCACAGTTCAATGAATTTTAGAAAGTTCATGATATAATGTTGAAAGATGTCATCTAAGTAGCCCCTTTCTTGTCATCCGAGTAGCTTGACTACTTGGATCCAGAAAAAAGAATGATGTCATGAAAGTAGCTTTCCATCCAAGAGAGTGTCATCCCAGTGTCAAGCACTGGGATGACAAAAAAAGGAGCACTGGAATGACATCATCCTTTTTTTGGGATTCCAGCGTCACGCGCTGGAATGACACCTCTCTTGGGCTCTCTTAGCTATAAATATTAAGGAATTTACCAAACGAAAAAAAAGGCAAAAGAAGCTCCGTGGTTGGCTAATTACTTACATTATACTTTCAAGTATGGCGTTTTTTTATTCTAAACGCTTAATAACCGCGATTTAGTTGCTTTTAAGCCGCAACTAATCTAAATTATAAACATTAAGAAATTTACTAAACAGAAAAAAAGGCAAAAGAAACCCTAGGGTAGCTAGTTATTCACTATCCATTTTTTAAATCGGCGTTTTTTGATGTTTTAAATGCTTTATAAGCGCATTTCAGCTTATATTAGGTAAAAACCTAGAAATTTTATAAAGACATAAGATGCACATAGTGCAAAAAATTAAACATGGGACGCCAGATACGTGAGTTTTTTTGTCATTTAATCTGTACAGAGAAGATAAATAAATAGCTTCAGTTTCATGATAAGGGGACTGGCAAGGCTTGTCAAGCAAGTTTTTTGCAATATCAGGGGGTAATTTCGACCATAAATCCCTATCAATAAATTTTAACAAAAATACTTTAGTGCATTTTCAAATATAAGCATTCCATCGCCATATTTTGGCACAGCAACACCTAAACGCTTGCTCTTTTCTTTTTCAAGGGGCCAATTATCTTGCTGGGTAAAAAATATTCCCCTTTCTGGATGGGGCATTAAAGCTAGCACTCTTCCACTTTTATCTGATAAAGCTGCTAGGTCGTATGTAGATCCATTCGGATTGTAAGGAAATTGTAGGTTAGCATAGTTGCCATTTTTATCAATGTAACGTAATGCGGTGGAATTGCTCTCAATCAATTGGTTCAAAATATCTTGATCCATAAAAAATTTGCCTTCCCCATGAGCAACAGGGAGATATAGTTCACTCAGACCCCGTAGCCAAACAGAATTACTCTGCGGATTAACTCTCACTCTAATCCAGCGGCATTGGTAATTGCCTATATCATTATGGATTAAAGCTAGATTAGAGAACTCTGGAATTAATTTTACTAATATCTGACAACCATTACATATTCCTATAATCAGCTTGTCCTGAGATAAAAACTCTTGAAACTCATCCAACAAGTTGTTTTTAATACGTAAAGCAAACGCATTACCAGCACCAGTGTCATCACCATAGGAAAAACCCCCTGGAATTGCAAGTATATTGCTTAATTTCAGTTCACCTGGATTATCTATGATATCGTTAATGTGAACGATTTTTACTTCAATATTACCAATACCAAGTTTTCTGCTGCATTCCATAAATGCAAATGCAGTTTCTTTTTCGCAATTTAAGCCATAACCAGATAGGACTGTGATTTTCATGAATTGCTAAAAATTAAAAAATTCGAATTTCCTTTTTACAAAATTTGCTACTAAATCTAACGCAAATAACATCAATAATAAAGCTATAATTGCAATAGCAGCAAGTTCAATAAATGCAATTTCAGGACTACTTGACCATATGTATATTTGTACAGGCAGAACAGTCGCCGGATCGAAAAAGGACGTAGGTGTATCAGCAATAAATGCCACCATACCCATCATAAGTAAAGGAGAAGATTCACCTAAAATCCTTGCAATTGCAAGCACAGTACCATGTATTATTCTTGGTAACGCAATCGGTAAAGAGTGATCTAATATCACCTTGATGTGAGGTGCACCGAGCGCAAACGCTGCATCTTTTATCGTAATAGGAACATTCGCAAAGGCATTTTTTGTTGCAATTATAATATTAGGTAACATCATAAATGAAAGAGTCATTCCACCAACAAGTGGTGAAGAGCGTGGTAGCCCAAATATGCCAAGATAGAGAGTTAAGCCCACTACACCAAATATTATTGAAGGTACTGCAGCAAGATTATTTATGCTAATTTCTACAATATTAGTCATTAGCCTATTTTTAGGCATAAATTCGTAAAGACAGATGCCCGACATAATTCCTATTGGTAATGCTAATGCTAGGCACACTATAATTGTCATCAATGAGCCGATAAACGCTCCTAAAATCCCTGCATTTTCAGGTTCACGAGAGTCAGATTTAAGGAATAAAGACTTATTAAAAAATTTTTTCACTCTCCTCTTTTCTTTTAGCCAATCAAGTAATTTAGCATAACGATCATTCAAATGTTTATCTTTATTTATTGAATTAATTATACTTGACGCGGTAAACCAGATCTCATATTCACCACTATCTTTTACTTTCTTACGAAAAAATTTCTCTAGTTCTTTGTAAGAATTACGACTTAAAATTTCGTCACCGTCTTTAAAATCAGTTCCTCCAAACACCTTACGTAAAGAATCGTTGAGTAAGCCAATGGACTTATACCGCAAATCACTAGGATTACTCGCCAAAGTAAGATCAGCATTTATTTCAACTGGCAATAAAATTTTCGTTACTGTTAAGGCACTGTAAGAGTTAACTAATATACTCAACAATATACACACAGGACAGCCAAGTGAGATAACTAGTGCCGTGAAAGAACAAAAGCGTAGCGCTCTGTTCTTTTTATTTTTCCTTTTTATACGAGCATGTACACGCCTTGACTGAAGTAATTTAAGGAATTTTTTCTTTATACTCATTTACTTTTCTTTACACGAGGATTTGAAAAAACTTTCCCCTTTTTTGTCATGCAAGTAGCTGACACTGGGATCCAGCAGGCTTTGCCTGCAAATAATTTTTACATTTTCCATGAAAGCACAAACCAAAAGGAGAATAATGAATGCTGGATCCCAGTGTCGGAGCACTGGGATGACACCACAGCGGGAGGCAAACACAATGTTCGTACAGTTGTGTGTCACGCACTGGGATGACAAGAGAGAGTTCTGAGATGATACAATTGACATCACTCCCTATTGTATCTACTTAAATTTCTTTTTAACATAAGTAGTACGCTCTTTGATCCTTGCAGCTTTTCCAAATAGTTTGCACAGATAATACAGTTTTGCTCTACGAACCTTTCCTTTTCTTGTCACTTGCACTGAAACCAGTGCAGGAGAATAAACAAAAAACTGAGACACTATACTTTCTCCATGGCTCACTTTTCTGACTGCAAAAGAAGAATGTAACCCGCGGTTCCTTTTTGATATACATACACCTTCAAATATCTGTATACGTTCACTTGTACCGTCAACTACTTTAAAAGTGACCTTCAAATCATCGCCAGGACGAAATTCTGGTATTTCTTTAGCTAACACTTGCATTTGCTGTTCGTTAAATTTTTTAAGTAAATTTGTCATTTATCTCTCCATTCAATAATTCAGGCCTACGCTTTTTTGTTATAACATGAGACTGCTTCTGCCTCCAATCACTTATTTTTTTGTGATTGCCAGATAACAAAACCTCAGGTACTTTATATCTCTTCCACTGCTCAGGTCTAGTATATTGAGGATATTCAAGTACACCACCACCATAATTAAAACTTTCTTCAGTAATACTATCGGTATTATTTACTACACCTGGAAGAAGTCTAATGCATGCATCAAGAACCACCATTGCAGCTGGCTCACCTCCTGAAAGTATATAATCTCCAATACTTAACTCATAAGGAGTATACGCATCAATTATCCTTTGGTCAATACCTTCAAATCGACCACACAATATTGTTATATGAGGAAACTCTAATAATTCTCTGGCAATATTCTGATTAAACTTAGTTCCAGATGGAGTCATGTAAATAAACTTAGTGTTTTTATGAACAGAGAGCATACTATCTACTACATCACCAACTACATCAGAACGCATAACCATTCCTGCTCCACCTCCATATGGAACATCATCCACAGTTGAATGTTTATCTTTCGCAAAAGAACGAATATTTATTACTTCAAGGTTCCATATTTTTTTTTCTAACGCTTTTCCGGCAAGAGAATAGTTCAAAAACCCCGGGAACATTTCTGGGAATATGGTTAATATTGTAACATTGAATGCCATTAAGGTTTATTTTAAGTTATTTGGGGCTATACTCTAAGAATAGTAAATTGATATAATATATAGTTAAATTAAACATGTCACTGAATAAAACGATATACGAAGGTAAAGCGAAAGCCATTATTGAAACTGAAGACTTATCAATTGTCATACAGCACTTTAAAGATGATGTTACAGCATTCAATAAGGAAAAATATGAAATAATCGATGGTAAAGGAATAATTAATAATCATATTAGTGCTTTTATCATGGAAAAGCTTGAGAAAGCAGAAATTAGCACACACTTTATAAAAACTCTAAACGAAAGAGAACAGCTAGTCAAAAAACTCAAGATAATACCTCTTGAGGTAGTAGTTAGAAATGTCGCAGCTGGCAGCTTTTGCAAACGTTTTAATATCAAAGAAGGTGAGAGGCTTGCATCTCCTATAATCGATTTTTTTTACAAAAATGATGACCTAGCCGACCCAATGGTAAGTGAAAATCACATACTGTATTTTGATTGGCTATCTAGCAAAGAAATGGATGAAGTTAAAACTACAACTTTAAAAATCAACGAAATATTAGTTCACCTATTTTCAAATGCAAGTATATATTTAGTTGATCTCAAGTTAGAATTTGGCAGATTAATAAATGACAGTACTAAAATCGTTTTAGCTGATGAAATTAGCCCTGATAACTGCAGATTATGGGATAAAAATACTTATAAAAAGCTAGATAAAGATGTCTTTCGTTTGAATTTAGGAGATTTAAAGGAAGCATACCTAGAAGTTGCAAAAAGACTGTCAGTAAAGTTAGGTTAACTAAATACTACTCTATCAAGTGGAGGGTTACATGCCTCATCAAGTTTTCCAATAATTTCAATTTTTTCTCCACGTTTTTGGAAATGATTTTTCACGTTTTGCATATTCTCAGAACTTACGATCAATACCATACCAATACCACAATTAAATGTTTTTAGCATTTCTTTCTTCTCTATTTTACCCTCCTTTGTTAGCCATAAAAATATATCTGGCCATTTCCAGGAATTAATGTCTATGTTTGCAAATAAGTTTTTTGGAAGAATTCGCGGAATATTGTCTACCAAACCACCACCCGTGATGTGCGCAATACCTTTTACTTGTGACATGATAGGCAGCAAAGAATCAACATATATTTTTGTTGGTTCAAGTAGTATTTCACTCCAAGATTTATTATTCCATAGAGATGTATCGTTATAATTTATACCTAAGCTTTTGAAAACATGGCGCACTAAAGAAAACCCATTTGAGTGAATTCCACTTGACTCTAAGCCAACTATATAATCACCTGCTTTCATCATACTACAGTTTGGAAGAATTTGCTTTCGATCAACTACACCAACCACAAACCCTGCAAGGTCATAGTGATTATTACCATACATTCCAGGCATTTCTGCAGTTTCCCCACCAACCAATGCTATTTTAGCTTGCTTGCACCCCTTTGCAATGCCTTGGACCACAGATAATAAAACGTCCTTGCTCAAAACACCTGTTGCAAAGTAATCAAGGAAAAATAAAGGCGTTGCTCCTTGTGCAAGTAAGTCATTTACACACATTGCAACTAAATCTATACCTATAGTATCATGTTTATTCACTTCTTGAGCTATCAACAGTTTCGTACCTACTCCATCAGTTGAGGAAACGAGTACTGGATGGTCATACTTCTTACTTAGTGCAGCAAAATCAAATAACGCAGAAAATGAACCTATTTCGCTGATTACTTCTTCTCTAGTAGTTTCTTGAGCAATAGGCTTGACTTCTTTTATTAACTTATTATATAGTTCAATATCTATTCCTGATTTGGTATAAGTATTCATAATCCTTTTATAAATTTTAAAATTGTTAATACTATATTAATGCCTTGATATAAAAAGTGCAACGAAACTTTCTCTTAATTGACTATTATATACTTACCAATATAGGGTAACTTAAATCATTTATAATTATCCAATGAACGAAAATACCAAAAACATACTGTTAATAACGGAACTGCTATCAGGACGGCTGCTTCATGACTTTGCTAACTCTATGAATGGAATAACGTTTGGCGTAGAAGAGCTTGAAGTAATAGATAAGAATGATGCTGATGCGCAGAAGGAAGCGTTGTTGTTTCTTAAAGAAAGCTCCGATGATTTAATATATAAACATAAAGTTATGAAGCAGGCATATTCTTCTTCAATGGATAATTATAGCTTTGATAAGACCAAATCTAATATCGAAAATTATTTATTAAAAAAAAAGTAAAGCTTATGTGGAAAATAGACGCATACTCTGCAAAAAATAAGGAAGATTTAATTGAAAAGATAAATAAGATAATTTCTAATATGGTGCTAACTATAGCCAGTGCAGTGGCGGAAGTTGAACTAGTATCTGTTTTACTGAGTCAAACAGAAGATAAAATGCTATTAACTATAAAAATTCTAAATGAACACAAACCAATAAGCAAATCATTAGTAGACAAATTAATCAAAAAAAATGACACTAATTTAAATACAAAAGATATTAATATCTATATGACCTCTTTATTATTAGAGTACTATACCACTGAAATGCATTATACTTGCGAAAATAATTTGCTGGAAATAGGTTTAACTATAACTTGAGTTGCATATTTGGTTATTACAACTTTTTCTTCGTGTGTTCGGTAGAAGCTGTAGCTTTACTCCTCTCGTTTGAGTTTTATTACTACAACTCCCCCTAAAGAACCGTGCTTGCAGATTTCCCGCACACGGCTCATCAATATTAGTTTTCACAGTCGTCCCTCTTATGCATATAAAGAAAAATGTATTTTTGGCTTTGGTAATGGATTTACTTCTACGTAGTGTACAAACTGTTCCCAGGTCATACTCTTTTTCTGACTACGCCGATTTATCCATTTAAATGCTAGCTTTCTTACTGATGTGTAAAATTGTTTCAAACACCAATAATTTCCGCTAATACCAAAGTAGTTATAGTGTCCTGTTAATTTAGCCTTCAGTACTTGCCACCAATCTTTAAGTCGAATACTTCCGCGGACTATTTTCAACCACTCCTTGATTTCTTTTAGTTTTCTGGCTAGATTTAACTTAGAGGTTTTATGTCCCATCATTAATCTACCACGACGACTTTTTGCACCATAGTGCGTAAACCCCAGAAAATTGAAACTTTCCGTCCTTCGTTTCTCTCTTATCGCTCGTTGCCACTCCCTCTTGCCAAACTTTACTACTCCGGTCTTGTTTTCAGATACTTCCAACCCAAATTTATTTAGCCTTTGTTTCAGTAATTCCAGAAATTCTTCCGCGTCTACCTTACTTTCGCAACAAACCACAAAATCATCGCAAAACCTTATTACTTGTATATATCCTCTGGATCTTGGTTTAAATTTCTTTTCTATCCATAAATCCAACACATAATGTAAGTATATATTTGCTAATACAGGACTTACTATACCGCCTTGTGGTGTACCTTGTTTTGTTGCTTCATAATTTCCAGCTTCGACTATCCCTGCCTTGAGAAACCGCTTTACTAACCACAGCAAATTTGGGTCAGTTATTCGTTCCCTTAGACACCTCATTAGCCATTTATGCTGTATATTATCGTAGAACTTCTTGATATCCACTTCTACAATGTAGTTTATTGGCTTGTACATAACTGCTTTATCTAGTGCATTTACCGCTTGATGACAGTTTCTTCCTGGTCGAAATCCATATGAGCTGTCCAGAAAGTTTGCCTCGTAAATATTTTCTAATATCTTCTTCAGCATAATCTGTACTAATTTATCCTCGGTCGATGGTATTCCGAGTCCGCGTTTCTCTTTACTTCCAGCTTTCGGTATATATACCCTCTTTACTGGTTGTGGTTGATATTGCTTCCTCTTCATACTTTCTACTAGCACTTCGAGTTTCTCATTCAGATTTTCTCCGTATGATTCCACTGTTATCTGGTCTACTCCACAAGCCTTGTTACGCTTCAGTTCTTTATAACATCTCGCAAGATTCTCTGTATTTATCAGATGGACTAACGATGTGAATTTTAGTCGCTTATCTTGCTTTGCTCTTACTGCTATCTGGTTTAGTTTATATCGCATGTTATTCCTACCTCCGTTGTATTGGCATAGCAATCCCTATTCCAGTTACTATATTGCTGATCGCTTCCCCTTGTACGTGGCTTTCCCACATTCTGAGTACTATCAATCAGTCCGACTTCCCCTGCATCTTCCGCTAGTTCTTGCCTTTGTTGACTTGTTCCAACGTACCTTAATAGGAATGCATGGGATCTCCCAAGTTCACTTGAAGTCCATTTCAATACATGGCACGGTCTCAGATCCCGATAGAGTGAGTGATAACTTGCCTTTACGTTATCCTTCATGCTGTCTTCCATGGCCATGAACATGTCGACCTCTATGTCTTCAGGTATTTCGGGACTCCACTCCTTCACTTCCGTTGTGCCCTGCATTGTCCATCCCACTAGCTCTATTACACTCGTTACCTCATGCAACATAGTGGTCTGTTCCAAACTGTTGGCTAGACTTTGTTTGTGTTGGATTTTCACCAACTGTTCTCCAAGCACTTCTTGGCGCACCATAACTAACCCTACTACTATATGTTAGTTTATTATAGCAACTTTCCCACAACCAGTCAAGACATATTGCAGTTTCAAGCAGCATGATATATATTGAATATAGTTCTTAAAGCAAATGATGGAAGATTTAGCCTATAAATTAGTTAAAGTGACCGAAGCTGCAGCACTTGCTGCGTATAAATTGGCAGGCTTTGGTGATGAAAAAAGGGCTGATCAGGTTGCAGTTGATGCAATGCGTACAATATTAAATTCAATGGAAATAAATGGTACTATCGTAATTGGTGAAGGTGAGAGAGATGAAGCGCCGATGCTATATATTGGCGAGAAGGTTGGCACTGGAAATGGTCCTGAAATCGACATTGCCGTTGACCCACTTGAGGGCACTACGATTTGTGCTCATTACAAACCAGGGGCAATGTCTGTTCTTGCTGCAACGAAAAAAGGTAATTTTTTACATGCACCTGATGTTTATATGGAAAAAATAGCGGTAGGAAAAAATCTTCCAGAGGGTGTAGTCTCACTAAAAAATAGCATTGAAAAGAATCTAGACAATTTAGCCAAGGCAAAAAAGTGCAAAGTGAATGATCTCGTGGTAACTGTACTTAAACGTGAAAGGCATAGTGAATTAATAGAGAAAATCAGGAAATTAGGAGCAAAAATTAAACTAATAGATGATGGTGATGTTGCGGCCATAGTTTCACTAATAAATGGCAATCATGATATGTATATCGGTATAGGAGGAGCACCAGAGGGAGTGCTTGCGGCTGCAGCGCTAAGCTCTATCGACGGACAGATGGAGGGAAGATTAGTACTTGATACGGATCAGTTAAGAGAAAGAGCAAAAAATTTAAATATTGATGACCCAGAAAAAGTCTACGCCGTAAAAGATATGGCAAGAGGTGAATCAGTGTTCATTGCAACTGGAGTAACAAGCGGAGAACTTGTGGATGGAGTTAAATTGAATCATAATACCTATTCAACTAATTCTTTAATAATTCTGCCTAATAGGCTGATAAAGCTGCAAACAATGCAGAACTTATGTTAGCTTTTTTAGTTTCTAATTTTAGCTTTACAACATTTAGCATTAAGATATAATCAAGTTTACTTATAACAATAGAGGTGTGAAATGTTTTCTAGTATTATAAATCTATTTAATGGTTTGTACAAAAATTCGAGTACCAAGGAAAGTGAAGAAAAGTTGACTCTTCTATCTCCTCAAGCAAATCTTCAATTCGATGAGACTCAGGTACAAAGTGTGCTCTCAGATTTTGAGGAATTGGAGTTTAAGGATAATAAGTGTTTTGACAAAATAGCAGACGATTATGAAAAGAAGGGGGAGAGTGCCCTTTTTAACTATGTAATATTGAATAAGCGGAAAGAAATAATCGATATATTAGATAGGAATCTTCCTCTCCTCGAGGAACAGGAGGAGTTTAGAAAGAAATATGGTCAATATGTTCTTCAAATTGACAAAGGAATGAGTTATGGAAAAGAACTTCAAGATGGACTTCGGTCTTTTGAAGATAGGGCAGAAAAAGTATTATCAGATTTTGAAAGATTGAATTTTGATTTTAAGGATAATAAGTGTGAAGATTCTTCTGATTTCGTAAATTATAATAACGGTTGGCCGGCAGATCCATTTGACAAGATAGCAAATTATTATCGAGAGGATGATATTTTCCTTTTCAATTATGTGGTATTGAGTAAGCGAAAAGAAATAATGGGTATATTGGATAAGAAGCTTACTTCTAAAGATCAGGAGGAGTTAAAAGAAAATTTTAAAAAGAGGTTGGGTAGATATCTTATTCGAATTGGTGAAGGAATGAGCGATGGACAAGAATTTCTAAAAACTGGTAGTGCAATTGCTTTCTTTGATGGGTGTTATGTGCCATGTCCATATGCAAACCGTCTTCTTAATCATTATGACCATCTTAATATCAACATTACTAAACCTGAACAAAGTTTAGAAACCAGTCGTCTTTTCACTGAAAAAACTAAAAGAATGGAAGAAGAGAAAAGCGAGGTAAAAAGAGCAAAAATATACAGCAATGGTGAAAGAATAGTAACAATTGAGAAGAATGAGAAACAACAGAGGAACTACTCCTTTACAAAATTTGCAATATGTGACATCGAAATTAGTTGGGGTGCAAAA
Source organism: Wolbachia endosymbiont (group A) of Andrena fulva (assembly GCF_964026815.1). NCBI lineage: Bacteria > Pseudomonadati > Pseudomonadota > Alphaproteobacteria > Rickettsiales > Anaplasmataceae > Wolbachia > Wolbachia endosymbiont (group A) of Andrena fulva. The sequence continues at coordinate 1,145,559 of NZ_OZ034701.1, forward strand.
GATGAATCTGGAAAAGACCTTAACTGTACTGTTGTTCTAAATATAAATTTAGGTCAAGTTAGTATTAAAAAATCAACTATTGACGGTAAAGATGTTGAACCAAAGAAAATTTTAGAGTTAGCTAAGCAAAACGAGGCTGTGCTTATAAAAGGTAAAGCTTTACATGAAGTTTTAGCAGCACATTTCATTAAGCAAACACCATGTGAGGAAAAGAAGGATATGCAATCGCACGAGAATATCGTTGTACCTGGTTCCGGTGCACCTCGCTCTATTAATGAGGAAATAACTGTAGAGCATCCGTTCGGGAAAGCGGCAAATAAAGATAATCATAGAGAAATGTGAGTTTACAACAAATGGTGCCATGAAAGTAGCTGATACATAACTGTACGAACGTTTGTTTGCGAAGAAATGTTATAGCAGGTTTTGCCTCAAACACAAAGGTGTCATTCCAGTGCTTGACACTGGAATGGCTTTGTTGCATCGCTAGCTATGATGGATTAAAGATAAAAAAGATAGGGAATATCAGTAGCTTATTATTCTGGTATTTATAACAAGAACGGTCAATGAATACCTAAATTTGAGTAAAAGAAATTTCACTACCATTTACCAATCCGGCTAAAATTCAAGAATTTCAATGCTTTAGCTATTTTCAATAGAATTAAATTTATTAATATAAATAACAAATTACTATTCTTAAATTTGATCAGATTGATTGCAAAAAAACAAGATTTTCAATAGGTTGCTTATAATCCTAACTATAGTTAGCCTTTCATAAGTAGCGATGCAACAAAGCCCACTGGAATCCGGCCCTTTTACGCAGTCCCATTAAAAACGTTGTATTTTAACGTAGGATTAGCTACTTTTATACTCACCAATTTAATCTCTAATCAAAATTCCTGGATCCCAGTGTCTGGGCACTGGGATGACATCCTCCCTAGTGGATTCAAATCACAATATTCGTATAGTAAGCACTGACCACTTTTGCTTCAATATTTGCGATGCCCCTGAACAGATACAATTATTCTATTATCAGGAGGATGCCATTAATCGCTTTATATAATGCTACTTGTAACACTTATGCCCTGAACGGAGACAGTTTAGGCTGTTATGCCTGGCGGCTTTGTTGGAGTAAGTTTTTCAACACTGCTAACAATAAAATTGATTGTATCGTCAGCTACCTTATCGAATTTATCATTTATCTCTTTTCCTATTTCTTGATTTTTAACATATTCGTGTAGAGCTAAAGCAGTTATAGCTGCACATGCTGCAATTAAGCCAGTTTGTGCTATAATGAATAGTGATAATCCTCCTACGAATATAGATGTTAATCCAATAGCCAGGTTTATAATTTTACTTTGTGTTGTTTGTTGCGTCGCTTGGCTTTGATCTGCCTGTTTATCCTCTAAAGCATTCGATATTGTTTTTAAGGCAACTTTTATCGCTATTGCTGCAACTGAAACCATAATTAGCCCTATAGCTATTTTTGCTAAAAGAAGAATCGACGGTAGCATCATTACAAATAATAGCGCGCCAATTCCTCCAGCTAACCACTTCTCATTTATTTTTTTTGATTGATTTGTACCAGTGTTCATTATTACCCTCCACTTTACTTATGATTTACCTATATCTAATACGAAATATGAAGGTAGTCAACTATATATTTTATATGAAAGATTGTATTAAAAGTTTTTCATGTTATTTTTTGCTGCTTCGTGGTTAAATTTGGAATTTTAGAAAGAGTTACGTATTATTTGAAATTCTTGTATACTGTTTTGAATCAGTTAAATAGATAATGAAGTGCAGGACGCAGTTTTAATTTTACAAGATGGCAAGTGCTTTTGGGGAAAATCAGTAGGTAAAAAAGGCAAATGCATAGGTGAGGTCTGTTTTACCACTGGTATGACCGGTTATCAGCATACTATAACTGATCCTTCTTTTGCCGATCAAATTATAACGTTCACTTTTCCTCATATTGGTAACGTTGGAATAAACCATAAGGATAATGAAGGAAAGAAAATTTTTGCAAGTGGTGTGGTTATGCGTGAACTTTCTTCTATGTCCCACCCTTCTTCATATATCAGTTTAAATGATTGGTTAGAGAAAAGTAACGTGATTGGGATATCAGGAGTTGATACTAGAGCTTTAACGAGACATTTGAGAGAACATGGATCTCAAAATGGAATGATATGCTCATCGAGTAAGGCGCATGCGTTGGACAAATTGAAGGAATACAAATCTGTAAATGGGATAGAAATAACCAATAAAGTCAGCTTGCATAGTAATTTTAAAAGTGACCTTAATGCAAAATATAGGGTTGTAATCGTTGATTTTGGCGTAAAAATCAGTATAATTTCACGCTTAATAGAACTTGGTTGTACAGTTGAATTAATCAGACCAAGCACAGGTTTTGCTCAAAAAGTGTTGAGTATGAATCCAGATGGGATAGTGCTTTCAAATGGTCCTGGTGATCCGCAAGAAATAGGAGAAAGTGTAGTTTCAGAAATAGACATTATTATAAAATCTAAAATACCAATTTTTGGCATATGCATGGGCCATCAATTACTTGCGATTACTTTGGGGGCAAAGACCATCAAGATGGATATAGGTCACCGAGGGAGTAACCATCCAGTTTATGATGTAATTAGTGGAAAAGTTGAGATCACTAGCCAAAATCATGGTTTCGTTGTTGATTCAGCTTCTCTTCTAAGTAATGTTGAAATTACTCACATTTCTCTATTTGATAATAGTGTAGAGGGAATAATGATGAAGGATTACCCAGTCTTTTCTGTGCAATACCATCCAGAAGAAGCGCCAGGTACGCATGATTCGCATTATTTGTTTAAACGTTTTATTGACAATATTGTGTTGTATAAAATGAAATCTGCGTGATTTTAATCAGGGTAGGTTTTATTGCTTGATTTTTTAATTTTAGGCGTTTAGTATTAAATACAATAAGAGCTTAAGTTAAGATGCTAAAATAGTATTCTCTTAACAAATTTTTGCGGAGGAGTGACCGAGTGGTTAAAGGTAACAGACTGTAAATCTGTCCGCGTGAGCGTACGTAGGTTCGAATCCTACCTCCTCCATTGTGCGGGTATAGCTCAATGGTAGAGCTCTAGCCTTCCAAGCTAGTGACGTGGGTTCGATTCCCACTATCCGCTCTTTTTTTTGTTGTATTTTTATAAAATCAACATATTATTTATTGATGTATTTGTATTTTAGGTAGAAAAGTTTAAATTATGACAGCAATAGTGGAAGCATTTGGAAAGCCGCATGTAAATGTGGGAACAATAGGACATGTGGATCATGGGAAGACAACGTTAACAGCGGCGATAACAAAGCATTATGGAAATTTTGTAGCGTATGATCAGATAGATAAGGCGCCAGAAGAAAGGAAGAGGGGGATAACGATAGCAACAGCGCATGTTGAATATCAGACGGAAAAAAGGCATTATGCACACGTTGATTGTCCTGGACATGCTGACTATGTAAAGAACATGATAGTAGGTGCAGCACAGATGGATGCGGCGATATTGGTAGTGTCAGGGGTTGATGGGCCAATGCCACAAACGAGAGAGCATATATTGCTGGCGAAGCAGGTAGGTGTTGGATATATCGTGGTGTATATAAATAAAGCTGATGTTGCTGATGCTGATATGATGGATTTAGTAGAAATGGAAGTGAGGGAATTGCTGAATAAATACGGATTTCCAGGGGATGAAGTTCCTGTGGTAGTGGGATCTGCATTGAAAGCGCTGGAGGATGACAGCAGCGAATATGGAAAGAAATCAATAGATAAATTGATGGAAAAGTTAGATGAATATGTGGCGGTTCCACCAAGGCCTGTGGATTTACCATTTTTATTGCCAATCGAAGATGTATTTTCGATATCGGGGCGAGGAACAGTGGTAACAGGAAGAATAGAGAAGGGAGAGATAAAGACGGGAGAAGAGATAGAGATAATAGGTCTGAAAGCGACGCAAAAGACGATATGCACAGGTGTTGAGATGTTTAAGAAGTTGCTGGATAAGGGAAGTGCAGGACTCAATGTAGGAATATTGTTAAGAGGAACAAAAAGAGAAGAAGTGGAGAGAGGGCAAGTATTAGCGAAACCGGGGACGATAACACCGCATAGAAAGTTTAAGGCGGAGGTTTATATATTAAAGAAAGAGGAAGGAGGAAGGCATACACCATTTTTTGCGAATTACCAGCCACAGTTTTATTTAAGGACAACGGATGTAACTGGGAGCATAAAATTGCTAGATGGGAAGGAGATGGTAATGCCAGGAGATAATGTGAGTGTAGAAGTAGAATTCCAAGTACCGATAGCAATGGATAAGGGATTGCGTTTTGCGATAAGAGAAGGCGGTAGAACTGTTGGTTCTGGTGTTGTTTCTGAAATTTTGGAGTGAGTGTAGTAACTAAGATGAAGCAAGATATATATATTAACATTAAGGCTTTCGATTGTTCTTTATTGGAGGAGTGTGTTCGAAAATTTGTTGATGAATTAAAGCGGTCCAGTGCAAAATTATCTGGTCCGATTGCGTTGCCAAGGAAAGATTCTAAATTTATTGTTAATAGATCTCCTCACGTTGATAAAAAATCTCGTGAACAGTTTGAAATGAGAACTTCTAGGCGTTTGATTGTTTTACATGATCTTACTCCTACTATGATGCAGATGCTTACAGGTTTATCTTTTTCTGCTGGCGTAGAAGTGGATTTAAAAGTCAAGGAAGTTAAGGTTTAGGAGAAGGAAATGAAGAGAATAAATTCGCTGAGGAGAATTGGTTTACTAATGATGAATATTGGTCATACTGCTATGTATTCTGACAATAGTCGCATGGCTGTAACTTTATTGCATCTCAGCGAAACTTATATTATTGATATAAAAGGACAAGATAAATGTGGCTATAATTCAGTCATTTTAGGCACAGGAGATTTTAAAAATATAGCAAAACCTCAGTTGGAATATTTAAAGAAAAAGGGTATAAATAATAAATGTAAGTTATACGAAAGTAGATTAAATGACCTGTCGGGAATAGAATGTGGTAAAAAAGTGGGAATCAATCATTTTGTGGTTGGTCAATATCTTGATATTACGGGTTATTCTATAGGTAAAGGATTTGCTGGTGTGATGAAGCGGCATAATTTCAGTGGGCTTAGGGCATCTCATGGTGTTTCTATTGCTCACAGATCACAAGGTTCCACTGGCCAATGTCAGGATCCTGGTAGAGTATTCAAAGGAAAGAAAATGGCTGGTCATTTAGGTAACAGCAGGATAACTGCACAAAATATGAAGATATTATCCATTGATCATGAAAATAGTATAATTGCTGTGAAGGGTAATAATGTTCCTGGGTTTAAAAATTCCTATGTTTTTGTAAGAGATGCAGTTAAAAAATCTTTACATAAAGATGTTCCTTTTCCGGTAGGTTTACTGTTAGATGTAAATGATGATGCTAGTAATTTGGTAAGTTAGTTATGGAATGTAATTTAGTTAATCTATCTAATGATAATGTAGGTACTGCTCAGCTCAATCCTTTGATATTTTCTGCTAAGCAAAAATTGAGTATTTTGCATGATATAGTGAGATGGCAATTAGCGAAGAGAAGAGCTGGTACTCATAAAACAAAAGGTATTAGTGATGTCTCTGGTACAACAGCTAAACCTTATGGTCAAAAACGTACCGGTAGGGCAAGACAAGGGAGCTTGCGATCTCCTCAATTTAGAGGTGGTGGGATTATTTTCGGCCCTGTTGTGAGGAGTCATACTTATTCTCTTAATAAGAAGGTACGCAAATTTGGTTTAAAAATTGCTTTATCTCTAAAGTATTTAAATAATCAAGTAATTATTCTGGATAATTTAAATATTGATGTGAAGAAAACGTCTGAAATGTGTAAATGTATTAAAAATTTTAAATTTTCTTCCTTTTTGATAGTTGGTGATTATGGAGATGATTTGTTGCGTGCGGCTAAAAACTTGCACTATGTAGACTTAATCAAACCTATTGGGTTAAATGTTTTTGATATATTGAATCACGAATGCGTGATGTTGACAAAGGATACTTTAAAGCATCTTGAAGGTAGATTGTTATGATCAAATATAATAATATAATAAAATCTCCTATAATTACAGAAAAGGCCTCTTTTTTGAGGGAGAAGTTTAATAAATATTCTTTGTATGTTTTTGTAAATGTAAATAAGCGTCAAATAAAGTTGGCAATAGAGTCTCTATTTGATGTTAAAATTTCTTCTATAAATGTTGTTAGAATTAAGCCTAAATATAGGTGTTTTAGGGGTGTGATTGGTTGTGAAAAACAGAAAAAGAAAGTTTATTTTTCTTTGATGGATGGTCAAAAATTAGATATAATGAGCGTTTAGTATGGGTATGAAATTTTTTAATCCTGTTACTCCGTCTTCTCGTGGGACTGTGTTAGTAAGTAAAGTTGGTTTATCAAAAGATGAGCCAGAAAAGTCTCTTACATCCGGTAAAAAGTCCAGTGGTGGAAGAAATAATCATGGTAGAATTACAACTCGTCATAGGGGTGGTGGTCACAAAAAGAAGTATAGAGTGATAGATTTTAAGCGTAATAGAAGTGGTCAAGGTATAGTTGAAAAAATAGAGTATGACCCAAATAGAAGTGGGTTTTTGGCGTTAATATCATATAAGGAAGATGATATTAAGTCTTATATATTAGCTCCTCAAGGTATGAAGCCAGGTGATGTTGTTACAGCTGGGAATGATGCTGATATTTTGCCAGGGAATTGTTTACTACTCAAGCATATACCTGTTGGTTCTTTCGTTCATAATGTTGAGCTGAAGCCAGGTAATGGTGCTGCGATTGCTAGAGCTGCTGGTTGTTATGCACAAATCGTTGGTCGTGATGGCCAATATGTTTTATTACGACTCAGGTCTGGTCAAATTAGGTTGATTTTATCTTCTTGCAAGGCTACTATTGGTGTAGTATCTAACCCTGACCATAAGAATAGAAAGTTGGGTAAAGCTGGGAGAAGTAGGTGGCTTGGGATTAGACCTACTGTACGTGGAGTTGCAATGAATCCGGTTGACCATCCTCATGGAGGCGGGGAAGGAAAAACCTCTGGTGGTCGTCATCCTGTTACTCCTTGGGGTGTTGCAACAAAAGGAAAGAAAACTCGAAGGAGAAATAAATCTAGTGATAAGTATATAAAACAATTGAAAGGTTAGTTTATGAGTAGATCTGCATGGAAGCCTCCTTTTTGTCATCCTTCTATATTAAAGTCGGTGAATAATGCTTTAAACAAGGGGTTTGTTAACATGGCTATAAAAGTTCATTCCAGGGCTTCTGTAATTCTTCCTAATTGTTTAGGTTTAAAGTTTGCTGTTTATAATGGTAAGGATTACATTCCTGTGAATGTTAATGATCAGAATATGATAGGTCATAAGTTTGGTGAGTTTTCACCCACTCGTAAATTTACTGGGCATAGTGGTGATAAAAAGGCGACAAGAAGGTAATTGATATGAAAAACAGAGATGTAATAGTTAAAGCTGGTTCTAGGGTTTTAAAATCAACTCCTCGTAAATTGAATTTGGTTGCTGGTTTAGTACGTAATAAAAAAGTTTCTTTTGCCACTGTGCAATTAAGATTTTGTGAAAAGAAAGCTGCAGGTCTTATAAGGAAGGTATTAAATTCTGCGATTGCTAATGCTCAAAATTATGGATTGGATATCGATAATTTATATATAAAAGAAATTTTAATAGGTAAGTCTCTTACTTTGCGTAGGGTATGTCCAAAAGCTATGGGTAGAGCTAATAGAGTTAGTAAACGTTATAGTAATATAACTGTAAAATTGGGGGAAATTATATGATTCATAAAAATAGAAAATTAATAAGGAAAGTGCAAAAATATGGGAAACGTTAATCCTAAAGGATTTAGGTTAAAAATAATTAATACTTGGTCATCTATTTGGTATGCTGAGAAGGGTTATAAACAAGGGTTGCATCAAGATTTATCTATTCGCAGTTATATAAATGAATCTTTTAAGCATGCTGGTGTTTCTAAAGTAATTATAGAGCGTACGATCGATTTGGTATCTGTAATAATACATTCTTCTAGACCTGGAGTGATAATAGGTAAGAAAGGCTCGGATATTGAGAAGATAAAGCAAAAGATAGCTGAAAAAGTAAAAAATAATGTGGAAGTGAATGTAGTAGGGGTTAAAAGGTCTGAAATAGATGCAGTTTTAATATCAAACAGCATTGCACAGCAGTTAGAAAAAAGGGTTTCATTTAGAAGAGTGATGAAAAAAGCTATTCAAAGTTGTTTGAGGATGGGTGCTAGAGGTATTAAAGTAAATTGTTCTGGGCGCCTTGGCGGAGCTGAGATAGCTCGTACTGAGTGGTATAAAGAAGGCCGTTTGCCTTTGCATACTTTACGTGCTAATATAGATTATGCTTTTGCTGAAGCAAAAACTATATATGGCATCATAGGAGTTAAGGTCTGGGTTTATATTGGTAACTAATTAGGTATATTGAAATGTTTATTCCTAAAAAAAGTAAATATAAAAAAGTATTTAAAGGACGAATTAAGGGTAACACGAAAGGTGGTAGCACATTATCTTTTGGAGATTATGGTCTAAAGGCTATGGAAGCAGGTAGGATTCAATCTAAGCATATTGAAACTGCAAGGCGTGTAATATCTAGAACATTAAAACGCTCTGGTAAAGTGTGGATAAGAATTTTTCCTGATACCCCTGTTAGTAAAAAGCCGGCGGATGTGCGTATGGGTAAAGGGAAAGGTAGTGTTGAGTTTTGGGTATTTAAAGCTAAGCCCGGTAGAATGTTGTTTGAAATTAGCAGTGATGTTCCCATGCATTTAGCAAGATTGGCGCTTGAAAAGGCAACTGCTAAGCTTCCTATGAAGTGTAAATTTGTATCTAATCATAATTAAATGGAGTTGCAATGGATATAGCTGACATTGAATCGAGGTCCTCGCAAGAATTGCATGAAATTCTTGTGAATTTGAGAAAAGAGTTTGTTAATTTGGTTTTTCAAAAGAAGCTGGGCCAGTGCAACAATATTTCGCGTTTTAGCTTAATAAGAAAGAGCATAGCTCGTATTTTAACTACATTAAATAAAAGAAGAAGAGAGGAAAAGAATGCCTAAAAAGGTTTTTTGTGGTACTGTAACTAAGGCTAAGTGTGATAAGACTGTAAAGGTTTCGGTATTACAAGTGTATAAGGATGAGCTGTATAAAAAGGTTATAAAAAAATACAAGAAGTATACAGCACATGATGAGAATAATAGTTGTAAAGAAGGGGACAAGGTTTTAATACAAGAACACAAGCCTATTTCTACTACTAAAAAATGGGTTATTGTTAATAGCTCACATTGAATAGGATATTTATATGATTCAAAAAAATACATTGTTGGAAGTAGCTGATAATTCTGGCGCGCGTGCAGTGCTTTGTATTGGTTTATTGGGTGGTAGAAAGTCTGCATCTATAGGTGACACAGTTATTGTATCTACTAAATCTATTACTCCAAGAGGGAAAGTTGAGAAGGGAAAAGTATATAGAGCAGTTGTGGTGAGGGTGAAAAGCCCTATTAGAAAATCTGATGGTTCTGTAATTCGTTTTTCTAGCAATGCTGTAGTTTTGATTAACGATCAAGGTGAACCACTTGGCACTCGGGTGTTTGGTCCGGTAAAAAAGTTATCATCTGGTTCTTTTATGAAGATAATGTCATTAGCTGTTGAGGTTTTATAATGAGTGCTAAAATAAAAAGTGGTGACGACGTTATAGTTTTAACTGGTAAAGATAAGGGAAAAATTGGTAAGGTAATCAAAGTTATAGCACGTGATGCTAAAAAGAAAGTAATTGTTTCTGGAGTGAATGTGCATAAGAGACATACTAAACCAAAAGCTGGTAGTAGTGGTGGTATATTAAATAAAGAGTTAGCTATTGATATATCCAACGTTGCAACATTGGACCCTAAATATAAAACTCCAACTAGAGTGGGGTTTAAGGTTATAGACGGTAGAAAAGTGCGTTTTGCAAAAGTTTCTGGAGAAGTGATAGATTAGGTTGATATGTTTAAAGAATTGTATAAAGATAGCATAGTAAAGTCCTTGAAGGATAAGTTTAATTACGGCAATATAATGCAAGTGCCTAAACTTGTCAAGGTGTGTATCAATATGGGCGTTGGAGATGCTGCTACAGATAGTAAAGCAATAAATGAACCACTTGATAGCCTATATTTGATTGCTGGGCAGAAGCCTTTATCAACTTTTGCAAAAAAATCTATTTCTGGCTTCAAGATCAGAAAAGGTGCTACAGTAGGTTGCAAAGTAACTTTGCGTAGAGATAAAATGTATGAGTTTTTAGAAAGATTGATATATATTGCTTTGCCAAGGGAAAAAGATTTTAGAGGATTTAGTGTGAAGCAATTTGACGGTAATGGTAATTTTTCCTTTGGTATAAAGGAACATATCTCGTTTTTAGAAATAGACTATGATAAAATAAGTAAAATTAGAGGTATGGATATTAATATTATAACAAGTGCAGTTAGTGATAAGGAAGCAAAGGAATTATTACTGGCTCTTAAATTTCCTTTTTTTGATTAATTGAGAGGAGAAATATATGGCAAAAAAATCTATGATAGAAAGAAATCTTCGCAGAATAAAGTTGTGCGATCAATATAAAGAAAAAAGAGAAAAATTGAAATCTATAATAAATAATAAGAATTTGTCTATTGTAGAAAGGTTTACAGCTCAAAATAAATTAATTAAAAAATTGCCTAGAAATTCTTCTAAAACCAAAATTAGAAATAGGTGTGCTTTAACTGGGAGACCAAGAGGAGTATATAGAAAATTTGGTTTATGTAGAATTGTTTTGCGTGATTTATGTTCTTTTGGGCAAATTCCAGGAGTTACAAAGTCTAGTTGGTAAATATAATATAAGGAGTATATTGTGGCGTTATCTGATAGTATTGGTGATTTTTTAACAAGGATACGTAATGCTCAATTGGCAATGCATAGGGCAACAAGGGTACTATTTTCTAAGATGAATTCTTCTATATTGGAGATTTTAAAAGAGGAAGGGTATATCCTTGATTATGAAAAGCAAGTTGTAGATAATTTACCTTCTTTCATTGTAAAATTGAAGTATTATGAGAAGTCACCTGTAATTAGTGACATAGTTAGGGTGTCAAAGCCTGGTTGTCGTCGTTATTCTAAGTATAAGGACATTTCTAAAGCATATAATGGTCTTGGTATTTTTATTATATCGACACCCAAAGGAGTGATGACTGATTATAATGCACATAAGTTAAAGGTTGGTGGAGAAGTTTTGTGTCGTGTGTTTTAAATAATAGGAGAAATTCATGTCTCGTATAGGTGCTGCTCCTATCAATATTCCTGCTGGTGTTTCAGTTGAATATAATAATGGTAGTATGTTAATAAAGAGTGCTAAGGCTGAAAAGGAAGTTAGCTTGATCAGGGATGTTGTGTGTCAGATTATTGATAATCAGCTATTGCTTTCTGTTGATCAAGATAAAGATAATTATGATAAAATAAAGCCTATGTGGGGCACTTATAGGAGTAATATTAATAATATCATTAACGGCATGGTTGATGGTTTTTCTGTTAATCTTGAGATTAACGGTGTGGGATATAAGGCAGAGTGTGATGGTAAGTATTTGACTTTATATCTTGGTTATAGCCATAATGTTAAATATAAAGTGCCTAAAGATGTTGAGATTAAGTGCATAAAGCCAACTCACTTAGTAGTTAGTGGTATGGATAAGCAGAAGGTCTATATGGTGGCGTCTGATATATGCAAAATTAGAAAATATGATCCTTATAAAGGTAAGGGTGTTGTAATAAAAGGCAAATTTATGCTGCGTAAGGTTGTAAGTAAAAAGAAGTAATAAAAATGAAAAGATCGTATAATTTTTTAAGTAATTCTGAAAAAAGGAAGTTACGTAATAGAGCGAAGCTTGACAAGAGCGCTGAACGTTTACGTATATCCATATTTAAATCTAATAGGCATTTTTATGTCCAGTTAATTAATGATGTAAAAGGAATAACTCTCACTTCAGCTTCTACTTTGGATGCTAAAATTAAGGATGTATGTAAAGGGAAAGTCAACGCTGAAACTATAAAACAGGTTTCTTCTTTAATGGTTGAGCGTCTGTCTGGCATGAAATTAGAGCAGCAGCTTACGTTTGATCGTGGAGCGTATAAATACACAGGATTAGTTTCTCAATTTGCTGAGGCTTTAAGAAGTTCTGGATTTGAATTTTAGAAGGTTTTGAATATGGCTATAAAGAATTTACAAAATAATAATGATTTATCAGAGCTTTTAGTTTCGGTACGAAGAGTGACAACGGTTACCAAAGGTGGTAGAAGATTTTCATTTTCAATTTTGGTTGTTGTTGGCGATGAGAAGGGTAGGGTAGGGTGTGGAATAGGTAAGCACGCAGAAGTTGCTGAAGCAAGAGTCAAAGCTGTAAATGCTGCAAAGAAATCAATGATTAGAGTGTACTTGCGTGAAGGTAGAACTTTGCATCATGATATTAAAGCTAAATTTTGTTCTGGTGAGATAGTTTTAAGAACCGCAAGAGCCGGAACAGGTATTATTGCTGGTGGAGCGATTAGATCAGTTTTTGAGGTGTTAGGTATAAAGGATGTGGTAGCTAAATCCACTAGATCAAATAATCCTCATAACGTTATATGTGCGGTGTTTAAGGCTTTTGATAGTATGTTATCTCCTCGTCAGGTAGCAAGCAAAAGAGGCAAAAAGATTAGCGAGATAGTTGGAAACAGGTAAAGTATGAATAATGCTGTAAAATTAAACTCTATATTTACTAAATTATCTAAGAAAAAGAAGCCTAAGTTGCTGGGTAGAGGTATCGGTTGTGGTAAAGGTAAAACATCCGGTAGAGGGCATAAAGGGCAGAAGGCTAGAAGTGGAGTTTCTATAAATGGTTTTGAGGGTGGACAACAGTCTATATATACTCGTTTGCCTAAAAGAGGTTTTAAGCCTATACGTAGGAGCATATACTCTATAATTAATGTTGGCGATATACAGCGCTTAATGGAAGCTAAAAAAATAGTGAAAGACTCTGTTATAGATAAGGAGAGGCTGTATAAATTAGGTTTTATAAAGTCTATTAAGGATAAAATTAAACTTCTTAATAAAGGTAAGTTGAGCGAAAAATTTGTGTTTCATGTTGATTTTGCGTCAGAAGCTGCAAAAAAATCTGTAGCTTCAGTTGGTGGTAGTGTGGAAATACTATCGTAAGTCATGGGCAATAAATCAGCATTTAATAGCTTGGATCCTACGTTGTTATATAAAGGCGATTTATTAAAGCGTATATTTTTTACGCTAATAGCTTTAATTTGCTATCGCTTGGGTACTTATGTGCCTATTCCTGGAATTAATCTTGATGTAATTAATGATATATTTCCCAAAGATGGCTCAGGCGTTTTTGGAGTATTTAATTTATTTTCTGGTGGTGCATTGGCTAGAATGACAATTCTAGCATTGAACGTTATGCCATATATAATGGCTTCTATCATTATTCAGTTACTTTCTTCTGCGATTAAAGGAATGAAGGAAGTTAAGAATGATGGAGAGTCAGGCCGTAGAAAGATGAATTCTTATATACGCTATCTGACCATAGTAATTTGTGTATTTCAATCAATTCCAATTTTGGTTGGATTGGAAGGGATGAATAGGGAAGGGGTATTGGTTGTAATCGAACCTGGTGTTATGTTTCGTACAATAGGTGTTTTCAGCCTTTTAGGTGGAACTATGCTTTTAATATGGCTTGGTGAACGAATCAGCGCTAGCGGTATAGGCAATGGTATCTCATTAATCATTTTCACGGGTATAATATCAGAGTTACACAGCGCTTTGTCATCTTTGTTAACGTTAAATAAAAACGGTAGCGTATCGTTATTTATTATCCTTTTTGTTTTGGTATTGTTTTTTTTGCTGCTACTCTTAGTCATTTTTGTAGAGTCTTCTTATAGAAAGGTTATTGTTCAACATCCTAAAAAGCAATTTAAAAGATTACATAATGACGATTTTACTTATATTCCATTGAAGATTAATTTATCTGGTGTAGTACCAACCATTTTTGCTAATGCAATTTTATTGACACCTATTTCAATTGCAAATTTCTATAAGGGGCACGCTTTTTCTGATTTTATTTTGAATTACTTTATGGCAAATAAAGTAGTATATATTGTAGCCTATTTGGTGCTGATAGTATTTTTTAATTTTTTCTATACCAATTTTATATTTAATCCAGAGGAAAACGCAGATTTTCTTAAAAAAAATGGTGGTTTTATACCTGGTAGAAGGCCTGGGAAACATACTTCTGATTACCTTCAAGATATAGTTTTTAAGTTGACATTCATTGGCTCTGCGTATTTGGTAGTCATATGTACTGTACCTGAAGTTATGAGATATTATTATGATATACCATTTATTTTTGGTGGGACGAGCTTACTGATTATAGTGAACGTTATTACTGATACTATTATGCAAATACAATCTTATATTTTTTCAAATAGGTACGACAACTGGATAAAGAAATATGAGTCTAAAACGAGGAAAGTAAGATGATCATTACGATTTTTGGTCCTCCAGGTTCTGGTAAAGGTACTCAGTCAAGCTTGTTAATAGCAAAATATAATTTAAAATTAATTTCAGTAGGGGATTTATTAAGGAATATTATATCTAGCAGTAGTGAGTTAGGTAAAAAAATAAAGGGTACCGTGGAATCTGGTAATTTAATTCAAGATGAAATTATATGTGGATTATTACGTGACCAGATTGCATTAGTGGATGATAATTGCTTATTAGATGGTTTTCCGAGAAATTTAAACCAGGCTCATTTTTTGACTCAAGTTTTGCAAGAAAAATATAATAGGGATGTTGACATTGTAGTTGAGCTGCAGCTTGACGATAATATTGCAATCGATAGGTTAAAAAATCGTCTCGCGTGTTTGGACTGTAAAAGCATATATAGTGTATCTTCTTTTAAGAGTACTACTTGTGCTAAATGTAAAAGTACGAGGTTAGAGAAAAGAATTGATGATGCTGATATGTCTGCAATTAATAAGAGAATAAGTGAATATCACCTTCAAATGAAAGGTTTACGCGAGTATTATAAAGGCAAATTATTAACAATTGACGCTAATTTGAGTGTTGATGAGGTAACGCAAGAGATTGAAAGTAAAATTTCTTGTAATTTGGTTTGACTCTGAGTTGTTTTATGGTATAAATTAAGAGTTGTTATTAATAAAGTATCGAGGTACCAGTGGCACGTATTGCAGGCATAAATATTCCAGTGAGGAAATGTGTTCCTTTTGCATTAACTTATATATATGGTATAGGTATTGCTACTGCGAATGTAATTTGTCACGCTTGCGAAGTTGATAAGCGCAAACGTGTTTCAGAATTACGAGATGAAGATATAGAAAAGATCAGCGGTTTCATTAGACAAAATTATGTTATAGAAGGTGAGCTCAGAAAAGAAGTGGCTATGAACATAAAATCTTTAGTGGAAATGGGATGCTATAGAGGGGTGAGACATAGAAAAGGTTTACCTGTGAGAGGGCAAAGGACTCATACTAATGCTAAGACTCGTAAAGGTAGATCTCGGTTGCCTATTGCTGGGAAAAAATAAAATTTATTATTATTGTGAGTTTTAATGAAAAAAGTCAAAACGGTTAGTAAGAGTAAGAAGGAGTTTATTACTGGTGTTGTCCATATTCGTGCAACTTTTAATAATACTTTTGTAAATGTAACTGATGTTCATGGTAATACGCTATGTCAAACTTCTGTGGGTGCATGTGGTTTTTCAGGTTCGAGAAAATCCACACCTTATGCTGCAGGTAAGGCTGCGGAGTCTGCTGCGAAGAACGCAATGGAGAGATTTGGTATGAAGGTTGTCTCTGTAATAATTCGCGGTCCTGGCTTTGGTACCGAAGCTGCGGTTAAAGCACTTCAGAGCTGTGGGTTGACTGTGACTTCAATTGCAGATAAAACCGCAATTCCTCATAATGGGTGCAGGTTAAGAAAAAAAAGAAGAGTATAGGATATTTGAAAAGGTTGTTTTATGTATTATAATAATGATGTTTCTCTCTGTAGCAATTTAGATAAATTGATTAAACCTAGTTCAGTTAAGGTAATATCAGATGATTCAAGTGAAAAAAGTGATATAGTGCTAGAACCGTTGGAAAGTGGTTTTGCTTTAACATTAGGTAATGCATTAAGACGTGTAATGTTATCTTCTCTTAAAGGTAGTGCTGTTTATGGAATAAAAATTGAAGGTGTAACTCATGAGTTCACTTCAATTCAAGGGGTGAGAGAAGACGTAACTGATATAGTATTAAATATGGGTATGTTGAGGTGTAAATTAAATGGTGCTTCTAATAAATACTTAAATTTAAACGCTAAAGGGCCTTGCCAGGTATTAGCTGGGATGATAGAAACTGATGATCAATGCTCTATTGTTAATAAGGATTTATTAATATGTACGCTGGGGCAAAATGTAGAGCTTAACATGACCATATATGTGGCTAGCGGAAAAGGTTATCTTCCTGTAATTAAGTATAAAGAAAACGAACTTTTGAAGCTTATGAGTGAACAGGATTTAATTGGTTTTATTCCAGTTAATGCTTTGTATAGCCCTGTCAACAGGGTTTCGTACAGGGTAGAGAACAGTCGTGTTGGCCAAGTGACTGATAAGGATAAGCTGATATTGTCAATTGAAACTGATGGTACAATTTCTCCGAGTCAAGCTGTTGACTCTGCTGCAAGAATATTACAGGAGCAACTTCAGCCCTTTATTAGTTCTGATGTAAGTTATAAAAAATCGCAGGTTTCTTCGTCTAGTGGTGCTAAAGATTTGGGTTATGACCCTGTCTTATTGCGTAAGGTAGATGAAATGGAATTATCTGTCAGGTCTCATAACTGTCTGAAAAACGAAAACATCACTTATATAGGTGATCTTGTGCAAAAGACAGAAGGTGAAATGTTAAGAACTGCTAATTTTGGCAGAAAGTCTTTGAATGAGATTAAGGCAATTTTGACTAATTTTGGCTTGTCTTTGGGTATGAATGTGCTAAACTGGCCACCTAAGGATATAGATGAGTTGGCTAAACAATATACTGATGAAGATTAGGTGATATATGAAACATGGAATAAAAAAACGTAAACTATCTCGTTGTACTGAACATAGATTATCGACGTTAAAGAATCTATCTATCTCATTAATTAACCATGAGCAGATTGTAACTACTTTACCAAAAGCTAAGGAACTTCGTCCATATGTCGAAAAGTTTATTACAATTGCTAAGAATAAGAATACTTTACATGGTAGAAGACTTTTGCTTTCACGCCTTCATAATAGTAAGTTAGCAGTTGATAAGTTATTAAACGTCTTAGCCAGCCGTTATCAAGATCGTAAAGGTGGGTATTCTAGAATAATAAAATTTAGCACTCGAAAGGGTGATTGCGCTTCAATGGCAGTGATAGAACTGGTTGATAGGGATATTGCAGCAAGAGGTAAGGTTTATAGTAAAAATAAAGAAGGAGGCAAAGTAGTTACACAAAGTTAATTGTTATCATAGTTGTTCTTCTTGTGGTAAGTAGGTTACGCTACTTTGTAGGTTACTTTGGCGAGTTATTAGTTTTAGTATATTTAAAACTGAAATGGTATAATGTTATAAAACGCCGTTACCGTTGTAAGTTCGGTGAAATTGACTTAATTGTATCTAAAAAAAAGGAGCTGATTTTTATAGAAGTTAAAACAAGTTTACTTGGAAAAGAAATACCGATATCTCATCTTCAATGTCAGTCTATTATAAATTCTTCTAAGTATTTCTTAAGTAAAAACCTTAGTTTTTTAGATTATTCAGTCAGATATGATTTATATTTTCTTTCCTTAAAGAGAAGACCTGTTTATATAAAAAATGCTTGGATTGAAGAATGAAAGATTTGTAGCTGAATTAATTTAGATTTACTGGATTTAATATGAAAAAGACCCAATACAATAATTTAGTTTCATCTTACGCTAGAGTGCTATTTCATGTCTCAGGAAGCAGGTTAGGTATTATAAGGAAAGAAGTAGAATTTTTGTTGGCTTTTTTTAAGGATCAACGTGATGTTTTTGTGTACCTATCTCATCCTATGATTTCTTTTGCACACAAAAAAGAAGTGATGCTTTCTATAAATGAGCACTTGAGTGAGAATTTAGTAAAATTTATTATGGTTATATTTGCAAATAAACGCTCTAGTTTATTGATCCTTATATTAGAAAAATTCTTAAGTCTTGCAAGAGAAAATGAAAATGAATTCGAAATTACTATAAAGTCAGCAGAAACTTTAAAGGAATCTGATATAAAAATAATTACTGAATCTTTGAGCTTTCTTGGTAAAATAATAAAAGTAAGCAATGTGGTTGACCCTTCTATACTAGGTGGCTTCGTAGTTAGGTATGGTTTTAATTTGATCGATGCTTCGCTAAAAAGTTACTTGGATAGGTTAGTTGACTTAAGTAAAATGGAAATATTAAAAGTAAGGAATTTTGTATGAAGAACAGTATGAATGTTTCTGAGATAGCAAGTATAATAAGAGAAAAGGTTGAGACGTTTGATAATCCTATAAAGCGGGAAAATATAGGTGAAGTAATTTCAGTAACAGATGGTATCGCATTGGTTTATGGGCTGGAAAAAGCAAAATTCGGTGAAAAGGTATTTTTTGCAAGTGGTGTAGAAGGAATAGTTCTCGATTTAGATCATGATACGGCTGGAATAGTTGTGCTTGGTAATGACCGTGATGTGAAAGAAGGGGACGTTGTAAAATGTAGTGGTGATGTTGTGCAGGTGCCTGTAGGGCATGAATTGTTAGGGAGAGTTGTAAATGCGTTGGGCCATCCTATGGACGACGGTGGGGAAATTAGAGCCAAAAACAGAATGGATATAGAATCTAAAGCGCCAGGCATTATTGATCGTAAGTCTGTGCATGAGCCACTGCAAACAGGAATTAAAATTATAGATTTGCTAATTCCAATAGGTAGAGGGCAGCGTGAATTAATTATTGGTGATAGACAAATTGGTAAAACTACTATTGCGCTTGATACTATTATCAATCAGAAGAAGATTAACGATGAGGTAAACGAAAATCAAAAAGTTTACTGTGTTTATGTTGCTATTGGGCAAAAAATTTCAACAGTAGCAAAAGTGGTAAATAAGCTGAAAGAAAGCGGAGCATTAGAGTATACAACTGTAGTTGTGGCTAGTGCATCTGACTGCGCGCCTATGCAATTTTTAGCACCTTATGCTGGTTGCACTATTGGGGAATTTTTCCGTGACAATGGAATGCATTGTTTGATTATATATGATGATTTATCTAAGCATGCTGTGGCATATAGGCAGATGTCTTTATTGCTCAGACGTCCTCCTGGTCGTGAAGCTTACCCTGGAGATATATTCTATGTACATTCTCGCTTGCTTGAAAGAGCTGCTAAAATGTCTGATAAAAAAGGGCAGGGTTCTTTAACTGCTTTGCCAATTGTCGAAACTCAAGCTGGTGATGTATCTGCATATGTGCCAACAAATGTTATTTCAATTACCGATGGGCAGATCTTTCTTGAGTCTGAATTATTTTATAAAGGATTTCGACCTGCAGTAAATATAGGTTTGTCAGTTTCACGGGTTGGTTCTGCTGCACAACTAAAGTCTGTGAAGAAAGTTGCTGGTTCTATAAAGCTAAGCTTAGCTCAGTATAGAGAATTAGAAGATTTTGCAAAATTTGGTTCTGATCTTGATGCTAGTGTTCAATTATCCTTGAATAAGGGTAAATATCTTGTCGAGTTATTAAAGCAAAAACAACATTTACCTATGTCAATAGAAGAGCAAGTAGTGCTGATGTATATTTTTTCTAACCTATATAATCAGTTAAGTAAAATACAAATAAGTTACATTAATAAATTTGAACATGATCTTATTAATTATTTTCATACTGTACACCCTGGGGTTTTAAAAAAGTTGTCAAATGACATGAGTGATGATATAAAAGGTGATATTTTTAACATTGTGAGTAATTTCGTTACTCAATTTAATTGCGTTTAGGTGGTGATTATGGCTTCATCCATTATTAATAAATTTCCTATGACGAGGGAAGGTTTTGAGAATATGCAAGCCGAACTTGAAAAATTAAAGGAAGAAAAACCTTCTGTGATACAGGCTATTTCTGATGCTCGTGATCAAGGTGATTTGTCTGAAAACGCAGAGTATCATGCAGCACGGGAAAGGTTAGGTTTTATTGAAGGCCGTATAATGGAGATAGAAAGTAAGCTCTCACATGCGGAAGTAATAGAAGTAAAAAATTTGTCTGGTGATTCAGTAATGTTTGGTGCAACTGTGACATTAAGCATGTTAAGTGATAATAACGGTGAAGTGGAATATGTTTATAAGGTTGTAGGCGAATATGAAGCTGATGTTTCAAAGCAGTTAATATCTACTAGTTCACCACTTGGGAGTGCCTTAATCGGCAAAAAAGTCGGTGAATATGTGGAAGTGACAGTGCCAAATGGAGAGAAATTGTATAAAATAGTTAAGATTGAATTTAAGTAAATTATTATGGTACAGGCCACTTATGCTTCAATGAGTCTACCAGGTATTTCTTCTGTGGAAGATGTATTAGAGGATGCTCGTTCCGGTAAATTATTCATTTTAGTTGATGATGAAAATAGAGAAAATGAAGGCGATTTGATTGTCTTAGCTGAGAAAATAAAGCCGGAACATATGGCTTTTATGGTTAGGTACGGTACAGGGGTTGTTTGCTTAGCAATGACTAAATTTCACATGAAAAGGTTGGGCCTTAATTTCATGGAAAAGAAAAATATTGGTGAAAATCATACCGCATTTACTACATCAATTGATGCACGTTATGGCATTACAACCGGTGTTTCAGCAGAGGATAGAACGAAAACTATACATGCTGCTATCAACAAGGATGGTACTCAGGATGACATCATAACTCCAGGTCATGTTTTTCCTGTAATTGCACATAAAGGTGGGGTGGCACAACGTGCTGGTCATACTGAAGCGAGTGTTGAAATGGCGAAGTTAGTAGGGTTTGATCATTCAGCAGTTATTTGTGAATTAGTGAATGATGATGGCTCTATGATGCGCTTACCTCAGTTACTTAAATTTGCTGAACAACATAAAATTAAGTTAACTACCATCGACAAACTTATCAGTTACGTTAAAAATTTAAACTAGCGTTTATAAATTTGTATAATTTAAGTGTTAAAATATAGAATTTCTATAAATTATACAAGCACAGAATTTTCATGTTTAGAGTTGCTAAGTTTTTGACCTTATTGTTCTTTTTTGCATATTGTAATAATGCTTACTCTATTAACATTATTAGAGATAGTGAAGTGGAAGCAATAGTGAAAGAGCTAGCGCAACCTTTATTTTCTGCTGCGGATATTGATCATGAGCAAATAAAAGTTTTTATAATTAATGACAATTCGATTAATGCTTTTGTAATTAACAATAACAGTATTTTCATTCATTTAGGACTTTTACAATATTCGGCTAAACCTTATGTCCTGCTTGGTATATTAGCACATGAGATTGCTCACATATCTGCTGGTCATATATTGCAAATGAGTAGTGCTATGGGTTATTTTCAATCGATAGCAATGATTAGTTATATGGTAGGATTAGTTTCTAGTATTATCATTAACCCTCAGGTTGCTGGTGCAATTTTGCTTAGTGGTGTAGCGTTTAGTTCAAGGCTATTTTTTAACTATTCTCAAGAGCAAGAAAGTGTAGCAGATAGCTATGCTTTAAGGTATCTTGATGAATCTGGCTATGATAATTCAGGTATGAAAGAGATTTTTGATTATTTTAAAAGTATTGAGCATGAGAACACCGAGGAATATTTCCGCACTCACCCACTTAGTGAGAAACGTATATTTGCTGTACAAAATTATAAGGTTAAAAACAACGTAAAACCAATTTTTGCGGATAAGTTACTAAAGTTTGAGCGTGTGGTTGCCAAGCTAGACTCTTTCTTTGCTCCTATTCATGTGTTATCTAATAAATATGAAAATAATTCTGAGTATGTAAATGCTATAGTTTGCTATAGGCAAGGAAAGATAGAAGAGGCTATTGCTAAAATGAATTCATTGATTCAAGAGTCACGCAATGACCCATACCTATATGAATTAAAAGCAGAAATGCTATACAAAGCTGGAAACTTAAGTGAAGCAATAAAAATGTATGAAGAATTGCTTAGGTATTTATCTGAGAAAAACAGTTATTTAGTGAAACTTGCATTATCTCATACTTTATTATTACACGGTGATGCAAAAAAGGCGATTTTTTACCTGGAGCAGATTTTGAATGTAGAACCAAATAACGCTTTTGTCTGGAAATATTTAAGCATTGCATATAAATGTGACGCTGATACGGCAATGCATTATTTTGCTTTGACAAAAAAGGCTTGTATTGAAGGTAATTCAAAGCAATTTATGAAATACGCTGAGTTAGCTGTTAAAACTCTACCAAAGAATAGCCCTTACTTGTTGCAAATTGAAGATATGAAGCGGTTTAATGGATAACAAAAAAGCATTTCTGCACTTTTTGGATTATTTTTGTCCACACTTTTCCAACATAGTTTTTGCTTCATCGCTTACGTTGGGCATAATTTTCGTTATGATAGTTTTAGCGCCAAAAAATACACCACAGAACATGCCAAGAGCAAAGAGGGCTGGCCACGGCATCCTGCCAAATATTGCAAGCAAAGCTGCACCAATTATTACTACCGTCATAAGTGGACCGCCTATCCCCCAAACATAACCAATAATATTGCATATTACTTTAGTTGTGTCATCCATATCAGGGTCAGCTGCATAACCTGAGAAAGAGAAAAGCAATACTACGCAAAAAACACTAAAAAATTCCATTATAGAGCTCATTTTTTTGCCTCTAAGTAATAAATTAACGTAAACCTAAACCTACACATTTTTTATTTTAAAGTAAAAATTATAATTTGTCCATACATAAGTGTTGCTACATAAATAACCCACCATTAATATTGAGCACATGCCCTGTTATATATTTTGCTTCATCACTTGCTAAAAACAAGACCCCTGCTGCTATTTCTTCCCCTGTTCCCATTCTTTTCATTGGAATATTATCTAATATTTTTCCCTTTTGTCCTTCATTTAAAACTTCAGTCATTTTAGTATCTATAAATCCAGGAGCAATACAATTTACTGTTATATTACGACTTGCAACTTCTTTTGCTATAGATTTGCTCATAGCTATTATTCCAGCTTTAGACGCTGCATAATTTGCTTGCCCGGCGTTTCCTGTCAGCCCTATTATTGAGGAAATATTTATAATTCTTCCCCAATTATTCTTAATTAGTTTCCTGCATGCTTCTCTACTCAGCTTAAATGTAGAACTCAAGTTAATATCAATTACTTTTTGCCATGTTTCATCTGTCATTCTCAATAATAAACTGTCTTGCGTAATGCCCGCGTTGCATACAAGCCCGTCAAAGCCTTCCATCAACTCACTTGCTCTGTTTACTAGTTGATTTACTTCCTCAGCATTTGATAAATCACAAGGGAGTACATGCATGTTTTTTTCATATTGTTTAGCAACTTCTCCGAGCACTTCTTTTTTTGTGCCAGAAATACATAAAGTTGCTCCGGCTTTGTGCATAATTTTTACAATTGCTTGCCCTATTCCGCCTGATGCGCCAGTGATCAGGAACTTTCTGCTTTCCAATCCAAACATAATAACTTTATATTATCTTAATTCCTAACAGAATATTGACTGGTTGGCAATAGATTTCTTACATAATATAAGTAACTCAGATATTCACAAAATAAAGAAAAAGTTATAATAAGGTTAAACGTCAAAAAATTTTAAAAACATAGTTGATGCAGGAATTGTTACTAAATAGTTTATTCTGGTGCTCTACAGTCTAAATGGAATGCTTAAATTATAGATTCTTTGTTTTTGTGTGTTATCTTGAGTTAACACAAATTCACAGTAGTATTATGATCAGTAAGTTAAAAAAGCTTAGCACTGGATTTTCTTTGACAGGCTTGATTGGCCATAGTGATAATATAAATATGCAAGGAGCAAAAAATAAAAAGAAGAAGTACCCAAAGTTTTTGGATAAGACGTTCGCATTGATTGATGCAGTGATAAATTTTATTTTAAAACGCGAAAGTAATAACGTAAATGAAGTTCTGAGAGTAACATGGGGACCACTATTTTTTGGTCTGGTAGTAATACTTATCTTTTTTGGGATAGGTGGTATTTGGTCGGCTATAGCTCCAATTGACGGTGCGGTGCATGCAAGTGGAGAAGTTATTGTATCTTCAAATAGAAAAATAGTTCAACACTTGGGCGGAGGAATAATAAGCAAAATTTTAGTAAAAGAGGGTCAAGCAGTTAAAAAAGATGAGCCTCTAGTTTTGTTGAGTGATGTTAACGAGAAGGCGAATTTAAGTATCATCAAAGAGAAGCTCTTATCATTTTTAGCAACAGAAGCAAGGCTTCTTGCAATCAGAGTAGATTTGGACACGCTCGAGTTTCCTGATGAGGTTAAAAAATTATCTCACGATGAACTTGTAAATAAAGCGATAAAGAATCAAGTAAAGTTGTTCAACTCTCAGAGAAAGAGCATATTGGGAAAAATAGACATACTGCAACAACGTATAAAGCAGTTAAATGATGAATTAGCGGGGCTAAACTTTCAACTAAATGCAGCTCATAAGCAATATGACTTGATAACTGAGGAGTTGGAAACAAAAAGACAATTACTTGATAGTGGCCATATAAGCAAACCACACATTTTAGCTTTAGAAAAGCAGTTTGCTGAAATTGAAGGCAGAGTTGGACATTACCGTTCTGCAATATCTCAAGTGCAGCAAAAAATTGGAGAGAACGAATTAGAAATTATAAACGTGAGAAATGATTCTCAAGAAAGAGCAAACGCTGAACTTAAGGAAGTTAGTACGTCTATTGCAGACTTGAAAGAGAGACTGATGGTTGCTGAAGATTCATTAGCACGTACAATAATTAAATCGCCTCAAGATGGGATAGTCACAGATATAAGATACCATACTGAAGGTGGTGTTATACAATCTGGAGTTCCGATCATGAGCGTAGTGCCATCGGATGATGACCTAATAATAGATGCTAAAATTCAGACCAGAAACATAGAAGAGATACTGTCAGCACAAAAGAAAGATAGCAACATAGTCTCTATTGATGGGCTAGAAGGGCTAAAGGTTAAAGTTCGTTTAAGTGCTTACAGTGCACGTCGTTTAAGTTTAATTAATGGTATAGTAAGCAATATTTCTCCCGATGCCCTTGATGATCCAAGGCTAGGGCGTTATTATTCAGTACGTGTAGTGATACCAAAACCAGAGCTTGCTCAGTTTAAAAACGTATACCTATACCCTGGTATGCCAGCAGAAGTGTACATAGTTACTCAATCTCGTACTCTTTTATCATTCTTGTTTACGCCTATAATTGCAACAGTCGATAGGTCTTTTATAGAAAGGTAGCTCACTCGTTAAAGTAGTAGTGAAAGTGCCGTAATAAAATTTAGGTACATAATTAGACAATAGGCTTCTTGACCTTACCCAGAAAAAGTGGAGAGAAAGAAAGGAGTTTTTTCGGGTAAAATAAAATTTTGGAGGATTAGAAATGGCAAGAGAATATACGGCAGAATTCAAATTGGAAGCTGTTAAGCTGGCAAATGAACAAAGAAAGGCAGGTCAAACAATTACAAAAATAGCAAAGGATTTAGGAATAAAGGGTGGTTTATTAGGAAAATGGATAAAGAAACACAACGAAAAAAAGTCGGCAGCAGATGCATTTCCAGGTAGAGGTAACATGGCTCCTTACGACAAAGAGAGGTTTGATTTACAAAACAAGAGTAACAAGGGAAAGAGACATTTTAAAAAAAGCCCTGGCCAGTCAAAAAGAGTAAAATATTTTTTTATATAGTAACTGCTATAAAGTACAGGAATTATGTAGGATTTTCTGCTAGTGGCTACTATAAGTGGACCACAAGAAAAATAAGCAGTAGAGAATCAGCAAATAAAGAGCTACTCGAAGCTATTCAAAAAATATATCAAGTTTCTAAATGTAGATATGGAGCTCCTAAAATTCATGCTGAATTGAAGGCTTTGGGTAAAAGTTGCAATTTGAAAACGGTGCAAAGTATTATGCAGAAAAATGACATCAGGGCTATACTGAAAAGAAAGTTTAAAATTAAAAAACAACAAACAGATAATAGAGCTGTAGCTCCCAATATACTAGATCAAAACTTTATTGTTGATCAACCAAATAAAGTATGGGATTACTTACATCAAAACCAAGGAGGGATGGCTATATTTGGCAACAATAATCGATCTATATTCACGCATGGTAGTTAATGAGCAGTTCAATAAATAAACAATTGGTTATGGACTCTTTATTAATGGCCGTTAACAAGCGTAAACCTGCCAAAAATCTACTATTACATAGTGATCAAGGTTCACAATATACTGCGCAAGGGTATCAATATCTCTTAGCTGTAAAGAATATAGATGAGTAATAAAGGCTGTTGTTACGACAATTCTGTTGCAGAAAGCTTCTTTAGCTCATTGAAAAGAGAAATACTTATTGATACTTCACAACACTCTGCTCAACAAACTAGAACTGCAATATTTGAATACATAGAAATTTTTTATAACAAACAACGTCACTATTAACTATTGCATTCCAGAACAATTTGATGCATCATTCTTTTTGTAAAAAACATTCCAAACTTTCTCTCCACTTTTTCTGGGTAAGGTCAATACCTTTAAGCCCAACACCAAGCTCGAGAAAGTAGAAAGTGTGGAGCAGCCTATTCAGTCTTCTTTGAATCTAACATGAAAGGCTATGCTCAAAAAACTATAAGCGTCCAAGTAATTTTTTAAATAAGATAACTCCTTTAGAATATCTCTTAAGCTATTAACTTAACATCACCATAGGATTTAAAACATTCCCCAAAAAATGTTAAAGCTATTTTAGTAAAATACTCAAAACTTGACCCTAAGCAACTTTGAGTTCATGCTCCTGGTACTCTTGCTTTACCTTCCTGCATAATCGCTTTTGGAGGAAATATATTACTGGATGAAGAGTTATCTAAGTGAGGAAAGTCACCTCTCCCCACTCGACTTCGAAACCGGACTTGTGACTTTCACCACATCCGGCTTCTCTCTAACTTGGTGTTTGTCATACACACTCCTATGTAAATAATCATGGCAATGCCCGTGCAATAAAGACAAATTTCCTATGGTATTATTGTTCCTATTTTTGTCTTGATGATGCACTTCAATTATGTCCTCTGACCTAAAATATAGCTGACAATAATTACATTTACCCTGTTGCATCTTCAGTAATTTTATCACTCTTAGTGACTTATCTGGTACTCTACGACTGCTCCAATATATCCAGTCTCTATTTTCCATTACTTGTCATAAACCTCCAATTATCATTCTTATACCTTTTAAAGTATTTCCTCTTTATCCAGTATTTGCCTTTATTTGTATGTTTACGTACTGCCCATTTCCATAGTTTTCTAAACATAACGCTATCTAGTAACTCGAAGACTTTCCTTGAAATCACTGAAGTATAATATTGACACCATCCTCTAATAAGTGGATTTAGGTTTTTTATAATAGCTTCTTGTGGTGCTCCACACATTTCTTTAAGTTTGTACTTAGCGGTTAATGTATATCGTTTTATAGAGTTGCGGCTCGGTTTTATTAGTAACTTGTATGTTTTCTTACCTTGTTTTACTGTATGCTGTCGTATTGTAAATCCAAGAAAATCAAAGCCTGGTTTTTTTTCCTTTAGAGGATTCAATGAATGAGAAATTTTTGTCTTTGATGACTTTAATTCTAATCCAATGGTTTTTAACCATTCTTTAATTAAAATCTCTGCCTTAAGCACAATTTGCTTACTTTCATGAAATACCACAAAGTCATCGGCATAAGTAATTATGCTGAGTGATCTTTTTGCCTTTTCTCTACATGATCTACCAAGTTTTTCTTTTCTATAGCTTCTTATCTGATCTGCCATTGTTTCTTTTAAATAGCTTTCTAAACCATTTAGAGCGATACAGGCGAGCAATGGAGAAATTGTTCCTCCTTGGATAGTACCACTTTCAGTTGGTTTATATATTCTATTTTCCATAACATCTGCTTTCAACCATCCTCTTAATATTTTCTTTAACGTTGGTGTGGTATTGAGCTTTTCAAGTAGTTTATTATGGTTAATATTGTCAAAGCACCCAGATATATCAGCATCTAAGATGAATGCTGTCTTTCGACTCAACGCTTGAAATATTGCTTCAATGGCGTCATGACATGATCTACCAGGTCTAAAACCATAAGTGTTTGGCTCAAATTTTGCCTCCCACTCAGGTTCTAAAGCCATTTTTACAAGTGTTTGTTTTGCTCGACACGATATAGTGGGTATCCCCAATGGGCGTTTCTCATTCTTTCCAGGTTTTGAAATCCAAATGCGTCTTGATGGCTTTGCTTTCTCCCTTATATCTAAGGAGTTTGCCAATTGCAATCTTTCTTTTTGACTAAGGTTAGCTTTTCCATCAATACCTGCAGTTTTTTTCCCTCTGTTGTCCTGAGTTACCCTTCTAACTGCTATCGTTCTTGCACTTGTTGATTTGAGTAATAATCTCTGAAGATTGTGCATCTTTTTGATATCATTACATTGTGAAGCTCGGTAAATTCGTTTTTGTAGCTTAAACGAAAATTTCTCTAGCTTGCGCCAAGGAATTTCATTCCATTCATACCTAACATTTTGTTGGCTCATAACATATTCACTACTATTTACAACTTTACCTTCCAAATTACAGTGTCCACGTCTGCATATCCTAGACATTACCCTAGGCATTAGCTTCTTAAACAATCCCTCCACACAGAGACTTGCGGTTGGCTACCTGCTTGTTACTCTTATAAAGATTAACAAGAGCTTCCATGTGGTTACTCCGTTCCATGAAACCATTTCGTGTTGGATTTAGGTTCTTACTTTTTGCCGAGAGATCGGAAACATCTTGATTAAACGTGAGCATTTTAATCATCCATTCTCTGTACCTTTTGGTTTATGCGTATCAACCTTTTTTTTCGCATATTTGCAATGACGACAATTCAAACATAAGTTTCTTTCGTAACCATATCTAACTCTTCTCGAGAGGATTTATTATAAGGTTTAATATTACTCCCTTTTAGTTCATGCTTGCACCCTAGAAAATTGCCAATTTCCTAAAATGTGAACTATGATTTCAACCAGATGTTATGGTGGATGGAATTTAACCATCATGATTTCATGACATCGGATCGCACACTCACTATATCACCACACTTTAAACCTTTTACCGCTGCTTTGACTCCTTCTGAGACTTTTTTAGATAGACTAATTGTTTCAAAAGATTGACAAAGTTTTCCAGACCTTTCAAAATATCCCTGTTTAATAGCATCGTAGACCCAATATCCACCAAGCGAGCAATTCTCACCTAATTCTTCTTTACAATTTTTGAACTTTTCCAGTATTTCCTTTTTGTTACTAACTTCTACTATTATTTTATCTTGCTTGTCAGGGTACAAATTATAGCATTTCTCATAATAGTCCGAACAGGTCATAGGAAGGCAGAATCAACAGCACGACGAAAGGATTCGAATAGAGGAATTTTTTCCTGGCTCTGTTTTTTATAGCAAACCAATGATGCTCAATTTTGTTGAAATCTGGAGAATAAGGCGGCAGATACAAAATTTCTGCACCAACCCCTTTAGCAAGCTCGATAATCTTATCAGACTTATGAAAAGTAGCATTGTCAAGAATGACAGTCTGTCCAGGTTCCAAGATCGGTGTCAAAAATTGCTCAAACCATCCATTAAAAACATCCATATTACAGTGGCCTTCAAAGGTTAACGGAACAACTATCTTTCTTCCACTTAAGGCTGCAACCATACTGATTCGTTGAGTTTTCTTTCCAGATTTTAAGGCATAAAACCGCTGTCCTTTCTGGCAATATCCGTAGGGGTAGTCTTCGGTGTTATCAATGCCAGACTCATCTATATACACTAAGTTTTTAGGTTCTTTTGTCGCTATAATTTTCAAAAATTCAGCACGTTTTTCTTCGTTTCTTTCCTTGTATCCATATGTCTTTTTTTGCGCGTAAATCCAATTTTTTTAAGGGCTCGATAGATCGTTTGGATACTAACGTTGTTCCAAAGTTTAGCCATTTCCGATAGAGTCTTTCCTCCGTGTTCTCTGGCAAATTTGGCAAAGGTATCCCAGTCGGTAATTTTGTGATTGTAACCCCCATTTCCAAGTTTTTTTGATTGAAAGTCTCCTGTTTCTTTTCTTCTTTGCTGCCACTCCCATAAAGTAGTTCGTCCAATCTTAAATCTTGCTGCCACTGTTTCTCTGCTTTCTCCTTCGTCTAGCGCTTCCATTGCTTTTTTTCTTAAATCATAACTATATGCTGCTGGCATTCAACCTCCTTATCATCATCTACCCTTATCCTATCACATCCGGACTTTTATGGAAAGAGCTATAACTTCTAATTCTCCTAAACTAGTAGAGAAAGTTAACACTATATTACTATTGTCTGCAAGATTAGTGTAATGCCTTATGCCATTTTCCGTTATAATTTCTACCTCACTTTTACCGATCTTTACTATATCTCTTCCGTATTCTATTTTTCCTTGAGTTAACCCTAAGCTCCTTGCCCCATCTGTTATCTTTGCGACATCTATTATGCTATCCTCTGAATACTCTAAGTAGAAAGTAGAGTTGTCCATTTTTGCATCTTTTAACTTACCATTAGTTGCACCTCTAACAACTTCCATAAACTTGAGAGTAAGATTTGCACAACTTCCATGAGCTTTTATCATATTAGTTTCATGATCTTCAAATTCTAATTCCAGTGTATTGAGCACATACATACTATCTACAACATACCACACCGCTCCTTTTGATACTAATTTACATATTATATCACTAGCAACCTTGGAGTTCTTTTCTAATTCACTAATCTCTTTTATTCTTTTCATCACACAATCCATAAAGTTATACTTATCTTCATACATCTTTCCATATAGCTTTCCTTGATGAGGAAAATTAAACCTTATTCCAGACTTTATAGCTTCGTTTACAACTTGTTCTAATTGATTCATGTTTTGCGCTTTACCTACTTCATCTAAAAACACTTCTAACTTTGCCTGCTGGCCTAGTATTAAATTATCCCATAGAGTCCTAGGTTTAAGCAGATGCTTTTCACTATCTAACCCTTTGAAATCTTTTATTCCTGCTGCCAGCAACAATCTTTCTGCTTCTTTACAACAAGTTTCATCACTATGAAAAACATCTCTGATATATTGAAAGATTCGTAACTTCCCTTTATTGTTATGAAGGCTTAAAACCCTCTTTAAGTCTTGAGTACCCTTGCGTTCATTCAAAAACTTTTCTAATACAGTAAGACCTTTACTTAGAGAAGAAGGGTTATCTTTGTCAACACCACCAAGAATACAGTCTAATTCTTGCTGCAACCTTTCGTGATCCTCAGTTAAAAGATAACCTTCAGCATAGTAGTTACAATTATCAATTGCTATGTCTAGTGGGGTCTTTCCTTGTTTATCACATATATCAGATCTAGCTCCACTGTCCAGAAGTGAAGAGATGAGATCATTGTAATCAGTGCTTGCAATACAATGTAAGGGTGTTTTTCCTTCATTATCCTGCTCATTAAGATTAGTTCCTTTTTCCATAAGAGAAGCTATACTATTAGGTCCAGTAGCATAATGCAAGGGTGTCTTTCCTCTATCATCCTTTACATTAGGGTTAGCTCCTGCCTTCAAAAGTAAAGCTACAGAATCGTCATATTCTTTTTCTACCCCAGCTATACTTGATATTATGTGTAATACTGTTAATTTAGATTCTCCTCTTCTAAGATTAAGGACTTTTTCTAGATCTTGATTATCTCCATTGTCTTGTAAAAAATTTCTAAGTCTCACAATATAACCATGTTCATTATCATCACCTTCATCACTAAAAGACAGGTATGCTTTGGTGCGCCAAGAAGTGCTTGGAGAACAGTTGGTGAAAATCCAACACAAACAAAGTCTAGCCAACAGTTTGGAACAGACCACTATGTTGCATGAGGTAACGAGTGTAATAGAGCTAGTGGGATGGACAATGCAGGGCACAACGGAAGTGAAGGAGTGGAGTCCCGAAATACCTGAAGACATAGAGGTCGACATGTTCATGGCCATGGAAGACAGCATGAAGGATAACGTAAAGGCAAGTTATCACTCACTCTATCGGGATCTGAGACCGTGCCATGTATTGAAATGGACTTCAAGTGAACTTGGGAGATCCCATGCATTCCTATTAAGGTACGTTGGAACAAGTCAACAAAGGCAAGAACTAGCGGAAGATGCAGGGGAAGTCGGACTGATTGATAGTACTCAGAATGTGGGAAAGCCACGTACAAGGGGAAGCGATCAGCAATATAGTAACTGGAATAGGGATTGCTATGCCAATACAACGGAGGTAGGAATAACATGCGATATAAACTAAACCAGATAGCAGTAAGAGCAAAGCAAGATAAGCGACTAAAATTCACATCGTTAGTCCATCTGATAAATACAGAGAATCTTGCGAGATGTTATAAAGAACTGAAGCGTAACAAGGCTTGTGGAGTAGACCAGATAACAGTGGAATCATACGGAGAAAATCTGAATGAGAAACTCGAAGTGCTAGTAGAAAGTATGAAGAGGAAGCAATATCAACCACAACCAGTAAAGAGGGTATATATACCGAAAGCTGGAAGTAAAGAGAAACGCGGACTCGGAATACCATCGACCGAGGATAAATTAGTACAGATTATGCTGAAGAAGATATTAGAAAATATTTACGAGGCAAACTTTCTGGACAGCTCATATGGATTTCGACCAGGAAGAAACTGTCATCAAGCGGTAAATGCACTAGATAAAGCAGTTATGTACAAGCCAATAAACTACATTGTAGAAGTGGATATCAAGAAGTTCTACGATAATATACAGCATAAATGGCTAATGAGGTGTCTAAGGGAACGAATAACTGACCCAAATTTGCTGTGGTTAGTAAAGCGGTTTCTCAAGGCAGGGATAGTCGAAGCTGGAAATTATGAAGCAACAAAACAAGGTACACCACAAGGCGGTATAGTAAGTCCTGTATTAGCAAATATATACTTACATTATGTGTTGGATTTATGGATAGAAAAGAAATTTAAACCAAGATCCAGAGGATATATACAAGTAATAAGGTTTTGCGATGATTTTGTGGTTTGTTGCGAAAGTAAGGTAGACGCGGAAGAATTTCTGGAATTACTGAAACAAAGGCTAAATAAATTTGGGTTGGAAGTATCTGAAAACAAGACCAGAGTAGTAAAGTTTGGCAAGAGGGAGTGGCAACGAGCGATAAGAGAGAAACGAAGGACGGAAAGTTTCAATTTTCTGGGGTTTACGCACTATGGTGCAAAAAGTCGTCGTGGTAGATTAATGATGGGACATAAAACCTCTAAGTTAAATCTAGCCAGAAAACTAAAAGAAATCAAGGAGTGGTTGAAAATAGTCCGCGGAAGTATTCGACTTAAAGATTGGTGGCAAGTACTGAAGGCTAAATTAACAGGACACTATAACTACTTTGGTATTAGCGGAAATTATTGGTGTTTGAAACAATTTTACACATCAGTAAGAAAGCTAGCATTTAAATGGATAAATCGGCGTAGTCAGAAAAAGAGTATGACCTGGGAACAGTTTGTACACTACGTAGAAGTAAATCCATTACCAAAGCCAAAAATACATTTTTCTTTATATGCATAAGAGGGACGACTGTGAAAACTAATATTGATGAGCCGTGTGCGGGAAATCTGCAAGCACGGTTCTTTAGGGGGAGTTGTAGTAATAAAACTCAAACGAGAGGAGTAAAGCTACAGCTTCTACCGAACACAAAAAAATATGTTGAAAAAAAGGATAATGTTAAAGAAACGTCTGATCAAAGTACAAAATATCTAAATGGCAAACCCATAGATACTAGTATTGCAGGCAAAACACCTTTACATTTAGCTGCTGAAAAAGGTAATTTGTATCTAACCGCACGTCTTCTTCTAAGTGAAGGAGCTGACTTAAATGCTCAAGATGAAGAGGGTTGGACTCCTTTGCATTATGCTGCCTATTCAGGAAACATTGGTGTAGTAAAACTTCTAGTAGATAAAGGTGCTGATCTTAGTATTACTGATTATCACCACAAAGAAGGTACACCTATGTTTTATGCGTTTCAAAATGGTCATACTGATATGTGTAATATCATAGAAAAGTACTTAGTAGATAAGGATGCTAATTTTAGGGATGATACACCTTTGCATTTAGCTGTGGAAGAAGGTAATCTTGAGACAGTTAAATATCTTATAGAAAAAGGTGCTGGTATTAATGCTGTTAATAGGTATGGATATACTCCTTTGCGTATTGCTGCTTATAAAGGTAGCACAGATATAGCTGTATATCTTGTAGAGAAAGGGGCTAATGTTAGTGATAACATTCTACATAAAGCAAGTAACTTAGATATAGTAAGACATTTTATAGCAAAAGGAGCTAATATTAATGCTACTAAAGAAAATGGTGAAACATTTCTGCATATAGCTGCTATAGACGGTAAGTTAGAAATAGTTCAATATCTAGTGGAAGAGAAAAACTTCAACATAAATGCAGCAAACATAAAGGGTAATACTGTTCTGCATCACGCTGCTCATGGTGATTGTGAGAAAACAGCTAGATATCTAGTAGAAAAGGAGCAAATATGAAAGCAACTAATAGACATGGGATAACACCCTTGCATATAGCTGCTTTTTGTGGGTACTCATATGTGGTAGAAAATCTTATAGAAGATGGTGCCGACAAGAATGCCATTAGTAGCAATGGTTGTACGCTAGCACATTATGCAGCTATAGGCGATGAGTCTGGTATGTCATGTGTCCTTGAATATCTAGTAGAAGAAGAAGGAGTAAATTTTAATGTCACTGATAATCTAGGTAGTACACCACTACATTGGGCAGCTTATTGGCGTAATAGTGAAGTAGTAGAGTATCTTGTGGAGAAGCAAAACGTGGATATAAATGTAACTGACAATGAGGGCAGAACACCTCTACATTGGGCTGCTTACCACGCCAAAATTGATTTAGTAAAATACTTCATAGAGAGAGGAGCTGAAATCAAGGCCACTAAGAAATATGGGAATACACCATTACATTATGCCCTTAATGGTCGATGGAATAAGGATTATTTAGAGGTAGTTAAATACATATCAGGAACAAGAAAATTAACTATTCCCAAAAATGTTGAAAACGTTGAAAAGGACAGCTTGGACATCATCAAATATGATTTTTACTGAAGTCTTACTCTCTTACGGTAGTGCAAGGTAGCTTTAATAAAATCTTAGATTAAAGAGTATATATGTGTCTCAAGGTATATTAAAGAGACATGACTACTGACACAAAGTTAACAGACTACGAAGTAGGGAAAAAATTAAAATATGAGAGGGAAAAGCAAAGACGTACTCAGGCAGGTCTAGGAAGTAAAGTCGGAGTATTAGAGAAGCAAATGTCCAGATATGAGCGAGGGGAAAATCCGATTTCAATCATTATATTCTGTATGATAGTAGTGGAACTAATGATTGATATGGCAAAACTACTGCCTGAATCGACGGCGGCAGAGAAAGGTGAGGTAGAAAAAACATTAAATCTAGTTAGAGAATGTAAAAAATTTAGGAATCAGGAATTATGTAAGATAGCCTCTGCATTAAATAAATCTATCCAGATGGGAGAAGAAGAGGGTAGAGAAGCAGGAAAGATTAAAGTAGCAAAGAATCTACTTAAAGCGGGTATTTCTGTTGATGTCATCCTCCAAACAACCATACGCGTCAAGTTAAGAGATTGTGAGCAAATTTAGAGAGGTTAAAGTGGATACTCTAGCCCTTCTACGTTTGTCTTTTAATGAAAATCGCGACCAAGTTATAGTGAGTTTTTTAAGAAATACTTTTAAACTATTAATCTTGGTTAATACTAAAAATAACTCTCTAACCCGTCTTTTTAGCTCAATAAATGCCTTTGTTAAGCTAAGTTCTGTATTCTTTTTCACTTCTGTGCAACCAACTATGCCGTGAAATATAAGAATTGCGCACAATTTAGCATATAGTTCACATAATACTCTGCATGGCTTTCCTTTTAGCTTATCAAGTCTGATATGGCTTTTATACAATTTAAATAATAACTCAATTTGCCACCTTACTCTGTAAATCGTTAATACTTGCTCAGCACTAATTTTATTTTCTGGAACATTAGTTATAAATATTGACCAGTTCAACAATTTTTGATTTCTTTTAGAGGATGTATATCCCTGCGATCTTGCTAATCTATTAGCTTTCCTTCTTCTGGCTATAGACTGTTCTTCAGTTAGTTTCTGACATATAATTCTTACTCTAATTTTTGCTTCTTTTCCTAACAATACCTCGTTTTCTAAAAATAACTTATCCTCTAAACATTCTAATAACTCCATTTTTTGATTTGTTTCTACATCATATACGTTGGTATCGGATTTATAACGACTTATGAAATAAGCTCCTATTTCATTGATTTGTTTAAAAGAACTTGGCACAAAATAACCGAGATCAGATATTAGCAAATCATTGCTTGATATATTACTTAAATGTTTCCTATATCCCTGGTCTGATCTTATTCCCTCCGTTAAATTAAGTTGGTCTATTATCTGATTCATGTAATCGAAAACTAATTGTAACTTTATTCCAGACTTAGTATTGCTTTCATAGCCACTGTAGCTAGTACCATAACCTTTATACATCTCTTCCATACTGTTAGGTAGAGTAATATAGCTACTGTCCAATAATTTAACACTATTAAATTGCTGTAAGATTTTGCAATCAACTTGCAAGATATTTTTAAAGAGAACCACAGATTCATTATACATCCTTTTCATAAATTCCACTGCTTCTTCAGTAAATCTAAAATCCAAACCTTGTTTTGTTATATCTATCGAGTCCTCGTTTAGTAATTGACACATTGTTTCTACGCTACAATTATCAACTCCTATATTACCCAAGACCATGGCTTTTACGAATGATGAACCTTTTAGCTTTCTCTTTCTTTTTATAAACCTTGTTGTAATTGAGATTTTCTCTGCTTTTTCATTAAAAAATTCTTTGAGCTTTTTTGATAAGCAAGTTATTTTATTCATTGGTTCTCTCACTAAAAGTATATCTGGGAGAACTTATACCTTATTATTCTATCTCTTTCATACCTTTATTTCCTTAACTTGACGCGTATGCTCCAAACAACAGGCTTGTCTAAAGATGAACTTGAGAAACATAATAAAACAGAGATAGTTAATTTTATAGCCTATAAAACAGGGGAAAATATGAAAGACTGGAGGCTAGCAAGAGGACGTTCTCAGGAGGATTTAGGAAATGAAGTCGGTTTAACAGGTGGTCAAATACGACGCTATGAGCAAGGAACCCATATCATGACAATAAGAAAACTACTTAACATGGCAGGTAAATTGTCAACGCACGCTAAAACTCTACTACCGAAAATTAGTGAACTAATAGAAAAAGGCAATGTTGAAATTGAAAGAAGTAATGAGGATAGAGAAGGAGAAAATGGAGTATTAGATTTAGTGAGAGAGTATAATAAAATTGAAGATGAAGAAATACGTGATAAATTTTATTCATTAATTATGTCAGTATCTAAAAGAATACAGATTGATAAAGAAAAGGGTAAAAAAATAGGAGAAACAGAAGTGGCAAAGAATCTACTTGAAGTAGGTGTTTCTACCAATGTAATATGCCAAGCGACTGGCCTACACAATCTTGAAGCTAGTGGAATGCTTGAAGGACCATAAGCGTCAAGATAATTTCTTTAGAACATCTCTTAAGCCATTAACCTGATAGCACCACCCATTTTACCCCATAGCACGGCTTGTTGTTTGTTCTGAGTTTGAGGCTCTGCTTATTCTTTCACACCAACTCCCTTTTTTCTGTCCATTAGATTGACTCATTGCTTCAGAACGCATCAATTTTCCAGACCTGACAAAAAACCCTTGTTCTATGGCTTGATTAACTGGTAACCCGCCAAGTAAGCAATTCTTGCCTATTTTTTCGTTACAATTTTTTAATCGCTCCAGCAGACCTTGATTGTTCACCTCTACCCTTATTAGGTCTTTATTTCGCATATCAGGATATAATCTAACCTCTAATTCTCCCTCACTAATATAGAAAGTTAATACTATATCACTATTATCCGCAAGGTCTGTGTAATTCCTTATACCATTTTCCGTTATAATTTCTACTTCACTTTTACCGATCTTTATTATATCTCTTCCGTATTCTATTTCTCCTTGAACTAACCCTAAATCCCTTGTCTTATCTGTTATCTTTGCAATGTCTATTTTACTACCTTGAAAATATTCTAAGTAAAAAACAGAGTTGTCTATTCTTGCATCTTTCAACTCGCTACTGGTTGCACTTTTTGCGGCTTCAATAAACTTGTGAGCATTTCTAATATAATCTGCATATGCCTTTTTCATGTTAGTTCTATGCTCTGTAAATTCTGATATCACCGTGTTAATCATATTAACATCAACTGTATTACCAAAAACTGCTCCTTTTGATACTAATTGACATATTATACTACTAGCAACTTTAGGATTCTTTTCTAACTCACTGATCTTTTTTATCACATAATCGGTAAAAGTGTACTCATTACCTAAAAAGAAATCTTGTGAAGAAGAATAATTTAAACGTATACCAGACTTTATAGCATCATTTACAATCTCTTCAAGCTCAACCATGTTTTTAGCTTGAAATACCTTATCAGAAAACTCACGTAACTTTTCCTTTTGACTTGAAGTTAATTTAACAAGTAAGGTACTGGCTTGTCCTTTCTTTTGCTTAGGGCGATTGATATTTATACTAGAACCTAATGCTCCTGCTTCTAGAACCATCTTTTTTAACTGTTTCACAGAATTTTCATCTTCAGGGTCCCAAGAAAGATCTTCAATATGTAAAAGTACTTTCATTCCTTGCCAAATATTTAGCACCACTTTTAGGTCTGAATCTCCTTCATACTTACTTAAAAAGTCCTTTAAATTTTTAATGCAGTCTGAATTGAGCACAAGTAAGTCATACAATTCTTTGGTCAACTTTTTCTGTTTATCAGTTAGAAATAATTCTTCCATATGATAGCAGGGCCTATTATTATTAGTTGCTATTTGTTGTGGCGTTTTGCCCTTTCTATTTGTTATGTTAGGGTTAGCTCCTTTCAAGAGGAGAGAGTTTGCATTATCATAATGACCCCTGGCAGTAGCAAGGTATAATGGAGTTTTGCCCTTATTATTTTGCATGTTAGGATCTGCACCTGCATCTAAAAGTAGATCTATAGCTCGATTTCCTAGGGAGCGGTATTCATCAATCTTTCCCCCTGCAACTGCATGTAGTACTATTGACTTAGATTCTCCTCTTTTGAGGTTAAGAATTACTTTTAAATCTTTATTATTTTTATTGTCATGTAAAAACTTTTCAAGAGGTTCAGTATTATCAAATGAGCTATAGTAAGAAGTTAAACATTTTAGGGTATTAAGTAACTCTTTATTTAATTTTTTTTGACTTGGAGTAAGATCATACTCAGAAGCAAACCAAGTACAAATCTGTTCTCTCATTCCAACTTTACTATCCATTAAAGATGGTAGCTCATTATAATTCCTAACTAATGGTAAATCCCCTGAGTACAACATATCATTCATCAGTTCATTTAATAAATGCTCTTTAGATGATAGATATTCTATAATGGATTCATATTCAATATCATATAGTTCTGATTCTACCATCCCAGTAAATCTACCCATACTCACCCCCTTTAAACATGATATATTATATACGATACATAACGTTAAGTCAATAACTTTTTTAAAAAATATTTTAGTGAAAGTACCATGCTAGTTAGTGTTATAAAGAATTGAATTATTGACTTTCTCAAAAAACATAAAAAACATCGTATATTTTTGAGAACACGTTACGTAAAAATAGGATTGCAAAAATAGAAGTTTGAAGTCTTTGCAACAAAATTAGGCAAAACAGTTCATATGTGGATTTAGCGAAAGCAAGCTAATATAGCTAATTTTAGCGTATAGTAAAGTTACTATATTAAAAAGTTCACACGTATCATTTGGTAGTCCAACTCATCCCAAAAAAACTTCTTCTCACGTTCCTTGATTTTAACCACTGGAAATAGTTGTTTTATTTAAATTTTTAGTAAAATATATTACTAGATTAATATTAATTCATTTGATATGAGAAAGAAAAATTGAGGCAAGTCTATAGTAAAAATAGATACCTGTTCAATTTTTCATCTTTTTGCATAAAGTACTAAAAACTAGACAAATTATATTATATTTAACCTATCTTAGCCTTACAACTTTGCCTATGTGACCACTTTCTACCAAGTTGCTAATAGATACTAAATTAGGCAAATCTTTTTTGTCAGTAAATTTATTTGACCTGATAAGGCTGGCTTTAGCTTAAGAAGATATAAAATAAGCCCTATTCTTCAAGAATCTTATTTTTCTCCCTTCAACCTTACCTACACTCTCTGGACTTAATATGTATGTTTCACTATAAGCACATCCAAACCCTGAGCACTTCCATTGGTAAAAGATCATCTATAAAACTGTCCTAAGTTATCTCTTACGTTAAGAACATCCCTAACCGATATTAGAGTATCTGGTCCTCGCGCACCGTTATTGAATACAGCATATGATAAAACCATTTGATCTCCATCAGTAATACGTTCGCATCCTCCACATTGTGTATATCGTTGTAATTGTCGATTCGCTTCTGCACTTTTTTGTCGTATCTGCCCTGCAGTTCTAGCAAATTTTAGCTCTATCCCAATTGGATGAGTATCATCTCTTTCCACAAATCTTGACAACACTAGATCTATTCTTCCCCCTCTTTCTAATTGAAACTCAATAATTACTCTAGCAGGATTGCCAAGAGTATAAAATAACCCATGTAATACAGCTTGAAATTCAGCTTCACTCGTTACCAATGCTTGCCTTAACGGAAACAACACATTAGAAATTTCCTGAAATAATTCCGTATGCCTATTGACATCTTGCCAGCCGGTATTCATCATTACACTTGCAGCTCTGTGTACTTGTCCAACACCACCTATTCGTAAAAGATCACCTTGGAAATGCCCAAGATAATTTCTTGAATAATCATCAGGTGACTGAAATGGTGTTAAAATAACGTTTACTTGAGGATTATCATCAATCATTTCACACAATACTTCACGCACTCTAGCACCTTGCCAATGTGGACGTAATAGATCTAAGGCCATTACTGGAAATTGGTGACGCAATATTTGACGGATGTTAAGCACAACTAGTGAGTTAATACTTAGTGCAAACAGAACCATGGTCAAAGCTCTCTCTCGAACATTTATTCTTGCAATTCTTTGTCCTTGCTGGCCTAGCATTCTATCATCATTATGGTAATTGAATAGATATTTTGTTACTCTTACCAAATCTCTCCCTATCCGAGCAGTACCTTTTTCAAATGCAATACTTGCAAACGCAAACCTAGATGTGTAGGAAAATGGGCTAGAACCAGGTACTGCACGTGTGCAAGAGGCTGGATATAATAAATAGTTTTCTACATCTCTTGCAACCTCTCTCTCAGTAGGATTAAGTAATCTTTTTATCAAAGAAGGTTCTTGCTCTAAAAAGTGTTCTGCATCAAGCTGCAGACGTTGAGCATTATGGTTAAAGTTTAGCCCTACACAAACAGCATTTCTTGACGAAGTATGAGCAGATACAGATGAAATGGGACAGTTTCTAACATAACCCCTAGCTTGTTCCAACGCTTGTCCAGCGTGTTCTTGACCTGCTTTGAGCTCAATTATAATGGGAACTGAATTATTTAATTTTTCCTGACCACGCACAAGCAAAGTAATATCTGCATATCCTCTTCCTATAAGTAATTCTAGGTAGATATCAGCCATAGCGCGGTACCTAAAATTTACTAAAAATCCGGATAAAAAACCATGATCGTCAGACTCACTATCAAAATTCAATTCTTGGCGATATGCATCGTAGACATTGACGATGTATTGTAAAATTCTTCTAATGTCTCTTCTTACTTCTTGACTGTTATTATTTGCTAACCCATTTGCTCGATCTAATAAGTTGCCTTGCTGCATGATTGGAGCAATTTCTCTAAAATTATCGATGGGAGATGCATGATTTCCATTAAAATCTCTTCCTTGAGGAAAAAATACACACTCTTCTCCCCGCTGAAATATTTTATATTCTTCCCAAGCCAGATCTTCCTGTAAGTGCTGTAGCTGATTTTCTTCTATCCATAGCCTTTCTTCTTCACTGAATCTTGATCCAGGACTGTTCTCATTATCAGCAATAGTGTAGCATCTTACTATTCTCATGCCATCTTCATCTACGTCA
Source organism: Wolbachia endosymbiont (group A) of Andrena fulva (assembly GCF_964026815.1). NCBI lineage: Bacteria > Pseudomonadati > Pseudomonadota > Alphaproteobacteria > Rickettsiales > Anaplasmataceae > Wolbachia > Wolbachia endosymbiont (group A) of Andrena fulva. The sequence continues at coordinate 1,188,231 of NZ_OZ034701.1, forward strand.
TTAGTTAGAACAGCAATTTTTAGATTTCCTTTCCCATTATCATAATTATCAAAACGAAAGTAAATTCTTTCACCATTTGCAATATCAGGGTCAAAATCTATAATACCAGAATCAAATGCAGTAGCAAACATACCGAAGAAGAATGCAGGAAAAAAACGACTCCTACCAACCGAGTGTAAAAAAGATGGACACTGGTCTAAAAAAAGTCCAACTTTTCTATTTAGCTCATCACAATCTCCATTTAACAAATCTTGAATTAATTCAGTATCTTCATCATTATTTCGCATAAACACTCCTAATTATAACTACGACTAGCCACACCACTAACACCAGCACTTTCTAACACGGTCTGTGGATCACTGAAACCACTACCTTCAGGAGACAAATGCACAGACTTCCCTAGCTGAGAAAATAACCCCTCTGCTAACTTGCTATAGTCGATGCCATCTTTCATACCTGACACATAAACCGTTTTTAGATCATTAGTGATACCATCTTTAAATAATTTAAAATCCTTATCTGAACAAAAATCTTTGACAAATTGCAAAATTTCCAGTATTTCACGCTTCTTTACAACGTTACTACTGCTATTATCACGTTGCCAATCAACAATTAACCCTGCAAGCACATCTGTTATCGGATCTATGTTCTTGGAAAATTTAACCACAGCTTTTTTATGCTCATCAAAAAGATCGCATTTCCAAAGATTCACAATAATCATTCTTGCCTTAATTTGAATATCTATTTCAGGATCTTCTAACATCAAATTTGAAAGCGAGGAAAGGAGAAACGCGTAACCACAATGTGAAAGTATTTTCTTCTCCTCAGACACTAAAACTTTTTCCTGAGACAAGTGCTTTACTACATATTGAACTGTATCAACGAACCCGCACTGTATTAATGTGTTAAGAGGTTGATACATAACTCCTTTGCCTTTATTTGATAACTCAAGTAATAATTTATGCTTTATTGGATCAGTGATTATTTCATGCAGAAGAAAATCTAAAACGGTAGCAACATTATGGTTAGCTTGAATAGCAGATAAATTAGCAACAGCTTTAACCATCAGGTTATCAATCTTTTCCTTTCCTTCCTGATTTATACGACGATAGAAGTATTCTACTCCTTCACTCCACTTGAATTCCACAGCTTTATTAAAACCCTCTACTGCATTATCATGCTTTTTAAATTCTCCAGATTTTTTATCAATCCAAAAGCTAAGTACAGGATCTTCACTATTCATAGCATTTAACAATTCATTTCTGACATATTTGCGGTTGTTAGTTGCAGGCCTGCCATTATCATCTACTTCTTCGGAAGAGAAGCCACTTTTGTAAGACTCAAGTTGCTTCTGAAATAGTGGATGAATTTTATCTGTCATACAGTACCTACAAGCCATATTGTATCTGCAAAGTGGATTCTTTACTTCATCTATTTCTTCTTCAGTTAACATTCTTCCTAGAGTAGCAGTGTTTAACCTTGCACTTGACCAACAATTCTCATCACGAAATACGTTATATAAGAACTGTAATTCATCATCTTTTAGATATTCTACCTCTCTAGTGTAGGTTTTTACCCATTTTTCAATAGCTAAACGCCTTCCGGCAGCAATATTAGAATCTGGATGTTTAATGATATTCTGCAATTTCTTAAGTATTGTAGCATGGCGATCTGTCCATCTTGGCATTGTATCCTCCATATAGAAATATTTACTGCATTATGCAAAAGTTAGAATCAAATAGCAACACTAAAATTATCAAGGACAAGAAAAATTTTATGAAAAATATTTTTTATATTTAAATATCATCTATTTTGCGCTTAACTGATGCGTAGAATTAGTGAGAAAATCAAATAGGCCATAGCGAGAATAGCGGAAGAGTTAGATGTAGGCTTTAATATATTAGACTAATGGATAAAGAAGTATAATAAGTTGAAAAGAGCTCTAAGGGAGTTACAGTACTTAGAACCTGTACATGATCTCAAGAAAGGAATAAACTAAGAGATAATGTATATAAGTTAGGATATATGAGGAGTTTATACCCAAGTGATATAAGTCGGGAAAGATTTGAGATTATGTTACCAGATCTAGAGTCCTGTAGAAAAAAAACAAAACCAAGAAAACTTGATTTGTATGATGTATTTTGTGGAGTGTTATACGTTCTGAAAAGTGGTTGTCAGTGGAGAATGCTACCAAAAGAGTTTCCAAAATGGCGCAATTGTTACGACTATTTTAAGAAGTGGAGTGAAAAACCAGATGCAGATAAAGAAAGTGTTCTGGAGCTGGTGTTAAAAAAAAATAGTTGGCGTGGTCCGACAAAACAATGGTCGGAAAGAAAAAACCAGCTTCTGCATAATTGATGCACAGAGTGTAAAAAATGCAGATACTGCTGAAGAAAAAGGCTATGATGCAGGCAAAAAGATTTCAGGAATAAAACGCCATATTGAAGTAGATACGCAAGCATGCAATTTATATAACAACAGCAGAGATAACTGACCGTAGCAGTGCTGTGAGAATGGTCGAAAATGCAAAAGAAAACCTCTCGGGAGTTAAAAATGTACTGGTTGATGCAGGCTATACTGGAGAGAATTTTGCAACTCAAATAAAAACGATTATTGGTGCAACCGTTGAAGTGATAAAAAGAAATGAATTACATTCCTTTGTTGTATTGCCCAAAAGATGGGTTGTGGAGCGATCTTTTGCTTGGTTAGAAAAATGTAGAAGATTGTGGAAAAATTGTGAGCGAAAACTCAATACTAGCCTACAAATGGTCGTTCTGGCTTTCACTGCCTTACTTCTGAAAAGATTATGAACAGGCTCTTAGGCTTTTTCCTTAGGTTTTGAAATTTCAGCTTTAGGAAGACCGGTAGACTCAGCTATTAATTCAACAGATACACCTGCTTTAAGTAGGTTTTTTGCAACTTCAATTTCTCTTTCTTTTCTACCTTGCTCTTCCCCAATTTGGATGCCTTCCTCCCTGCCTTTTTCATGGCCGATTTGGATAGCTTCTCTATTTATGACTGATCAGACTATAGCATTCTGTCTAGCAACCAATCTGGTGCTTCTCTGCCTTTTTCCCACTTGGCAAACTTCATCTTTTCTTTTAAGTAATACTCTCTATAGGCTTCTATTGGATTACTACATTTATATCGATCAGGTAACGCTTGTGTAAAAGCTTGTATATCAGCTGATTGAAAAATTAGCAAATCCTTATTATTATCACACCAATCTATAACTTCTTCAGATTTATGCGTTCTTTTATATCGCCAGGTGTACTCTTTACATAATTCTTTTCCATATCCTATCAACCAATTAAAGTTTCCTTTTGAGTGTCTAGCCCATAGAGAACAAGGGTGGTTTTTGTGAGTAAGTTTATATGGAACTTCTATATTTTGGTTTGTGATACTGACAAAAGGATTTGGCGCTTTTAATGCGATTGAAAAAACACTACTAAGTAATTGAGCAGTTTCTAATGGCATTTTCACTATGTGCTTATCGCATAACATTCGTGCTGCAATTACTGGGTTTTCATCTAGTACAAAGATGTTCATCTAGGTGTCAAAAGATAAAATCAGATTAAGTCTTTGACTTCGTTAACTGTAAGACCAGTAGTTTGAGCTATAATATCAATAGAAACACCTGCTTTTAGTAGATTCTTTGCGACCTCAATTTTCTCTGCTTTTCTGCCTTTTTCATGTCCGATAAGGATGCCTTCTTCTCTACCTTTTTCAGTAGCATCATCAAGTTTTTGAGCGAGGACAGCCTGTTCATCACGAATACGCTTGATTTCTTGTTCATAGGCAATGAATTCTTTTTCTGACCAGTTAAATCTATTTAATTCTTCATACGCTCTTTTAATTATTAGATCACTTCCTATTATTCTCTCTAGCTCTTCTTCACTAGTTTCATCTGCATATCTAAAGAAGTAGACCCATTTTTCAACTATACTTGAAAGCTGATCTTCTTTGGTTTTTGGAAATTTAGGCAACTCAATAAATATAAAATAAAAATCTTTAAGATCGTGTTCATTAGTGTCTTCATCGCGAATAGTGTGCTTTGATTTATACTCAGACTTATCAGGAAATAAAATACAATCTGCTATAGCAATAAAGATAATTTCCTTAAGGTCATGATATTGATCGCCTTTGTCAGCCTGTCTTGAATAGGCTTTAGCAGCATAGTATTGAGCACGTTTTTCAAAGCCCTTAGTTTTAGCGACCTGCATTTCGACTATGACTTGCAGCCCATTTTCATCCCTACAAAGAACATCAACAATGCTTTGTTTTTTAGAAGCAATATCAGGGTCTTGAATAGTACTTAAAAACTCTATATCCTGTATTGCACTTTTGCCAGTGAAGCCAAGAATATCATTAAGAAAGTGAATAAGGATATCTTTATTTTTTTCAGTGCCAAAGATGCGCTTGAACGATATATCATTTTTTGGATCGAGAAACTTCGAAAGAGCCATGACGGGTTAACCTAGAAAACATTAATAATTATACACAATTTTGAAGAAATGTTCAACAATTTTGATTTATGTTAACCTGTATAATATTTATTTCTGTATGGCAAAGCATACTACTACTATCTCTCTAAGATACCAAATAGCACAAAAAGTAAGAAACTGGAGGTTAAAGCGAGGATATACTCAAAGAGATTTAGCGGGAAAAATCGGAGTAACGTATCAAATAGTACTACAATATGAAAAAGGAACACGAAAAATTTCAATTGGGAAGTTATACGCTATGGCAGAGGTATTATCAATTAATATTAAGGATCTTATTCCTGTATCAAATGAAAAAATCTGTTTTGAAGATGAGGGAGAGGAAATATTAGATTTAGTAAGGAAATATAAAAAGATTAATGATCAAGAGTTACGTAGGATGTTTTGTTTATTAACCAAATTTGTTCAAGTTAGTGAGAAAAGTAGTAGAAAATCGGAAAAAATAAAAATTGCAAATGGTCTGGTTAAAGCAGGAATTTCTGTTGATATTGTTTCACAAGCAATTGGCCTCTCTGCTGATGAATGTATTGAAGAAAAAACAGGTTCTATCTACTACAAAATAGGAAAGAAGATAAAAGAATGGAGGCTAGTGAGAGAGTATACTCAAAAAGATTTAGCAGAGAAAATGAATACAACACGTCATGAAATAAGCAACTATGAACAAGGAAGGACTGCTGTTCCACTTGATAAATTATATGAAATGGCAGAAGCGTTATCGATTAATATTACAGATCTACTAATAGAGAAAGATGAAGGTAGTACAGTGGAAAATGAGCTGCTTGATTTGATTAAAGAATACAAAGAAATTGAGAGCCAAGAACTACGTAATGCACTAATAAAATCTCTGTTTGAGGGAATACGTATTTGTGAGGAGAAAGTGAGAGAGATAGAAAGGATTAAAGTTGCAAAGGATCTAGTAAAAGGGGGAATTTCTATTGATATTATTTTGCAAGCGGTAGGTTTATCTATTGATATGGTTTTAGATGGATAGCTCGTAAAAAAATTATAGCAATAAAGTTTTTTCTTAAATGGAGGTATATATGTTTATTTCTGCAAGTAATGTTAGTCCTATAAGCTACAAAATAGGGCAAAAAATAGAAGAGTGTAGATTAATGCAAAGGTGTACTCAAGCAGAGTTGGCAAGTAAGATCGGGCTAGCATATCAAGAAGTAAACAGCTATGAACAGGGATATATCGTTATTCCAATTGAAGTACTATATATAATAGCAAGAGTATTATCAGTTGATGCTGTAGATCTATTACCTAAACCAATAACAGTAAGAGAGCATGAAGATGAAGACGAAGAAATACTCTATCTAACAAAAATATACGAGAGTCAAAAGTTAGGCAAAATAGTACCTTCATTAGTCAGGTTTGTTCATATTAGCGAAAAAATTAATCAGGAAGAAGCAAAGTTGGAAATAGCAAAAAATCTAGTAAAAGAAGGAGTTTCAGTTGACATAATTTCCCAAGCAACCGGCTTATCTATTTACGAGTATAATGATACAGAACAAGAAATTTACACTGATTCTATATATTACAGAATAGGGCAAAGAATAAGAGAATGGAGATTGATAAGAAGATATACTCAAAAAGATTTGGCGGATAAAATTGATTTAACGCTCAAGGAAATACACGAATATGAAAAAGGATATACTGCCATCTCATTTGATAAATTATATGAAATAGCAAGAGCATTATCAGTGAATATTAAAGTTCTACTGCCTAAAACAAGAGAAAGCAAAAAGCTATTGAGTTTAATGGATGAGTACAGAGAACAAGAATCATTAGATGCATTAGTCAAATCTCTATCTGAAGATATGAAAAGCGGCAAGGAAAAAGTTAAAAAAGCAGAGAAAATCAAGATTGCAAAAGATCTAGTTAAGGCAGGTATTGCGATTGAGATTATTGTGCGAGCAAGTGGTCTAACTGTTGATGAGTTGAGTGAGTGATGAAGTAACAACTTGAATTCTGGATTAAAAACAGAGGTACTCAGAAATAATATATTAAGATATAAGCAAAAGTAATTGTTTATTTAATAAATCTATTTACCATCTCTGAAAATTTGCTTAGATTTCGCTTGTTCAACAGATACCTCTTCTAGTTTTTCTGGCTCATCTTCGGATCTTACTGCTAATTTGCGTTGTTTGATAACTTTCTTTAACGTCTTCACAGCTATAAAATTAATACTGAAAACACATGCAGAAGTTACCGCTAATGCTGGCAAGGGAGCTAAACTGAATGTTGGTAAAATTGCCACGATTGTAGCAGATGTTAGTAAAAATGCTAGTCTTTTGCTCCCGATTATCTTGTTTTTCTTGGACTTTATGGGGTTTAGGCTTTTTATTTTCCCTTTTAGCTTTTTGAAGCCTTTTTTGAATATGTTACCCTTTTTCAGCTCTTTTTCTACGGGTTTTATTTTAAAGCTTTTTATTTTTTCTTTTATTCCTTTTTTATCTTTTTTTACTTTAGAGGTCTTCTCCATCAACTTTAGAGGTTGCTCATGTAGCGGTTTTGGCTTATCGTTTGAAGTTTTAGCTTCTTGGCCCTTAGTATGTTTTTCGGACGAAACTATGTTTTTTAAACCTTTCTTTGCTTTGTGGTATAATTTTTTTAGTTTGCTTGGCATTTTTATGTAAATTAAGATACGATATCGCAAAATTTATCGATTACTTTTTGATTACCTTCTATCATTGCATTTGCCTCCTGCTGAAGAGATTTGATATTTTTTGATGTAATATTATCCATGTCAGGTGATGCTATTTTTAGTTGCGATTGTATGCGTATATATTTATCAGCTATAACTTGATTAAGTTGATAGTTTACTGCATCTAAACTTGAAGAAAACATCACATTCAGTAGTGGCTTGATCCATCCTATTTTTCCAAATCTCCTTGAATTAGCTATGCTTCTATCTGTTCTACCAGTACCTAGTGATAACAGTATAATCTCATCATTTGGAAACAATTTCTTACCACTTGCATATGCACAAGCCGCAGGATTATTGGCAAACACCCCGCCATCCACTAATACTCTATCTATCTGGTCAATTTTTAGATGTTTTGGTATGAAATAAGTAGGTGCAGCCGTTGCAGCTCTGAGTGCATCTTTCAGCTTAATAGTACCTTCTTTCCAGCTTTTAAAGAAAAATGGGCAATTATTCTGAATGTCGTAACTGGTAAGCAGTACATTATTTAAAGTGTTTTGTAGAGTATCATCACCAAAATATTTGTCCAATACAAATTCAATATTTTTATATGGGTATTGTGCACAGTTAAACCAAGATAATATTGATCGCCTAAAAAATGAAGACTTGAAAATATATGGTCCATACTTTTGGTAAAGCTCAACTAAATCATTGGCTGAATATTGAGGGTTTCCTTGTTTATCTTTTTTACATAATCCTGCTACAACAATTCCACCGGTTGAGGTCCCTGCCATAAGATCAAAGATTTCTGCTACCTTTTTTCTTGATCTTTTTTCTATTTCTGCTAGTATTATGGCTGGTATTATTCCTCTTATGCCTCCGCCGTCAACGGATAAAATATATTTAGTCATTGTGAAATGAAAATTTAGATAAAGATGTTAAGATTTAATTTTCCCGCTTAAGACTTGTAATTTAAACTCATCAAGTTCCTCAGAAAGATTTTTTACCCGTTCTTCCAGACGATATACCGTAACGGTCAATCCGTTGTTCTGCTCTATAAATTTATCATGAATGTGAACCCGTAAATCCAGCTTGGCAAGCCACCAAATTGTTGCTATGGTCTGTATTACCATCGTTACTATTACTGTGATTGGAATCTTTTGATTCTGCATGTTTCTCCTAACTGTGTAATAAAAAACTTTCAACTACTTCTCGTTTCCAGTTACGAAATATTACCGATCAGACTCGTGTTTCTTTTCAGCATTATAGAGCAAGTGTATAATTTCATCGTATGGTTTATCTTTATTATGCCGCGATCTTAGTACAGCTACATCTCTTGGGTTTTTTCCATCTGTGTCTCTAATGTTAGGGTTTGCGCCTTTTTCTAACAAAAATTTAATTATCTCTAGGTTACCTTTGTATGAAGCTGCATGTAATGCTGTCCATCTTTCATATTTTTCTGTGTTTATATCAACTCCTTTTTCTATTAAAAATTTAACAATCTCCAAACATCCTGCACCAGATGCATAATGTAATGCTGTTAATTCGGGAATCTGTGTATTAATATCTAATAGATTATTTGCTGAAAATTTTACAGTCTCTAAGTTACAATTTTCAGATGCAATCCGCAGTATTGTTTTATAATTGTCTGTCGCTTTTGCTTTCGTATAGCAATAGGTAATATACTACTGTTGCTATAAACCACCAAAAGTGTAGCTTATTTCTTGCTCATGTTTAACACTTTTCTTAACATTGAATATTTATTTTACTGATTTTCGTTTAACATTTACTGATAGATGCTGATAATGCAGTGCGATAACCTGAACCATCTAACAAATGTTCTGCTCTGTCAATTATCCATTCACCGTCTATATCTTGATGAAATTCTAATAAGCTAAGTTTCGCCTCTGCAAATAGTTCTGGATTACCAGGCATAGTGATATCCAACACTGCATTATTTCGCTTGAGTTGTTTAATTTTAGCATTTGCTGCACTTAGTGCTGATTCTGCATTCGAATAAAGCGTTTGTATAATATAACTTGGACTACCAGAGCCAACTGTTTCTGATATAGTTGCACCTTTTTCATAGCTATGCCATTTTGCAATCACTGAGTTGTACCTGCTTACGGTAAAATGCACTTTCCAATTTATCGTGTCTTGAGGTCTAATAGCTGTTGTTCCTAAAGCTTTTCCAGTTGCCGATTTTGCTTTGCCTTTTGGAATAAAAAGTATATATCCGCCAGCTAGCTTTGCCATTGCTTCACGCTCTGTTGCGATCTTTGTTAACAGACTTATATCACTTTCTTCTATTTGGTTAATATGTGGAATCAACACACTTGCAAATTCTTCTGCAACTCTGCATCCATATCCGTGCTTTTCTGCTATTTCCTTAACCAAGTTACCCAGAGTAATTTGATGCCATTCTTTTGATACTTTCTCCTTTAATGATAGTCTTAAATTTGTTGCATGAGCCTTTATTAGTAAGGTTTTAGGTGGACTCTGCACCGTAATTTCATTAACTGTATATATACCCATAGGTACTACTCCAGTTTCTCTGTAACCCAGAGCGATATTTAATTCATTCGGAACATTTAAGTTTTCATCTCTGTAATCAACATGTACTTCAACTATATCATCTATAGTTCCAGATTCATCGGTAAGGCGTAACGATATAACTCTATCTCTAATTGATTCACATTTATCTATTACAAAATCTGGCTGCATTTATTCCCACACCTTTAATTTTGACTTTTGTACTGTTTTCTGAATAGCAGAAAGCTTTATCTTTAATCCTGCTGGCAAAAAGCTTCCATATTCTGCCAAACCTAAGTTCTCTGCTAGTGCTAATTCCACTACTCCATCCGTAAATCCGTAATGTTTCCAGCAAATCAGATCTAGCATTTCTCCTTCTTTGGTTAAGTAATATATAGTCATCTATAGCTCTTCAAACTCAAACTAAACTCAACTTTTCTTGGTAGTCCATTAGGTAAAAAATACATCTGCTTTTCTTCTAACCTAGTAATTACAAATTGTCCTAAAATATTACCTAAACTATCTACTAAAACATGTGGTTTTTCAGCTTCTTTCATATTCTTTAGTTGATTTAGCCCGTTGAGATTATGCAGATGAATCGTTCCTTCTAAATCTATATTTTCTATATCTTGGCCGATATTTTGTAATAGTGGCGTATTTTCAATACACTCAATCGTGCTCCAACGATTTTCTCTGTTATACTTTAAACTTGTAGGAGCAAATTTATACGGACCAAGAGATAACATCAATAAAATGTCTCTACCGTATCAAATAAAACATCACGTGACTTTTCTCTTATCCTTTTTATTACTTCATCTGCAAGGCTACGGATATCTTGATTTGGCTCTGCTTTAATGCTGATAGTGTAATTATTAGTGATGTTCTGAGTTTTATTTTGTTCTTTATTTTCAAATTTACTCCTTGCAAAGTCAGCAAGTATCTTATCGTTTTCTGTGGACTTTTTCTCCTCAATAAGGCTTTTGCTTCTAAAGCTATTCTGATTTCTATTGGAAAATTCTTTAATTATACTGTTACCTAGCAAAGGATTTCCACTATTGAGAATATTACTCTTTAGGGGAGTATGTACTGCTTTTATTTCAGTAACAATACTTTTTCTTTTTTCAAATTCTTTCAGTGGACTATTTTCAGCAAATATGCTACTAACTGTATCTCCTATCCATGAAAAAGCTTTCCCTATAGGTTTAATGAGTGATTTCCAAAAGCTAGAGAAAAAGTCTTTTACCTTTTGCCAGTTAGTGATAACAAGAGCTGCACCAGTGATAAGACTTGCTATTAAAAGTCCAACTGGGTTACTCATTACAGCGAGCGTTACTGCTCTTAGTCCTGTTATTACTGCAGGAAAAACTGTAGCTGATAAAAATGAAAATGTTGCAATTATTTTTGTCCTTAAACCGAGAACTGTACTTGCTAAAAAAGTAAATCCATAACCTAAGCCCACTACTAAGATTTTCAAACTTATTAAAGCTGCTATAGTTCCCATGATTGCTGTAGTTAAGGTTGGATATTTTTCTGCAAATAAAGCTATGCTCCTAGTTTTTTCTTGTAAAAATTCGGCTATAGATTTTAAAGTAGGCAGCATTACTGAACCCAGATTCATACCAACTTCAGCTATTGAATTTCGAAGAAGTCGTAATTTATTGGCTGTAGTGTCTGCACGATTTTTAAATTCTTTTTGCAGAGAGCTTCCATACTTTTCTGTATTAGCCAATAACTTTATTGCATCTTCGTATTTATTAAAACTTCCAGCTAATAATGCAATATCATCTTGATATTCCTGACCGAAAAGTTTCATAAGGACTGTAGAACGTTCCTGGTTATCCATTTTCTTTAGAGTTTGAAAAAAGTAGAGTAACGCTTCTTCGCCGTTTTCGCTTATTCTTTGTACTATTTCTTCTGCAGTTATTCCCATTTGCTCTAATGCTGCTTTAAAATCCCCTCCTTGTTCTTCAGCAGTCTGAAGTTTACTAAGTAGAGCATTTATAGCAGTTGCAGCTTTTTCAGGTGTTTTACCTAAGCTAATGAAAGCATTTGCTAAACTACTTGTTTTCTCGATATCCAAACCAAACTGCTTTGCAGTACCACCAACTATTGCTAGAGCTTCAACCATATCTCTTGCTTTAGCAGCAGTGTTATCTGATAAGTGGTTGATCACATTACCAACATGTTCCATTCTACTAACATCAATTCCATAAACGTTAGAGAGTTTAGCTATAGAATCACCTGCTTGCTCTGCAGACATATCAAATGCTGTAGACATTTTTGCCACTGTTTCTGTAAACATAAAAAGATCTTCTTTCTTGATACCAAGTTGACCACCGCTTGCAGCTATTTGTGCCAGTTCTGCCGCTGATAATGGTATAGTATGTGACATCTCTTTCAACTTCTTGGCAAATTTAGTTGCTTCATCCGTTCCTTTTTTAAAATCTACCACTTTTGTAACATCAGCCATAGCACTTTCAAAGTCAATCGCAACTTTAACTGGAGCTGCAAGCGTTAGCCCTAGTCCAATAGTCTCTATAATTTGTAACTTAAAATGTGCTTTACTTGCTAAAACATTTTGGTGACTACGTATTGCAGATCCAAGCTTACCATACTTACCTTTTAGTACTTCAATAGAAGAACCAAGTTTATATTGATCACTTACTAATGACTTAATATTTCTTCCACTTTTCCTTACTTCTTCATTGAATGAATGCAAGGCATCTCTCTTTCTTAAGTATGCCTCTTTTGCTTTTGTTGCAGAAAACTTAGCTTTATCAAACTCAGCTTTTAAAGTTTTGCTCGGTTTCTCTATCGCTTTCATTTGTTTAGCTAAAGATTTTACTTGATCTTCAAAGCCCTTCCATGATCTCCTGCTAGTCAAAACATCACTACCCAACTGCTTAAACTTTGATACTGATTTTAAAGATGAATCAAGCTTTCTTATATTCTCACCAAGACGAGTAAGTTGACTACTACTTCCCTTTATTACAGTACTGAAACTGCCATCCAAGATTGCTCCGATTTTTATAGATAACGTTGACATTTCGCTGCTTCATTCCATAGGATAAATTCATTAATTTCCATTTCAAGTAAAGGCTCAATTCCACTACCAATAATAGAACTAAGCGTGATTACTTCTGACCTCAAGTCTTTTGGATAATTGGTGAAAAAAAATCTTTTAATACTTCTTGCACTTTCACATAGTCTGCAATATCTAACTCTTCAATCGCTTCTTTTGCAACTAATGTCAGATTGGCAGTCAAAGTTACTTCCTTACTCAGATCACTACCATTAAGTCTCTCAATAGCTAGATAATCTCTAACTTTTGGACGTCTAATGGTAAGTTCTGAGACAGAAATACCATCAACTGTTATTGGGTTATTAAGTGTTATAGCTTGCATATTTCTCCTTAAAAAGTTAATTAAATAAAAGTCTGCTTGGCTTTTACATAACTAATTTTTTTATTATGATTGTGGTTCTATTACGCTTGTGCTTTATTGAAGTCCATTTTTCTAAATTTTTTCAATAAAAAAGTTAAAATATATTTAATGTCTACGCAGTATCTTTCTAGCCTTCTCGTAAATTGTATCTCTATGTCCTATTGTAACTATGGTTACTTCATATTTTGCAGTGTTGACATGATATATAGTACGGTAATCACCAACCCTTAGTCTTCTGCATCCCTTAAGACTATGGTGTAGCACTTCACCAAGATTAATAGGATCAACTGTAAGCCGCTCTTTTATTGCACTTATAACCCTTGATCTTACTGTTTTCGGAAGACTTGGGAGATCTCTTTCGAGAGCACTGTCTAGGAAGATAATAGTGTATCCCAATCTACGTCCTCACTTTTAGTCTTTTTTGCACCTTCAATATCATACTCATCAGCAACTGCAGATAATAAAATGTCCTCCTCTTCAAGCTCAATTGCTTCCCTGATTAACCTTTCTGCCAGTTCTTGAGCAGGCTGCTTAGTGAGCTTGGCCAGTTCAGCAAGATGCTGTGAAGTTTCTTTGCTAAGAGCTACATTAGTTCCAAGATTTGCCATATACTTTACTAAAATCCACCACTATGATTATTTTATAATGTTTTTCTAAACTTTTCAATAAAAAAAGCGTTCAAAATATATGCTTTATATTTTAGCATTTTTGTTTAATTTTATCAACCATATCAAATCCCTAAAACCGTTTGTAGAAAGGCCATCTGATCAACACCATTTATCTTTCTAATCATATTTTCAGCATCGATTTCTATTAATTCATTACCACCGATAGTAAGTTTATAGTAATGGGCAGCTACAGTGCATTTGAGAGTTGCTTTTTCAGCAGGTTTCCAGTTACCAAAGTCAAATTCTTTAAAAATGCCTCTTAAATTGATTATTACTGCTTCAATATCATTACTTCCACTACCTTGCATTCCACCTCTGAGCGTCAAAGATACCGAATTTCCATTTATCAACCCAAATAGCCGAAAGAGCTCTGTATCGTATTCAGAAAAAGTAAAGTCTGCTTCTAATTTCTCCATGCCCATGTCAATATTTATTGGAATATCCATACCACCAGCTCTATATTCATCTGTTTTTATGGTAAGTTTTGGCAAGGTTATTTCATCTATTTTTCCTGCATAACCCCGGCCATCAACAAATACGTTAAAATTTCTCAGTATTTTCGGTAACACTTTACTTTCTCCTAACTTATTACACTATTATTTACAAGATGAGACCTGAATATTATAGCTCTTTCCATAAAAGTCCGGATGTGATAGGATAAGGGTAGATGATGATAAGGAGGTTGAATGCCAGCAGCATATAGTTATGATTTAAGAAAAAAAGCAATGGAAGCGCTAGACGAAGGAGAAAGCAGAGAAACAGTGGCAGCAAGATTTAAGATTGGACGAACTACTTTATGGGAGTGGCAGCAAAGAAGAAAAGAAACAGGAGACTTTCAATCAAAAAAACTTGGAAATGGGGGTTACAATCACAAAATTACCGACTGGGATACCTTTGCCAAATTTGCCAGAGAACACGGAGGAAAGACTCTATCGGAAATGGCTAAACTTTGGAACAACGTTAGTATCCAAACGATCTATCGAGCCCTTAAAAAAATTGGATTTACGCGCAAAAAAAGACATATGGATACAAGGAAAGAAACGAAGAAAAACGTGCTGAATTTTTGAAAATTATAGCGACAAAAGAACCTAAAAACTTAGTGTATATAGATGAGTCTGGCATTGATAACACCGAAGACTACCCCTACGGATATTGCCAGAAAGGACAGCGGTTTTATGCCTTAAAATCTGGAAAGAAAACTCAACGAATCAGTATGGTTGCAGCCTTAAGTGGAAGAAAGATAGTTGTTCCGTTAACCTTTGAAGGCCACTGTAATATGGATGTTTTTAATGGATGGTTTGAGCAATTTTTGACACCGATCTTGGAACCTGGACAGACTGTCATTCTTGACAATGCTACTTTTCATAAGTCTGATAAGATTATCGAGCTTGCTAAAGGGGTTGGTGCAGAAATTTTGTATCTGCCGCCTTATTCTCCAGATTTCAACAAAATTGAGCATCATTGGTTTGCTATAAAAAACAGAGCCAGGAAAAACATTCCTCTATTCGAATCCTTTCGTCGTGCTGTTGATTCTGCCTTCCTATGACCTGTTCGGACTATTATGAGAAATGCTATACCCCTAACTATATTTGCTGTCATAGAACTTGCGTTTATATAAAGTATTTTATTGACTTATTAATCATTTTCATGTATTATTATACAGTAGTCTATATTGAGGTACTAATAATGAGTAGCCCTATATCAGAAGAAAAGGAAAATCCAATAGTTACACTAAGAGCTCAAGCAGAAAAGTTTGATTTTAGTAAGTTAAGAGCTGATGAAAAGGATATCTCAGCGAACTCTGGTAAACAGATGTATGAGGATTTTGACAGAATGAATTTTGTTATTAACAAGAAAAATATAGACACAATTTTGATTAAAGCACTAATAAATAGAGATAAAGAAGAATTTGACAAATTTTGGGAAAAGTATTGCGAAGGTCTGAAGGTTTCTAATGATAAAGAAACTGATCGGTATAAAGAGGAAGTTGAAAAATTCTACAATATAGGTAAAGGATATACTAACCTATTACCGAAAGAAGAAGATGAAAATAAGAGTTATCGTGCGTTTGCAAAAGAAGTTTTTAAGGAAATATTTAAATATGCTGAAGCTCAAGTTCCAAGTGATTCTATTTTGGAAGAACTGGTTATCAATTGTAATCAAGCAGGGTACGTAGGTGCATTATACGCTGAAGATAAACCTCTTTTTCATGTAGCTATGGCATATGAGTTAGTTTTCGGTTCTAGTCATACAACACATATTAATTGTAGTGATCCAAGTCATGCAACAATCAGAATTGAAGAAAAAATTGCAGTTTGCACTTTAGCAAAATCAGAAGAAGAATTATGTAAATTGGATAGCTCGCTAGAATTCACACTTAAGTCTCAAGGTGATAAAAATGTAACATATGAAGATGGTAAATTGTCACTTACTGTTCCTAAGAGACTGAAGGACTATAATATAGGTGATAAAAACTTGTTTGACGTTATAAAAGAGTGTTTTCAGAAATTTTGCGAGAGGCTTGGATTTTTTAAAATAAAAATAGAGCATGGTTTAGGCAATCCACTAGAAGTAAGCGACCATCTGGAAAATATGGAACCCCCTATTCATAGTAATGAGCACGGCCTGAATTAAAATATCTTGAGCTTGTTTGCACAATCAATCACTTCAGCATTTAGAAATTGGTTTTTAAACCAGGTATACTGACGTTTCGCGTAGTGTCTTGTGTTTGTTTGAGCAATTTGTATCGCTTCGTCTAAAGTAATCTCACCTTTCAAGTACTTTATAATTTCTGGCACTCCGTGTGCTTTCATAGCTGGCAAATGTGGGGCTAGGTTCATGCTAAGTAGCTTTTTTACTTCATCAATTGCTCCATTTTCAATCATTGTAATGAAACGAGAATTTATTTTTCGGTATACATCTTCACGTTTAGGCAGAATTGTATATATCTTAAAATTATTGAATAAAGGAGGCTGTCTATTCTCTTGCCATACAAAAATTGACTTGCCAGTTTCAGTGATAACTTCAAGTGCCCTTGAAAGGCGGTGCGAGTCATTCATGAACACTTTACCTTGAATCCTTGGATCTTTGCTTAGCGCTAATTTGTAAAACTCCTCTTTACTTAAATTTTTCCTTAATTCGCTTACATTTTTCCTCACTTCCTGACTTATTTGTGGCATTGATGATAAGCCTTTGATTAAACTGCTAATATAGAGCCCACTTCCTCCAGTGATGATAGGTATTTGAGCATTTTCTAATGCGTGATTAACTTCTTTTTCTAAATCCTCTAACCATAGACCCACGGAATAATTTTCTTTTGCTGAAACATAACCATATAGTTTATAAAATTCTTCTTGCTTTGGCGGTTGAGCAGTAATTATGGGAATTTCTTCATATACCTGCTTTGAATCACAATTTATTATACTAATATTTCCATATTTTTCTATCAGGTTATCGCATAATTCTGATTTACCTGAGGCCGTAATTCCTGTAATAATTACTATATTATTTTTCATTTATATTAATTTAATTAACATATGATAAAGTGTAGTAAAAGTTTGGATTCTACAATCTAAAGTTTGGAGATTTTTATGGCAGAAAACAACGACAATAATTCATTTACTAAGCGTTTCACAAACAGGACTCCTGGCGGTACAGGGGAAGGTTTTTCCAGTAAGTATTCGTCTCAAAACACCAAAGAACGGGCATTAGGGGAAAAAGGAAAAATTTCTGAATTAGCAGGCAAAAAAACCGAATCCAAGGAAGCTTTTTCTGAAAGTGGCGGCATAAAAAGTAAAAGCAGAACTGTCAATGAAAGATCTTTTGCTGATGCAACAAAAAGAAGTAGGTCAGATCTTATATACTTAGTCCGTGGTAAAGATCGTGGAAAATCAGCGTGGCATTATGTATTAGTTGATAAAGAGAAAAGAGAAATGTTTCTAGCAAAAAGCAGAACTGGCTCTATAGATGTTGCAGACTATGGAGAGATTTTGTATTCAGGATGGGGAGAGGATCCACCACAGGCAATAATTGATAAAGTCAATGAAGAGTTTGGGTTGTAGCAAATCTGCATAACAAATGGTAAGCTGCGTTGCATTACGTTTACAAAAACTAGCAGTTACTATATAAGATACAGTGCAACAAAACTGATCTAGTTGTTATGAATAAGTTTTTAGCTATATGGTATCTAAAATAATAAATGCAATACAGAACAATTTATTAGTGTGTTTTCCAACAGAAACAGTGTATGCTCTTGCTTGTAATGTACTAGATAATGAATCTATAGGAAAAATATATCAGATAAAGAAACGCTCTCAAAATAAACCACTGTCTATATTTGTTAGTGATATTTACAATTTGACAAAAATAGCAAAGGTAAAGGAAAGATATATTGATTTAATAAACCACTTTTCTCCTGGACCAATTACCTATATTTTACCACTTAAAAACAACAACATATTGCCAAACGAATTCTTTAAAGATAGTATAGGTATCAGAATTCCTGAGCATCCTATTGCAATTTCAATACTAAACAAACTGAAAGTTCCAATAGTTGCAACTAGTACAAATATTTCAGGAAAAGAAAGTGTATGTAAGGCAAACGATATACCACAATCCATTAAGCAACATTTATCTGTAGTGATTGAAGATGACGAACTAGTTTCTGGTATAGAATCTACTATTATTGACTTAACCGAAGATAAGATTAAGGTTTTAAGGGAAGGTGCAATTTCATTACAAACAGTAAACAACGCATTTTCAAACTAAAATCTATAGGAGAAAGAATGAAAAAAGTAATAGGCCACAACCAAGCCAAAAAAAAAATAATGAACAACTTATCTGTTCAGTCTTGGCTGATCTGTGGTAAAAAAGGTATAGGAAAAGCAACACTTGCAAAATCCTTCTCCAATTGGTTACTCATAAAAAACTATAATGAAGTAGCATTGGACTTACACATTGTTGAAGGTGATACTATCGGAATAGAAAAAGTCAGAGAAATGAAAAACTTTCTACACTTAAGTCCCATTCAATCAGAACACAAAATAGCTATAATAGATAGCTTAGAGGCAATGACTAATAACGCTAAAAACGCAATATTGAAAATATTAGAAGAGCCGCCAAAAAATTCTAAGATATTTATAATTAGCCATAAGCCATATGATATACAACCCACTATCTTGTGTAGGTGCTTTCAGCTAAATTTACTCCCATTAACTTATGATGAAACAAAGCAAGTTGCTTCATCTCAATGTAAATTTGATAATCAAACGTTTGACGAAATGATTACTTTATTTCCTGGAATGCCAGGAATGATAATAAATACAATAAGTAGTGATGCTTATGAAGCATACAAATGCTTTTATAAATTTCTTCATGATTTAAAGAATCCCAATATGATTAATAAAGTAATTAATAGCGAAATCGAACTAGAACTAGCATCATATATAATTCAGGCCTTCATTTTAGAAAGCATAAAGAGAGAGGTAAATGGTGTTGAAATTCTGCTAAGTCAGTGGAAAAAAATAGATGAACTTTTCGTTGCCGCAAAGCAACTCCACTTAGATAAAAAGCATGTTTTAGCTAATGTAGTTAATATCATGACATAAGTTTACAAAGTATAATACTTTTAACATAAATTCATGATAAAATTCTGTTAATTTAATACTCGAAGTATATAATTTGACTGATAATAAATTAACTGTATGGCAATCAATAGAAGTTTTGACGAAAGCCATATTGAACATGCAGAAAAAATTAAGCTTAATTAAGAATATAGCTTCAGATCAAGACATAACCCTAGAAAAAGGAAAGGAGTTGTTAAGTGGCATTTATGAAGCAAATTTTAAGCTAAACAAGACAATCAATATAGCTACTTTGCCAAAAATTGGCTATCATATGCTAAATGGTGAGCTTGTTGTACGTAATCATATTACGGAAGAGGAAGTAAAGATTCCTGGAGATTTTCATTACCTTAAAGTCGTAAAATCCGATCATGATAATTATAAATTAACGTTTTGTAATTTTTTAGGTAATGAGTTTTTTGAATATAAAAAGTATGATCCACAATATTCTGGTATTTCAGATGAATATAAATTTGTGGATTTTGGTAGTGTAAAAAAGACTCATAATCTAAAATTTAAGGAATACATTGGTCATGCACCTAAATTTTTTGCTGCAGAAGGGCCTATTGAGCCTGGATCCCAAAACCATGTAATTGATCTATTTGAGCTAGTCAAAAGTGGTAAAGGTAGAAAAGTGGGAACCTTTGCTGATGAATTTGGTTATTTTGATGATCAAAATAAATTACATTATTATAATTATCACAAAAGTGTAGAAAGTAATACTTATGATCCTGAAAATTTCAGTGTAAAAATGATAAATATAGATGTGAGCAAAATCGATAAATTCTACCTCATTGCAGAACAAGGTGATATAATCATTCATCCTATTTGGGAAAATTTAGACATATTTTAAAGTTTTTTTTAGAGTATCTAAGCTTATTGTTATTATAATGATCCGATTAGGTCTGGTAGTATTGTGTTATGGAAGATAAATTGCTTGAATCAGTAAAAAACAAAAGTTATTTCAGTAAAGCAGTCGAATGGTACTGCCATAGGTATCTGTTTTGTGTAGCAGAAAGATCTTGGATGGCATTAATAGTATCGCTTCTCCTAGTATGCTTATGTTTATTAACATTAAACATATACCTGTTATTTCCTATTAAAAAAGATTTAAATTTTGTGAAGTATATGAACCACACAGAAGATGAGTTCTCTGCAATGCATAAGCTTAGTTTCAGTAAAAAGGAAGATGAATACACTTCCACAGCGAGGTACTTAATAAGTAAATACATTGAAATATACGAGTCCATTAAGATCGTTGAACCGAAGTACCAAGAAAATTTTATAAGAAACAATTCTATACATAAAATCTATCAAGGCTTTCAGGAAAAAACGAATAATGAAGCTGGTAATTTGTCTTTATCTAAAAGAAAAATCGCCAACATAAATGTAATAACATTATCTATTGATCGATCGACCAAGGACTTAGTTACATTTGCTGGAAATGCTACTGTAGTTTTTACAACCGAGCAAAATAAGGAGGATACTGTGGAGATTAGCTTCACTTTGTCGAATATAAAAGCAACTCTGGCTGGTATAATACCATTTAAATTTATTGTTAATGGTTATAAATACAGATTTTAAAATATTACTTGGTAGCTAAAAAAAATAACCAAAGTGCACATAGCAGTAATAACTGGAGGTAAAACTAGAAGAATTGGTGTTTTTTTAATAAAGTAATTCTGAGAAGGTTTTAAGAAAAAGGCGTTGTAAATTATCGGTAAAAAGTACAGAGCGTTGAGTATAGTACTAACAATTAACACTAGAGTTACAAACACAGAAAGTATTACATTGCCAGAGTTGAAAACAGCTTGAAAAATGAGAAATTTACCCCAAAAAGTCGGAGCAGGCGGCACCCCTATCATAGACAATGCACCTATAGCAAATGCTGTCATGCTAATTGGCATACTGCGTCCTATACCGTAAATCTTATCTATATATTTCTCACCTGCTCTCGTTATTATTGCTCCGGCAACGAAAAACAAAGTGATTTTTGCAAATGCGTGGCAAACTAATTGAAAAATTGCAACCCTCATGCTGAGATCACTAAAAATTGAAGCGAATAATATAATATACGACAATTGAGAGATGGTAGAGTAAGCAAGCAATTTCTTTAATTCTTTTTGCTTTAGTGCAATCAATGATGCAGTAATAATAGTAAATCCAGCAGTGTACGGAAGCCACCCTCCAGCAAACCAATTTTGCTGCACAAAACGTTGCATGTTATCGACGCCGAAAGTGTATAATATAACTTTTATGATGATGAAAACTCCGGATTTCACAACAGCAACAGCATGCAGTAGTGCGCTTACAGGAGTTGGTGCAACCATTGCTTTTGGTAACCAAAAATGCATTGGCATTAATGCAGCTTTTCCTATTCCGTAAATCAGCATAGCAAAACACACTGCAATGAAAGTGATGAGTGAAGTATCAAATTTGAATATTCCACCGCTTACAAAGTCTAAAGTATGAAATTCATTATATAAAAGGCCTATTGCAGGAAAAAACAATACCAAAGAAGAGAAAAATAGCACGCCAAAGTAATAGCGTCCTGCAATCATTGATTCATTTGTTGAGTTGTAAGTAACCAGAGGGCATGTACTAATAGTTAGAAGCTCATAAAAGACAAATGTAGTGAGCAAGTCTCCAGAAAAAGCAATAAACATTGCACAGCTAATCGATATTGAAAAAAAGCATAGAAAACTTGAGTGATTGCTATCAGCATAGTTATTCTGCATATAACATATTGCATATACACTGGTTAGTATCCATAAAAACGATATTAATAAACTGAATACTACTCCAGTAGACTCTAGCTTTAAACTAATGTGCAAATTATTACCAAAATCCATGAGAATAAATTGAGAATGATCACCATATACCCAATATAAAGTGCACAGACACGTATACGTAAACAGAAGTACAGAAGAAGTGACAGTAATACTATTGTTCACTCCGGGCCATTTACCAGTAAAAAAAATAGCTAACCCACTCAAAAGTGGAATCAATGCAGTAATTAATAAATAATTCTCGGTAATTGAAAATGGTAAGGAAAGAGACGTTAAAACACAGTCCATTAAATAATTCATCTTTTTGTTTAGGTAAAGCTAGAATTATACTAAAATCATAGAAAAACCGCTATGTTTTTTTGGCAAACTAGTTGTTTGTGTATGCTATAGCTATACTGCGATTCATTCCACAACTGTACGAACATTTGTTTTTGTTAAACACAACAAAGATGTCATCCCAGTGCCCTGACTACTTGGATCCAGGAAAGTTTGCTTGTGAGCAAGCAAACTAGCATAGAAAAACGTTTTCGATGAGATTGCAGAAAACCAGTGTCTGGGCACTGGGATGACAAAGGAGGACAGTGTCAAGCACTGACCATTTGCTGTGCAGTTTACCTTTAAAAATGAATGTTCATACAGTAAGCCATAAGATGACAAAAGAGTAAACTTTATCTGTGTGAGCTATAGACGCAAATTACAACAAATGCAGTAGCGTAATCTCCATCGTCACTTAAAGAAAGATGAATTTTGGAGATAAAATCCTTGCTAACGGTAAGATATGGCTTGCCTCTTACATCATTGTATATTTCTATATCTTTCATTGTAATACCCTGACCACTACCTCGTGCTTTAACAAAAGCTTCTTTTGCTGCAAAGCGTTTAGCAAAATACCTTGCTCGCATTTCTTGACTATTATACTTTCTACTTAGCTCTATTTCCTTTTCAGTGTAGATTCTATTGAGAAATTTTTCCCCGTATTTTTGTAATATTCTCAATATTCTTGGTATATATACTATGTCAGTGCCGATACCGTGTATCATTTTGCGCTAAAGTGATTTATTGCTTCCTCAATCTGCATTTCCTTTACCTCTCCAGTTGCTCTATTTTTTACTTCAACTATATTTTCACTTACTGCTTTCTTTCCGACAATTATTTGCCACGGCAAGCCTATCAGATCCATTCTAGAAAATTTTACTCCTACACTCCCTTCCGTATCATCGTAAAGCACTTCATCGCTCTTCAAAGCTTTGTATATTTTATCTGCAGCCTCCGTTACTTTCGTTTGTAAATTGATTAAACCAATTCTGAAAGGAGCTACCTCCTCCGGCCAGATAATTCCCTTATCATCATGAAAAGCTTCTATTATCGCACCAACAAGTCTTGAAACCCCAATGCCATACGAACCCATATGTATATTGACATTTTTTCCATCTTGAGAAGTAACACTTGCCTTCATAGGCTTTGAATATTTGTCGCCAAAATAAAAAATATGCCCTATTTCAATACCTTTACTAACATTTAACTGCTCTTGTGATATGGGGCAAGTCTCAGGATCATGCATATCATCTGCAACTGCGTATATACTCTTTAAACTTTCAATATCTTCACTCTCTAGTAGTTCAGAAAATTTATTGTCATAATATAAAGTGCTCTCACCAGTGTTTGCCAATATATGAAACTCGTGGCTCAAATTTCCTCCAATTGGCCCCGTATCAGCTCGAACTCCAATTGGAGTAAATCCCATGCGTTTGAAGATTTTTATGTAAGTTTTGTACATCAAATTATATGAATTCAGTGCACCTTCGTAATCTACATCAAAACTGTATGCATCCTTCATCAAAAATTCCCTGCCCCTCATAACACCATAACGTGGTCTTACCTCATCACGGAATTTCCATTGAATTTGGTATAAACAAAGTGGCAAATCTTTGTAACTTTTTACCACATCTCTAATTAAATCAGTTGCTATCTCCTCATGCGTTGGACCAAAAAGCATATCTTCCTCATGCCTATCCTTTATGCGTAGCATTTCCTTACCGTAATCATCGTAACGCCCTGATTCTCGCCAAAGACTTGCTGGTTGCACACAAGGCATTAATGCTTCAATAGCACCGGATTTGTTCATTTCATCTCTGATAATATCTTCAATATTCTTAAGCACTAAGAGACCAAGTGGTAACCACGTATAGATGCCAGATGCTATCTGCTTTATTAAACCTGCACGCAAAGAATATTGATGGGAGATAATTTTAGCATGGGCAGGCTTTTCCTTTAGAGTTGGCAGGTAATATTTGGATAAACGCATATAATAGATCTGATTGTATTAAGTAATCTTAATACAATCAGACCTGTAGGTAAACTTATTTTGAAAAGGAAGGGAAGTGCATGGCTGACCATTTCATAGTTATCATAGTCCTTGTACAACATTTTCCTTTTGGCATCGTAACGCTTTTCCACCAAACTGTGCTATGCGATCCTCAACAGAAAGAGGAGGTGAATCTTGCACCTCATTATCCACTGAGTCAACATTATTTACTTGTGGTGAATCAACACACGAACTTGGCGGTACCGGTGACTCCTCTGTTTCTTGTTCAGGATGTATCGGAGATGTGGCTCTAGATCCTATACCACTGTCAAGACCCCCGCTTCCTTCTTCCTTGCTTGATGGGGAATTTGTGTGTTTTGTCTGCTCCTCTTTTTCCTGCTCTATCTCTTTCTGTTTGTCTTTGCTTTCATCTGTAGTCCAATCTGAATCGCTAATAGAATCAGAATGCTCACTTTCACTATCTGAGAATCGCATGACTGTTACTCTCTCCTTAAGTCTCTTTGTCCAATCTGAATCATTATCATCCGACTTCTTTCTCTCTGCTTGCTCCCTATCTATTCTTGCAGCAAACTCTTCTGGTGTTTCTTTTTTGTCAGTGCCCCCACTACTTTCTAATTTTGCTTTCAATTCATTTGTAAAATTTTGTTGCTGCTCACTCTTTTTAACGTAGTACCTCCTCTTATCTGTTCAAACAGAGTAGAATGATTATTATTCTCAGGTTCACCAGCCTTCTTCGGTGCATCATTCTTAGGTTGCTCCGTACGCTTGGAAGCTGTAAAAAAATGCGGAGGCGGAGGTGGTAGTGCAGCATCTTGTGGCAATGGAGGAGGTGGCGGCGGTGGTACACTGACACTTGGATTTGGTTGTGTACCCAATGTTACTGGAGGCGGTGTAGGAGTAGGCACACTTGATTTATTCTCCAGATTAGTACAATTTTCACACACAAGTTTTTGTGGTTCTTCTTTCTTATTGTCAGCTCTAGAAACGGCCAGTCTAATGAGATATATTTTTGAAATCAATGCAACAGCCGTAGAAACAGCAAAAATTGCTAAAGGAACTGCTGCAATAGGACCAGAACCAGAAACTGCTATAATAACATAAGGAAGATATTGACCAGATATGAAACTAAATATAGATAATAATGAAACAGCAATTAAAGGTTTCCATATAGTCTGCTTAGTTTTAGTAAGCTCCTGACTATCTTTTAGCAATGAAGAATTATTGGATATCATCATTTCTTTGCCTCACTTGTTAACGATAATTTAATAATAACCCAATTAATAATTTCTGTCAATAATTAATTATGAAAAACAAAGTTGCAATTTGAATAGATAAGCTATAAGTAATATACGACCAGCAATAGCCATACAATAGACTTCTTGTATAACCCACACTAAGTAGAAAAAAGGTGTCATCCAAGTAGCTGACACTGCTCTCCTTTGTCATTCCAGTGCTTGACACTGGAATGACACCGAAGGGGCTACTGCCGTCTTGGATGGAAACCAGTGTCAGAACTAGTTAACCATGGGGCTTCTTTTGCCTTTTTTTCCATTTGGTAAATTTCTTAAATATTTATGGCTAACATGAAGCTAAGTACGAACTTTGTTAAACATAACAAATGGTGCCATTCCAGTGCTCCTTTTTTTGTCATCCCAGTGCTTGACACTGGGATCCAGTTTTCCATATAATCTCATCGAAAATGTTGTAACCACTTTCTGTGCTAGTTTGCTTGCTTACAAGCAAACTTTCCTGGATCTCAGTGTCTGGGCACTGGGATGACATCATAGGGACACTGGGATTACACCCTGACAA
Source organism: Wolbachia endosymbiont (group A) of Andrena fulva (assembly GCF_964026815.1). Lineage (NCBI taxonomy): Bacteria > Pseudomonadati > Pseudomonadota > Alphaproteobacteria > Rickettsiales > Anaplasmataceae > Wolbachia > Wolbachia endosymbiont (group A) of Andrena fulva. The sequence goes on from NZ_OZ034701.1 coordinate 1,214,571, forward strand.
TCGTCATCCAGCTACTTGTTAGCGGCTAAGAGATACCGCGAATGAATCGCGGTATGACGGTTCGTGGCGGCATGACGATAACCTCGTCTCACTGCCATTAAGTTAAGGAAAAAAGATAGATTTTATGGGATAATGATGTATACCAATAAGTTTAAAGGTAGTATGAGTAAAAAAGGCAGTAATAAAATTTATTCAAAATGAATTGGCAAGTCTAGAATTTATAGAATCCCATAAATCATCTTCAAAAGATTTTATGAGAAAGAGGAAGTTATCTTTTATTGACATATTTATCTTAATTTTAAGAAAAAGTGTAAAGTCGCTGCAAGTAATACTAAACGAATTTATTTTATATAGGAAAAAAGACTATACCGTTACTGCTAGTGCTTTTAGTCAAGCAAGAAAAAAAATGAAACACAGTGCATTTTCAGAAATTAACGAAGGTGTGGTTTCCTTGTACTACCAAGACCAAAAATTTAAAACTTGTTTTGGCTTTAGAGTGTTAGCTCTTGATGCCTCCAAAATCATTTTACCAACAAGCGTTGAAATAAAAAATGAATTTGGCTCAAGAAAAATACGTAACCAAAAACCAAAAGATTTAGGTGATTATGCAAGTGCAACCTTTGCGGTTTGTTAAGATGTGCTAAATAATGTTGCCATAAGGTCAGTGTTAGATAGAGGTAACACTCATGAAATTAACTTAGCAGATGAAATGCTTAAAGTTGTAAATACTAATGACTTACTGATTTGTATATTTATCTTATAAATTTCTTTCTAGCCTTACAAAAAGAAAAATTGCTTATGTCATTCGATGTCCCAGATCATCTTTTAATGAAGTGAATGCTATGTTTGAAGAAAAAAGCCCATCTAGTGTTGAGGTTACCATATGTGCTCAGCGTAAGATAAAACAAGAAAATAGTGGAATAACGCTTCAAAGTGGTACTGCCATCTGGTGAAATTGAAGTGTTAGCTACATCATTAATGGATGAACAAAAGTTTCAAACTGGAGGATTTAAGGAGTTATATTTTTTACGCTGGGGAGTTGAGACATTTTTTGCAAAACTCAAAGGAAGACTAAGTCTAGAAAATTTTACAGGAAAAAGTGTTGAGTCTGTTAAACAGGATTTTTGGTCAGCTATCTTTATTAGCAACCTAGAAAGTGTTATGACAGAAGATGTAGAAGAAGCGTTGAATATGGACTTAACCGATGATAAGCTTAAGAGGAGCATTAACAAATCTGTCTCATTTAACGCGATCAAAAACTTGGCTTTCGACATTTTTGCTACGGAATCAGATACTGACTGCATTATGGATCAATTATCAAAGCTATTTTTGATGAACACTTTGGCGGTAAGAAAGGGAAGGAAAGTTGATCGTCATAAGGTACCTTATCTTCGTTCGTTCAATTACCAAAAAAGGGTTAGAAAACACATATTTTGACTAGAGGTAGTATTCATATCTTCTGATAATAACTGGGTAGCTTATTGCCATAGCTCCTGTAAAATGACTTCTAAACAAACTATTTCTTAAGTATAGCTCTTTCCATAAAAGTCTGGATGTGATAGGATAAGGGTAGATGATGATAAGGAGGTTGAATGCCAGCAGCATATAGTTATGATTTAAGAAAAAAAGCAATGGAAGCGCTAGACGAAGGAGAAAGCAGAGAAACAGTGGCAGCAAGATTTAAGATTGGACGAACTACTTTATGGGAGTGGCAGCAAAGAAGAAAAGAAACAGGAGACTTTCAATCAAAAAAACTTGGAAATGGGGGTTACAATCACAAAATTACCGACTGGGATACCTTTGCCAAATTTGCCAGAGAACACGGAGGAAAGACTCTATCGGAAATGGCTAAACTTTGGAACAACATTAGTATCCAAACGATCTATCGAGCCCTTAAAAAAATTGGATTTACGCGCAAAAAAAGACATATGGATACAAGGAAAGAAACGAAGAAAAACGTGCTGAATTTTTGAAAATTATAGCGACAAAAGAACCTAAAAACTTAGTGTATATAGATGAGTCTGGCATTGATAACACCGAAGACTACCCCTACGGATATTGCCAGAAAGGACAGCGGTTTTATGCCTTAAAATCTGGAAAGAAAACTCAACGAATCAGTATGGTTGCAGCCTTAAGTGGAAGAAAGATAGTTGTTCCGTTAACCTTTGAAGGCCACTGTAATATGGATGTTTTTAATGGATGGTTTGAGCAATTTTTGACACCGATCTTGGAACCTGGACAGACTGTCATTCTTGACAATGCTACTTTTCATAAGTCTGATAAGATTATCGAGCTTGCTAAAGGGGTTGGTGCAGAAATTTTGTATCTGCCGCCTTATTCTCCAGATTTCAACAAAATTGAGCATCATTGGTTTGCTATAAAAAACAGAGCCAGGAAAAACATTCCTCTATTCGAATCCTTTCGTCGTGCTGTTGATTCTGCCTTCCTATGACCTGTTCGGACTATTATGAGAAATGCTATAATTTACACTTCAGAGTTTATCTGCTTTAAAGTTTACTCTATTCTGTTTCAGTATTTGTCATAAATCCTTAATTATTTCTGACTTTTTAGTTCAGTTTTTAACCATTCTTTCCTTAACTTAATGGCAGTGAACCTCGTCATCCCGCTACTTGTTAGCGGGATCTCTTGTTAGCGGCTGAGATACCGCGAATGAATCGCGGTATGACGGTTCGCGGCGGTATGGACGTAGGAAAACCTTTCTTGGGTCAGCTATAGAGACTCTCATCTTTAGCGAGCTTCAAGGTAATTGTTTGCTGTTTGCGAAAATATTTGCATAATTTAAGTAACATTACTTAATAAAAATTAACTATGGAGCTTAATAAGATTGCAGCATCGATTTTACTTTCTGGGCTAATCATTATGATAGTCAGTAATGTAGTTGATATGCTTTACAGTCCGGAGGAATATAAGATTGAACACCAAACGATAGTAGCTGCTGGCAGCAATGAATCTCAGCAAAAAATCGAGCAAGTGGCGCTCGATATTGGAGCGCTCATGCAGAATGCTAACTTTGAGAAAGGTAAATCAGCAGCGAAAAAATGTATAGCTTGCCATAGTTTTGAGAAAGGTGGAATGAATAAAGTAGGACCAAACTTATGGAACGTAGTTGGAAATAAAAAGGCCCATCTTGGCAACTCATTCAATTACTCAAAAGCATTGCTTGAAAAAGGTGAAAAATGGGGATATGAGGAGTTATTTGCCTTTTTAAAGAACCCAAAAGCCTATATAAAAGGTACACGTATGGCATTTGCAGGTATTTCCAATCCACAAGAGATTGCAGATCTAGTCAGCTATTTGTGTTCGATGAGCGATAGTCCGGTTGCTTTGCCAAAGTAGTATGAATTATTGTAAATTGTTTGATGGAAATAATGGTCACATAGCATATCGAAAGCTACAAGGGAAGAAAGCTTCTGTAGTTTTTTTCGGTGGATTTGCATCTAATATGGATGGAACTAAAGCAACTGCTATTTACAAATTTTGCCAAGAAAATGACGTAGCACTTGTGCTATTTGATTATTTTGGTCACGGTCATTCAAGTGGTAATTTTATTGATTACACGATAAGTGATTGGCAAAAAAATTGTGCTAAAGTAATGAGTGAATTAACTAGCGATAAACAAATAATTATAGGTTCAAGTATGGGAGGATGGCTGATGTTGCTCACTGCCCTTCAATTTCCAGAAAAAATTGCAGCACTAATTGGTATATCGTCTGCTCCCGATTTTACTGAAGATTTGATATTCAAGCAATTGTCAGGCAAGCAAAAAGAAGAACTAGATTCTAAAGGTGTAATAGATTTTACTTCAGAGCATTGTACATACAAAATAACTAAAAATTTGATCGAAGATGGCAGAAAGAACCTTCTTTTAAACAAAAAGACAATAGATATAAACTGTCCTGTGCGCTTGCTGCATAGCATTAATGATAAAGATGTTCCTTATCAAACTTCATTGAATTTAGCTGAAAAAATTAAGTCAACCGATGTTGAAGTACACTTAATAAAATCAGCAGAGCACAATATGTCTGACAATCATTCACTGGAAGTTTTATTTAAGACCATTAGAGAATTTTGTAACCAGACTGCATTCTGTGATTTTTAGCAAAACACGATTTTTCATTTGAGCTTTCTTCAACTTAAAATAAATACAGAAAATTGCTGCCTATAGCTAAACTGACTTAGATTTACCGACAATTTGAAAAACCGTCATCCCGCTACGTGTTAGCGGCTGAGATACCGCGGCGGTATGACGGTTCGCACCATCACACTTTGGAACCTTACAGATATTGAGCAAATCCAATAATATCCTTGATTTCTTTTATATTATGGGTTGCAATTTCTGCTGCTTTCTTTGTGCCTTTTTTTAATATTTCATGTAAATGGAATTGGTCTTTTAAAAGATCATTCATTTTCTCACGTATGGGTGATATAACACTGATAATTAAATCAGCTAACTCTTTTTTGAAGTGCTTCATGTCATGTTTGTTCACTTCTTCACATACTTTTTCCGCATTTACATTACTAAGCACTGAATAAATGTTTATCAAATTGCTTATTTCTGGTCGGCACTTTAAAGTAGCAAAGCCTAGAATTGAATCTGTTTTTGCTTTTTCTATTTTTTTGACAATTAAGTCATCCGTATCATCAAGGTTAATGCACGAATGTTCTGAAGGATCAGATTTACTCATCTTGCTTGTGCCATCCCTTAAGCTCATTATCCTTGATGTGCAATCCAAAGTTAAGATTTCAGGTACGATGAAATAATCCAGCTTATAATGATTGTTAAAAGCTGATGCAATATCACGTGCAAGCTCCAAATGCTGTTTTTGATCATCACCAACAGGAACGTATTTAGTTTGATACAACAATATATCTGCAGCCATAAGTACTGGATAACTATATAATCCAAGAGAGGCTTTTTGTTTATCGCTGCCAGCTTTATCTTTAAATTGAGTCATGCGATTAAGCCAACCAATTGGTGTATAGCATCCAAGCAGCCAGCCCAGTTCTGCATGACCACTAACTGTGGACTGACTAAAAATAATGGACTTTTCTGTATCTATTCCGCATGCAATATAAGCTGCTGCTGTTTTGAAAATATTACTTTTTAATTCACTTGCGGGAAGCTTATTTGCTGTGATTGCGTGTAGGTCGACAATACAAAAAAGAGATTTGTATTTATCCTGTAAGTCTATCCACTGTTTGATTGCACCAAGATAATTACCTAAATGTAGTACGCCACTTGGCTGGATACCTGAAAAGACAATACTTGTCATTATACATTTACCTCATGCTAATCGCTTCCACAATCAGCAGATTTCTTAGAAAGAATAACCATTGCAGGACGGAGCAACCTATTTTTGATAGTATAACCAGTTTGTGGTACTTCTACAATGGTGCCAGGCTTTTTTTCATTGTCTTCTCTTTCCACAACAGCTTGGTGTAAATTACTATCAAAAAGCTCACCAAGTGGATCTACTTCCTCTATTCCATGTTTTTTTAGATCATTTATAATTTTTTGATAAGCTACTTTAATCCCCTCATGAACAGGATCACCGTCTTTCAAAATTTCCATTACTCTTTTTAAATTGTCGCACGAGTCGATCATATCACGTGCAAGTTTTGTGACTGCGTAGTCACTTGCATCGCTAATTTGCTTTTGCATTATACGTTTGACGTTTTCATTATCTGCAACAGCACGGCGTAAATGATCTTCAAGCTGAACTGCACGTTCTTTTAATGTATTGAGATCTTCATTTAAATCATCAGTTTGCTTATGGTTATCACTTTGTTGGTCGTCACCTTTCTGCCTACTTACCATATCAGCAAACTTCTTCTTTTTCTCCTTACTGCTATCTGACATATCATTACCCTTAAGAATCTAATAAATATATAACAATTAATCTGAAAATATCAAGCGCCAGCTACATTCGTCTTTCTATGCTCGCATTTAAAAAGTTAATTAAAGTAGTTTTATAAAAAGAATCAGAAAAAGTACTAATATCATTTTGTGCCATATTAATGTAGTGTCTAGCTTTTTCCATAGAAAGCTGAATGGCATTATGGTGATTAATATAGTGTAATGCTTGGTCAAAATTGTGTCTAGCTGAAGAAAAGCATTTTTCCCAGAATTTTTGCTCTGCTGGACTGCCCTTTTCGTATGCTATAATAGCAGGTAAGGTGACTTTACCTTCGAAAAAGTCTTTTCCGACTTGCTTTCCAGAAGTGCCTTGATTAGCAGTATAATCGAGCATATCATCAACTATTTGAAATGCCATACCAAAATTAAAACCAAAATTCTTTAGCCTCTCTGTTTCGTCATTTGTTGCACCAGATACTGTTGATGCAGCTTCACAGCATGCAGAAAATAAAGATGCTGTCTTTTCTCCAATGATATCAAAATAATTTTCCCTGACTGTGTGGGGGTCAAAGCGTGCTGTCATCTGCTTTATTTCACCCTTCACAAGTAAATGCGATGCTTTAGATAAAATAGAGAGAATATTTAAATTTCCACACTCTATAAGCCATCTAAATGCTAGAGTCAACAATAGATCACCAACTAAAATGCTTGATTTATTTCCCCAAATCTTATTCGCTGTTTTAACTCCATGGCGTGCCTCACTTTCATCGAGCACATCATCATGAAGTAAAGTAGCATTGTGTATAAACTCTACCGATGCAGCAACGTTGATCCTATTCTCCCCAGAATAGTTTAGCATTTTACATATAATAAAAACTAGTTTAGGCCTTATTTTTTTTCCACCTGACCTAACAAGATGAGATATAATATCAGTAGCAAGCTTAGCATCTTCATCATTGACATTTTTGAAGACAAAGTCATTCATAGCTGACAAATCAGAAGATACAATATCGTCTAATTTATCGCTGTTTGTTAAATCAGTATTTAGCATTTTAAGAGACTTATGCCTCTTGCCCTTGTGCTTTCTCGTTCTCTACTTTCTTCTTTTCTGTTTTCTTTGGTTCTGTTTCTAAAGTTACTATGCCTTTTTTGATAAACCACAGTACTCTTTCAGTTGCCTGCGCGCCTACACTTAGCCAATGTTTTAATCTATCAGCTTTCACCACAACACGATTTTTATTGTCTTTTGGTAACATTGGATCATATTGTCCTATTTTCTCAATAAAACGCCCATCTCTTGGTGCTCGTGAATCAGCTACAACTATCCTATAAAAAGGGCGTTTCTTTGCGCCAAACCTCGCCAACCTTATTTTAACTGCCATGTTAACCTTTATTCATATATTAGCCACAATTTTATACAATGAGCCGTTTTAAGTCAAATGAATTATACAACTTTTGCACCTTATAATATAATTACCAATAATGTAGGGCAGTGCCGGGCGCACAGCTATACGAACATTCATTTTTGAAGGTAAATTGCACAGCAAATGGTGTCATTCCAGTGCTTGACACTGGAATCCAGCCTTTTTTTAATCATTAAAACGTTGTATTTTAACATAAAACGGCTACTTTTATGCTTACCAACTTAATAAAATTCCTGGATCCCAGTGTCTGGGCACTGGGATGACATCCTTTCTAGTGAAGATTGCTCTCAAATCGCAATGTTCGTACAGTTGTGTGTCTGGGCACTGGATGCGTTTGAAGCAGCTTATAAGATTTTTGATTATATATCATCAAGTATAGCGTGATTAACTTCGACTTTATACTTTGATTCCAGATAGCTAATTAATTGCTCTTTTAGCGATATCATCACACGTTTTCCGGTGTCAAGCGTGTTTAATTTGCCATTTGATGAATGCATTTCTTTTAGAACACCTATTATAATTTCATTATTGTATTGAATAGGATCTGTCACTGAACCAGTTGTTTTCATATTGAAAATCTCTTCTACAAAAGAAAAGGGGTAGTTTTGTTGATCCACTTTATTGCGGTGCATCTGCTGACCTTTAACTAATTCCACACCTTGAATTTCTTCCAAATCTGTTTTTTCTCTTAGTTGAACTGCAACCTCTTGCCCGAATTTAAACATTCTTTCTTTTATAAACTCACTACGCCAAAGCTCTACCGCTAATGCCTTGCCTTCTTCAAAACTTTGCAATTTGGGTGGAAAGATATCGACGATTTTTACACTAACAACGGTGTCCCCAACGCCCTTAAAATAACCTTTCTGATCCTTTTCTCGCGAAAAAATGAAAGAAATCAAATCACCAGAATCTCCTACGTTATTACCGCTTTGATCTTTTCCACTCGCATCTACTGGACCAATAGTTTGTATAGGTAAATTATATTCACTCAATATTTCTTCAATTTCTGAACCATTGTATATCTTATAGTTCACTTGGTTTATGAAATCATTGACTCTTTCAAAAGACTTTTGGTTAGTTAGAACTGACTTTATGTCTTTTTTTAAATCAACTAAGTCTTCATCAGAGATTTGATGCGCACTTTCCACTTTTACTATGTGCCAACCAAAACTGCTTGCTAAAACTTCACTTACTTCACCTACTTTAAGAGCAAATACCTTCTCTCTCACGTCTTCTGGTAAAAAATCCTTAGTTATATTATTTACTCTAGTTTCCTCAAGTTTTGCTTTGCCAAACTCTTCTACTATCTGTTCAAAGCTTGTTTTACCCTCCTCAAATGCTCTTCTTGCTGTCTCAGCTTCTTCTTTGGTAGAAAATATTGCATTGAATATATCTCTTTGATTTTTAAGTTCTTGTTGTTCTATTATACCATCAACTTCTTCATCTGAGATCTTGATTTGATCTTCAAAATACTTTTGGCCTAGGGAAATATATTGCGCAGTTCGATACTCAGGATAATAAAAATGGGATTTATTTCTTTCGTACAAATCAAGTAAGGCTTGATCATCTGGTTCAGGAATGTTTGTAACTGCATCTTCAGTTATTTTAACAATATCAACTACTCTAGTTTGGTAGCGACTTTTGTATATCTGCTCATCAATTTTCTCGCCAAAAGTTACTGGATAATTATCTTTAAATAATGAAGTCATGAACATCATTGCAGGCAGGACTTTCTCTAGCTTTGCTATATACTCTTTCTCTGTCATATGCAGGTCATTTAGCGTTTCATAGAATTTATTTTTGTCAAATTCACCTTTATCATTTTGAAAGTATTTGGTGTTTTTAATATGGTTTTTTATAGATTCTTCTCCAACTGTCAACCCCAGCTCACTAGTTAGGTTAAACAATAGTTTTTGCTCTATAAGTGCGTTAAGCAAATCATATTTCAGCTTTTTTACTTGTTCTCTACTCGCATCAGATCCAGAAATTTGCTTTTCATAATTTTGATATAGTGATTTATACTCATCTGACGTTATAACTTCTTTTCCAACCCTAGCTACCTCTTCTTTTTCATCATCACCTGATAAAAGGTTGCCAATTCCCATGAAGATTAACAAGCAAGCTAAAAGGACAACGGTTACTTTAGTGAAAAAATTTTTAACATTCATTTTAAACCCAGTTAATTAATGATTAATTATAGAATAGTGATAATTTAATGCTTGTAAACCTGTTGCTTTATTAGCTAATATATATAATATTACAATATATTAACTTAAAATTTAACTCTCTAATCTTAAATAGGAACATATGTTTAACTGAGTTATACTATACCTTAGGAAGGGGAAATATTTTGTTTGAAATATGCTTAAAGGTAAGCGCATTTAATTAACTTAAGAGGTGGGAAGTGACAAACAAAAAGTTATTGAATGACAAAATTAATGCTTTTTTAGTTTTAATAGTTTATATTTTAGCTCTGTATAACAGTAAGGGATACTTTAAATGGGAGATGCTTTTTTGATGTCAATGGAATCTTCTAAGGGCAATAACGATAGAAATAAACAGTTTCTAGTGCAAATAGCTGCTTGGTTAGTAGACAACACTGGTTTAACTTTTAATCAAATAGCACAATGTTGCAGATTGGCCCTTGAAGAAGTACAAGACATAGCTGATGAGGAAATAGAAGTAGAAAAATATAACCCTATTATTTCTGGAATAATTACTGAAAAAGAAATCGATGATTGCAAAAAAAATCCAAATCGTGTACCAAATTTGATTATAAAAAATATAAAAAAAAGGAGTAAAGCGATTGGTAGCATTCTTGGCTTTGCCTCTACGGCAAGACGTAGAGATAAACCTGATGCGATTTATTATTTAGTAAAAAAATTTCCTATCTTGGACAATAACGTTATAGCTAAATTAATTAGTACAACAAATTACACAGTTGAGCAGGTAAGAGATGGATCTCATCATAACATGCAAAATATAAAACCCCAAGATCCTGTACTACTCGGCTTATGTAGTCAAGAAAATTTAGAAGCAGAAGTGGAAAAAGCAAAAGTAGAAGAGGAGAAGCAAGAAAGGTTAAAAAAATATAAAGAATAGCTATTGAAAATCCTCAAATTTTTGTGCTTTGTTAACATTAAATTAACTTGACTTGCTAGTGTTTATTAGTATAATGTAAGTAAAGTACGGGGTTTAATGATAATTAAGCTTAATACGCACTGAAACTAACTCAGCCTAATTTATTATCTTATAGTCACATTTTAGGTTAGTAAGCATCAATTAAAATTTTTGGAGGATTATGACAACAATCAATGAAGATGTTTTGGCAAAAGGAAAGGTTACAGCTCAACCTGAAAAAAGTGAGCAAATTTACAATAACGATACAGTAAAACAGATGGTCAATGAAGGTACTGAGAAAAACAGAAAAACATTAGATCTGAGCGAATTAAAAGAGAAAACAGCAGAAGAATTGTTAGAGTTAGCTGAAGAAAGAAAAATTTCAACTAACGGTAAAAGCAATGGTAGAATGCTAAAGCAGGAAATAATATTCAGCTTAATGAAAAAAATGAGTGAAGAAGGAGGCATAACCACAGGGAGTGGAATAGTGGAAATATTGCCTGATGGTTTTGGTTTCTTACGTTCAGCAAGTGCAAATTATGCCCCAAGTACCGATGATGTTTATATTTCTAACGGGCAAATAAAGAAGTTTAATTTACGTACAGGAGATATGGCATATGGAGAAATAAGGCCACCTGGTGATAAAGAGAGATATTTTACTTTAACTAAGGTTCAAAGTATAAACTCTACTGAAGTAAGTGAATTAAGAAAGTACGTCCATTTTGATAATTTGCTTCCTCTTTATCCTGAGGAAAGCATAGTACTTGAGTGTAATAATGGTGATGATAAAAAAGGCTTAAGCATGCGTGCTATAGATATAGTAGCTCCTCTTGGAAAAGGGCAAAGAGCGTTAGTAGTTGCTCCACCTCGCACAGGAAAAACTGTATTGCTTCAGCAAATGGCTAACTCTATAGCTATAAATCACCCTGAAGTAGAATTAATAGTGTTACTTATAGATGAAAGACCTGAAGAAGTAACAGATATGATACGTTCTGTAAAAGGTGAGGTAGTAAGTTCTACGTTCGATGAGCCTGCTTACCGTCACGTACAGCTTGCTGAAATAGTAATAGAAAAAGCTAAAAGAATGGTTGAGCATAAAAAAGATGTGGTAATTCTACTTGACAATATTACTAGACTTGCACGTGCTTATAATGCGGTTATTCCTTCGTCTGGGAAAGTTCTAACTGGTGGTGTAGATTCAAACGCACTGCAGAGACCAAAACGCTTTTTTGGAGCAGCTCGTAATATTGAGAATGGGGGTTCTTTAACTATAATCGCCACAGCTCTTATAGAGACTGGTTCAAAAATGGATGAAGTTATTTTTGAAGAGTTTAAAGGTACAGGAAATGCTGAGATCATACTTGATAGAAAACTTTCTGATAAACGTATATTTCCAGCTATTGATATTACAAAATCCGGAACAAGGAAGGAAGAGCTATTAGTTGATAAGGCTATACTAAATAAAATATGGGTGGTGCGTAGGATACTCAATCCTATGGGACCCGTTGAAGCAATGGAATTTTTACGTGACAAACTACTTTTAACAAAGAGCAATGCTGACTTTTTTAACTCCATGAATCACTAAAAGTAAGCCAGTTATGATGGATATGCTGAGCAAAAAGTAAAACGCTCTTATAGCTAAAATAATTTGGATTTACCAAAATATATTTATAGTTAAGTTGGCAATTTACCTTAAGTTAGCGCGTGACACTGGAATGACACCCTTGGTGGCAGACAGCTAAAGGAAAATATCAACTAGGTTTATAATCTATCACTACCGTGTTTGCAATTTTGTCGTGAAAAGCTTGTTTATGTTCATCACCTACTGCACATACTAAAACTAAGATTAGTATAGCTAAGAATAAAATGGGATTACAAAGTGATATGCAATAAATTATAAAAAGAGCTATAGTCCTTTTCATTGCTTGCATTGTAGTGATTGACTCAAATGTATCTTTGTCTTTTACACGCATGCTAAATAACAAGTGTCCTGGAGTGCCGCCAAATTTTACTAGCATGAATATATGAAATATACATGGTATCATTAAAAATAAAGAAAATACAATCGTGGTGATTACAATTATTGCACCCATGATCCCTTGTATTGCGTGTGTAAGTGAGAAACCCACCGCCATTAAACCAAATGGTATTGCGATAAATAAAATACAATCAACTATAAATGCTAGAGTACGTCTTGTCATCGTTGAGTAGTTTACTTTTTTATCCATGTACTACCTATAAAGAAAAATATCAACTAGATTTATAGTCTATCACTACTGTTTTTGCAATTTTATCGTAAAAAGTCTGTTTGCGTTGATCAAATACTGCAAACAAAAATAAAATTAGCACAATTAAAAGATATAGAAAAGTATAACCATGATAATGCAGATGAAGCAAAAAGCGAAAAATAATCCAGATGCTTCCCTTAGAAATACATCTTATTGTTGCTTGCATAAGGGTAACATTTGTAAATGTATTAGCATCTTTAATATGCATACCACACAATAGTTTTCCTGGGGTACCACCAAGTTTTGTTACCATTAATATTTTGGATATTGTTAGTACTAATGTTGCGACCACTGTAGAAACTATAAATGGTATTTCTGTTGCTAGTTGTGCAAGTTCCTGAAAAGAGTCTTTATCTTGTAATGATACGATGAATACACCATAGATAAAACCGAAGATAAAATGAGGGGAAAATATTATGAGGTCAAGTATTTCTGCTACAATACGCCTTGTAAATCCTACATAATTTACTTTAACATTTATTTCAGTATTCATAACCCCACCTATATTTCATAATATCATCATATGATATAAAAATACGTTATTAAATAATCGTAAATATACTAACTTGGGTAATATTAGCTACTTGTGCCACTCTATTATTTAAATTAATATTAAATCATTTATAACTAGGGAAGTTATGTCAACACTAATCACAGTTGCATATGGCGACGGTATCGGACCAGAAATCATGGAAGCGGTGCTGTCGATATTGCGCGAAGCAGAAGCGGAAATCTCAATAGATATTATTGAAATAGGGGAGCGTGTTTACAGTAAAGAATGGTCTCACGGAATTTCTCCAAGTGGTTGGGAATCAATTGAAAGGACAAAAATATTATTAAAATCTCCGACAACAACTCCTCAAGGTAAAGGGCACAAAAGCTTAAACGTTGCACTCAGAAAAAATCTAGGGTTGTATGCAAATATCAGACCATGCATTTCATATCATCCTGTTATAGAAAATAAATTCGATAAGTTTGATATCGTAGTGATACGTGAAAATGAAGAGGACGTTTACACCGGAATAGAGCATAGGCTCACTGGTGACTCTTACCAATGCACTAAAATTATTACTAGATCTGGCTCAGAGAAGATATGCAGGTACGCTTTTGAATATGCAAAAAAACACAACAGAAAAAAAGTAACTTGCCTGACTAAAGATAACATCATGAAAATGACTGACGGAACTTTCCATGCCGCGTTTGATCGCATTGCAAAGGAATACCCAGATATAAAGGCAGAACATTATATAGTTGATATTGGAATGGCGCGTGTTGCAACAGAACCGGAGAATTTTGATGTTATAGTAACCGAGAACTTATATGGCGACATATTATCAGATATAGTCGCACAAACCTCTGGATCTGTGGGGCTTGCCGGAAGTAGCAACATCGGGAATGAATACGCAATGTTTGAAGCAGTGCACGGTTCTGCCCCTGATATTGCAGGAAAAAACATAGCTAATCCTTCTGGTCTTTTAAATGCTGCAGTGCATATGCTAATTTACATAGGTCAAGTGGGTACTGCAAAACTAATCTACGATGCATGGCTCAAGACTTTGGAGGATGGAATACACACTGCCGATTTATATAAGGAGAAAAGAAGTAAACAGAAAGTTGGTACAAAAGAATTTGCAGAAGCTGTTATAGACAATCTAGGAAAAAAACCGAAAACATTATCTGAGCTTATAATTGGCAGTGATCCAAATAGTAAAGTGGATAAAATACAGGATAATTATGAACAGGATTATAAGATTAAAAAACTAGTGGGTAGCGATATAACGCTTGCCTGGAGTAAGCCGGCTGACTTTGACCAAATAGTGAAGTTGTTTGAAACAAGTAATCCGCAGATTATAGCAATATATTCAAAAGGCCTTGCGATTTGGCCAGGAAGTTCAAAGTCTTCAAGTGACCAAATAACCTGCAGGTTCATTGCAAATAATGAAATTACAAATAGTGATGTGAATAACTTGCTAATCAAATTTGAGGAACATAATTTTGATGTGGTGAGAATGGATAAGTTGTATTTGTATGATGGGAAAGAGGGTTTCTTCTCTTAGTGGTTGCTTGATATTTTTATGCTTGTGTGAAACATTAAATATATTATACTAATAGTATCGTGTATTTATGTGAGGTGTAGTAATGGTGCACCAAGGTGCGCCAAGGTGCGCCAAGAAGTGCTTGGAGAACAGTTGGTGAAAATCCAACACAAACAAAGTCTAGCCAACAGTTTGGAACAGACCACTATGTTGCATGAGGTAACGAGTGTAATAGAGCTAGTGGGATGGACAATGCAGGGCACAACGGAAGTGAAGGAGTGGAGTCCCGAAATACCTGAAGACATAGAGGTCGACATGTTCATGGCCATGGAAGACAGCATGAAGGATAACGTAAAGGCAAGTTATCACTCACTCTATCGGGATCTGAGACCGTGCCATGTATTGAAATGGACTTCAAGTGAACTTGGGAGATCCCATGCATTCCTATTAAGGTACGTTGGAACAAGTCAACAAAGGCAAGAACTAGCGGAAGATGCAGGGGAAGTCGGACTGATTGATAGTACTCAGAATGTGGGAAAGCCACGTACAAGGGGAAGCGATCAGCAATATAGTAACTGGAATAGGGATTGCTATGCCAATACAACGGAGGTAGGAATAACATGCGATATAAACTAAACCAGATAGCAGTAAGAGCAAAGCAAGATAAGCGACTAAAATTCACATCGTTAGTCCATCTGATAAATACAGAGAATCTTGCGAGATGTTATAAAGAACTGAAGCGTAACAAGGCTTGTGGAGTAGACCAGATAACAGTGGAATCATACGGAGAAAATCTGAATGAGAAACTCGAAGTGCTAGTAGAAAGTATGAAGAGGAAGCAATATCAACCACAACCAGTAAAGAGGGTATATATACCGAAAGCTGGAAGTAAAGAGAAACGCGGACTCGGAATACCATCGACCGAGGATAAATTAGTACAGATTATGCTGAAGAAGATATTAGAAAATATTTACGAGGCAAACTTTCTGGACAGCTCATATGGATTTCGACCAGGAAGAAACTGTCATCAAGCGGTAAATGCACTAGATAAAGCAGTTATGTACAAGCCAATAAACTACATTGTAGAAGTGGATATCAAGAAGTTCTACGATAATATACAGCATAAATGGCTAATGAGGTGTCTAAGGGAACGAATAACTGACCCAAATTTGCTGTGGTTAGTAAAGCGGTTTCTCAAGGCAGGGATAGTCGAAGCTGGAAATTATGAAGCAACAAAACAAGGTACACCACAAGGCGGTATAGTAAGTCCTGTATTAGCAAATATATACTTACATTATGTGTTGGATTTATGGATAGAAAAGAAATTTAAACCAAGATCCAGAGGATATATACAAGTAATAAGGTTTTGCGATGATTTTGTGGTTTGTTGCGAAAGTAAGGTAGACGCGGAAGAATTTCTGGAATTACTGAAACAAAGGCTAAATAAATTTGGGTTGGAAGTATCTGAAAACAAGACCAGAGTAGTAAAGTTTGGCAAGAGGGAGTGGCAACGAGCGATAAGAGAGAAACGAAGGACGGAAAGTTTCAATTTTCTGGGGTTTACGCACTATGGTGCAAAAAGTCGTCGTGGTAGATTAATGATGGGACATAAAACCTCTAAGTTAAATCTAGCCAGAAAACTAAAAGAAATCAAGGAGTGGTTGAAAATAGTCCGCGGAAGTATTCGACTTAAAGATTGGTGGCAAGTACTGAAGGCTAAATTAACAGGACACTATAACTACTTTGGTATTAGCGGAAATTATTGGTGTTTGAAACAATTTTACACATCAGTAAGAAAGCTAGCATTTAAATGGATAAATCGGCGTAGTCAGAAAAAGAGTATGACCTGGGAACAGTTTGTACACTACGTAGAAGTAAATCCATTACCAAAGCCAAAAATACATTTTTCTTTATATGCATAAGAGGGACGACTGTGAAAACTAATATTGATGAGCCGTGTGCGGGAAATCTGCAAGCACGGTTCTTTAGGGGGAGTTGTAGTAATAAAACTCAAACGAGAGGAGTAAAGCTACAGCTTCTACCGAACATATATAGTAATGATGATATTAGAGAGTTGTATCTAAATATAAATGAGACTGTAAAACAGAAGCCTCAAGCAAGTCTTGAAGAATTAAGTAAAGAGCTAAATGCAAGAATTGATCTAAAGCAAAAATTTCATAATGGCTGTGTGTTGGGAGATTTACTATTAGCACTTGCAATTGAAAAAAGTAATCTAGATTTTATAAAATTTCTCTTTAAAAATGAGCTAAAAATTATTAGTATCATTTCCCAACAAGAAGAAACATGCCATATTCCCAAAACTATAAATGGTCAATCTATATTAAATTATGCTGTCCATTTTGGTAATACCGAAATTTTAGATCTACTCTTACAAAATGTTAACGCAGAACAATCAAAGCTAATACCTAAAAGCAAGCTGTACAAGTTGTGTCAACAATTAAAGAGTAATGCGTTAGATAAGGCTATAGACAAAAACAATGAAAAACTTGTTACGTTACTCGTGTCAGCGATAGAGGAGAAACAAGAAAAGCAAAAAATATCTAATGAGGAAATTAAAGTAGGATCTGGCAGTAATAGTAATGCCACTAGTAAATCTATAGCAACATCAACAAAAAAAACAAATCCAACTACTGTACCAAATAGTGGTAACGGTAGGAGTGTTATTAATAAACCAGTATCTCCTGTAGTATCAACAAACGCCGGCACATCCGCTATGTCAAGCGGTAATGATAAGTCTAGTAATATAAGAACTCACGGCGATGGTCTATCAAATCATACTACTACACCAAATAGTGGTAACGGTCAGCATCATAATAACAAAAATGAAACGCCTGTAGTAACAGTGCCTTCTATATTAACAAAGAAGACAAATACCAATCAAACTGTTACACCAAATAGTGGTAACGGTCAGCATCATATCATAATAACAAAAATAAAACGCCTGTAATACCAGAGGAAACAAATACTAAGCAAACTGCCACACCAAATAATGATAATAAAGCTAACGGCTTTGTAGATGCTCAATTTTCTATGCCAAATGAACAAGAAACTAAATATAAAGAGAGCAAAAAGGATTTTTACACCTCATTGACAAAAGATGTTGTTGGAGTTGTTATTACAGGATTATTCATTACTGCTGCTGTGATGGTTCCATTTGTAGCTGGTGCAGTAGTTTGCAGTGTCATAGCTGCTTTGATTGCAATATATACCGGGTTGCATGTAAAAAATTCTACATTACCAAGTTATAGGGAGATGAGAGAGAATGAAGTTGAACGTGTAACAGGATGTCATCCCAGTGCCCAGACACTGGGATCCAGAAGGTCATAATAAAAACTAGATTCCAGCGTCACGCGCTGGAATGACACCCTCTGGTGGGCTCAAACCATATGAGTAGCCAACACTGCCACTATACTTACCTAGCAAATTTAGATCTAACACTAAACTGTGCTGCCACTAACTTTGCAATCGGTACTCTATAGGGTGAGCATGAAACATAATCTACCCCTGATTCGATGAGAAACTCTATAGATTTTGGATCTGCTCCATGCTCTCCACATATACCCAGTTTTATTTCTTTTCGGGTTTTTTTGCCTCTTTCAATGGCTATCTTGATTAACTCCCCTACCCCTTCGATGTCCAGCACTTCAAATGGATCATTGTCAAATATGTTGTTTTTCTTATAGGAATCGAGGAAATTAACTGAATCATCTCTTGAAAGTCCCATGGTTGTTTGCGTTAAATCATTAGTGCCAAAACTAAAGAACTCTGCATGTTTTGCTAACTTATCAGCAATCAGTGCCGCTCGTGGTAGCTCTATCATTGTTCCAATTGAGTACGCCTTGTCTGATGTCATTCCAGCGCGTGACGCTGGAATCTGCGTCTGTGAGATGACAGAGGATTCTTTCTTTGCTAGCTCGCATATCAGAACAAACTCTTTCTCATTCATTATAAAAGGAATCATGATTTCAGGCTCCACTTCTATCTTCTTTTCTTTCTTTAATTCACTTGCAGCACTAAGTATTGCCCTAATCTGCATGCTATATATTTCAGGATGAGAAATAGCAAGTCTACAACCTCGATGGCCAAGCATTGGGTTCTTTTCTGATAACTGTGCTATTTTATTTTTTACTGACTCAACTGACTTACTAAGTGATTTGGCAATTTTTTCTATAGTAGACTGATCATTGGGTAAAAATTCATGCAAAGGTGGATCAAGCAACCGTATAGTGACTTCCCTGCCCTCCATAATAGAAAATATTTCTTTGAAATCAGACTTTTGCATTTCTTCTAGTTTAATGAGCGCATTTGCCCTTTCATTTTCATCGTCAGCTATTATCAACTTTTGAATGAATTCGATTCTATCACTAGCGAAAAACATATGTTCTGTGCGACATAAGCCTATACCTTCTGCACCGAATTCTTTTGCAATTTTTGCGTCTTTTGGAGTATCAGCGTTCGCTCTCACTTTGACCGTTTTGATTTCATCTATCCAGTTGATTACCGTTTTGAATTCTTGCGATAATTCAGGTGAAATTGTAGGGAGAATGCCAAGCATAACCTCCCCTGTTCCTCCGTTGATGGTAATTGGTTCACCTTTATTTACTTTTGTATCCCCTACAGAAAAGAAAGTTCCATCTTTATCGATATAAAGTCCACTCACACTGCAAATGCATGGCTTACCCATTCCACGGGTTACAACAGCAGCATGCGAGGTCATCCCTCCCCGTGCTGTTACTATGCCACTTGCAGCATTCATTCCATTAATATCTTCAGGACTCGTTTCTGACCTTACTAAAATCACTTTTTTACCCTGCTCTGCAGCTTTTTCAGCATCACTTGCACTAAACACTACATATCCAGAAGCAACACCTGGAGAAGCAGGTAGCCCCTTCCCTATTACTTTTTGGTCACTCTCAACGTCAAGAACTGGATGCAATAAATTGTCAAAGGTTTTTGGATCAATTCTCAATATTCCTTCTTCTTTTGTAATCGTTCCTTCGTTTACCATATCAACTATTATGCGAATAGCAGCTTCAGCCGTGCGCTTGCCAGACCTAGTCTGCAAAATCCATAATTTACCGTCCTGTACAGTAAATTCGATATCCTGCATGTCTTTATAATGCCTTTCAAGTTTTTCACATACCACACATAATTCTCGGTAGACACTTGGCAGCAACTTCTCCATGGTGTTTTTTTGCTCTCCGTCAATTGGCATAGGAGTATAAACACCAGAAACCACATCCTCACCCTGAGCATTAATCAGAAATTCACCAAAGTATTTTTTTTCTCCAGTTGAAGGATTTCGTGTAAATATCACACCAGTTGCAGAATTATCATTTAAATTACCAAAAACCATTGCTTGCACGTTGACCGCTGTTCCAAGGTTTTCAGGAATATTATGTATTCTTCTATAGGAAACAGCCCTATCATTTTTCCAAGAGGCAAATACTGCATTAACTGAGTTTAACAATTGCTCTTCAACGTTCTGCGGAAAATGTTTTCCTGTTTTTTCATGTACTATCCTTTTGAAATTGTTAACAATTTCTTTTAAAACATCAACATCAAGATCAGCTAAGCTTTTTGCTCCACTCTTTTGCTGCTTATTATCAATAACATCTTGAAATAGGTGATGATCAAGCTGTAGTACAACATTGGAGTACATCATGATGAAACGGCAGTAGCTATCGTAAGCAAAACGTTCGCCACTTTTTTTTGCAAGCCCAACAACGGTTTCATCATTTAGACCAACATTTAAAATAGTATCAAGCATGCCCGGCATTGAACTAACACTACCAGAGCGTATGGAAACTAATAAGGGATTATTTAAATCCCCAAATTTACAACCGATGTCATTTTCGAGCATCGTCATGTAGTTTTTAATTCCACTACATATGTCATTCCAGTGCGTGACCACATTTTTTTCTGGATCCGAGTAGTCAGCTACTTGGATGACAGAAGATCTATTGTCTTGATAATAGACTTTGCAAGCAGAGGTGGAAATTGTGAAACCAGGTGGAACAGGAATGCCAACATTGCACATTTCTGCTAAATTTGCCCCCTTTCCTCCCAGCAGATTTTTCATTTCTGCATTGCCTTCGCATTTACCCTGGCTAAAGTAATGTATTAACTTTTCCCCCATCATTTTCTCCGGATTTTCACTGATAAACACATTGTACATATAGTTCCAATAAACCTGTGAGGACTTGAAACCTTAGGATAATAAATTTTACAAAATTTTGCAACAACGTTCCCTCTAGCAACATCAGTAAAGTTAACAAAAAAGATGACAAATTATTGAATTATTATCAATAAGAATATATAATATAAAGATACATTTAAAAATTTTTTTATGGCTCTTTCTAAGTTTCTCGACCCCAAGAATGATGTTGCGTTTGTGCGACGTGAAAAGTCGCTTATTAAATTGTTTAGCAGGTCACCCTGACTAAACCGAGTGTTTTGCCGCTCGTACCCTACTAGACTGTACAAAAGCAGTAATGCTTTGTGCAAAGCGTTTAGGACAATGAACCCGCCTGAAAAGGAGAAGTTCGGTCTGCGAAGAAAGAACAATGCTATAAGTGTCGAGTTGGCACGGGGGCTAGGGTTAATGGTATGGATAGCGCAAGCAAATGATCCTAAGCATCGTTACGTCGAACAAGCCAAAGACACTGATAGGCTTGAACCAAAAGGTAAGTAGACTGGTTATCAAACTGAACGCATTTGATACGCAAACATCAAGGTCACCGGTGTAGAGATCAATCCTAACCCGTTGTTGTTTAATAGGTGGAACACGGAAACCCCATATATCTCTGGGTACCAATATTGGATATTCAGTAAGGTCGATCGTGAGAAAGGCTTATGGGTATGTGGGATTGGGAGTGTGGAAAAAGTGAACGCTCATCTGTAATGGATGTGATACAGGTTTAACGTTACCTGGCTCGAAAGAGAACTGACGTCCACAATGGTCATCTTGGATAAGATTGTTTGTAAAACTTTTAAAGAGAGGAAAGTAGATGGTTACAGGTAAAATTGTAAGTGCACCTTTCGGTACTGCCGAGCACTGGAACCAAATTAATTGGTCTCAATGTAAGAAAAAAACCAGGAAGCTACAAGCTCGTATTGTTCAGGCAACAAAAGATGGGAGATGGAATAAAGTGAAAACTTTACAACATCTTCTCACACGTAGTTTTAGTGCTAAAGCATTAGCAGTGAAACGCGTAACTTCGAACAAAGGAAAATACACGGCTGGTGTTGATAATCAGTTGTGGCAAAGTCCTTCAGCTAAATCTCAAGGAATTGCTAGCCTAAAGCGACGTGGATATCGCTCTCAACCTATGAGACGCATTTATCTAATCAAGCCTGAGGGCGGCAAGCGGCCGATTAGTATTCCAACTATAAAAGATCGTGCGATACAAGCCTTATACCTTATGGGCTTGGACCCTGTTGCAGAAACAATAGGAGACACTCACTCATATGGATTCAGGGTGCATCGTTCAGCAGCAGATGCGGTAAGTCAAATTTTCATAACATTGGCAAGACGTGATGCTCCGCAATGGATTTTAGAGGGGGATATTAAGAAGTGTTTCGATGAAATAGACCACCACTGGTTGAAAAACTCAATTCCAATGGAAAAGAGTATCCTAAATAAATGGTTAAGGTCTGGATTCGTAGAAAGACGAATGCTACATCCCACAATAGCAGGAACTCCACAAGGTGGAATTATATCTCCTGTACTTGCTAATTTAACTCTCGACGGTCTTGATGATGTTTTCAATAAACATTTCGGAAAAAAGGGAACCAAAAAACGCAAGAAATATGGTGTACACATGATCCGCTATGCGGATGATTTTATAGTAACTGGAAAATCGAAAGAAATTCTAGAGACTAAAGTCAAACGGCTTGTAGAGGATTTCCTGAGCCAAAGAGGGCTATCTTTATCGGCAGGAAAGACAAAGATCACACACATAGAACAGGGATTCGATTTTCTCGGTCAGACAGTACGCAAGTACAAAACAAAACTAATCATCAAACCTTCAGAAAAAAGTGTAAACAGACTTCTGAAGCGCATCCGGTACCTAATTCGCAAGAAGAACGCAGAAACCCAAGAAAAAGTAATTGATATGCTTACACCTCAAATTCGAGGATGGGCCAATTACCATCGAGGAATATGTGCGAGAAAAGCTTACGAAAAAGTGGACCATGAGATCTTCAAAGCCTTATGGCACTGGTCAAAACGCAGACATCCTAATAAAGGATTACGTTGGATTAAAGGTAAATACTTTAAAGTCAAGGAGTCTCGAAAATGGTGTTTTGCAGTACTGGCTAAGAATAAAAACATAATTGAATGGAAAGAACTCTTCCAAGCGACAAGTGTACCAATTCGCCGCCATAAGAAAATTAGAGCAGTAGCTAACCCCTATGATAAAGAGTGGTATGCTTACTTTAAAGAACGTCAATCAAAAAAACTCTTCTCTTTGCAAAAATGGTAAGGTATGATTAATGTTAGTTCTAAGAAGGAATTTGATATGTCCAAATATTCGATAAAAACTGTTGCCGGTTCTAAAGAAAAGGACTTAAGGTGGCTCGAGCCGTATGAAGGGAAACTTTCACGTACGGTTCCTAGAGGAGGGTTCGATGGGTAAATATCTTAGTCCATTGAACTCTTACTCTTTCCGGCGTATTTTTGGTACTGAAAAAAATAAAGACATCCTCATTCACTTTCTCAATGATATTTTGGGGTTCACTGGCAAAGATGAAATAAAAGAAATAGAATTCCTCAGCACTATTCAAGATGCTGAAATTGCCTCTAAAAAACAAAGTATCGTTGATGTTCTTTGCAGGGATGAAAATGGGGTGCAAGTAATAGTCGAAATGCAAGTTGCCAAAACTAAAGGCTTTGAAAAACGCGCTCAATATTACGCTGCTAAAGCTTATTCAAGGCAAGCTGATAAAGGTGATCAATATCAGGATCTTAAAGAAATCATTTTTATAGCTATTGCTGATTGTATTCTCTTTCCTAATAAATCTGAGTATAAGTCAGATCATGTAATGTTAGACAAAGATAGCTATGAACATGATTTAAAAGATTTTTATTTTACATTTATTGAGTTACCAAAATTTCCTAAAACTAAAGAAGACCAATTGGAGAGTATAGTTGAAAAATGGATCTATTATTTTAAATATGCAGATGAAACTAGCGAAGAAGAATTGGAAAAGATAATAGGTAGTGATGTAATAATTAAAAAGGCATATGAAGAACTAAATAGATTCAACTGGTCAGAGAAAGAATTTATTGCCTACGAACAGGAAATAAAACGTATTCGTGATGAACGGGCTGTTCTTGAACAAAAACTTGATGATGCTAAAAAGGAAGGAAAAGTTGAAGTTGCAAAAACAATGCTAGCTAATAATGTTGATGTCACCACTATTGTTAAGTTTACTGGCCTCTCCATGAGTGAGATCAAAGAATTGCAGAATTAAGTTGACCCGCAAACGGTTACACGAAATAATGCTGCAGCCTGACCAGATGATAAGTACATTTAGCCTATTTATCTTTATACTTTCATGCCAATTTTATAAATCAAATTTATTTCTGTGAGTAGCTACAATTTAAAGACCTTGCTTCATCAATGTAATGGAACAAAACCTTTTTAGTAAGTTCAAAACCTTCTAAAGTCTCTCCTTCGCATCTTGCTGTAATGCAGTTTTGCGTATTTGATACCCTAAGAAGCCACCAACCTTTATTATCGGTTACCTTAACACCATCAAGATCTGAAAATACAATATTTTGCTTCTCCAGTGTTTTCTTTATTGATTCAATTATTTGAAATTTTTTCTCATCTTTCACTACAATCTTTACTTCATGAGTGATATATAACTTCGGTAAATCCTCAATTACCTGAGATAGGCTTTGGTTTTTCTTAAGCAAAATGTCAACTGCTTTAACAGCAGAATATAGCCCATCATCAAAACCTAGCTCAGAAAAGAAGAAGTGCCCGCTTAATTCACCAGCAAACTTTGCCTCTTCCTCTACCATCTTCTTCTTAACTAGTGAATGTCCAGTAGCGCAGGTAATAACTTGCCCTCCTAACTTACTAACAAAATCATGCACTTTCATACTCATTTTTACGTTAGCAATAACTTTGCTTTCTGGATATTCCTCCAACACTTCACGTGCAAAAATTATAAATAAATGGTCATTGGAAACAACGTTGCCTTTATTATCAATTAAGCGCACCCTATCGCTATCGCCATCTAGCGCAATGCCAAGATCACATTCACATTCCTTCACAATGTCAATTAATTGAGCGAGGTTCTTTTCCTCTATGGGATCTGGATCATGCAGTGGAAATGCCCCATCTATAGAGTTATTGGTTACGATATGCGTATGACCAGGCAAGATCTTTTCAATATACCTTATAATTCCACTTGCTGGACTATTTCCACAATCCCAGGCTATTTTTAATTTCTGTGTAGTATTATTCTTCACTGCACTTTTCAATATGCTAATGTACTCACTATATATATTTATGTTAATTAAGCTTCCAATTCTTGTGCTGTTTTTAATTGGACTGCTTATAATTTCCTTCATTTCTTGATCTGAGAAGACTTTTTTATTACTAAAAAATTTAAAGCCATTATATTCGCTGGGGTTATGAGAGGCAGTTATTATGATACCAAGATCCGCCTGTGTGATTTGTGTTGCAGCGTAAAGCATAGGTGAAGAGCATAGTCCAACGCGTATAACATTTGCACCGGATAAAGTTAAGCCCCTAATTAATTCTCTTTCTATACCTGGTGAATCTATTCTGCTGTCGTAGCCGACACAAACACTAACTACGGTTTGGCCAAACTTTCTACCTATCTCGTACCCATCATTAATCTGCAAGTCTTTGCCTATTATACCTCTAATATCGTATTTTCTTATAATGGTATTGTCCATACTGTACTTCTTGAAGTGACTACTATATAACATTTTGGCCAAATGCTCAAGTTTATTTATCCAACAATTAGTTGACTTTTTAAAGAAATCTGTTAATATTATAGTATATTTTTTAAAATGTAAAATTATGCCACAGGAAAACGAAAATGTATTTATAGCTGAAAGTCAAAGTTTAGATGTAGATGAACAGAAGAAAAAGGATATTTTAGATGTGATTGAATCTTGTAGCAGCTTTCAAGAGACTATAAAACAATTGGAGGAAAAAAATTTAATCTGGTATTTTATTGGCCCTTTACGCAAAGATGAGAACATTACAGGACAGATAAATTTAAAGTGGGAAAAGGAGTTCCAAAAATTTGAGCAATCAATAAATAAAACACATAGAGAATTTGAAGCATCTTTACCAAATCAAAATTTCTTAGCGTATTCAACAAAAGATGATGACTTCAAAATTAGATTTGAAAATGAAGAAAAACCAATAGAAATTAGCAATATTTTAAGAGCTAGCAGTGAAGGTAAGGTTTATAACATATCTTTAGGGAAAGATAGTCAAATAACTGCAACCAAAAAAGGCAGCGAAAGGCACTATGATTTTACTGGTTCAAGCTCATGTGAAATGACCATTAATTGGCAGGCTAAGGATTCTGAAGGTAACAGCATAGACTGTAGCATGACCGTAAAATTGGATTCTGGTGGTATACAGAGTGTTATTGGTGAGCCAAAATTCGGAGGAATAACGAGTTCAGAAGAAGTATTAAAGTTAGTTGGACAAAATAAAGAAGTTTTTATCAACGGAAAAACTCTGTATCAAGCTTTTACTGGCATATCCAAGAGTGTAGACGATCAGCAAGTACCAGCAGAGGAAATATTTACAAAAGATCTACATATATCACCACAGTCACCTACACCAAGCAGCAGTGGGTATTCCTCTCCTAGCACACCTTCTTCACGTAGAAGTTCTATATCCACCAGCAGTGAATTTAGTGATGAAGATGAAATATTTGAGGATGATATGTCTGGTGATGAAGAAGAGTATGAGCAAGAAGGATTAAAAGATGAAGTTGAGGAATTAGAGGAAGAAAAAGAAACATTTGCTAAATATTTTGCAGTGCAGGCAAAGCAGCTTGAGGATCTAAGATTAGAACGTGACTCCTTGAGAGATAAAGTCAATGAACAACAGCGAGCGATATTTGAAAGAGGTCAAAGAATAAAGGAACAAGAGGAAGAACTACAGGATAAAAATGATGTAATAAAGAACTTAAATGATCAGTTGAAAGATAAGGAAGGTGAAACAAATGAGGCAAATAAAGAATTACAGAGAAAATTGAAGCAAAGTGAAGCTAATTTAACTGTACTAAAGGAAAAGAATGCAAATTTGGAGAATGACCTGAAGAAAATAGTGGAAGGTTTAAACGATGATCATAAAAAGCAGTTGGCAGAACAGTTAATGGAAACAAAAAAGGAAAACAATACATTGGCTGAAACGGCGAACCAATTGTCTAAAGAATTAAATGAATTACAGAGAGAAAAGGAAGACTTAGAGAGGAAAATTCGACAACTTGAACCTGGAAGATCACTTGCAGATGAGCTAAGCGAAGAAAATACGAAGGGGGAAATAGAAAAGCTTCAACGTCAGCTTAAGGAAAAGGAAGATATGTTACAAGAAGAGTTGAAATCTGCCAAAGAGAGTCTAGAGCAACTGCAGAACATATTACAGCAGGAAAAAGGTCTGGCAGCTACATCAACTCAAACTGAAGTTGAATATGAAAGTAGAGGAACAAGCATGCAGCAGCAAGACCAAGGTATACAAGCTGTAAACAACAACTCAAGCAGAACAGCTAGTGGGTTAAGACAAGAAAACAAAAAATTGACTAGAGACAAACTAACTATATCTGAACAATTAAAACAAAAAATAAGAGAGATTGACGAGTTAAAGAAAAATTTAAAGCAATTACAAGAAGAAAATAAACAACTCAAACAAGAAGTTACTAAAAATGCAGGAGTTGATGCATCATCTTCAACAGGTCAAAAAGAAGCTAAAGAAGCAGAAGTTATACCGCAAAACATTATGGATTGGCCTGTTCCAATTCCAGATGATAAACCGGAAGAGCAGAAAACTCCATTAGAGCCAATCAAGGTAAATACAGAATTATCAGATCCAAAATCAATCCCTGCTGAGGGTCCGGAAAAATCTCCTCCTCTTTCAAAATGATGAGTTTTGCTTCTATAGCTGACCCAAGCAACACGTCATCCCGCGATTTATTCGCGTTATCTCAGCCGCTAACACGTAGCGGGATACTTAACCGTCATACCGTGATTTATTCACAGTATCTCTTAGCCACTAACAAGCAGCGGGATGACAGCAATCCTACGTCATGCCGCCGCGGTACCTCTAGATCCCGCTAACTAGTAGCGGAATGACGAATTTTTGTTTTTCAAATTATAGCTAAACATACTGTAATTGCTATTGAATGATGGAGAGACATACTCCATTATTTTAGTACGAAGTAACAAATTCAATGAATTGGTTCTTCAAAAATAATTTAAACTTTTACAGTAGGTCATGAAATATTATAGCGATCTCATTAAAAGAAACTTTTATAAGTATCGTTGATGAGAAAGGAAAAGTTGTTAAGGAAGAAGTTGTTGCAAGCGAAAGTAAGGCAATAGCAGATTAGCCAAGGCAAAAAATACGAACCCATAGGAATAGAAAGTGGATAGTTGTCAATATCAATGTGCAAAGAGTTAAGGAGTTTTGGATTACCAGTAATTTGTGTAGATGCAAGGCATATGGCAGCAGCGTTGTCTGCAAGAATCAATAAGAATGATAAAAACGATGCGAGGGGTATAGCGCAGATGATGAGAAGTGTTAGTAAAATCAGTTGTCAAATTAAAATAGCGCTTGGAAGCAGAAGACAGCTAATGTGTAGCAAACAGCAGGTTATTGGAACAATAAGAGGGTTGTTGAAGATACATGGTCGATAAAGGATCAAAATTTGAAACTTTCGCTTTAAGAATACAAGAGGCAATAAATAATTTGGATGAAATCAGTAGGAGTTCAATTGAAGCGTTAGTTTGTAGTTTGGAAGCAATAGAAAAGTCATTAAGAAAGCTTGACAAAATGCTTTCAGAACAAGGTGAAAAAGACGATGATTGTAAATTGTTAACTACTGTTCCAGGAGTGGGGATTATAGTAGCAATGACGTATAAAGCTGCAATTGATAACCCACATAGGTTTGAGAAATCTGATACAGTTGGAGCATATATAGGGTTGACACCAAGGCAATATTCTTCTGGAGAAGTTGATCGGCATGGCAGCATATCAAAGATGGGACCAGCGGAATGTAGAAGTATGTTATATGAAGCTGCACAAACAATGCTTACAGTTACCAAGAGGACATTTAAATTAAAAAACTGGGGTTGCGAAGAAAAAAGGAATGAAAAAAGCAATTGTAGCAGTAGCAAGAAAATTAGCTGTAATTATGCATAGGATGTTGGTTGATAAAACAGAATTTTATTATCAATAAACATCAAAAGAGCATAGGACAATAATTTTATTGAAAATAAAGATAGCAATGCCGATGGAAGGGACAAGCAAGAACTTAGTTAGACTTCGTGGTAAATATGTTGCCGTCCACTTCCGCCTAACAAGTATAATGCGGCTTGACAAATTTATTGTCATCTCAGACCGCGGAGAGAACCATATGCTACTTTTAACTTATGTAAAATTACCAAGGATTATGGAGAAGATATGCTGTTTTGATTTGTGTGAAAATTATTGTTGACTTATGTGCAATTAGAGAACCTAAGTCACTTTAGCTATAATTCAGAATTGAGAGCTTTTAATAACTCTCTAACTCCCACTTAGGTCTTGGTGCAAAATTAAGTGGATCTATATAATTTTTCTGTAACCTTTCAATTCCTGTCCATCCAACCATAATTGCATTGTCTGTACATAGGTCGTTAGGGGGAAAAAATATGTTTAAGTTTATGTGTTGTTTTAATTTTTCTCTCAAGAAATTATTTGCTGCAACTCCGCCGGTAATCACAAAGTCATTGATTTTGATATTTAAAGATTCGGCCATAATAATCGCATTACTAACCCTGTCCAGCAGTATGTCACTAATACACTCTTGAAACGAAGCACATACATCACACACATCTTGCTCGCTCATTTTAAGTTCTTGCACTAAGTTTTTTACTGCTGTTTTAATTCCAGAAAACGAAAAGTTACATCCATAACGTTTTATCATTGCCCTTGGCAATTTAAATCTTGCACCATTGCCTTTTTTAGCTAACTTTTCAATTAATGGCCCTCCGGGATAGCTTAAACCCAGCATCTTAGCAACTTTATCAAATGCTTCTCCTAGTGAATCATCGAGCGTTTCTCCAAGTTTAATGTATTTACCTACATCCTGTGCAATTAAAAATTGACAGTGACCACCTGATATTAGTAGGACTAAAAATGGAAATTTTACCTCATGCAGTAACCTAATAACCAATGCATGCGCTTCTAAGTGATTCACTGCAATGAATGGTTTTTGTGCTACATGCGCAATTGCTTTAGCCATCATTGTACCAACTATTAATCCACCTATGAGTCCTGGTCCTGATGTTGCTGCAATTGCATTGAGGTCACAAAAGTTAAGGTTAGATTTTTCCACGGCGCTTTTTATTAGACCACTTAAATGCTCCATATGAGCACGTGAAGCTATTTCAGGGATCACCCCACCACGTTTTTTGTGTTCTGCTTGGGAGAGAATTTCGTGAGCAAGGACTTGCTTGTCACTATTTACAATCGCTACTGCAGTTTCGTCGCAGCTTGTTTCAACAGCTAAAATGGTTTTCATGTATATTCGAGCACTTTATTATCAAAACTATATCTTGAAACGCTGTAGAAGTTAACTGCAAAGTTAACTTCTACAGCTAAAAGATTTACCGACAACCGTCATCCCGCTACGTGTTAGCGGGATCTATACCGCGAATGAATCTACAATCGTATGAACATTGCGCTATTGAGATGGAGCACTTTCTTGTTATTCCAGGTCTCCTCTCTCGTCATCCCAGTGCCCTGACTACTTGGATCAAGAAAAAAGAATGGTGTCATGAAAGTAGCTGACACTGATTCCTTTATGATGGTGTCATCCCAGTGTCACGCACTGGGATGACAGGAAGAGGAGACTGAGATGACAAATGTGAGTGCTGATGTAACAAATGTAAATGCTCGAATGACATCAATAGTTATATACATTTTATCACTAAACTAGACGTTCGTACAGTCGTGGAATGAATCGCGGGATGACGTAGGAAAACCTGCACTATAAGCTAATCATCATCTCCAAATATAGAGCTAATTTTTTTGCCCCCAGGAGAAAATTTATTAGTCCAACTGCTTTGCACTTTGGTTACGTCTTTAGTGGCAGTTTTATTGCTGTATTCCTTGATTTCCTTATCTATTCTCTCCATCATTTGTGAATCAAGGTAGCTCTTTTTCCATTGGCCAGTAGCAAGGAACACTTTGTTTAAGTCTTGAGTGCGGATTAAGTATTCTTTATCTTTAGGGTAAACCTCCTGCGCCCAAGCAAACAGCTCAAAATAGCGTGCAAATAATTCAGATGCACGTGATTTTGCAGTTTGATAAGCCTGTATCTCCTTAAATATAACTTGGCCGATAATTTTCTGCACAAGAATATTTGCTTGCTTTAGGTTCTGCTCAATATCCTGGTAAACTTTATGGAGAAATTCCTGTTCCAAACTTAAGTTCAGTTCATTTTCAACCATGTGTGAAAGTTCATGCACTATAATGTATGGGTTTGACTTCCTCAGTACAATAACATATCTATTTACACTGGAAGACCTGATTGTCTTACACACTCCCTCTTCCATATCCACTAATCCCTCTTGGTATATTTCAAATGAGAGCCTGTTTTGCTTTATTAGTGATAAAGTGAGGTTTAATGTGTTTCTAAACTTCTCAAATTGATAGAGATATTCGACATACCGTATTGCATTTTCACTGCTTCCTACTTGAGTTGCTTGTTTTATTAAATTCCTGATTAGCATACCTTATTATTAAAGGAATTCTTTTTATACTCAAGAATTGATTGGCTACAAAGTGTTTTTAGGAAGCCTGATTGCATAGCTAAAGTAATTCATGTTTACTGATAACCGTCATACCGCGATTCATTCCATAGCTGTACGAACATTGTGATTTGAGAGCAATTTCCATAAGGGAGGATGTCATTCCAGTGCTTGGCACTGGAATCCAGCCTTTCCATAATCATCAAAATATTGTATTTTAACGTAAAACAGCTATTTTTATGCTCACCAACTTAATAAAATTCCTGGATCCAAGTAGTCAGGGCACTGGGATGACATTACAGGGGCACTGAAATGACACCATTTTCGGTCTCTTAAATTGCTTTAGCCATAAATATTTAAGAAATTTACTAAATAAAAAAAAGGCAAAAGAAGCCCCGTGGTGGTTGGCTATTTACTATGTACTAAAATATCGGCGTTTTTTTTATTCTAAAACGCTTGATTAAGAGCGATTTAGCTGCTTTTAACTTGCAACTAACCTACACCGCAAGTGTTTAAGAAATTTACTAAGCAGGAAAAAAGGCAAAGAAACCCCGTAGTAGCTAGCATTCAAATTCTCCCTTGTCAATTTGACGTTTTTTGCTGTCTTAAACGCTTTGTAAGCGCGTTTCGGCTTATATAGGTAAAAACCTAAAAATTTTTAAAGACATGCGATGCACGTAGTGCGAAAAATTAAACATGAGACGCCAAATACCCTAAGTTTTTTGTCATTAACCTGCACAGATTGCGAAGATAAATAAATAGCTTCACTGTTATGATAAGGGGGCTGGCGAAACTTGTAAAGGAATTTTTTACATCTAATTTATAGCTCCCTGCATGATATCACGTATTATCTATACCAAGGAGTTCTGCTTGTAGATATTATACCAACAATCCACTATTTTTTTTATGTCTTGTGGTTTAGTTTCTGGACCTATACTGATTCTAATTGAACACTCTGCTTGCTCTTTTGTTGCCCCCATTGCAAGCAAAACATGGGAAGGCTCAACTTTTCCAGAAGAACATGCGGAGCCATTACTAACTGCAATATGATTCAAGTCAAAATGCATAAGCTGCACATCACTCTTTACTCCTGGCATATAAATAAAACTTGTGTTTGGCAGCCTCTTAGAGTTTTTACCGAAGATTCTTATGTCACTGGCAAGATTTAATAATTCACACTCTAATTGATCACGTAGCTCCTTTACTTCATCCATTTTTGATAGAAGGTCTGGAATATTTTGCAGTGCAGCAGAAAGGCCTGCAATCGCAACAATATTTTCCGTACCACCACGAAATCCCTTCTCTTGTCCACCACCTATTATAATAGGTTCTATCGCAAGTTCTTTATTGAATATTAAAACTCCACTGCCTGCTACACCGCCAAATTTATGGGCGGATAAAGTGAGTAAATCCACTCCTAAATCTTCCATATTAACTTTAATTTTCCCAACACTTTGAGCAGTGTCAGTGTGGCAAATTGCTCCAAACTTGTGTACTATTTTAGCTATTTCCTCAATAGGTTGAATAACTCCGGTTTCGTTATTTGCCATCATAACTGAAACTATTGCTTTGTTTCCTTTAAGTTCGCTTAGAATTTTTTCTAGCTCTAAAAAGTCAACAATGCCCTCCTGATTAACAGGTATTATATATGGATTACATGCAGAATTAAGAATTGAAGGATGCTCTATAGCTGAAATTATATGCAGGTAGCCTGCTATTCCTCTCATAACAAGGTTATTCGCTTCAGTTGCACCAGACGTAAAAACTATTTCTTTATCACTTGAAACGCCAATAGCACCACGTACGTTATCTCTTGCATCCTGAAGAATCTTCCTCGCTTCTTGTCCTCTCTTATGTAGTGATGATGGATTGAGCGTTTGTTTTGACAAGACCTCAAATATACTTTTTTTTACATTTTCACTAATTGGAGCAGTTGCATTGTAATCAGCATATACGCAACCACTATTTTCTAAAGAGAATGGACTCATCTGTCACTTAAATAAGTTTACCATCAACTATAGCCATAACTATGTACGTTAGCTTTAACACGATAAAAAATTTATTGCAAAAACAGCGAAATTAATACATAATTAATAACTCACGTCATCAATACCTGTCAAGCGGGTTCTTATTAGGAGTTACCATGGTTGAAGTTTTTTTAAATAATGCAACAAGAAAGATAGAAGGTGAATACCACCAAAGCAAAGATGCCAACGCGCCGGTTGTGCTGGTTTTACATCATCATCCTCAATATGGTGGTAATATGGATAGTAAAATTGTACATAGTACATATACGTCTTTTATCGATAACAATTTTTCTGCATTGAAGATTAACTTTCGTGGTGTGGGAAAATCTACCGGAACTTTTGATAAGGGTATAGGAGAATTAACTGACGCTGCGGTAGCCATTGATTGGCTTCAGGAACATAATCCTAGCAATGTTCCAATTTGGATCGCTGGTTTTTCTTTTGGAGCATGGGTGGCTATGCAGCTAACAATGCGCCGCCCTGAGATAGTGGGTTTTATTGCTCTTTCTCTTCCGGTAACTAAGTACGATTTTTCTTTTCTTTCTCCCTGTCCAGTTTCTGGGCTTATAATACAAAGCAGTAATGATACAATCTCAGAAGAAAGCGATGTAACAGAATTAGCAAAAAGGTTGATAAATTCAGTAAGAAGTGATCACATGAAATACCATATAATAGATGATACTAATCACTTTCTAAAGGATAAAGAAGAGGAAGTGACTCAAATCGTGGACAATTATATAAAACTGCGCTTGAATAGTGCAACTATTTCTTCTCAAAAGGTCAAAAAAGAGGTAAGGGTAAAAGAATATGCCTAATCTTTACAAACAAGAGAAATGAGTGTAGTAATATAAATGAAAAGGTTTTGTTATGTTTAAAAAGCTATTATTTTTTGTTTTAGCTGTGTTTATGTTATCGGGGTGTTCCCTAAGTAAACAGCGTAAGTTAAAAAGTCCGTGTATAAAAAGCAATGAAAGCATTTCATGCGAGTTGTACTCTGTTAATGATCATTGGTTAGATAAGTATAAGGCATAGAAATTGTGCTATTTTTCCTATTCACAACTTCACTAATGATCGATCTCTCAATTGGAAAATGCAGTCTGCCTTTTCTGCAAGGAGATGATTGTGTGTTACTATAAGCATAGAGCTGTTATTTTCCTTTACGTATGAATGTAGCAGTAAAAACACGTTAAAAGAATTTGTTGGATCTAAGTTTCCTGTTGGCTCATCTGCAAGTAAAAGCTTTGGAGAATTTACAATGCTTCTTGCAATTGCAACTCTCTGCCTTTCCCCACCCGAAACTTCAGATACCATGCTACTTGCTTTGTTTTCCAGACCAAATTTTTCCAACATTGCTTGCGAATTTTTTTTTGCTTCAGCTTTGCTTTTTCCTGCAATGAGTTGAGGAAGCATAATATTTTCCAACACCGATAACTCTTGTAACAAATAGTGAAATTGATAAACAAAACTAAGAAAATTTCTTCTTACATGAGTTTTATGCTTATTACTGGCTTGTGTGCAATTTATTCCATCTATCGTAACTATACCTGAAGTTGGCTTATCCAATAAGCCTGCGATTTGCAATATAGTTGTTTTCCCTGCACCTGAATTGCCAATCAGCGCTACTACTTGCCCTCTTGTAACACTTAAGTTGATATCCTTTACAACAGCAGAATTGTCCTTGAAGCTTTTATCTACAGAAGTTAGTTCTAGTGCTACATTACCACCCATGTTTAAAAGATCCAGAAGGCATCTAAGTTTTAGTAATAATTAAACCGAAAAACTGTTACCACAACCACATTGAGACTTAGCAAAGGCATTCTTTATTTGAAAACCAGAACCACTGAGATCCTCAGTATAATCTATAACTGAGTTATTTAAAAATTTTGCTGAACAATTATCAACCATTAATACAGGGTTTCCATTTTCATCATTAATTACTATATCTTTACCTTTTTCGCTAAAACTGGAGTGGCTTCTATAGTCCTCACTTTCTTCATAGTCATAGTCATCATCTTCGTCTTCGTCATCAAACTCATCATCGTAATCATCGTCTTCATCATCCAAAGATAGATTTTTATTCATTTGATCCATAAGAAAATTGTATTTGAAGCCAGAACATCCACCACCTGAAACTGCAACCCGTAAAATGGAACTCTTATCCCCTTCCTGCTCTGCAAGAGAGTGGATTTTTTTTAGTGCATTATCAGTTAAGTTGATGTTGTAATTTGTTGACATAGTAACCACCGTTTATTATTGATAACTTATTATAGTAGAAATTTTACATGTCAAACAATAATTTTCTATTAAATTATGCATGTTTTCCAAGCAAAACAAAAGGGAGATACTTCAAAGAGCCAGAAGATGAGAATCGCAGCTGCTTTCAGCGTGATAGGGACCGTATCATTCACTCTAATGCGTTTAGAAAATTGGAGTACAAAACACAAGTTTTTATCAATTATGAGCACGACTACTATCGCACTCGGCTTACTCATAGCCTTGAAGTTGCACAAATTGCAAGGTCCATTGCGCGTAGACTTGGCTTAAATGAGGATATCACTGAATGCATAGCGCTCGCACATGATCTTGGTCATCCTCCATTTGGTCATGCAGGTGAAGATGCTCTAAAGAAATCAGTTCAAGATTTGAATCTTGATAACGAGAAGTATGAGTTTGATCATAATGTTCAAGCTATAAGGATTTTAACTTATCTTGAACAAAAACATGCTGATTTTGATGGTATGAATCTAAGTTGGGAGGTGATTGAAGGAGTTGCAAAACATAACGGTCCCTTGCTTGGTCAAAACGCGGAGTCTTCTACAAGTAATCAGCTGTTATTAGAATACAACAAAAAATATGATCTAAAACTTGAAGAATTTTCAAGCATTGAAGCGCAAGTTGCTTCAATTGCCGATGATATTGCTTACAGTGTTCACGATCTTGATGATGCACTCAGGGCGAATTTAGTAACCATCGAAGATTTGCTGAATGTTCCTTTAATTGAAAAAATGTTTAAAGACATAAGGAGCAGATATTCAGAATTGCCTCAGAGCAAACTCATACATGAATCACTGAGTGGAACTATAGGAACTATGATAAGTGATGTTGTTTCTCAGACTGAAAGAAATATTGAAGATCACAAAATAAAAAGCGTAGAAGACGTAAGAAGTCTAAATAAAATGCTAGTCACATTTTCACCAGAAGTTGCGAATGCTACAAAAGAAATGAAAAGATTCAACATGGAGAAAATATACAGAAGCTATAAACTGAGTAGAACGATGAACAAAGCAAAACGCATAATACAGGAACTCTTTCAATGTTTTTATGAAAACCCAGGATTACTTCCCACAGAGTGGAGCAAACTCGCTTGTGAATCTCAGCGTTCAGTAATAATATGTGACTATATCTCAGGTATGACAGATAGATTTGCTATACACGAGCACAGAAGAATTTTTGATACCTCATACGAAATGACTTCTTTCTAATGACTGATGATCATTTCATGTCAATTGCATTAAGGCTTGCAGAAAAAAATCTTGGAAATGTTGCACCAAATCCTGCTGTCGGGTGTGTTATTGTAAAAGATGGTACAATTGTTAGTGAGGGATATACAGGGATTGGTGGGCGTCCGCATGCGGAGGTAGTCGCTTTGCAAAACGCTAAAGATTCAACTCATGGCGCAACTATATATATCACTCTTGAGCCATGTTGTCATCACGGAGTCACGGGGCCTTGCACTGCAAAAATCATAAAAGCTAGCATAAAAAGAGTAGTAATTGCAACTATTGACCCAGATAGTAGAGTTTCAGGCAGAGGCATGAAAGCTCTGAAAGAAGCAGGAATTGAAGTTGAGCAAGGTATTATGCAAAAAGAGGCAAAAGAACTGAATGTCGGTTTTTTCACCACTAAAGAATTACATAGACCATTTATAGCTTGCAAAGTCGCAACAACTCTTGACGGAAAAATCGCAACATTTACAGGCGATAGCAAATGGATAACAAGTGAAAATACGAGAAATTGGGTGCATGAGCTTAGAGCAAAATATGATGCAATTATGATTGGCAGCAATACTCTTATTAATGATGATCCACTCTTAACTTGCAGATTACCAGGACTTGGAAGTAGATCGCCAATAAGGCTAATTATAGATAGCCAAGGGAGATTAAAGGAAGAGCATAACATTGCAAAGACTGCAGACAAAGTAATAACTTGGGTCATCACAAATAAAGAAGTAGAGAAAAAAATAAAAAACATTAACTACTTAGTAGTTAATTCAAGCAACGCAGGTAAGGTTTGCCTAAAGGACATGGCATTAAAACTTGTTTCAGAAATTGGTATAACAAGATTATTAGTTGAAGGTGGAGGAGTGTTAATCACAGAACTATTAAAGTGTAATTTAATCGACAGGTTGATAATATGCCGCAGTGGTAAAATTTTAGGCAATGATGCCACTCCTTTTGTAGGAGATTTAGGGATTCAATTCATTAACAACTGTTATCAGTTTAAAAAAACAAAGATAATAGAGTTTAGTGAGGATATAGTTGAGGTTTGGGATAGGTCGTCATAATCCTTACATACTCAAACAGTAAAAAAAAGGTATCCGTTCAGCGGAGCGGTAAAATAAAAAGTAGACAAGGAGTGCTAAAAACATAATATCACAAGTAGTATGTGTGGTAAATATGTCTGATCTACTAGCTAGTCTTCTCAAGCTCTGTGAAAGCTTTAAAATAGAGATAGAGCAACTAAAAGCAGAGATAAAGAGGTTAGAGATAGAAAACGAAAATTTTAGATCTGAGAATAAGGCGCTAAGAATCGAAAATGCTGAATTGAAAGAAAGACTAGGTCTGAATTCACAAAATTCATCGATACCGAGCTCAAAAGAGTTATACAAGCTAAAGAAGAAAAAGAAAAAAAGTGACAGGAAAATAGGGGCACAGATTGGGCATGAAGGAAAGTATCGCCCTAAAATGGAAGCAGATGAAGTGGTGAAAATAGAGTTCTTGCGAGTGCGGAGGAGAAATTGCGATATCGAAAGAGCCATACATTCATCAAAAAGTTGATTTGCCAGAAATTAAGCCTTATGTTGTGGAATACCAATGGCCGCTGTTGCAAGTGTGGAAAAAGAAAAAGTAGCAGGCTACCAGAAGGTGTTACTGCGGATACATTTGGTCCAAAAGTTAAGTCAACAATTGCGGCGCTGAGCGGATTTTACAAGAACTCGAAAAGAGAAGTAGCAAATATTATAAAAAATATTTTCAACCTGGACATCAGTGTTGGTAGCGTGTCAAATAGCGAGGCTAGAGTTGCAGAAAAATGCCAAGAAGCATATGAGCAAATCGAGCAAGAAGTAAGTAAAAGTGAAGTTCTGCATATCGATGAAACGAGCCATTATAACAAAGGTAAACTTGGTTGGTGCTGGATGTTTGCCAGTAATACAGCAAGTTTTATAAAATTGACAGAGTCAAGAGGAATGAAGGTTTTACAAAATAGTAAGTTCTGCAATCGCAATAGCTTACAACAGGTACGCAGCATACAACTACTTTGCCGATAAGAACAGGCAAATCTGTTGGGCACATTTATCAAGAGATTTTGAAAGATTAGCACATAGTTGAAGTTAAAGTTCTGGGCTGTTACTTAAGAAACGTAGCCACTGAATTATTTGCACTAAAAAAGGCCTTGCTAAAAAATGAGATAGATGTTTTTAGATTTACCAGACGTGCCAGAAAATTGCGAAAACGTACAAGGTATTACTTGAAGCCGTTTACCTGAAGCAATTGGAGCTTCTCGAGTTGCAAAAAATATTTTGAAATCTGAAAGAATAATGTGGAATTTTTTAGATGACCCAGAAAACATTCCGCTGACAAACAACCATGCTGAACAGCAGATACGGCATTATGTCGTTTATCGCAAAAATTCATATTTTACCCAATCGAAGTGGGGAACTTGAACGGATAATTTCATTATACTTGACATGGAAACAAATGGGCTTTCCAAAACCTCTTATCTATCATCTCTCACACCGCTTAGCTGAACGGATACAACCCAAGAAAGGTTTTTCTACGTCATACCGCCGCGGTATCTCAGCATAGATTCCGCTAACGAGTAGCGGAATGACGAATTTGTTGTTTTTCAAATTGTAGGTAAACCTAAGCCACTTTAGCTATATAGGGTCACAACAATAGATTTTTAAGATCGTTTACGGCCTTCTTAATATCTTCAGCCTTGAATATCGCCGATCCCGCAACTAAAATATCTGCACCTGCTTTTATTATATCAGCTGCGTTAGAAAAGTTAATTCCACCATCTACTGAAATTTGTGTTTTAAGGTTACGCTCTTGTATCATTTTTTTTATAGTAGATATCTTGTTCAACTGTGAATGAATGAATTCCTGCCCTCCAAAGCCAGGGTTGACTGTCATAATCAGCACAATATCTAGCTCATGTATTATGTATTCAAGCACACTTGGAGAAGTTGAAGGAACAATTGAAACTCCAACTTGAATCGGTTTTTTTGCGTCGTTTACATTTTTGTATGACTTTATCTTTCTTATCAACCTCTCAAGATGTATCTCTGCTTCTGCATGTACAGTGATAATATCAGCACCAGCATTTATAAAGCTTTCAATGTGGTTACTAGGAGATTTGACCATTAAATGCACATCAAAAGGAAGATTGCTGTATTTACGTATTGCAGAGACAACGCTAGAACCAATTGTAATATTTGGAACGAAATTCCCATCCATAACGTCTATGTGTATGTAATCTACACCTAAATCGCTAATTTTTCTTACTTCTTCTCCTAATTTTGCAAAGTCTGCTGAAAGTATAGAAGGTGCAATTTTAATACTCATGAGCTGCCTTTTTTACTAAAAAATAACTTATTTTTAAACTCTGTCACCCTAAACACCATCTAAGTAGCTAGAGAAGCTGGATACCGATATCGGTATGCCTATTTAACTAGATCTTAAATTAGATAAAAAAAGGTAGTCTTGATAAAACTTATTTACAGCAAGTTTTTTTACATTTGGACTTTCCGTTTGTTCTTTTTTGTACCCTAATTTATAGCTTATTGAATCCTTATATGAACTGATCGTTTTGTATGCTTTGTTCATCTCTCTAGGAAAGATGCCATTAGCAATTACAATGCATAACCCTGTAGCTGTTGCAAAAGCTAGAGTGGTAAATGCTAGATTTTGTAAAAAATTCCTTCCACTAACTTTTTTTTCCTGTATATTAGCAGAGTGCGATTTGTTTGACACTTCTTCTAGATATTCATGCCATATGTGATTGCAGTGCGTACATTTTACCTTTCTTCCAGACGCACCAATTTGCTTAGGAGATACTAAGTAAGTCTTAGTACAATTATAACATTGTATTTTCATAGTACTTACGTATAAAGTAGTAACAAGCTTAAATGATACAGAGCTACAAATTTAATATTAATATATATATAACAAATGGAAGGTTTGCAACTAAAAAAAACACAGAGTGAGATAAAAGATATTTGGAAAAATAGAGAAAAATTTAATGACTGTAATCTAAAGAAAACAGCAAGAATAGCAATTAAAGAGGTAATTGAGCTCCTTGATAGTGGCAAAATTAGAGTAGCAGAAAAGCTATCAAGTGGAGAATGGGTAGTACATAAGTGGATAAAGCAGGCAATATTATTACATTTTCTCACCGAAGAAAATAAAATAATAGATAATACTAATTGCTGGTTTGATAAGATCGGTAACAAGTTTAGTGAATGGAATGAGGAGAAATTTCGCCGGTTAAAAATTAGAGCAGTTCCTGGGTGTTTTGTTCGCCGATCTGCTTATATAGGTACAAATGTTGTTCTAATGCCAAGTTTTATCAACGTTGGTGCATATGTTGATTCAGGAACAATGATAGATACCTGGTCAACGATTGGTAGCTGTGCGCAAATAGGAAAAAACTGTCATATTTCCGGTGGAGTGGGAATAGGTGGAGTTCTTGAGCCTATTCAAGCTTCACCTGTCATTATAGAAGATAATTGCTTTATTGGAGCACGTAGCGAAGTGGCCGAGGGTGTGGTAGTGAGAGAAGGATCAGTCCTTGGCATAGGCGTGTTTATTGGGGCATCAACAAAGATTATTGATAGAGAAACTAGCAAGGTATTTTACGGCGAAGTGCCACCTTATTCTGTAGTGGTACCAGGGTCTATTCCATCTAAAAATAATATTTTAACCTATTGTGCAGTCATAGTAAAAAAAGTGGATGAAAAGACGAGATCGAAAATCTCTATAAATGAAATATTGAGGGATTAAACTATCTCACTGCTTGTCGTCACTTTTTTTATCATTGTTACTAACCACAGTAATGGCATACGCGCATAACTCTGAGAAAGAGACTCCATTTTCTTGAGATAGTTTATATAATTTTTGTAGACTTTCTTTTACTTTATTAGGAATATTCCCTCCACGTTCTTTTACAAGCCAGGAATCTTGATGATGAATTGGATGAGCATCACTTTTTGGATTTCCTATGTATATTGCAAAAGGTGAACTTTGTCCTTTGAAGTCACATTGTACAGTAAATTTTTTTATAGATTCAGCCATCTAAAGACCTCTACTTTTCTTTTTGGTCGATTTTATAGCAGGTGGAAGAGGTGGTTTCTTTATAAAATCTTGTCTATTGACAACACTTTCTCTACCTTCCAAAGCTCGGCGAACATCAGCTCTGCTTAATTGCGACTCTTTTGCTACCTTCATTCCATGCTTTGCCATAATATTAGCATATGCTAGTACTTTTTTTACCAATGCTAGATCACCATCTAGCATTTGAACTAGCACTTGAAACACTTCCGCTAAAGTTAGCCCATCAGCATTTATAACCTTGTTTTCTATAAAATTGACAGCTTCTTCAAATTTGTATTCAATACTATCATCTTGAGCTATAAGGGCAACATAATCGGTGTTTTTGTCGTCCATAACTGAAGCACTATTACTCACAAACTTAAGTGTATACTATATATATAAATACTCTACTATTTTATATTATGGCACGCTATAGTTAAACATTTATTAATAACATGCTCACTTATATACACGAATTAATTGACAAAAGTCAAGGATCAATATCCATCAGTGATTTCATGAATGCCGTTTTGTACCATGAAAAATACGGCTATTATACAAGTAAATTACCGCTTGGTAAGGATGGTGATTTTACTACCGCACCTGAGATCAGCCAATTATTTGGTGAAGTAATTGCAGTTTGGATAATGCATACATGGGAAAAATTAGGAAAGCCATCAAAATTTTCTCTAGTTGAACTTGGGCCAGGCAAAGGAACACTCATTCACGATATAATAAGAGTCACTAAAAAATACAGCAGCTTTTTTAATTCGATGTTGATCCACTTAGTTGAAATAAGCCCTACTTTACGGAAGATACAAAAGGAAAAATTAAAAAGCTTAGATGTTAATTGGCACAAAAATATTGACAACCTACCAGAACAACCAACCATTTTTTTAGCAAATGAGTTCTTTGACGCTCTTCCGATAGATCAGTTTGTATATCATGATGAGGGGTGGTATGAAAATATGGTGACAAAACAAGATGATGGCAGTCTCTTGGTGTCATGCCAGTGCGTGACACTGGAATCCAGAAAAAAAGAATCATGGATTCCAGTGTCAGCTACTCAGATGACAAATGGAAAATTTTTTAATGGTGCAGTGGTGGAAATATGTTCAGTTGGGGTTGAAATATTAAAAAAACTTGAGAAGAAGATATATAATAATAAAGGAGCTGCTTTGATTGTAGATTACGGTTATGTATACCCCGCATATAAGAGCACTTTGCAATCGATAAAACAACATAAGTATGCTAATTTTCTTGAGAATGTTGGTAATAGTGATATTACCGCACTTGTGAACTTTCAAG
Organism: Wolbachia endosymbiont (group A) of Andrena fulva; assembly: GCF_964026815.1. Classification (NCBI taxonomy): domain Bacteria; kingdom Pseudomonadati; phylum Pseudomonadota; class Alphaproteobacteria; order Rickettsiales; family Anaplasmataceae; genus Wolbachia; species Wolbachia endosymbiont (group A) of Andrena fulva. The sequence goes on from NZ_OZ034701.1 coordinate 1,258,287, forward strand.
CGTTAAGAGATTCATTAAAGCATGTAGATTGTGAGATTTTAACTCAAAGGGAATTTTTATATCTTTTTGGCATAAAAGAAAGAACCCAGGCTTTAATGAAAAGCGCAAGTGATGAACAAAAGAATAGGATCTTTAGTGAATTCTTAAGGTTGACTGAAAATATGGGCACTCTTTTTAAAGCAATGCTATTGATATAGCTAACCCAAGAAAGGTTTCCCTACATCATACCGCCGCAGCGCTAACGAGTAGCGGAATGACGAATTTGTTGTTTTTCAAATTGTAAGTAAACCTAAGCCACTTTAGCTATAGCATAGCTAAAGTAATTTATGTTATTGGGTAAGTTAAAAATATGATATAAATAAGATAGGAGGGAGCTACTCACTATAGGAATAGAGTTGTGCACGACCCACAACTGTACGAACATTTGTTTGCGAAGAAATGTTATAGCTGGTTTTGCCTCAAACACAAAGATGTCATACGAGTAGCTGACTACTTGGATCCAGCCTTTCCATCCAAGACGGCAGTGCCCAGACACTGGAATAACAGCAGTCCTACGTCATACCGCGATTCATTCGCGGTATCTCTAGATCCCGCTAACAAGAAGCGGGATGACGGTTGTCTCCTAGCTGTCATCCCAGTACTGGTAGACTCAAATCACAATGCTCGTATAGCTGCAACCCTGGAGGTACTGTTTCTCACCCACTGGAGATATTGCACGGTACTATCTACTTGATCATCGTGTCGAGTTTCAGGAAACATTAAAATCTCATACTCAAAATCGTTCAGCCATACTGCTTGATGTGGCAGAAAAACCTTGCCAGACTCTATAATCGGAACAATTTGATGAAATCGAGTGAGCTTGTCATCATGTGGCACTATTTCAATAATCGGTAAATCACTGTTTGTCTTTAGCTCTTGCACCAATTGTTGACCACTTGTTTTTGCTTCGATTAAAATTGCGTGTGGCGTCCATCTTGCAGCTAGTGACAAAACCTGTTCTTTAAGCTTTGGATACTCAAGCTTTGCGCGATATACGTCGAGTAAATAGAATTTATTATCTATTTTTGCCCAGGTGGTGCAGACACTAAAGTTGCTCATGTTACTTGTTGAAACCGCAGTATCCCAACTTTGTGTTATATGCGAGAGATTATCAGGAAATTTTTTATAGCGTTTCAACCACTCTGGTTTAATTATACCACTTGAAAGCGGCAGAGGGTTTTGTTGATATTGAGCAGCAAAAGCGTAACTCCCAAGTTCAGCTTTTATTATCTCAACTTCTTCTTTTCCTCCATCGAGGGGATATAACAACTGACCTTCTTCTCTTGAATATAATATCCTTACAGGTGACGCTGGTTTATTATATAATCGCCTGGTCGCACAGTGCTGAGCTACTCGGATGATAGGAACGGGAGGTATTGGCTTTTTGATTGAATAAATAACCTGCTTATTTTCAGAAATCATTGGCAAACAAATATGATGCCATATGTTTTTTGGCTTGGAGAGAAGGTGTCCAGTTAAGTCCTCCTGGTGTAGCCTGTGCATTACAAGAACGATGACTCCTTTTTTTCTATCGTTCAGCCTGGTTACTAAAGTCTGATCAAACCAGTTTGTGGCACGCTTTCTAAGCGTTTCACTCAAAGCTTGAGCAGAACTGAGCGGATCGTCCACAATGATAAAATCACCACCTTCACCAGTTAGTGTTCCACCAACTGATGTTGCGATTCTGTATCCTCTCTGCACTGTTTGAAATTTATATTTGGTATTCTGGTCTTTGGATAGTTCTATCTCTGGAAATAGCGCTCTATACCAACTAGACTGCACACGCACCTGGTGTCGAGCGAGTGCTTTTCGCTGAGCCGCTGAGAATAACTTGCAACTATTATTCTCGCAGTTGGTTGGTTTCCCAGTATCCATGCGGGCCACGCAACACTAGCGCACAGGGATTTCATTGAACGCGGAGGCATATTGAATATTATTCGTTTCACTTCACCAGCGCTCGCTGCTTCCAGCCTGTCTGCTATGACTTTTATATACTGATAATCGTTATACTCACACCCCGGCACTACCGTTTGAAAGCATAACTCAATGAATTTTAGAAAGTTCATGATATAATGTTGAAACCAACGCGTGACGCTGGGATGACAAAAAAAGGAGCACTGAAGGCTATAGGTGAGACGTCGCGGTATCTCTAGATCCCGCTAACAAGCAGCGGGATACTTAGGGATGACGGTTGTTGTTTAGCTATAAATATTAAGAAATTTACTAAATGAAAAAAAAGGCAAAAGAAGCCCTGGGGTTATTATCCGCTTTAAAATATTGGCGTTTTTTATGTTTTAAACGCTTGACAAGCAAGATTAAGCTGCTTTTAATTGCAACTAACTTACGCTGCAAATGTTTAAGAAGTTTACTAAGCAGAAAAAAAGACAAAGAATCCCCGAGTTAGCTAGTCTTTTACTATCTCTGTCAAGTATTGGCATTTTTTGATGTCTTGTAACGCTTTATAAGCGCGTTCAGCTTATTTAGATAAAAATCTAGATGTAGATGAAGTTTTGTAAAGACATACAGTATCTATATACTGCAAAAAATTGAACATAAGACGCCGATACATTAAGTAATCCTTACCTTTTAATCTGCAGATTGGCGAAAGCAAATACAATAGCTTCACTATCATGATAAGGGCGCTGGCGAAGGGTGTCAAGTAAGTTTTTTCGTTTCTATTCCCAATAAAAGTTTGTTATATGGTTATGCAAGAAGTTTAATACTCATAGTTTCAAGCATATACTGAAATATTTCATTAGCTATAGCAACATCTTGGCGTGGGGCTTTGCCGTGTTCTATAAACACAGAGATTGCATAGCGCGGGTTATGGTAAGGGCCATAGGCGATAAATAACTTATGACTTTCGCCCTTAGAGTTTATCTCTGGTGTACCGGTTTTACCGGCAATTTGTATACCGCTTAGCCCTTTCTTATAGGTTCCAGTTTTAGAATTCACCACATCAAACATAGCTTTTCGAACTATGCTAAGATGCTCACAATCCACATCAATATCGGGAAAATCTTGTATCGTTTCATTCATCTTAATGCGGGGAATTACCTCTTTTCCTGTTGCAATCCTCGCTGCAAGAACTGCAAGCTGTAGTGGTGTTGTAAGCATATACCCTTGTCCTATAACTAAGTTGATAGTGTCACCTAAATACCACTGCGAATATAGCTTTCGTGTACGCCAATCTCTATCTGGCAACAACCCTGGAGCTTCTTCTTTAAACGTTCCAATCAGTGGCCCACTTCCAATACCAAATTTTCTGGCCATTTCTACTAGAGAGTCTACACTTATTTTTTTCCCTATATTATAAAAGTAAGTGTTGCATGATAATGCCATTGCCTCATTTAAAGATACATACCCATGGACTTTGCTTTTCAGACAACGAAATTTCCGCTCACCTATTTTCATATAGCCCTTGCACGAGAATTTCTCTTCTGGTGTTATTATCCCGTCTTTTAAACCCGCAAGCGCAACTATTACTTTAAATATTGAACCAGGTGGAATTTGATATGATAACGCACGATTCACAAGCGGTAATGAAGGAGCATTCAAGTTTTCCCAAGTCTCATTTGATAGCTTGCTAGCAAAAAGATTATTATCGTAAGAAGGTGAATTATATAATGCTAAAATTTCTCCATTATTTACATCAATTACCACTGCGGAGCCTTGGTGATCTTTAAATACCTCTGCGGTTTTCTCTTGCAGATTAATATCAATTGTCAGTTGTACATCTTGTCCGTCTTGTTGTGGTATGCTTGATAATTCTTTTATGACGCGTTTTTTAGAATTTATTTCCTGCTCAGATTTTCCTGACTTGCCTTTCAATATATGATCATATGTATATTCAATACCGCTGATTCCTACTTCGCTTATGCCTTGCTGTCTTTTTGTATATCCGATTACATGAGAACACATTGAACCAAACGGGTAATAACGTTTATAAAGAGCAGTTATTTTTTCTGACGATTTTGCTATTTTAGACTCTACTTCTGATAATGTCTGCAAATCAACTTCCTTACCAGAACCATCAAACAAAACAACATACGAAATTTTGTTTACCGCAAGTTCAATGCTATTCCTATCTAAAATTTTGCCCCGCTTAGGCATAATAGTAGCAACTCTTATTCTATTACTATTAGATAGTGCTTCGTACTTTTGTCTGTTTCGTATTTGTAAATTATATAACCTGCAACTAAAAACCGCGGAAATGGTAAGCTGAATACCACCTAATATGAATGCTCTGCGGTTAAAGACTTTGTTTTTTGTCCACATAACATTCCTTCAAAACACACTTTTTTCCCCTCTTTTATTGTTACACTTCTGGCTTTTACCGTATTACAAACCCTTTTTTCCCACTCACTTAAGGTCACAAACTTATAACCTGATTTTTTTAGTATTTTAATAATGTGAGGTAAAGCTTCAATTGTGTTTGACCTGTTATTGTGATCATGAAACAGTATAACTGCTCCATTATGTACATTACTTAAAACTCTTTCAACTAAAGTTTCTGGCTTATCACCTTGCCAATCTAGCGAATCAACTGTCCATAATATTGAATACATATTTAATTGATCAGTATTTTCAATCAGATTATCGTCATAACATCCATATGGCGGACGAAACCATTTTACATCTTGTTTTATTGCATTTTTAATTGCTGTATTTGTCTTTTCCAATTCTTGCAATTGTTCCTCACTTGAAAGTGATGTCAACTTCCTATGCGACCAAGAGTGATTGCCTAACTCATGACCTGATTCATGAATTTTCTTTACTATTTCAGACGTTTTTTCATTTATACGTTCACCAAGCACAAAAAATGTTGCTTTTGCTTCATAGCTTTCCAGAACATTAATAATATCGTTTACTCTATTGTTAGACGGTCCATCATCAAACGTAAGCGCAACAAACTTATCGTCGTTATTCAATAATTTTTTTATATTACTTAAATTTCTATATGATAGATCTAGATTACAACTGAGCCCACAGTATGGTAAATTAAAATTACAATCACTACAAAAAGCCGTACTTGAATATAGTAAGAAAAAAGTGATTATCCTTATAAACATTTGTAATCAGCAAAGTGATAGAATACTACACTTTTTTGCTAAGTTAAGCCATCTTTAATTGCTGTAGCCTTTACTTCATCGCTTCTTTAATATATTGTATTAACAATTTTATATAATATATTATGATTGCAAATATAAATACCGTTGCGCTTCAGGGAATTAGCACAGTAAATGTCAATGCACAAATTCATATGGCAAATGGTATTCCAGCTTTTAATATTGTTGGCTTGCCGGATAAAACTGTTGCAGAATCCAGAGAGCGCATCAGAGCAGCGTTAAATTCAATCAATCTACTACTACCTCCAAAAAGAATTACAGTTAATCTCTCCCCTGCGGATTTGCTGAAAGAAGGCAGTCATTATGACTTGGCTATTGCTATTGGACTACTTGTTGTAATGAATGTGATACCAGTTGAAAAAGTTCAGTCTTATATAATCATGGGTGAACTGGCTCTTGATAGCAGAGTTATTCCAGTTTCAGGTGTGCTGCCAACAGCAATTAATGCAAAAAAGGACAATAAAGGAGTAATTTGCCCGAGAGGAAATGGTGTAGAAGCTGTATGGGTGAAGAATGTTTCAATTCTGGCTATAGAGAAATTAACTGATATTATCAGACACTTTAAGGGTGAGCAATTAATTCAGCCAGTAATTTTTAATTATAGTGATGCACCCAAAGAAAAAAGATTGGTTCCCGATATGAAGGATATCAAAGGCCAAGTTGTTGCAAAAAGAGCAGCTGAAATTGCAGCAGCAGGTGGGCATAATATGCTTCTTGTTGGCCCTCCTGGTACTGGAAAATCAATGCTTGCTAAGCGCTTTATAGGATTGCTGCCTGATTTAACCGAACAGGAGATGATTGATGTTAATATTATTTCCAGCATAACAAAAACTGGTAATGAAATATTCAAAGTAACTCGTCCCTTTCGTGAACCTCATCATTCATGCTCTATGCCAGCGATGATAGGGGGAGGAAAGAATGCAAAACCTGGAGAAATTACCATGGCTCACAATGGCGTGTTATTCCTTGATGAGTTGCCAGAATTTCCAAGACTTGTGCTTGATTCTCTGCGCCAACCACTTGAAGATAGAAAAGTTACCGTTGCAAGGGCAAATGCTCACATAACCTACCCTGCAAATTTTCAACTGATTGCTGCAATGAACCCTTGCAGGTGCGGTTATTTAGGTGATGCAAGCAGATCGTGCAACAAAGCTCCAAAGTGTGGCACAGATTACAAAAACAAAATATCAGGCCCATTGCTTGATAGAATAGACATATGCATTGAAATGCCAAACGTTAGCATACTCTCTCCTGAAATCTCTGTGGAGGGAGAAAGTACTAAAATCATAAGAGAAAGAGTGATAGCAGCAAGAAAAGTTCAAACTGAGCGCTATAGTGAATTAAATATTCGTTGCAATTCAGAAGTAAGCGGTGAAGCATTTAATAAATTTACTGAACCAGATCAGGCAGGGTTAGAATTGCTAAAATACGTACTGAAAGAAAATTACATTTCCAATCGAGGCTACACACGCGTATTAAAAGTTGCAAGAACTATTGCAGATCTTGCAAAAAGTGAAGAAGTAAAAAGAGCACACATTGCTGAAGCGCTCAATTACAGAATAAAGGTATATTAAAAAATTAGTTTACTTGACAGGCAATTTTTTTTACTATATGCTTCCTTAATGAAATTTTAACATTCTATTTAAGGAGTAGAGTTATGGCATTAACAAATTATGAGTATAGAAAAGGGGATGGCATTTTTCATGCTATTTCAGAAGGATATATACGAGCTGAAAAATACTGGGGAATTCCTGGTGCTGCTGGTGGAGCTGGTCAGTACGCTATGCATAATAAAGGGAGAACAGCATTATTTCCGCTTGCAGTTGCAAGTGTTGTCTTTACAGCAATGCATATGAAAGCAGGCTTTGTTAGTGCAGCAGAAGCTTCTGGGTTTCTTGCTAAGACTGCCAGTTACTTTGTTGGAACAAATCAAGCAATAGCTGCTTCATTACCTGGATTTATCGGAACAGGTGTTGCTGGTCAGATAGTTGCGGGTGCCATAATGGCAATTGCTGCAGCTGCTGTTCTTTATGGAACATATCAAATTGCCTCAAAATTAAAAGATGTTGCGGTTGAAGCATTGAAAGGGGAAGAGAAAGATAAGGGAGCTAATGATCTTTAACAAAATAAAAAGGGATAGGTTTCTGTCCCTTTTTATAAACGTTTTCTATTTTTTGCATCGGTTAAGTGATGTCATCTAAGAATCTAGTTATTATAATTAACGGCACTTATTAGTATAAATGTTAAGAATAAGTAAATCCCGTTTACTGTTTACGCCTATAGAAGTGAAAAGTATTTGCATATTATTAAAAAAGCGGTAACTTATTATCAAGTGAATTCGCTAAATTTGAGTAATTTAAATGTCTATTGATCTTAGTCTGCCGGAGTTACCTATATTGCACCCAAGGATTACCGTTGTGGGAGTGGGTGGTGCTGGTGGAAATGCTGTGAATAACATGATCCAATCTAATTTGCAAGGAGTGAATTTTGTTGTCGCAAATACCGATGCTCAAGCACTAGAAAAGTCGTTATGTGATAAAAAAATTCAGCTTGGCATTAATTTAACTAAGGGGCTTGGTGCTGGTGCTTTGCCTGATGTTGGCAAAGGTGCAGCAGAAGAGTCAATTGATGAGATTATGGAGCATATAAAAGATAGTCATATGCTTTTCATCACAGCAGGAATGGGCGGTGGTACTGGAACCGGTGCAGCACCGGTAATTGCAAAAGCAGCCAGAGAAGCAAGAGCCGCAGTTAAGGATAGAGCGCCAAAAGAAAAAAAGATATTGACTGTTGGAGTTGTAACTAAACCGTTCGGTTTTGAAGGTGTGCGCCGTATGCGCATTGCAGAGCTTGGACTTGAAGAACTGCAAAAATACGTGGATACACTTATTGTCATTCCAAATCAGAATTTATTTAGAATTGCAAATGAAAAAACTACATTTTCTGATGCATTTAAACTTGCTGATAATGTTCTGCACATTGGCATCAGAGGAGTAACTGACTTGATGGTCATGCCAGGGCTTATCAATCTTGACTTCGCTGATATAGAAACAGTAATGAGCGAGATGGGCAAAGCGATGATCGGCACCGGAGAGGCAGAAGGAGAAGATAGAGCAATTAGTGCTGCAGAGGCTGCAATATCTAATCCATTGCTTGATAATGTATCAATGAAAGGTGCGCAAGGAATATTAATTAACATTACTGGTGGCGGAGATATGACTCTGTTTGAAGTTGATGCTGCAGCCAATAGAGTGCGTGAAGAAGTAGATGAAAATGCAAATATAATATTTGGTGCTACTTTTGATCAAGCGATGGAGGGAAGAGTTAGAGTTTCTGTTCTTGCAACTGGCATTGATGGTCGCAATAATAAATCAGAAACTTCACCTATAAGTCAGAGCGAAGACTCAGAGAAAGAGAAATTTAAGTGGCCATATAGTCAAAGTGAAAGTACACAAGACAAAACACTGGAAACAAAACCAGCTGAACAGGTAAGCGAAGGAGCTAAGTGGGGCAGCAATATCTATGATATACCAGCTTACTTAAGAAGAAAAAAATAATGCAATTTTGGCTACTTAAGTCAGAGCCAAGTGAATACTCATGGCAAAAAATGGAAAAGGAGCAGGTAGTTGAGTGGGATGGTGTGCGCAATTATCAAGCTCAAAATTACATGAAAATTATGAAAGCAAGCGATCTTGCGTTTTTTTATCATACAGGTAAAGAGAAAGCAATACTTGGAATCGTTGAAGTATTTAAAGAGTATTATCATGTTAATGATCCCAAGTTCGGATTAGTGAATGTAAAGTTTTTGAAACCTTTAAATAACCAAGTAACGTTAAATAATATAAAACAAAACCCACTTTTGAAAAATATGACTATATTAAAACAACCACGTTTATCAATTGCCCCAGTTTCGGAAATTGAATGGAATGAAATAATAAGGATGAGTGATGTGTAATACCTGTCATTTCAGTTCCTAAATGATGTCATCTCAGCACACAACGCACAGCTGTATGAATATTTGTCTCGAAGGCAGTGCATTAAACGTTATAGCCGATTTTGCATCAAACACAAAGGTGTCATTCCAGTGCTTGACACTGGAATCCAGCCTTAATGCAACCACATTAAAGCCGTTGTGTTTTAATATAAGATTAGCTACTTTTATATTCACTAACTTGATGTCTAATCAAAATTCCTGGATCCCAGTGCCTAGACACTGGGATGACATCCTTCTAGTGTACAATATTCGTACAGTTGTGTACATGACACAAGGGTCTATAACTCTTCTTTTTTGGATTCCAGTGTCAGCTATTTGCATGACACCCTTACTGATGTGTCACTCATGTTAGAAGTAAATATTCTTGACAAGAAATGGTGCAGCATTATAGAAAATCCTAAAAATTTTGTATTAGGTGTCATCAATGCTTCTCTAAAAGAATTAAAAATAGACCACTATAAACCAAATATATCAATAGCTCTGGCTGATGATGACTTGCTACATCAACTTAATTTAAAATTTAGAGAAATGGATAAGCCAACTAACGTACTATCATTTCCGTATGAACAATTGTCTAATGAGTGCGATTTAGGAGACATAGCAATTTCAATAGACACAATAAAAAGAGAATCGCATGAGTATTATATACCCATTCTTGCTCACATTGCACACATGTTAGTGCATGGATTACTGCATTTACTTGGTTATGATCACCAAAAAAAAGATGAAGAAATTATAATGAAAAATCTAGAAAGAGAGATTTTAGCTTCGCTTGGCTACAATATGTGTGCGATTTAAAAGGAATTTAATAAAAATATAGTAGATGATAATAAAATATGTTATCTACAAAGGGTTTTAGCTATAAACAATAAAAGGTAAGTGATATGGTTCAGTTTTCTTTGCCAAAGAATTCTAAAATTAATCAAAAGGGCAAAATTTATCCTATTCCTGCTAGAGCAAAAAACATCAGAAGATTTCAAATTTACCGTTGGTCTGCTGATGACGAGAAAAACCCTAGAATAGACACATTTTTTATTGATATGGATAGTTGTGGCCCTATGGTACTTGATGCATTAATAAAAATAAAGGATGAAATAGATTCGACTTTAACTTTCAGACGTTCTTGTAGAGAAGGCATATGTGGATCTTGTGCCATGAATATTGACGGAACCAATACTCTTGCATGTACTAGATCTATACATGATATAAAAGGTGACGTAAAAATATATCCATTACCTCACATGTATGTAATAAAGGACCTAGTCTCGGATTTGAGCCAATTTTATGAGCAATACAAATCAATTAAACCTTGGTTACAAGCAGATAAGCCTGCCCTACCAAATAAAGAATACTCTCAATCTTCTGAAGATAGAAAAAAATTAGATGGCTTGTCCGACTGTATATTATGTGCTTGCTGTTCGACTGGTTGCCCAAGCTACTGGTGGAATAGTGATAAATTTTTAGGACCAGCAATACTATTACAAGCTTACAGATGGATTGCTGACAGCCGTGATAATAAGACAGGTGAAAGACTTGATGTTTTAAACGACCCATTCAAGTTGTATCGTTGTCATACAATAATGAATTGCACAAAAACTTGTCCTAAAGGACTTAATCCAGCAAGAGCAATAGCGAAAGTAAAACAGCTCATGGTAGAGAGAGAAGGAGTTTAAGTATTATCTTTTGCATTCTTCGTAAGAGAACAGCAAACCTTCCGAAGCGTAGGGTATTGTTAATACCCTGAACGCTTTTCCGTTTGTGAAGTGCATCGTATCATCGTACGATTCAAATAATTTTTTGAACAACTCATGTCTTTGGTTACTAATAGTTTGAAAATCCTCTTTTTCTAAAAGCTTTTTAGATTCGAAGAGGTAAAGCATAACTTCGTGATAAGTTGGGTAAGATGCCAAAAATTTTGGGTCAAATTGAAAGGTTTTTATAAAAGCATTATTATAAAATTTTAGCTTTTGATTCTTACTATATATTACTATAGCAACCGGTAACCTCTCAAGCAAATTTTTCTGTGTAGCTAAATAACTGTTTAATTCAGTATATAATTTCTCTGCATCACTAACATCTTTCCCATACATTACTATGCTACCAGAACCTTGTATTGGAATTTTAACAAAATCGAAAACCTTAGGTTCGTTCTTATAAGTTATGACATGTCTTCCTGGTTTTGTGCTATGAGCGCTACCGGTAATAGCAAATTTCTTAGAACCATCTACATATTTATCATAAAACAAGTTATAAAATTCCACCTTTCTACTCTTGTTATATCTTAGTATTGGAAATGGTAAAGAGTTGAAAACGTTTTTATAGCTCTCCACTTCCTGTGTAAGCTTACTATTTTCTAACTCAAGTCCGTTAGCCTTTATCTTACAGTCTGAGACATTCCTTATCCATAACAGCACACCTATCACATTGTTAGAATCATCTATTATGCTTCTACCGTAACATATGCAATAAACCTCACTGTCTTTTGACTTTAAATCTAGAGTAAAAGATTTATTTATTTCCTTTGCCTCAACAAAATTTTTGATTAAGCTTTCTGATTGCTCAAAAAAATTCACAAACTCATTAAATGAGTAAAAAACAGTATTAAGCAAAATTAGTAAATTGGGAGAGAACTTTTCTATACGTTTTTTTGCATCCCAAATATAAAACCCATCATTCACAGTATCAATTAAATTATTTATGATAACATTTTGATGCTGTAAGTTCTTAATCTTATTACTAATTTTTAATTTAGAATAAGAGAGAAAGAATAATATTAGAATCAATATTAAAACCACTTCATACAAAAAAAACATAGCACTTTTAAAACAAATGTAAAAATTTGTAACCGCTCAGAATTATGCTGAAGAGGTATATAAGTAAAGATTGCCTAACATTTGAAAGCCCAATCTCTTATAAAGGTTCACAGAAGATTTCATACAATGTGCTACTATATATTTGCATTCAAGCTGTTTAGCTATCTTTATTCTTTCTAAAACCATTTGGGTACCTATTCCACGATTCCTGTAAATTGGTAAAACTCCATCACTATAAAAACCAGCTACGCTATCTTGAACATAAAGACCGCATGTCCCAATAATTTCATTATTTAGTGTTACAAGAAAAAATCTTAATCTTGAGTTCTTATCATCATAATTTGATAATCCGCGAAAAAATGTGCTGACAATTCCAACGCCATGATAAAAAATTTTAGAAGTGTGTAGATCTAACTGTTCTAAGAGGTTGCTACCATTCACAGCATTTAACCTCAAGTTTGGAATAACATCAGCAGGTAAAAAGTAATTTTTCATATTAAGTAAAGCTTTTTTTGGTGTGCTAACGTGTTTTATTTCACACTTTTCTAAAATATCTCTTATTTTCATATGTGAATTTATTACCCATGTTGCTTCTATATCTCTTGTTCTGAGATAATCTAGAGTTTTTTGTATAGAAAGCTCGGTACATTGATCTCCACAGAACACAAAATTAAATAATGACTCCCTGGTACCATTTATTGTAAATATGATGTTATCAAATTCATCGTGTACTTCCCACTCAGATAAATTCGCTGTGTACAGTATATAATCCTTTAGATTTTGAACAATTAAGCTTGAATAATAAATTTTTTTATCCTGCATACACCAACAATAAACAATAAAAGGCTCCTATAAGAACACAGGCTAAAATTGCAGCTATAACGTCATCTAGCATAATACCTAAAGGACCTTTGGTATTTTTATCGATTAAATTTATAGGCCACGTTTTTATTATATCAAAAAACCTAAAAGAAAAAAAGCACAACAACAATGAAGAACAATTCATCTCTTGGCTTAACAATATCGAAACTAAAAGTATCGTCAGCAATTGACCAACCACTTCGTCAATTACTACTTCTTTTGGATCACATGAAGTCTTGTAATGTTTTATATAATTACCTGTAGACCATAATCCAATTAAGAATAAAAAAGAAATAATTGCTGCACCTAAAATTTTGTTGCTCAGGATTACAGGAACAAGCGGAAAAGAAGCCAAACTACCCACAGTACCTGGCATTTTTTTTACTGTTCCAGACAGCCACCACGTTGATATTAATTTATATAAAAATTTCACAATATATCCAAATACAAAATTAACTTATAAGAACAGAAATAGTATCCTCTATAGAGGCGCTTTCATACAATAATCTATAGACCGCTTCACATATAGGCATTTTTATCTTTAGCTTTCCTGCTAAATTAAATATGGACTCAGCAGTGCTAAAACCTTCAATCACTGACTTGCCTTCTGACAAAATCTGCTGAACATTAAAGCCATTGTCACTATTACCTATTTTAAACCCAAAAGATAAGTTTCTTGAATTCAAGGATGTGCATGTCATAATTAGGTCACCCAGACATGCTGGCCCAAGTAGTGTATTTATATCCACACTACCGTCACCAATTTTTGCTGAGTATAAAGCCTTAATTTCGCTCATACTTTTCGTAATCAATGCTGCATGAGCATTAAACCCAAGTTTACTACCTAGAACAATCCCACACGCTATAGCAAAAACGTTCTTTAACGCTGCACAAATCTGTACTCCTATAATGTCGTTACTAAACTCCAATTTAACATTTTCTTGTTGCAGCTCTGATACTAGCTTTGAACCTAATGTGTTATTTTGGCATGCAAGAACCATTGAATAGGGTAATTTTCTTGCAACTTCTACAGCAAAGCTAGGACCTGAAAAAATAGCAATAGGATTGTTAGGTAAAATTTCATTTACTATTTCACTAGGTAATTTTAATGTAGACTTTTCTATTCCCTTACAAGCTAAAATTATTGCTACATCTTTTTTCAGATTACAATTATGCAATTGCTGACATACCTTCCTCAGAGACTGAGTGGGAACAGCGAGGATTGTTACTGAAGCATTAATTGTGTCTTCAATAGCCAATTTTACTGACACATTATCAGAAATTCGACAACCGGGTAGCTTGTCACTTTCTCTTTTCCCGTTGATTGATTCAAATGTAGTTTCATTGCGAGTCCACAAAATCACATCTTTCTTACTACCTAATGAAATTGCGATTGCTGTACCCCATGCACCAGCACCTAAAATTGATATTGCCACACAATATTCCTGAAAATATTACTTATACTTTAAAATAGTAGGATAAGTAAATTAAAAATATAACACAGACATATAGAATAGTTAAATATTTATTAACCGAAGTATTCTTTTAATAATAGTAACTTTAATTCAATATTTACTAAAAATATTATTACTATCATGGTATGTCTATTATATTTTAGATCTATTTATATAACTTTGGAACAATATATTTACTATTAATTAATAAGTGTAATTTTGATCATTTGTTAATAAAAATTTGATTTATTACTTTCCTTAGTTATATATATTACTAAAATTATAAATTATTTATGGGGTGTAAAATATGCGTATATTATTAATTGAAGATGATCAAGTAAGTGCAAAGACTGTGGTTAACGCCTTAACTTCTGATGGACATTTCTGTGACGTTGTTACTTCTGCACAAGATTATAACAATAATATGGTTTCCTCAAACGGAGATTACTATGACCTAGTTATTTTAGATATACACTTGCCTGGTGATATTGACGGATATGATATATTGCTAAGACTAAGAAGTGCAAAAATCAAAGTTCCTGTCTTAATACTTTCATGTATATCCGCTGTCAATCACAAAGCTAAAGGACTCGGGTATGGTGCCGATGATTACTTAACCAAACCATTTCATAAAAGTGAGTTATTAGCTCGAATTAAGGCCATAGTGCGTCGTACTAAAGGCCATCCTGAATCGGTGATAAAGATTGGTAATATAAATATCAATTTTGATCACAGGATTGTTGAGGTGAAAGGTAAAACGGTTCACCTTACTAATAAAGAGTATTCTATGATAGAATTGCTAGCACTGCGTAAAGGAACAGTATTAACAAAAGAAATGTTCTTAAATCATCTTTACAATGGCTTAGATGAACCTTCAGATAACAAGATAGTTGATGTTTTTATGTGCAAATTACGTAAGAAACTTGAAAGTGCAAATGATGGAAAAAGCCACATAGAAACCGTTTGGGGCAGAGGCTATGTTCTGAAAGAGTATATTGATGATGATGAATATTCTAATGTTAATGTAGGCGAAAGTAGTGATGGCTATCAAGCAGAACAAGTGAAGGACAACGCATGAAATGCCTACACATTTAAATATAGCATGGCTTATATCGCACGTATCATGTGAACGCCTAGGTGAAATATAAGCCGAGTTCTGTTTATGTAGCTATTTATCTGGAGTAAATGTTACCATTTACCGCATGCGATTTACCCGAGTAGATATGAGGAAAACATAAAATCTACTTCTATTTAATCTTGCTCCTAGTGTTGGTTACTCGACTACCAGTGTTGCCATTGCCATGGTGTGCTCTTACCACACCTTTTCACCCTTACCTAAAAATATTTTAGGCGGTAATTTTCTGTAGCCCTATAACTGGAGTTACCTCCGGCGGGCATTACCCGTCACTATTTTTCCTTGGAGCCCGGACTTTCCTCTGCTATGTTTATCACACAACAGCAGCTACTTATTTCACCTAGGAATTATACTTTAACATGAAAATCACAAAAGCAAAAGACAATTTCCTAACAGTCTACATATTAAAAACATTTAGACAAATAGCTAAAGGTGATATTCCGGCACATCATCACTATCCCAAGATAAGCTTTTTTCACTTTTAGACTCCGCTTCAGTTAGTCAAGAGCCTGGTCCACCGCTTGAAGACGATGAGCTACTTCTTGATCGACTACTACTTTCTACTGATATACTATTTAGCACTGTTTCAGATTGATATATAGTTCGCATTCTGTTACCAGTGGTAAAAATTTCTTCATCGCTACTTGAAGATGATAGCCTTCTATAACCCAAATCAGTTAGTTCTAATACAGGAGCAGCATTACGACCCTTAACATATCTATATGCTATGAATCCTATAATTCCAACAATACCTATTGCTCCAACCAAAGATCCCCCTATCATTCCTGCCTTATTAGACCCTATAGCAAGTTGAGTAGGTTGTGGTGAAGAAGTAGACTGAGGAAGTAAAGTCGTGGTGAATATAGGAGTTGTTGACTCTTTTGTTCTAGTACTTGGTATACTAAATACTGTTTGTGTAGTTTTCTCTGAGCTTGTTGTTGGCGCAGTTGGTTCCACTGTTACTGTGCTTGTTTGAGTCGTTGACTCTGTTGAAGGTTTATTCGTTGTAGAAGTAGGTGCAACGGCTTCTGTTGTTGGCTTCACTGTTACTGTACTTGTTTGAGTCGTTGACTCTGTTGAAGGTTTACTCATCGTAGAAGTCGA
Organism: Wolbachia endosymbiont (group A) of Andrena fulva; assembly: GCF_964026815.1. NCBI lineage: Bacteria > Pseudomonadati > Pseudomonadota > Alphaproteobacteria > Rickettsiales > Anaplasmataceae > Wolbachia > Wolbachia endosymbiont (group A) of Andrena fulva. The sequence goes on from NZ_OZ034701.1 coordinate 1,274,816, forward strand.
CGCACCAGTCGCTGCTGTAGGTTTTACAGTACTTGTCTCAGTCCCTGAAGTTACTATCGGCACACTAGTTGACGTTGTAGCAACCGTGGTCGCTTGTGAAGTAGTAGTTGTTTTTGCTACTGTCGTTGACTCCGTTGAAGGTTTACTTATTGTAGAAGTAGGTGCAACGGCTTCCGTTGTCAATTTAGTAGTCTTCACAGCGTCGGTTTCTGCTGTGCTAGTAATTGCAGCAGTCGGCGTTTTCTTAGAAGTCACAACCGTTTCTGCAACAGTTATAGGAGCCACGGTACTACTAGAAATAATATCTGGCGTTAATCGACCGTTAATGATATTAACAAAATCACTGAGAGTTTTGATGCTATTTGCCGGTATTATTGTTGCTTCAGAAGATTTTCCAGAGCCGTTTTGATTAAAAGTTACAATATTTTCTCCACTTACCGCAGTTACGATAAAACCACCCTGACCGTTGCCTTTAATATATAATTGCTCTATAGGATCTGTAAATTGATAGATAGGAAAATCTGACACTGATCCATTTTTAAGTAGAGTTGCTATATGTAACCTCTGCTCATTAGCTGATTGGTCATTTTCAAGAAAAGCAACTAGATCATTTCCTTCCGTTTGTTCAACATACTGCAAAAAGCTTATTTCATGTTCTCTAGAAAGAGATAGTGCTTTATTATCTATTTGACCTTTTCGATTACCAAGTAAAAAGCCATTAACTCCATCCTTCAGACCCTGAATCACTTTAGCCATATCAAATTTAAAAATACGTGTTTTTCTCACCTCTTGATTTTCCTTAGTAATCCTTTTGCTCACTTGCGAATAAAGCATCGTGTTTCCATTTAATGCCAATTGCCCCTGATTATCAAAATTGAACAATTTTCTTTCTGTAACACCTTTTTCTCCAGTCAATACCTTAAATTTTCCGCTCTCGCTTGACTTTAAGTACCAAGAAACTAAAGTTTGATCCTTTAAGTTATGGGCGATTACAATTACGTCACCATTACCAACTTTCACTGCTCTTGGTTGAAAGTAACTATTGCCCACATTTGCAAGACTATTATTATCAATATTCTTTTGTAATTTTCTTTTATCTAAATGTTCAACTGAAGGAGTATTAACTGATTGTTTAATTCCGTAAGTGTTAAAAGATAAGCCTTTAACGCATTTTTCTCCTTCTTCGCTAATTCCTTCTTCAGGAAAGATAACTCCAACTTTATCTATTTCAGCTGAATCTTCTATTAATGTGAGAGATAATTGATCTTTGAATTCATTTGCTACGCTGATATTTGTACCACATTCGTATGTTTTTGATTGATATAATGGACTAATAAGTAATTTTACTTTACTGCTCCCATTACCATTATCTTGATAGCTGAGTCCGTAAGCAACTCCATTCCCCTCAATTATAGCATTTCTCATAATAGTCCGAACAGGTCATAGGAAGGCAGAATCAACAGCACGACGAAAGGATTCGAATAGAGGAATTTTTTCCTGGCTCTGTTTTTTATAGCAAACCAATGATGCTCAATTTTGTTGAAATCTGGAGAATAAGGCGGCAGATACAAAATTTCTGCACCAACCCCTTTAGCAAGCTCGATAATCTTATCAGACTTATGAAAAGTAGCATTGTCAAGAATGACAGTCTGTCCAGGTTCCAAGATCGGTGTCAAAAATTGCTCAAACCATCCATTAAAAACATCCATATTACAGTGGCCTTCAAAGGTTAACGGAACAACTATCTTTCTTCCACTTAAGGCTGCAACCATACTGATTCGTTGAGTTTTCTTTCCAGATTTTAAGGCATAAAACCGCTGTCCTTTCTGGCAATATCCGTAGGGGTAGTCTTCGGTGTTATCAATGCCAGACTCATCTATATACACTAAGTTTTTAGGTTCTTTTGTCGCTATAATTTTCAAAAATTCAGCACGTTTTTCTTCGTTTCTTTCCTTGTATCCATATGTCTTTTTTTGCGCGTAAATCCAATTTTTTTAAGGGCTCGATAGATCGTTTGGATACTAACGTTGTTCCAAAGTTTAGCCATTTCCGATAGAGTCTTTCCTCCGTGTTCTCTGGCAAATTTGGCAAAGGTATCCCAGTCGGTAATTTTGTGATTGTAACCCCCATTTCCAAGTTTTTTTGATTGAAAGTCTCCTGTTTCTTTTCTTCTTTGCTGCCACTCCCATAAAGTAGTTCGTCCAATCTTAAATCTTGCTGCCACTGTTTCTCTGCTTTCTCCTTCGTCTAGCGCTTCCATTGCTTTTTTTCTTAAATCATAACTATATGCTGCTGGCATTCAACCTCCTTATCATCATCTACCCTTATCCTATCACATCCGGACTTTTATGGAAAGAGCTATAATTCTACGTTTGTTGGATTAAAACCTATCGCTTCTTTAATTTCCGGTGTATTTGAGTTGATCCCGAGCAATCTTCTTAATATAGACATAATTTTATTTAAAATATTAATAAAATGCTATTATGATTACTCCTGTGTGTTAATGTCAATGAAAATTTTAACTAAAATTAAAAAATTAATATAATATTTTATACTAAAAGGTAAATATAAGCTTGAAGAGGGCTAAGAAGCTTTATGCTATTTCTCAAAAAACCAACAATTGCAATCATTGGTTCTACAGGTATAATCTGTTAAAGTTTACACGAGTCTCATGAATGATAGAAAAAGAAGAGCAGTTTAGTTTTACATCAGAAAACCTCAAGAAAGCGGGAAAGTTTATAGAGATGTATCCCAAAGGTAGAGAAGGTAGTGCTGTTATGCCTTTACTATATCTGGTTCAAGAGCAATGCGGATGGGTTTCTGAATCTGCTATGCGTTATGTTGCTGATATGCTGCATATTCCACATATTCGTGTATATGAAGTGGCAAATTTTTACACCATGTATAATTTAAAACCAGTAGGCAAATATCTAATACAAATTTGTAGAACAACTCCTTGCTGGTTGTGCAATAGTGAAGAAGTTTTAAATACCTTTAAAAAAAAACTTGGAATCAATATCGGTGAGACTACTAAAGATAATTTGTTCACTTTAAAAGAAGTTGAATGCCTAGGTGCATGCGTTAATGCTCCCGTTGTGCAGATCAATAATGACTTCTATGAAAATCTTACTCCTGAGAAAGTAGAAAACATCATAACAGAACTTTCAGGCAAATAGATGAAAGAAGAATTTTCATTCAAGAGAATCAAGCAATCAGGTTCTGCAAGAGTTGGAACAATTAAAACTCCAAATGGAAGCGTAGAAACCCCCGCTTTTATATTCTGCGCAACAAAAGCTGCAATTAAAGCTGCAGATATTGAAAGAATAAGTGAAGCTGGTACCCAAATCATACTTTCCAATACCTATCACCTAATGCTTCAACCAGGAGAGAATACTGTTGCAAAACTTGGTGGTTTGCGCAAGATGATAGGATGGAATGGGCCAATGCTAACTGACTCAGGTGGATATCAGATATTTAGCTTAGGCCACGGATCAGTTTCGGAAGAGATAAAAGGAATAAGAAAAAAACAAAAAACTTTGATCAAAATTAATGAGGATGGGGCAATTTTTCGTTCTTACATTAATGGTAAAATTTATTGCTTAACTCCTGAAAAATCTGTACAAATTCAACAGAAATTAGGTGCAGATTTAATCCTAGTTTTAGATGAATGCACTCCATTTCACGTAAGCAAAGAATACACAGCAAAATCAATGCTCATGAGCCACAGATGGGCTGAACGTTCTTTAAATGAATTTGAAAAAAACAATAATGGCAAGCAGGCACTGTATGGAATTAGTCAAGGCGGAGTGTATCAAGATTTACGTAGAGAAAGTTGTGATTTTATCAACGATTTGCCATTTTTTGGTCAAGCAATAGGTGGATCACTTGGTCAAAGTAAAGAGCAGATGCATGATGTAGTTTCTTTCACTATGGACCACCTGAAAAAAGACAGGCCTACTCATTTGCTTGGTATTGGTGGAATTGTGGACATCTTTCGCGGAGTAGAGCTTGGAATTGACACGTTTGATTGCGTGCATCCAACCCGCTTAGCAAGGCATGGTGGCGCACTTGTTAAAGTAAAAAACAGAAATTCTATTTCTTCAAAGTGCAAAGAGCATATTATAGCTCTTTCCATAAAAGTCTGGATGTGATAGGATAAGGGTAGATGATGATAAGGAGGTTGAATGCCAGCAGCATATAGTTATGATTTAAGAAAAAAAGCAATGGAAGCGCTAGACGAAGGAGAAAGCAGAGAAACAGTGGCAGCAAGATTTAAGATTGGACGAACTACTTTATGGGAGTGGCAGCAAAGAAGAAAAGAAACAGGAGACTTTCAATCAAAAAAACTTGGAAATGGGGGTTACAATCACAAAATTACCGACTGGGATACCTTTGCCAAATTTGCCAGAGAACACGGAGGAAAGACTCTATCGGAAATGGCTAAACTTTGGAACAACATTAGTATCCAAACGATCTATCGAGCCCTTAAAAAAATTGGATTTACGCGCAAAAAAAGACATATGGATACAAGGAAAGAAACGAAGAAAAACGTGCTGAATTTTTGAAAATTATAGCGACAAAAGAACCTAAAAACTTAGTGTATATAGATGAGTCTGGCATTGATAACACCGAAGACTACCCCTACGGATATTGCCAGAAAGGACAGCGGTTTTATGCCTTAAAATCTGGAAAGAAAACTCAACGAATCAGTATGGTTGCAGCCTTAAGTGGAAGAAAGATAGTTGTTCCGTTAACCTTTGAAGGCCACTGTAATATGGATGTTTTTAATGGATGGTTTGAGCAATTTTTGACACCGATCTTGGAACCTGGACAGACTGTCATTCTTGACAATGCTACTTTTCATAAGTCTGATAAGATTATCGAGCTTGCTAAAGGGGTTGGTGCAGAAATTTTGTATCTGCCGCCTTATTCTCCAGATTTCAACAAAATTGAGCATCATTGGTTTGCTATAAAAAACAGAGCCAGGAAAAACATTCCTCTATTCGAATCCTTTCGTCGTGCTGTTGATTCTGCCTTCCTATGACCTGTTCGGACTATTATGAGAAATGCTATAATTTGCGGAATCAACGATTTGAGCTGGACAACAACCCAATTGAAAGTGACTGTTTATGTTTTACCTGCAGAAAACATTCAAGAGCTTATATACACCATTTACTGAAAGCTAAAGAGCTCCTGGCTTACACGCTCGTTACCATTCATAATATTTTCTTTATGAATAAGTTAATGGCATCAATAAGGCAGGCTATATTAGATGATAGGCTAGATCGGGAGAAAAATAATTGGATTAGTGAGATACCACTACCATACGCGTCAAGTTAAGGAAATAAAGGTATGAAAGAGATAGAATAATAAGGTATAAGTTCTCCCAGATATACTTTTAGTGAGAGAACCAATGAATAAAATAACTTGCTTATCAAAAAAGCTCAAAGAATTTTTTAATGAAAAAGCAGAGAAAATCTCAATTACAACAAGGTTTATAAAAAGAAAGAGAAAGCTAAAAGGTTCATCATTCGTAAAAGCCATGGTCTTGGGTAATATAGGAGTTGATAATTGTAGCGTAGAAACAATGTGTCAATTACTAAACGAGGACTCGATAGATATAACAAAACAAGGTTTGGATTTTAGATTTACTGAAGAAGCAGTGGAATTTATGAAAAGGATGTATAATGAATCTGTGGTTCTCTTTAAAAATATCTTGCAAGTTGATTGCAAAATCTTACAGCAATTTAATAGTGTTAAATTATTGGACAGTAGCTATATTACTCTACCTAACAGTATGGAAGAGATGTATAAAGGTTATGGTACTAGCTACAGTGGCTATGAAAGCAATACTAAGTCTGGAATAAAGTTACAATTAGTTTTCGATTACATGAATCAGATAATAGACCAACTTAATTTAACGGAGGGAATAAGATCAGACCAGGGATATAGGAAACATTTAAGTAATATATCAAGCAATGATTTGCTAATATCTGATCTCGGTTATTTTGTGCCAAGTTCTTTTAAACAAATCAATGAAATAGGAGCTTATTTCATAAGTCGTTATAAATCCGATACCAACGTATATGATGTAGAAACAAATCAAAAAATGGAGTTATTAGAATGTTTAGAGGATAAGTTATTTTTAGAAAACGAGGTATTGTTAGGAAAAGAAGCAAAAATTAGAGTAAGAATTATATGTCAGAAACTAACTGAAGAACAGTCTATAGCCAGAAGAAGGAAAGCTAATAGATTAGCAAGATCGCAGGGATATACATCCTCTAAAAGAAATCAAAAATTGTTGAACTGGTCAATATTTATAACTAATGTTCCAGAAAATAAAATTAGTGCTGAGCAAGTATTAACGATTTACAGAGTAAGGTGGCAAATTGAGTTATTATTTAAATTGTATAAAAGCCATATCAGACTTGATAAGCTAAAAGGAAAGCCATGCAGAGTATTATGTGAACTATATGCTAAATTGTGCGCAATTCTTATATTTCACGGCATAGTTGGTTGCACAGAAGTGAAAAAGAATACAGAACTTAGCTTAACAAAGGCATTTATTGAGCTAAAAAGACGGGTTAGAGAGTTATTTTTAGTATTAACCAAGATTAATAGTTTAAAAGTATTTCTTAAAAAACTCACTATAACTTGGTCGCGATTTTCATTAAAAGACAAACGTAGAAGGGCTAGAGTATCCACTTTAACCTCTCTAAATTTGCTCACAATCTCTTAACTTGACGCGTATGGCTGTCATTCCAGTCTGGAATCCAAAAAAAAGGATGATGTCATCCCAGTGCCCTGACTACTTGGATCCAGTTTTCTTTACAAATTCACAAAAAGTGCTTCATTCTATAACGCAAAACCCATACTCACCAAACCCAATGCATTACTTGCAATTAAGTTTCCTGGATCCAAGTAGTCAAGCTACTCGGATGACACCCTTTTGGATGGAGACCAGTGTCAGCTACTTGCATGACACCATTCTTTTTCCTGGATCCAAGTAGTCAAGCTACTCGGATGACACCTCTGGGCGCTGGGATGACAGGAGAAGGAGGCTACTTGCATGACACCATTCTTTTTTCTGGATCCAAGTAGTCAAGCTACTCGGATGACACCCCACTGGTGGCCCACACTACAATGTTCGTACAGTTATGAAATGAATCGCGGTATGACGTGTTGCTTGGGTCAGCTATAGTATTTCTTAAAATTAATAATAAATTTCTTGGCTAGCAAGAAGCTGTAAATTTTTTTGCGAGACCTAAGCCGCTTTTGATATAGCTAAAGGTTTACTGATGATTTGTCTCATTCCACTACCTGCTGACTTACTTTCTGCTTAGCATATCCATCAAATCAGATTCTTTGAGTTTACTATGGTCAACTTTACTGAACTTATTTACCATAGAGCTCATTTGATTATACTGCTTAATTAGAAGATTAATGTCAGTTACAGTTGTTCCGGACCCCTTAGAAATTCTAAGTCTTCTTTTGCCATTTAAAATATCTGGATTTTGCCTTTCTTTTTCAGTCATTGAGTTTATGATGGCTATATATTTTTTCACTTTATTGTCATCTGGCACACTGCTACTTAGCTTTTTTGTAAATGAACTAGGAATGAATTTCATTATGTTGCTAATGCCATCCATTTTACTCAGAGTTTTTAACATTCCCACTAGGTCGTTTAGGTCGAATTTACCTTTTTTCACTTTCTTTTGTAACTTATCAATTTCTTCCTGACCAACAATCTCAGCAGCTTTTTCAACCAATGATACAACATCACCCATGCTAAGTATCCTTTTTGCAATTCTATCGGGATAAAAATCATCGAGGTCGCTTAATTTTTCACCACAAGCAATAAATTTAATTGGACAATCGGCGATCATTTTCATAGAAAGAGCAGCACCACCACGTGCATCACCATCAACACGGGTGAGAATAATGCCGGTTACACCTATTACCTCATTGAATGATTTGGCAATGTTGACCGCATCCTGGCCTATCATTGCGTCGGCTACTAAAATAACTTCTGCAGGTGAAGCTATTTCCTTTACGGCTTTCAACTCATTCATCATATTATTGTCAATATGAAGCCTGCCTGCAGTGTCTAGTATTAATACATCATAATTATCGTTCTTTGCTATTGCTATTGCCCTTTTTGTAATTGTAATGGGCTTCTCATCTATTACTACAGGTAAAGTTTGCACATCTATTTGTTTACCTAGCACTTCAAGTTGTTTCTGGGCAGCAGGCCTATAAATGTCTAAAGAGGCAAGCATCACTTTTTTCTTTTGCTTTTTTAGTTTTAAAGCAAGCTTTCCTGAGGTAGTTGTTTTACCTGCACCTTGTAAGCCCACCATCATAATCACAGCAGGGGGTTTAACTGCTAGATTTAAGTCACTTTTCTCTGATCCGAGAACTGCAACTAAATTATCCTGTACAATTTTAATTATCATTTGTGCTGGAGAAACACTTTTTATGACTTTTTCCCCAATCACTTTATCTTTAATGTCGTTGATGAATTTTTTTGCAACTTCAAGTGAAACGTCAGCTTCAATTAAGGCTATGCGTATTTCACGCATGGCAAGATTAAAATCATCTTCAGAAATGATTGACTTTCCTCTCAGTTTACTAAATACAGAATTTAAACTTTCAGTTAACGATTTAAACATAATAGCATTAGTAGAATACTCATTAAAAAGAGAGAAGAAGCTGAAACAAAACTCACTGAGTTATAACTCAGCACTTCTTTAAGTTTAGTAATATTATTAAAGTATAAACCAACAAGTGGATTAGTCAAGTTTTGCACTACGCTGGCAAACATTTCTCTAGTTTTAGAGACTAACTGATTGAACAACAAGACAATATAGGGTATGAAAGCTCTAAAAATCCAATCAACATCCATTTTAAAATTTACTCTCGGGTAAAATAACTTGCGTAAAGGAATAAACAATAAAGTGGTACATAGTAACAAATTAAATTGCGACAAAATATTTTTTGTGTTGTACACAAAATCGAAAATCGAAGGTTTATTGTAAATAGGTAAGTAAGGATTGCCAGCGATTACGCATATAAATGCTAAAATAATCATAGTCATTTTGCCTCCTCTCTCTGCTAAAGGTTTTGACTTACTTTTTGCAATAAATAAGTAATAAAGAAACTTTAGCCCCACGCTTAAATGAAGCAGCAAATTTAGAAGCTTATATAAATTTTTATACCCTTTTAAGGCAACAGTGTTCATTTCAATTTCAGCTGTGATATATGATTTACTGATAAATCCAACGGTTCCAGGAAATGCAGCCATTGTAAGTATTGCGATTATAGCACACATGCCTTCCACTGACATCAGTTTACCCACTCCATTAAAACTAATTGTTTTTGTTTGTGAAATAATCGAATTACTGACCACAAACAATAATGATTGATAAACAAGAGAGAAGATTATATGCAGTATCAAAATTGGTATTGCTTTTTCCGAAGGACTGAGCAAACTTCCTGCAATAATCAGCAAGCCCATTTGTCCTACAACGTTATAGCATAAAAATCTGCGAATATTTTGCTCAAGAGAAGCAAATATAATGCTGTAAATTGCAGTGATGGCGCCTACAAGCGCTAATATTTCAGTACAATCTTGCCATAGGTTATAAGTGTGTAAAAGCATCACTAAAAAAGAGACTTTAGTGGTAAATAAAGAGAGATATGTGGTGCCATGTAGCGATGCAGCAGGATATGCATCAACAACCCAAAATGAAAAAGGAAAACAAGCGCAGTTTATCAATAAACCCAAAATTATCAGGTTAGTGCTTTGAAGTGCCAATCCTGCTATTAATATAACTCCAACGAAAAAGTGTACACAAGCGTACCTTATTGCAGGTCCACTATCTCTACAGCTAGCTGCGATAATAAAAAATGCACTGATGGTCATTAATTCACAGAATATTATAACCAATATCATATGTTCAGATAAAACTGCATAAAGTGAACTAATAGTGTAAGCAGCAAAAGATAGCATCTCTGAAAAAGTCAAATTTTGTGCTGGTAGAACAGCTAAAAATGCAACTGATAAAAAAGATATTAGTATGGTACGAAAAGATAAATCAAAATCTAGAATTGGGAGAGACCAATTTACTGCAATGCTCAAATTTTCAGGTAATTTTAGGACTATAACTATTAATACAGTCAGTAGAAGTAACAGTGACGATTTATAAAGTTGCACAATAATTAAAACCAATATGGTTTATGCTATCTCAATATATGAATAAAATCAATTTGCATATTAACCACTAATTAAACTAATTATCATATAATTATATCAGAGTTTAGAGGGTTATAGAGAAACCGGTCAGATTAGGTTTTTAATCTAATCTGACCGATAGCTTTAATAGTGAGGTAAGCTTTAATATAGCACTCCTAATTCATAACGCTACACTCGTGCATAATTTATTTTTAATTTGTGCACGAGCGTTAGTAAATTATTTACTTTTTGAAATAAAATTTGGCATCACTTTAATATTGAGACTTAGTAAACCTCAGTAGGTCTGCCAGTTGGGCCCATAAGAATTATTTGCTCGCCTTCTCTTAAGTGTCTGCATAAATTAGTGGAGCCGCCGATTTCCAGCACAATAGTGGAAATAATTCCTTTTTTTTTGTCTACTTCAGTGCCGGTTACGGCTATACCTTCCATAGCAAGGTTTGTATTATTGGCTTTTCTGCCATTGGTTTCAAAATTTTGCAATCTAAAGAATTGCCCAGGCTTAAAATTCTTTGCCGCAAGTGGTGCTTTGATCACTATTTCCACAACTTTGTCTGTTAAATATTGAACTTTTATAACCTTTGCAGTGAATTGCTCTTTGATTCTATTAAATAATTCTTTATTAGCCAGGTCTTCAACACTTGACCACGCATTTTTTTTCTGGCCCACAACATCACACACTGGAATGACAGAAACGAAGCTATTAACTCCACTCAAAAGCTGAGAAATAATAGGGTAGCCGTTCTTAGCACTTGCCATAGCTTTCACGACGCTGCCACTATACGAAGGGTGAAGATCACCAAAAAAGCTGATTGTTTTATTGCCTTGCTTATACACTAATATTCTATCTTTATTTTGCATTTTAGGAGAAAATATTGGGTCTATTTCTTTTCCTGATGAATTCAAATGAGTAAAATACCCATTACTTAATTTAAAATGCTTTTTATCTTCTGTTGCAATAACTGTATTTGGCTCAGTACCTGCTGCTATAAAAATAGAACGTGCTTTTATACGTTTGATTTCGCCGGATTTTGTGTCTATCAGTTTTATTAATTCAGCATGGTTATATTTATCCGTCACAACTTCAACTGGCTCTAAGTTTTCAATAAAGTAAATCCCTTCTGATAATGCGTTTTGCACCTCTTCGCTATTTAATCGATAACTTGGTGAATCTTTTAGCTCTTTTCTATATATAACTTTCACTCCCCCGAGGCTCTGCATTAACTCTAATATTTTTATTTCTCTATTCTCTTTTTTTGCTAACTCTTGCTCTGCTTGGATCAACTTTGCGTGCGATATGAGCTCATTTGCAATTTTGTGTTCTTCTTCTGTCCAATCTTTTTCAACACAGTCCTTTCCATACTTATCAACTAATATCTCATAACGAAGAAGAAATTTTTCTACTTGAATTGGATAATACGCTAAAGCTTCAGTGGCAGTGTCAATCGCAGTAAGCCCCGCACCTATGACAACTATCGGCATACGAACTTGCAGATTTGCTATAGAATCAAATTTAAGAGCGCCAGTCAGTTGTAACGACATCAGAAAATCAGATGCCATGCGTACTCCACGAGCTAGTATGTTTTTTATTTTAATCATTCGTGGCTTACCAGAGCCAAGTGCTAGGGCGATGTGATCAAAACCCAAGTTGAACGCGTCATCAGCATTAATCGTGCCGCCAAAACGAATGCCTCCATAAAGTACGAAATTCTCACGTCTTTCCAGCAGTAATCTAATAATCTTTAAGTAATTCTTATCCCACCGAGAAGTAATACCATATTCTGCCACCCCACCAAACCCTCCTGCCATGCGTTCACTCAATTTTTCGTGTTTGAAATCTTTAATTAGCTGGAAATTATCGATCAAAGGTTCAATCTTTAGTCCATCAATGGCGATAACGTTATGCCCATCGTTCAACAAATGATGAGCTAAATTAAAACCAGCAGGACCAAGGCCTACAACTAGAACGTTTTTTCCAGTGTTTCCTCTTGGCAATGAACGCTGAAAATTTAAAGGATTCCAACGGCTGAGCAGAGAATATATTTCAAATCCGTACGGTAAACTGAGCACATCATCCAGAATCCTTGTTTCAATTGCTGGCACATTTACGGGTTCTTGTTTTTGATATATGCACGAATTCATGCAGTCATTGCATATTCTGTGTCCAGTGGCTGCGCATAATGGGTTATCTATCATCACAATTGCAAGACTTGCTATGCTGTACCCTTCGCTTTTCACCAGATTCATTTCTGATATTTTCTGCTCTAGTGGGCAGCCGTGCAGTTCAACTTTTAGTGGAGATTGTTTAAAAGTATTGTCGTTATTAATTAGCCCCTTTGAGCAGCTGTCCTTACTTTGCTTATGACAAAATATGCAGTAGTGAGCATTATCTAGTGCTTTATTCAAACTCACCTTTTTGCTTGTTAGATCAAAACCGTATCGTCTTTTTACTTCATTTGAATACAGCACTTCAACTTTGTCCACTTCTTTTTTAGAAAATGGTATGAGGTTTTCGTGGTCAATTTTTTTATGTATGCTAAATAATATGCTCTGTTTATTTTTTACTCTCCACACTGCATATTGTGCCGCAAGTTCTATTTCCTCTTTGTGATTTTCTTTATCTTCAAACCAATGCATCACCTGCTCAGCGAAATTTTTTTCTGTTGTTGGCAAAGTGAGAAAATGACTTAGTTTGTTAGTAATATCTATATTCGCCACATTAGTGTATTTCTTCAATGCATAGCGTTGGACAAATAACCTTTTGCATTTATATATTACAGCAAAGTCGTTGTGCTTTTTCTTTAGCTCTTCTATTTCTTTTTCAATGTTGAAAAGTTTTGCAATAAATTCATCAAGTAAGTACGAAAGGTCTATAATGAGCTGGCTATCTGTCATCCAAGTAGCTGACCGTCCTTCTTGTTTTCTAGATCCCAGTGTCAAGCACTGGGATGACGGGGGGTGACACTGGGATGACGGGGGGTGACACTGGGATGATGGGAGGTGACACTGGGATGACATCGAAGAAGAAGCTGCTTTTTCTCTTGCTTCAATTAATGAACAAAACAAGCTCTCATCACATGATTTAATATAATTCAAAAATGTCTCATCTAATTTTGTTAATCCATTGCGAGTATATAGATTCGAAAATGAGATTTTGAAATTCAGCTTCATTGCTATACTATAAAGTGTACATGCTGTTTCTTACAGATGAAGATTTTATTTATTTTGCAGTACTGCTGAGATTGTTGCTTCTGCAACTTTTTCTTCGCTAACAGATGCAATACACCTAAATTTGTGTACACCTAAACACACACTTTGAATGTTAGCTTGAAGAATCAATGTGTCCCCTGGAGTAACTGGCTTTCTGAATTTTGCATTTTCAATGGATCTCAAGTAAACAACTTTATTTTCTATTGTTTCTTTACCTAGAACACATATAGCAGATGCCTGAGCTAGAGATTCAATTATCAAGACTCCTGGCATTATTGGATGACCAGGGAAGTGGCCAATAAAAAATGGCTCATTGAAAGTCACATTTTTGATTGCTTTTATACTTTTACCAGGATCACACTCTATAACTCTATCTACTAAGAGAAACGGATAAGAATGTGGTAATATTTTTATAATATCACTGATATTAAATTGCATAAGCCTACTCAATGCCTTTCAAAGCAAATTCAGGTATTTTCTTGTTTATATTGTTTAATACCACATCTGATAAATCAACTTCATCCATGGAGTATAAAACTTGGTTCTTTTTTGAAATAAATAGTACCAAATCTATGTTGTTTTTTTCTGCCGTTTTTTTAGCGACTTCTTTTATCTTGTTAAAAACACTCTCTACTGCGTCTCTATAGCTTTCTTCTAAATGTAACATTTTTTTAGCGTAATTATCTCTAGTATTTACAGTGTGCTTATTAAACTGTTCTGTCTTTTCTTTTTTTGCTTCTTCTGACAAAAGTTCAAATTCTTCTTTTGATGGCTTAAGTTTTTCTAACTCACTTTCAAATTCTTGTTGTAATCTAGAATTCTGCTCCTTTATTTGTTGTTGTATATTTTGCAGAGCAAGAGATTCATTGATGACTTTGTCACTATCGATAATTGTAGCTTTTGTGTTCTGAGGTTGATATCCTACAAACTTATACCCCACAAATAAGGAAATAATTAAGGCAATAACTGATATAAATAACTGTATATATTTCATTCAAATCCCCGCTTCAATAGAAAATTTAACATTTGGTGATGGTATTATATCATAAGATTCCTTTACTAAAGGAAACCCGAAATCCAATCTAAGTCTACCAAAAGGAGAAAGCATTGAAAAGCCAAAACCTGGTGACACTCTCACAAGCTTGCTATCATAGTATTTCCCTTCATACTTCTTATTTTTATCATCTAAGCCAAAAAGTGTCGCATAGTCAACAAATAGTGAGCCTTTGATACCAGCATAGTCATATAGTTTTGGTAGAGGAAAATCCACTTGCTGTGTTAGATTAAAATAAGTTTTGCCTCCTAATGAGCTTTTATTTTTGTCTTCTGCTCTTGGTCCAATACCGGAAAGGTCAAACCCTCTAATCTCATTACCCCCTTTAAAAAAGTGCTGGCCAATGTTTAGGTTTTCATCAGTATAAGAAAAAATATGACCTGCCGCCATCTTAAAGCGTAGCGTTATATCATCGTCAATTTTGCTTAATATAGGGTGCGTATAAAAAGATAAGAATTCAGATTTTAGGAAATTCACGTTTCCTCCCAATCCTGAAATATCCTGACTTAAGCGCAGTAAATACCCTTCTTTTGGAGCATATAGATTATCCAGTTTATTATATGCCAACGTGTATCCCACTGATGAAATCTGATGTTTACCTTTTCGGTCCAGTATTATTTCAGAGATATCGGTGTCTTGTCCACCCTTATTATCCATGTGTATATGATTATACTTATAAGAATAGCGAAGGGAATTAGTTAAGTTCTCTGTGACTTTATATGATAACTTTGTAAAAAATCCCATATCGCAACTATCAAAAGTAGTGTTTGGTTTATCTTGTTTTTCATAAAATACACCCATGCCTAGTGACGTATCAGAATCGTTAAAATTATTTTCAACAAACTCTAAATCAGTAGAAAATACGTATTGACTTTTTTCAAGAGCAAAAGAGAGCTCTTTTCCAGTACCAAATAAATTACGGTCTTTGAGGTCAATTTTAATCAATGCTCCACCAGGAAGAGACACACCTCCTCCCAAATACAACGAAGTAGTGTTTTTTTCTTTAACACTTAAGTCAAGATTTACTGCATTATCATTAACTGCATAACTATTTACTTTCACTGTTTCAAAAAAATCACTACTCATTAGTTTTTTACGTGACTTTTGAATCTCAGATATATTGTACGCATCACCTTCTGCTACACTTAGCTTACTTCTGATCACTTTATCTAAAGTGCGATCGTTACCATCAATTGTAATTTGATTTATATAAATCTTTTTACCCGGCAGCACTCTGTAGGTTACATCTACAACGTTGTCACGTTGTGCATACTCTGGATTAACTTTTGCAAATATATATCCTTTTTCATTTAAATATTTGTTTATTTTTTCTACTGTATTATTAATTTTAACTCTATTAAATATCTTATCGTTTTCCTCTGTTATAAAATCCAATATTTCTTCTTTTAGGCTCAAATCCTGAATTTCAGTTTCAATATTAACCTCATTATTTCCAAACAAATACTGCTGTCCTTCGTCAATCAAAAAAGTTAACTCTGTTTGATTGTTATTATCAACCTCAACAATTGGTTGAATATTATTTTGAATATATCCCTTAGACGAATAAAAACGATCGAGCAATTCTGTGTTAATCAATAGATATTGCGGTGAATAATGATTTTCGCCTTTAAAAATGGCTCTAAATAACTTACTAAATATGTCATTACTATGTCTTTTAATAACTTGCTCTAGCTCATTTTCAGAAAAGTTTTTATTGCCTATAAATCTTATATCCTTAATTTTAGAGGTTTTGCCTTCTTTTATTTTGAAAATTAGATTGACCCTATTACTATCGAGCTTCTCCAACTCATATTCAATTTTAACGCCAACCTTACCGTTATTTCTATAAGTAGTGATTAAATTCATTAAATCGTTTTGCAATTTTGTTTCAGTTAAAATAGTTAGCGACTTTGATTGAATCACATTATTTAGCAGCTCTTTGCTGTTAAATAACTTATTGCCTTTTAACACTACCTTGTTAATCAGTGGATTTTCTTGAATTTTTATTACTAAATTTTTTTTATCATCTATGTAAGCATTAACACTAGCAAATAACTTTGTTTTATATAGATCTTTTATAATTGAGTCTATATCATCGTCGTTTATATAATCACCAGATTTTAGTTTTATATAGAACCCTATTGTCTGGTTGCTTACCCTCTCATTACCAATACATTTGACATCTTTCACCTGCACTTTTTCCGCAGTTCCTAAAGCAACAAGCAGGGCAGGAAAAGAAATAAAAACCACTACCAGTATATAAAATAGCTTTTTCATATTTTATTTCAAAAAAGATCCCTGATATCATTTGACATTCCAGTTGCCATAAGCAAAAACAACACTAAAGCACCAAAAATAGCTGCATATTTTTGACATTTCAAGCTTAAATCCCTACGTATAACCGCTTCTACGATATAGTGAAATAAATGCCCACCATCTAGCAGTGGTATTGGCAGCAAGTTAATTGCAGCTAAATTAGCTGAAATGATTGCCATAAAATATAGAACCATAATAAATCCCTTTTTAGCTGATTGTCCTGAATATTTTGCGATTTTTATTGGTCCACCTATTTCATTGATACTCCTTTTACCAACAATAATGTGAAAGAGAGCTTTGATCGTTAAGCACATAGTGTGGTAAGTTTCACTTACTGATAAGCTCACAGCCCCAAGAAAAGACGACTGCTTTAATGTATTGACTGAAATAATCCCTATAGTTTCTCTTTCTATTGTGTTGCCAAAAACGTCTTTGTCCTTGATTATTAATGGAGTTAAACTGGTCCTGTGCTTCTCATTATTTCTGCTATACTCAATCTCCATTCTTGTTTTAGGATTCGACATTATCACACGTGAAATATCTTCAAAGTATTTTATTTTATGCTCATTGATTTGTGTAATAGTGTCACCTGGCAACAAACCAGCTTGCTTAGCTGCACTACCTTCGATTACATTTTCAATCACCGGTGGAGTGCGATAATAACCTGCTATGCTAAAAAATATTGTAAAAGCTATAACAGCAAATACCATGTTTGCAAAAGGCCCTGCAAAAACTACTGCTGCTTTTTTATGACGCGGTTTTGTATGAAATGAATACAATTTTTCTTCTTCCGTTAATTCTTGTTGATCAGCTGGGACACTCGCTGCATTAGTATCTCCTAGCATTTTAACATAACCACCCAATGGAACAGCGCTTAATTTCCATCTAGTTCCAGACTTATCGTTAAAACCAAAAATTTCAGGACCAAAACCTATGGAAAAAGATTCAACTTTAACTTTGCATGCTTTGGCAACAACATAATGCCCATATTCATGCACGAATACTATGACAGAAATTATTAAAGAAAATGATAAAAAATAATATATTCCATCGCTAAATTGATGGATAAGATTAGAAATTAATTCCACCTGTATATTTAGATCTTAACAAAATGTTAAGTATATTAAAATGCGCCTCGCTTGACAAGTATTTAGTTTAACTTTTAAATTAAAAAAAGTTTAATTGTAATGACAGATACCTCACTACTCAGAAGAAAATTAATATATAGAAGCTGGCATAGGGGTTGCAAAGAAACCGATATACTTTTAGGGCATTTCGCATTGAAATATCTTGATAAATTTTCCTTAAGCGAACTAATCGAATACGAAAAAATAGTTGATCTTGATGATTACGAATTATATTGTTACATAACTCGTAAGACAAACCTCCCTCCTGGCTTGAATAGTCAGATAGTCAATTTAATTGCTTGCTTTATTGAAGCTAATCCTTTATGCACTCAAGATTAGTGATAATCTTATTTACCTTATCTAGTACCTCAGTATATTCTATTCTTCTCTCGTTTCTATACTTTTCGCGCTCTTGATTTACTTCATCTAATCGCTTTGTTAATTCTAAAATTTTATCCTCAAGAATTAGTGCTGCAAGTAAGAAATTTAATGCATCCGACCCCTTACCTCCAATTTTTTGAGATACAGAACCAACTAGCTTGTCAAAACTATTAGCAAGGCGTAATAAATGGCTCTTCTTCCCACTTTCGCAAGATATTTTGTATGTGTTATTACGTATAACTATTTCTACTACTTGCATATGGTGCTAAAAATTTCTATCGTACAGTATAAACTCAAACCCCTACTTTCATCTTATTTATGGTATAAATTTTTATTCATTTATCAAATCAGATAATTTTTTACTGCTACGAAAATATGTTTTAAAGTATTGATTCTTTGTAAACTTCTGTAACATTAAATGGCTTGTTTCTTTCAAGTTATAACTTCTAACTGAAAAAGAACCAAACCCCCTAATTTCAACTCTATTATGATGTTTCAATGTGCTTGAAAGTATCCCAAAAAATCTATCAACTATAGCTGCTATAACAATCTTATCTAAAAAAGGATGTCTTTTTGCTACCCTCGCTATTATATCAGACTTTGTTGCCATTTATATGAAGCCAAAATAAGTAAACCTTATCACTTAGCAGATAATGCTATGTTATATTCTTCAACACCCAATACTTCAACTTCTATTTTTTCTGATATAGAGAATTTTTTATTCTCTGGTAAATGCTCTTGATCTATTAGAAGGGTTACATCGTTCTCAACTTCAACGACTAGTCCATTATCTTCTCTCTTACCTACAATAACCTGTATTTTATCACCTACCTTAACTTTCTTTATCAGTTCTTCAAGAGGATCATACTCTATTTGTTTTATTCCAAGATAAATTCTTGCCCGATTCACGTTAGCCCTTATTACTTTTGCTTCTATTTTATCACCTACATTATACTTCTTTATCTCATCTGAACCATTTTTAGACCAACTAAAATCTTTCACATATATTGTCCCTTCTACGTTCTCATCTATTTCAGAATCACCGAAAGCAACAGATACATATGAGCCGGTATTATTCTTCACTTCACCAGAAACAATAGAACCAGGAGGATATTTATTGATAAATACTTGCCAAGGGTTGTCTACACACCTTTTCATGCTTAAACTCATCCTACTCTTAGCAATGTCAATACTGAGAATTTTTACATATACTTCTTGTCCCCTTGTTACGAGACTACTAACTGGTAAATTACTCTTAACCCAAGTTATTTCTGACGAGTGCACTAAACCTTCAATTCCAGGTCTAAGCTCAACAAATAATCCATAATCTTCTATGCTTGTTACATAACCCTTATGCACACTATCAACTGGATATTTTGACTCTGCATCTTGCCAAGGGCTATCTTCTAGCTGCTTCACACCCAAGGAAATTTTAGCATTTTCCTTATCTATTTTTATAATTTTAACTTTTATAGTCTGACCACAAGTAAAAACTGCAGACGGATGACTTACCCTACTCCAAGAGATATCTGTAATATGTAACAATCCATCTATAACTCCCACTACATCTGATTCATGAATACCGACAAATACACCGTAATGAGTGATACTTTTTATTTTCCCTTCTATTATATCGCCTTCATTTAAAGATTCTAAAAATTTAATTTTTTCACCAGCGTGCAATTTTTCTAACACCAGCTTTCTTGATACTACAATATTGCCCTGCTTCTTATCCATTTTAAGCACGATGAACTTTTGTTCAGTTTCAATAAGGTGCTTCGCATCTTTTACTTGCTTCAAATCCACATGACTCAGCGGTAAAAAAGCGCTTATTCCGTCACCAAGATCAACAATAAAGCCACATTTAATTGAGCGTTTAATAACTCCGCTTACTTCAGCCCTTGTAACTGTATCTTCTTCCAACTTATTCCATTTTTCGTCCCTAATTGCTTTTTCACGACTAAGAACAACATTACCATGATAATCTTCAATTCTTTCCACATAAACTCTGATTTTCGAGCCAATAATGACCTCATCATTACAACCGAGTTCCTTGATCAGAATTCTCCCGTCAGATTTTAAACCAATATCAACCACAACGTCGTTAGGGTTTATTCTTGTAATTACACCTTCTACCACATCTCCTTCTTTAATTTTGTTAACAAAAGAATCTTCAAACAAGGTATTATCTTGATCCTCAAATTGGCCTTGACATATCTCTTCTATAAATTTGTTTGATGATAGCTTTCTGATAGTAACCGGTAGATTTACGACTGGATTATTATTATTCATACCTTTAACTTAAACTTTATTAGAACTCATATATTATATAATATTAACAATTATTGACAAGTAATTTTTCATTAACTCATTTCGAGAATTGTTTAAGCTATATAAAATATAGTGAGAAAATTATATATGTATCAAGAATATGCTATTTAAGAATAGCAAGTGGATTAGATCGTTCTCCAGAAGGTCCAGGCTAAAACCTGATGTTGATGAAATATTGGAAAAATATTCTATTCAAAACAGCAAGGAATCTATAGAGAAAATTGTAAATTCACAAAAAAGAATATGGGTAGAAATAGGCTTTGGCAACGGTGAAAATATGCTTTACCAGGTGCTCAATGAACCTGATCTATTATTTATAGGATGTGAGCCCTACTTAAAGGGGGTTTCTCGCTTGCTAACAAACATAGAAATACAGAACATAAAAAATATTTTAATGTGGACAGAAGATGCAAGAGAATTGATTGCAAATTTTCCTGATAACAGTGTTGAAAGATTCTTTATTCTCTTTCCAGATCCATGGCCAAAAAGAAGTCACAATAAAAGACGATTAATTAATACGGAATTTTTAAATTTATTAGCAAAAAAAATACTTATAACAGGGGAAATATTCATTGCAACCGATCATCAGGACTATGCAGAGTGGATAGCATCACATATAAAGCAGTGTAACTCTTTAATCTATAGGGAAGACGATTTCACAAGTTATACTCTTACAAAATACCACAGAAGAGCGCTCAAAGATCAGCGTAAAGTGAGGTTCTTTAAAGTAAGTGTTATTAATAATTTGCAGACTATGGATCAATAGAGTTTTTGCATATCTCTTTTACGTTAACTATAGATTAAAAATAATAAAAAAAGAGGGAGAAATAGAGTAAATTCCTTTAACTACTTCTCCTTATGAAGGAATAGACTTCTTGCATAACCCAAACTAAGTAGAAAAAAGGTATCATCCAAGTAGCCCCTTTCTCGTCATGCCGCCGCGGCGCTAACACGTAGCGGGACGATGAGGCTTATCGTCATGCCACCGCGAACCGTCATACTGTCACGGTATCTCTTAGCCGCCAACAAGTAGCGGGATGACGGTTGTCAGGTTAGCTGTTATCCCAGTTTTTGACACTGGGATGACAACGAAGGGCTACTTGGATGACAGGGAAGGATGCTGGAATGAAGGTTTTTCAAATTGTCGATAAACCTAAATCTATAATAACTATTTGCCTTTTTTCTAGGTTATGCAAGAAGTCTACTGAATAACAGTAAGATTTTTCAATCCTGTTCCACAGCAAATTTTAGTGCCATGTGAGTAGTTATGGTGCTGTTAACAATCAAAATAACAAAAACTAAGATGGTGATTAGTAGTGTATAAATATTCAAGGATAAATTTTCAAATTGAGTTAGCATTTTAAAATACACAAAGGTTGGCATTATCATTGGCAAAACAAGAATTTGCGATACTCCTGATGCTAAGTTGTTTCGACCAATCATCAATGCATTTCCAGTAGCTGAAATATTAATGATTATCAGCGTATTAAATAATAAAGACACTCCAACTGCTATTGAGTGTTCAATACTATTGCCTAGAATTGCAAAGCTGAATATGGAAGAAATTACTGAAATCGGTAACCCAAATAATAACCAGTGAGCGAAAATTTTATAAGCAACTATAAGCCTAGAAGAGAGTGGCTGTACAAAGATTTGCTCTAATATTCCATCATGATAATCAGATGTAAACAAATTATTTGTAGAAATCTGCAAAACAAATGTAGCACATATCCATGTTAATGTTAACATAACTTCTTGTTTATTGTTGTTTTTAAGTGTAAATGAAGATAAACTTAACATTATGATAAAAATACATACTATATAGGTAAAGTTCTTATCATCTATTACTAATTTTTTTACTGAGTCGATCATACTAGGCTTTTAAATGTTTATTATAAATTATAGTGTTTACTTTGAGGTAGTATAATTTTTTGTTCATAAATTATATAGGTTTTATTATTTTTTTGATAATGCAATTATGGAAAAGTTACCAAAAATAAAGTCACCAGAAGATTACACTCCTTCAGAAGATGAAGAATATATGAGCGTAAAACAACTGGAATACTTCAGCTTAAAGTTACAATCAATACTCGCTGAGTTAGAGAAACAAGAACTAGAAGATAATAGTATTGATACATACTATTCTGATGAAGATAGTGGAAACGAGGAATTAATCAAGCGTCGAAAAGATAGAAAAGAAAAAATTAAGGAGGCGTTAGAAAAAATAAAATTAGGCACTTATGGTTACTGCGATGGAACAGGAGAAGAAATAGGAGTCGAAAGACTTAAAGCTAATCCGCTTGCTATATATTGTATTGAAGAGCAAGAGAGAGTAGAAAAAGAAAAGAACGTGTACAACATTAACGATTAATTTACACATAAGTGGTGAGCCCATTGGACTTCAAGAGGAGCAAGAGGCGCTGAAGTATGTTATGCTATAAAGAAAGTGGAAAATTGGACATTCTCAACTTGACTCCTGCAGATTAAAAATTAAGTTGTATCCGTTCAGGCAATGGCGTCAACTTAAGGAAAAATATCAGCGATAGTGTATAAAATTTCTCTCTAAATTTTTTATCATTAAATTATCCAAAGAGTGCAAGAAACAGCACTTTTGTTTCTATTTTATTGCAACAAAAAAGTTTAAAATGTGTCTTTTTTAGGTGAAACATGCAAAAAGGAAAAAACCTTATTCTACAAATTAAAAATATAATATACTCGAAAACTTTTCAGAAAATCCATTGTGTTGAGTTTTACACGAACAAGAAAACTTCCTTTTTCGACAGTATTTTCTATGATTTTAAAGTTAGTTAAAAAAAGTTTGGGAATAGAATGTGAACTTATGGAGCCATTGACATGTACCCTCAAAGCAAGCTTTTTCTAAAGCAAGGTATAAGATTTGCCATACAGGCTTTCAAGAATTTAAGCATCCAAACAGCCTATCAGGATGAACCTGAGTTGGAGAGGCTATAGACTTATTGCAGCAGATGGTTCTGGTATGAGATTACCCAGCTCTGGGGAAATTGTATCCGAGTTTGAACCAAATGGAACAACAGGCACCATTGGCAATTTGTTTGTTGATTTGTGTACTTCATTGATTTGCAGTGCTCGTCTTGCAGCTTGGAATATAGGTGAACAAACGTTGGCGGCAGAGCAATTACCCGAAGTTATCACTCAAATGCGTTTATTAAATCAAGAGAAATTATTATTTATCTATGATCGTCTTCAGTAAAATTCATTCAGCAGCATTATGATTTGGAAGTAGATTTTATTTTTTGCTTGCAAAAAAGAAATTATAGTAAGCTATGGGAACGCTGGCGAATTAGATTTTGATTTTATATTAGAAAATGAAAAGCTAAAAAATAAAATGAAAGGACAGAAAGTAAGAGTTATAGTGCTGACATTAGCCAACTGAGAAACAGAGTTTTTGACCGAGACTTTGGAGCAAAGCTTATGTGTTAAGGTGGCACATAGAGGAAACGACTCAAAGTAGGAGCAGAGTTAGAGAATTTTTCTGGAGAGGCTGTATTACAAGAATTTTGGGCAAACTTGGTCATGTGCAATATATTATCGCTTCATATATGTGATGCACAAGGGCCTTGGAACCCAGATCAAATTACTGAGTATCGTTTAAATTTTTCAGTTTTATTTAGTGTAATGAGACAGAAACTCTATCAGGTACTTATTGCGCCAAAAAACTTTCAAGCCCTTTTTAAGTATACGCGCTAAAGTTAAAATCCGACCGGGACAGCCGCAATAAAGTAGATAAGCCTAAACGCCATCATGTCTTTAGGAGAGTTTGCTAATGAAAGTTCTTAAGTTGACGTCATTGACTGTTCCGATTCGTTATATGACATAAGAGCATCATATATTTCATGCAATGTATTTGAGATGTTTTTTTCCATATGTTGATTAATATGCCCATATATTGTCGTCTCTTCCGAACACTCTGTATCTTTATGTATATGATTTTGTTGCTTTAATTCTTCTCTATCTACACTCTCTATTTGCTCTGACACTAGCATAACTACCTCATATTTTACATAACGAAATAAAAAAATTCTAACTGTAGTATGCTTATATAATCTACGAAGTCAATAGTTAAATTGAAAAGTTTCGGTTATAATTTACTTCATATAGAACATGCCCTTGAATTATGCTAAAAATCGCCATAGTAGGCCTACCAAATGCTGGAAAATCGACCCTATTCAACAGATTAGTAGGAAGAAAAGCAGCAGTAGTGAGTAACATTCCAGGAGTGACAAGGGATAGGCGAGAGGGAATGGGGAGAATTAGCGATTTGGAGTTTAAAGTTATAGATACAGGAGGATGGAACGACCAAACTAGTTTTTCACTGCAAGTTATTGAGCAAATAGAGTTTTCTTTATCCAGTTCAAACATAATTTTCTTTCTTGTTGACGCAAAAGTGCAAAATGAGCGAAATAAAGAGTTTGCAAAGTGGCTGAAGAGAAAAATAAATAAACCTGTGATACTGATAGCAAATAAATGCGAGAGTCATAAATCCGAAAATGTTGATTATTTGCAGTTTTTTGATTTTCTTGGCCCGGTGTATATCTCTGCCGAGCATAATCTTGGCATGGTTGATCTTTATGATGCATTAGCTGGTGTTATTGAAAATTTTAACGAGAACACTGAGTTACCTAACAATGAACTGAGTAGGCTGAGGATCGCGATCATCGGCCGTCCGAATGTTGGAAAATCAACTTTTTTAAATGGTTTACTTGCAGAAAACAGACTAATAACAAGTTCAGAGCCAGGTACCACACGTGATTCTGTGGATATTACATATGATCATGATGGAGAGTTAATTACTCTAATTGACACTGCCGGAATCCGCAGAAAGGCGAATGTTGTAGATGGCTTAGAATCAAGATTTGTTGAGAAAAGCATGGAATCAATCAAGCGCTCTCATGTGGTAGTTTTAATGCTAGACTCCCTAGTTGGTATTGAGCAGCAGGATTTATCAATTGGTGAAGCTGCAATTAAGGGAGGGAAAGGGATTATTGTTGTTTTAAATAAGTGGGATTTAATAGGTAAGGATGACAGAAGCAGGTTAATAAAATTTGTCAAACAACAGGAAGTAACCAGGTTATTCTTGGAAGTGCCAACTATAACAATTTCTGCGTTAAAAGGCATGCGCTGCGGTGATGTGATAGATAAGTGTCTTGAAGTGAGTGAATCCTTGAACAAGAAGATCAGCACTGCAAAACTGAATAAGTGGCTCATAGATGCTGTAGGAAAACATTCTCACCCTCTTGTAAAAGGCAAAGCAGTTAAAATGAAGTATATCGCTCAAATTGGTACTAAACCTCCAGCTTTTTCTTTGATATGTAACATACCTGAAAGTGTTGATGAAAGTTACAAACGCTATTTAATTAACGATCTCAGAAAAAATTTCTTTGCAGACGGTGTGCCAGTTAGATTGCTTTTGAAAAAAAATAAGAATCCCTATGTAAAATGAATACTCTGCTTTATACTTTCAGGGATAATTTACTTAAAGTTATGTGTAATAATTCCAGAATTCCTGCAATCTTTCTGCTGTCGAGTGCCGCTGCTCTAATTTTTGCATATGTGCTAGAATATTTTTTCAACATGCTGCCATGCAAGTTATGTACATACGAGCGAATAGTTTACTATATCGCCGGATTACTTGCAGTAGCGTGCATGCTTAAAGACAACAAAATTCTAATCTATGCAATGTTTTGCAGCTACCTCATAGGTGCAGTAATATCTTTTTATCATATAGGTCTTGAACTCCACTTATTTCATGATGTTTTAGGTTGTACAGAGCAAGCAAGTGGTAACGTTAGTATAGAAGAGCTCAGAAATAATCTACTAAATCCTAATTACTCTCCATCTTGTGACAGACCTCATTACGTTCTAGGTGTTTCCTTAGCAACATGGAATCTAATTTATCTCATAGTAGCTCTGTTCGTATCAGGTAAGGTGTATTGTGGAGAAAGAAAGAAATCTAAATAATTTAAGGTACAGCAACAATCAGTTCTTGCAACAGGCAATTAGAGTAGATCACGCTGGAGAATATGGAGCTATTTGCATTTATTCTGGTCAAAAATTTATTCTTAAGAAATCTTCTATAATCAATGAAATAATTGAAATGGAAGAGCAGGAAAAAAAGCATTTTCACTATTTTAATGAGAAAATCAAAGAGCAAAAAGTTCGTCCTACTGTTTTGTTGCCTGTTTGGCGTGTTTTAGGAGTGTCGCTTGGCGTTGCAACTGCCATTATGGGCAAAAAAGCTGCTATGGCTTGCACTGCTGCAGTTGAAGAAGTTATCGGGGAGCACTACAAAGAGCAAGTTTCACATTTAGAAGATGGGGAATTAAGAGAAACTATAAGTAAATTTCGCGACGAGGAGTTAGAGCACAAAGATATTGCAATTCAGCACAATGCTGAAAGCGCATTTGGCTACAACATTTTATCATCATTCATAAAAACAGGCTGCAAAACTGCTATTTACTTGTCTAAGTTAATTTAACTAAGCAGCTTTCTTAAAGTGTTTTAAATGTTCTGATAACAACAGAAACCAGGAAGGAATTCAAGTGTAACAATTATTTTATAACTATATTTACATATCACCATTATTAATAAATAATTAGTATTTGTAAATTAAATACATCTAAAGTATAGACTGCAAAGGAGGCAAAAGTGCGTTTTAATTTAGAAGAGGGAAATGCTCTTATGTAATACCTGCCACAGGTTCACAACTGTACGAACATTCATTTTTGAAGGTAAATTGCACAGCAAATGGTGTCATTCCAGTCTGGAATCCAGAAATTTTGCTTATAACTGAGCTGATAAGCTAAAGGTAATTGTCTTACACTAAAACAAACGTTTTTAATTAAGTTGCATAGAACCAGTGTCTGGGCACTGGGATGACACCCCACTGGTGGTCCAAACTACAACGTTCGTACAGTTGTGGATTCCAGACTGGGATGACACCCTACTGATGGGCCCAAATCACAATGTTCGTACAGTTGTGGGTCAGGCTATAGGATGACAGAAGTTGACTTTATTAGCTATAGGTGGTATGACACTTAGTCAATTTAAGTAAGCAGATGATCTTAGCTACAAAAGTATTTTTTACCTCATTTGTTTTTGGGTTTATTCTTTTTCCCTATTTTATAAAGCTTCTAAAAAAAATAAGCAAAGATGGGCAACCAATTAGATCATGTGGACCAGAAAGTCATTTAATAACAAAAAAGAATGTACCACCTATGGGCGGAATAATAATACTGATTTCTTCTTTATTACCAATTTTACTCTGGGCTCAGTTAACACCAGAAATTTTGCTGCTGATATTGATAACTCTATTTTTTGCTCTACTTGGATTTATTGATGATTATTTAAAATTGAAGACAAATCACTATCGAGGTTTAAGTGCAAAAACCAAAATACTTGTTCAGTTTATTGTTGCTCTGGTTGGTGTGTTTATACTTAAGCTATACTCTGCTGAATGTTTTACAAAAACGTCCCTATTTAAAGGAGTAATAATAGATTTTGGCTATCTATATGTTCCGTTTGCTGCGTTTGTAATTGTCGGCTCTTCTAATGCTGTGAATCTCACAGATGGTTTGGATGGCCTTGCTGCAACTCAAGTTATCACTTCCTTTGCTTTTTTGGGGCTAATTGCATATATAACTCAGGCAGATATGAATATTACTTTATTCTGCATTGCATTTATAGGAGCTATTCTAAGTTTCTTGTGGTTTAACACACATCCAGCAAAAATATTTATGGGTGATGTTGGTAGCTTGTCGGTAGGTGCGGCTTTAGGGTTAACTAGTGTCCTAATTAAAAGAGAAATGCTTTTTGCCATTATTGGAATAATCTTTGTAATAGAGACTCTATCTGTTATTATTCAGATATCATATTTTAAATATACAAAGTTTAAATATGGAGAAGGAAAAAGAGTTTTTCTTATGGCACCAATACATCATCACTTTGAGAAGAAGGGATGGTCAGAAAATGCAATCGTTATGAAATTTTGGATAATTTCTATTATCTGTTCAGTTTTTACTATAACTTTCTTATTATAAAAACCTATGAAATACCCAGACTTTATATTAGAAAATAAATTATCAGGAGTGATAGCAGGAGTGGATGAAGTTGGAAGAGGTCCGCTAGCTGGTCCAGTAATATCCGCAGCCGTAGTGTTTATTGATAGAAATACAATTATTGATGGAATCAACGACTCGAAAAAGTTGACTCCTCAATGTAGGCAAGTCCTATATGAAAAAATAATATCCGTTGCAAAATTTGGTATAGGAATGGCAAGCGTAGAAGAAATAAATTCATACAATATCTTGCAAGCAACAAAACTTTCAATGAAACGTGCGTTGATAGACTTGGACCTAGAATTAGATTATGTGCTAGTTGATGGTAATCAACCACCTGAAGTGAAATGGCAAGTGAAATCCATAGTAAATGGTGATAATTTGAGTACATCAATTGCAGCAGCTTCAATCGTTGCAAAAGTTACGAGAGATCGGCTTATGCAAGAATTGCACAATAAGCATCCTGAATATAATTGGTATAAAAATAAAGGATATGGGACAAAAGAGCACCTTAACGCTATTGGCCTTTATGGAATTACAGAACATCATAGAAAAAATTTTGCACCCATATCTCGGGCATTATAGCCTTTACCCTTTTTTGAAAGGTATGGTTTCATTAAATAGGCAAACTGTACTCGATCCATTCCTTAAGGTAAACACTGAACTTACCCTTTCGATTATCAGGTAGTTATCAACTGTACGGAAATTTACTAAAGACTCATATCCTGCAGAATCAACCATAAAAACTGCCGGAAAATCAGAGTTTATTTTATTGAATTGTAGATATGTAAATTTTCCGTCATCAAAAACCTTAATTGGTATTATTGACTGACTACCTTTGACGTGCGAGATGGAATAATTAAAATTTAATCCCTTCTTTACAACTTCAATATCATTGATATCAGGAATAATGGTATGACTAGCTTGTTCGAAGATATCACCGTTATTTGTTGTGTAAATCTCATCACTGCTAAATAGTGGATAAAGAAACCTTACTTCATATGCTAATCTTGGATCATCTAGTCCAGTTGCTTCTTCAGCATGAAGTTCAAAGTAATAAACTCTTTTATTGGTAATTATAGTTGCATTAGTATCAGCAATATCATCTATGGGCTTAATAAACAATCTGTTACCTTGAGGAAGAAGTTGCCAACCAGTTGAATCACCCAT
Source organism: Wolbachia endosymbiont (group A) of Andrena fulva (assembly GCF_964026815.1). Taxonomy (NCBI): domain Bacteria; kingdom Pseudomonadati; phylum Pseudomonadota; class Alphaproteobacteria; order Rickettsiales; family Anaplasmataceae; genus Wolbachia; species Wolbachia endosymbiont (group A) of Andrena fulva. Next base: position 1,304,750 of record NZ_OZ034701.1, read on the forward strand.
TGAAAGGTTTTGTATTATCTCCCCTGGTTCAAACAATATACTGGACTGATAACCATAAAAACCCGTATACTTATGTATAGCCTGTGGGTTATAATTTATTACCTTTATGTGATTATCTCCAGCTATTGAACGTGGCTCCTGTTTTGCAAGTGCATCACTACCACAGAGGAACAATAGTACGGCAAACAGTAAACCAATCATAATATCAAAATGAATTAATCTTCATTTTATCATTAATAGACATGCACTGCAACTGTTAAGGCACTTTCTATACTATAAACCCCAAAGCAAGCGGTAGAAAAGGCAAGAAATAAGGCAAACTCCTTAAATACTTTAGAACTACAGGAGGCTTCACCTGAACGGGTACACTTGGAATCCTGCCATTTTCACTTCGTAAACATACCAAGAATTCTGTCCATTATTCCACCCATGTTTGCTTCAGCTTGAGTATACTCTATTTTACCACCATGCAAGATTAGTTTAATATCTGATCCAGGTGATATATTAACAAATTTACTGCCAACAACTCCACTGCTAGTGATCAGAGCTGAACTATCAATTGGCAATTTTATGTCTTTGCTTATACACATATCGATTCGTGCTACGTAGGTAGCTTTGTCAAGTGATACACCAGTTATGCTTCCAACATCTACACCAGAGATCTTGACACTATCACCAACTCCTATACCGTTAGCGTTAGCAAAAAGACCATATATTTTATAGCAATCCTTATAGTTTTTCTTTATGTAAGATAGATTATCAATAGCAAAGAAAATCAGAAAAATAGTAAAAATTAATACAAATAATCCAGCGGTTATTTCAAGTATATTTGACCTTCGCATCTTTAGTTATCAGGACTCCAGCTTTTATAGTAATTTTTCACTTTTTGGTTTGGATAGTATGCATCTTTTGTACCCGTTAAATTAGGAGTATGTTTTACTTTTCTTTTTTTATTATTAACTGGTACTACATTATCAGTATAGTGAAGCCATATATGCCATTCCGGAGGCACTGTTGTAGGCTCAGAAACACTGCTATACATAACCCACCTTTTTCCTTTACTTGATTCATAGTAAGAATTTCCATTTTCATCTCTTCCTACAAATTTATCTTCTCTTCGTAATAGGCGTTTTATTGCATTACAAATTTTAGATAACATAAGGGTATTAAAACAAAAAGTATTATATATACTAATACTTTAACGATATATTAACAACAATTTAATGCAATTACCAATCTTACAAGTTATTATCCCAATAATTGCATCAATGTTTTGCTTTCTTGCCAAGAAACACAAGGTATCTTGGTTTATTTCTTTTATTGCAACAACAATCACTCTTATCATTTCATCAATACTACTCATTAAAACATATAAAGGTGAAATTATAACTTATCACCTTGGAAATTGGGCTCCTCCGTATGGAATAGAGTTAAGAATCGACGTGTTAAATTCCTTAATTCTAACCCTAGTGAATTTTATAGCGCTGATTAGTGTGCTTTATAGCTTTTATATTAACGAAAAAGAGATTAGCAAAAACAAAATCACTGGTTTTTACTCTCTATTTCTACTGTGCTTAAGCGGACTGCTTGGGATTTTAGTAACAAACGACATATTTAACCTTTACGTTTTCTTGGAAATTTCATCTCTTTCTTCTTATGTATTAGTTTCAATGGGAAGGGATAAAAAAGCCTTGGTTGCAGCATTTGAATATCTAATTAGTGGAACAATAGGTGCAACATTTTATTTATTTGGCATCGGGCTCTTGTATTCAATGACTGGAACGCTCAATATGTCTGACATGGCTGAAAGAATAGTTCCATTATACGATAACAACATCATAAAGCTTGGCACATTGTTCATTTTTGTTGGTCTCTCAATCAAAATGGCACTGTTTCCATTAAGCAGGTGGCTGGTTAATGCATATAGTGAGGCGCCAAGTTTCATTAGCATATTCTTTTCAGGCACAGTGACAAAAGTGATGATATATGTTTTCATCAGAATCTTTTATACTGTTTTTTATCAAAATTTTTTCTTATTTAAGCCGCTACTGGACAATGTGATAATTATCCTCGCACTTTGCGCTATTGTATTTGGGTCGATATTTGCAATAACCGCAAAAGACATAAAAAGACTGTTTGCTCACTCTAGTATTAGCCAAATTGGTTATATAATTTTAGCACTGAGTTTTAACTCAAAAACAGGTGTATTTGCAGCAATTCTTCACATAGTAAACCACAGCATAATAAAAACATCTTTATTTATGGCTGCAGGATGTATTTCTTACAAATTTGATACAACAAAAATAGAGAATTTATCGGGACTCAAGAAATCAATGCCTTATACAGCACTTGCGTTCACTCTACTCAGTTTAGCATTAATCGGTGTGCCTTTAACAAATGGCTTTGTAAGCAAGTGGTATATAATGAAAGCAATTATCGAATCTCGCGCGTGGATTTCCCTGATAGCTTTTGCTGCCGGTTCTTTTCTTGCACTAATATACATGTGGAAGATGGTAGAGAAAATGTATTTTGAAAATGATGCAACGTCACGCACTAGAATGACACTAGGCAAAATTAATGATGTGCCATTTCCTATGCTTTTCTGTCTATTGTTTATGGCAGCTTTAACAGTAGTAACTGGAATATATAGCACTCCAATTCGGTTAGTAGTTGAGAAGTTGGTTTTTTGATTTTTATCTTTGTTTCATATTTTACTATACTTTAAGGTTATAAGGTCTTTATTGTGGGTAGGCTGAAGAAGATTCATTGGTTATTAGTCATTAACGTGATAGCGCTGTTTTGCGTTGGCATTGTTGTTCAATACTCTTCTGCTGGAGGAAAGTGGGTGCCATTTGCGATTCACCAACTGGTCATATTTTCCTTCTTTTTCCTACTCGCTATAGCTATGTCATTCATAGAGCTAGATTTTTACTTGAAGTACGCCTACTTTTTTTATATAGCAGCAGCGATTTCACTATTAGCAGTAAATTTTTTTGGCTCACACATAATGGGTGCAACAAGGTGGATAAGAATTGGATCAATTAGTTTGCAACCATCAGAATTTGCAAAAGTAGGCTTAATACTTGCGCTTGCTCGCTATTTTGATAAGCAGAGTATGTATAAAATGATGGAATTTAAAAGATTGCTTAAGGCACTTATAATTATTTTCTTACCCGTGTTCTTGGTGTTAAAGCAACCTAATTTAGGCACAGCTATGATAATGTTATTTATAGGGATATCAATTATATTCACAACAATAATAAAAAGATCTCATTCAGTAATATGTGGAACTCTTGGCATTTTTGCAGTACCGGCTATTTGGCCTTTTTTACGTCCTTATCACAAGCAAAGGATATTGTCATTTTTGGATTCATCAGTGGATCCACTTGGAATAGGTTATAATGCGCAGCAATCTCAAATAGCTATTGGTTCAGGAGGTTTGCTTGGTAAGGGCTTTGTTAACGGAAGTCAAACTCAACTTGGATTTTTGCCGGAGAAACGTACAGATTTTGCTTTTGCAGTGCTGAGTGAGGAATGGGGCTTTTTAGGTAGCATGGCTTTAATTTTGCTTTATACCTCATTACTTGGAGTAATTTTCTCTATCGCTTATAGGTCGAAAAATTATTTTTCTAAGTCGGTATCTATCGGCATTTTCGCCTTTTTTAGCGCTCATTTTTTTGTAAACATTGGAATGTCAATAGGCCTCTTGCCTGTGATAGGCGATCCACTGCCATTTCTTTCCTATGGAGGAAGTACAACTGCTGCAAGCTTGATATGCATAGGATTATTGCTGGCAATAAAAGCAGATGAACAACAAAATGCTTGTATTTTACCTATGCTAAAGTAAAATTAAACTTTACTTAATAGTTTTTATGCTAGATGAAATGCGTGAGGAATGTGGGGTATTTGGCATAAGTTGCAACCAAAGTGCTGCTTTTAACTCTATACTTGCTCTCCACGCTTTGCAGCATAGAGGTCAAGAGTCTTTTGGCGTAGTAACCAGTAACAACGATAAGCTGCACTCTTATCACTTTCAAGGTCAAGTGAGCAGCGTATTTGATGATATAGATGAAATAAAGAAATCCTTACCTGAAGATTGTGCAATAGGTCACGTTCGATACTCAACAAGTGGTAATAAGTTTGGAGTGCAGCCCATGCTTGGCAAAAGTGGCAAATTTGGGGATTTTGCCATAGCACATAATGGTAATTTAATTAATATTTCTCCAATACGCGAACAATTAATTAAACAAGAGTGCGTTTTTCAGTCAGATATTGATACAGAAGTAGTAGTGCATCTGACAGCAAGCGGTGAAAAAGATAGCTTCTTAGAGAGTTTTATATATGCATTAAAGCAAATACAAGGTGCTTATTCTTTTGTGGCAATCAATCAAGAAGTAGTTATTGGAGTACGTGATCCGTCTGGAATCAGGCCTCTTGTTTTAGGGAAGTTAAACGGTTCTTATGTTCTTGCATCTGAAACTTGTGCTCTTGATATAGTAAATGCAGAGTTTGTTAGAGAAATAGAACCAGGTGAGTTAGTCACCATTGATCGAAATGGTAATCTAGCTTCAGCATTTCCTTTCCCACAGCAAAAATCAAGTTTTTGTATTTTTGAATACGTTTATTTTTCAAGACCAGACAGCATAATGGAGAATAGGTCCATATATGATATAAGAAAAGAAATAGGAAGAATACTTGCAGAAGAGAGCCCACCAAAAAACAATATGGATATGGTTGTACCAATACCTGATTCTGGAATACCTGCAGCTATTGGATATGCAAAGCATTCAGGGTTACCTATGGAACTGGGAATAATTCGTAATCATTACATAGGAAGAACTTTTATACAACCAACCGCTGAAGTACGTAAAGTTAGAATAAAATTAAAATTCAATGCTAATAAGCACATTTTGAAAGGTAAAAACATAATTTTAATAGATGATAGTATAGTGCGTGGTAGTACGTTAACAAATATAATAGTTATGTTAAAGGATGCAGGAGTAAAAGAGATTCACCTCAAAATTTCAAGCCCACCAATTAAGCATTCTTGTTTTTATGGAATAGATACGCCAGAGTGCAAAGATTTAATTGCTGCAAATAAATCTGTAGAGGAAATTAAGGAAGTTATAGGAGTAGATAGCCTAGCCTTCTTGAGTATTGATGGACTATATCAGGCTGTTAAAGCAGAAAAGCGTAACAATGCTACACCACAATATTGTGATGCTTGTTTCACTGGTGATTATCCGATTGGCAAATAGTCTACGCAAGGTCTTAAGTTTAGAAAATCTTAAACCGCCAAAATTTCTCTTGGCCTTTACTAATTCCGATTCTCGGGGTGCAAATATAATCTGGTTTGAGGTAAGATTCATAAACACAAAATTCGTGGCTTATAGTAAGGTCCTGTTTGTTATGTTCTTTTGTAATATTTAATCTTTTACACAATATTCCTGGCCCACCTAAATTTGCCTCAAGCGGTTCAATGAGCTTTAATCCCCGTATTAACACTGCTGCTGGGAACCCTTCTGCTTCTGTTACAATATTTAAACAGTAATACATCCCATATATAAAGTACACATATGAAAACCCCGGCATACCAAACATTACTGAGGTTCGGTTAGTATAACCCTTAGCTGCATGACAAGCTGGGTCACTCATTCCTATATAGGCTTCAACTTCGGTTATTATTCCACTAAAGTTAGAAAATTTCAGCATCTTTCCTAGTAACTCCCCGGCTACAACCAAAGTTGGCCGCTCGTAGAAATTTCTTGGTAGTATTGTGTTGCTCATCATAAAAGTATAAGTTACTTGCAGATGCAAGCAACTTATACTGAACTTTCACTACTTTACCTATTTTGAGCAGCAGGAGCCTGATGCTTTTGTGCTGTGCTCTCTGTGACATCTGTTGAAGGTTGCGGCAAAACTTTCACTGCTTCAGAACTTTTTTGTTGCAATTGTGATGCGTGCGATCCGATGTCATGAAATCATGATGGTTAAATTCCATCCACCATAACATCTGGTTGAAATCATAGTTCACATTTTAGGAAATTGGCAATTTTCTAGGGTGCAAGCATGAACTAAAAGGGAGTAATATTAAACCTTATAATAAATCCTCTCGAGAAGAGTTAGATATGGTTACGAAAGAAACTTATGTTTGAATTGTCGTCATTGCAAATATGCGAAAAAAAAGGTTGATACGCATAAACCAAAAGGTACAGAGAATGGATGATTAAAATGCTCACGTTTAATCAAGATGTTTCCGATCTCTCGGCAAAAAGTAAGAACCTAAATCCAACACGAAATGGTTTCATGGAACGGAGTAACCACATGGAAGCTCTTGTTAATCTTTATAAGAGTAACAAGCAGGTAGCCAACCGCAAGTCTCTGTGTGGAGGGATTGTTTAAGAAGCTAATGCCTAGGGTAATGTCTAGGATATGCAGACGTGGACACTGTAATTTGGAAGGTAAAGTTGTAAATAGTAGTGAATATGTTATGAGCCAACAAAATGTTAGGTATGAATGGAATGAAATTCCTTGGCGCAAGCTAGAGAAATTTTCGTTTAAGCTACAAAAACGAATTTACCGAGCTTCACAATGTAATGATATCAAAAAGATGCACAATCTTCAGAGATTATTACTCAAATCAACAAGTGCAAGAACGATAGCAGTTAGAAGGGTAACTCAGGACAACAGAGGGAAAAAAACTGCAGGTATTGATGGAAAAGCTAACCTTAGTCAAAAAGAAAGATTGCAATTGGCAAACTCCTTAGATATAAGGGAGAAAGCAAAGCCATCAAGACGCATTTGGATTTCAAAACCTGGAAAGAATGAGAAACGCCCATTGGGGATACCCACTATATCGTGTCGAGCAAAACAAACACTTGTAAAAATGGCTTTAGAACCTGAGTGGGAGGCAAAATTTGAGCCAAACACTTATGGTTTTAGACCTGGTAGATCATGTCATGATGCCATTGAAGCAATATTTCAAGCGTTGAGTCGAAAGACAGCATTCATCTTAGATGCTGATATATCTGGGTGCTTTGACAATATTAACCATAATAAACTACTTGAAAAGCTCAATACCACACCAACGTTAAAGAAAATATTAAGAGGGTGGTTGAAAGCAGGTGTTATGGAAAATAGAATATATAAACCAACTGAAAGTGGTACTATCCAAGGAGGAACAATTTCTCCATTGCTCGCCTGTATCGCTCTAAATGGTTTAGAAAGCTATTTAAAAGAAACAATGGCAGATCAGATAAGAAGCTATAGAAAAGAAAAACTTGGTAGATCATGTAGAGAAAAGGCAAAAAGATCACTCAGCATAATTACTTATGCCGATGACTTTGTGGTATTTCATGAAAGTAAGCAAATTGTGCTTAAGGCAGAGATTTTAATTAAGGAATGGTTAAAAACCATTGGATTAGAATTAAAGTCATCAAAGACAAAAATTTCTCATTCATTGAATCCTCTAAAGGAAAAAAAACCAGGCTTTGATTTTCTTGGATTTACAATACGACAGCATACAGTAAAACAAGGTAAGAAAACATACAAGTTACTAATAAAACCGAGCCGCAACTCTATAAAACGATATACATTAACCGCTAAGTACAAACTTAAAGAAATGTGTGGAGCACCACAAGAAGCTATTATAAAAAACCTAAATCCACTTATTAGAGGATGGTGTCAGTATTATACTTCAGTGATTTCAAGGAAAGTCTTCGAGTTACTAGATAGCGTTATGTTTAGAAAACTATGGAAATGGGCAGTACGTAAACATACAAATAAAGGCAAATACTGGATAAAGAGGAAATACTTTAAAAGGTATAAGAATGATAATTGGAGGTTTATGACAAGTAATGGAAAATATCTTATCAAACATGGAGACCATGCTATTAAGCGGCATATCAAAGTGAGAGGAGCAAAATCTCCATATGATGGAGACTGGATATATTGGAGCAGTCGTAGAGTACCAGATAAGTCACTAAGAGTGATAAAATTACTGAAGATGCAACAGGGTAAATGTAATTATTGTCAGCTATATTTTAGGTCAGAGGACATAATTGAAGTGCATCATCAAGACAAAAATAGGAACAATAATACCATAGGAAATTTGTCTTTATTGCACGGGCATTGCCAAGGTGCGCCAAGGTGCGCCAAGGTGCGCCAAGAAGTGCTTGGAGAACAGTTGGTGAAAATCCAACACAAACAAAGTCTAGCCAACAGTTTGGAACAGACCACTATGTTGCATGAGGTAACGAGTGTAATAGAGCTAGTGGGATGGACAATGCAGGGCACAACGGAAGTGAAGGAGTGGAGTCCCGAAATACCTGAAGACATAGAGGTCGACATGTTCATGGCCATGGAAGACAGCATGAAGGATAACGTAAAGGCAAGTTATCACTCACTCTATCGGGATCTGAGACCGTGCCATGTATTGAAATGGACTTCAAGTGAACTTGGGAGATCCCATGCATTCCTATTAAGGTACGTTGGAACAAGTCAACAAAGGCAAGAACTAGCGGAAGATGCAGGGGAAGTCGGACTGATTGATAGTACTCAGAATGTGGGAAAGCCACGTACAAGGGGAAGCGATCAGCAATATAGTAACTGGAATAGGGATTGCTATGCCAATACAACGGAGGTAGGAATAACATGCGATATAAACTAAACCAGATAGCAGTAAGAGCAAAGCAAGATAAGCGACTAAAATTCACATCGTTAGTCCATCTGATAAATACAGAGAATCTTGCGAGATGTTATAAAGAACTGAAGCGTAACAAGGCTTGTGGAGTAGACCAGATAACAGTGGAATCATACGGAGAAAATCTGAATGAGAAACTCGAAGTGCTAGTAGAAAGTATGAAGAGGAAGCAATATCAACCACAACCAGTAAAGAGGGTATATATACCGAAAGCTGGAAGTAAAGAGAAACGCGGACTCGGAATACCATCGACCGAGGATAAATTAGTACAGATTATGCTGAAGAAGATATTAGAAAATATTTACGAGGCAAACTTTCTGGACAGCTCATATGGATTTCGACCAGGAAGAAACTGTCATCAAGCGGTAAATGCACTAGATAAAGCAGTTATGTACAAGCCAATAAACTACATTGTAGAAGTGGATATCAAGAAGTTCTACGATAATATACAGCATAAATGGCTAATGAGGTGTCTAAGGGAACGAATAACTGACCCAAATTTGCTGTGGTTAGTAAAGCGGTTTCTCAAGGCAGGGATAGTCGAAGCTGGAAATTATGAAGCAACAAAACAAGGTACACCACAAGGCGGTATAGTAAGTCCTGTATTAGCAAATATATACTTACATTATGTGTTGGATTTATGGATAGAAAAGAAATTTAAACCAAGATCCAGAGGATATATACAAGTAATAAGGTTTTGCGATGATTTTGTGGTTTGTTGCGAAAGTAAGGTAGACGCGGAAGAATTTCTGGAATTACTGAAACAAAGGCTAAATAAATTTGGGTTGGAAGTATCTGAAAACAAGACCAGAGTAGTAAAGTTTGGCAAGAGGGAGTGGCAACGAGCGATAAGAGAGAAACGAAGGACGGAAATTCAATTTTCTGGGGTTTACGCACTATGGTGCAAAAAGTTGTCGTGGTAGATTAATGATGGGACATAAAACCTCTAAGTTAAATCTAGCCAGAAAACTAAAAGAAATCAAGGAGTGGTTGAAAATAGTCCGCGGAAGTATTCGACTTAAAGATTGGTGGCAAGTACTGAAGGCTAAATTAACAGGACACTATAACTACTTTGGTATTAGCGGAAATTATTGGTGTTTGAAACAATTTTACACATCAGTAAGAAAGCTAGCATTTAAATGGATAAATCGGCGTAGTCAGAAAAAGAGTATGACCTGGGAACAGTTTGTACACTACGTAGAAGTAAATCCATTACCAAAGCCAAAAATACATTTTTCTTTATATGCATAAGAGGGACGACTGTGAAAACTAATATTGATGAGCCGTGTGCGGGAAATCTGCAAGCACGGTTCTTTAGGGGGAGTTGTAGTAATAAAACTCAAACGAGAGGAGTAAAGCTACAGCTTCTACCGAACGTTAACAATAAAGAAAAACATCAAATAGCGTTTTGCGTTTCAGCCGTTACATTCTTAGCTGGGTTATCATTAATCGCAACTGCAATTGCAGTGGGTACCGTACCTGCTATAGCTGCTTGTCTAGTGATAGGAGGAATTTTGACTGTCTTGTCTGGTGTGCAAGCAGTAGAAAGCTATTTATTTTTACGAAACAGCGAGAAAACTTTGAATAAACTGATAAGTAATATACGCGATGAACCAGAAAGCAAACTTTTTATAGAAAGGATTTTGCAACCGTTCATTGAACTTTTTAGTGAGCTTAAGCAACATAATTAAAGTACACTAAGCTTTAAGCATAGAAACCACTTTATCGTAACTTGGCAATGATTCAATTTCTCCAATTGCAGCTAGAGTGGTTTTTTCATGCTGAGATAACAATTCTTCTGCTGCTTTTTTTACGTTAGCAGTGGTAACTGCACCAATTTTTTCTATTAATTCATTTTTACTGATGTACCTATTATAGTTACCGTAGTAGTGTCCCAATGTTTCAGCACGTGAGCTAACACTTTCGCGTGACATTAAAATTTGGGATTTTACTCGCTCTTTCACTCTATTTACTTCTTCTTCCTTCAGATCATCTGTAGACAACTTCTTCAACTCTGTCGTTATAGATTTTAAAAGCTTATCTAAGTTACTACTGTCTGTACCAGCAAAAATGGAAAACATTCCTGTATTAGTATAGCTGGAATTAAATGAATAAACAGAGTAAGCTAATCCCTGCTTTTCCCTTACTTCCTGGAATAAACGTGATGACATTCCGCTCCCTAATATAGAATCAAGCACTTGAAACGTGTGATATTTATCGTCATGGCGAGAAACACTAGGTAGACCAATTAGCAAGTGTACCTGATCTAATTTACGATGTTCTAAATACTCACCACCAGTACAGCTCGCATTTTGGCTTTTTTTCAGCTTTTTAGAATGAATCTTTGAGAGAAAATCTTTGGTTAATGCAACAACTTCTTCATGTTCAACATTTCCTGCAACGGCAAATAGCATATTCTCACCAAAGTAATGCTCATTTATGTAATTATCTAGATCTCCTCGAGTAAAAGATTTTACAGTATTTTGCGTGCCTAAGATTGACCTACCAAATGGTTGGTCTTTATAAGCTGCCTCAAAATATTTGTCGAAAATAATGTCACTTGGTGAATCATTAGTTTGAAAAATCTCTTGTATTACAACACCCTTCTCACGTTCCAATTCATCTTCTGGAAACGTGGAATTCATCAATATATCTATTAATATATCAATACCAGTTTTTATGTCTTTCTTGAGGACTTTTGCATAATAGGTGGTGCTTTCCCTACCGGTGCTAGCGTTGAAAACTCCACCTATGTCATCAAAAGCTTTTGCAATTTCAAAGGCAGTTCTTGTCTTCGTCCCTTTGAAAGCCATGTGTTCTAAAAAATGGGATATTCCATTTTGCTTTGCACTTTCTGCTCTACTGCCAACACCAACTCGTATGCTTAAAGCTACGGAATCAATATCACGCACCTGCTCAGTTATTATGCGCAGACCATTATCTAATTTTGTTACCCGGGGTATATTCATCTCATATATTCTTCTAAGTTCTCTTCTGCAAAATCCCAATTAATCAAATGATCAAGGAAAACTTTTATGTAGTCAATTCTACGGTTTTGACAATCTAAATAATAGGCGTGCTCCCACACATCCATAGTGAGTAGTGGCACTTGGCCATAAATTATTGGCAAATCTGCATTTGGAGTCTTGGTGATTTTGAGCTTTCCTAACCTACCTTTTTCGAGCACTAACCATACCCATCCACTGCCAAACTGGCTTACTCCATGATTCGAAAATTCTTCATAAAATTTATCAAAGCCACCGATATCGTCTTGAATTTTTTTTGCTAGAAGACTACCATCTTTAGGCTTACCACCACCATTTTTTTTCATTGAATTCCAATAAAAAGTATGGTTCCAAACTTGTGCTGCATTATTAAATATAGGCAAGTTGCCGCTATTACCATGCACTTTTGTTATTAATTCCTCAATTTTTACATGTTGATAATCCGTATTTTCAACTAGCTCGTTGAGTTTATTTAAATATCCTTTATGGTGCTTATCATAATGAAAATCTAAGGTTTTTGCAGATATATAAGGCTCCAAAGCTGTTTTATCGTATGGTAATTCAGGTAAAGTAAAACTCATAAAAACCTCTTTATTTCTAACCTACTTGGATGGTAGGGCAATATATGCTTTTGTGCAACATATAATTAATAGCTAAAACATTTAGGTATCTATTGCATTATTCTAAATTATACTACAATAACGATTATTATATAAGCCATAGAAATGGATTAAATGCAAAAGTTACTTGACACCCTTCGCCAACCCCCTTATCATGAAACTGAAGCTATTTATTTATCTTCTCTGTACAGATTAAATGACAAAAAACTCACGTATCTGGCGTCTCATGCTTAATTTTTTGCACTATGTGCATCTTATGTCTTATAAAATTTCTACCTACATAAGCTGAAACGCGCTTATAAAGCGTTTAAAACATAAAAAAACGCCAACTTAAAAAATGGATAGTGAATAACTAGCTACCCTAGGGTTTCTTTTGCCTTTTTTTCTGTTTAGTAAATTTCTTAACGTTTATAATTTAGATTAGTTGCGGTTTAAAAGTAGCTGAATCGCGGTTATTAAACGTTTAGAATAAAAAAACGCCATACTTGAAAGTATAATGTAAGTAATTAGCCAACCACGGGGCTTCTTTTGCCTTTTTCTCCGCTTGGTAAATTTCTTAATGTTTATACGGAAGGTGTCATTCCAGCGCGTGACACTGGAATCCCAAAAAAAGGATGATGTCATCCGAGTAGCTGACACTGGGATCCAGTTTTCCATATAATCTCATCGAAAACGTTGTAACCACTTTCTATGCTAGTTTGCTTGTGAGCAACCTGGATCCCAGTGTCTGGACACTGGGATGACAAAAAAAGGAGCACTGGGATGACATCATAGGGGCGCTGGCCTGACAATCGTCATTCCGCTACGTGTTAGCGGGATCTAGAGATACCGTGACGGTATGACAAGGGAGAACAGTTGTATTCCTGCACAATTTATTCTCATGACAAAAACGTCTTAACTTTCTCTCTACTTTTTCTGGGTAAGGTCAATTTTGTGAAAAAATGGATTGAATTATAGGCAGATTTGGCTATTATTTGTAATACATGGGTATTAGGTAAAATGTTTAAATTTGATCCTTTATTATTAGCTCGAATTCAGTTTGCCTTCACAATAGGCTTTCACATTATATTTCCTGCTTTCACGATCGGGCTTGCAAGTTTTCTAGCCTTTTTGGAATGGTGTTGGCTTAAGACTGGTGATACACGTTTCCGTGATGTTTATAAATTCTGGATCAAGATTTTTGCCGTTGCTTTTGGCATGGGAGTGGTATCTGGAGTTGTAATGTCATATCAACTTGGTACCAATTGGTCGATTTTTTCTGACCGCATAGCCAATGTTCTCGGCCCTCTATTTTCCTTTGAGGTTTTAACAGCCTTTTTTCTGGAGGCATCTTTTTTGAGTATTATGCTATTTGGATGGAATAGAGTAAGTTCTCGTATGCACTTTGCTTCTACTTGTATTGTTGCAGTGGGAAGGCTTATTTCAGCTTTTTGGATTATTGCGGCCAACAGTTGGATGCAAACACCCGCTGGATTCACGATTGGTGAGAATGGTCTCCTATATCCAACCAATTGGTTAGAGATTATTTTTAATCCTTCTTTCCCTTATCGCTTTATTCATATGGTAACAGCAGCCTATCTTACAACAGCTTTTGTGGTTGGTGGTGTAGGAGCATTTTATCTTTGGAGAAAACGACATGCTCCTCAAGCAAGAATTATGCTTGGTATGGCAACCATTATGGTAGCTTTAGCTGCACCATTTCAGCTGTTCATGGGAGATAGGCATGGATTAAATACACTAAAGCATCAACCTGCTAAGATTGCTGCAATGGAAGGTATATGAGAAACCGAAAAAGGGGCTGGCTTACTTTTATTTGCTTATCCGGATCAGCAAAATGAAATTAATCACTACGAGATAAAAATTCCTAATCTTGCCAGCTTGATCTTAACACATGATTTTTTAGGAGAAGTAAAAGGATTAAAGGAATGGAAAAAAGAAGATAGACCACCTGTAGTATGGGTATTCTGGTCCTTCCGTATAATGGTTGGAGTTGGAATTTTAATGATCATAATTGGGTCAGTAAGTGTTATACAGTATCTTCGTGGCAAATTATTCCAAAGTTGTTTCTTACATGGATGGTGGATATCAATGATGCCGTCTGGGTTCATAGCGTTACTTGCAGGTTGGTTTACTACTGAAATTGGCCGTCAACCTTACACTGTATATGGAATCATACGCGTCAAGTTAAGAGATTGTGAGCAAATTTAGAGAGGTTAAAGTGGATACTCTAGCCCTTCTACGTTTGTCTTTTAATGAAAATCGCGACCAAGTTATAGTGAGTTTTTTAAGAAATGCTTTTAAACTATTAATTTTGGTTAATACTAAAAATAACTCTCTAACCCGCCTTTTTAGCTCAATAAATGCCTTTGTTAAGCTAAGTTCTGTATTCTTTTTCACTTCTGTGCAACCAACTATGCCGTGAAATATAAGAATTGCGCACAATTTAGCATATAATTCACATAATACTCTGCATGGCTTTCCTTTTAGCTTATCAAGCCTGATATGGCTTTTATACAATTTAAATAATAACTCAATTTGCCACCTTACTCTGTAAATCGTTAATACTTGCTCAGCACTAATTTTATTTTCTGGAACATTAGTTATAAATATTGACCAGTTCAACAATTTTTGATTTCTTTTAGAGGATGTATATCCCTGCGATCTTGCTAATCTATTAGCTTTCCTTCTTCTGGCTATAGACTGTTCTTCAGTTAGTTTCTGACATATAATTCTTACTCTAATTTTTGCTTCTTTTCCTAACAATACCTCGTTTTCTAAAAATAACTTATCCTCTAAACATTCTAATAACTCCATTTTTTGATTTGTTTCTACATCATATACGTTGGTATCGGATTTATAACGACTTATGAAATAAGCTCCTATTTCATTGATTTGTTTAAAAGAACTTGGCACAAAATAACCGAGATCAGATATTAGCAAATCATTGCTTGATATATTACTTAAATGTTTCCTATATCCCTGGTCTGATCTTATTCCCTCCGTTAAATTAAGTTGGTCTATTATCTGATTCATGTAATCGAAAACTAATTGTAACTTTATTCCAGACTTAGTATTGCTTTCATAGCCACTGTAGCTAGTACCATAACCTTTATACATCTCTTCCATACTGTTAGGTAGAGTAATATAGCTACTGTCCAATAATTTAACACTATTAAATTGCTGTAAGATTTTGCAATCAACTTGCAAGATATTTTTAAAGAGAACCACAGATTCATTATACATCCTTTTCATAAATTCCACTGCTTCTTCAGTAAATCTAAAATCCAAACCTTGTTTTGTTATATCTATCGAGTCCTCGTTTAGTAATTGACACATTGTTTCTACGCTACAATTATCAACTCCTATATTACCCAAGACCATGGCTTTTACGAATGATGAACCTTTTAGCTTTCTCTTTCTTTTTATAAACCTTGTTGTAATTGAGATTTTCTCTGCTTTTTCATTAAAAAATTCTTTGAGCTTTTTTGATAAGCAAGTTATTTTATTCATTGGTTCTCTCACTAAAAGTATATCTGGGAGAACTTATACCTTATTATTCTATCTCTTTCATACCTTTATTTCCTTAACTTGACGCGTATGGTATATGGAATTATGCGCACAATTGAATCATTTTCATCTGCGATTACCGGTCCTCAGGTTGCATGGTCTTTGATTGCATTTATCGTTATGTATACCCTTATATTTGGAGCAGGTAGTTACTATATTCTGAAACTTATATACAAAGGAATTCCTGTCATTAAAGAAGAAGAGCAATTTTATAAACACGGTATTGGAGCTTCAGTGATTGATGCTGGTACATCTGGAAAGGACAACAATCATGTTTGATTTTTCTTCCTTAATTAATTTACCCCTAATCTGGGGATTACTAATTGCCATAGATGTTTTACTGTATATTTTAATGGATGGGTTTGATTTAGGTATTGGTATTTTACTTCCTTTTGCACCGTCAGATAAATGCCGTGATCACATGATAAGCTCAATTGCACCATTTTGGGATGGAAACGAAACATGGTTGGTATTGGGTGGTGGAGGGTTGTTTGCTGCTTTTCCTCTTGCATATTCAATATTAATGCCTGCTTTTTATATTCCAATCATTATTATGCTGCTTGGCCTTATAGTGCGCGGAGTATCCTTTGAGTTTCGTTTTAAGGCAGAAGGAAAATACAGGCAATTATGGGATTATGCCTTTCATTTTGGGTCACTTGGTGCTGCATTTTGCCAGGGCATGATTTTAGGCGCATTTATACATGGTGTAGAAGTAAACGGACGCAACTTTTCTGGTGGCCAATTTGATTGGGCAAGTGCTTTTAGTGTAATGACAGGCGTTGCTGTGATATTTGGATATGCACTTTTAGGTTCTACATGGCTCATAATGAAGACAGAAAATATAACACAAGAATGGGCACGCAAGGTTGCTTCTTATACGCTTGGTTTTGTAGGTATTTTCATGGGACTAGTGAGTGTAGTGACACCATTTTTAAATGAACGTATTAAAAACTTTTGGTTTAGTATGCCAAATTTTTATTATTTATTTTCTATTCCATTACTCACATCTTGGCTATTTTTCATGCTGTGGTTTGATCTTCAGAATACTAAACGGGAGTACCGTCCATTCTTTCTCAGTATTGCTATTTTTTTTATGGGATATTTAGGTTTAGGAATTAGTATCTACCCATGGATTATACCTTTTCAATATACCATTCTGGATGCAGCTGCTTCTGGGCCAAGTTTATCTTTAATGCTCATTGTTATAATACCGCTTTTACCAATCATTTTAACTTACACTGGTTATTGCTATTATGTCTTTCGTGGAAAATCAAATTATGAACACACATATTAAGGAGTTAGTGACCTTATGGTTAAAACGTTACCCTTAAATCAAGCAGTCGTTCTGGCAATGGCGTCAACTTAAGAGCCTTCATTAGCAAATCCTCCTATGGATTTTCTGACTTCTTGTCATATAAGTAGCTTGACGCTGACATTCAGTTTTCTTTATAATTTTCTTTGTGAAAGAACAAAAATGCTTATTTGTAACGATAGCTGGCTTACCAAATGCTGGGAAGTCTACATTAATTAACAGCATCATAGGCAAGAAAATTGCAATTGTCACCCCTAAAGTGCAAACAACAAGGACGCAAATAAGGGGTGTTGCAACATGCAACAACACACAAGTTGTCTTTACTGACTCCCCAGGAATTTTCTCAGCAGAAACAAAACTTGAAAAAGCTTTAGTCAAATCTGCATGGTCGGCAGTTAAGGATAGTGACATCACTTTGTTGCTTGTTGATGTAAGCAATTATTTGAAAAATATAGAAAGAATTAAGACTATATTTATGCGGCTGCAGCGCACAAAAGGCAGATGCATTTTGGTTATCAATAAAACTGATTTGGTAAAAAGGCCTGAATTAAAGATGGCGCATGAGCATCTGAATTTGCTTTATAAATTTGAAAAGGTTTTTATGATATCAGCATTAAAGAATGATGGACTTTCTGATTTGATGAATTACTTGTCTGAAGTTGCATCGGTGAGCCCCTGGTTTTATGAAGAAGATCAAATAACCGATTCCTCGACAAATTTTTTATCAGCAGAAATTACGAGAGAAAAATTATTCTTGAACTTGCGTGAAGAATTGCCATACTCTACAGCTGTTATAACTGAACAATTTGAGGAAAAAAAAGATAAGAGTTTAGTCATCAAACAGATCATATTTGTGTTGAAAGATAGTCATAAAAAAATAGTACTAGGAAAAGATGGCAGTAATATTAAAAAAATTAATATCGAAGCGCGTGCTGAACTAGAAAAATTATTTGAGTGCAAGGTACACCTCTTTTTATTTGTGAAAGTGCGACCTTGGATCGACCGTCCGGAGGAGTATATAGGCAATGCTTAATTCTTTATTGGTATTTGATATTGAAACTATACCAGATGTAAATTCCTGCAAAAATTTACTCAATATTAGTGATGATAGTAGTGTAGAAGAGAAGAGGGATGCATTAACAAAATATCATCTTGAAATAACAAACGGGCAAAACTCTTTTCTGCGTCAGCCTTTTCACCTTGTTGTAGTTATTAGTTTTTTACTTTGCAATATAAGCTACCAGAGTGGTTATGAGGTGTTCACACTGCAAGAAATAAGATCTGGAGGCACACTAAATTCCAGTGAAAAGGAGCTAGTGAAAGGATTTTTTAACTACATATCAGAGAAAAAGCCAAGATTAGTTTCGTTCAACGGACGCACTTTTGATATACCAGTGCTGAAGTATCGTGCTATGGTCCATGGCATTCAAGCGGAATATTTTCATAAAGCTGGCGATAAGTGGAATAGTTACAATCAGAGATATAGCAGTGATTGGCATTGTGATTTGCTTGAATCCCTCTCTGATTTTGGAGCTTCTGCGAGAGTAAAAATGAACGAAGTTTGTGCAGCATTTAATCTTCCTGGTAAGATTGGAGTTGATGGGTCACAAGTTATGGACTTATACGATAGCGGCAAGATACAAGAGATTCGAGATTATTGTGAAACAGATGTAATTAACACTTATTTGATTTACTTAAGGTTCATGCATCATCAGGGAAGGATTACTACTGAAAGCTACAACAAAAGTGCGGAAGAGCTGCTTTTAGAGTGCGAAAAAAAAGAATACCTAAAGAAATTTAAAGAAGAATGGGAAAGAACTTGTGGTGGAAAAATTTTACTTCCATAGAATAAATAGTCGAGTTATAATGCACTAACAAGCGAACCTCTGTACTAAATTTTGGTTAATATACACGTTGAGCATATTAAGAAAGTTGCTTTTAAGGTATTGCATTTTACTTTTATTTTCGTTATAAGGTTGCTTTAAGTTGAATTTTCAACATTTTTATACTATTTACATTTAAGATATGATTTCGAAATTTTTTGGGGGCACTTCATGAAAAAGTCTATGTATACTAGAACTGCTCTAGTTTCTTTATTAACTTTATGTTCTTTCAGCAGTTTTGCAGCTGACTTTCCTGATGAGAGTATGAAGGAAATAAAAAAGCAAGAGAGCACAAAAACTTCTGGAAAAACAGAAGTTATGAAAACATCAAATAAAAAACTGAAAGAAAAGATGGACAGAATATGTAATGCTGATCCAAGAAAAAAAGCTGAAGAGCTTAAGAAAAAGGAAGAGATGAGATTAGCAGCCGAGCAGAAGAAAAAAGAGGAGATCAGGCTAGCAAATGAGAAAAAAGCAAAGCTTATAGAGGATTCAAAAGCGAAAGCTCTAAACGCTAAGAATTCTAATATAGAAAAAGGTAAAGTTTCAAAAACTAAGCGTTCTAAAACTAAGAATGCTAAAGTTGAAGCTAAAGATGTAAAGAAGGATATAAAAGTTGTTAACAAAAATACAGAGGAAAAAGGTAAGGCAAGTCCTGTTGTTTCAGTTGGTGGAGTTGATATTATCGATACCAATCAAGGGCAAAGTAATTTAAGAATAACTTTTGGTGGTGTTGTTGATGCTCAAGGTTATGGCAAAGCTGGACCAAGTGGCGCAGATTATAAACGTTATAACGTTATGCCAAACAGATCTACAGAGTATTATAATGCCACTCCAGATATAACAAGAGGAGCAAATCCAATATTCTATGAAGGAATAGGAAATATTGGTGATTACAGCAACGATATGGGTATGATTGCTGATGCAATATTGCACCTCAGAGCAGAAAATAAGAATGAAGATTTAGGTCTTCTTTATGGTGCTGACGTGCAGTTTCATGTCCCAGTGACCGAAGGTAAGGGAGCTTCACAGGGTGTTTATGCTGCAAAAGGCAGAAGTGCGCATGTGTTTGTTAACTCAAAATATGGTGACGTGAAGCTTGGTTACCAATTTGGTCCTGAGGCTCTGATGAGGCTTGATGCAACAAGAATTGCGACTGTTGACGGAGCTGCAGATAGTGACTGGTTCAGAAAAGTGAACTTAGAAGGAAGCGCTGCTAGCTTTCCATTTTATGTAACACCACGTCTTTACACTGAAAGTTTTTCGAGTGAAAGTGAAAAATTCTCTTTCCGCATGGCAGGGAAATATAACAAAGGCGTTATGACTACACTGCCATTTAGAGTTGCCTACTACTCACCAAATTATATGGGCGCAAGGTTTGGCATCAGTTATGCACCTCGTTATGATAGTAGCTTGTTTATTGTGAAAGAAAAAGAAGAGAAAAACGGTAAGGTAAAAGATAAGATAAGGCATGTCGGTCCAGACTATGAGCACATAGTAAGTGCTGGTGCATCATATGAATATGACTTTGATAAATATAATGTAAAAGTTAAAACTTCTGCAGTTGGTGAGTATGGTCAAGCAAAAAAACTAAATAAAGATAAGCATGTTTATAATGAATATGTAGAGTACAATGACCTTATGGGTGTTAATTTGGGTGTAAGCGCTGATTATAAGATTAATGAAGATCAAGGCGTAAAGTTTGCTGCCTCTTTTGCATACTTGGGCAAATCTGGTCAACCGAAGGGTATTAAAAAATTAATTGGTGATACCTATACGGAAATTGATAGTAAAGATGCTACTGATGGCAAAAGAGTGGAAGGGCTGAAAGCTCAATTTGGTAAAGATAGTATAGATACCATGTATTGGACTGTAGGAGCTGGGTATCAACATGAGAATATCTACACAAGTTTGACGTATTTTGGCAGCAGAATGAATGACAAAGATATGCTTCATGATGGTGCACTTGGCGTTCAATATGATCTGTCTCCTGCATGCAGTAAGAACAAATTTGTTCCTTACGCAGCTCTCCATTATTTTATGACTAACGAAACAGGTAAGCTGAAAGATGAGTCTGATGCTGATGTACCTTCTAACCAAGGAATTCTCCTTCTTACTGGTGTGAAGTTTTCTTTCTAACCAGCCAGTACACACCACAGTTAACTGTGGTGTATTCTTGTCTGTTAGTGTTTATTTGTCGATCAAATAAACATATGGTGTCCTCTCTCCTGTCATCCCAGTGCGTGACACACAACTGTACGAACATTGTGATTTGAGGACACTCCACCAAGAAGGATGTCATCCCAGTGCCCAGACACTGGGATCCAGCTTTCCATGCAACTTCATCAAAAGCGTTTATTCAGCATAAGATCAGCCACTTTTTATGCTCACCAAATCAGTTTGCTTACTTACAAGCAAAATTTCCTGGATTCCAGTGTCAAGCACTGGAATGACACCCTATGGTCACCGGAATGACGCTTTATGGCTACTTAGATGATGAGAAAAGAACACACTGCCCTTATTCTACTGGCCGTATAGCTACTTTCAAATTTAATCAATTAAGCAGGAGGCCCCTATGCAAACCACACTAAAAAATCATTTAGCTGGAGAATTACTTACCACTGCTACGTGCTGGAAATTAACGCTTGCAGGTGGAGAAGTAATGGGATTCACTGACTATGATGAAGACTTAAATATTGATAATATACTCTATAAATCTTCAAGTGGATTTACAGCCAGTAGTATAATATTAAACAGCGATTTAAAGACTGATAATTTGGAAATTGAGGGAATATTAAATAGTGTTGATATCAAAGAAAAAGATGTTTTATCAGGAAAGTACGACTTTGCAAATATTGAGATATTTCTTGTGAATTATAAAGACTTGACCCAGGGAACAATGAATCTACATTCAGGAATTTTTGGTAAAGTGACATTAAGTAGTGGAAGATTTATTGCTGAAATTAGAGGGCTCTCAGCAAAGCTTGAGAGAAGCATAGCAGAATTATACTCTCCTGCATGCAGAGCACAATTTTGCGATGATAAATGTAAAGCCGATACTAAAAAATTTAGTAAAATAAGTACAATCACTAAAGTAATAGACGAAAGAAGATTTGAAGACACGAATTTAACTGAGAGTGATGAATATTATAAGCACGGAGTAGTAAAATTCTTTGGCTCAATAGCGTTTGAAGGTGTAGTAAAAGAATATAAAAATAAAGTAGTTACGTTGTTTACTTCGCCTCCATACCAAATTTTTGCTGGAGATAAATATTCAATACTCGCAGGTTGCGATAAAACATTTCCAACTTGCAGAAGCAAGTTTAACAATACTGTGAATTTTCGTGGTGAACCCTATATACCAGGTTTTTATATTGTTTAGCAGTACAATTTTCAATATTATGAATAAGCATGGAAAGGTGGCTGAGTGGTCTAAAGCACACGCTTGGAAAGCGTGCACATATGAAAATATGTCGGGGGTTCGAATCCCCCCTTTTCCGTATGTTACTTCTAGAATAGTATAAAACCCCCGGTCGCGCACACAACTGTACGAACATTGTAATATGGTACAATGTTACAACTATGCGGTGGTAATTTACGATAAATTCATGTAGCCATTTCAAATTTAGCCATACCAATGTCAGTAAATTGATTAAGCAAATAACACTTGAGTAGCAGTTCCTTCCCACGATTAATTTCAGATTTGTTCCGAAAATTAAACCCGAATGTTTGTTTCAGTCGCGAGAAAAAACTTTCTACATAAGATCTTTTTCCGTAGTTTGTTTGCCTTTTCCACCTCTTCATTCCATCTTCGCTGTATGACTTTATTAGTCTAATTGCAGCATTTCTTTCTGCCATACTTTGGATGCTCTGCTGCATTGTTTTTTTGGAGGAATTTTTGTCTTTATGCCGCATTCATCACACAATTTATAGAGTTTATGTCTGTCATATGCTCCATACGCGTCAAGTTAAGGAAATAAAGGTATGAAAGAGATAGAATAATAAGGTATAAGTTCTCCCAGATGTACTTTTAGTGAGAGAACCAATGAATAAAATAACTTGCTTATCAAAAAAGCTCAAAGAATTTTTTAATGAAAAAGCAGAGAAAATCTCAATTACAACAAGGTTTATAAAAAGAAAGAGAAAGCTAAAAGGTTCATCATTCGTAAAAGCCATGGTCTTGGGTAATATAGGAGTTGATAATTGTAGCGTAGAAACAATGTGTCAAT
This sequence comes from Wolbachia endosymbiont (group A) of Andrena fulva, assembly GCF_964026815.1. NCBI lineage: Bacteria > Pseudomonadati > Pseudomonadota > Alphaproteobacteria > Rickettsiales > Anaplasmataceae > Wolbachia > Wolbachia endosymbiont (group A) of Andrena fulva. Next base: position 1,328,067 of record NZ_OZ034701.1, read on the forward strand.
TACTAAACGAGGACTCGATAGATATAACAAAACAAGGTTTGGATTTTAGATTTACTGAAGAAGCAGTGGAATTTATGAAAAGGATGTATAATGAATCTGTGGTTCTCTTTAAAAATATCTTGCAAGTTGATTGCAAAATCTTACAGCAATTTAATAGTGTTAAATTATTGGACAGTAGCTATATTACTCTACCTAACAGTATGGAAGAGATGTATAAAGGTTATGGTACTAGCTACAGTGGCTATGAAAGCAATACTAAGTCTGGAATAAAGTTACAATTAGTTTTCGATTACATGAATCAGATAATAGACCAACTTAATTTAACGGAGGGAATAAGATCAGACCAGGGATATAGGAAACATTTAAGTAATATATCAAGCAATGATTTGCTAATATCTGATCTCGGTTATTTTGTGCCAAGTTCTTTTAAACAAATCAATGAAATAGGAGCTTATTTCATAAGTCGTTATAAATCCGATACCAACGTATATGATGTAGAAACAAATCAAAAAATGGAGTTATTAGAATGTTTAGAGGATAAGTTATTTTTAGAAAACGAGGTATTGTTAGGAAAAGAAGCAAAAATTAGAGTAAGAATTATATGTCAGAAACTAACTGAAGAACAGTCTATAGCCAGAAGAAGGAAAGCTAATAGATTAGCAAGATCGCAGGGATATACATCCTCTAAAAGAAATCAAAAATTGTTGAACTGGTCAATATTTATAACTAATGTTCCAGAAAATAAAATTAGTGCTGAGCAAGTATTAACGATTTACAGAGTAAGGTGGCAAATTGAGTTATTATTTAAATTGTATAAAAGCCATATCAGACTTGATAAGCTAAAAGGAAAGCCATGCAGAGTATTATGTGAACTATATGCTAAATTGTGCGCAATTCTTATATTTCACGGCATAGTTGGTTGCACAGAAGTGAAAAAGAATACAGAACTTAGCTTAACAAAGGCATTTATTGAGCTAAAAAGACGGGTTAGAGAGTTATTTTTAGTATTAACCAAGATTAATAGTTTAAAAGTATTTCTTAAAAAACTCACTATAACTTGGTCGCGATTTTTATTAAAAGACAAACGTAGAAGGGCTAGAGTATCCACTTTAACCTCTCTAAATTTGCTCACAATCTCTTAACTTGACGCGTATGGTCATATGCTCTGTCTGCATATAGTGCTTTTATGGCATGCTGAAAATTAACTCCTTTAAGTAAATCGCAAGCTCCATAGTGATCAGACCGTTACTGTATTTTGCAGCTATGGCTTTTTTGCTGTTTATATTCAACATTACATGCAATTTTCTTGTCTGTTCATAGCCACGATATTTTCTGTCAGCGCTATTTTCCTTGCTGTGTGTTGTTATAAATGCTGATGCTTGTGCTATCTATGGCAATTTCGATATCTTCCATATTATTTTTATCAATTCTGCAATCATTGATCTTAATATTAAGTTTTTTTTGAAGCTTGCGAATAGCTGATAACTGCCAAATCTCTTCCTATTTGTTGCAAATATCCTTTTATAAACCCGACTGTTTGTCTTAAGCCAATTCTAAAAAGATTAACGATTATATGCACTAAAATCACAACTTTATCACTATAAATATAGTTGCCGCCCTGCATTTTTGGACTATTTTCATACCAATTTTCGATAGCTTTATCGATGTAACGAAAAATATTTCCTCTTTTTTCTAGAAATTTGTTATATTCATGGCAGTTACTAACTCTCATTTTTTGTGGCATATTTTTCCTTAAGCGGTTAAATGGCTATTTTATAATGAATTTTGTCAGTAGCCACCAGATTTTTTCAGTTGCGATGCAACAGAGCCATCCCAGTGTCAAGCACTGGGATGACAGGAAAAGAGGCTATTTGGATGACATCTTTCTTCTTGGTATAAATTACTTTTATATCTCAATGTTCGTACAGCTATGCAAGTTGCCGCATAGTGGATGAGCTCTAAGAGTATAGTTTTTTACATAATAATATAATATTTCGTTCATAAATTAACGTTTTTAACATGCAGCAAGAACATTTCCGTTGTAATTAAGGTTCTTAAGATGTATATTAATGAATCTTGTTTTCAATAAATAATGAAAGTAATAATTGTTATGATAATGTTATTGTGTAGCAGTTACACAATGGCAAGCGAGCGAATAATTCTAGTGGATAAAAAACTATCTCAAGGATATGTAGCTCCAGTGCTTACAGAAGATAGCGTTATTTTATCAGACAAGCACGGCGCTTTATATTCCTTTGATATTGATAACTCAAAGGCTATGAATTGGAAATTACACCTCTCACATAGGAAAAAAATTGGTAACATGAGCCTATTGCGTCACGGAGGAAATGTTTTCTTTATAGTGGATAACGTTCTACACACAATAGATGCAAAAACCGGCGAGATTCAGTGGGAAAAAGAATTGAGAGCTCCAGTAAGAGGGAAAGCAGCAGTAATAAATAATAAATTGGTAGTATTGACTATTGATAATTATCTGTACGTGTTTGATATAAAAGATGGCAGCTCCGTTTGGACTTATCAAAACGGTATCAATGAGGTTCGAGGTTGGTATTCCATATCGCCAGCAATTTCTAACGATAAAATAATAGCGCCATTTTCAAATGGTGAGTTAATAGCTTTTAATGAAGACGGTAAAAAATTGTGGAGCCAAAAATTGGCTACAAACCTTTTGGATACACAGCTCACAGATGTAACTACTACACCAAGAGTGCTTGGCGATACTTTAATAGCTACAAATAATTCTTATATTTATAGCATTGACGTGAAATCAGGAAATATTTTATGGTCAAAGTCACTGCAAGTAAAAAGTGTATCAGACATTGAATCATATTACAGTCCTCTCATTCCTGTAAAGAAACAAAAAGAAGGCGGAAGAATTTTTATAGTTACTAAAGACGATAAAATAATTGGCCTGGATATAAAAAATGGAGAAACAGTCTGGGCATCTGATTTAATAGAAGATACGCAACTATTTGCTCCAATTATGCATGCCCATACACTGTGGGTGACAAGCAATAAAGGTTCAATGTTTGCTTTTCAGGGATCTGAAAGTGCAGGAAAGGTAGTCAAAGTACCTGGTAATGTGTTTCACACTCTAGTGTTTACTCACGATAAAATATATGTAACAACTGAGGGAAAAGGTGTTTATTCTTTAGAAAATAGGTTTGTTCTTTATGATTGATTATGACCTGATTGTTATAGGTGGTGGCCCAGGAGGCTATAAGTGCGCTATCGCTGCTGCAAAACTTGGATTGAAAGTTGCCTGTATAGATAAAAATAGCATTTTTGGTGGTACGTGCTTGCGAGTTGGGTGCATACCCTCCAAAGCATTGCTCCATTCTTCCTATCAGTATGCTCACACGAAAAATGATCTGTCGAAGCTTGGCATAAAAATTAAGGACGCAAGTTTCGACTTAAAAGAAATGCTAGGCTATAAGGACGCCAGAGTTCAGGAACTTGGAAAAGGTATAGAATATCTGTTTAACCTTCACAAAATCACTAAAGTCAATGGGCTTGCTTCTTTTGACCAAGGTAATCTTGAAGTTTCAGTTGAAGGTAAGGTGCTGAAGACAAAAAATATAGTAATTGCAACCGGTTCTGACGTTATTTCTTTGCCAGGAATTAATATCGATGAGAAAAGTATTATTTCATCAACTGGTGCATTATCTTTAACTGAAGTACCAAAAAAACTTGTCGTAATCGGAGCCGGGGCAATAGGGCTTGAAATGTCTTCTGTATGGAGCAGGCTAGGGTCTGAAGTCACTGTAGTAGAATTTTTTGACAGAATCGCTGCAGCAATGGATGGAGAATTAAGTAAGTCTCTACTTTCTAGCCTACAAAAACAAGGAGTAAAATTTTTACTCAGCACTAAAGTTGAGGAGATAAAACAAAATAGTAATTCTTTGAGTGTGGAAGTTTGCTCTGTAAAAGATAATCAAACAAACACTATAGAGGCGGATAAGGTGCTGGTTGCAGTAGGTCGCAAACCATGCACTGAGGGTCTTGAAAAAATAGAGAAAGACAGTCGTGGTTTCGTTCAAGTTAACAACAGATATGAAACTAATGTGAAAGGAATATTTGCTATTGGTGATGTGATCGGTGGAGCAATGCTTGCTCATAAAGCAGAGGAAGAAGGGGTAGCAGTTGCAGAGATAATCGCTGGGCAAGTACCTCACGTTGATTATGGAATCATACCATCTGTCATTTACACTCACCCTGCGGTTTCCTCGATTGGTAAAACAGAAGAGGAACTCAAAAATGCTGGCCGTGAATACAAAGTGGGTAAGTGTCAATTTGCTGCAAACGGCAGAGCAAAAATCACTGATGATGCTGAAGGATTCGTGAAAGTGCTGACTTGTAGCAGAACAGATACAATACTAGGTGTGCATATCATAGGAGCATACGCTGACACGCTAATAAACGAAGCAGCGGTTGCAATGGCATATGGCGCAGCAGCAGAGGATATATACAGAATTTGTCACTCTCATCCTGATATAAATGAAGCCTTTCGAGATGCGTGCATCGATGCTTTCTTTAAAAAGTAATCGTGGACCTTGGTTCAATCATTGAAAAATGGTATGAGTGGCTGAGGTGCAACAGATCTTATTCACCAAACACTTTAGAGTCATACATGAGGGACTTGAAGGATCTTATAAGTTTCCTAAATACTCACATTGGTGGAGAAGTAAATGTCGGCACTTTGGAAAAATTGAGCGTACCTGAGTTAAGAAGTTGGCTTACCTCTCGTTACGCAAGAGGTGTGAATGCAAGATCTAACGCTCGTGCATTGTCAGTAATCAGAAATTTTTTCAAGTACATAAAAAACAACTACAATATAGACAATAAAGCTGTATTTTCCTTATCAAGGCCAATTCAGAGAAGAACTCTGCCCAAAGCATTATCAATACCTAATATAAAAACTTTATTGAAAGAAATGAAACTATCCGACCTGGGCGAACCTTGGGTGATAAAAAGAGAAATTGCAATTATCGTCCTGCTATATGGTACAGGCTTAAGAATCAGTGAAGCGTTGAACCTTAGGGTTAGTGATATTAACAATGAAAGTTTAATAGTAACAGGTAAGGGAGATAAACAAAGGCAGGTATTCATTCTTCCGGTAGTAAAAAAGTGTATACAAGAATATGTAAAAGCCTGTCCTTATCTTGGCACTAATAATGAAACACAATATCTTTTTTTGGGAGTAAGAGGAAAAAAATTGGGAAGAACTTATGTGGCTAATCGTTTGCAGAAAATAAGGAGAATATTAAATCTGCCAGAAATCTTATCTCCACATGCATTTCGTCATAGTTTTGCTACTCATTTGCTTCAGGAAGATATTGATATAAGATCAATACAACAATTGCTTGGTCATTCGAGTCTTGAGACCACTCAAGTTTACACTCACCTCAATTATCAAGATGTTTTTAATATGTATAAAAATTTTCAGCAGAGTTTGGAGAAGAAATCAAAACCTTAACTTCGTTCTAAATCACCAAGCTGAGTGCTTTTAACGTTGCTAAGTGTTGTGTTTGCTTTGTATGAAAAGTAGCATCCAATTGTAAAAAAGGCAAATGCAGTTACAGCAAGTGGAATACATATTTCCAAATTAGGTATTGTTAAACATGCACCAACAGCAAACGCTCCAGACAACACAAAAGAAGCAGAAGCGTAGTTGCTTTGTTCTCTATCAGAAGAAATTGCTTGCGAGGGTTTTTCGTTTTTATTACTCAGACTTTTAGTACGGAGCAGTCTATTTTCTGATGAAAGCCTATCTCTTTCTTCCCTTACTTGTTTCAAATCTCTTTTTAATTGTGAAATTTCAACAGTGTCACTTGCTCTTCCATACACAATTCTATTAAGTCGAGTTACTTCACTATTTAGATCATTGATTTTTGTTTTTTGAGCCGATTTTTCCTGTCTTACTTGCCCTAAATCTCTTTCTAATAGTGAAATTTTGCTAGTTTTATTCGTTAGCTCTTGCTCTGTTTCTGCAAGTTGAGCTTTTGTTCTTTCAAGTTCATCGACAAGCTCTTGTACAAACTCCTCAGAATCTTCTGGTATATTATTCGTATTTGCAGGAAATTTTTCATTTAGATAATTTTTAACGGACTCAGTTGGCTCACTAGCATCTCTCAATGCAGCAGTAACAATTGCACGATTTATGAAGCAATTATCCTTTACCAATTCTTTTACATCATCTAGATCTTTTCTATTAATAGTATCAGTTAATCGCTCTGTAATAGCTTGTTCAATTATTTGCTTCACCCATGAATTTTTCTCTATATCTTGTATTGGCTTTATTTGACTAAAATCTAGCTCTTTATGTTTTAAAAGTTTTGTCAATACTTCTTTGTTATCTGATGTTATTCCTTGTAAACATGATTGAATAATTAAGCTAAGCGGCGTTTCTATTTCTTCACTTTGGCTTCTTTTCCAGCAATTAGGGTTAAACTCTTGATTTAATGGTCTTTTCGCTTGGTAAATGTTTCCGCTAGAAAGAGCACCTAATAAATCTCTTCCTTTTTGTGCTTTTTCAAACTCCAATTTTATTACATCTCTGGAACTTCTTTCAAGACAACCTTCAGGGCTGTTATGTTTACAATTTCTAATATCAGTTTCCACACCTGGGTGCGTGAGCAATATTTTTACCATATCTCTAGCTCCAACTTGGCAAGCAATATGTAAGGCTGTATTTTTTTGTATTAAGGGTGTCCTTACCTCCTCCTTTACACCGTCATAGCTTTCTGTCAAAACCTTGAAACCAATATTTTCTTCATGATATCCTACAAAATGATCAGTAGTAAACCATATAGGTTCATTATCATCTTTCGTTACTATTTCATTACTATCAATGTACTTGAATTTACTAGCGTTTATTGATCTCCGTCCATTTCTTAGTGTAAAGCGCTTGGAACCCGAAAAACCATCACGTACTATTTCTTTTCCAAGGTATTGAAAAACTACATGACCTTGGCTGTCTTTCTTTTGCCTTTCCTCATAAACATATTCCCTATTTTGAGCGTTAATATCGATACTGCTATTTTGTATAAGCAATTTAGCCATTTTTTCTAACATGGGTTGTCTACCATAAGTGACATCACAGGCTCTAGCAATAGACATCAAAGGTGTCATGCCTTCTTCATCAAACGCATTAACATCCGCATCTCCTTCCAAAGCTTGTTTAAAAGCTTCTAGGTTTTCATCATCAATAGCTTTAAATAACTTTTGTGTCGGTGCATCTAGAGTTCTCTGATATCTGTAACCATTAGTATTTGTCCTATTCTCTCCATAAGGCATATTAAACCCATCTAATAATTTACTAACATAATTATGTAAAAGAAAAGGAAAATTGCAAGCAATTTATCTAAAATCCTAGAATTAACTACGACTCCAAAAACTTTTCTGCATCAAGCGCAGCCATGCATCCTGTTCCTGCTGCAACTACTGCCTGACGATATACCTTATCTTGAACATCACCTGCAGCAAACACTCCTGCTTTACTAGTTAAAGTTGTTCCAGGTTTTGTAATTATATAACCCTGCTGATCCATTTCAACAAAGCCTTTAAAAATACCTGTATTTGGTGCATGCCCAATTGCAATGAACACTCCATCCACTTTTAATTCTTGAGCTTCCGTTGATTTAACTATAATACCAGTAACTTTTTTCGGATTTTCTTCTCCAAGAATCTGCTCTACGGTATGGTTCCACATTACTTTTATTTTATCATTTTTAAAGAGCCTATCTTGCATTACTTTTTCCGCTCTCAATTTATCACGCCTGTGTATTAATATCACTTCTTTGGCAAATCGAGTTAAAAATATTGCTTCTTCAACAGCAGTGTTTCCACCACCAATCACGGCTACAACTTTATTCCTAAAAAACGCACCATCACAAGTTGCACAAGCTGAAACTCCGTAACCTTGAAATTCTTTTTCACTCTTGAGACCAAGCCATTTTGCTTGCGCACCGGATGCAATTATAATTGCATCTGAATAGTAGTCATTAGTATTACCAGAAGATCTAAACCTATACTCATTAGAATCCTCAAGTTGTTCAACGCTTTTTATCTCATCATCTATTATTTTTGCTCCAACCTTTTCTGCATGCAACCTCATTTGCTCCATTAGTTCTGGACCCTGTATTGAAACAAAACCAGGATAGTTTTCAACATCTGTAGTAATTGTAAGCTGACCACCAGGCTGCATTCCCGTTACTATAATTGGCTTTAAGTTTGCACGTGCTGCATATATAGCGGCAGCATAACCCGCTGCCCCAGATCCAATAATAAGAACTTTTGTACTAAATTTATAATTCTTCACTGTATGAGTTTAGATAATCAGCTACTCCTTCATCGCTTGCCTGCATTGCTGGCTTACCTTTTTTCCACCCTGCTGGACACACCTCACCATGCTCTTCATTATGTTTAATTGCATCAACGATTCTAACGAATTCATCGATATTACGCCCTAAAGGCAAATCATTTATCGATTGATGACGTACAATAAATTTATCATCAATAACGAAAGTTGCTCTCAGCGCAATTGAGTCATCATATAAGACCCCATAGTCTCTTGATATAGACTTTTTGATATCAGACACTAAAGTGTAGCTAATCTCTCCAATACCACCATCATTAACTGGGGTGTTTCGCCATTTATAATGTGAAAATTTTGAATCTACACTTATTCCTATCACTTCAACACCACGCTTTGCAAACTCATTTATTCTATTATTGAGCGATATCAATTCAGTTGGGCAAACAAAAGTAAAATCAAGTGGATAGAAAAAAAGGACAGCATACTTATTTTTTATGCGCTTACTCAGACAGAAATCATCAACAATTTCTCCGTCAGAGAGAACAGATGAAGCAGTAAAATCGATAGCAGATTTTGTTACAAGATTCATAATTAACCTATTCTTTTAAAATAACTTCAATTTTACATCTTGATAAACTTATATGCAAGTTTTCTTTGGTTTTAGTCCTATAAAAACTTCCTAAAATAGCTCTTCTTTTTTACCGATAAGATACAATCCAGGTTGGAATACTGAGTTGGTGAGTATAAAATTCTACGTCATGCCACCGCGAACCGTCATACCGCCACGAACCGTCATACCGCGATTCATTCGCGGTATCTCTAGATCCCGCTAACAAGTAGCGGGATGACGGTTGTCGTTTAGCTATAAATGTTAAAAAATTTGCCAAACGAAAAAAAAGGCAAAAGAAGCCCCGTGGTTGGCTAATTACTTACATTATACTTTCAAGTATGGCGTTTTTTTATTCTAAACGTTTAATAACCGCGATTCAGTTGCTTTTAAGCCGCAACTAATCTAAATTATAAACATTAAGAAATTTACTAAACAGAAAAAAAGGCAAAAGAAACCCTAGGGTAGCTAGTTATTCACTATCCATTTTTTAAGTTGGCGTTTTTTTATGTTTTAAATGCTTTATAAGCGCATTTTAGCTTATATTAGGTAAAAACCTAGAACTTTATAAAGACATAAGGTGCACATAGTGCAAAAAATTAAACATGAGACGCCAGATACGTGAGTTTTTTTGTCATTTAATCTGTACAGAGAAGATAAATAAATAGCTTCAGTTTCATGATAAGGGAGTTGGCGGAGTTTGTCAAGTAAGTTTTTCGCTTCTGCGGGCTACTTGAATAACGGCTACAATGTTCATACAGCTATGTACATAGCTGGAACCCAAAAAAAGAACCAAGTAGCCTTGGCTACTTGGATGACAAAAGGTAATACAAGAAATCTATTGGCTCTCGTATATCTTAGTGAAACTTAACAAGTTTATCTATAGTTTTAGTGATGATTCTTGGAGTATCCGGAGAAACTGCTGAGCTCAGCCTATTTAACCGCTCTATAGCGAACTCGCTATTCTCATTTGCTATGAAATCACATAAAATATTTTCTATATCCTTAGTAACACTTTCATGCTTTCTCAGAGGATGATTATGTGGATACCTACTGATGGTTTTGATACTGGAATACTCAACAAAAGCTTGATCCTTAAAAGCAAGTTGTCTCAATTTCTCTTTGAATTTTCCTTCTTCCTCTTTTGCTAAAAGGCGAGACTTTATCAGTGATTTTATAATCAAATTTATAGCTTGATGTATTTCAGAATGCACTATAACTTTAATGGTATTTTCTTCTACTATACAATCATAAATATTTTTTTCGCTCTGTAACGACTCTATTAATTTCTTGCTACTTTGTGAATTCAATTCCAAATTCTCCTCACTCATAGGAGTTATTATGAAGGTGTTCTTACTCACTCTGATGTTAAATTGTGGAGAGCCTTCAGAAAAGGAAAATGCTACATCCTTAAATTCAAGTGCATGATTGTATGCAGCAAAAAGGGTGTGTGCTATAACACTGCTGGGCACCTTCATTCCATGTTTACTCAGGTGGTTCAATACATTTTCAACCTCATGATATGTAAAGTCTGTATCTTTTAGCAATTCAACAACTTCTATGCCGTTGTGTTGTTTATACTCTATTCTCACTTCTTCTGTAAAAAGTGTTTTAGCTGCTATATGTTTATCAAGCACTGTGAAAATCTTGATGAAATTCTCTAAATCTTGTTTGTTAACTAATTCGATACTAATTAAGTTTCTGCTAATAATTGAAATATTTTTTGTCATTTTTTCCCACTAAAAAAACTCACTGAATGAATTGTATTTTTAATTCATTAAGAATTGTTTAAAGTGAGCATACTAGTTTTCATTTACGTATTACACGACAAAACAAGATAAAAAGTTACATAAAATCATCATGTGGTATAACACACTCTCCACATTCATCATTGCTGTTTGTGTAGGTTGTGACATCAGTGTGATTGTCATTATTATTTAGCATATCATCCAACTTTCCTTCTTTTTCAAGATCCATCAATTTGTCGCTTCCTGCAATGTGGTCTATATAGTTGCCATTTTCATCAGCAATAAAGATCTGTGGAACTGTTCTAACGTTATACTTTGATTTTATGTCGTTAAATAGATCTGAGCTTTTGAGCACATCGATTTCTTCATACTTCACACCTTTTTTATCTAGTAAATCCTTTGCCCTTATGCAGTATGGACAGCCCTTCTTTACATATATCACAACATTTTTCACAATTTATCTCCGTAGCTTACTAAAATATAGTTATTATATATAAGAAACATGTAAAAACATCAAATTGTATGAAAATTATTTATAATTGTGAGCAAGGAATAGAAAATAATATAGCACTAACCTTCGGAAATTTCGATGGCATTCATTTAGGACACGAGTTTGCAATTTCTACTCTAAAGAAGGTAGCACAAGAAAGAGGATTACCCTCTGCAGTTTTAACTTTTGAGCCTCACCCATCAACTGTTTTATTTGGTAGAAACAATTTTAGGTTAATAGACCAAGAACAAAAAAAGGAACTAATCAGCAGCTATGGTATAGATTACTTATATATTATTAATTTTAATAGAGGTTTTTCTGAGGTTAGCTGCGATGACTTTATCAGTGAGATTTTAATAGATAAATATGGCGCTAAACACATAATTGTCGGAGAAAATTGCACTTTTGGTCATAAACGATTGGGTAATATATTAACTCTAGAGAAATATTCTGAAATATATGGATACTCTTTGACTAAATTAGAGCCATTAACAATTGACGGCAAAATTTGCTCTTCTTCTTCAATAAGGGAGTATGTACAAAGGGGCGAAATAGAAATTGCTAATAAATTGCTCGGCAGGCCTTATCAAGTTTCTGGTATTGTGACAAAAGGTGCATGTAGAGGTAGAGAAATAGGATTTCCAACCATAAATATTCCTATAGAAGATTGCATGATAAAACCTAAGTTTGGCACATATTACGCTAGAGTGACTTTTCCTGATAGTAATCCAAATTGGTTATATGGAGTAGTCAATATTGGTATGAGACCTACTTTTAAGGATCTGAAAAAGCCTATAATAGAAATGCACATATTCGATTTTGATGAAGACGTATATAGTCATAAAGTCAATATACAACTTTTAAAATTCATAAGGTCAGAAAAAAAATTCCATAGTATTGAGGAGTTAACAAAACAGATAAATTATGATATACTTAAAGTTTATAGGTTAAAGGCAAATTTATGAAAAAGTTATGCTTAGTTGTTATATTAATTATAGTATTGATTGACCAAACGAGCAAATTGTACATAAACTCATTGATTGATGAAGGAGAATCAATTGAGATCGCTAGTTTTATAAAACTAGTTGAAGTTTGGAATTCAGGTATTAGTTTTGGAATGTGTAGCGCTTTACCACATGGCGGTTTCTTTTTTTCAGCATTTTCAATACTAATAATTGGTATACTTGCATATTTGATATACAAGTCTGACGATCAGTCAACTTACCTTGGTTTTTCTCTGATGATTGGTGGAGCAATCGGAAACGTAGTTGATAGGATCTATTGGGGAGCTGTATATGATTTCATATATTTTCATATTGATGATTGGTATTGGCCAGCCTTTAATTTAGCAGATTTATCTATAGTTTGTGGAATGTTTACATTGTTATATAAGTGGTATATATACGATATGCTTATTTCTAAACAAAATGAGGAATAAAATAATTGTTTTTATATTAGGTCGAAATAATGCTTCATAAGTTTTTTAGTTTTCTTATACTACCTGTACTTTTTTTTACTTACCCAATTTCTTCGAATGCTTTAAACATAGAGCACAACATAAAATATACTAAACTCAGTAACGGACTAGATGTTTATGTTGTTTCTAATCATCGGATTCCAGCCGTTTTACATGCAGTAATATACAAAGTTGGGGGAATGGATGATCCAATCGGCAAAGCAGGATTGGCTCACTACTTTGAACATTTAATGTTTGAAACTACAGGGAAGTTCACAGATATAGAAGCCACTATGAGTAGCATTGGGGCTCAATTTAACGCATTTACCACTAAAGAATATACCTGTTATTTTGAGTTGATCCCCAAAAAAGATTTACCACTTGCAATGGAAGTTGAAGCAGATAGAATGGGCAGCTTTAATGTTACTCAAGACAAAATAGATAGAGAAAAAAACATCGTATTAGAAGAAAGAAAGATGAGATTTGATAACCAACCTCATAACTTGTTATGGGAAGAAATGGATAGTGCATTTTACCGTACTGGCTATGGTAGGTCTGTTATCGGCTGGGAGAGCGATATCAAAACTTACAATTTGGATGACATAACGAGGTTTCATGATAACTATTATCACTCCGGCAATGCAATATTACTGATTGTGGGTGATGTGGAACTTGATGAAGTAGTGAAATTAGCAGAAGAAAAATATGGCGAAATTAAAGCTAAGCCTGTAATGAGAAATTACCCAAATCAGGATCCAGTGCATAATGCAGGTCTATCGGTGACCTTAGAGAGCACTGAAGTAAAAGAATCAGTTTTATATTTTCGTTATCGTGTTCCCTTATTTGATCACATAAATGAAGCCTCTGCTGCTCATTTAGCGGTTGACATTTTAGGTGGCGGCAAATCCAGCAAACTGTATAAAGATTTGGTTTTAGATAAAGATGTGGCAGTATCAGTGTTTGCTTATTATAATAGCCTAGCTTTTAGTGATGGCTACATTGATATTATGATAATTCCAAAAAGTGGCGCTAATTTAGATATTGTTGAAAGAGAGTTAGATAATGCTATTAATGGCTTCGTATCTAAAGGGGTGACGAGCGAGGAATTACAAAGCTCAAAATATAGGTATAAGGCAGCACAGTTTGATAATCTATCTGACTTAACTCATATAGCGATGTTCTATGTGCCACACCTTGCACTTGGTATTCCACTTGATGAAATAGATATTTCATATAGCAAGATTAATGATGTCAATCTAGAGGATGTAAATAATAAAATCCGTGCTATTTTTTCTGCTAATAAGTTAATTGGTCGTTTATTACCAAAAGGAGATAATAATAAGAATAAGTAAAATTATATTTCTATTTTTTTTCTGTCTAGGCTTTAATTTACAAGCAAGTGGTAACCTAAATATAGAGGAGGTCACTACCCGTAAAGGATTTAAGTTTTTATTTGTAGAAAATCATGATTTGCCAAAAGTTTCACTAAATATATCGTTCAAGGATGCAGGTTATGTGTATGAGAATAAGGAAAAACAGGGGCTTGCTTGGTTTACTTCTCTTGTAATCCAAGAAGGGGCAGGAAAAAATGATGCCAAAGATTTTGCGAAAAAGCTTGAAGATAAAGGGATTAGTTTAAATTTTATTGCTGATTTAGAAGCATTTAGGGTTTCATTAAATACTTTGTCTGACAATCTAGAGGAAGCAATTTCATTACTGAGCGATACTATAATGCGTCCTAAAGTTGACCCTGAAGGGTTGAATAGAGTTTTCGAGAAAGCCAAAGTTGATTTTAATAATCTTGAAAAAAATCCTTATTTTGTTGCTGGAAAAGAATTAGATACGTTATTGTTTAAAAAACATCCTTACTCAAAAAGTGTGTATGGTACTCTTGATACTATAATGAGCATTACTAGAGACGATGTTTTAACATACATAAAGCGTAATTTTGCTAAAGATAACATAGTTATCAGTGTTGCTGGTTGTGCAAAAAAAGAAGAAATTATTACGCTATTAGATAAATATTTATCTAAATTGCCGTCAAAAAGATCAAAAGTTAGAAAAATACCTGTAAAAAATAATTTTGGTTCTGCAGAAAGTAAGAATATTTTTATGGATATACCACAGAGTGTGATACTTTTTGCTCAAAAAGGTATAGCTTATGAAGATCCTAATTATTATAACGCTGGTGTCTTAATTGATGCACTTGGTGGCATGAGGCTGAATTCAATATTAATGACAGAACTGAGGCAAAACTTGGGTATTACTTATGGTGTTTATGCAAGTATTATTTCCAATAAACATGGAAATATTATATCTGGATTTATAAGTACTGATAGTTCTACTGCTGGCAAAGCTATATCAGCAGTAAAAGATACATTTAGCAGAATAAAAAAGCAAGGAATTGACGAACAATTGTTCAAGGATGCAAAAATTGGCTTGGTAAATAATCTTGTCCTTTTCCTGTCCAATAACACAAATACAGCAACGCTGCTAGATAATATGCAGATAAATGATCGTGATGTTAACCGTATAAATAATTATGCGAATATCATTAATGATGTTAAATTAGAGGAAGTAAACGAACTGGCAAGTTCTTTACTGGAACCTGAAAATTTATTTTTTGTTGAAGTTGGAAAAAACGCTCAGGGTCAATAATTAATACTTTCTGCTATTGATCTTACTGCTTCTACATAGCACTTATGCTCCTCAGCTAGAATGCGTTCTGAGAGGCTTTGAATATCATCAGCTGGTAACACTGGTACAACAACTTGAGCAATTATGGCTCCAGCATCAACTTCAGGAGTGACATAATGTACAGTACAACCTGTAATTTTTACACCTGCTTTTAGAGCTTGCTCTTGAGCGTTTAGGCCTTTAAAAGACGGAAGTAAAGAGGGATGAATATTTATCACCTTGTTATGCCATTTACTCAGAAAATCAGCTTTGAGAATTCTCATAAACCCTGCAAGGCAAATTAAATCAACCTTATGTTGAACAAGTATTTCGTGAATTTTACCAGCATCAAGCGGTTTATCTTTAACAATAAACGCTGAGATTCCTGCTTGCTCTGCTGTTTTCAGACCAGCAGCTTCGCTATTATTTGTGATAACACATGCAACTTCTGCGGGAAAATTCTGATCTTGACATGCTTCTATTAAGGCCTGCATATTCGACCCCCTACCTGAAATTAGTATTCCGAGTTTTATCTTTTTCATTATAGCACAGTTAGTTTAGAATTTAGTTAATACTAACAAAACAGCTCAAAAGGAAAACTTATTTTATAGCAAAGAAGGCAGACTAAACTCTTTATATAAGTGGACCTCTAATTTTGGACCTCACTGGACAACACAAAATAACGAATAGCCCCATGTACCCAGCTAAAACTAGCTTTAATGCTTAGATATTGTGCTATTTTTGTATAATATACTACTATAAGTATATATTTTTGTAATCGCGTTATTATTTATTTAACAAAGTATTAGTATAATTTATTACACTGGATTAAATGGAGAAAGTTCAATGAGTAAATTACCGAACAATGCAAAAATAGGTAAATCTCAGGTTACTCAGTGGGAGGTAATAAAAAATTGTGAATATGCTGATAATTGCTTGTCAAAAATAGTAACTTTGTACGTTATTAGAATAACTCAGCTATCAGATTTTTATACGAGTGACGAACCTGAAATTAACACTGTTTTAGCAAGAATAAGCGTGACAAGTGAAAATGTATTTTTAAACAAGGCTACTACTATTGAAGTTATGGAAGGTATTTTTCCGTATAAATTCAACAGCAAGAAGAGAAATAACGTATTAAGGTTAGAAGATTTGTATAATTATTTATGTTCTATTGTTAACAATAGCCTTCCAAAAGAAATGCTTGAAAGTCTTGTAAGGGAATATAAGGATGCTGTTAACTTATTTAAAGCAATTACTTAACTGAACGTAGTATTTTTAAGATTTTATTTTCTATTTCAGAAATGCCGCTTTCAAGATCTTTATCTATCAAATACATGGTAGAGAAATATGTTTTCTGCTTACTTTCAACATTGATAGTTAAAGTTCCGGGAGTGATTGTGACTGAATTGGCAAATAACGCAATGCTTTCATCATTATGCCCTTTGCATTTTCTTAGGATAATGATTGGCTCAAGCTTAGATTTGAGTTGTAGCACCTTTTTTGTTACATAAACACTTGATAAAATGATTTGGTACATTAACCATGGTATATAACTTACTAACTTATAAAACGACAGTCTACTCGTACTATTTAAAATCTGGCTAAGAGCTCTTTCAGCGTTTATCAACCTTCTAAAGATAAACGATGTGAATATAGAGGAAAACACTCCACAAAAAATAAAAAACGGCTCAAAATAACCAGACAATACAGTCCATAGAACAAATAAAATTATAAATGACAGAGAAAAAAACTTGATTTCCTTCCTAAAGTTGAGGTTTTTCATAGTCTGTAATATAACTTAAATGACTCTTTAAGGAAAGATAATAACGAATATTTAGGTTCTTGACTTCTATGTTAAAAGATATAACAACTAAGTTATGTATTTTAAGTGAGGAAGTTATGGAATATGATAAATTTATGGAAATATTAAAAAAAATAAATGACCTTTCAGATTTGAGCAAGGACAATATAGTTGAAAAAATAAAAGCTAAGTTACAAGAAGAAGATCCAGATTTATGTCAAGAGTGGGAAAAGAGTAAACCTGACAATGATAGTGGATCTGGCATAAATTACATATTTACTATATCTCGTGGTCAAAATTCTAAGGAAGTCAAATTGTTACATCTTGCTTCTTATTGGAACTGTGCAAATGTAGCAAAAGCTCTGATTGAAAACGGAGCAGATATTAATGCAGAACATGATAATAAAATTACTCCTTTACATATTGCTGCTCACTATGGCCACGAAGATGTAGTAACCATTCTAACTGGAAAAGGAGCAATTGTTGATGCAAAAAATGGTGATGGATGGACTTCTTTACATTTTGCTGTTGAAAAGAACCACAAAAATGTAGTAAACACTCTAATTGGAAAAGGAGCAAATGTTAATGCAGAAAATGATAAAGGATGGGCTCCTTTACATCTTGCTATTACAAATGGCCACAAAGAGATAGTACAAGTTCTATCAAAAGCAGAAGGAATCAACGTTGATGCAAAAAATAGTGATGGGTGGACTTCTTTACATCTTGCTGCTGCAAATGGCCGCAAAGATATAGTAGAAACTCTAATTGAAAAAGGAGCAGATGTTAATGCGAAAGACCATTATAAATGGACTCCTTTAACATTTGCTTCTCAAAAAGGCCATAAAGCGGTAAAAGAAGCTCTATTAAAGGCACAAGAGAACATCAAAGCTTTGCATTCAGCTGTTAAACATAATAATGAGGAGGAGGTGAAAAACCTATTAAATAAAGGAGTAAACGTTAATGCAAAAGATGATGATGGATGTACTCCTTTACATCTTGCAGCCAGAGAGGGCCATAAAGATGTAGTAGACATTCTAATCAAAAAAGGAGCAAAGGTTAATGCAGAAAATGATGATAGATGTACTGCTTTACATCTTGCTGCTGAAAATAACCACATAGAGGTAGTAAAAATTCTAGTTGAGAAAGCAGATGTTAATGCAGAAGGTATTGTGGACGAGACTCCTTTACATCTTGCAGCCAGAGAGGGCCATAAAGATGTAGTAGACATTCTAATCAAAAAAGGAGCAAAGGTTAATGCAGAAAATGATGATAGATGTACTGCTTTACATCTTGCTGCTGAAAATGGCAAAATAAAAGTGGTGGAAGTTCTGCTACACACTGAAGCAGACCCTTCATTAAAAGATGTTGATGGAAAAACGCCAAGAGACCTTACTAAATATCAAGGTATAATTCAGCTTTTAGAGGAAGCGGAAAAAAAGCAAACGTTAAAAAATGAGAATAAAAAAACGCCAAAGGATCTTACTGAAAATAAAGATGTAATGCAGCTTCCAGAGAAAAAGGAAGAAAAACAAATTGGAAAAAATGCAATTGTGAAAGAAAAAGAACAATCTGCAAAAAATGCAATTGTAAAAGGTGTTATTGTGTGTTTTGTAACTGCAGTGATAGTTGGTGTTGCACTTGCATTTGCTACTGCCCTATCTGTACCAGCAATAATTGGACTAGCTGCAGGATCTGCGCTCATAGTTGGTGCTGGTCAATATATAATGTCAAAGCCTAAAACTGAAATGAAAGAAGTAAAGGAACTTGTGCCTAGAGAGACAGAAAAAGCACTTACTTGATTTTTGTTATCCTGTTGCTATCAGACTAGCCTGGCACCTTATATTTATTGGGATAACTGTTTTATTATGAATTAAGTCAAAAACTCTGTAATATATTGAAGCTTAAAGATATCTTTAGATATGGAAGTTATTGCAGAAAATAGGAAAGCAAGGTTTGAATATTTCATCTTAGAAGAATTTGAAGCGGGTATGGTCTTATTAAGCAGTGAAGTTAAATCGCTAAGAGAAAGAAAAGTAAATATTTCCGACGCCTACGTTGTTGAAAAGAATAGCGAAGTATGGCTGCACAATATGCATATTGCAGAATATAAAGCTGCGAACCGAAAAAATCATAAACCAAAAAGGGAACGTAAATTACTCTTGCATAAAAAGGAGATAAATAAACTAATTGGTCAAATCAAGACTGCTGGGATAACTGTTGTGCCGCTTTCGGTCTATTTTAACGATAAAGGATTTGCAAAAACTAAAATTGCCATTGTAAAAGGAAAAAAACTCTACGATAAGAGAGCAACCATAAAACAGAGAGAGTGGGATCGTGAAAAAAGTAGATTGTCTAAAAATAATTTATAGCAAAATATGTCTTTAAATCCAGTAATTTTCAGCATCGGTCCTGTTTCTATATATTGGTATTCCTTAGCCTACGTTTTGGGTATAGTGTTTGCATATTGGTATTTACATAGGCTAGATGACCAAAAAATATTTACTAAGAATTTTTACGATTCGTTATTAACAGCCACTATTGTAGGTATTATCCTTGGAGGTAGACTTGGCTACGTATTGATATATGATCCAGTTCTTTATATAAGCAACCCTATCGAGATATTGAAGACCTGGGAAGGAGGGATGTCATTTCATGGCGGTGCTATAGGAGTTTTGCTTGCAGTAATAATCTCCTGCAGAAGACATAACATTCCTATATTTTATGCACTGGACCTAGTTTCTTGCGGAGTTCCCATAGGTTTATTTTTAGGTCGCATAGGCAATTTTATAAACGGAGAGTTATTTGGCAGAGTTACAACTATGCCATGGGGTATGGTATTTCCAGAGAGTGGTGATAATTTGCTGCATCATCCAAGCCAGCTTTATGAGGCACTTTTTGAAGGACTGCTACTTTTTGCAGTTGCAAATTCACTGTTTTTCTTAACTAGAATAAGACTGTATCACGGTGCGTTAACTGGTATTGCAGTTATGTGGTATGGAATAGCACGTTTTTTCGTTGAGTTTTTTCGCGAACCAGACTATCAAATTGGCTATTTGTGGCTTGATTTAACTATGGGGCAGTTGCTTTCTATACCTATGGTTTTGCTAGGAATGCTTGTATATCTAGGCGCATTAAATTTAAAATTTAATACGAAATCTGTCACATAGAGAAAAGGTGAGTTCAATAGAAAAATGTAGCCAGAAGCCCCACATTATGCACAATTGTACGAATTTTCTGCGTTGCAGTAGAATGAATCGGTGGGCTTTGTTGCATCGCTAGCTATGATGGATTAAAGATAAAAAAGGTGGAGAATATCAGTAGCTTATTATTCTGGTATTTATAACAAGAACGGTCAGTGAATACCTAAATTTGAGTAAAAGAAATTTCACTACCACTCACTAATCTGGCTAAAATTCAAGAATTTCAATGCTTTAGCTATTTTCAATAGAATTAAATTTATTAATATAAATAACAAATTACTATTCTTAAATTTGATCAGATTGATTGCAAAAAAACAAGATTTTCAATAAGTTGCTTATAATCCTAATTATAGTTAGCCTTTCATAAGTAGCGATGCAACAAAGCCATCCCAGTGTCAGCTACTTTCATGACACCATTTGCTGTGCAGTTTACCTTCAAAAATGAATGTTCGTACAGCTATGGAATGAATCGCGGTATGACGTAGCTTCGCTATAGGCAATGAAGGAAATATTAACTATACTTCTTTTTACCATTGTTTATATTTCCTATTCACATATATTAATATTTTACTCACTTAAAGTAAGCTAACTACCGTTATTAATATTTTTGTAATAAAAATTGTATATGGTGCATGTAATCAAATTAAGAGGAAGATTGTGGAAATTACGCCATCAATAAAAAAAGAATTGAAGCAAAGTACTCTATATGTTTGCCTAGAAAAATGCAAAAGTGCATTTTGGTTTATCTTTTGGTTTAGTGCGGGAATCAATTTATTAATGTTATTCCTACCACTTTATACCTCTCAAGTGCTTGATCGGGTGATATCGAGCGAAAGTGTATCAACACTAACTATGCTGACAATTATCACTTTATCTGCATTTGCATGTTCTGCAATGCTTGAAACTTGTCGATATTTAGCCATGGCAAAAATAGGTGATTGGATCGATAAAACTGCAACACCAGATCTGATAGTAAGGTCAATCAGGCTAACGTCAGTGCAGAGCTCAACTTCAAGTGGTGAAGCAATACGAGATCTCGGAGTGATAAAAAATTTCATTACAGGAAATGGTATATTCTCACTGTTTGATACTCCATGGTCGTTAATTTACCTTGTTGTGATTTTCATGATACATACCTCCACGGGGTTTATAGCTATTACTGGAATTATTATATTAGTCTCTATGGCAATATGGAATGAACTTGCCACTAAACGAATATTACAAGAAACCAACGAAGAAACTATACGGAATATCAATGCTATAGATGTTGCAACAAGAAATGCAGAAGTGGTTGAAGCTATGGGCATGTCAGAATTCATAGTCTCTGATTGGTGTAAACGAAATGATCAGAATCGAGCAATGCAAATTAAAGCACAAAATCGCTCTAATGTAATTACTGGAATCACTAAGTTTTTGCGCTCAACTCTGCAAATATCAGTAATTGGAACAGGTGCATTACTTGCAATCACAGCTCATAAGACTGCCGGTAGCATCATCGCTGCTTCAATTTTAATGGGTAGAGTATTAGCACCATTTGACGCTGCGGTTCATACTTGGAAGTTTTTAAATCAGGCTAGAATGTCATATGGAAGGCTACAAAGACTTATATTAACATCGCCAAAAAGAGAGCAAACGATGGCTCTACCAGAACCTGAAGGAAAATTGGAATTTGATAGAGTATTTTTTACTCCTTATGGAAGCAATAAGCCGACAGTAAAAGGAATATCATTCATTATAGATCCTGGAGATGTAGTTGGTGTTATTGGTGCAAGTGCTTCTGGTAAATCCACTATCGCAAAATTAACTGTTGGTGTATGGAAGCCAATATCTGGTGTAGTCAGACTAGATGGCGCTGATGTATATACTTGGAATCGAGAAAATTTTGGTAATTATGTTGGCTACTTACCTCAGGATATTGAGTTATTTAACACTAGTGTCAAAGCTAATATTGCTCGCATGAGGCCAGATCCAAATCCTGAAGAAATAATCAAAGCAGCAAAAATTGCAGGAATACATGAACTAATACTAAGCTTACCAAATGGATATGATACAACAATAGGAGGTCCTGGAGGAGTAACGCTCTCTGGCGGCCAAAAACAGCTTCTTGGACTTGCCAGAGCTTTTTATGGTCACACAAAACTTTTAGTACTTGATGAACCAAACGCTAACTTAGATAGCAATGGAGAGGCATGCTTAATTAATGCAATTGGCATTGCAAGAAAACAAAATACTACTACTGTTATCATCACTCACAAGCTACCGTTATTGTCCGTAGTTGATAAGGTGATCCTCATGTCAGATGGTATCATTTACGCTATGGGACCAAAAGATGAGATTTTGAGCAAATTAGTTGCTCCATCATCAAGTACCACAGAAGATGAGCGCTCTTCAGCAAATGGTTAGTTTACTTACAATAAATTCTGTATCTGAAATAACAACTGTTCCAGAAAAATATATATTTCTTTACCATTAGAAATAATATTACAAGAATAGTAAATAGATTAATAACTCTTATTAATTAAAGTCAATCGGCAGATATAGCTAAAGTGGCTTAGGTTTACCTACAATTTGAAAAACAACAAATTCGTCTTAATGAATTTTCTTAATTTGTTATCTAAATAACTTAATATTAGTGGTAATTTTATAAAAAAATTATAATATAAATAATGTTGCTGCGAAAATTTATAACAATATTTCCCTCTAACGTTTAATGAATTTCAATAAATTGCCTTTTTAATTCTAGATAAGTATATGCTTTGTTAATATGTTTAGTTCAAAATCCAAAAGTAAGTTTATGCTTTCTATTGGAGAAGAAGGCATAATGTTACTATATTTTAAAAATAATACTTTAAATAAAAGGTATTTTGTTAAGGGCAAAAACGATAAAGCAGTTTCCGATTTAATTTCATGTCTTTCGTCAGATAAAAAAGCACCTTTATACCTGGTGCTTAATCATGCAGATCAAAATTACTCGCTACAGTTTATTACAAGGGCAAACAAGATTAGTGCCTATCTATCAGCAAAAACAAAGATGGAGCATTTTTCTCGTAATAATGACATAAGTTCAGTTTTTTTGGTTGAGAAGCCAAACAAATTCAATCAAAACTGGTGCTATCTTCTTGTTTCATCAAAAGCAAAGCATTTAGTAGAATATTGGTTGAATGTGTTTATTGAGATAGGCTCCAACTTTAAGGGAATATTAATGTTTCCTATAGAAATAAGTAATATAACAAAAAAGATTCTACATAAAGATCCTAATAATTGGAAAATTATAGTTGCTGCAACTAAAACGGGAGGCTATAGACAAGTGGTTCTTAAAGAGAATAAAATGGTATTTACGCGCTTAACATCATTTACTAATGATAATTTACCAGGAATTATCGCTGGTGGAATATATCAGGAAGTGCAAGATACTATTCGATCCTTAACTAAGTTTGGGTTTGAAAAAAATAACCCTATCGACCTTTGTATCATAGTGTCAGAAGATATCAAAGCTAGTTTATCAGTCATAAATTTTTCAGAGAACAGTGTGAACATATTAACTCCATATGAGTTAGGCAAACTATTAGGAGCAGAACTAGCTATAAGTGAAAAAGATAACTTTTGCGATACCATAATTTTGTTTCATAGCTTTAAGAATAAATTAGCAGCTATTTTTAATACAAAGGAAACTAAAGAATTTTATCTATTCAATTACCTTTATTTAAACTCTCCTCGAATTTTTCTATACTTCGCCCTGGTTTTAGTTATAACAAACACCCTTTGTTTGCTAAATTTGTATTCAAATTTCAATGTCGCTGATAATTTATCAGCAAAGCAGAACACCTTAAATAACCAATTAACAAAACTTAGCCAAAGCTATAATGTAAAAAAAATAGATGAAATTTATGATTTTATTAATATCAATAATATTTTATCAAAAATAGAATACTCTCCTCTTACACAAGTTAAGTATGTAGAAAAGTTAAAAATACCAGGTATAGAGCTTCGATCATTTGAATGGAATTATAATGAGGCAAAAAGTTATATTACCACAACTTTAAAGTTTAATTTTCAATCCGGTAAAAATATTTCTCATCAATACGAGAAACTACGAAAAAATTTAAACGATAATTTTCGTACCTATGACATTAATATCTCTAGCTTACCTGCTGCTAAAGAGCAAAATCTATCTATTGATGTTGAAATAGGAGAGGCAATGTAGATTAATGACTATCTCTCAATTAAAAAGAAAAGCTACAATTCAGTTTATATCGTATTTGTTATTATCTGTTGGATTAATAGGGTTATTAACATATGTTGTTATCTATAACGAAAAGATTTATAATAAAAACCAAATTGCGATTGATAAAATACGTTCTATTAATTTACAGATTACTGGAATTCAAAAAAAGGAAGTTGTTCTAAATAAAAACCTAGATTTATGGAAAAAAATTTCTTCTTCAAATTTACATAGTAGCAGATACATTGCAAATTTAAATTTCGAGCTTAGCAAGTTATATAAAAAGCACTATATATTAGAACCTGAAATATCAATTTCTATACCCGAAGAAGTTGAGCTCCACAACAAAAGTGAACGCACAAAAGTAATAAAAAGTGAAGTGGTCCTAAATTTAAGCTCAATCAGCGATAAGCATATTTTTTTATTTCTACAGTCTATTCCAAATCTGCCCGGTTATGTTATGATCAAATCTCTTATTTTAAATAAGCAGAGAAATATTGATGCTGCAACTATGAATCAGATTTTGAATGGTAATATGATAGAGATAGTGAGAGCTAATATAGTCTTTGATTGGTATACTATATTAAGTAGATAAGGTAATGAACATAAAGCTGTTTTTTATTTTTACGCTACTCATTTCCAATGTTAATGCATATTGCAGTTGTGAAGATATCATAGAAAGCATAGAAATTTGTAAGGAGTATTCTTGCCGACAATATATTGGCAATGAAGATTTTATTGAGCATAAAATATTAGGATTAAATAGTGGAAATTTATGCGTATATATAGAAAAACAAGGTAATGATGAAATGGTTTGTCATCATTCTCAGTATGGAATGATGATAGAAAAAAGATATTTTGAAAGTATTCTTAAAGTTGGCAATCAAGAAATCGACGATTTTATTGATATAGCAAATTTGCGTGCAAAAGAGTGTTTCTTTATCAACAATCAAAAACTAAGCTATACAGATCGGGACGATATAATAAGAGAAGCAGTGGAAAGTGACTTTGACGTTTTGTCACAATATAGTAACGTAAAAAGCATTTTTTTTGATGAAGAGCCAGTTAATAGAATGGTCAATGAAATGGAAAAGTTCAATTTAAGATCTTCAAGAGCTGTAAAAGAGGAGGTATCAGATAATTTCAACTGTAAGGTAGTGAGTTTAGACTCAATCTTATATCTTTCTCCCGATACATGGAAAATATGGGTAAATGGAAAACTGTTTATAAATACTAAGGATTTAAAAGTGCACTCAGTCACTGAAAATTATGTAACTTTTGTATGGACCGTAGATCAAAAAGCAATAAAAAAGCATGCGAATGATTCTCAAAATGTATATTTTGGATATGGGAGTATTATGTTTACGCTTTATCCAAAACAAAAATTTGACTTGGATGGCTTATCTATTAAATAACTTAAATATATATGCGCTTGTAGCTCAGTTGGATAGAGCGTTGCCCTCCGGAGGCAAAGGCCGTGGGTTCGAATCCCTCCAAGCGCACTTTTAATTAAATTTGACAATAGTATTTTCACATAAGATAATAAAAGGATTTATTTAGAGCATAATTATGTCTGGTGGTACCATAAACAAAGTCATACTAGTTGGTAATTTAGGAAAAGATCCTGAAATTAGGACTACACAAAATGGAAAAGAAATGGCAAGTTTTTCAATAGCCACGTCTGAAAGTTGGACTGACAAACTTTCCGGTATGCGCTCTGAAAAGACAGAGTGGCATAATATCGTAATTTTTAGTGAAGGATTAGTAAAAATCGTCAAAGATTTTGCACGCAAAGGCAGTAAAGTTTATGTTGAAGGTTCTTTGAGAACTAGAAAATGGACTGACCAAAACGGTGGTGAAAGATACACAACAGAGGTGGTTCTATATAATTTTAATAGCGCTCTTACTCTCTTGGATTCACGAAATAGTGCGCCAAATTCTGATTACAAGCCAAGTGAATACAAACAAGGTGAAACAGAACAAAAAGATAAACACGAAAGTTTTGACAACGATATAAAAGATGAACTACTCGACGATGAAATACCATTTTAACAATTTAAATTGAAATCTACATTTTTATGGACTGCTTGTGTTACTCCTTTTAATTGCAATGGGGATAGCATAGATTATAGCAGTTTGCAGCGTTTACTGACAATGCAAGTTAAAGCTGAAAATGGCGTAGTGTTGCTGGGTAGCACAGGTGAGAGCCTATCGCTTACTGATTCTGAAAAGCGTACATTAGTTGAATTCGTATGTAAGCTAAAATTAAATACGAAAATTATAATTGGCGTACCAGGAGTGAATCTATATCAGACTCTTGAATGGCTTGATTTTTGCAAGGGTATGCCTATTCATGGCTATCTAATGACAACTCCCATTTATGCAAAGCCCGGAATTATGGGGCAGACTTTATGGTTTGAAAAGCTACTTGAAAAAGCACATGTGCCGGCTATGTTTTACAATATTCCATCGAGAGCAGGAGTGAGTCTTCACGCTGAAACTGTACGCAACTTATCCAGTCACGAAAAATTTTGGGCTATCAAAGATTCAAGTGGCACTGTTGATACTTTAACTCAGTATAAGAAAGTTGCACCAAATATTGAGGTCTTTTGCGGAGATGATAATATGATATCCGATATGGCCGCCTATGGTGCGGCTGGCCTGGTTTCCGTTGCTTCCAATGTTTGGCCATATGTAGCACATGAATATGTTAAGAAGTGCCTCAATGGCAGGAACCCTCAGGCAGATATCTGGCAACAGGCTTGCGAAGCGTTATTTATTGCCAGCAACCCAATACCCACTAAAGCACTTTTGCATGATATTGGGCTCATAGAACATCAAACTGTCCGCCTACCACTCAGCACAGAAGACTTGCCTTCTGTTGAAAAATTGAGGCAAGTCAATAAAATGATTCTTGGATGGAAAGAATTGGCTACTCTCTAAATAGTCTTGCAACTTTGATTTAATATACAATCCAAGTTTCATTTGAACACTCCCAAACTTATCACTTTATGCCACTGGTCTTCATCTAAAATTTCTACACCTAATTCCACTGCCTTTTTATATTTGGATCCTGGTTTTTCTCCTGCAATTAGGTAGTCAGTTTTAGCAGAAAGATGTGAGCTGACCTTTGCTCCTAGAGTTTTGGCTCTTACTTTTGCCTCTCCTCTACTCATAGCAAGTAGCTTACCAGTAAACACTATAATTTTATTATTTAAAACAGAGTTACTAGAGTTGGAGCTCACAGGAAGAATTTGAAGACAAGCAGTAAGATCATTTAACATTTTGATGTTATGTTCCTTAGAAAAAAATGATTCCAAAGATTCAGCTACTTTTTTTCCTATGCCGTCTATACCTACTAGCTCAGTATTATCTGATGACAGTTCAATCATCGAATTATACCAATTATCATAAGAAACATAATAATCTGCAAGCAATTCTGCTGCAACTTGGCCAATAAATCTAATACCTAAAGAAAATATAAACCTATCTAGAGTTATTACCCTTCTGCTTTGTATAGCATTTAATAAATGAGCTATTGATTTCTTGCCCCAACCAGACTGTTCTTCCAGATTAAATTCATCCAATCTTTCTTCTAAAGTAAAAATATCGGGAATTTGTTTTATCAGACCAAGGTCGTAAAAAAACTCTATCTGCTTATCACCAAGGCCAACAATGTCAAATGCATCTTTCGATACAAAATGCTTTAGTTTTTCTATTATTTGAGCTTTACAGGCAAATTCCTCAGGACATCTTACTGCAGCCTCTCCCTCAACCTGACGTACTTTACTACCACATTCAGGGCATACTTCAGGAAACACAAATTCAGGTGTATTTGGAAGACGAGAATCTCTGCTTACTTCAACGATCTGGGGAATTACATCCCCTGCCCTTTTGATTGTTACAATATCTCCCTCTCTTATGTCTTTACGTTTTATCTCATCTTGGTTATGCAGACTTGCTCTACTAACTAGCACCCCACCAACATTGACTGGCACTAAATCTGCAACTGGAGTTAAAACCCCTGTTCTGCCCACCTGTATAAATATCTTGTTTAACTTTGTTTTTGCATAAACCGCAGAAAACTTGTATGCAAGTGCTGAGCGCGGTGCTTTGTGAGTATTCCCTAGACGATTTTGTAGTACCAAATCATTTACTTTATAGACTATTCCATCAATATCATAATCCAAGTTATAGCGACAGTTATAGACTTCATTATAGAACTTCAGCATTCCATCTAAACTACTCGTTAAGGACTGATGCTCATTTACGCAAAAACCAAGTGCCTCAAGCTTATTTAGTACCTCACTTTGACTTTTCTCTGCTCCACCAATCAAAGAATAAGCAAAATATCTAAGAGGTCTGCTTGCTGTAATGTTTGCATCCAATTGCTTTAGAGAACCAGCGGCTGCATTTCGAGGATTGGCAAATTCATCGTTTTCATTTAACTTTAAAAAGTCGCTGTTACTGATGTATATTTCACCTCTTACTTCTAGTCTTCCTTGCACACCTTGCAAAAACTTAGGAAAGCCTTTTATTGTTGCAACATTGTGAGTGACATCTTCCCCTACAAAACCATCACCTCGAGTTGCAGCTTTAACAAATCTTCCATCCTCATAAATTGCAGAAAACGACAACCCATCAATTTTTGGTTCACATAATATCTCTATTTTGTCCTCAATTAAAAACCTCTTTATTTTAGACAAAAATTTCTCTACACCTTGTTCATCATAAGCATTCTCAAGGGAAAGCATAGGTTCTTGATGTTCCACCTTAGAAAACTTCTCATCAGGTGGAGCACCAACACTATCTTGTGTTGCATAAATTTCTGGCTCTATTTCAGCTAACTTTTTCTTCAGTTCATCATATTCAGCATCACTTATTTCTGGCTTATTTTTTTGGTGATACAAAACATTATGATAATTTATTTGATCTTGCAGTTTTTCTCTCATCTTTTCTAAGTTAGTCATGATACCAATATAATGCTACATTAGCCTTTGTCGTCAAGCTGTGAATTTTCTTGAATTTATCATATGGTCTTAATCCATCAAATATCAAAGGTGCCACAATGCTATAGCCATACTTATTCTTCTCTCGCTCAATTGTATTAGCAGATCTCACTTGCTTTAGCCATATATTTATATAAAATTAAAATAAATTAGAGTAAACAATATTGCTGTTTAAATGCTAACAAGATTCGCTCCAAGCCCAACTGGCTACCTCCACGTAGGAAACGTACGAACTGCCTTGGTTTGTTGGATGTACACACGCAATCAAAATGGAAAATTTTTACTCCGTTTTGATGATACTGACCTTCAGCGTTCAGATGTCAAATATATAAATGATATCATACAAGATTTGAAATGGATTGGTATCAATTGGGATGCAAGTTTCAAGCAATCAGAGCGCTTTGAGCGTTACAATGAGGTGTTTTTGCAGTTAATAAAAGAAGGGCATATTTATGCATGCTATGAAACAAGAGAAGAGTTAGACATTAAACGAAAATTGCAGTTAAAACAAGGACTTCCCCCTGTATATGACAGAAGCGCGTTACTTCTAACTGAGCAAGAGAAAATTAGTTATGAGCAAGAAGGAAGAAGACCACATTTTAGATTTAAGTTGGATAGAAATGAAGTTGTTAAATGGAATGATGAAGTTAAAGGTGAAATAAATATTGCAACAAGTCACATCAGCGATCCTGTGGTAAAAAGAGAAGATGGAATGTACACATACATGTTACCTTCTGCTATCGATGATGTTGACTTTAATGTAACCCATGTTGTACGTGGGGAAGATCATGTAACTAATACCGCAGTGCAAATCCAAATGATTAAAGCATTAAAAGCGAAAATTCCTATGTTTGCTCACCTTTCTCTGCTACATTTTGATGATAGCAAGATATCGAAACGGAAAGGCGGGCTGGATATCAAATCTATAAAAGAAGATGAAATTGAACCGATGGCACTAGTTAGTTATTTAGTGAAGCTCGGAACATCCAATCCAATTGAAGCTTGCGCCTGTATGCAATCTTTGATTGATTCATTTAATATTAAAAAATTTAGCTCAGCATCTGTACAATTCAGCTTGAGTGAAATATATAAGCTAAATAGCAAAGTTCTGCAACAAATGCCATTTGAAATGGTGCAAGACCGTTTAAATCAAATTGGAGTGGACTCCTCAGAGTTTTGGTATTTTATAAGGAACAATATAGAAAGGTTTTCTGAGGTGGCCAAGTGGTGGAAAATATGCAAATCTGATATAGAGCCTGTGATTCTTGATAAGGAGCTTATAAAAATTGCGTTCAATGCATTGCCCCAAGGTGATTGTAATGAAAACACGTTGTCAGAATGGGTCAAAACTATTCGACAAACAGTGGATATAAAGGCAAAAAACCTATTTACGCAGTTGCGTTCAGCTTTAACAGGAACAGAAACAGGACCAGAGCTCGCTAAACTATTAATTTTTATCGGCAAAGAAAATATCATTGCAAGGTTAAAAGAAAAGTGAAAACTAAAGAATTATAGCTAATGCAATCCCTACGTCATACCGCGATTCATTCGCGGTATCCCTTAGCCGCTAACAAGCAGCGGGATGACGATTGTCAGGGTGTCATCCAAGTAGCCTCTTTCTTGTCATCCCAGTGCCCAGACACTGGGATGACAAAAAAAGGAGCACTGACCTCTCTTGGGCTCTTTTAGCTACAAACGTTAAGAAATTTACCAAATAAAAAAAAAGGCAAAAGAAGCCCCGTGGTTATTATCCGCTTTAAAATATTGGCGTTTTTTATGTTTTAAACGCTTGACAAGCGAGATTCAGCCGCTTTTAATTGCAACTAACTTACGCTGCAAATGTTTAAGAAATTTACTAAGCAGAAAAAAAGACAAAGAATCCCCGAGTTAGCTAGTCTTTTACTATCTCTGTCGAGTATTGGCATTTTTTGATGTCTTGTAACGCTTTATAAGCGCGTTCAGCTTATTTAGATAAAAATCTAGATGTAGATGAAGTTTTGTAAAGACATACAGTATCTATATACTGCAAAAAATTGAACATAAGACGACGATACATTAAGTAATCCTTACCTTTTAATCTGCAGATTGGCGAAAGCAAATACAATAGCTTCGCTATCATGATAAGGGAGCTGGCGGAGTTTGTCAAGTAAGTTTTTGTATTTTAATTTTAGAATTTTATAGGCTTTTGTTCTCATGAAAATTATGTTCTCATGAGTAAATTAATGTTATCCTTTTTTGTTGATCTAAAGTTTTTTATGTTCATACACTTGCGTGTTCATAGTGTTTATTCGCTGCTTGAAAGCTCGGTTAAAATTGAGGAGCTGATCGGCCTTTGTTTGCGAAATAAAATGCCAGCGGTTGCAATTACTGATTCAGGTAACTTGTTTGGCTCACTTGAATTTGCAGAATATGCGGCAAGTAGGGGAATACAGCTAATAATAGGATGCAATATTATAGTTAAACATTCAGAACAAAATTTACCTATATTATTGCTTGCAAAAAATGAGCAAGGGTACACTAATTTAGTCACTTTGGTGAGTGAGTCTTTTAGAAAGCGCAAGAATAACAGCGATATTCCTTACGTTGATTTTGATGAGCTATTGAATTTAAGTACGGGTCTGATCGCTTTAACCGGTGGATGTTTGGCTCAACTATTGTTGGGGCAAGATAAAGAAACGGTTGAAAAACTGCTTTCAGCATTCAATGGTCATTTATATGTTGAATTGCAGCGTCATGGGTTGAATAAAGAGCTAGAGCTTGAAGAAGCTTTGATAGACTTTGCTTATCAGCGCAATATACCACTAGTTGCAACGAACGATGTATTTTTTCCAAATAGGTCTGACTATGAGGCTTATGATATATTAACGTGTATATCGGAGGGGAGTTATGCCCTGGAGAATAACAGAAAGAAGTTAACTACCGAGCATTACTTCAAATCTGTGGCAGAAATGGAGGAGCTGTTCAGCGACATTCCCGAAGCAATTCATAACACTTTAGTGATAGCTAAGCGGTGCTCTTACATGCCAAGAAGCAGGCAGCCTATTTTGCCTAAATTTCCTTGTAGAGAAAATAAAACTGAGAATGAAGAACTGAGGGAGCAGGCAGTTGCAGGATTAGAATTCCGCATTGCGAATGAGACAGACATAGACCTTAAACAATATTACGATCGGCTGAATTACGAACTGAGTGTGATAACTTCGATGAACTACGCTGGCTACTTTTTGATAGTTTCTGATTTTATTCGTTGGAGCAAAGCAAATGGCATTCCAGTTGGTCCAGGAAGAGGCTCTGGTGCTGGATCAATTGTTGCTTGGGGCTTGCAGATTACAGACCTTGATCCAATAAAGTTTGGCCTAATATTTGAAAGATTTTTGAATCCTGATCGTGTATCGATGCCTGACTTTGATATCGATTTCTGCCAAGAGAAAAGGGACCTGGTTATTGATTATGTTCAGAAAAAGTACGGTTATGTTGCTCAAATAATCACTTTTGGTAAATTGCAGGCAAGGGCAGTATTGCGTGATGTTGGTAGAGTATTGCAAATGCCTTACTCTCAAGTGGATAAAATATCTAAAATGGTTCCATTTAATCCAGTAAATCCTGTAACTTTATCACAAGCGATAGAGTTTGATCAAAACCTGCAGAAAGAGCGGGATAGTGATGAGGTAATTGCAAAGCTTCTTGATATATCTCTTAAGCTTGAAGGAATATATCGTCACGTTTCAACCCATGCTGCTGGAATTGTAATATGTGATCAAAAGTTGGAAAATTTTGTTCCTGTGTATTATGATCCAAATTCAGCTTTGCCAATCACTCAATACAGCATGAAATATGTGGAGAAAGCTGGGCTAATAAAATTTGATTTTCTTGGACTTGGTACGCTAACGCTAATAGATCATGTATGTCGTTTAATTAATCGTGATGGAAAAAAGATTGATATTTCTTCAGTTTCTTTGAATGATCAAAAAACCTATGAGATGCTCTCAAGCGGTGATTCAATTGGAGTGTTCCAGCTTGAAAGTTCGGGAATGAGAGAAGCTTTAATTAAACTAAAACCGGACTGCATTGAGGACATCATCGCTTTAATCTCCCTTTATCGTCCAGGACCTATGGATAACATTCCAACTTATGTTGCAAGAAAGCATGGACTTGAGAAGCCAGATTATATTCATCCGTTACTTGAGGAAGTATTAAAAGAGACATTTGGGGTAATAATTTACCAAGAACAAGTGATGGAAATAGCGCGTATTCTTTCCGGGTATAGCTTAGCGGAAGCAGATTTGCTGAGACGTGCCATGGGTAAGAAAATCAAGGAAGAGATGGATAAACAACGTGAACTTTTTGTCCAAGGGGCAACAAAAAATGGCGTTGATTATGACAGGGCAAGTTATATCTTTGACCTTGTTGCAAAATTTGCTGGTTATGGGTTCAATAAATCTCATGCTGCAGCATATGCGGTTATATCTTATCAAACGGCTTACCTTAAAGCTAATTATCCATTAGAATTTTTTACAGCACTAATGAATCTGAATATTGATGATAGAGATAAACTGAATTTATTTTATCATGCAGCAAAGTTTAGTGGCGTTACCGTTCTTTCACCTGATATAAACAAGTCTCAAGCTGAATTCTCAATAGAGGATGAACGCATACGTTATGGTATTGCTGCCTTGAGGAATGTTGGTTTTTCTATAGCGGAAGGAATAGTGAACGTACGTTCAAGCGCTTGTAAGGACATATGGGAATTCATTCAAAATTCAGGTCATATAATAAATAAGAGAGCGCTAGAAAGCCTGATTAAATCCGGAGCATTCGATAGCGTGCATAAGAACAGAAAGCAGCTATATGAGTCAATGGACATGCTGATTTACTTTGCAAATAAAAACAAACAGGATAGAGAATCAAGTCAAGCTGCTTTGTTTGGTAGTCTTGATGTCCTCAAACCGAAACTTGAGAATGTGGAAGATTTTGATGAAGAGGAAAAATTAGAACATGAGTTATTTTCACTAGGATTTTATTTAACTAATCATCCGCTTGAAAAATTTAGAACTCTTCTGGAAAAGTTAAATATTGGGTTTATCGGAGAAAATAGAACAGCAAAAACTGCTGGGGTAATATTAAATGCACGTATGAGAACTTCAGAGCGTGGAAGGTTTGTTATACTCACACTTTCTGATCCCCATAACGTTTCTGAAATAGCATTCTATAATAATGAAATAATAGAAGAAAAAAGAGATTTATTTTCACCAGGAACGTTTGTGATAATTGATCTTGAAGCTTCGGAAAATACAACAAGATTAGCAGGCAAGGATATATCTGAGTTTACAAAAAGAGTCACTTCTACAATAAAAGAATTAGTTCTCACCACTGAGTGCACGGATTCGCAAAAAGCCGCTATGGAATTAAACACAATATTGAAAGATGAAGGCAGAACCAAAATAATGCTAAAACTTCTTCTCGAAAAACATAAAGTGAGCATCTTATTACCAGGTGCATACTCAATTGCTCCTCAAGTTATTTATGAAATATCTAACTTAAGCTGGATTAAAGGCGTAGAAATTAACACAAATAACTTGCTTATATAAAAAAGCTTTATATAATGAAATATTTAATCGGTATTAAAGGAAGATATAGTGAATCTTTATGAATTTACTTTTATAACACAACAAGGATTATTACAGCAAGAAGTAGAGGAGATGGTCCAAGAGCTAGCTGTTTCATTGAAAAATATTAAAGCAGATGTTATGTTCCAGCAAATCAGGGATATTCTGAAAAAAGGAAATGACAAGCTTACAACACAAGAGTTAGAAGTGCGTGCTGAAAACATTAAAGAAGGTCTAGTTGCTTACTCTGATTTCTTGGAAGATCTTACAAAAATTTTATGGGTTGAATTGGAAGAAGATCTTTCAAATTTGAAAGAAGTGAAGTCAAAAATCGATAAAGAGTTGAAAGATGACCTAAAAGATTTAGGAATAACGCAAGATTTTACAAAATTTCTAGGAGGCAGTACTAAAAGTGCGTTTATCCATAACGCAGTAAATGCTTTGAAGAGAAATATTTCAGAACATCTAATAAAGATTTTTCAAGATATTTTGAAAGATTTTAGAATAAACGGTCCAACTCAATCGAGCAAAGCGTTGGAAATGCTTTTGAAAAACATTGAAGCATCAGGATTAATCAAGTATGAAC
This sequence comes from Wolbachia endosymbiont (group A) of Andrena fulva, assembly GCF_964026815.1. Taxonomy (NCBI): domain Bacteria; kingdom Pseudomonadati; phylum Pseudomonadota; class Alphaproteobacteria; order Rickettsiales; family Anaplasmataceae; genus Wolbachia; species Wolbachia endosymbiont (group A) of Andrena fulva. The sequence continues at coordinate 1,363,806 of NZ_OZ034701.1, forward strand.
ATTGGGGTCTTTTGGATTTTGCATATCACAAAAATAAAATGAAGAGCGGTCATTATTGTATAATGTGCATAAGTTCTACTGCAAGCATTCTGGATGAATTTATGCGTAGAATGAAACTTAATGAGAACGTTATTCGCCACTTTCCTGTGCAGGTTGATAAAATTTTTGAAGGTAAATCTCATATGATGAATAAACAAATTGAGGAGCAAAGCGCATAATGATGAAAAGACGAAATAGTTTTAATAATTCTTACGTATCTGTAAATAATAGGACTGGCTTTAGGCGTTCTAAAGTTTGCCCTCTTGCTGCGTCTAAAGATGAAGACATAGATTATAAGAATATAGATTTATTATCCAAGTTTACCTCTGACTATGGTAGGATATTACCTAGAAGATTAACAGGCGTATGTGCAAAAAAACAAAGGAAGTTACGCTTAGCGATCATAAGGGCACGTTTTTTAGCTCTTATTCCTTACTGTACTAAAAAAGTTTAGGTAATTTATGTTGATAATTTTAAAGGAAAATATAAGGACTTTAGGTAAGCTTGGTGAAGTTGTCAAAGTTAAACCAGGTTATGCACGTAATTTTCTTTTTCCACAAAGAAAAGCGGTGAAAGCTACCAAGGAAAATTTAACAAAGCTAGAGGAGCAACGTTTATTACTGGAAGAAGAGAATATAAAAAGATTAAATGTAGCAAAAGAGCTTGCATTGTCACTACATGATAAGTTTGTGGTATTGATAAAGCAAGCTTCAGAGGATGGTAAAATTTTTGGTTCTGTAACAACACGTGAAATTGCGAAAATTTTACTACAAGAAGGACATGTGATAGATCACCGTAGTTTATCTTTTGGTGGAGTAAGCATCAAAAACTTGGGTGAATACCAAGTAAACGTAGAATTACATAGTGAAGTAGTAGTACCAATTACTATATACGTCGTGAAATCCGAAACAGATGCAAATGAGCTAAGGCAAGTAAAATTGCAAAATCAGAAGTCTGAGCAACAAGAGGCAGAGCAAGATGCGAATAAAGAAGCTACTAATGGTGATGATAGCTGATCAAAGATGATCCCTTGTTATAGTCGTAAAGAAATGTCTGCCATGGCTAAGCTGGTGTCATCCCAGTGCTTCCCTCATGTCATCCCAGTGCGTGACACTGGGATCCAGTTTATTTCATCATGGACATTATTTTATGCTTCTAGAATCCGTTGTCCATTGAATAATTTGCAAATACTTTTATATCTGGATTCCAGTGTCACGCACTGGAATGACACCATTATTGGAATAAATCAAAAATGATTCCCCGCTATAGCAGAAAAGAAATGTCTTCCATTTGGGAGGAAAATAATAAATTTAATATATGGCTTAAAATAGAAAAATTAGCGTGTGAAGCTCAAGCAAAGTTAGGAGTGATTCCGAATAATATTGCTGAGAACCTCTCTGGTGCTATTGAATTTGATGTTGAATGTATCAACGAAATTGAATCCATTGTAAAACATGATGTTATAGCTTTTCTGACATATGTTGCTGAAAAAGCGGGAGTTGATGTTCGTTATCTCCACTATGGAATGACAAGTTCTGATGTTTTGGATACATGCCTTGCGGTGCAGTTGAAAGAGTCATGTGATATTTTACTCGAGAATCTAAAAAATATACTTGCAGTATTGAAAAAAAAAGCTGATGACTATAAAGATATTGTTTGTGTTGGACGCAGTCATGGAATGCATGCAGAACCAACAACTCTTGGATTAAAATTTGCTAGATTTTATGCTGAATTTAAACGCAATTATCAGAGATTAATTAGCGCACAAAAAGAGATCTCTATTTGTAAAATATCAGGTGCAGTAGGTAATTTTGCAAATGTTGATCCGTTTGTTGAAGAGTATGTAGCGAAAGAAATGGGACTCATACCTGAAACCATATCATCTCAAGTCATTCCTCGTGATAGACATGCCATGTTCTTTTCAGTTTTGGGAGTGATTGCAAGCTCAATAGAAAATATTGCAATTGAAATTCGTCATTTGCAAAGAACTGAAATCGGCGAAATTTCTGAGCATTTTTCCACTGGGCAAAAGGGGAGTTCTGCTATGCCACACAAATGTAATCCTATTTTAAGTGAAAATCTGACTGGACTCTCACGTTTAATACGCAGTTATGTTTTTCCTGCGTTAGAAAATGTTGCATTGTGGCACGAACGTGATATATCACACTCGTCTGTGGAAAGATGCATTGCTCCTGATGCTTGTATAACAATGGATTTTGCTTTAGTGCGATTAACAGATTTGATAGATAAATTGGTGATCAATAAGGAAAACATTGAAAAGAACTTAAATTCTTCAAAAGGTTTAGTTTTCTCACAGCGTGTATTGCTTGAGTTAGTAAATAGTGGTTTGGCGAGGGAAGAGGCGTATAAAATTGTTCAGAGCAATGCAATGAAAGTGAAACAAAACAACAGTGATTTTCTGGCCGAATTGAAACAAGATAAACCCTTACTTAAGGTTATTAACTCGGAAAAACTTGAATCTTTGTTTGATTTGAAGTATTATACGAAACATATAGATCATGTGTATAATAAGGTTTTTAATTAGGCTGAGTAGCTCAGTTGGTAGAGCAGGAGGATCATAATCTCTTGGTCGTGGGTTCGAGTCCCTCCTCAGCCACTCGAACTAGACTATGTTTAGCAAAAGCAGCGCTCTAAGTGCACTGAGTGGAATAGTGTGACTCAGTGTCAGCTACTTGGAGTGAGTTGTGTATCCACTCAGGTGAGGAGACAATGGATATAGGAGATTGTGAAAAGGTTTAGTTTTTGGCCTATGATCTCTTTAAATGACAGAATTTTACTACAAAACTTAACTTTCTTCTATGCAGTTAGCTAAGTCAAGAAAGGTGAATCTATCTCTTGTTGCAAACGCAAGATCGACCACTTTACAATATTGTTCTTTATTCCAATTGAGGTGCTCTGGTAAGTGTGGAATTGATAGATCTTCAAATATTTTTTGCAGGTGTTTTGCAGGTAGTAAATTTTGCTTAATTAAACTGGAAATATTATGCCATTCTTTGCGAATAATCTCTTGGATTTTTTGCTGCAGAATTTGCTTCTGTTCAAAAGTTCTTACAAATTCAATATTATCAAAGCACTGAGTTATATGTTTTACATCTAAAGTGGTCGGTTTGATTATTGGGTTTTGTATTGATAATATCTTTTCCTGTAAATTAGCCATAGTAATCGTTGTGACAGCAATTTTTTCACCATGTAGTGAGGAATAATCTTTTGTTACCATTTCCATTGCGTGAGCTATCATATGCTCTCCTTGGCTTGCAGAATAGCTGCCTTTTGACATCACCATTCCAAGTCCTGAAATTAGTAGAACTTCCATAAGTAATAGGACCACTTTTCTACTTCTTTTAGTAAGCGCCGTATATTCTCTTAGCAAAATTTGCTCCAAATCATGAACAAGTGTAAAAGGTAATTCATTGTATTCTGTGCTAAGCAACAAATGAGATAGTAGCCAGTCAGCCTGAACTGTTGAACGACAAATGAAATCTGCAAATCCGCTTAATGTGAGACGCAGTGGTGCATTGGCAAGTATGTCTATATCTATATATATTGCTCTTGGAAGATGTGCTTTGAACGATTTTTTATATCCATTTACTAATATTGAAGCATTTGCGGATGTATATCCATTCATGGAAGCGGCTGTTGGGAACGATATATAATCTTTTTTCTCGAGGTAGCTTGCATATTTGCAGATATCGTTAACGGTGCCGCTACCAAATGCAACTATTAAGTCACTGTCTTTTACTTTGTTTCTCACTAGATTTACGGTTTCAAGAGAGGCAGCTCTGCTTGGTGTCATTTCTCTACCTGGTGTCATTCCAGCGCGTGACACTGGAATGACAGGTGTGGCTGGAATAATTAAATGAGAAATTTTATTAAATACGTTTTTGTTTAAAAGTTTTGCTGTATTTTCATCTGCAACTAGAAAGATGTCATTTCCGTGTCGTGTGCATATTTCATAGATATCATCAGCAAGGTGGTAATCTGTTATTACTTCCCTTAGAAAAGTTTGTTCGGCTTGATGTAATATTTGTTTTAAATAGTGCATAGAGTGTTTACAATATAGCAATATAAGTATTTTAAGATTGACATGAAAATTGACCCTGTAGAGCTAACTAAGAAATTGATCTCTTTTGAGAGTATAACACCAAGGGACGGCGGGGCAATAGAGTATATAGCAACAATCTTCAAGAAGAGTGGCTTTGATTGTGAGATTTTAGAATTTGGTGATAAAGTTAAAAATCTTTATGCGAAATATATAAATGGAGTACCAAATTTGTGCTTTGCTGGGCATGTTGATGTTGTACCACCGGGTCAGTTAAAAGATTGGGCATTTGGTCCATTTAATTCAGAAGTGAGAGATGGCATATTATATGGAAGAGGGGCGGCTGATATGAAAAGCGGAGTAGCTGCGTTTATTGCTGCTATGGTAAATTTGATTGCAGAGAAGTTTCAATTTAATGGTTCGATAAGTGCATTGATTACCAGTGCTGAAGAAAGCATGGAAGAATATGGAACAAAAGCAGTTTTGGAATGGATGAAAAATAAGCAGAAAAAGATAGATTTTTGTGTGGTTGGCGAACCAACCAGTAGTGAGAAATTAGGTGATACCATAAAAATAGGCAGAAGAGGTTCTGTAACATTTGAATTAATTTGCCATGGAAAACAAGGGCACGTTGCCTATCCAGACCTAGCAGATAATCCAATATATAAGGTAATATCGATATTGAGTAAGGTAAAAAATACTACTTTTGATCATGGTAATAAATATTTTCAGCCTTCACATTGCGAAGTTACTACTATCGATGTTGGAAATAATACTAGCAATCTAATACCTGGTTCAGCAACTACACGTTTTAACATTCGATATAACAATGAACAAACACCGGGTGGCTTATATAAGCTGATTGATGAAATATGCTCCAGTGTAACTAACGATTATAAACTTTCTGTGCATAGCAGCAGGGACGTTTTCCTCTCTACTCCCGATAGAAATACTGATATTATGCTTGATGCGATAAATAAAGTTACCAGTATTGATGCTGTGCTGAGCACAAGTGGTGGCACATCTGACGCTGTGTTTATCAAAGATGTTTGTCCAGTGATTGAATTTGGTATAATCAACAAAACTGCACATCAGATAAACGAATGCGTATCAGTAAACGATATACACAAGTTAACAGCTATATATAAGGAATTTATAGAAAATTATTTCAATCCCACTAATAAAATATTGAATCAGGTCAACGTAGTTAGTAATATATCTAGTGGTCCATTGTTAGCTTAGATGTAATCAGATCTCTTTCATAACTGTTGTCTGAATAACAACTGGTGTCATTCCAGCAAAATGTGTCAAGTAAGTTTTTTCGTTTCTATAGCTACTTGGATGACAAAAGAAGAAATACTAGACTTTATACCTTTTGCACTCAAATTCACATAAATCATGAATTATGCACGTTTCACACGAAGGTTTCTGTGCTTTGCAAACATATCTACCATGCAAAACTAGCCAATGATGAGCATAAAGCAGGTATTTTTTGGGAACCACATTTAAAAGAGATTGTTCTGTTTTAAACACATCTTTTTCTTTCACAAGCCCGATTCTATTGCTCACTCTAAAAACGTGAGTATCAACTGCCAATGTTGGAATGCCAAGCCCCGAATTTAAGAACACATTAGCGCTCTTTCTTCCCACTCCCGGCAAAGACACCAAATCATCGAAATCAGTAGGCACTTTGCTATTGTACCTCTCAATCAATATTTTGCTGAGCCCGATTATGTTTTTTGCTTTGGAATTATATAAACCAATACTGCTTATGCATTTTCTTAGCTCACTCTGCCCAAAACTCAGCATTTTTTCTGGCGTATCAGTGATACTAAATAGCTCCTTTGTAATTTTATTAACGCTTATATCAGTTGTTCGCGCTGATAGAACTATCGCAACTAATAACGTAAAATCATTGGTATAATTCAGCTCTATTTTTGGTGCAGGATTTGATTGCTTGAATTTTTCAAATATCAGTTCTACTTTTTTTGAGTCCATGCATAGAGCTAAAAGCTTATACTACACTGGTTGCTGTGCAAATTCAATTCCTTTAGGCTTAGATAGTCCTTCAGCATTAACATCAGACATATCAGTTTTTACCTCATCAAAATTCCTCTCAGCAAATTCGCTTGCCACTTCCGCAAAACACTTTTTAATAAGAGGCATAACAATTGGCATTAACAGTTTTCGTGGATCATACCATCCTAACAGGTCAGTTTCCTTTTGTACCCTATCTCTTGGATCCTCTTCTAGTAAATCTTTTGTGTGCTTTTCAGCATATATTTCACAGCCTTTTGAGAAAACAGGAGCTAACATTTCAATTAATACTGCCAATAACAATAGTGAACCAAGTATGGTTCCACCAACAGTTAATCTATTAGCAATGAAATTTGTTGTAAGTAGATAAACAGAAAAAGCAGCTAAAGGATAGTTGATAAGAAGCTTACTGCCTAGCGCGATATAGTTCATTTTACTTATGAATTCATCAGTGGAAATTTCTGAATTTTTATACTTTTCCATATAATAATTCACTAATAAACCAAAGGCTCTACTAATAGCGATGTTAAATGCTATGATCCACCATGAAAAATAGCAACCTATAGTAACTGTAGTTAACAGGCCTAAGGGTAGAACACTAAGAGTCCGAATAAATAGTAAGGCATTTTTACGTTCTATAAATCTTAACGCTAATTCTTTTTTATCCTCATCTACTAGGTTCTTTTTTTCCTTTAGAGGAGAAATATAAAGAAATAGCCGTATACTAGGTTTTGATAAGCGTTTATTAAGCTCGCCAGGGTCTGACGGCCTAAAAAAACTGCCATAAATATCTCCTGAAAAACAGTATTCCACATCCTCTTCAAACGCACTATCATTCTTTTTTATAGCTCTTTCCATAAAAGTCCGGATGTGATAGGATAAGGGTAGATGATGATAAGGAGGTTGAATGCCAGCAGCATATAGTTATGATTTAAGAAAAAAAGCAATGGAAGCGCTAGACGAAGGAGAAAGCAGAGAAACAGTGGCAGCAAGATTTAAGATTGGACGAACTACTTTATGGGAGTGGCAGCAAAGAAAAAAAGAAACAGGAGACTTTCAATCAAAAAAACTTGGAAATGGGGGTTACAATCACAAAATTACCGACTGGGATACCTTTGCCAAATTTGCCAGAGAACACGGAGGAAAGACTCTATCGGAAATGGCTAAACTTTGGAACAACGTTAGTATCCAAACGATCTATCGAGCCCTTAAAAAAATTGGATTTACGCGCAAAAAAAGACATATGGATACAAGGAAAGAAACGAAGAAAAACGTGCTGAATTTTTGAAAATTATAGCGACAAAAGAACCTAAAAACTTAGTGTATATAGATGAGTCTGGCATTGATAACACCGAAGACTACCCCTACGGATATTGCCAGAAAGGACAGCGGTTTTATGCCTTAAAATCTGGAAAGAAAACTCAACGAATCAGTATGGTTGCAGCCTTAAGTGGAAGAAAGATAGTTGTTCCGTTAACCTTTGAAGGCCACTGTAATATGGATGTTTTTAATGGATGGTTTGAGCAATTTTTGACACCGATCTTGGAACCTGGACAGACTGTCATTCTTGACAATGCTACTTTTCATAAGTCTGATAAGATTATCGAGCTTGCTAAAGGGGTTGGTGCAGAAATTTTGTATCTGCCGCCTTATTCTCCAGATTTCAACAAAATTGAGCATCATTGGTTTGCTATAAAAAACAGAGCCAGGAAAAAATTCCTCTATTCGAATCCTTTCGTCGTGCTGTTGATTCTGCCTTCCTATGACCTGTTCGGACTATTATGAGAAATGCTATACTACATAAGGCCTAATTTCCGGAAGATCAACTTTTTGGTGAACATAAGGTTTTTCGCATATTACAAGCTCTCCTCCGCATTCGCAAATATTAGGCAACTCTATTTTTACTACTTTATCCGCTTCCATTGTGGCATGAAAATTTCCTTTATGCCCAACCTGATCGCCAACATTCCTTTCGCTTTTTGGCTTGTCCTTTTTTATTTTGTATAGCTCTTTTGAGCTGGGCAGGGATGAGTTTTTTGAATTTAAACCGAGCCTTTCCTTTAATTCAGCGTTCTCTATCTTTAAAGCTTTATTTTCTGCTTTTAAGTTTTCTATCTCTGCTTTCAGTTTTTCTATTTTTTGCTGCAAATTTTTGCAAAGTTCTAAAAGGTTTACCACATTAGTTATCTAAGTGAGGAAAGTCACCTCTCCCCACTCGACTTCGAAACCGGACTTGTGACTTTCACCACATCCGGCTTCTCTCTAACTTGGTGTTTGTCATACACACTCCTATGTAAATAATGTTCGGTAGAAGCTGTAGCTTTACTCCTCTCGTTTGAGTTTTATTACTACAACTCCCCCTAAAGAACCGTGCTTGCAGATTTCCCGCACACGGCTCATCAATATTAGTTTTCACAGTCGTCCCTCTTATGCATATAAAGAAAAATGTATTTTTGGCTTTGGTAATGGATTTACTTCTACGTAGTGTACAAACTGTTCCCAGGTCATACTCTTTTTCTGACTACGCCGATTTATCCATTTAAATGCTAGCTTTCTTACTGATGTGTAAAATTGTTTCAAACACCAATAATTTCCGCTAATACCAAAGTAGTTATAGTGTCCTGTTAATTTAGCCTTCAGTACTTGCCACCAATCTTTAAGTCGAATACTTCCGCGGACTATTTTCAACCACTCCTTGATTTCTTTTAGTTTTCTGGCTAGATTTAACTTAGAGGTTTTATGTCCCATCATTAATCTACCACGACGACTTTTTGCACCATAGTGCGTAAACCCCAGAAAATTGAAACTTTCCGTCCTTCGTTTCTCTCTTATCGCTCGTTGCCACTCCCTCTTGCCAAACTTTACTACTCTGGTCTTGTTTTCAGATACTTCCAACCCAAATTTATTTAGCCTTTGTTTCAGTAATTCCAGAAATTCTTCCGCGTCTACCTTACTTTCGCAACAAACCACAAAATCATCGCAAAACCTTATTACTTGTATATATCCTCTGGATCTTGGTTTAAATTTCTTTTCTATCCATAAATCCAACACATAATGTAAGTATATATTTGCTAATACAGGACTTACTATACCGCCTTGTGGTGTACCTTGTTTTGTTGCTTCATAATTTCCAGCTTCGACTATCCCTGCCTTGAGAAACCGCTTTACTAACCACAGCAAATTTGGGTCAGTTATTCGTTCCCTTAGACACCTCATTAGCCATTTATGCTGTATATTATCGTAGAACTTCTTGATATCCACTTCTACAATGTAGTTTATTGGCTTGTACATAACTGCTTTATCTAGTGCATTTACCGCTTGATGACAGTTTCTTCCTGGTCGAAATCCATATGAGCTGTCCAGAAAGTTTGCCTCGTAAATATTTTCTAATATCTTCTTCAGCATAATCTGTACTAATTTATCCTCGGTCGATGGTATTCCGAGTCCGCGTTTCTCTTTACTTCCAGCTTTCGGTATATATACCCTCTTTACTGGTTGTGGTTGATATTGCTTCCTCTTCATACTTTCTACTAGCACTTCGAGTTTCTCATTCAGATTTTCTCCGTATGATTCCACTGTTATCTGGTCTACTCCACAAGCCTTGTTACGCTTCAGTTCTTTATAACATCTCGCAAGATTCTCTGTATTTATCAGATGGACTAACGATGTGAATTTTAGTCGCTTATCTTGCTTTGCTCTTACTGCTATCTGGTTTAGTTTATATCGCATGTTATTCCTACCTCCGTTGTATTGGCATAGCAATCCCTATTCCAGTTACTATATTGCTGATCGCTTCCCCTTGTACGTGGCTTTCCCACATTCTGAGTACTATCAATCAGTCCGACTTCCCCTGCATCTTCCGCTAGTTCTTGCCTTTGTTGACTTGTTCCAACGTACCTTAATAGGAATGCATGGGATCTCCCAAGTTCACTTGAAGTCCATTTCAATACATGGCACGGTCTCAGATCCCGATAGAGTGAGTGATAACTTGCCTTTACGTTATCCTTCATGCTGTCTTCCATGGCCATGAACATGTCGACCTCTATGTCTTCAGGTATTTCGGGACTCCACTCCTTCACTTCCGTTGTGCCCTGCATTGTCCATCCCACTAGCTCTATTACACTCGTTACCTCATGCAACATAGTGGTCTGTTCCAAACTGTTGGCTAGACTTTGTTTGTGTTGGATTTTCACCAACTGTTCTCCAAGCACTTCTTGGCGCACCATAAATACCTCACAAAAACTATATTTTTAACATACCAGTGTTGTCATGTATTGTCAAGTTTTTAAAGAAGATTAAAAAATGCAACGCACATGTGCAAAAGACGCTAACTATGGATTAGCCAAGGAAGAAAGAGTAGGAAGAGGAAGGCTTTTTCTGTTTTAGGGAATATAAAATAAGCGTAGAAAAATATGAACTAGGTGTATAATTCACAGTGTAGTGGTATCCATACGCGTCAAGTTAAGAGATTGTGAGCAAATTTAGAGAGGTTAAAGTGGATACTCTAGCCCTTCTACGTTTGTCTTTTAATGAAAATCGCGACCAAGTTATAGTGAGTTTTTTAAGAAATACTTTTAAACTATTAATCTTGGTTAATACTAAAAATAACTCTCTAACCCGTCTTTTTAGCTCAATAAATGCCTTTGTTAAGCTAAGTTCTGTATTCTTTTTCACTTCTGTGCAACCAACTATGCCGTGAAATATAAGAATTGCGCACAATTTAGCATATAGTTCACATAATACTCTGCATGGCTTTCCTTTTAGCTTATCAAGTCTGATATGGCTTTTATACAATTTAAATAATAACTCAATTTGCCACCTTACTCTGTAAATCGTTAATACTTGCTCAGCACTAATTTTATTTTCTGGAACATTAGTTATAAATATTGACCAGTTCAACAATTTTTGATTTCTTTTAGAGGATGTATATCCCTGCGATCTTGCTAATCTATTAGCTTTCCTTCTTCTGGCTATAGACTGTTCTTCAGTTAGTTTCTGACATATAATTCTTACTCTAATTTTTGCTTCTTTTCCTAACAATACCTCGTTTTCTAAAAATAACTTATCCTCTAAACATTCTAATAACTCCATTTTTTGATTTGTTTCTACATCATATACGTTGGTATCGGATTTATAACGACTTATGAAATAAGCTCCTATTTCATTGATTTGTTTAAAAGAACTTGGCACAAAATAACCGAGATCAGATATTAGCAAATCATTGCTTGATATATTACTTAAATGTTTCCTATATCCCTGGTCTGATCTTATTCCCTCCGTTAAATTAAGTTGGTCTATTATCTGATTCATGTAATCGAAAACTAATTGTAACTTTATTCCAGACTTAGTATTGCTTTCATAGCCACTGTAGCTAGTACCATAACCTTTATACATCTCTTCCATACTGTTAGGTAGAGTAATATAGCTACTGTCCAATAATTTAACACTATTAAATTGCTGTAAGATTTTGCAATCAACTTGCAAGATATTTTTAAAGAGAACCACAGATTCATTATACATCCTTTTCATAAATTCCACTGCTTCTTCAGTAAATCTAAAATCCAAACCTTGTTTTGTTATATCTATCGAGTCCTCGTTTAGTAATTGACACATTGTTTCTACGCTACAATTATCAACTCCTATATTACCCAAGACCATGGCTTTTACGAATGATGAACCTTTTAGCTTTCTCTTTCTTTTTATAAACCTTGTTGTAATTGAGATTTTCTCTGCTTTTTCATTAAAAAATTCTTTGAGCTTTTTTGATAAGCAAGTTATTTTATTCATTGGTTCTCTCACTAAAAGTATATCTGGGAGAACTTATACCTTATTATTCTATCTCTTTCATACCTTTATTTCCTTAACTTGACGCGTATGGGAATGACAGCAGTCCTACGTCATACCGCGATTCATTCGCGGTATCTCTAGATCCCGCTAACAAGCAGCGGGATGACGGTTGTCGTTTAGCTACAAACATTAAGAAATTTACCAAATAAAAAAAAAGGCAAAAGAAGCCCCGTGGTGGTTGGCTATTTACTATGTACTAAAATATCGGCGTTTTTTTATTCTAAAACGCTTGATTAAGAGCGATTTAGCTGCTTTTAACTTGCAACTAACCTACACCGCAAGTGTTTAAGAAATTTACTAAGCAGGAAAAAAGGCAAAGAAACCCCGTAGTAGCTAGCATTCAAATTCTCCCTTGTCAATTTGACGTTTTTTGCTGTCTTAAACGCTTTGTAAGCGCGTTTCGGCTTATATAGGTAAAAACCTAAAAATTTTTAAAGACATGCGATGCACGTAGTGCGAAAAATTAAACATGAGACGCCAAATACCCTAAGTTTTTTGTCATTAACCTGCACAGATTGCGAAGATAAATAAATAACTTCAGTTTCATGATAAGGGGGCTGGCGGAGTTTGTCAAGTAAGTTTTTTCATTTCTATTGTAATGACAGTTATGGCCTGTGCAAGAAATCTATTGATTTACAGCAGGTTCTTTGTTACAGTCCACAGTTATGCAAAGAAACTTAAAGCCTCATGAGTTTATTTACAGCCAGTGGTTTACATAATTTGGAACTGTATAGCTGAGTATTGTATATGATAATATTGATAACAAACGATGATGGCTTTGGAAGTGAAGGAATAAAATTACTCGAAGAGATTGCACGGAATTTTGCGCCAGAAATATGGATAGTGGCACCAGATACTGATAGAAGCGGAGCTGCAAGATCTCTTGATTATCCAGTGAAACAATCTATTGGAATAAAACAACATAGTGAAAGGGAATTTAGTGTGTCTGGTACTCCTGCAGATTGTGTCATTATTGCGCTAAATAAAGTTATGAATAAAAAACCAGACTTAATATTGTCCGGAGTAAATATTGGATCAAATGTCGGGGACGATATTTGTTATTCAGGAACAATTGGTGCTGTAATGGAAGGTGCTGCAAGGTCTATACCTTCTATTGCGCTAAGCCAAGTTTATCATGATAAAATAGACTGGCACAATACAAAGGTTTTTGCACCAAAGGTTATTGCCAAGCTAGTTAAGGTTGGTTGGCCTAAAAACATAGTGATGAGTGTAAATTTTCCTGCTACGGAAAAAGTAAAAGGAGTAGAATTTGCTGAACAAGGTGAATATAACATTGATGGGGATTTAATTTTTACTGAAAATTCGAATGGCTCTTTTAGCTTAAATTGGTCTCGAGAGCACTCAGGCAGTGGTAGTATAAATAAAATAAAAGAAGGATTTATTACTATTACACCGGTAAAATTAGATTTTACAGATTATGATACTTTGAATACTATGAAAAATTCTTGTGCAGACGAATTTTCTTCTATAGCTGACTGAGAAAAACATTTGCATTGCTCCTAATTAGATGTTTTCTATTGTGTTATCGCGAGCAATTATTTTTTCTTCACCTGTATCCATGTTTTTAATCTTTAAAGTTTTACTATTCAATTCTTCATCGCCAAAAATTAAAGCAGCTTTAGCATTTGCTTGATTTGCTTTTTTCATTCGGGTTCTGAGCGTTCCGCTATATTCATAGATTACATATAAACCATTTCTGCGCAATTCATTTGCAAGTGTTAAAGCATGTTTTTCAGCCTCTCTACCGATTGGAATTAGGTAAATAGGTCGCTCTTCTTTCGGAGAATAATTGATTAACTCCATTATGCGCTCAATACCCCCTGCAAATCCTATTGCTGGAGTGTGTTTTCCACCTACTGAAGATACTAAATTATCGTATCTTCCACCGGCAAAAACTGCCCCTTGTGCACCTAAATCCTCTGTAACAAACTCAAACACTGTGTGGCAATAATAATCCAAACCTCGAACTAGTTTATTGTTTACGGTATAAGGTATATCAAGAATTGTTAATCCATTTAGTATTTGTTCAAAGAAATCTGAGGACTCTTTCGTATAATAATTGCTGATTTTGGGCGCATCAGAAATTATTGATTTATCTTTCTCGTCCTTGGAATCCAGTATTCTGAGTGGGTTTTTGATCAACCTATTTTTGCTATCTTCTGATAGATCATTTTGATACTTTGTAAAGTATAAGATCAAAGCTTCTCTATATTTAGTTATTGTTTCACCATCACCTAAAGAGTTGATTTCCAGCTTTACATTTTTATTGATGCCAAATTCAGTTAGTAAGTGCTGAGCGAGTGATATCAATTCAATATCAGCTTTTGGATCTTCTATGCCAAAAACCTCAAAATTTATCTGATGAAATTGCCTTTGTCTTCCCTTTTGCGGTCTTTCATAGCGAAATGCAGGTCCTGTTGAGAATAATTTTATCGGTGTTTGCAGTTTTTTTTCAATGAGTAGCCTGACAATCGCTGCAGTGAACTCAGGACGTAAAGTTATGCTCTTTCCCCCTTTATCATTGAAGCTATACATCTCTTTAGTGATGATATCTGAGCTATCACCTAAGGTTTTTGTAAAAACCTCCGTGTATTCAAATATCGGAGTTTGAGCAGGCAAAAAGCCATATAGATTTGAGATTCTGCTTGCTGTTTGCTCTATGTGTTTAAACTTGTACCATTCATCAAACAGGAGATCTTTTGTTCCTCTAACCGTTTGATTAGTCATAGTGTGGTCTCTATACCTGCAATCTCTGGTATGTGGTAGCTCAGCATATTTTGCACTCCTTGCTTTAAAGTAATTGCAGCACTTGGGCATCCAGAGCAAGCTCCTTGTAACTCAACATAAACTATCCCGTCTTTATAGCCACGAAATTTGATATCGCCACCATCTTGAGCAACTGCAGGTTTGATATAACTTTCCATTAATTCTTTTATTCTATTTACAATTTCTATATCATTTTTATCAAAAAATTCTTCATCCGGTATATTATTATCATTTACTCCTTCTTTATCTAGTGCTTTTCCACCTGAAGTAAAGTGATCCATGATTGTAGTTAAAATTTCTACTTTTAATGTATCCCAATTAATTCCACCCAATTTTGTTACTGAAATAAAATCATGACCAAAAAACACTCTTACCACATGTTCTATTTGAAAAAGATTTGCTGCTAGTTTAGAATTTTTTATCTCATTTGCATTTGAAAAATCAGCCGTTTCTCCTTCGTTTAAAATTTCAAATCCAGGAAGGAATTTTAGCGTATTTGGGTTTGGTGTTTCTTCAATCTGGATGAACATGTTATTTACCATGACAATTATAATTGTTACTATTTAATCATAAAATGATAAAAAAATATACATGTCATTCATCTTTTTTCTTTTTTTAGTATTCATAGTAATTATAGCTCTTTCCATAAAAGTCCGGATGTGATAGGATAAGGGTAGATGATGATAAGGAGGTTGAATGCCAGCAGCATATAGTTATGATTTAAGAAAAAAAGCAATGGAAGCGCTAGACGAAGGAGAAAGCAGAGAAACAGTGGCAGCAAGATTTAAGATTGGACGAACTACTTTATGGGAGTGGCAGCAAAGAAGAAAAGAAACAGGAGACTTTCAATCAAAAAAACTTGGAAATGGGGGTTACAATCACAAAATTACCGACTGGGATACCTTTGCCAAATTTGCCAGAGAACACGGAGGAAAGACTCTATCGGAAATGGCTAAACTTTGGAACAACGTTAGTATCCAAACGATCTATCGAGCCCTTAAAAAAATTGGATTTACGCGCAAAAAAAGACATATGGATACAAGGAAAGAAACGAAGAAAAACGTGCTGAATTTTTGAAAATTATAGCGACAAAAGAACCTAAAAACTTAGTGTATATAGATGAGTCTGGCATTGATAACACCGAAGACTACCCCTACGGATATTGCCAGAAAGGACAGCGGTTTTATGCCTTAAAATCTGGAAAGAAAACTCAACGAATCAGTATGGTTGCAGCCTTAAGTGGAAGAAAGATAGTTGTTCCGTTAACCTTTGAAGGCCACTGTAATATGGATGTTTTTAATGGATGGTTTGAGCAATTTTTGACACCGATCTTGGAACCTGGACAGACTGTCATTCTTGACAATGCTACTTTTCATAAGTCTGATAAGATTATCGAGCTTGCTAAAGGGGTTGGTGCAGAAATTTTGTATCTGCCGCCTTATTCTCCAGATTTCAACAAAATTGAGCATCATTGGTTTGCTATAAAAAACAGAGCCAGGAAAAACATTCCTCTATTCGAATCCTTTCGTCGTGCTGTTGATTCTGCCTTCCTATGACCTGTTCGGACTATTATGAGAAATGCTATACATTTGTCTTGCCTAGCGTTGTTGTATTTTTTCTTTTCCTGACAAAAAAAAATAATATGAGTTTCATGATGAACTCTATATTGAGTAAGTTTTTGAACGAATTTAGTAGCAGTAGAAGTTATACTGAAAATTACACTGGTGATAACATGTCCAAGGATGAAGCATTAAAGATACTGGGGCTGAATCCTGAGGCAAGTCAAAATGAAATCAATAAAGCATATCAAAATTTAATGAAATTAGTTCACCCAGATAAGGGAGGCTCGGAATATTTTGCGCAAAAGCTAAATGCGGCACGTGATAAATTGTTAAAAAAGTGATCTTAAAAAAAGTTTTCGTTTAACGAATTTCTTCCTTTGCTTTTTCTAAATACTCCAATATTGCTTCATGTAGTGCAGTCCATGTTATCTGTTCTTCCAGGGAAGGTATAAATTCTTGTCTCCAAGCATTCTTAAACTCCTGAAACCACTGTTTTTCAAAACCCTGAAATTCTAAAGAAATATCTACTTTAAAGCTATCAATTAAACTGGAAACTTCTGCAGCTTTAGAGCTATCTAGTGATTTTAAAGATAACACTCCACTCTTTAAAATCTCTAACTCTTCCAATACATTAAGCTTAAATGGTTTATAGAGTGAAGACCATATGCGATATCTTAAATAAGAATCATAGTATAACTTAATTTTGTACATTAAAGTGGTAGATGCATCAGGAGAAATGTTATTCTCATATTGTACAAGAGAAGATAATAAATTCTCATAATCTACTTTGCTTAAACATGGTTGTAGAGTCGATTTAATTTTTTCACTAAAGGTTAGATAACTAGAAGAAATGCCATGACTATATTCACTAAAGAATTCAGGAAATATATCTGCTTGTTCTAGTTTAAGAGGTAGATCTTTTCTAATTTCTCTTGGTAAATTATGTATTGAAAACTGATAAATAACCCATACAAAATTCTCATCAAACTCATCTGAGTAATCAGCCTTATTATCAGGAAAAATTACATTACCTTTCTTATCATTCCAAGGTTCTATCTTATAGAAAAATCTGTTCAGCCTTTGTTTTAATTTCAAAATACCTTCATTTCTATCACCTGCTTTATACAATGTTTTGCCCATTTTGTGTTTAGCATCTTTAGGGTTTATTCTGTCACTTATGTGCAATCCAATTTCATTTTTCTCTAATAACTCCCAATCAAACAATTTGTGTGGATCTGGTTTACGCATTGTATAGCCAAGCTCTGGATCATACACTATAGTTCCTATTTCAGAATGACTAAATATCATATCCCTTTTAATTTTAAAACGCTCCATAAGGTATAAAATCAGCTCTTTAACGGACCTCATTTGCTCTTCCGGAAAAGGCTCAAGTCCTGTGTTTACAATTTCAATACCTACAGAATAGTTGTTAAGCTTCCGTAACTCTTCAAGCTTACTATCTACCTTAACTCTTGCATAACTAATACCAGCATGCCATGCTTCTTTCTCTAATGGAACCATTAAGGTGATGCTGCCATCCCTATCGACAATAAAATGAACTGACAATCCTCTAGCATTCAGCGTATCTTTTGTACCTTTTAGTGTTGATGTTTCAGTATGGTGAACTATAACCATCAACACTTTTTTACCTGCCCTATCACCATAATTTAAAGCTGAAGCTGGATCTAAAAATAACAAATCCTGATCTTTCAATAATGGTAATTTTTCTTGTAAATCTTGAAAATCATTCTCGATATTGCTTGAACTGGATACTTGCCCAGATATGAGAAATGCTGAGACAGTAATCAGTAAAACTAATAAATATTTGTTGACTTTAGATAGTTGGATTTTCATACCATCTTCATAAACACTTTGTAGATAATTTTTCATTATATAGTTAGAATAGGGTTGTTGAATAAATTTACAAGACAAAATCATACTAGTCTGGTAGTAGTAACATGTTCAGAGATGGAGCATTTAAAGTGCTAGGAATAGATTCTGGAGCGAACCAAAATGAAATCAATAAAGCATATCAAAATTTAATGAAATTAGTTCACCCAGATAAAGGAGGCTCGGAATATTTTGCACAAAAATTAAACGCAGCACGTGACAGGTTGCTGAAGAGGTAATTAATATTGCTTTAAAGTTTTTATTTGTGCGTAAAGGATAAGTTGCTACAATAAAAAAATAAGATAAAAGTAGCAATGGACATCTGTTCAGAAAGGTTTAAGTTATGCAGGAAGATAACAAAAAAGAAACAATAAAAGAAGAAAAAGGCATATTAGGATGGATAGAATATAGATTGCCTATATTTTCTTTTCTAAGACACACTGCTTCTTACCAAGTGCCAAAAAACTTAAATTATGCTTGGAACTTTGGCTCTTTGGCTGGTATAGCGCTGATTTTACAAATAATAACAGGTATATTTCTTGCTATGCACTACACTCCGCATGTTGATTATGCGTTTAATAGTGTAGAGCGCATAATGCGAGATGTGAATTACGGGTGGTTAATACGCTACACTCACGCTGTTGGAGCATCGCTCTTCTTTATGGTAGTCTATGTTCATATAATGCGTGGATTATATTACGGATCTTATAAAAGACCGAGAGAGATGGTGTGGTTTATTGGAATATTTATATTTTTTGCAATGATGGCAACTGCCTTTATGGGATATGTATTGCCTTGGGGACAAATGAGTTTCTGGGGTGCAACAGTTATAACCAACTTATTTTCTGCTATACCTTTAATTGGCAATAAAATAGTTATATGGTTATGGGGTGGTTTTTCAGTGGATAACCCAACACTTAACCGTTTTTTCGCTCTGCATTATCTTCTGCCTTTTGTTATTATTGCTTTAGCTATGCTTCATGTGATAGCTCTGCATAGGTTTGGCTCTGGTAACCCAAGTGGAGTGGAGGTAAAATCAGATAAGGATACCATCCCTCTCTATCCTTATTATATAGTCAAGGATTGCATAACTTTTGGTCTGTTTTTTGTAGTTTTGTTCGCATTTGTTTTCTATGCTCCCAATTATCTTGGGCATCCAGACAATTATATAGAAGCTGATTCTATGGTCACTCCGGTACATATAGTGCCAGAGTGGTATTTTTTACCTTTTTATGCAATGCTACGTTCAATTCCAGATAAACTTACTGGTGTGCTTACCATGTTTGCGTCTATTTTAGTGTGGTTTTTGTTACCTTGGCTTGATAAATCAAAAGTTAAAAGTGGTGCTTATCGCCCGGTGTTTAAGAAATTTTTTTGGGTTTTTGCAATAAATTTTGTACTTCTTGCCTGGCTTGGAGGACAAGAGGTAAAAGAGCCTTACATCACTATGAGTAGGCTATCTACTCTTTATTACTTTGCATACTTTGTGATAGTTTTACCACTGCTTAGTAAGTATGAAAAGCCAAAAGAACCACCAAAAACCTTAAGTGATTCTGTGCCGGAGATGAGGTGATGTCAATTCAAAGCAGATCTCTTACAAAATTCTCTGTCATCCCAGAGCTCTCTTTTGTCATCCCAGTACTTGACACTGGGATCCAGAAAAAAAATAAATGGATTCCAGCATCATGTACACAATTGTATGAACGTTGTATACAACACACAGTGTCATTCCACTATCTTCCGTTGTCATCCCAGTGCTTGACACTGGGATCCAGGTATAAAAATACTTACAAATCATGCAATGGACAACAGATTCTAGGAGTGCATGATAACCATAATGTCAGTGATGAAATAAGCTGGATTCCAGTGTCAGCTACTTGCATGACATCAATTCGAAATTTACTAAAACAGTGGTTATGCATGGGATCTAATGTATTTGCAATCTTCTGCATGTTATTTCTATCTAGTCTTATATCTGCAGAAGAATTTAAATCATCACCAAATAAGAAAATAGACTGGAAATTTGATGGAATTGTCGGATCTTTCGATAGAGAGTCAATTCAGCGTGGCTATAAAGTGTATAAAGAAGTCTGTGCTGCTTGTCATTCAATGAATAGGGTAGCATTTCGTAATTTGCAAGATGTCGGTTTTTCTGAAGAAGATGTAAAACAAATAGCAGCTTCTTATCAAGTTAAAGATGGTCCGAATGATTTGGGTGAAATGTTTGACAGACCTGGAGTACCTTCGGATTATTTTATTGCGCCTTTTGATACAAAAGAAGCAGCTGCAGCAAGCAACAATGGTGCAGTCCCACCAGACTTATCATTAATTATTAAAGCAAGGCATGATGGTGCAAATTATGTCTATTCATTGTTAACAGGCTATCAAAACGGCGAACACGATGAAAATGATTTATATTTTAATTCGTATTTTCCAACAGGCAGATTAGCTATGGCGCCACCACTTTCTGAAGGAATGGTGGAATATGATGGTGCAAGGCAAGCCACAGTTGAAAATATGGCGTATGATGTGATAAATTTTTTACAATGGGCAGCAGAGCCAGAATTAGAGCGCCGGCATAAACTTGGATTAAAAGTAGTGGCGTATTTTATAATTTTAACAGTGTTTTTTGTATTAACTAACAACAAAGTTTGGAGCAAGCTCTATAAAAAGAAGTGATAGTCAATTTTGCCTCAAGCACAATGGTTGTCATCCAAGTAGCTAACACTGGTTCCTTTATGACGGTGTCATCCGAGTAGCTGACACTGGGATGGCTTTGTCGCATCGTACCTTATACGGTAATAATTTACGATAAATTCATGTAGCCATTTCGAATTTAGCCATACCAATGTCAGTAAATTTATTAAGCAAATAGCACTTAATGAGCAGTTCTTTTTCACGATTTATAGCTCTTTTCATAGAAGTCCGGATGTGATAAGGATAGATAATGATAAGGAGGTTGAATGCCAGCAGCATATAGTTATGATTTAAGAAAAAAAGCAATGGAGGCGCTAGACGAAGGAGAAAGCAGAGAAGCAGTGGCAGCAAGATTTAAGATTGGACGAACTACTTTATGGGAGTGGCAGCACTGTAGGCTTGACCATAAATTATGTTAAGATAGAAAATGACTATTTTAGATAGAGCTTGATGTAATGCAGTGCGATACAAAATAACGGTAGAATATAATGGTAGTAATTTCTCTGGTTGGCAAAAACAGCAACACTCTGCTAACTCAATCCAGGAGAAGATAGAAAATGCTATATTTAATTTTAGTGGTGAGAAAATTGCCTTGTACTGTGGTGGCAGGACTGATGCAGGGGTTCATGCTTTAGGACAAGTTGCTCATTTTGATATGGAAAAGGAATTTGAGCTTTATAGAATAAGAAATGCAATAAATTATCATTTAAAATCAATTCCTATAGTCGTGCTCAATGTAGAAGTTGTAGATGATGCGTTTCACGCACGGTTTTCAGCAAAAAAAAGATATTACGAATACAGAATAGTTAATCGCTATGCTCCTGCCGCTCTGGAGACAGGTTATGTATGGCAAGTGTTTAGTCCACTTGATGTAAATATTATGCGTGAAGCTGCTAAACATCTACTTGGAAAACATGACCTTTCAAGTTTCCGTTCAAAAGATTGTCACGCCGCAAATCCGATAAGAACAATTGATGATATCGATATAGTACAAAACGGGAATCATATACACATCAAAATATCTGCTATTTCCTTTTTACATAACCAAGTGAGGATTATTGCGGGTACTTTAGTTGAATTTGGAAAAAATAGAACCAATCCGCAAGAAATGCTACATATATTAAGCCAATGCAAAAGAAGTGCTGCTGGGGTTACCGCGCCGCCTTTTGGCTTGTATTTGGTAAAGATAGATTACTAATTTAATAAAAAGTAACGTTCTTAGTGAAATAAGTTCCATACCGCCGCAGTATCTCCAGATCTCGCTAACAAGCAGCGAGATGACGAGTTTAAGTTCTCATTGGCATCACTACATATAATACACTTGAATCATCTTCATCAGTGATAATTGTAGCACTATTACCATCGGCTAAGCTAAACTTACATTTATTTTTTATGCAAGATAGAACATCAAGCAAATAACGCGAGTTGAACCCTATTTCTATAGGGGCTTCATTGTAGTCCACTTCTATGGATTCAGTTGCATCACTGCACTCTTGGGAGTTTGAATGCAGAGTTAGCAGCTTTTCTTGTAGTGAGAATTTAATAGATTTTACTTTATCAGATACAACAACGGAAACTCGATCTATAACATCTGAAAGTTTTTTACTTTCAATAATCATATGCTTATCTTGAGATGCTGGAATAACTGCTTTATAATTTGGAAAAGTTCCATCTATTAATTTTGATATTAGAATATATTCACCGCATGTAAACTTGATTTTTCTGTCTGAGAGTTTTACATTAATTTCATTACAATCGTCCAATATTTTTAACAGCTCCATAACAGTTTTACGTGGAATGATCACACCAAATTCGCCATTGATGTTCCCAGGCTTTGGCCTCTTTATACATGATAAACGATGGCCATCAGTTGCAACGCAGTACAGAAACTGCTCATCTGTATGTAGATATATTCCATTTAAATTATACCTTGTATCATCTAGTGATACAGCAAATTTTGTTTTAGTTAATAAGTCTATCAGGTCCGTATTTAGTAGAATAAAATCATGTTTATAATTGTCTTCTTCAAGAGCAGGAAAGCTGCTTGAAACTACATTCGGTAAAGAAAAGTTTGCATTTCCGCAAGACATCAATAATTTTCCTTGGTTGTTTACTTCAAAATTGACATCCAAATCAGCGGGTAACTTCTTCACTATGTCATGTAAAGTATGCGCTGAAATTTTTACTTCTCCTTCTGTTAATACGGTTGCAGCAAGTGAGGCAAACATTGAAATGTCAAGATCAGTTGCCATTAATTTTATGCTGCCGTGTTGTGCTTTGATATTTATACACGCCAAAACATCTATTGCATTACGCCTTTCAACCACTCCACTTACTCTGGATAATGTATTTAAAAGACTTGTGCGGCTCACGCTAAAACGCATCTGCTCGCACACAGAATTTTGCTTTTTGATTTCTGTATCTACACCTGCAACCTCTGACATTGCTAACTCTCAAAAATATATTTTAAATGATATCCACATCCCATATAAAGTAAAGTGCTATTTATATTTCCATTGAAAGAGTAGTCTAGTTTATACTATAGCTGGGTATTCTGTTACAATAATTTACTTTGTATGGCATAAATCATGCATTTTTTGATACGCTTTTTGAAAACCAAGTAGGGAATAAGTATCATCAATGGTCACTGTTTTTGTTTTTCCATTAACTACCATTGATAATCCCTGCTTCATTTTTAGAATGAGATCTTGATCTATTTTTGTATGCTCTGCCCACGCAAAACTTCCCTGTATTATGGGCAGTGTATATTTAATTTTTTTGTCGATATTGAGAGCTACAGGCTCCTTATCATACTGAAAACCAGAGGTAACGCTTACCTCATCTGCTTTTTTATCAACATAACTAACCATTACATACGGCTTGCGATTGGTTGTATAATATTCGCTTTTTTTTTTAGGATAGGATACAATATAACATACTTTCTCTCCATCTTCCAATGCAGTATACACGAGCCAATCTTTATATTTTTCCTTCAATTGTACATCACTAACCGATGCAAAAGCGCCTATCGAAAAAAATATTAGAAATATAAAAAAACTACGCATGCAAACAAAATTTCAAACTTTCAGATTGTATATATTGTTTTACCTTAGCCATCGCCTGCTCAGCCAACTGCCTTATTCTTTCTCTTGAAACACAATATTTTTTACTAAGTTCATCCAGAGTTTGAATGTTTTCAGACAAATATCTACTGATAAAAATGTCTCTTGCCCTTTCGTTGAGGCTCGCTAGTGCATTGTTTAAAATTGCTTCTTTTAATTCTTTTTCTTCATGATTCTGATAGGTTACTTCTTGACTAACCAAGTTACATGGGATCATATCTTGTAGCTCCCTTTTAGAGCCATCACCTATTTTTATGCAATCGTTTAGCGACTGATCCTTACAAGCCATACGGTAATTCATCTGCAGAACGTCTCCTTCGGATACAGAAAGCTCATTAGATATTGCTTTTATTTCTTCATTATTTAAGGTTTCCCTGTTTGTATACTGTAAAATTCTTTTTTTTATTTTACGTAAACTAAAAAACAATCTTCTTTGTGCTTGCGTTGTGCCTATTTTCACAAACGACCAAGATTTCAATATAAAGTCTTTTATTGAAGCTTCAATCCACCACACCGCATAAGTTGAAAAACGAAACCCTAAATCAGGATTAAACTTTTTCACTGCATGCATTAAACCCATATTTCCTTCCATGACCAGGTCCATCAACAATAGTCCATAATTTTTGAATTTCATTGCAATTTTCACTACCAAATTCAAATGGCTGGTAATCAATTTATGAGCAGAAGAAACATCCTTATATTGGTTCCAATTTTTTGCTAATCGTACCTCTTCCTCTTGAGACAGCATAGGAAATTTTTGCACCCTAGCAATATATTGCATGAGATTGGTTCTGCTATCGACACATAAGTTTGCCATTGAGGTCAACATAACAACTTAAATTAAAACTTCATGCATATAATATATTGATTTTCCAGCAAAAATTCAAGCTTTGATTTGAAAAAAGTACAAATTTTCCATCTAATTTCTTGGAGACAGTAGGCCGCAGTGTTAGCTAATTGGATAACATTATGTAACTTTAGATGATATTCTACCAGTACAATGGTAAACGTTATAGCTTAAACACATAGCAAATAGTGTTATTCCAGTGCCTTGACACTGGAATCCACATTTCTTTTTTCTAGATCCCAGTGTCATGCTACTTGAATGACAAGAAAAAACCCACTGGGATAACAAGACTGAGATAGACTAAAAATTAAACGCTACTCCAGCTTCTGCACCAACAGTGCTGTAAAGGACTGTATGTCCTCCTTTGTCTTTCTCACCACCGCTTTTATCGAAATTAGCACCATAAGAACCGAAATAACGAGCTCCAGCATAAAGTTTGACTTCCGGAGTTACATCATAACTAACACCAGCTTTTACTTGACCAGCAAAACCAAATTTACTTTTTTGATCATTCACAGCGTCTTTCAAAGGAGTGCTAATATACGCTGCACCAACACCAACACCAACATATGGAGTGATAGGCATATCTTCAATTGCTATATCGTAATAAACGTTAACTAGCCCTGAAATTGCTGTTAAGCTGCCCGCAACAGTATCTGGAGTAAGCACTTCATCATTGTTCACATTCTTGTTTAGCTGTGAATATAGCCCTTCAATATCAACTCTAATGTCGTCCATTTTATAACCAAATGCGGCACCACCTCCTATAAAAGAAGCTTTAAAAGGATCAACATCATCAGTCCCCTTTTTAATTTTCATGTTATCAACTTTTGTGAAAAGAGGTAAAACTTCACCGTTGTATTGCAAACGAACGTAGTAGCTAGTTTCTTCATCACTTATTGGACCAACAGGATCTGAAAAAGCATAGTTTGATAAACTTAGCAACGTTGCTAAAGCGGCTGCTGAAAAAAACTTTTTATAATGCATAATTGTCCTCGTAAAAAAAATTAAAATTCCACTTTAGCAGTCTAAGTAACAACTAAAGTTAAGTCAAGTGCTAACTTAATAACACAAAATATTCTACATTTTAACTAATTTTTAGGAGAAGACAAAGATTTTATTAATGAATAAATACGACTTTTGATTTTTTGGTATAGCTAACACAGGTAAGATTTACTATCGAAAGACCTCGTCATCTCGCTGCTTGTTAGCGGATGAGAAATCCACAACTGTACGAACATTGCAATTTGGGCCTACCAGGAGGGCAATGCCTCTTATCCAAGTACCATCTTCTTGTCATCCCAGTCTGGGATGGCTTTGTTGCATCGCTCAAGTGAAAAGAACTGGCAGTTACTGACAAAATTCATTATAAATAGCCATTTAACTGTTGAAGAAAAAATATGCCACAAAAAATGAGAGTCAGTAACTGCCATGAATATAACAAATTTCTCCAAGAAAGAGGAAGCATTTTTTGTTATATCAATGACGCCATAGAAAATTGGTACGAGAATTGTCCAAAAATGCAGGGCGGCAACTATATTTATAGTGATAAAGTTGTGATTTTGGTGCATATAATCGTCAGTTTCTTTAGAATTGGTTTAAGACAAACAGTCGGGTTTATAAAAGGGTATTTGCAACAAATAGGAAGAGATTTGGCAGTTATCAGCTATTCACAAGCATCAAGAAGGTTTAAGAAACTTAATATTAAGATAAATGATTGCAGAATTGATAAAAATAATATGGAAGATATCGAAATTGCTATAGACAGTACAGGAATTAGTATATACAACAACACTCCTGGTCACAGCAAGGAAAATAGCACTGACAGAAAATATCGTGGCTATGAGCAAACGAGAAAATTGCACGTAATGTTGAATATAAACAACAAAAAAGCCATAGCTGTAAAATACAGTAACGGTGTCTACTCTGATCACTATGGAGCTTGTGATTTGCTAAAAGAAGTTGATTTTCAGCATGCCATAAAAGCACTATATGCAGATAGAGCATGTGATAGGCACAAGTTTTATAAGTTGTGTAACGAATATGATATAAAGACAAAAATTCCACCAATAAACAATGCGGCAGAACATCCAGAAATAGATTATATGTCTGACAGGAATGCTGCTATTAGGTTAATAAAATTATACTGTGAAGATGGCATGAAAGAATGGAAAAAAGAAGTAAATTATGGGAAAAGATCTTATATTGAAGGGTTTTTCTCAAGATTAAAGCAAATATTCGGATTTAGTTTTAGGAATAAATCTGAGATAAATCGAGAAAAAGAACTGCTAATCAAATGCTATTTGCTTAATAAATTCACTGATATTGGTATGGCTAAATTTGAGATAGTTACATGAATTTACCATAAATCACCATCTCATAAAGTGTGATGCAACAAAGCCGTCTGGGATCCAGGAATTTTATTAAGTTGGTAAGCATAAAAGTAGCCGTTTTATGTTAAAACACAATGTTCTTGATGAGATTACGGCAAGGCTGGATTCCAGACTGGAATGACATCGTTTACTATGTGCCATATTGCAATGTTTGTACAGTTGTGGAATGAATCACGGTATGACGTAGGGCTATGCTAGTATAGGTACATTATATGAAGAAGTACTAGCGTTGGGAATATTAGAAAAAAAATACTTACACTAAAAGAAACTTCAGTAGTAAATTCAAAAAGGAAGTTTAAACCCAGATGGTAAACCCATCATACCTGCAAGATCAGAAGTTGCATTCGCCATATCTTCTTCTGCTTTTTTAACGGCATCATTAAACGCTGCTGTTACTAAATCCTCTACTATATCTTTTTCCTCATTTCTCATAAGTTCTAAGTCTATGTTCACCTTTTTAGCTTTATAGCTACCTATTTTTATGACTTCCACTAATACAGAAACTTTGCCACCACCAGAAATACCTTGAAACTCTTTTCCAACATATTTTTCTTGAGCTTCTGCAAGCTTTTTTTGCATCTCTTGCGCTTGTTTCATTATTTGACTAAAATCCACAACTTACTCCTTATTTTCTATATTAACTACTTTTGCACCTTTAAACGTGTCAAGGATATCCTTAACTGCAGGTGCATAATTTAAATTACTCACTTCCCTGTTTATATAACCTGTATCAACTGCAATAACCCACTCTTGCTGAGTCACCTGGTTTAAGTAATTTTTTAAATCATTGCAAAAATTACTATCCAACTTAGATACAGCTTTTAATTTTAAATATCCAGGTTTACAATCTATTAATTGTAGATTATTACACAGTTGTTTGTAAAGATAAATTTGGTTACTTCGCCTTAATAGTTGCAAAATCTTATCAAAATCGTAATTTTGTTGTTTATTTTCCACATGGATCCCAGTGTCACGCACTGGGATGACAGAGTGGGGTTGTTGTTTACTTTCCACATATTTTTTTGGATCCGAGTAGTCAGCTACTTGGATGACAGAGGGGGAAGGTGCAACAGGTCTGCCCTGTCTATTTCCTTGCTCTACATTCTGCGAAAGAACTTTTTTGATCACCTGTTCCGGAGAAGGCAGATCAGAAAGATAACAGAGGCTAATTAACATCATTTCAGCAGCAACATCGTTGCATGTTGAAGTTTTTATATCTTGAATACCTTTAAGCAACATCTTCCACAATCTCGAAAAAAATATTAAAGATCTCTTTATACTTAAATCTTTTATCCTATTCTTTTCATGCTCTGTAACTGCATTATCAATCTCTTTTGTAATCAAAAAACGGCATACTAACTGAATTGTTTGCAATAGACCTTCAAAAATACTAAGTGGGTTTGCTGTTTTTACCGCCTTGTCAAACACTGATAGAGCTTTCTGTAAATCACCTTCTAATATTGCCCCTAATAGATCGAATATAATATCTTTATCCACTAGGCCAAGTATGTCTGTCACATTTTTAGTGGATATTGCACCATCTTTGCTATATAGCACTGCTTGATTCATCAAAAACAAGGCGTTACGCATTGAATTTCCAGAGTGTCGTGCAATTAATTCTAATGCTCCCTTTTCAATGGAATAACTCTCTTTTTGTGCAACATCATTTAAACGTTCCACTATTTTAGCTACAGGAATGTTGTGTAAATCAAATCTTTGACAACGTGCAATAATAGTTATTGGTATCTTTTTTATTTCCGTAGTTGCTAAAATGAACTTTACACTAGATGGTGGCTCTTCTAGGGTTTTAAGTAATGCGTTAAATGCACTGCTAGATAGCATGTGTACTTCATCTATAATGTAGACTTTGAATTTAGAGCTTATAGGTGAATAGCAAATATCTCCCAGGATTACTTTAATATCGTCAATGCTAGTGTGACTTGCTGCATCGATTTCAATTACATCTGGATGGCTTGAATTTTTTATTGCTAGACAATTTTCACATGATCCGCAAGGTTCAAAAATTGGCCCCAGGGAACAATTCAAACATAAAGCTATTATCCTTGCAGTGGTGGTTTTACCAACTCCACTACTACCAGAGAGCAGTATAGATTGTGGGATTTTGTTTAAAATAAAAGCATTTTCTAATACACGCACTAATATATCTTGACCTACTAGATCTTTGAAGCTACTAGGACGATGTTTTAATGCTATATTCATAGCCTCGGATAAAACAAATAATGAAATAGGTATGCAACCCAAAAAGGTTCTGATATGGCTGCTTCATTTCTGATCTGACCAAATTACAGAGTTTTTGCCTGCATACCTTATAAAATATTATACTTTTTTTTTTATTTAGCAAGGTATATCCTATATTAGCTCTATAATTTGATATGTTAAATTTTTTACAGTGCTATTTTGAAGTAAACAAAAAGTTAGTTGTCATGCAAGTCACTACAAGATTGTCACTCCAATGTTTATTTATGTCATTTCAGCGCTTATTTATGTCATCCCAGTGCCTAGGCATACAGCTGTATGAATGTTGTGATATAAGAGCAATTTTTACCGAAAAGGATGTCATCCCAGTGCTTGACTACTTGGATCCAGAAAACTTAACTGTAAATGAGCGCACTAGGCAATTGTATAACAAGAACTGGATTCCAGTGTCAGCTACTTGCATGACACTACCTGCTACGCAAACTTCTGTGGACTACAAAGAAAGTTCGTACAGTTGTAGGTCAAGCCATAGAGTAACAAAAAAAGGATATTGGTATAACAAAAGAGGAACATTATGATTTTATATCATTTTCCTCTTTGTCCATTTTCACGAAAAGTTAGAGCTTTTCTAAAAGAAAAAAAATTAGGCTGTGATCTAGTGTATGAAAATCCGTGGGAAAAGCGGAATGAATTTATGGAGATCAATCCAACTGGGCAAGTACCAGTGTTAATAGATAATAACTTTGTAATAGCGGATAGTAATGCCATTTGTGAATATATAGAAGAGACTTACAATAGCGACGTCAAATTACTTGGTTCATCCACTATTATTAAGTCTAAAATACGCGCTCTAATCAATTGGTTCGATAACAAATTTTACAATGAAGTTACTAAGTATATTATGAATGAAAAAGTAATTACTAACCGCAGCCCTGACTCTAGATTTCTTCATGCAGCTCAGCATAACCTACCTTGCCATATGGAATACATCGAACACTTAATTAACAAGAACGTTTGGCTTGCAACTGATAAGTTCACTTTAGCTGATATTACTTTAGCATCGCATATTTCCGTAATGGATTATGTAAGTAGTTTTCCATGGGAAAAAAGTAAAATTTTAAAAGAATGGTACTCCATTGTTAAATCAAAGCCTTGTTTTCGTGAGATATTATTAGAGAGGATTTCTGGTTTAATCCCTCCTAAACATTATGCTGACCTTGATTTTTAACTTATGTTAGCTTTAAAGCTACAGTCATTCCTTCATCAGTTGGAATCAATATAGAGAAATATTTTTTTTCATCTGATAATCTATTATTAAACTCCCTCATGGCATGCCATGATTTTTCTGATACTTCTTTTGGAGGCGATTCTAAAAATACTGTGTTAAACAATAGAGTGTTATCTGCAACGATTAGCCCATCTTGTTTAATGTATGACTCTGCCCAATCTAAATACTTAGGATAACTACTTTTGTCAGCATCAATAAATATCATGTCAAATGGTGCTTTTGCTGATAATTCATTAATTTTTTCCAGTGCATCGCCTTCTATTAGAGTAATTTTATCACTTAGATTAAAAGCACTAAAATTTTTTTTTGCTATTCTTGAGTGTTGAGGATTATTTTCTATTGTATATATATGACCGTCTTTTAGTAGAGCTTTTGCCATGCAAATCGACGAGTAACCGTATAACGTGCCAATCTCAACAATACTTTTGATTTTTTGGATTTTTATAAATAAACTTAATAGCTTTCCTTCTTCAGGGCCAATTTGAATATGTTGCTTTTTTTCAAGAATACAATATTCTTCTATTTTTTTATATTCTTTTGCAAATAGATTTCTTATGTATGACAATTTTATACTAAAATTATTACGCATATATTATAAATTAGGGAGACTTAATTCATACACAATTTATAAATATAATAATATAGTTTAAAATAATAAAAACATTTATTTTAAGTTATTATTTCATAGTATAAAATTTTAAGTGACAAAAATTATTATATATCGTACTATAGTTAACTAGTATAATAAACAGTCGATTATTATGCTAGAATTAAAGGGATTGTTTATGCGCATTTCTCTTTTTAAAATATAATTTTTATAATCAATTAGAGGGGGTTATATGTCTTATACTATTGCTGGTGAAGTTGAAACGTTAAACAAAAAATCTAACAAGAATGAAGGGGTTATGTTACTACATAATCCAGCTTATCGTGAAAAGTATAAAGAACGTTTTGATGAAGCTCAGAGAAAAGTTATGGATATGGTTCAGTTTTATGATGGGACAATAGTATTAATAGAGAATAAAATCGCTATGTATTACTACACTTGGCACAGTAAAAAAAGAGAGTTTGAGCGTAAAAAACAACAAACAGTAGTGAAAAACAATGACTCAGCATAGAGTCTTTTATATGGTAAGCTACAGTGGTATTACTTCACTATAGCTTTTCCATATAATTTATCTATCACATTAGTGAAATATTTCAGCTCTTTATACCCTCCATGTTTAACTTTATTATGCTCTATATATGATTTATCATCGTTAAGCTTGATGAAAAATATTGGAGTGGCTGTGATACCAAGTTTATTAATTGCCAGTGATTTATCATTTACGATTTTATCCATTATTTTCTTATCATTAATGCATTGGTTAAATGCATCTTGCTTTAAGTTGCTTAGTGCAGCAATTCTTTGTAGTAAAGTCAAATCACTTAAATTGTAGTAATTCCACGAATCTATTGAGTTAAAAACAGCTTTGTTAAAATTAAAGTAGTCTTCTTGTTTTTCGTAGCAATGACTTAGCATTGCAGCCTTTAGCCCTCTGTAATCCAAAGGAAAATGACGAAATATATATAACATCTTACCTGTGTCTATATATTTCTCTTTAATTTTAGGAAAAACATTCCTATGAAAAAGAGAGCAGTGATAACAAGTTAATGAAGCATATTCTATCATTAGAATTGGTGCTTTTGGATCTCCTAATAATTTATCATTAGGTAATGGCGATAATAGCTCATTTGATGTTATTTCATTGGGTTTTTTTTGAATGTATTGGTTATCGGATAAATCTTGCTTAACAACTGCATAAGAATTAACACTTATGAAAATTAATAAAAACAATAGTCTAAAAATCATTACAATATAAACACTTAACTTACTAAAAAAAATTATACATTTATATTAATAATGTCAAGATAACTTTTGTTTAGCAAGGCTTTCAGCCCTATCTTTAAATGCAGCAATTATTTTACTTTGTGTATACTTATATACTGAGTTTAATAAAGTGGAAAATGAGTTGGACTTAAACTTAAACTCTATATAAAACTTTACCATAGTTTTATTTTCATCTATGGGAATGAATTGCCATTCATTGTATAGATGTTTAAATATTCCATTTGATGATACAGCTTTTATCCAACCTTCATTTGTTCCACTTGGAGAAAGAGAAGTAACTTCTGATGTATATCTACCTTTAATTCCATGAAAAGCTGCGAGGAGATCCACAACCATTTGGTTGTTAATTTTTTCTTTTATATAAACGGCTTTGCACCAAGGAACAAAATCAGGATACCTTTCAACATCAATTACAATTTGGAATACTTCATTAGGCAAACATAGGAAAACACCCTGTTCTTTGTATTGATGAAGCATAAATGTTAAACCAATCAAAATAGGATCCGTATCTACCGTCAGCCTTAGTAGATTCCTGAGACTAAAGTTAAGGTGGGCATCGCGTATCAATTTCAACGAAATTAACAGAGGCAATTCCCTTGACTAGAAATTATCGCTCGGGAAATTTAACTTAACTCATAACGCATAGAACAGACCCTTAATTAATTGTAGATGATTTATACAAGGTGTGTCTATAGATATATTAAAGCTAGCGATTATTATTTAATCTTTATTAAACTTTGCATTCTAAGTATCATAGCTAATAAATATATCTTATGAACATTACTAAAGTTTTAACTATCATTGTTTTTATTGTAATTTCTTCAAGTGCTTACACTAATTGTACAGATCACAAAATTTTTGTGCATACTATGAAGCAACAAGTGGATGGTATATCTACAAAGGAGAATAAAAAAAACCGGGAATGTGTGCAAAAAAAGCTTCAGGAGGTCATTCAAAACAATGTTAACCTCAAAGGAATATCGCAATTCGTCATAGGAAAACATTGGGCTTTAGTTAAACAAAAAGAAAAAGAAGATTTTTTAAGAGAGTATGAAGTGTATCTTACGCGTTTGTGCGTTAAAATTTTATATAAATACATGCATGATAGTGAAATGATCATAATGAGTACAAAAGCAGTTGACGATGAAACTTGCTTAATTGGTACAAGATTTTCTTACGGTGATGAAGAATTTACAAATATTGATTTTAAAGTTACTAAAAATAACAGTTCTTTCTTGATAAGTGATGTTGTAATGAGTGGAATAAGTATTGCTATTAATCAACGTTATCAATTTAGTGAAAAAATCGACACGCATGGCATAGCAAGCGTTATAGCTGAATTAAAATGCAATAACAATCCATGATATATATGCCTCATTGGCCTAAGCCACTTGGTAGCAGGCCGAATGATTTTTCTCTTGATCGCATAAAAGGCTTTCTTAGCAAACTAGATAACCCCGAGAAAAAAGTGCCTCCCGTAATTCATATAGCTGGAACTAATGGGAAAGGCTCAACACTAGCATTTATAAGATATATAATGCAAGCAGCAGGGTATAAGGTACACGCATACACTTCTCCACATTTAGTGAGTTTTAATGAGAGGATAGTGATAGCCGGCAGCTATATCGACGATAATGAATTATATAGCTTATTAGAAGAATGTCGTGCAGTAATTGCAGAACAACCTATCACTCTGTTTGAAGCTGCAACTATTGCAGCTTTTTTAGCTTTTTCTCGTCATAAAGCCGATATAACTTTAGTTGAAGTGGGTATGGGTGGAAGGCTTGATGCAACAAATGTTATAGATAATCCGATTTTAACAATAATTACTTCCATTGCACTTGATCATACGGAATATCTTGGCCCTACTGTAGAAATTATAGCAGGTGAAAAGGCTGGAATAATGAAACCTAATGTTCCTTGCGTAATAGCACCGCAAGAAAAATCTATAGTGAACACGCTAGAACACCACGCAATAAATAAGAAATCTCCCTTGTATAGAGGAGGTCTTGAATGGAATTGCAAAAAAAAGAACAACAAAATGGTTTTTCAATCAGCTATTCAATCAATAGAATTTCCTTTGCCATCTTTAAAGGGTGATCATCAGGTGATTAATGCAGGCAATGCTATTGCAGCATGTAGTATTTTAAGTGGAAAGTATGAATTTGATATTGGAGAAGAGGATATCACTTCAGGTTTACAGTGCACTTATTGG
The DNA here is from genome assembly GCF_964026815.1 of Wolbachia endosymbiont (group A) of Andrena fulva. Classification (NCBI taxonomy): domain Bacteria; kingdom Pseudomonadati; phylum Pseudomonadota; class Alphaproteobacteria; order Rickettsiales; family Anaplasmataceae; genus Wolbachia; species Wolbachia endosymbiont (group A) of Andrena fulva. Next base: position 1,398,698 of record NZ_OZ034701.1, read on the forward strand.
CCTGCACGGCTAGAGTCTATAAAAGAAGGTAATTTAATTTTCCTACTACCGAAAGATTGGCAATTATTTTTAGATGGTGCACACAATAATGATGGTGCTAGAGTACTATCTCAGTGGGTAAAAGATAATTTTGCTGAAGGTATTTATATGGTTTTTGGTGTTACTAGTAACAGAAATGTGGAAGAGTTCTTAGAGCACTTAAAGCCATATATCAAGCTACTATGTGCGGTTTGTGTTAAGTATGAACCTAAAGCAACAAATACAAATTTGATTAGGGAAAAAGCCAATAACATAGGAATAAAAGCAGTTGAATGTGAATCAATTGGCGATGCAATATCAAATCACATATTAAAAGCCTCTACCCAAAACGTCAAAACCATACTAATCTGTGGCTCATTGTTCCTAGCTAGAGACTTCGCTATGGAGAATAGCTAACTTTGATGATATTAACTGACCGATGGGGAAATAACTTTGATTGCTCATAGTACTGCTTGGCTTTTCGTTATCGACTTCTATAAACTGATCATCACCTTTAAATTGCTCCTCAATTGAATTTATAGCTGTCTTTTTGAGAATATAATTACTTGCAGCATTTAAAATAGGTGAAGTAACAATTAAAAGCGTGAATGGTAATGAAAGTAATAAGCCGGATAACATCATAGAGTTAGTTATACCAAAGCCGTTGGCAACTAAATCTAATCCCACACCGAAAAACATTAAAGATGTACAGATTGTGTTGCTCAAAATAACTGAATTTTTTAGCCACTTTAATTTAGTCCTATCACTCTTTGAAAAATTTTCGCATTCTTGGTCAAAGTTAAACAATAATAAAATATTAGTCTGATGATTAAACTCTTTCCCATTTCTAGTATAAATGCTCTTAACAGCTAGACTCAAAATAGATCCTGCTAACAAGGGAGCAAGAAAACCTACTGCTATTGGTACATTAGAAGAAATTGTAAGTTAAAAACGTGATATAAAAGAGATAAGAGAGAAAGATAACCCTGCTCACTAGGAATAGCGGGCGTGCGCGACCGAAAGGAAATTGGTATTACAACCGTTGGTATCAAGGTACGCTAGCCCTATCTCTCGATACGTTTGAATAGTTGCTTGGGACATATATATGCACCCGTTTACAATCTTAAATTAACTAAAACTATCGAGGTTTATTATGGTTACATCTTATCAAAATTTTATTGGCATTGACATCGGAAAATTTAAAAATGTCGTTGCAATTCACAAACAGAAGAATGCTGTCGAATTTGATAATAATGCTTCTGGTTGGCAACAATTATTTCAAGAGTTTTCAGATATTCTACCTAATGCTTTAGTGACTTTAGAAAATACAGGGAAATATGAGCTTGGCTTATCACATTTTCTTACCGACAAAAATATTGCCGTGCATCGAGCTAATACTCGTAAAGTAAAAAGCTTTATTTTATCTCACGGAACTTTAGCAAAGTCTGATAGATCAGATGCAAGAGCTCTTGCTCAATATGGATTTGAACGCCATAGAACTATCTCTCTATTTGTACCTACCTCTACAGAACAATCAACTTTGGCTGCACTTTGTCAACGTCGTGATGATATTACGCAAATGAGAACTCAAGAAAAATGCAGACTTGAAGCACCGGAAAATGATCATATAAAAGAAAGCTGTCAAAAGACCATTGAGTTTTTCGATAGTCAAATAAACGAACTCAATGATACTATACAAAAGATTATTGATGAAAGCCGCGAATTACAACAACGCCAAAAAATTCTTAAAACAGTTCCTGGAATAGGTAAAAAGTTATCACAAGATTTTTTGTGTTTAATGCCAGAGCTTGGTTACTTAAATAGAAAAGAAGTAGCAAGTCTTGCCGGAGTTGCACCGCATCCAAAAGAAAGTGGTAAAGCTGTTGGTTACCGAAGGATTACAGGTGGTAGAAGTAACGTTCGTTCAAAGCTCTTTACAGCCGCTATGGCTGCTACAAGGTCAAAATCTATACTTGGCGCCTTTTATTCTAAGCTTGTTGAAAGTGGTAAGAAGAAGATGGTGGCTATAACAGCCCTAATGCGTAAAATTATAGTAATTGCTAATACAAGACTTAAAGAAGCAATTAATTTGCATACTTAAAAATCTTCACAACGGTAACTGAAATTGGCTAATGAATATGTGCGTCCACACAGACTTAAAGCACATATTCATTAGCTTAAGCAGAAATTGCTGTGGTAGCTGTTTGATATAAAATTCTATTTCTATGACAAACGGGTTTTTATTGCCCATATAATTTGCAAAATTACACAAATAAAAAAATTTTTAAAAAACATAGTTGATACCAACTAATTTTTTCAACAGCTTCATCGAAAGTATTAACTGAAAGATTCGTTAATAGCATCCATTCTAGCGGTTTTTTTAAGGGAAGGGAAGTTTTCTCAACAACATAAACTGCATAAAGTGGTAATTTAGGTAGTTCTTCCGTCTTATGCCTAATATTATTCTTAGATGGATTCATCATAAACTTTCCAAATCTAACTTCCAAACGTGCTGTTCTTTTTGGCTTATTATCTTTACAGGAACTTCAACTTCTACCGTACCTGCACAATGAGAGGATTTAATAAATGCCCATAACTTCTGCTCACCTTTTTCAGGATATCGAGATTTTCTATTTACTGCTCTATCTCTGCATGCTCTAACTAGCACTGCCGAATTAAGATTATGTGTAAGCTCAAAAAAGTCATATATATCTGCTTCTCTATCGCATACAGTTATAGTCTCAGTTTGAGTTGGATCAATAATATTATTTGTTTTTCTTAAAGTTTCCAACCACTTTACGCTTTCTTTATCTTCAATGCGATCGCTCTTTTTTTTAAGGTTCTCAGTTTCTTCAGGTCTTGAATAAACTTTTTGATCTAGTATCCCTAGTACCAAACCTTCTATACTAACGGCAAGAGCTGTATGCATTATAATACCTTTTGCAGTATCATAACTGGACAAATTTGCTAATCCGCTTGTTTTTTTATGGTTATTATATACAATGTAACTGGTATCTTGAATGACAAGAACCCTCTTGTGAGCTTTTGTTCTCTCAACCGTCTTATTAATATGTGTAGCTAAAATATCACTTTCTTTTACATTCTCATTTTGAAAAAAACGGTATGCTGCTTTTGCTTCTGACCAACTTCCGCATGCCTCATTAATTGAGCTTTCAGGTAAACTTATCAAACTATCAGCAATCTTTACTAATCGGTCAGTTAATCTTTTATCTCCAAGTACAGCATCTCCAAATTCATTTTTAGCCCATTCATTACTCTCGTTTGCCATTTTTATACCCTCAATATTTGCAAACTTTAATATTGTAATACTTTATTTATAAGTACATTTATATTTGTGGGTAATAGTAAGGAATGACACCGTCTTGGATGGAAACCAGTGTCAGCTACTTTCATGACACCATCATAAGGTGAAACTGGATCCCAGTGTTTGGGCACTGGGATGACAAGAAGAGAGCACTGGAATGACAGGAGAAGGGGGGCTACTACCGTCATAAAGGAACCAGTGTCAGCTACTCGGATGATACCTCTTTCTACTTAATTTGGGTTATGCAAGAAGTCTATTCGCGGTATCTCAGCATAGATTCCGCTAACGAGTAGCGAAATGATGGTTTTTCAAATCGTCGGTAAGCCTAAGTCAGTTTAGCTATATGCTTTTAATTCCCCCAAAAGGAGAATTAAATATGTGAAATTCTAGTTGATATAATTTAATGAATGGTTAATTTTAACTATTAATTTATTTGAGAGATTTTAATAATATTTAACCCACTCGTTTTTCTATTTTCCATATCGTGATGGGCTTGAATTATTTCATCAAGTTTATATTTTTTATTGATCCGTACAGTTAAAAGTTTTTTTCTTATCATCTCGAAGATTTCCATTGTGGTAAGCACTAATGTGAATCTATCATGCTTATAATGGTATATTGAGGTTCCAGTTGCAAATAACGAACGTGAACTAAGTAAAGAAAAACTAATAGGAGCGTTACCTGATATCTGCCCATAGGAAACGTATATGCCGAACCTGCCTAAAGATTCAAAAGAGAGCTTACTTGTAGCGTAACCTATGGGGTCATACACTGCACCTACTCCTCTGTTTTGCGTAATCTCCATAATTTTAGAAATGAAGTCTTTATCATTGTAGTTTATTGCGTATGTGCAGCCACTTTGTAAAGCTATCTTCATTTTTTCATCAGAGCTTACAGAACCTATCACTACACCTTTTTTATCCTTTGCCCATTGACATATTATTTGCCCTAAGCCACCATTAGCTCCATGAACTAGCACGAAAGCACCAGGCCTGATTTTATAAGATTGATTAACTAAATAGTGAGCTGTCATACCTTTAAACAGCACTGCAGCAGCAACTTCATCAGATATGTCATCTGGAATTTTTATCAGATATTTCTGGTGTATAATGCGCTTTTCACAATATGCCCCTGGAGGAGCTGTGCAATATCCAACTCTGTCTCCAACTTTGAATCCATCACTGATTTTTTTACCAAGTTTTTCAATAACCCCAACTGCTTCCACTCCAAGCACTGATGGTAAATTTTTAATTTTGCGTGTACCTTTTCTGTGCTCTAAATCATAACGATTTAAGCCGATAGTTGTGTGACGCACTAAGACTTCCTCGCCTTTTGGCTCACCTATGCTCTTATCTACAAATTCTAATACTTCTGGTCCCCCAGTTTTTTTAATTTGTATAGCTCTAACCATGATGAATATTAAGACAAAAACTTTGATTATGTTATCTAACAATTAATATTTTGCAAAGTTATTGTTTTCACAATCAATAGACTTCTTGCGTTACCTCCTGTCATTCCAGTGTCAGCTACTCGGATGACACCCTATTGATTACTGAAATGACACGGTTTGCAAACATTCTGTTACTTAAGCTTAAAAAACGTGTATGATAGCGTTATTTCACTTAAATCTTTTGTATTACTATCAAGCATTATCTCAGGATCTATATAAAAAGATACGGGCATAGCTGCTTTTTGTTTTGGTAGCAACATTTGTTCTTCAAAACAAAAGCATGCAATTTTATTGAAATACTTACCTGCTTTGAAAGGCGTAACGTTATACACCGCCATTCCAAATGAAGGCTGATCAGATAGATTTTTTGCGTAATAAAACGCTAAACTTTGTTCTCCTATGTTTACATCAACGTAGTTAGTTTCTGATTTAAATTCCCAAGGTAGATCGGACATTATATCAGCATTGAAGTGGACCCTGATTTTTTGGTCAATTGCACTTATTGTTGCATTAGTTACTTTTCTTGTTGTGCCACCATATCCAGTAGCTTTACAAAAAATGCTATATAACGGTACCGATGCATATGCAAGACATAACATCAACACAACTAAAGATACTAAAAAGAAAACTATAGAATTCTTACTGCCTTTCCTTAAAAAGGAAAACATCTAATCCCTATTGTTGAACAAGTTAAGTAACCTGAGTAGATTGAGAAATATATTAATAAAGTCAAAATAAAGATTAGTTGCACCGAGTATTGCCAATTTAGTAGTAGCAACTTCTGATCCGTCATTATGTTTATAATAAACGTCTTTGATTCTTTGAGCATCATACGCAGTCATTAAGGTAAAGACTATTACTGATATGAACGATATTGCAAAGTGGAGAGGACTACTTCCAAGAAATAAATTTACTATAGACGCAATGATTAACCCCCAAACTCCCATAATCAAGAAAGAGCCCATACTTGTAAGATCTCTTTTTGTAGTATTGCCATATAAAGCCATAGAGCCAAACATGATTGATGTAATGAAAAACGCCCTTGCTATATTTTCTGCAGTATAAACTATAAAAACATAAGATAAGGAAAGCCCCATTAACACTGAGAACGAGAAAAATATAGTAACGGCAGACTGAGCACTTAGGTGTTGAATTCTATAAGACATGTAGAACACCAATGCAACCGGAGATAACATTACCACAAGCGATAGAACGGGATTAGAATAAATTACTTGAAAAAGACCAGAAAATACTGTTAAAAATGCAACAAGCCCTGTGACGCCCAAAGCTAAAGCCATGTAATTGTATACTTTAGTTAGGTAACTTCTAAGCCCAGCGCTATAGTAAACGCCTTGAGAGCGAATATCCTGTTCATTTCTCATATAAGACATAATATAACTCCTTTTGTCCATTATTTAACACATTATAATATAAAACCACATTTTTATCAAGTGTTTTTATTATAAACAGCTATGCGCTGGCATTTGTTTTAATATAAATAGAATATAGGCCTATTGCTGCTGCATTTGAAACATTTAAGCTGTCAATTACGTTTGATATTGGGATCTTTAAAAGATAATCACAATTTTCTTTAACTAACCTCCGCATTCCTTTCTCTTCAGAACCAAAAATAATTACTCTTTTTTTCTCAAAACTCTTTATTTCATCTATATTTTCTTTAGTATTGCAATCAAACCCATAACACCAGTAACCGACCTTTTTTAAATACTGCATAGTTTTTACTATATTTGTAACGTATATTAGTGGGACAATATCCAATGCTCCACTTGCTGCTTTTGCAATAGATGCATTTTCACTTGGTGAATGGTTATGTGGTAAAACCAATGCGTCGACATTAAAACAAGCTGAAGTTCTTAAAATCGACCCAATATTGTGCGTGTCAGTGACTTGATCTAAAATGACTATAGTAGAGCTATCGTTCGAGCTTTCAGCTATTTCTTCAATGCTTAAGTTATAAAGAATAGGGGCAACATTTAAAGCAATTCCCTGATGGTTAGCACCTTTGGGTAAAACGTCATTAAGTATTTTGCTTTCTACTAATCGAACTTTAATGCCCTTACTGTCTACACATTGCCTAATTTCTTTTTTGTGCTCTCTATAGAAATTTTCTGTTGCTAACAGTTCTATACACCGCCTATTTTTATTCTTCAGTGCTGACATGCAGGTGTGCTTTCCATACAGCCAAAAATTCTCATTAGTTTTTGACGATTTCATCGTATTATTGAAAATCGGGTTTTTATAGAATAAGCAACATTTTACTATGTTTGGATATTGTTGTAAAATTATACAATTCGATTAATGCGTTTATGTCGGACGATGAGTTGGATTGGCAAAAAAATGTTAAGCCAATAGAATGTGGAAAAGTTACTTTGAAAGTTGATCATAAAGTAAATATAAAGTCTATGGTTGATAAAGGTACCTCCGACTTACAAGGGAATTTTCTTAATACCAATAATAGTAACTCATCATTTTGTCTTGACCAAAACACAAAATCAAAAGTTGATAGGGGTAAATATTTTATAAGCGATAAGCTCGATTTGCATGGCTATAATATAGAGGATGCTTACTGTAAATTGATAGATTTTATTATCAAAAATTATCGAGCAGGAAATAGATGTTTATTGGTAATTACGGGATACGGCAGTGCAACAAACAAAACAGAAACTATAAAGAGTAACTTAAATAAATGGTTAAATGACACTAAAATCCAGCATATGGTTCTATACTACCAACAAGCTAAGAAAAAACATGGTGGTAAAGGGGCTTTTTATGTTTTATTAAGAAGGAATAAAAACCTTGAGTCCTGATACTTAAAATTCCTTTTAAGCCTTAATTTTTCTTGTATAACCATACAGTGTTCGGCAGCGCGTGACGCACAACTGTGCGAACATTGTGATTTGGGTCTACCAGGAAGGATGTCTCCCAGTACCTCTTTTCCCGTCATCCCGCTACGTGTTAGCGGGATCTCATTTCACTTTATGAGGGTGTCATCCGAATAGCTTGACTACTTGGATCCAGATTGGATACTGAGTTGGTGAGTATAAAAGTATAGCTTCTACGTCATACCGCCGCGGTATCTCAGCCGCTAACAAGTAGCGGGGTGACGAGTTACTATACCGCTGCGAACCGTCATACCGCGATTTATTCCATAGCTGTACGAACATTCATTTTTGAAGGTAAACTGCACAGCAAATGGTGTCATTCCAGTGCTTGACACTGGAATCCAGCCGGCTTTGTTGCATCGCTAGCTATGATGGATTAAAGATAAAAAAGGTGGAGAATATCAGTAGCTTATTATTCTGGTATTTATAACAAGAACGGTCAGTGAATACCTAAATTTGAGTAAAAGAAATTTCACTACCACTCACTAATCCGGCTAAAATTCAAGAATTTCAATGCTTTAGCTATTTTCAATAGAATTAAATTTATTAATATAAATAACAAGTTATAGCTCTTTCCATAAAAGTCTGGATGTGATAGGATAAGGGTAGATGATGATAAGGAGGTTGAATGCCAGCAGCATATAGTTATGATTTAAGAAAAAAAGCAATGGAAGCGCTAGACGAAGGAGAAAGCAGAGAAACAGTGGCAGCAAGATTTAAGATTGGACGAACTACTTTATGGGAGTGGCAGCAAAGAAGAAAAGAAACAGGAGACTTTCAATCAAAAAAACTTGGAAATGGGGGTTACAATCACAAAATTACCGACTGGGATACCTTTGCCAAATTTGCCAGAGAACACGGAGGAAAGACTCTATCGGAAATGGCTAAACTTTGGAACAACATTAGTATCCAAACGATCTATCGAGCCCTTAAAAAAATTGGATTTACGCGCAAAAAAAGACATATGGATACAAGGAAAGAAACGAAGAAAAACGTGCTGAATTTTTGAAAATTATAGCGACAAAAGAACCTAAAAACTTAGTGTATATAGATGAGTCTGGCATTGATAACACCGAAGACTACCCCTACGGATATTGCCAGAAAGGACAGCGGTTTTATGCCTTAAAATCTGGAAAGAAAACTCAACGAATCAGTATGGTTGCAGCCTTAAGTGGAAGAAAGATAGTTGTTCCGTTAACCTTTGAAGGCCACTGTAATATGGATGTTTTTAATGGATGGTTTGAGCAATTTTTGACACCGATCTTGGAACCTGGACAGACTGTCATTCTTGACAATGCTACTTTTCATAAGTCTGATAAGATTATCGAGCTTGCTAAAGGGGTTGGTGCAGAAATTTTGTATCTGCCGCCTTATTCTCCAGATTTCAACAAAATTGAGCATCATTGGTTTGCTATAAAAAACAGAGCCAGGAAAAACATTCCTCTATTCGAATCCTTTCGTCGTGCTGTTGATTCTGCCTTCCTATGACCTGTTCGGACTATTATGAGAAATGCTATACTATTCTTAAATTTGATCAGATTGATTGCAAAAAAAACAAGATTTTCAATAAGTTGCTTATAATCCTAATTATAGTTAGCCTTTCATAAGTAGCGATGCAACAAAGCCATTCCAGCGTCACGCGCTGCCATGTGATATACAATTTCCTTCGAATTACAACGTACGTGCGCTCTATATGCACTTGATTGACAAATGCTCTCTTATCAAAATCTCAAGAATCTGCACTATATTTAATGCTGCGCCTTTGCGCAGGTTGTCAGCCACTATCCACATATTTAATCCGTGCTCAACAGTATTGTCTCTTCTAATACGCGATACATATACAGCATTCTCCTGTACAACATCAATTTGAGTTATGTATTCACTATCTTCACGCCTGTTGTACACTAAAACTCCACTATCTTCGGCTTCACTTAGCACTTCACGAGCTTGTTCTTCAGTGATATGTTGATCAAATTCCACATTTACTGCCATAGCGTGACCGATAAAGACGGGTACCCTTACACAAGTTGCAGTAACTTTTATATCTTCCTCTAAAATTTTTTTTGTCTCCTCTTGCATTTTCCATTCCTCTTCTGTAGAGCCATTTTCCATGAATTCTCCTACATGGGGAATGCAATTGAATGCTATTTGCTTAGAGAATATCTTGGGTTTTTTAGCTTCGTTCATAAAGATTTTTTTTGTCTGGTCATAGAGCTCATCCATTGCTGCTTTGCCTGCACCAGAAGTTGATTGATAAGTTGAAGCAACGATTCTCTTTATTTTTGCTTTTTGGTGTAATAGATGTAGTACTAGCAGCATCTGTATTGTAGTACAGTTTGGATTGGATATTATGTTGTGGTTTTTATATTCCATAATTTTTTCTTTATTAATCTCTGGAATAATGAGTGGCACACCCTCTTTCATTCTAAAATGGGAACTGTTATCTATCACGATGCATCCAGCCTGTGTTGCAATTGGTACATACTCTTCAGAAACATGAGATCCAGCACAGAAAATGGCTACATTAGTTCCAACGAAGTCATAATCCTCAAGGCATAAAACTGTTAACTCTTTGTCACCAAAGCTCACCTTCTTCCCTTCTGATTTTTTCGATGCAAGTGCAATAACGCAATCTATCGCCTCATCTTGAAATTCAGCAAGCGTGCTTAATACCTCACGCCCTACTCTTCCGGTTGCTCCAATAACAGCAATTTTGTATCTCATATAGATGAACCTCTAATTTTAAAGTTCTATTATATTTTTACTGACAAAATTTACAATTGTTTTAATATTTTTACCTTGCAATTAATTGTAATTTAGCTATTATTATGCAATATTAGTAATATTACATAATGAAATGAAAGATGAGTAAGGAATACGATGAAACTAAGGTTAAACCTGCAATGTCTACACCTCAAGGGCCTGAAGGAACCAATGGATCAAAGGCCCAAAGTGTTCTTTCGAATAAAAGAAAGCCTACAATAAATTTTGATGATAAAAAGTATGGTGTAAAAACCTCTAAAATAGACCAACAGTCTCTAAACAAAAGACAAGAATCTTCAAAGCTAAGAGATCTCTTAAGGTCAATACCAATAATAAGGAGATTTTTAGCAAGGATTTTCACACCTGAAAAAATAGAAATCATCAGTAACCCTATATATGACAACATGGAAGCATATAAAAAATCGCAGGAAGATTACCCTAGTAAGATAAAAGATGAAACTAGTATAGATGATGAACACACAAAAGAAGTAGATAGTAAACTTGAGAAGGGTAATGTTGAACAAGTGGACAACAAGAAAAGTCGTAGTTCATAAATATCAATCATTTAAAAATTATCTCTAGTTATAACATTGTATCTGTTCAGATGCATGGCTCATGTACAAATATTGAAACAAAAATTCCAGTGCTCCTTTCTCGTCATCCCAGTGCGTGACACTTGTATCTTTATGATGTGAGGCATTAGAGCTAAAATACCTCACAGGGAGGGTGAAGCTGATGCGACACTAATGCCATTAAGCCAGATTTTGCTTCCCTCCCATAGAGTTAAAGACTGAACAGTATCTTTTGGAATTATATCCCGTATTACAAGGTTAGTCTAAACTCTCAGTTTATTTATAGTCTTGGAGGCAATTTTATGCAAGTAAATGCTATTTTGGGTGTGGATATTTCAAAAAAGAAATTTGATGTTTGTTAGTGGACAGTAAAAAACGACACAAAGTCTTTCAAAATAATCAAGATGGTTTTGCAAAACTTGTAGTTTGGTGCAATGGCCATGGAGCAAATCTTACTCATTTATGTCTTGAAGCAACTAGTTGGTATGGAGAAGATTTGGCTACTTTTATGCACGATTTAGGACATAATGTCAGTATAGTAAACCCAGAAAGCTTTTGGCAAAAGTGAGCTGCTCAGAAATAAGACAGATAAATCAGATGCAGCTATGATAGCTAGATTTTGTATCGCCAACAAATCTGCTCTTTGGAAGCCCATTGCACCTGAAATGAGGCATTTGAGGGAGCTTTACCGTTGCATGCAATCGCTAAAAGATGATAAGGTGCAACAGACAAATCGCTTGGAAAACAAAAATATGCATTCCAGTTGCAAAGAAGCTATATCTAAAGTAATTTTGGCAATAGAGGAGCAAATTATTGTTCTCGAAAAAGAAATTAATGAGCATATAAATAACTATCCACATCTAAAAAATATGGTGGAAAACCTTAAGACTATAAAAGGTATAGGATATCTTACTGCTGTTGCTGTTGTCGCAGAAATGCCATCAGTTGATAACTTTGACAATGCTAAACAATTTACAGCTTTTGCTGGTCTAAATCCAGGACATTATCAATCGGGATCGTCAGTAAGTAAGAGAAGTTGCATATGCAAAATAGGATCTGAGCGTATTCGAAAAGCTCTTTATATGCCAGCTATAGTAGTCAAAAACCATAATAATCATTTTCAAAAGTTTTGTCAGCGTCTAGCAAGTAAAGGCAAATGTCCAAAAGTCATAGTTCTTGCGTTAATGCGAAAATTAATGCATGTCTTTTTTGGTATTCTTAAAAATAATCAACCATTTATAGCTCTTTCCATAAAAGTCTGGATGTGATAGGATAAGGGTAGATGATGATAAGGAGGTTGAATGCCAGCAGCATATAGTTATGATTTAAGAAAAAAAGCAATGGAAGCGCTAGACGAAGGAGAAAGCAGAGAAACAGTGGCAGCAAGATTTAAGATTGGACGAACTACTTTATGGGAGTGGCAGCAAAGAAGAAAAGAAACAGGAGACTTTCAATCAAAAAAACTTGGAAATGGGGGTTACAATCACAAAATTACCGACTGGGATACCTTTGCCAAATTTGCCAGAGAACACGGAGGAAAGACTCTATCGGAAATGGCTAAACTTTGGAACAACATTAGTATCCAAACGATCTATCGAGCCCTTAAAAAAATTGGATTTACGCGCAAAAAAAGACATATGGATACAAGGAAAGAAACGAAGAAAAACGTGCTGAATTTTTGAAAATTATAGCGACAAAAGAACCTAAAAACTTAGTGTATATAGATGAGTCTGGCATTGATAACACCGAAGACTACCCCTACGGATATTGCCAGAAAGGACAGCGGTTTTATGCCTTAAAATCTGGAAAGAAAACTCAACGAATCAGTATGGTTGCAGCCTTAAGTGGAAGAAAGATAGTTGTTCCGTTAACCTTTGAAGGCCACTGTAATATGGATGTTTTTAATGGATGGTTTGAGCAATTTTTGACACCGATCTTGGAACCTGGACAGACTGTCATTCTTGACAATGCTACTTTTCATAAGTCTGATAAGATTATCGAGCTTGCTAAAGGGGTTGGTGCAGAAATTTTGTATCTGCCGCCTTATTCTCCAGATTTCAACAAAATTGAGCATCATTGGTTTGCTATAAAAAACAGAGCCAGGAAAAACATTCCTCTATTCGAATCCTTTCGTCGTGCTGTTGATTCTGCCTTCCTATGACCTGTTCGGACTATTATGAGAAATGCTATAATTGTAATTTTGTTGGATAATTTGTTTGACAGCAGAGACAGTATCTGGGATCCAGATTGGGCACTAAGTTGGTAAACACGAAAGCGATTAATCCTTTACAACGTTTTTGATGGAACTGCGCGAAAGAACTGGATGCCAGTGTCACGCACTGGCATGACACCCATTTCTTCCTATAGTTGTCTTTTCTCGTCTACCTTATTTTGCCACTCTGCTGAACAGATACATAACATTTGCTATACAGAAACTCTGCGATACCAAAATAAATAAAGAGGTACGCCACTTGCAGTGAATAAGCTTGCGATCAGAAAGGTATTCACAGAAGTTTCAAATATTACCCAGCAGCAAAAGGTTGTTGCTATACTGCCAATTAAAAATTTGTAACAACTCTTTTCTTGCACAATAACTTTGAGAAAAGCAAGACTGCATGCAAGGTAAACAAATAAAAATGAAACTACAGAAAAGTCGATAATTGATGTGATCTGCTTAGCAAAATTGTTGCTTGAAGTGAGGATTAGTAAAGTTGCAGTTCCAACTGAGCTAGTTGTTATGCCCCAGAAAGGAGAACCGTGCTTGTTTCTTTGAGCAAAAAACTGTGGCATCAGTTTATCTTTTGCAAGGCCAAGGGCCACTTGTCCACTAGCTAGTACCCAAGCGTTTAAAGTACCAACACAAAAAATGAACGCAGTTATAGAAATAATCAAGTGCCAATTGCCAGAGGCCATAATTTTTATTGCGTCAACATATGGTGCTCTTGAACTTGCTAAATCATTGCCATTTATTAATCCCATAATTGCAAGATTGTTGATAAAATACACAACAGCAACAGAGATTGTTCCAAGTACCACAGCTCTTGGTATTGTTCTAGCTGGATTATCAACTGACCCTGCAGGTGCTGTTGCCAATTCAACTCCAATAAAACCCCATAGAGTAATAAGTGTAGAACGGGCAAGAATCTGCGATGTTGTAAGATTTGATATTTCTTCACTTATGATGAAGTTATTTCTATCAAAAAAAAACAATGCTGCTATAGGTATTACAAGCAATACAGAAATTTTTATCACCGTCAATAAAAACTCAACACGTCCAGCAGTAGCTACTCCTCTAAAATTTATTAGTGTAATAATTGTAAGTAATAACATCTCTAAAAACAGATGTACGTTTTGAATATCTTCATGGAAAAATGGTGTAAGATAACCAACACCCACAACTATTACGGCTGTTGTGCTAACCCATGAGATCACCCAATACGTCCAACCAACAAAAAAAGCTGCAGCAGGGCCAAAAGCATGCTTTACATAGACGTGAGGGCCACCCGTTTCCGGAAATTTTGCGCAGAGTGAGGCAAAAACTAAAGCAAGAGATATAGCACCAAGCCCTGATATTATCCAGCTTATAAGGCTATACATGCCATATGGAGCAAGGCTAATTGGAAGCATAAAAATTCCAGAGCCAATTTGGCTGCTAATCACTAAGGCAAAAATAGCCCAAAAACCTATTTTATTTGACACAATAATTCTTATCTAAATAGATTAACAATATACCCTAAACTCAGAAATTTCAATTGATCTTTTAACATAAAAACTTGCATTTTTTTCAATTTATTCCTAAAATAGATTATATTAACAGATTATTAAGAGGGGGTTATGAATCCGAGATTAAAAGCATTTTTGGTTGTTTGTAGTATTATTGCATTTTTGATTGCACTTTTGTTTCTCGTGTATTATTTAAATCTTCTTGTTAACTATATCCTTGACCCGATTCTAGTTCGTCCCTTTGAAAGATTATACAAAAACTTAATTGTTGATGGTCTTTATGCCTATTTATCTACAAGCACTTCTAGCCCTGCACTAGCATTTTTGGCTACAGGTTTTATTGTTATTGCTGCGTTTATTTGCCTGAATAAAATGCTTCTTCCCTTGCAAGAGAAGATCATAAACAACTATACCTCCTTTAAAAACAACAATATTGATAGCAATAGCATGTTGTTTGAGGTTTATAAAGATCCAACAATAAAATTAAAGGACAAAATCTTATTCTTCAGTATACACTTGATATATTACCTACAGCTTCCATTTTTGTATATTGCATCAAAGGTATCAGCTCTACGTGGGTTTCTTATATTTAATTTTGGTTTATTATTGTTAAATTATGCACTGCTAATTCCAGTAGCACTTCTTGAGTTAATAAAATATCCATCAGTAAAACTCTTTTCACCTTTGGGTTTGAATGTAAAGCAGCTAAGCTTTTTGTTTAATGTAAGTGATGTGGGCACTGGTAGTCAAAGTGTTCATACTAGAAGTTTTGAGGAAAGTGTCATAAACTGCGCTGAAGAACTAAAACAGAAATTTGGAACTCAACCAAATGTACTCAATAAAGAGTTTGAAGACTACATAAATAATTCAGATGAGCTTACAACTGAGCAAAAAGAGCAATTAAAACTTTATCTTAACTTTAATGGTTCCAATGAAGCAGCTTGGCAAGAATCAAAAACTGGACTAACTCTCACACAAGCTGCAAACTTAGTTTCAACTGCTGCTAAGAATCAAAAATCAGATGTGAATTCACTATTACTAATGAATTTAAAGGATGGACTTGGTTTATGTACTCTGGGAATGTTCGATCGTATTATTTATTCGCTTAGTTGTCTTGAAGCGAAAAATAATTTCTTGGTTCAAATAAATGGAGCAGTGAACGTATTAACACCTAAATTTACTGAAAGATTTTTAAAAGAATATTGCAATTATAAAAAATTAAAAATTTTGGTAGACAAGTTTGAAGATTTTTACTCCGAAGATTATGCGGATAAAAATAATATAAGCGATGAGGTGAAGAGCAACATTAACCAATCAATAATAGAAATAAGAGAATTTGTCTTTAAAGAGCTTTACATAAAATTTTACGAAGAGTATGGAAAAAGTATTCAAAGAGGTGCCATAAAGCAAAAATTAAGGGAATTAGTTACAGATGATAGTATAAAGGAAGCAGTGTATTATTCAATGTATAATATAGAAATCCCTGCAGAACCACCTACTTATCTTGAAAGAGTAAAAGCATTTTTTGGAGGTCATGCAAGGTCTCCTGCTGCTTAGTGGTGGGCTCATGTCATGGTAGAAAATTTTGACTTTAGCTAAAAAAATTACTTCCGCATACTTGAAACCTCATTATAATGACAATTAGAGATGTTTCTCGAGCTCAAAATTTGTCTCCGTCTGCAGACTTTTCATTTAAATTTCAGTTAAAAATGTGGCGTATCTTCTTCAGTGTATGTGGGTGCACACGCATACTTAATCTCTGCCCAATGTGCGTTGCATTTTTTCTGAATCTTGTTCATATGGGGGATTCTATGCCTAAAATTCCAGACACTTGACTTTAGCTAAAAACCAACTGGCGCCTATGGTTTTTTATAGTTTTATCTTCCCTTTTCTGAATGGCTTGCAAGCTGCTATCTCTACAAAAACTATGTTTTTCTTCAGAAGAGAGTTATATTGTAACTATGGACAAAATAATCATAAAAAAATTTGGTGGGACTTCGCTAACTGATTTAAACCGAGTTGCAAATTTGATAAAAAACGATATTGAGAAAGGTTGTAATGTAATCGTTGTTGTATCTGCTGTTGCAGGATTTACTGACCAAATGGCTTTTCAGGCTAGGCAAATCTCAAATTTAAGTTGCAGACAAGAGTTATCAGAGTATGACGTTATGCTTTCAGCAGGAGAACAAATCTCTTGCGGTCTATTAGCTATCACTCTCCAATCGATCGGAGTTAATGCTAAATCGTGGCTTGCCTGGCAGTTACCAATTGTAACTGATGATTTTTATTCTGAGTCTAAAATAAAAACAATAAAGATTGACCGTGTGAAAAGATCTTTTGCTGAGGGTTATACTGCTGCGATCATTGCTGGTTTTCAGGGTATAAATGATGATAGAATCACTACTTTTGGAAGAGGAGGCTCTGATATATCAGCAGTTGCCTTCGCGGTAGCCTTTGGTGTTAGAATTTGCGAAATTTTTACTGATATTGATGGAATATATACAGCAGACCCGAGAATTGTTCCAAAGGCACGCAAGCTCAAATTTATCTCTTACGATGAAATGTTGGAAATGTCGTCATCTGGTGCTAAAATACTGCATAATCGTTCAGTACAACTTGCAATGAAACATAACATTAAAGTGCAAGTGCTATCCACTTTTAAGGAAGTAGAAGGCACCACAGTGCTACACAAAAGGGATGTACTAGAGAGATACTTAATTACTGGAATAACTTATAGCACTAATGAAGCTCTTGTAACTTTCACTAACCTTGCAAATAACTTGCATACTTTAAGAGATATAGCAGGAGCAAACGTTAAAATTGATATGATACATGGGTCAAGTTTTGTTATCTCCAAATTTGATATTGATTTAATGGAAAAGTTACTGAATAAGAATGAAAATTATGCTATAAACGATAATGTAGCTAAAATTTCAATAATTGGTATTGGTGTTATGTCTAACACTGAAGTGATGCACCGCACACTCAAGGTTTTAAGCGAAAAAAAGATAGAAATACTTGCTATCACAACATCTGAAATCAAAATCAGTATAATTGTTCAAAAAGAATGCGCTGTAGCTTTAGTCAAAGATTTACATACTGAGTATGAGCTTGATATGCAGCACTAGGATAGGCTTGACGTCCAGTTGTCTAAGAGTATGTCTTGAAAAGGAATGAGGAAAAAAATATGATAGTGTAAGTAAAAAATAGGAGGGAAAATTGTATCCAAGTGATATAAGTGATAAGGAATGGGAAATTTTGGAGCCACATGTTGCACAAGGAAAGATAGGGAGGCCAAGAAAGCACAATATCAGAACAATTATTAATGCAATAAGGTATATAATGAGAGGTGGTTGTCAATGGAGAATGCTGCCGAAAGATTTTCCTCCATGGAAGACGGTGTATGACTATTTTCTCAGGTGACGTAGTAATGGCAAATTGGAAAAAATACATAATATGCTAGTAAAAGAGGTAAGAAAAATGTTTGGTAAAAATGAAACACCTTCAGTAGGAATAATTGACAGTCAATCAGTAAAAACCACTCAAAAAGGGGATCCAGAGGATATGATGCTGAAAAAAAATAAAGGGTAGAAAACGTCATATTGTTGTAGATACAGTGGGCTTAATTATTGCGGCTGATGTTCATAGTGCAAGTGTTCAAGATCGTGATGGTGCTCTAAATCTTTTCACTCAAGCTAAATACAAGGCTCCAACTTTACGTAAGTTTTTTGCTGGTCAAGGATACATAGCAAAACCGCTGTTTATTGGAGACAGGATACGATTACCAAGAAAGCTGTTGATGTTACAGGATTTTTCGACAATCTGGACCACAATTTAGCACTGCAGGCTATCAAGAAGCACACAGACTGCAAATGGGTCATACTGTATGTTGAAAGGTGGATGAAATTCCCTATTCAGCAAGCAGATGGCAGTAAGGTAGTTAGGGAAAAAAGGAGTTCCGCAAGGAGGTTCAATAAGCCCAATCATTTCAAACATATTTATGCACCATGCATTTGATATATGGATGAAACAAAATCACCCAACAGTACCATTTGAAAGATATGTGGATGATGCGATAGTGCACTGCAGAACTAAAAGACAGGCAGAATTTATGCGAGCAGCAATCGAAGAAAGATTGGCACAATGTAAGCTAAAATTGCAACCTGATACCAATGCCATTCCAAAACTCCATCATTATACTGCCTTAGTATAACCTTCCCACTTCTATTGTCTATTTGTTTGTTATGTAATAGAAATTGGTATGAGATTGAAGAATTAAGTGTGAACGGTTACAGAATTTTTGCCAGGAGAAACATATAGTTGAAGTAATTCAGATTTGTAAGATATGTTTATCTGCAATTATAGCTTCAACAGTAGGCAATGTTGCTTTTAATTACCTCAACATTTTCTCTTGGCAATTCTTTAATGAACCGAGAAGTGCGCATCGGTTGCCACTGGTTGTTAATTTCCCTCCTATCTGCACATGAAATGATTAACCTTTCTTTGGCTCTGGTTATGCCAACATATGCGAGTCTCCTTTCTTCTTCTAAAGCTTTACCACTTTTGTCATCAAAAGATCTTTGATGAGGAAATAATCCCTCTTCCCAACCAGGTAGAAACACGCACGGGAATTCAAGTCCTTTGGCTGCATGAAGAGTCATAACATATACGGTGTCATCGTTATTCATATTATCCACTTCCATCACCAGACTTATATGCTCCAAGAAAGTTGTGGCATTATCGAAATTTTTTAAAGATGAGATGAGCTCTTTAACATTTTCTATTCGTGCTAAGCCTGTTACCTCCTCATTTTCAAGCATTTCAATATATCCTGATTGGTTTGCTACGATTTTAACGAATTCATGCAGTGGTTTTACGCTTACTATTTCTTCCCAAGCTTTAATTTTATTTAAAAAATCGTTGAGTGAGAGTTTAATTCTTTCGGTTACCTGATTACTATTAACTAATATTTTTGCTGCCTCAAAAAAAGAAATTTTGTTATCCTGAGCAGTCGTGTATATTTTCTTTAGAGTTGTAGCTCCTATGCTTCTTTTTGGCCGATTTACTATCCTTTCGAAAGCTAAGTCATCGTTATTGTTTGTAACAAGTCTTAAATATGCAATTATATCCCTGACTTCCTGACGTTCGTAGAATTTTACGCCACTTATAATCTTGTAGGGAATTGAATATTTTATAAAATACTCTTCCAGAACTCTAGTTTGAAAAGTGGCCCTTACCAGCACTGCAATGTCACTAAATCTGTATTTATTGAGCTTTAATATCTGTTCGCTTATGAACCTTGCTTCAGCTTTCCCATCCCATAATTTTATTAGATTTACCTTTTCCCCTTCAATGTTTGTTGTCCACAATTTTTTTTCTAAGCGAGTCTTATTGTGATTGATAACATATGACGCAGTTGCAAGTATGTGGGATGTTGACCTGTAGTTACACTCTAGTTTAACGGTTTTTGCATTTTTAAAATCATCAGAAAACTTCAAAATATTTTCAACTTCTGCACCACGCCAACTATATATCGACTGGTCATCATCTCCTACACAGCAAATATTTGAGTGCTCTTTTGCAAGGTATTTTAGCCAAAGATATTGTATCGCATTTGTATCTTGATATTCATCTACCATAACATATTTAAACTTGTTTTGGTAGTAGGACAGAACTTCGGTCTTTTGATTAAAGAGCTGTATGTTATATAGCAATAAGTCACCAAAATCGACAGAATTAAGGAATTTCAACCTTTCCTGATACTGGTGATAGACTTTGAGTGCAGTTACATATACTGGCCTAAATGATTGAATATCTTCCACTTCAGATGGCAATAAGCACTTCTCTTTCCATTGCTGAATAATATTCATAATGGTCTTACATTTTTCTGATAGGTAATCAGGATTTATTTCATTGATAATATTTTTTATTACCTGTAATTGGTCATCCACACCAATGATTGTAAAATTGGGGTTTAAGCCCACAATTTCTGCGTGCAGGCGCAAGATTTTTGCTGCAATTGCATGGAAAGTGCCAAGCCATGGTATGTTTGTGCCCGTTAGCTCAAGTACCCTTGATACCATCTCATTTGCTGCTTTATTTGTAAATGTAACTGCTAATATCTCATCAGAATAAGCGTGACCGTTTCTAATTATGTGTGCTATTCTTGAAGTAATCGTTCTTGTTTTTCCCGTCCCGGCTCCTGCCAGTATCAAAACTGGTCCATCTATGTTAGTTACAGCTGATTGTTGTTCTGGATTTAGCAGTGAGAGATAATAGTTCATCGTAGCCCTATAGATTATAACTTCGTAAAGTTAAACCTATGATTGAAATATTGTAAAGGTTTTATTGAATAGAACAGTTAAAGAATGCTTCACTCAAGTACTATATATTTAAACGTAGGTTTTACATCTATTTTGTTTTAGTAGTTTCAGGTGTATGTCGAGTAACAACAACTTGATTTGAGGTATTGGCACCAGTTGTTGGGTGGATAAGTGGAGTTTGGAATGGCTTATATGTACGGTTTAGTTCCTTCATTTCTATTTCTTCAACTTCAACAAGGGGTTTTTCTTTTGGGGTATAGCGATTATGCGTTGCAGGTCGTTCAGTGAGATTTTCATATGTTTCTTTCAACCAAGTTCCGATATCATACATAAATCCATACGCTTTTTCTTTAAATTCTCTCAATGATCTACTGAAACTTGCTAGTGTGTTATTAAAGTAAATTGTCATATAGTCTCTTGTGGTGTATTGATAACTTTCTCCATCTAGTCTGCTACTTTGTGCGTTAGAACTATTGTTGCTTTTAAAATAACCAAATATGTTGTACATTTTGAGCCGCCATTAATTACTAACATACACATATTATATATTGATAAATTAAGGATTTAGTGTATTGATTAAGCACTTAGAAAGCGCTCTGTATAATAATTTAAAATGGAGCTGGAGCTTTGTAGTACAATGTTTTCAAACGTTTAATATAATATTGACTTTACAACGATAGTCACTTTAAATTAGTAACTATTGTTGCAGTTAAAGTATCAATGCCTTTTTTCTTTTATTTTTTTGCAATTCTTAGCATTTTATCTGCTGTATGCGTAATTAGTGTAAGAAATCCTGTGCATGCAGTATTATTTTTAATTTTCACCTTCGTTAACTCTGCAGTGCTTTTCATTCTCCTTGGAGCTGAATTCATCGCTATGATGGTACTGATAGTATACATCGGTGCAGTTGCAGTGTTGTTCCTCTTTGTAGTTATGATGCTCGATATTGACTACATAAGATTGCGCCATGGTTTTGCGAAGCATTTCACTCTTGGTGCTATATTGTGTGGTGTGTTTTTTTTGATTATCAGTTTTGTAATCCGCAGCTCAACGCTGAATATAAGTAATGTTATAAACTATAATGCCAATAACGTGAAAGCTATCGGTAATTTGCTCTACACTGACTACATGTACGCTTTTCATCTTTCTGGAATTTTGCTACTTGTTGCAATTGTCGGTGCAATTGCTCTTACTTTGCAGGACAAGAAAAAAGGAGTTAAAAAACAGAATGTATTAAAGCAATTGACGCAATCTTCATCTGTAAAATTGGTTAAGGCTAAATTTGGAAAAGGAGTGGAATGGAAATAGGATTAAATCATTTTTTGATAGTTGCTGCTATTTTGTTCACTGTTGGGGTGTGCGGTATTTTCATCAACCGTAAGAGCATAATCAATATATTGTTATCAATAGAAATATTATTGTTGGCGATTAACATCAATCTAGTTGCTTTTTCTGCCTTTATGAATGATATAGTTGGGCAAATTTTTGTGATGTTTGTGTTGACTGTTGCGGCAGCAGAGTCAGGAGTTGGGCTTGCAATATTGGTTGTATATTATAGAAGCCGTGGCAATATAGATGTTGAACAAGCAAATTTAATGAAAGAATGAAAGTATGATGGATATACTGAAATTAATAGTATTTTTGCCACTTTTTGGTTCGCTATTTGCAGCACTTTTTAGAAAAAGTCAGTTAGTTACAACGGCAGGGATTGGAATATCTGCAGTTTTATCTTGGTATGTTTTTCTCACCTTCTCTGAAAATTATCACTTGAGTTTATTTCCTTTGTTTTCATTGAGCATCTTAAAAGTAAATTGGGCAATTAGTGTGGATGCTCTCTCATCCTTAATGCTTATTGTTATTACCACCGTTTCACTGGTAGTACATCTCTACTCTATCGGTTATATGGAGCATGATAAGGGGAAGTCGAGGTTTTTTTCTTACCTATCGCTATTTACGTTTTGCATGATTGTGCTGGTTGTAAGCGATAATTTCGTGCAGCTTTTTTTTGGCTGGGAAGGGGTTGGCCTATGTTCTTATTTACTCATAGGATTTTGGTTCCAAAAATATTCTGCAAATAATGCAGCAATTAAAGCATTTGTTGTGAATAGGGTAGGAGACTTTGCACTATTAATTGGAATTTTTCTTATTTATTACACATTTAATTCTCTAGAATTTGCATATATATTTGATACACCTGATTTTCTTGGCACTCAAAACATTCGTGTGTGCTGCTGTGAATTTAAAATAATTCATATAATATGCATATTACTTTTTATTGGCTGTATGGGTAAATCTGCACAGCTTGGTTTACATGTTTGGTTGCCAGATGCAATGGAAGGGCCAACTCCTGTTTCTGCACTTATTCACGCAGCAACGATGGTAACAGCAGGTATATTTTTAGTAGCAAAGTGTTCTCCATTGTTTGAGTTATCAAATGTGGCACGAGAATTAATAGTTATCGTTGGAGCACTCACTGCTTTTTTTGCAGCCACCGTTGCGATTACTCAGAATGATATAAAAAAAATAATTGCTTATTCAACCTGCAGTCAACTTGGTTATATGTTCATGGCATGTGGGCTTTCTGCTTACAATGTTGCTATTTTTCATTTAATGACACACGCTTCTTTTAAAGCTCTACTATTTCTTGGTGCTGGCAATGTGATTCATGCAATGCATCATGAGCAAAACATTCAGAAAATGGGAAATTGCTGGAAGAAAATCCCTTGCACTTACGCTCTCATGTGGATTGGATCTCTTGCGCTTTCTGGGATATTCCCATTTGCAGGTTTTTATTCAAAGGATTTGATAATTGAACATGCTTATAGCACGGATAGCTTTGCTTTTGTAATAAGCTTAGTTGTTGCATTCTTCACAGCGTTTTACTCTTGGAGGTTATTGCTTCTTGTGTTCCACAGCCAAAAACAAAGTAAAATTAATATACATGAGGCACCAAAGATTATGCTTATACCATTACTGATACTCGCTTTTGGATCAGTATTTTCTGGAATATGGGGAGCAAATATTTTGAACATAACTAGTAATGCGTTTTGGAAATCAAGTTTAGTGATGATTGATGAGCATGGAGTTCATAATTTCTTTATAAAACTACTGCCAACCTTAGCAAGCCTAAGTGGAATAGCACTTGCGTACCTAATTTACCAATATCAAGTAATTAGGCAAATTAAGAGTAAATTTTTACTTAAGTTTTTGCAGAATAAATGGTACTTTGATGAGGTGTATGAGTTTGTTATAATTGCACCGATAAGGTTTATATCTAGGCTTCTATGGAAGTTTGATGTTAAGGCTATTGATTCATTTGGACCAAATGGTGTTGTAAGGTTGGTTAATGAATGTTCAAAAAGTTCTATAAAGTTACAAACTGGTTATATATTTGATTATGCATTTATTATGTTTGTTACTCTAATAATCGGTGCTTTATATATTATTGGAATTAAATAGAAGGTGTTGTTACTTAGTATATTCTTGCTTCCACTGATAGGAGCGTTGATTTTATCCTTAATCAGGATTAATCATCAATCTATACACTTAAGATTCCTTGCTCTATTTTTTGCTGTACTTCCATTTTTGCTTAGCATTGTAGCTTGTATAGAATTTGATTATAACAATGCGGACTTTCAGTTTGTCAGCTACCCAATTAGAAATGTTGGAATAGGGATAGATGGTATATCGTTGCTTTTCCTTCTGCTTACAACTTTCTTGTTTGTAATTTGTATACTCTACAACTGCAAAATGAGTTATACGACCCTAAAAGCCTATATGGCATTGTTTCTACTGCTTGAGAGTTTTGTAGTCGGTTTTTTCGTTTCACTGAATGCTATAACCTTTTATGTGTTTTTTGAAGCTGTTTTAATACCAATGTTCTTTATTATTGGCATCTGGGGAGGAAAACACAGGGTATATGCAACGTTTAAGTTGTTTCTTTATACATTAACTGGCTCATTATTATTTCTACTTGGATTGGTTTACATCTATAACATTTTTGGAACGTTTAATATACAAAAATTAGCTACATTAGTGCCAAGCCTTGATCTTGAAGTGCAGTCATTGCTGTGGATTGCATTTTTTATTTCTTTTGCAATAAAAGTACCGATGTTTCCATTTCACACTTGGCTTCCTGATGCGCATGTACAATCACCAACTTCTGGATCTGTGATTTTAGCTGGCTTGCTTATTAAAATGGGAGGATATGGATTTTTAAGGTTTTCTATTCCAATGCTTCCTCAGGCAAGTTTATATTTTTCAAATTTCGTTGTTGTGCTGAGCATTATTGCGGTGATATATGCTTCGCTAGTTGCGTTTGCTCAAGATGATATAAAGAAGTTAATAGCTTATTCTTCAATAGCACATATGGGGATCGTTACTGCTGGCCTCTTTTCATTTTGTGAGGAAGGAGTACTGGGTAGCATATTTCAAATGATTAGTCATGGCCTTATTTCTGCTGCTTTATTTTTGTGTGTTGGAATGCTATATACTCGAACTGGAACTTTGGAGATTGCAAAATATTTTGGCATAGTAAACACAATGCCAAAATTTGGTTTTATGTTCATTTTATTTTCAATGGCTTCAATAGGGCTACCTGGAACATCTGGATTCATAGGTGAGTTTTTGGCTATGGTTGGAATGTTTAAGAGCATAGGGTTTTTTACAGGATTTATCGCACTTGGCACTATTTTAAGCGCAGTTTATATGCTGAATTTATGTAAGCAAATAATATGGGGGGTTAGCTATTCTAAATTATTAAATAACCGCTTGGATAGCATAGAATTTTCTGTCTTAATTCTGCTTGCAGTGTTTGTTATTTTGCTTGGATTCTACCCAACCCTTGCACTGAATTATTTGAAGCCATGTATGGCAAATTTGTTAGTCAAATATAATGCGCTATGAATTATATACAGATATTGCCGGAAACGTTCTCTATTATCTCCTCGTTAGTGTTGCTACTGCTTGGAATTATATTTAACCGCCGAACTATCAACTTATTAGCACTTGGCTGCACAGTGGTAACTTTGATTATTTTAATTATTTCGGCAGAAAACAATGAAATTTTTCTCTTTAATTCGTTGTTAAAACTCAATTTATACATCAGGTCAGCCCAAGGGTTAATTCTCAGCACAGGAATTTTAATACTTTTGATGCTGAATTTATCAAAATATGACTATAAATATGAATTTTCAATACTGATTCTTTTTGCGCTATTTGGCATGATAACTTTGGTTTCAGCAAATAGTCTGATTTCTTTTTATTTAGCTTTTGAGTTGATGAGTATATCTTTGTATGTTCTTGCGAGCTTTAATAAAGATTCAGCTTATTCATGTGAAGCAGGAGTGAAATATTTTACACTTAGTGCACTATCTTCCTGCATTATGCTATATGGAATGTCGCTGCTTTATGGATATACAGGACAAGTCAATTTCTCTGAGCTCGGTTCATTCTTGCAAAGCCATCAGATAACTTATGGAATAGTTTTTGGATTAGTCTTTATCCTAATTGGTTTGTGTTTCAAGCTTGCTATTGCTCCTTTTCATATGTGGGCTCCAGATGTCTATCAAGGTGCACCTACCATAGTAACTGCGTTTTTTTCTACGGCCCCAAAAGCTGCACTTGTAACATTTTTAATTCGATTGATGAATGAAGAGTTAGTAAATGTAAAAAGTTATGTTCAGCCTATTTTCTTATACGTTTCAGCATTGTCTGTGCTTATCTCAGCTTTTGGGGCCTTGCGTCAGCAAAACTTAAAAAGGCTGCTTGCTTACAGTTCAATTGGTCACATTGGTTTTATATTTGCTTCACTTTCTATTTTTACACAAGCAGGAACAGATAGTGCCTTAATGTATTTGGTGATATATATCATCACAAGCATAGGACTATTCTCATATTTCATACAAATGAACGATGATGATTGCAATATCGCAAACTTGTCTGGTATAGGGAAGAAACACCCAATTGTAGCATTTCATCTTTCTGTACTGTTACTCTCGATGTCGGGAATACCTCCACTTGCAGGTTTTATCGCTAAATTTTTTATATTCAAAAGTTTAATAAATTCTGGCTTTATCAGCCTGTCTTTGACCCTTGTGGTGGCGAGTGTTGTATCGTGTTACTATTATCTAAATATTATAAAAGCTATGTATTTCGATAAAGCTAGTGGTAATAAGGTTGCTTATTCTAAGGGCCTATTCATTATCACTTCGGTGGCTTCGCTGATCAACCTCGTTCTTTTCTTGTACGTTTTACTCACTCATTGAACTAAAGGGCTGACAAGGTGACCCCTGAGGGTTTTCATATTCATCATTACAAAAAAGTTTCAAGCACTAATAAAGAAGCGTTGGATTTAATTGATAAAGGAATATCAAATGAAACCATTATTATTGCCGACAAACAAACAGAGGGTAGAGGGCGCATTGGAAAAAACTGGATTTCTCCCGAGGGTAATTTTTATGCGAGTTTGGTGATAAACCTCTTTAACGATTATCTAAGTGAAAGCCAGCTTTCGGTGTCATTCCAGCGCGTGACGCTGGAATCTAGAAAAAAAGAAGAATGGTCAAGCACACAACTGTACAAACGTTGTGGTATTCCCACCAAGGATGATGTCATCCCAGTGCTCAGACACTGGGATCCAGAAAACTTAATTACAAATGGGCACATCAGGCAACTGTGTAATAAGAACTGGATTCCAGTGTCACGCACTGGAATGACACCACATACCACCTGCAAATTGCAATGTTCGCATAGTTATGTGTCAAGCACTGGGGAAAATACTGGGATGATAGAAAGAGGTTCAATGAATCAAGTTAGCAAATTAACAGAATTGACTTTTGTTACTGCTCTTGCTGTTGGAAATACTATACTGTCATTTATAAATGGTCTAAATCTCCAGTATAAGTGGCCAAATGATGTCCTTATTGATGGCAAGAAAATAAGTGGAATATTGCTTGAAAAAAAATCAAATTTAAGTTGGCTGGTTATAGGAATTGGAATTAATGTCAATCATGCACCACTTCCAGGAACAACGTGCATTAGCAATTACGGTGAGTCTGTGTCTAACATAGATCTACTAAAAAAATTAATAATAAATTTTAATAAGCTAAGAAAGCAATGGCTATTTGATGGGTTTTATGCTATAAGAGAAATGTGGTTAAAAAAAGCATTCAAAATGAATGAGCAAATCAGTGTAAAGTTAGCTGACAAATTGTATGAAGGAATTTTTGCTGATATAGATAAAAGTGGTAAATTGGTGTTGCAGCAAAAGGATGGAAGCTTAATTTATTTTGATGCAGGTGAGTTATTTATTGGCAGTGCATTATGAATACGTATGTAATTTTTGCTTACCTTATTAGTTTTACGTTGATTACCGGAGAACTGATTTTTACCATTTCTTGCTATATTAAAAGTAAAAAAATTCTAGAAAGCCTGAAAGATAATAATGAAGAAGAAACATAAGCGATTACTTATAACTTCAGGAATTTTCTGCTTTTTAAGCTGCATAGTCTTTTTTATTTTAACGACGCTCAAAGAAAATATCTCATTTTTCTATACAGTAAGTGAAGCCATAGTCTTGCCAAATAATCAAAAGCCAATCCGTGTTGGTGGAATGGTTGTTGAAAATAGCGTGATACGGAGCGAAAGTGAAGTAGTTTTTCAAATGACAGATTTTAACAAAAGCGTTGTGGTAAAATACCAGGGAATACTTCCACCGATGTTTTCAGAAAAAAGTGGTGTTGTTGTGCAAGGTAAAATGTCTGATAATAATACCTTTCTTGCAGATACGGTGTTTGCAAAACATGATGAGAACTATATGCCGAAAGTCTTAAAATAGATTCCTTAACCTGGCTGTATTGAAACGGTATGTAGAGAGAGTCACAGCCTGCTAGCAAGCTGTGACTTTCCTAACTACTACAATATATCAGAGTGAGTTGGTGCTTCCCATTCATCTATGTTGTCATCACTAACCGTTCCTGTTTTTAATTTTTCAACTTCTTCTCTTAGATTATTAAAGTTTTTTTCCAAAATTTCATAATTCTGATTAGTACCCATAACTACCTTGTCCAAATCATATAAATCCTTACTCAATTTATTCTGAACATAGTTTGCATTAAGCCTCAATTGGTAATCCAAGTCAGAAACAAATGTGTCGTTTAATTCTGTGATTAGTTTGTCTAGAACTTTGTGAACATAACCAACTGACGCATTCTTTTCTTTATTGCTCTCAAAAGATTTAGGCTTAATTTTGACTTCTATGTCATCTATTATTCTATATTCGTCTTCGACTATTCTGCTTACTGGTTCAAAGTCTTCTCCGCTTTCTTTTACACTGTAATTACTCATATTAACTCCTATAAAAAATTATACTTTTAAAATCAACTCAGCTACATTGAAGTGGTATGTGGAAAGAGTAACAGCTAGCAAGCTATTACCTTTTTTATTAAAGCAACCCGTTCTCTTCGCCAGTAGCATGAGGGAATATGGAAGCTTCTGCAATGCCTGGCTGATCATCACGAAATTCCTGAAGCTCATCTCGAAGAGTTTGAAGTTGACTTTTTATTTCAGTTGTATTGTTCCCTATATTTGATATAGTTGTTGACAGTGGCTCCACTATGCCAGTTGTAATGTTACTGCTTAAACTTGTGTTATACTCATTAATACTGTCTATCAAGCCATCATAAACCTTTTTAAGGTATGTTATACCTACGTTTGTTGGCTTCATTTGCTCTACAGGTATTTTGTCCAGTGGCTGATTTATATCAAAATCTAACTTCTTAATATCAGCATTTTTGTCTTTATTATCAATTTTTATTGAATCTATATTTGGTTTTACAAAATCTGGTTTTGTAAAACTCGGGTCCTTAAGTTCTATTAATTTCTCTTGGTCTGAAATCTTTTCATTAAAATATAATTCTACATTGTTTTTACTCATAATAAGTTACCTCCTATAAAAAAATTGATTTTCATAAATTGCTACCATACAAGTAGCATTGAATCGTTATTGTTTTCTACTATTGTAAAATCTGGAGCTTCTGCAATGCCTGGCATATCGTCCTTGATTTGCTTGAGCATCTCAATCATTTCCTTGTTCTGTTTACTCTGCTCTTCAAGTTCCCCTTTTAACGCATTAATAATAGCTTTAGACTGATCTTGATTGCTGAGATCACCAATCACAGCTGTCACTTTCTCATAAGGCAGTTTGTGAATGATGTCTTTAAGCTCTTCTGCGCCTACGTTATCCAAAAGTTCTTTAAACTGCTCATTAGACATATTGCGAGCAAAAGCTTGAAGTTTTTCTGGATTATTAACTAAAGACTTGATGATAACCTGAATCCTATTAGAATCAGTTAAATCTTGAGCAATTAATTCGAGTTTCTCATGATCAAGCTTATTAACTAAGTCTTTCAGTTGGTCTTCTTGCAGACTATTTACTAAAGCTTTCAACTGATCACCTTCTAATTCTTTGGAGAGTATTGTCAAGTGGTGCTCAGCCAAGTCTTTTGCAAGCACTGTAAATTGCTCGTCATTTAAAGTTTTAATAAGTGCTTTGAACTGATCCACTTTTAAGTGAGGTAAAATTTCTTTTACTTGCTCTGAATTTAATTTTCTCACTAGAGCTTCAAGCTGAGTATCATTTAAAATAGGAACAATTATTTGTAACTTTTCTGGATTTAGTTCCTGAGCGAGGGTTTTTAGCTGGTGATTGGTTAGATGATCCACTAAAGCTTGGAGTTGTTCATCTGTTAAGTTCTCTGCTAAGGCCTGCAACTGGCTTGAGCTCAGTTCAGGAATTATTTTTTGCAGTTGCTCGTTACTAAGAGTATTGGCAAGAGTTTTTAGTTGGTCGTCTGTTAGGCCCTGAATAAAAACTTTGGTAAACGTGCTTGATAGCAACAGTAGCACATCTCTTATATGTCTCTCACCGTAGTATAACATAATGTCTTGTAATACCTTATTGTCAGGTGAATCGATTATATTTCCTGCCTCGTCTGAAAAATAATATTTATTGTTGCCAGTATCTGAATCTTCCCATGTTACATATTTGTATTCCAATTTTTTTGATTTAATAGAACTGCTACACATAGTTTTGAAAGGCTGCACAAGCTCTCTTGTATATGATAACTTAGCCAACTCATTACCGTAATATACAAATGTATGGTTACTTTTTACATAATCTAAGTTAGAATCACTTTTATAATCTTTGGCTACCAGATTTCCTTCATTTTCTTCCTCCAGACATATGTAACTGTCTAGGCAAGAACTGCTGCAAAGTTTTATAGGCAATAAGCCTAGTACTACATCGTTTTTATCATCCAGCGATACAAGCTCAACTTTTTTAATAGGCATTGTAGGATCATTACCTTCAGGCCACTTTATCCTTGTAGTCGGGGTTTTTCTAAACACCTCTTTTCCAGGTATCATCTTAAAAACATGCTTTTTTCCACTCATAGGCGTTACCAATAAATTAATTGTTAGTATTCTAACATTTATTGATTAATTTATTGTTAAATTGGTATATATTACAATTGTAATAACCAACATTACTTGTGTAGAGAAAAGTTACGAAAAGAAATAGAGATTTTCAGGGAAGTAGTATAAAATCCTCATAGATTAAAATAAGCTGCTTTGACAGGTTTTGTGGCGGCTAGAGCTGTATAGACTGGTGGAGGCAAGCGGGATCGAACCGCTGACCTTCTGCGTGCAAAACAGATGCTCTACCAGCTGAGCTATACCCCCAGGTAATTCTTGCTTAAAGCATAAATCACTCAGGCTGAAATGCAAGAAATATTTATCTACTAGGCTATTGCTAAATAGTGTACAAATTCTGCAGGGTGTACACACTTCTCTATTTTTTTGTCTCCTTAGCGTTATACGTCACACCATCCAAATAAATCTGTGAACTGAAAATTAACAAGAAGTTTTCCTTTAAAAATTTTTTAACTAAATTATCACTAACGCAGTATATTATATAATTTATTTAACCACACATGAAAATTTTAGTTTGATTAAAACGGATAAAAACTGTATTGATGTTTAGTATAGCTGAAAAATGAAATGATCCC
Organism: Wolbachia endosymbiont (group A) of Andrena fulva; assembly: GCF_964026815.1. Taxonomy (NCBI): domain Bacteria; kingdom Pseudomonadati; phylum Pseudomonadota; class Alphaproteobacteria; order Rickettsiales; family Anaplasmataceae; genus Wolbachia; species Wolbachia endosymbiont (group A) of Andrena fulva. The sequence continues at coordinate 1,430,841 of NZ_OZ034701.1, forward strand.
GTAGCTCAGCCGGTAGAGCAACTGACTTTTAATCAGTGGGTCACGCGTTCGAATCGCGTCGGGATCACTCACAAATTTTGAAAAACATGCTAAAAGAACAAGACAAAATATTCACCAACCTAAATGGTAAAGGAACTCCACTACTTGAGGGTGCAAAAAAACGTGGTAGCTGGCAAAAAACAAAGGAATTACTGGATTTAGGATCAGAAAAGATCATTGATGAAGTAAAGAAATCTGGTTTGAAAGGTCGAGGGGGTGCAGGATTTTCCACCGGCCTTAAGTGGAGCTTTATGCCCAAAAATCTCCCAAAAGCATATTTAGTAGTCAATGCAGATGAGTCAGAACCTGGTACATGTAAAGATAGAGATATATTGCGATATGAGCCACATAAGTTACTTGAGGGAATTCTCCTGGCCAGCAGAGCGATCAGCGCATCAGTTGCATATATTTATATCAGGGGTGAATTTTATAATGAATATTTAGTTCTAAAAAAGGCACTTGAGGAAGCCTATAAAGAAAACTTAATTGGAAAAAATGCCTGCAAATCAGGTTATAATCTTGATGTGTTTATCCATAGGGGTGCAGGAGCTTACATATGTGGAGAAGAAACAGCTCAACTTGAATCAATTGAAGGAAAAAAGGGCTTTCCTCGCATGAAACCTCCATTTCCTGCAGGTGTTGGACTTTTTGGCTGCCCAACTACAATAAACAACGTTGAAACTATAGCCATGGTTCCAGATATTCTGAATCGCGGAGGAGAATGGTTTGCATCTCTTGGTAAACCAAATAATACTGGTACCAAGGTCTTTTGTATTTCAGGGCACGTAAACAACCCGTGTAATGTTGAAGAAGAGCTCGGAATTCCATTACGTGAATTGATTGAAAAATACGCAGGTGGAGTGCGAGGGGGTTGGGATAATTTACTTGCTGTAATACCTGGTGGGTCTTCAGTGCCATTAATTCCAAAATCTATATGTGATACTATTGAAATGGATTTTGATTCATTAAGAACTGCACAATCAGGGCTTGGTACTGCTGCTGTAATAGTGATGAATAAATCAACTGATATAATAGCTGCAATAGAGAGGTTATCACACTTTTATATGCATGAGTCCTGTGGACAATGCACACCATGCCGTGAAGGTACTGGATGGATGTGGAGGATTATGAAGAGGATGGTGGCAGGAGATATTAAGCCTGATGAAATAGATAAGCTGCTTGACCTTACAACTCAAATAGAAGGACATACAATTTGCGCACTTGGCGATGCTGCAGCTTGGCCGATTCAAGGATTAATAAGACATTTTCGCCATGTTATCAAAGAGAGAGCGATAATTTAACTTTACTTATACTTCTTAAGCCGTTTTGCTACTTAGCAACCAGAGCTAAAAAATATTGATTCCCTTCTCTTTTAGGTGCCAATTCTACCTTTGCGATATCTTCAGTGTCTCGAATTAGCCGTTCTAATTTTTCCAGTCCAACTTCAGTGTTTATAAGCTCTCTCCCTCTAAATCTCATTGTGACTTTAATTTTATGTCCGTGGGCAAGTAAGTCTCTTGCTTGACGCAATTTTGTTCCGTAATCGTGATCACCAATATTGGGACCCAGTTTAATTTCTTTTATAGTTAATGTTTTTTGTTTCTTTTTTGCTTCACTTGCTTTCTTTTTTATATCATACTTTTGCTTGCTATAATCCAGAATTTTACATACTGGAGGGGTTGAATCAGGTGCAATTTCCACCAAGTCTAAACCAACACCCTGTGCAAATTCCAAAGCTCGTTCTATTGGCACGATTCCGACCATTTCACCACTATGATCAACTAAGCGTACCTCCTTAGCTGTGATAAATCCATTAATTCTGTTTTTATTGTTCTTTTTAACTTGCAAACTTTAACTCCCTTAATTCAAATTAATACTTTTTAACAGCGATTCATTAGCCTTTTCCAAAGAAAAAGACTCCTGTCTTTCCGATCCTAAATTTCTTACTGACACAGTTTTACTTGTAACTTCATTTTTGCCTACAATCCACAATATAGGAACCTTGTTTGAACTATGCAAACGTATCTTATAACTAATTTTTTCATTGGTCAAATCAGTCTTGACTCTCACACCTTGTTCTTTTAAAATATTGCTAATTTCTGTGGCGTAACCGTCAGCTTCATTTGTAATGGTCAGAATAGCAAGTTGCGTTGGAGCAAGCCAAACTGGAAGTTTTCCTGCATAATTTTCTATTAAAATTCCAATAAAACGCTCAAAAGTTCCAAGAATTGCCCTATGTAACATGACAGGGTGATGCTTGTGTCCATCTGCCCCTATATAAAAAGCTCCCAGACGTTCTGGTAAAATGAAATCAACTTGCAATGTTCCACATTGCCAGCTTCTGCCTATTGCATCTTTCAAAACAAACTCTAGCTTTGGACCATAAAATGCACCTTCACCAGGGCTCAGTTCATAACTCAAGCCCGCTTCTTTAACGGCTTCAAGCAGCGCTTTTTCAGCTCTATCCCACACTTCATCATTACCTGCTCTAATATCTGGACGGTCTGAAAATTTCACAGAAATTTCATTAAATCCAAGCTCTGAATATACTTCTTTTAAAAGGTCACAAAACTTTATAGTTTCAGAATTCACTTGTTCTTCCATACAAAAAATGTGTGCATCGTCTTGCGTAAAACCACGCACTCGCATCAGTCCGTGCAATGAGCCTGAGCTTTCATTTCTATGGCATGTGCCAAACTCTGCCATACGTATTGGTAAATCACGGTAGCTCCTGGTGTGAGAATTAAAAATCTGCACATGACAAGGACAATTCATGGGTTTTATTGCTAACTTTTTATTCTCAGATTCGTCAACAATAAACATATTTTCACGAAACTTATCCCAATGTCCAGATCTTTCCCACAGCTCTTTACTTACTAAAATAGGAGTTTTTACCTCAAAATAGCCATTATTTATTAGCTTCTTTCTGATGTAAGACTCAAGAACATTATATAGAATATATCCTTGTTCATGCCAAAAAACCTGCCCAACAGCTTCCTCTTGGATGTGAAATAAATCCATATCCTTGGCAATTTTGCGGTGATCACGTTTTTCTGCTTCTTTGAGGCACTCAAGATAAGCGTTTAATTCATCCTTATTTCTCCATGCTGTGCCATATATTCGCTGCAACATTGGGCCCTTTGCATCACCTCGCCAGTATGCACCCGCTACTTTCATAAGTTTAAACGCTTTAACTCTACCGGTTGATGGTGAGTGCGGACCACGGCATAGGTCAACAAAATCACCTTGCCTATAAACAGTTAGGTTTTCACCCTCTGGTATGGATGAGATAATATCAACCTTATATTTTTCGCCTATATCACTAAAGAAATCAATTGCCTGCTTGCGAGTCCAAACTTCTCGAACAAATCTGTGGTTACTTTTTACAATCTCTTTCATTTTCTTTTCTATTGCGGTAAGATCGTCCGTAGTGAAGGTACGACCTGTAGCAAAATCATAGTAAAAACCGTCCTGAATTGTTGGGCCGATAGTAATCTGAGTATTAGGAAATAGCTCTTTCACTGCCTGTGCCATTATGTGAGCAGCATCATGCCTTATTATATCTAAACCCGCTTCGTCACTCAGTTGTATCACCTCTATCTCTGCATCAGCTTCAATTTCACGTGAGAGATCATGCAACTCACCATTTACCTTAAAGGCAATTGCTTCTTTCAAAACATCCGGTTGTAATATATCAAAGCCAGTAACTTTACCACTGTATTCTTTTACTTTTTGTTCGGCTGAAAAAGTAATCCTAATCATTTATCGACCCTTTTGTCTAACCCTCTCTTTGTCATCCCAGTGCGTGACACTGGGATCCATCTTATTTTTATAATGGAAATTAGTTTAACGTATGCTCCTAAAATCTGTTGTCCATTGCACAATTTGCAAATATTTTTATACCTGGATCCCAGTGTCAAGCACTGGGATGACACCTTTGTGTTTGAGGCAAAACAGGCTATAACATTTAACATACTGCCCTCGCAAACAAATGTTCGTACAGTTGTGTATCAGCTACTTGGATGACACCACCCCTAGTGGGCACTGCCCTTAAATCATAATGGATAACAGGGTTATAAGCTCTGAACATTAATAATAAGGTCTATTCTTTTTTAACCTGAGTGCAATTGCGTCTTCCCAAATTTCACCATTACGCAATAACTTTTCTTTATTGTACATTAGCTCCTCTCTCGTTTCAGTAGCAAATTCAAAGTTAGGACCCTCCACAATTGCATCAACTGGACATGCCTCTTGGCAAAGCCCGCAGTATATGCATTTTGTCATGTCAATATCATAGCGTGTGGTGCGACGACTACCGTCTTCTCTTTCCTCTGCTTCAATAACTATTGCTTGAGCAGGGCAGATAACTTCGCATAATTTACAAGCTATGCACCGTTCTTCACCGTTTGGATACCTACGCAACGCATGCTCACCACGAAACCTTGGACTTAAAGGGCCCTTCTCCATAGGATATCTTAACGTAACCTTTGGTTTGAACATATATTTCAATGTAATAGCAAACCCTTTGATTAACTCTGCAAAAGACCAATACCAAGCTAATTTCTTGAGCATAAAATATTTAAAACTTGTGTCAGTCATTATAAATCATATTATCAGTTTTCAAAATAAATATTTTCACCTGGGTGACTTTTACAGCTTTTCTATATAATACATTCACTAGTATGATAGTACTGCATTAATATAAACTAGCAAGATAGATAAAAATTTTGAATATTTTCAAATTAGGTATTTTGGTTTCTTAAGTGTAATATTGCTAAGTAGTTTATATAAATAATGACAAACACAAATGAAACTATTTTCGCTTTATCGACCGTATTTGGTAAGTCAGGAGTTGCAGTAATTAGAATTTCAGGCAACTATGCGCTTAAAGCTTTAAATCATTTTCATATTAAGAAAGAAATTAAACCAAGATTTGCTACTTTAGTTGATCTATATGATGATTCCAGTCAATTGATAGATAATGGAATAATCATCTATTTCCCTGCTCCAAACAGTTTCACTGGCGAGGACGTTATAGAGTTACAAGTGCATGGAAGCAAGGCAGTTATAAAAATCATCTTGGAGGAATTATCAAAAGTTTTCGTTATGGCCAAGCCTGGAGAATTCTCACTTAGGGCTTTTCTAAATGGTAAATTTGACTTAACGCAAATAGAAGGGATTGCAGACTTAATTGATGCTGAGACGAAAATGCAAGCTAAACAAGCGATTAAGCAGATATCAGGAGAATTGGAGAGACTATACAGCAATTGGAGGCAAAGATTGATAACGATACAATCCAAAATCGAAGCATATATAGACTTTCCAGAGGACATTTGGGCAGAAAAAAGTGAGTTGGAAAAAATTAATAATGAAGTGCAATCTCTCGTGCGATTGATACAAGAGCATTTAAATGATAATAGACGGGGCGAAAGGTTGCGTGAGGGTTTACATATTGTAATAACTGGTGAACCAAATGTCGGTAAATCAACTCTGTTTAATTTCTTAGCCAAGCGTGATATTGCTATTGTTTCTGAATATGCAGGCACAACAAGAGATATACTTGAAGCTCATATTGACATTGGCGGATACCCAATCATTCTCTCTGATACTGCTGGAATTCGTGAGAGTTCAGATCCAATAGAATCAGAAGGTATAAGTCGAGCGAAAAAGAGGTCTTTTGAAGCTGATTTAAGAATAGAACTATTTCCTTTTGAACAGCGTCATAATATCAATTGCAACGTTGTAAATAGCGATACTATTTATGTATTGAGCAAAGCTGACGATGTTATCAATAATCACAATATAAAAATTAATGGCATAGATTTTCTACCTATTTCTATTTTAAAGGGAATAGGTACAAACAAATTGATCTCTCTCATAAAAGAGAAGGCAGAGGAAAAATTTGGGCATGATAGAGACACTCCTGTAATCACTCGGCAAAGACATAGGAATCACATGCAGAAAGCACTGGAACATTTACAACGTTTTAATATCGATAATCCAATTGAGTTGATATCTGAAGATTTGAGGCTTGCTGCATTTGAACTTGGTGCAGTGATTGGGATTATTAATGTTGAGGAAATATTGGATAGTATATTTAGCAACTTTTGCGTGGGCAAGTAAAGCTTTTATAGATTGCTTAAAATCAAATGTTGTGATAGAAAAGAAATGGACGGATGGCCGAGCGGTTTAAGGCACCAGTCTTGAAAACTGACGTACGTGATGAGCGTACCATGGGTTCGAATCCCATTCCGTCCGCACAGCATCTCGCTATGCTAGCTGATTTTTAGAGCTTATTTGGACTATGTGGTTCATAACGCTGGAAATCTTGTCTAATCTAGCCACATCTTTTAAAAATACATCCCTTTGTAAATTGACCTTGTTAGCAAAGAAAGCTAATATCTATAAATAGATCACCATCTGAATATGAAAACCGATATAGTAATAATAGGTGCAGGACCTGTTGGAATATTCACTGCTTTTCAAGCGGGAATGCTTGATATGAAATGTCATATAATAGATGTTTTGGATCAAGCAGGAGGACAATGCACAGCTCTTTACCCAGAAAAGCCAATATATGATATACCTGGTTATCCTGTAATTACTGCCCAAAAATTAATTGAGCAGCTAATGGAGCAAGCTTCGCCATTTAAGCCTATTTACCATTTAAGTCAAAAAGTAGAAAAGATTTCAAATAACGAAGGTGAAAGCTTTACTGTCATAACGAACATAGGTACAGAGGTAAAATGCAAAGCCGTTATTGTTGCTGCAGGTAACGGAATGTTTGAACCTAACCGCCCACCCTTGAATGGTATATTAGAATATGAAAATAAATCTGTATTTTACAGTGTAAATAAAATTTCTGATTTTCAGGATAAAACTATAGTCATTGCAGGGGGGGGTGATTCTGCGGCTGATTGGACTGTAGAACTTTCTAAAGTTGCAAAGAAAATTTATGTGATACATAGAAGAAAGGAATTTCGCTGCACTCCTGAAACTAGAAATAAATTAGAATCACTTGAAATTGATGGAAAAATAGAACTGGTAGTGCCATATCAATTACACGAACTAGCAGGAAGTAATGGGCAGTTGAGCGCAGTGATAGTAAAAAACATTGCCTCTAAGGAAGAAAAAGAAATATCCGCTGATTTTTTGCTGCCATTTTTTGGATTGTCAATGAATCTTGGTCCAATAAACAATTGGGGTATACAGTTAGAACATAGCCGCATAGTTGTCGACCCAGCTACACTTAAAACCAGTAGAGATAGGATATATGCAATCGGAGATATAGCTATTTATTCAGGCAAACTAAAATTAATACTAAATGGTTTTGCTGAGAGCGCCATGGCTTGTTATGACATATACAAAGTAATCCACAACTCTCCAGTCAATTTTCAATATTCAACCTCAAAGGGAATTCACGGGAAAGAAAAACTTGTTCGGTAGAAGCTGTAGCTTTACTCCTCTCGTTTGAGTTTTATTACTACAACTCCCCCTAAAGAACCGTGCTTGCAGATTTCCCGCACACGGCTCATCAATATTAGTTTTCACAGTCGTCCCTCTTATGCATATAAAGAAAAATGTATTTTTGGCTTTGGTAATGGATTTACTTCTACGTAGTGTACAAACTGTTCCCAGGTCATACTCTTTTTCTGACTACGCCGATTTATCCATTTAAATGCTAGCTTTCTTACTGATGTGTAAAATTGTTTCAAACACCAATAATTTCCGCTAATACCAAAGTAGTTATAGTGTCCTGTTAATTTAGCCTTCAGTACTTGCCACCAATCTTTAAGTCGAATACTTCCGCGGACTATTTTCAACCACTCCTTGATTTCTTTTAGTTTTCTGGCTAGATTTAACTTAGAGGTTTTATGTCCCATCATTAATCTACCACGACGACTTTTTGCACCATAGTGCGTAAACCCCAGAAAATTGAATTTCCGTCCTTCGTTTCTCTCTTATCGCTCGTTGCCACTCCCTCTTGCCAAACTTTACTACTCTGGTCTTGTTTTCAGATACTTCCAACCCAAATTTATTTAGCCTTTGTTTCAGTAATTCCAGAAATTCTTCCGCGTCTACCTTACTTTCGCAACAAACCACAAAATCATCGCAAAACCTTATTACTTGTATATATCCTCTGGATCTTGGTTTAAATTTCTTTTCTATCCATAAATCCAACACATAATGTAAGTATATATTTGCTAATACAGGACTTACTATACCGCCTTGTGGTGTACCTTGTTTTGTTGCTTCATAATTTCCAGCTTCGACTATCCCTGCCTTGAGAAACCGCTTTACTAACCACAGCAAATTTGGGTCAGTTATTCGTTCCCTTAGACACCTCATTAGCCATTTATGCTGTATATTATCGTAGAACTTCTTGATATCCACTTCTACAATGTAGTTTATTGGCTTGTACATAACTGCTTTATCTAGTGCATTTACCGCTTGATGACAGTTTCTTCCTGGTCGAAATCCATATGAGCTGTCCAGAAAGTTTGCCTCGTAAATATTTTCTAATATCTTCTTCAGCATAATCTGTACTAATTTATCCTCGGTCGATGGTATTCCGAGTCCGCGTTTCTCTTTACTTCCAGCTTTCGGTATATATACCCTCTTTACTGGTTGTGGTTGATATTGCTTCCTCTTCATACTTTCTACTAGCACTTCGAGTTTCTCATTCAGATTTTCTCCGTATGATTCCACTGTTATCTGGTCTACTCCACAAGCCTTGTTACGCTTCAGTTCTTTATAACATCTCGCAAGATTCTCTGTATTTATCAGATGGACTAACGATGTGAATTTTAGTCGCTTATCTTGCTTTGCTCTTACTGCTATCTGGTTTAGTTTATATCGCATGTTATTCCTACCTCCGTTGTATTGGCATAGCAATCCCTATTCCAGTTACTATATTGCTGATCGCTTCCCCTTGTACGTGGCTTTCCCACATTCTGAGTACTATCAATCAGTCCGACTTCCCCTGCATCTTCCGCTAGTTCTTGCCTTTGTTGACTTGTTCCAACGTACCTTAATAGGAATGCATGGGATCTCCCAAGTTCACTTGAAGTCCATTTCAATACATGGCACGGTCTCAGATCCCGATAGAGTGAGTGATAACTTGCCTTTACGTTATCCTTCATGCTGTCTTCCATGGCCATGAACATGTCGACCTCTATGTCTTCAGGTATTTCGGGACTCCACTCCTTCACTTCCGTTGTGCCCTGCATTGTCCATCCCACTAGCTCTATTACACTCGTTACCTCATGCAACATAGTGGTCTGTTCCAAACTGTTGGCTAGACTTTGTTTGTGTTGGATTTTCACCAACTGTTCTCCAAGCACTTCTTGGCGCACCTTGGCGCACCTTGGCGCACCTTGACAAACCTCGCCAGCTCCCTTATCATGAAACTGAAGCTATTGTATTTGCTTTCGCCAATCTGCAGATTAAAAGGTAAGGATTACTTAATGTATCGGCGTCTTATGTTCAATTTTTTGCAGTATATAGATACTGTATGTCTTTACAAAACTTCATCTACATCTAGATTTTTATCTAAATAAGCTGAACGCGCTTACAAAGCGTTACAAGACATCAAAAAATGCCAATACTCGACAGAGATAGTAAAAGACTAGCTAACTCGGGGATTCTTTGTCTTTTTTTCTGCTTAGTAAATTTCTTAAACGTTTGCAGCGTAGGTTAGTTGCAATTAAAAGCAGCTGAATTTCGCTTGTCAAGCGTTTAAAACATAAAAAACGCCAATATTTTAAAGCGGATAATAACCCCAGGGCTTCTTTTGCCTTTTTTTTCATTTGGTAAATTTCTTAAATATTTGTGGCTAAAAGAGCCCAAGAGAGGTGTCATTCCAGCACTTGATGCTGGAATCCAAAAAAAGGATGATGTCATCCCAGTGCTTGACACTGGGATCTAGTTTTCCATATAATCTCATCGAAAATGTTGTAACCACTTTCTGTGCTAGTTTGCTTGCTTACAAGCAAACTTTCCTGGATCCCAGTGGGCTTTGTTGCATCGCTAGCTATGATGGATTAAAGATAAAAAAGATAGGGAATATCAGTAGCTTATTATTCTGGTATTTATAACAAGAACGGTCAATGAATACCTAAATTTGAGTAAAAGAAATTTCACTACCATTTACCAATCCGGCTAAAATTCAAGAATTTCAATGCTTTAGCTATTTTCAATAGAATTAAATTTATTAATATAAATAACAAATTACTATTCTTAAATTTGATCAGATTGATTGCAAAAAAACAAGATTTTCAATAGGTTGCTTATAATCCTAACTATAGTTAGCCTTTCATAAGTAGCGATGCAACAAAGCCATCCCAGTGTCAAGCACTGGGATGACAGGGGAGTTGGATGACACCATTTTTTTCCTGGATCCAAGTAGTCAGGGCACTGAGATGACACCCTCTTGGATGAAAACCAGTATCAGCTACTTTCATGACACCATTCTTTTTTCTGGATCCAAGTAGTCAGGGCACTGGGATGACAGGAGAAAGAGGCACTGGAATGACAAAGAGGGTACTTGGATGACAGGAGGTAATGCAGGAAGTCTAATAGTGCAGCAACACGGAACCCCAGGTCAGGCCTGCACCTATTGAAATCAGCAGTACCAGATTTCCTGATTTTATTTTTGATTCTTGTATTGCATAGTCTAAGGCCAGTGGAATTGATGCCGCTGAGGTGTTTGCATGCTTATCAACGGTATTAATCACTTTCTCTATAGGAAAATCTAATTTCTTTACTACTGCTTCAATAATACGAATGTTTGCTTGATGGGGAATTAACCAGTCAATATCAGTGATTTTCAAATTATTGCATTTCAGAGTTTCCTCTACTGAGGCTGTTAACTTATCCACTGCATGTTTAAACACTTCTCTTCCATTCATGCATATTTTTCCAGAATCACCAGTTGAGGATATCCCTCCGTTCGTACATAGTATGTCCACATTGCCATCAGAATATAGGCTAGTTGAAATTATACCTTTTGTAACCCCCTTCTCTGCCACCCAAGTATCAGCATCATTTGTTGGAATGACGTTAAAATGACATGCTGATTTCATTATTACTGCACCAGCACCATCACCAAAGAGTACACAAGTTGACCTATTTTCCCAATCAACAATCCTAGACATTATTTCAGCACCTATAACCAATGCATATTTAATTCTATTGTTAGATTTTATGAGCGAATCAGCAACTGTAACTGCATATATAAAACCAGAGCATGCTGCTTGTACATCAAAAGCAAATGCGTTTTTACATTTTAACTTACTTTGTACAATTGTTGCACAGCTAGGAAAAGTTTTATCAGGCGTTGTTGTGGCAACTATGATTAAATCAATTTCATCTACTGAAATTTTAGCTTTTTCTATAGCACTTTTTGCTGCATTTACAGCTAGATCTGACGTTAGTTCTCCTTCATCTGCTATATGCCTTTGAACTATTCCTGTTCTCTGCCTTATCCATTCATCGCTCGTCTCAACTATCGATGCAATTTCGTTGTTACTCAACATTTTTCTTGGTAGGTAAGATCCAGTGCTTAATATGAAACTTTTATTCAATATGACTTACCCCGTTAATTATCTTTTGATTTAAATTTTCACTAATTGCATTTACTGCAAATTTTATGGCATGGGCAAAAGAAATAGCATCAGAATTTCCATGACTTTTAATGATGATACCATTCAGCCCTAAAAACATAGCTCCACTTCTAATTTTGGGATTAAAACGCGTTAAAGCTTTATTTAGTTTGGATTTTAACAATATACCAACAAGCATTTTCGCTATCCACGAATTGAATACTTCCTGCTTTATTAGATTGATAAAGGTACTAGCGGTTGCCTCAGCCGTTTTGAGCATTACATTGCCAACAAAACCATCAGCAACAATCACATCTATATTACCCTCTAAAAATTCACTTGCCTCTATATACCCTTTGAAATTAATGCCTGGAGCGTTTTTAAGCAACTCAAAAGCGCCGCGCACTGAGTCATTACCTTTAACTTCTTCTGTGCCGATATTTAGCAAAGCAACTTCAGGATTGTCAATTTTTAATGCTATTTTTGCAAATATACTACCCATTAACGCAAATTGAAATAATGAGTCGGCATTACAATCAACATTTGCACCAAGGTCAAGCAAAGCGAAGCTTTTTGTCTTAGTTGGACAGATAGAGGCAATAGCAGGACGATAAATGTTTGGTAATGTTCCTAAAATAAATCTGGAAATTGCCATCAATGCTCCGGTGTTGCCTGAAGACACCACTCCGAAAGCTTTACCTTTTTTTACTGCCTCAATGGCAGCTTTCATACTTGAGTCTTTACGATGCCTCAGTGCAAAAGATGGCTTATCATTTGCAAGAACATTGTCAGAACAATGAGTAAACTCAGAATTGTTACTTACTTTTTTGTATTTTGAAAGCAAAGGAGATACTTCTTCCTTATCTCCATAAATATGAAAAAAAACTTTAATGCCTGGGTCAACAAGGTTGTCTAAAAAAAAACCAGCACCATGAATTACGGAAAGAGGCGCAAAATCGCCCCCCATAGCGTCAAGTGCAATAACTATATTATTATTGACCGTAGGTAACATATCATAATAGTCACTCCGCCTGTTGCTTGATGAAAACCCGTTTTCCTTTGTAACTGCCATCAACTGCTACGTTATGAGGCAACATGAATTCCCCAGTTGTTGAACATACCACAACATTCTTAGGCTCAATAGCATGATGAGAACGATGCATATTACGCCTTGACTTTGACTTTTTTCTTTTTGGAACTGCCAAAACTTCCTCCATTCTACTACAAAATTCAATTCATTAGTAACATGTTTTTTACAGGAAGTAAACAGGGATAGTAAAATAAGTAAGGTTTGCTTATGTAATTGAGTTCTATAGCTAAAGTGGCTCTACAATTTGAAAAACCGTCATTCTGCTACTCGTTAGCGGAATCTATACCGCGAATGAATCCATAGCTGTACGAACATTCATTTTTGAAGGTAAATTGCACAACAGATGATGTCATTCCAGTCTGGAATCCAGAAATTTTGCTTATAACTGAGCTGATGAGCTAAAGGTAGTTGTCTTATGCTAAAACAAACGTTTTTAATTAAGTTGCATAGAAGCTGGATCCCAGTGTCTGGGCACTGGCCCACTGGTGGGAATTGCTCCCAAACTACAACGTTCGTACAGTTGTGGATACCGTGGCGGTATGACGTAGGAAAACCTTTCTTGGGTTAGCTATATGAGCTTTAAATTAAAACATCAAGTATGTTGAACTTAAAACATATCTCAGCTATACTTTGCGATAAAGTTAATAAAAATTTTAATAAAATCAGTAAGACTAACCTCTAGCTAAAATGAATACAAAGTGAGCTTTTTTGATATAAATAGTGTTAGAATAATTGGTAGGTACTTTATCAATTTTTTGTTAAGGCTTGGTAGTGCATTCATATTTTTTATTCAATCTCTATACCACTGCCTTGTGCCACCATATTATTTTAGCAACATAGCAAGACAAATTATAGAGATAGGCTTTTTCTCTCTGCCAATTGTTGGGCTCACTGGAGTTTTTATAGGAGCGGCAATAGTTTTACAAAGTAGCTTGAGTGACCCATTAATTAACCAAGAACAAATAATACCCAAACTTGTTACGATCACTATCATTAAAGAGTTAGGACCAGTTTTGATCATCTTAATAATGGTAGGAAAGGTTGGATCATCAGTTGCAGCAGAAATTGGTACGATGCGCATCACCGAGCAAATAGATGCCCTTACAACTTTGAACATCAACCCTTTCAAATATTTAATTGCACCAAGGATTTTAGCGTCAATCATAGTATTTCCCATACTTACAGTATGTGCAGATTTAATAGGAATATTTGGAGGATGTATCACTGCAGTCTTCGAATTTAACCACAATTTAAATATATACATTAAACACACAGCTCAGTTCTTTAATACGTATGATTTTATAACTGGGCTAATAAAAGCAACTGCATTTGGCGCCATAATTTCTGTCTCAAGCTGCTATTACGGTTACCATTGCAAAGAAGGTGCACAAGGAGTAGGTGTTGCTACAACATCAACTGTTGTTTTATCGTCCATACTGATCATTTTAGCAAACTACATGATTACTTTGATACATGCGTAACCCCATAATATCAATATTGAACTTAAGCTTATCTTTTGATGATAGGACAGTACTAAAAGATCTAAATTTTGATATATTAAAAGGGGAATCATTAGTCATACTTGGTGGCTCAGGAAGCGGCAAATCTGTATTAACAAAAACAATTATCGGCTTGCTTGCTCCAGACTCAGGGTCTGTTAAAATAAATAGTAAAAGCAAAAATAAATTTGGGGTTTTATTTCAAAATTCCGCTTTATTTGACTACGTTACAGTGTGGGAAAATATATCTTTTAATTATAAAAAGCGCTTTAATATCAGCAAAAAAGAGGCAAAACAGCTAGCAATCGAGAAGTTAAATGATGTTGGACTGGAGGAAAGCATAGCAGATATGTTTCCAATAGAGCTATCAGGTGGAATGAAAAAAAGAGTGGCACTTGCAAGGGCGATTGCACACAATCCAGAAATCATTATTTTGGATGAACCAACTTCAGGATTGGACCCAATTATGTCAGATATAGTAAACGAGATAATAATAAAATTATCTAGAGATCTTAACCCTACAATTATCACGATTACACATGATATTCATAGCGCATTTAAAATAGCTGATAAAATAGCAGTATTATATGAAGGGGAGATCATTTCCCATGGAACTGTTCAGGAAATACAAAATACTAATAACGAATATATAAAAAAATTCATTCATTATATATAGCTAAAGATATATACACTATTGCTAACAGTCATATTTTTAAGTTTTAACTTTGTAAAAGGTAGTGAACATTGGAATTCAGATTTTTTTCAAACTGGATCCTATATAAGATAACAGAATTGTTTGTATTAGCTATATTCAAAAGCTCTATTGATATTTTGCAATATTTGTGATAAAATAATAGCTTAAGGTTGAGAGTAAAAATTTATGAGTGAAGCTCAAGGTCCAAACATTGCAGAATGGCAAGCGCAGCAGCAACACCAAGAGGCTGCTGGTGAGAAAAGTGGTTTTGGTCTTGGTCATAGTGACTCTGTTTCAACAGTTGTCGATGGAATGAAATGGTTGTTCAACTTTCATGAAGGAGCAATTGCTGCTTATAGTAACGTGTTTGAAGGTTTGGTGAGTGGCAGTAGTCTAGTAACATTGTTTGGAAAGTCAGGTAATATGTTTGGCATAAAATTTCTTGAAGGCCTTGCAGAATATTTTTCAGGTGGAGGTGGGGAAGATATGCCATCAGAAGGAATGGATATGGCTCATGGTGATGAGGGACCTCACTCAGATGATTACCCTCATGCCAATAATGAAATGGCTCATAATGCTGATGGTTTGCAAGACATGCATGATGCAGGTGATCACCATGGTCAATCTTTTTCACCTGGTCCTTCACCATCTGTTGGTGATGACCACGGGCATGAACTTGGTTAAACGCTTAAAAACTGCTGAATAGTATGCGAGAAGGCCTAATAAGAAAAGTTGCTGTTGTTATAATTAACATGAGTTTGTCTTAGTGAAAAAGGTTTCAGTTTTAGGGTCAACAGGAAGTGTTGGAAAAAAGACTGTAGATTTGCTCTCAAAGAGAAAAGAAGAATACCAAGTGGAAGCACTAAGTGCCCATTCGAACTTTGCTCTACTGGCACACCAAGCAAAACTGCTAAATGCAAAATATGTTGCTATCTCCGATGAAAGGCTTTACAAAGATTTGAAAGAAAGTTTACTTGGTACAGATGTAAAAATAGCAATTGGTGCTACAAATATTGCTACCATACCTGTTGATCTCTCAGTTGTTGCAATAGTTGGCATTGCAGGCCTTGAGCCAGTTATGGAGGTTATAGAAAGCGGTACCAAAGTCATTGCATTAGCAAATAAAGAAAGCATTGTTTGCGGTGGAAAGTTATTACTTAAAAAAGCTAAAGAAAAAAACGTACAAATAATCTCTATTGACTCTGAGCACAACGCAATTTTTCAAATTTTGCAAAATGACGACAAATGCATAGAAAAGATCATACTTACTGCTTCTGGTGGACCATTCTTAAATTATAGTTCTGAGCAATTAAGAAATGTCATGGTAGATCAGGCGCTTAGTCACCCCACTTGGAATATGGGAAAGAAAATCTCGGTTGATAGCGCAACAATGATGAATAAGGCACTAGAGATAATAGAAGCACATAACTTGTTTAACATCAGCCCGGATAAAATTGAAGCAATAGTGCATCCTGAGTCAATAGTACATGGAATTGTAACTTATAAGGATGGGTTCAACTTTGCTGTGCTTGCAGAGACTGACATGGCAATTCCCATTTCATATGCTTTGTCTTGGCCGGAAAGATCAGCTTTAAATCGTAAATTAGATTTAACAAAGCAAGGAAAATTGACCTTTCAAGAACCAGACCATAAGCGTTTTCCTGCGCTAAAGCTTAGCATGGCAGTGTTAAACTCTTCTGCTCCACAAACAAACAGTATTGTGCTCAATGCTGCAAATGAAATAGCTGTTAATGAATTTTTGAAGTCACGAATCGGCTTTTTAAAAATAGTAGAGGTAGTGGAATCAACAATGGAAAGTTTTGGTAGTTATACTGATATTAATTCACTATCTGATATAATAAATATTGATTATGAAAGTCGTATTATTGCTAATAAAGTTGTTGAAAGTAAAGTTGTTGCGTATAGCTAGAGTAATGTAACCAGACTGTATTCTGTGATTTTTTTTTAGCAAAGCACGATGCACAATCGTCATTCCGCTACTAGTTAGCGGAATCTATGCCGAGATACCGCGAATGAATCGCGGTATGACGGTTCGCGGTGGTATGACGGTTAAGTAATTCGTCATCCCGCTGCTTGTTAGCGGGATCTAGAGATACCGCGGCGGTATGACGGTTCGCGGCGGTTATGACGTGTTATCTATAGCTATCTTCAAAAATATGGTTGAATAATTGTTAATAATAGTGTATAATTATTAATATTTTTAAGCACTTTGGCTATGGCTTTATCTAAGTTTCTCGACCCTAAGCTGGATTTAACCTTTAAAAGAATCTTTGGCACTGAAAAAAATAAGAATATTCTCATACATTTTTTGAATGATATTTTAGGATTTACCGAGATAAATACTATACAAGAAGTGGAATTCCTCAGTACTATAATGGATCCTGAAATTGCATCTGATAAGCAAAGTATAGTTGATGTTCTTTGCAGGGACTCTAGTGGGGCCAGGTATGTGATTGAAATGCAGCTCACTCGCGATAAAGGCTTCGAAAAACGAGCTCAACTATATGCTGCTAAGGCTTACTCAAGGCAAGCTGATAAATCTGGTAAGTACATTGATTTAAAGAAGGTTTTCTTTATTGCTATCTCTAATTGTAATTTATTTCCTGATAAGCTTGATTATATATCCAGCCACACTATAAGAGATGAGAAAACCAATGAACATGACTTAAAAGATTTTCAATTTGTATTTATTGAACTACCTAAATTTCCTAAGAATAAGGAAGAACAGCTAGAAAGCATAGTGGATCGTTGGTTATTTTTCTTCAAATATGCAGATGAAACTACGGAAGAAGACTTAAGGAAAATAGCAGAAAAAGCACCAATAATAAAGTTAGCCTACGATGAATTAGACAGGTTTAGCTGGAATGAAAAAGATTTAGTAGCTTACGAAGAAAGAATAATGGATCTACGCAAAGAAGAAGCCATTCTTGAATACAGACTTGACCTTGCTACTGAAAAAGGCATCCAAATTGGCGAAGAAAGAGGCATCAAAATTGGTAAAGAGGAAGGGAAAATTGAAGGGAAAATTGAAGTCGCAAAAGCAATGCTGGCTAATAATGTTGATGTCAACACTATTGTCAAGTTTACTGGCCTTTCTATTAGTGAGATTGAAGAATTAAGTGTGAACGGTACAGAGTAATTTCAAAGTGCATTTGCAATTGGACTGGCTGAATGGATACATTTAATGGGAGTCCCATTTCACGGTGTTCAAATCTACTCCTTCTTGTACCATCTCCCAAAGTGGGCTCATTTCTCTCAGTCGGCCAACATTTTTAGCAACAAGGTCTGCTGCGTACAAAACTTCTTCTTTGGTTGTAAATCGGCCTAGGCCAAATCTAATTGATGAATGCTCAAGGTCATGGCCATTATTTAACGACCGTATGACATAGGAAGGCTCAAGAGACGCAGATGTGCACGCAGAACCAGAACTTACTGCTAAATCCTTGATTGCCATGATGAGAGACTCACCCTCAACATAGGGAAAGCTCAAGTTTAGGTTGCCAGGAATCCTATTTTCATAGTCACCATTTAAAACAACATCAGGAAATGCTTCTTTTATCTTATTGTACAAAATATCTCTCAGTCCTTCCAATTTGCTTGCTTCTGGTTCCATTTCTTCTTTAGCAATACGTGCTGCTTCACCAAAACCGACTGCAAGGGGAGTTGGAACTGTTCCAGAACGCATACCTCTTTCTTGTCCACCACCACTGATCAATGGTGTCAATCTAACACGAGAGCCCTTTTTACGAACGTATAATGCGCCTATTCCCATAGGTCCATAAATTTTGTGGCTAGAGAGACTCATAAGATCAATGCGCATCTCATTAACATCAATTGGAACTTTTCCAAAGCTTTGAGCTGCATCTGTGTGGAAAAATATATTATACTTTCTACATATTGCACCAATTTCTTTGACAGGCTGAATTATTCCGATTTCATTATTTACCATCATCACTGAAACCAGGATTGTTTGATCAGTAATTGCTTCCTCAAGCTTTGATAAATCTATAATTCCGTTTTGCTTAACAGGCAAATATGTAACTTTAAAGCCTTCATTTTCCAGATGCCGACAAGAATCCAAAACACACTTATGCTCCGTGCAGACAGTGATTATATGATTTCCTTTATTTTTATAAAAGTGAGCAACGCCCTTGATTGCTGTATTATTTGACTCAGTTGCACCTGAGGTAAAGATAATTTCTTTGCTATCTGCGTTCACCAGATCAGCGATGTGTTTCCTTGCTTTTTCCACTGCTTCTTCAGCAGTCCAACCAAATGAATGGCTGCGAGAGTGTGCATTGCTGAACTCACCAAAGTAAGGTATCATCACCTCTAAAACACGGGGATCCACTTTAGTAGTAGATTGATAATCAAGAAATATTGGTAATTTTATTTTAGCATCATGTATTTTTTTACTTTCAACATTCATAAAGCTACCACAGAGACAAAATTTACAACCATTTAATAGCACTAAAACTTAATTTTTTCAAGATATAATCTTGCATCAAGTACAAAAGTGTCATCCAAGTAGCTGACACATAACTGTACGAACATTTATTTGCGAAAGCAGTGTGTTAAATGTTATAGCCAGTTTTGCCTCAAACACAAAGGCAGTGCCCAGACACTGGGATGACACCCTATTGGTGGCAATTGCTTCCAAATCATAATGTTTGTACAGCTGTGCGCCGTGCGCTGGAATCCGTTTTAGCCCTTATCTATATCTCAGTTCCACCAACAGTTATTGCGTCGACTTTGAGTGTCGGCTGACCAACTCCAACGGGCACATTTTGTCCATCTTTCGAGCATGTGCCAACACCAGGATCTAACTTTAAGTCATTACCAACCATAGATACTTTTTTCAACACTGTTGGACCGTCACCAATTAGTGTTGCTCCTTTTACTGGCTGTGTAATTTTGCCATTTTCTATTAGGTAAGCTTCCGAAGATGAAAAAACAAATTTTCCTGACGTTATATCAACCTGCCCACCACCGAAATTTACTGCATATAGACCTTTCTTTACGCTAGATATTATTTCCTTCGGTGTATACTTTCCGGGCAACATATAGGTGTTTGTCATGCGCGGCATAATAACTTCTTTATAACTTTCTCTTCTACCATTACCAGTTGGGCTTACACCCATGAGTTTAGCGTTCATATGATCCTGCATGTATCCTTTTATGATCCCATCCTCTATCAATATATTATAACTGGGTGGAGTGCCTTCATCGTCTACGCTGATAGAGCCGCGCAAATTGGGCAGAGTTCCGTCATCAACTACTGTGATGTCACTAGCTGCTACTCGTTTACCCACAGAATTTGAAAATGCTGAGACTTTTTTGCGATTGAAGTCGCCCTCAAGTCCATGACCCACGGCTTCGTGTAACAATATTCCTGGCCAGCCTGGACCTAAAACGACTGTCATTTCTCCGGCTGGAGTTGGAATTGCTTCAAGATTTACCAGTGCTTGTTCTAACGCTTGGTTTGCAACTTCTTTCCACTTTTTCTCAGAAATAAACTTACTATAAGAGTCCCTTCCACCATGCCCTGCAGAACCTCTTTCGGTACGGCCATCTTTTTCTACAATGACTAGCACATTAAAACGTACCAGAGGCCTGATATCGCTTAATCTGTGATCACCCTTTATTATTTGTACAACTTGCCATTCTCCACTTAGAGTTATTTTTACTTGCTTCACGCAGTTATTTTTGGACTTTACATACTCATTAACCTCATTGAGTAGCTTAATCTTTGAATTCAGATCCATTTCATTTATAGGGTTAATCCTCGAATATAGGCTTTTTGTCTCTTCGTTTAAATTTATTGAATTTGTCTTGTTTAAAGACACTGAGCTTTTTACCATAGAAGCAGCATTACTAATTTCTTTTTCGCTGATCTCAGAAGAACAAACGAAAGATGTACTATCTTCACAAAAAGACCTTAAACCAAATCCCCTTCTAGTATTCAAGTCCATGTGTTTTAATATGTTATCCTCAAAAACCAGGGACTCCGACTGGCAAAATTCTAGAAACAGCTCACCACTATCGCTATTGCTCAAAGCGTTATTGACTATTTTATATACGTTATTAATATTAACATTGTTTTGAGCAAAAAATATTTGATCTAGATTTGGCATTACCTTTGAACTAAAAATTGTTTAAGTATATTATTTAACTTTAACATAGTAAACTATAAAAAGCCCGGGTGGCGGAATTGGTAGACGCGCTAGCTTCAGGTGCTAGTAACTTTTTAAGTTGTGGAAGTTCAAGTCTTCTCTCGGGCACTCTTAGCTTCCATATTGCTTATTGAATTAATTAATGTTATAATATAACATATTAGGTAATATTTATGCTATGTATGGTGAAAAAGATAAGTTAGCCTACAGAAAGAAGGTACGAACTTACTCGAAACGCTTAGTTACTACACTATCTACTATCTCTTTCATTGGATACATAGCGGCATTGGTCTTGAATATTCCTGTCTTAAGTCTGTATTTTAGTATTGCCGGCACTATATTCAGTGCACTTTCGTTTGCTTTAAATATATGGTCACTAAATGATCATTCCCGACAACAGAATCTTAATAAGAAATCTGGCATAAAAAACACTCCAGGACAAAAAAAGTTAACAAAGATCTATCTTGATATAGCATCCAGTGCTTCATTTCTAATAGGAGGTATTGCATCTATGTCGCTTTTTGAGTCTTCTGTTATTTATTTTGTTTCTACGCCTTTTTTTATTCTAGGCTGTGTTATTATGGCAGCTAATATCGTTCAAACTATGATTAGTGAACCACAGACAAAAAACGTCCTTGAGAATCTCTCTTCAAATACTGCAAGAGTACAAGCTTAAGTATTAACTTATTTAACTTATACAGGAATATTAGCTATATAATTCCACTGAAGGAAGCCATTCAAAAGAGTTCGATGTAATTAGCGTCAAAAAAGTGTAAGCA
The DNA here is from genome assembly GCF_964026815.1 of Wolbachia endosymbiont (group A) of Andrena fulva. Lineage (NCBI taxonomy): Bacteria > Pseudomonadati > Pseudomonadota > Alphaproteobacteria > Rickettsiales > Anaplasmataceae > Wolbachia > Wolbachia endosymbiont (group A) of Andrena fulva. The sequence goes on from NZ_OZ034701.1 coordinate 1,452,739, forward strand.
GAAATTGTGGGCTTATTGGGGTAGGAGCGCTTAGTACTCCTACTTCCACATCAATTACTTGAATAATTGCTCAAGCTATCAAAATAAAAGTTTTTATTCAGTAATTTGTGTATAAAGGGTACTATTTTACTGGTAGTAAAATAAATCAGAATGAAGTCTATTTTATTAACGAGGCCTTTATTGGATTCGTTCAATACAAGAAATATATTGAGAAAGTATGGATACAAAGTTTATATAGAACCAGTATTCACAATAAAGTACTTAAATCCTGATATATCTGCACACGAATTTGACGTTGTAATATCCACAAGTAAAAACAGTGTAAAGGCTTTTAGTCAAATATGCAAAGTGGATGACTTTCCGATTATTACAGTTGGTAATTCAACCATGCAGGCTGCAAAAAATTTGGGATTTTCTGATATAATCTCAGCAGACAGCAACGTTGATGGTCTGATATCATTCATAAAAGCTCATTATTCAAACGCAATAAAGTTCTTGTATATAAGAGGACAAGAAGTATCATGTGACCTAAAAAAGAGATTATCTGAAGAAGATTTTAACGTAAGAGAAGTTGTACTCTATAAAACAATTATAAAAAGGAATCTAACTAATAGGTGTAAAAATTTACTATTGGATGGTAAAATTGATAGTGTTGCTTTTTTTTCCTCACAGACAGCAAGGATATTTTGTTCATTAGTTCTAAAAAGTGGGTTATCTCATGTGATGAATAATGCAGTTGCATATACCATGAGTAAAAACATTGCTGATAGTTTAAAGTTAATCAAATGGAAAAAAATTATAACATCGAGGTTGCCTACTGGGGAGAGTTTAATTGATATAATTAATAAGGATTGTTGATGCTAAAGATTGCAACTTGGAATGTAAACTCCATACGTAAAAGAGTTAACCAACTTTGTAGTTTTATAGTTGATAGTCAGATAGATATAATTTTGCTGCAAGAGATAAAATGTATGGAAGAGCAATTTCCTTATGCAGAGATAGAGAAGCTGGAATATGAATGTGCTGTCTATGGACAAGTTGCAAGAAATGGCGTTTGTGTTTTATCTAAATATCCGATACTGGAGAAGTTTAAGATTGATATCGTAGAAGGTTATCAAGAAGCGCGTTATATAGAGTGCATAATAAAGCACAATAATCAGAAGGTAAGGGTGGGAAGTGTATACGTTCCAAACGGTCAAAGCCCGGACTCTCAAGCATTTGAATATAAACTCAAGTTTTTTGATAATCTATATGAAAGGATGAGCACTTTGTTAAAGAATGAAGAGTTAACTATTATAGCTGGCGATTATAATGTTGCACCGGATGAAATTGATGTCTTTGATTCAAACTTATTGAATGGCCAAGTGTGCTTTCATATAAGAGAACGTGAGAAGTTAAGAGCGATCTTGAATCTTGGGTTTAAAGATGCGTTTAGAATATCTCACCCAAATTTGCAACAATTCACTTGGTGGCATTATCAAGGCAATTCACTCAGAAATAATCAAGGAATGCGAATAGATTATATGCTGTTATCACCACAAGCTGTAGATAAATTGGAAACATGCTACATAGATGATAGATTGCGTAAGCTAGAAAATCCGTCTGACCATACTCCTGTTGTATGTGCTATAGAATAATAGCAGATCTCTTACACAATTCACTTTTAGCAAACCTGAGTAGTCTTACCTTTGCTGCTCTGTGGTTTTTCCCTTCGTTTGTTTTCCTTTCCTGTCCAAGATTGATCGCGCTGCTCACTTTTTTCGTTTCCTACCTGGGAAATTTGCTCAGAAACAGGCTGTTGTTCACTCTTTTCTTTTCCTTGGGAAATTTGTTCAGAAACAGAGGTGCCTATCTCAACTTCTGTAACTGGGGTTTTTAAAATATCATCAATGCCCTCGAGAATTTTTCCATTCAGTTTTGCTCTCTTTTCTGTATCATCTTTATCTTGTGAGCTAGGGTCATACAAAGTACCTTTTTTGTTATTTGAAAAAAGAACCTCCACTCCTCCTTTTATGGCAAATATTGTGCCGATAGCAGTAAGAACTACTCCGAGTGTAGTAGGACCAAAAATTAACATTGGAATAGTGGAAAGAAGGACAGGAAAAAAGATCTTGCTTAAGAACGTTGTTACCATCTCTTCATCACTGAGTGGTGGTTCATCCTCTTCTTTCTTGTCTTTACCTAAGAATGGTATTTTTTCTTTCATCCCATCCATAAAGGAGCCAGAAATATTTTTCGGGTCTATTTTGATCCCTCCAATTAGCAGCAGCAGCATTTCCAATACAAACTTTATGGATGAATCTTTAGCTTCTGTACCGCGTATATCAGCTACACAGTCATCTACTACTTCTTTTATTTTACCATTCTTGAGATTCTCCTCATTAGCTAATTTTTTCTCTCTAATTTTCTCAAATACGGAAAGTAAAAACTGAGAAAAATTCTCTTCACTGAGTGGTTCTACATCTTCTAGCTTGACATTATTGAATATAATTTGATTCTGACTTAGCATGAAAGCGAGTACTGCCTCGTCATCTTCCTTTAATTCTTTAGGTTGTACTTTGTTTTTTAGCAATTGTATAAAGGCATCATGGATTACCTGATGTTCCTCTTTTTCAAAAATTTTCTCATCTTCGTTAGTTACCTGAGTAGGTAACTTTGGAGGTTTTGAACTTTTTACTTGTGGGCCTGTCATGGCTGACCTATTTGCATTTGCTATGTTCTATTCTAACATATTTTTCGTATTAGTTCAAATGATTTATACTCCTAGAATTCACGATGTTTAAGTCATAATTAAGGGAATTTAGACCCCAGTTGTCGCCAACTTTTATTTCTACTTCAAGTGGTACAGAAATTTCTATTGCATTTTCCATTATATCTTTCATAAGTTTTGCTGTTTCTTGTACCTTTTCGTCTTCTACTTCAACCAGTAGTTCATCGTGAACCTGGAGGATTATTTTACCTACTTTTAATTGGTCAAAAAGCTGAATCGTCGCACGTTTTATTATATCAGCGGCGGTGCCTTGCAGTGGTGCGTTTATTGCTGCCCTTTCTGCAAATTGTCTTATATAAGGAATTGTATTGTTTATGTCTCTTACAAAGCATCTCCTGCCAAACAAAGTTTCTACATAACCATGCAATCTTGCGATAGACACTGCTTTTTCCATATAGGCCTTTATTTCTGGGTAACAGGAAAAATAGTAATTAATGTATTCAGCAGCTTCCGCAATGGTAATTCCAAGCCGCTTTGCAAGACCAAATGGGCTAATGCCATATATAATTCCAAAATTGATGGATTTTGCTTTGCGTCTTAATTGCTCATCTATTTCTTGCACTCCAAAAACTTGCCTAGCGGTGATCTCATGAATATCTTGTCCGTTTGCAAAAGCTTCTTTAAATGCTGCAACGTTTGCAACGTGTGCCAGGAGTCTTAACTCTATTTGTGAATAGTCAGCAGAAATTATCTTATGCCCTTTTGGCGCAATAAATGCTTGTCTGATGAGATTTCCCTCTTCGCTTCTGATAGGAATATTCTGTAAATTAGGATTGCTGGAGCTCAGCCTTCCAGTTGCAGTTGCAGTCGTTGAAAAGCTTGTGTGTATTCTACCATCAATGGAATCAACTTGCTTTATTAGCGCATCAGTGTAGGTGCCTTTTAATTTACTTAAATGTCGCCAATTTAGAATTTTACTTGCGATTTCTACCCCTTCTTCTTCGAGTGCCTCTAGAACTTCATAATTGGTGCTATACGATCCAGATTTTTTTGACTTTTTCTTTTTATTAAGCCCCATTTTGTTGAATAAAACATCACTTAATTGTTTTGGCGAAGCAATATTAAATCTTTCTCCTGCCAAATTATATATCTCATCTTCAAGCACGGCAATTACCTGCTGAAATTTATCGGACAGCTCCTGTAATTTTTGTATGTTCAGTAATATCCCATTTTTCTCCATATCAAATATTACTTTCATAAGTGGCTTATCGAAGCGCTCGTAAATTGTGAGCAATTTTTCCTGAAATAACCTTTGCTTTAGCTTTTCATGAATTGCTATTAAAGTTTTTGCCGAGAAAATTTCTGCATTTTCACTCAAATTATGCGCAACTATGTTTGGAATACTGTGATCATGCTTTCCTGTATCCAAGCTATACGACATTATCATCAAATCATCAACTGAATCTAGCATCTTCTCTACTGTAGGGAAGATTTTCCTGATCTCTTTAATGTTATGTATTATTTTAAGCACTCCATTTGAGAGCAAAGTTAAATTAATTATAATGAGTGCATCTTGTATGCTGTCTTGCTCTATATAAAAAATATTACTTTCGCTATAAGATAAGGAAATTTTATTTAATAAGTTGTCTTCAAAGTGGCAATGAATTGCAATTCTGCCTTCATATCTACAATGCTCCAAAAATTTCTCTAACTCTTCACTACTATATTCTATTTTCTCTTTTGTGCTAGACCCATTATAGGAAAAAAGCTTTTCCACTTTCCCTATTAAGGAATTGAATTCATACTTCTTTAAAAAGGATAATAGTTTTTCCATATTTGGAGAATGGACTTCATATTTTGCAATATCATGTTGAAGGTCTACTTTTTCGCATAGTGATAAAAGTTCTCTTGAAATTAGAGCTTTTTCCTTATGTTCGGTGAGAATATTACGAATCCTCGTTTGCTCGATATTATCAATGTTCTCTATAATATTATTCAATGAATCAAATTCATCCAGTAATTTAGCTGCAGTCTTCGGACCTATTCCCGGAACGCCTGGAATGTTGTCAGATGCATCACCAGTTAGAGAAAATAAATCAAGAAGCTTGTGTGAGTTTACACCAAATTTTTCTATTACTTGTTTTTCATCTATATATATATTTTTAATGGGGTCGAATATTAAAATATTGTGGTTCAAGAGTTGAAATAAATCTTTATCTGATGAAACGACTACCACTTTAAAGTCTTGGTGGTTGGCGTATTTTGCAGCTAGTGTTGCAATTATATCATCTGCTTCATAACCTTCAATCTCTTCATAGCTGAGGTTAAAAGCTTCTACCGCTTCCCTCAGTATGGTGAACTGTGGAGTTAGATCCTCAGGAGGCGTTACTCTGTTTGCTTTGTATTCAGAATATAAATTGTGCCTAAAATTCTTTTTCCCTGCATCAAGTGCTATAGTTAAGTAGTCCGAATGGGCAATGTACTTAAGAACCATATTCAGAAAGCCATATACACCACCTATTGGCATTCCTGTTGTGGTAATTAAGTGAGGTAGTACATAGTAAGCTCTGAAAAGAAAACCATAGCCATCGATGATTGTGAAAGTTTTTTCTTTCATTGTAGATATTTATGCGTGCTTTTGATGGTCCACTATTTAGCTGAGAAAATCAAGTTTTTGTTTTTCTGCTTTTGAGCGTTGTAAGAGATTTTACCGAAAATAGCATTCATGATGGGGATGTACACATATGTAATATCAAAACCTAGTAGAAGAAATTTGACCTTACCCAGAAAAAGTGGAGAGAAAGTTTGGAATGTTTTTCACAAAGAGAATGATGAATCAAATTGTTCTGGAATGCAATAGTTAATAGTGACGTTGTTTGTTATAAAAAATTTCTATGTATTCAAATATTGCAGTTCTAGTTTGTTGAGCAGAGTGTTGTGAAGTATCAATAAGTATTTCTCTTTTCAATGAGCTAAAGAAGCTTTCTGCAACAGAATTGTCGTAACAACAGCCTTTATTACTCATCTATATTCTTTACAGCTAAGAGATATTGATACCCTTGCGCAGTATATTGTGAACCTTGGTCACTGTGCAGCAGTAGATTTTTAACAGGTTTACGCCTATTAATGGCCATCTATTAATGGCCATTAATAAAGAGTTCATAACCAATTGTTTATTTATTGCACTACTCATTAACTACCATACGTGAGAATTATTGCTGCCAAATATAGCCATCCCTCCTTGGTTTTGATGTAAGTAATCCCATACTTTATTTGGTTGATCAACAATAAAGTTTTGGTCTAATATATTGGGAGCTACAGCTCTATTATCTGTTTGTTGTTTTTTAATTTTAAACTTTCTTCTCAGTATAGCCCTGATGTCATTTTTCTGCATAATACTTTGCACCGTTTTCAAATTGCAACTTTTACCCAAAGCCTTCAATTCAGCATGAATTTTAGGAGCTCCATATCTACATTTAGAAGCTTGATATATTTTTTGAATATCTGCTAATAACTCTTTATTTGCTGATTCTCTACTGCTTATTTTTCTTGTGGTCCACTTATAGTAGCCACTAGCAGAAAATCCTACATAATTCCTGTACTTTATAGCAGTTACTATATAAAAAAATATTTTACTCTTTTTGACTGGCCAGGGCTTTTTTTTAAATGTCTCTTTCCCTTGTTACTCTTGCTTTGTAAATCAAACCTCTCTTTGTCGTAAGGAGCCATGTTACCTCTACCTGGAAATGCATTTGCCGCTGACTTTTTTTCGTTATATTTCTTCATCCATTTTCCTAATACACTATCCCTTATTCCTAGATCTCTTGCTACTTTTGCAACTGGTTGACCTACCTTTCTTTGTTCATTTGCCAGCTTAACAGCTTCCAATTTGAATTCTGCTGTATATTCTCTTACCATTTCTAATCCTCCAAAATTTTATTTTACCCAAAAAAACTCTTTTCTTTCTCTCCACTTTTTCTGGGTAAGGTCACTATTTCTTAAGTAATTTACACTTCAGAGTTTATCTGCTTTAAAGTTTACTCTATTCTGTTTCAGCATTTGTCATAAATCCTTAATTATTTCTGACTTTTTAGTTCAGTTTTTAACCATTCTTTCCTTAACTTAATGGCAGTGACAATAAGCCTATCTATCATTCTGATGTGATTTCAGTTTTGTTTACGTGCAAACTCTCTAATCCCACCTTGTAGTTAGGATAAATTAGAGAGACATTAAGATCTTTTTTAATTTTAACATTACTTACTTTTTTTGATCCTAAATAAAAACTCTGTGCATAATCTGGTAACTCAATTGGTTCTGGAGGGCTAACATTGAGAAGTTTGGTCGCATATATTACCACTTCAGATTGTGTAGTGGGTAAATCGTCTGCACAATTGTATATTTCACCAGGTTTTATGTTTTGCATGGAAGAAAATAGAATATTCGATATATCTTCAACGTGAATACGAGAAAAAAAATGCCCTTCTTTTTTCATATTTCTAGCTTTGCCAAGCTGCAAGTCAATTAACACGTTCCTACCAGGACCGTATATTCCAGCTAAACGAAAAATATGTACAGGCAGTTTGCTATTTAGCCACTTCCTTTCAGATTTAAGGCGTTTTTCTCCTCTGATTTCTATAGGTTTTGTTTCAGATTCCTCATTCACCCAATTACCAGAGTGATCACCATAGACGCTAGTTGCAGACAAATAACCAAGCCATTTTACATTTTGCAGGCAATCACCGTATCTCTCCACAACATCATCGCCATCTGGAGGAATAGAAATTAAAACGTGCGTTGCGCTTTTAAGCAGATCTTGACTAACTTTCTCATAATTAAAGAGGATTACATCTTGTATATTTTTACTTCTTGATGTGCCACTGACTTTCCAACCTAAGTTCAGTAATTTTTTCGATAAAAATTTAGCTACATATCCATAACCAAAGCAAAACAAGTGCATGAAAATTAATTTTTAAAATTCTTCTTGATAAATTCTACTCCTAATTTTATTCCCTCTTCATTAATAATATGCCCTAATGCATAAATTGGGTGTCCTTCAACATTTACTCCATTTTCTTTCAGAGCTTTAACCGCTAAGTCGAGGGACGAAAAAGGTACCACGTCGTCAGCATCACCATGGATAACACATATGTTAGGTTTTGACTTGATCTCTGGTGCAGTTTTTGAAGGTGAAAGAAATCTACCAGAGTATGCAACAACTGATGCACAGGATTGAGAGCGGGTGAGAGCTGTATGTATTGCAAGCATTGCTCCTTGAGAAAATCCAACTAAAGAAAGTTGCGTATCTTTTAAATTAAGCTCCTTTAATTTTGTATCAATGAAATGATTTACAATTGATGTAGCATTTTTTACTCCATTATATAGCGCTTCCTCACTACGATCTTCCAAGCTGAACCACTGATAACCATCACCTATTTCTCTTTCAAACGGAGCATTGGGTACTGCAAAATATGAACCCAGTAAAAACTTGCTCATAACTTTAGCAAGGTGAATGAAATTATCGCCACTTGAGCCCCAACCATGTAAAAAAACAATCAAATTTTTCTTATTTCCGCCTGCACAAATTTCTGGACCTCTAAGTTCAATCATTTTTTTTCCTTTTGCGTTTATATTTTTATCTAACACTAATTTTCAAATTTGTAAAACCAATGTGCAATTACGTTCCCGATACTATAGCTAAAGTGACTTAGGTTCATCGACGATTTGAAAAACCGTCATTCCGCTACTTGTTAGCGGAATCTATACTAAGATACCGCGAATGAATCGCGGTATGACGTAGGATTGCTGTCATTCCAGTGCTTGACACTGGAATCCAGGAAACTTAACTTTACACCAGGTAATAAGAACTGGATCCCAGTGTCAAGTACTGGGATGACACCTCTGGGCACTGCCGTCATAAAGGAACCAGTGTCAGCTACTTTCATGACATCAATAATTGACCTCGACTTACCGTCCAACTAGAAAGTTGTATATAGAATGACAGAAATCCAGATGTTATTTATTTACTTTCGATCTTTTCTATCAATTTTTTAACTAAGCCTCTTAGCTTTTTACTGGATTCATCAAGCTCTTGAATCTGCGAGCTGTGCTCTTTCATTAGTTCCTTATAGTTACCTCTTATGTAGTCAATCATTTCCTTCATCTGAGCAATCATCTTGTTGATATCCATACTACCCAAATCAGATATCATGTTGGGCATAGCCCCTTCTAACATACCGCCAGCCATAAGCTGCTGAGACATTTGCATAAATGGTTTTAAAGTCTGATTAAGCAATTCAGGATCCTTGGCTAATTTTTCTATTTGCTCTTTGCAAGTATCCATATACTGCTTCATAAATTCATCTTCTTGCACTTTACCTGTCATAATTACACCTACTTGAAAATATCGATTTTCTATTATATATTGTTTTTAAATTAAAAACAATACAAAATACTCATCACAATTGCATTAATACTTTTTAAACAACAAAAAATGCTCCTTTGCTTATAAAGAGTCACATACTTTCTTTAACCACCCCTTATCTTTGACGCTATTTTCTAAGTTTTTATAGACAAATTGATGGTAGCCATTTATCCATTCAATTTCATCCTTAGTAAGCATTTGCACATTTATTAGTCTTCTATCATATGGAATAGAGGTCAGTTGTTTAAAGTTTAAGAAGCCGTCTTCTTGTCTGTCGACATATATCAGATTTTCAATTCTTATTCCATACTCTCCCGGAATGTAATAGCCAGGTTCGTTGGATAGTATCATGCCTGGCGTGAGTTTCACTTTATTTCCCTTTGATATTGCTTGTGGTCCTTCGTGTACTGATAGGTAACTTCCTACTCCATGCCCTGTACCATGCATATAGTCCATTCCAAATTTCCATAAATGCGTACGTGCCAATATATCCAATTCTCCACCAGTAGTGCCGGGGGGAAAGACGACACTTGCTATAGCAATGTGAGCTTTGAGTACTATTGTATAGTGGGTTATTTGCTCATTGGTCGGATTACCAACTACTACAGTTCTTGTCACATCAGTTGTGCCGTCAAGGTACTGGCCACCAGAGTCAATCAAATACAGTCCATCTTTCTGAATTACTTTATTCGTCTTACTGCTTGCACGATAGTGAATTATTGCTCCATTCTCATTAAATGCTGAAATTGTTGGAAAACTTAGTTGCTTAAACAAATTCTGCTCTTTTCTGTATTCTAAGAGTTTCTCTTCAGCTTCAAGCTCTGTACCAACATTATTTTCAAGCCAATGTAGAAAGTTTGTAACTGCCACTCCATCTCTGATGTGCGCATTTATAGCCCCAGCTATTTCAGTTTGATTTTTTACTGCTTTATGAATTAAACAAGGATCCTCTCTTTCAGCTACCTGTTTATCTTTTATTACAGCCATGATACTCATTGGAGTTGTGTTTGGATCTATAACTATTGAATTTAGCTTGTGCAGCGAATTTTCTAGCCCACTAATATCAAAAATATTTATATGGTTGCCTAAATTTGCTTCTATAGTTGAATGTTCTTTATCTTGAATAAACAAATCAACATTACCGCTTTTATACAATATAGCACGGCCCAATATACATGGAGTATATTTAGCATTTTCATTTCTTAAATTTAATAACCATGAAATTGAATTTGGATCAGTTAAAAGCACTGCTTCAGCTTCTTTATCTATACTTTTAGCGACTTTTTCACATTTGTCCTTACTACTTTCACCAGCATATTCAATAGAATGTAAAACCACTGCTTGTTTTCGATAGTCACTTTTTTTTCCAGCTAAACAGGGTATTAATTTACAGATATTCTCATACTTTCTTATATCTTCTATGGTAAAATATTGCAAATAATAACCTAGTGAGGCAGTCGATGTTAAGTTTGCTTTTATCCATTCGCGTGGATCCTCTTCTTGTATATTATATACTTGAAAATTGCCCCGATCGAGCTGATTGCGAGCTTGTGTGATATAGCGTCCATCTGTAAAAAATGGGCACTTGTTGTTTTTTGTAACAATGAGCAGCCCATTTGTTCCTGTGAAGCCACACAGCTTTGTTAGCTCCTCTGAATACTCATTTAAATATTCATCTTTAGTATGCAACACAAATGCATCAACGTTTATTTCGTGCATAAAAGAACGAAATTCTTCGATTTTTGAGTTCGGTAGAAGCTGTAGCTTTACTCCTCTCGTTTGAGTTTTATTACTACAACTCCCCCTAAAGAACCGTGCTTGCAGATTTCCCGCACACGGCTCATCAATATTAGTTTTCACAGTCGTCCCTCTTATGCATATAAAGAAAAATGTATTTTTGGCTTTGGTAATGGATTTACTTCTACGTAGTGTACAAACTGTTCCCAGGTCATACTCTTTTTCTGACTACGCCGATTTATCCATTTAAATGCTAGCTTTCTTACTGATGTGTAAAATTGTTTCAAACACCAATAATTTCCGCTAATACCAAAGTAGTTATAGTGTCCTGTTAATTTAGCCTTCAGTACTTGCCACCAATCTTTAAGTCGAATACTTCCGCGGACTATTTTCAACCACTCCTTGATTTCTTTTAGTTTTCTGGCTAGATTTAACTTAGAGGTTTTATGTCCCATCATTAATCTACCACGACGACTTTTTGCACCATAGTGCGTAAACCCCAGAAAATTGAATTTCCGTCCTTCGTTTCTCTCTTATCGCTCGTTGCCACTCCCTCTTGCCAAACTTTACTACTCTGGTCTTGTTTTCAGATACTTCCAACCCAAATTTATTTAGCCTTTGTTTCAGTAATTCCAGAAATTCTTCCGCGTCTACCTTACTTTCGCAACAAACCACAAAATCATCGCAAAACCTTATTACTTGTATATATCCTCTGGATCTTGGTTTAAATTTCTTTTCTATCCATAAATCCAACACATAATGTAAGTATATATTTGCTAATACAGGACTTACTATACCGCCTTGTGGTGTACCTTGTTTTGTTGCTTCATAATTTCCAGCTTCGACTATCCCTGCCTTGAGAAACCGCTTTACTAACCACAGCAAATTTGGGTCAGTTATTCGTTCCCTTAGACACCTCATTAGCCATTTATGCTGTATATTATCGTAGAACTTCTTGATATCCACTTCTACAATGTAGTTTATTGGCTTGTACATAACTGCTTTATCTAGTGCATTTACCGCTTGATGACAGTTTCTTCCTGGTCGAAATCCATATGAGCTGTCCAGAAAGTTTGCCTCGTAAATATTTTCTAATATCTTCTTCAGCATAATCTGTACTAATTTATCCTCGGTCGATGGTATTCCGAGTCCGCGTTTCTCTTTACTTCCAGCTTTCGGTATATATACCCTCTTTACTGGTTGTGGTTGATATTGCTTCCTCTTCATACTTTCTACTAGCACTTCGAGTTTCTCATTCAGATTTTCTCCGTATGATTCCACTGTTATCTGGTCTACTCCACAAGCCTTGTTACGCTTCAGTTCTTTATAACATCTCGCAAGATTCTCTGTATTTATCAGATGGACTAACGATGTGAATTTTAGTCGCTTATCTTGCTTTGCTCTTACTGCTATCTGGTTTAGTTTATATCGCATGTTATTCCTACCTCCGTTGTATTGGCATAGCAATCCCTATTCCAGTTACTATATTGCTGATCGCTTCCCCTTGTACGTGGCTTTCCCACATTCTGAGTACTATCAATCAGTCCGACTTCCCCTGCATCTTCCGCTAGTTCTTGCCTTTGTTGACTTGTTCCAACGTACCTTAATAGGAATGCATGGGATCTCCCAAGTTCACTTGAAGTCCATTTCAATACATGGCACGGTCTCAGATCCCGATAGAGTGAGTGATAACTTGCCTTTACGTTATCCTTCATGCTGTCTTCCATGGCCATGAACATGTCGACCTCTATGTCTTCAGGTATTTCGGGACTCCACTCCTTCACTTCCGTTGTGCCCTGCATTGTCCATCCCACTAGCTCTATTACACTCGTTACCTCATGCAACATAGTGGTCTGTTCCAAACTGTTGGCTAGACTTTGTTTGTGTTGGATTTTCACCAACTGTTCTCCAAGCACTTCTTGGCGCACCTTGGCATTCCCCGACAAGGGGTACCAAATCTAATTTTTGTAATCACTTAAGTCTAGTACTATTTTATTAATGTAGCGCTCATTTGCATCTTTGATGATAAACTTCATACCATTTTTATATTTAATGACTTCATCTACAGAAGGCACTTTACCAGCAATCGAAAGAATCAAACCACCAAGTGTAACATAGTCTTCTTCAGGGTCACGTAATTCTATTTTTAGATCCTCTTCTATATCTTTTATAAGAGCCCTTGCTGATACTTCAAACTTATTTTGAGACAATTCAGTAATGGTATATTCTGAATTTATTTCGTTTTCACTATCAATGTTTGGTATTAGTTCCTCTATAAGATCAGTCATTGAAATTAAACCATCAGTTCCACCATATTCATCCAATACGATAGCTAAGCATGATTTAGAAGAGTTCATCCTAACAAAAAGATTAGTTGTCTTCATCGAGGGTGGAACAAATATTACGCTTTGTATAATATGTTTCAGATTAAAATTTTTATCCCTATTAAAAATAACATCTTTTACATAAAAAAAGCCTATTACGTTATCAAAGTTATTTTTATAAATTGGTATTTTAGTGTGGCAAGTGTTTTTTATCTTCTTTATTATTTCACGCTCGCTTGACTCAATGTCTACTGCGCATATCTCTGTACGTGGAGTCATTATATCCATTATACCACAATCGCGGAATTTTAATAGACCATTAAATATATTAAGGTCTGGCAGATCTTTCATTAATGCCTCAGTCGCACACTTTTTCAACACAGAAGCTTTTTTGAAAAGGAAGAGAAAAATTCTATATGCTATTTTTTCTACTAAGGTTCTTTTTTTACTCAATTTATTCCCTGTAATGGCAAAAACGTTTTCAGATTAGATTTATCAAGAAAACTGTTATTAAATGTTTAATAAGCATGTGAATAATGTCAAATTAATTTGTGAATTATTTGTTGATATAAAATACCAACAATTGATCAACAACTTTTTCAACAACATATACATAGTTGTGTAACAATGCATGATGGTAAAGTATTTTCCATAAAAGAAAATTACTAACACTCTAAACACTTTACTTATACACATAAATCATAACAGAAAATCAATAATATACGAAAGTTACTCACATATTTATCCACAAGTTGAACAACGCCAATTTTTACTGAATTTTAAGTTAGTAACAAGTTATTGATAGAACTATTATTATTACTATACTTTAATATACAAAAGAATAAATAGAATAGA